>CAVZXU010000038.1:0-249035 GCA_963779255.1 Terriglobia bacterium | reverse complement strand
AAACCGGCGTTTCGGTCTGAGGTAAAGTGCGCGCGACTGGATGGTTTGTTGTGCGCCTCGCATTCATTACCCTGCGCCTAACACTGCGCCTAAGTCGGGGTTGGCGTTCAGGCGAAGAAATCGGGCCCAAAAGGTCGAAAGGACCGCCAGAAAACGTGGGTAGGCTGTACCGAGGCCTGGGCTGCGGTGGCGGCGTCGGGGCTCTGAGCCTGCCGCAGGCAGTACCCGACCACCAAACTCAGGTTCGCCACTACCGCCGCCATCACCACTTGCCAGCGGGTTTTCTTTTTCCCGAAGTAGCGACTTTGGCGAATCCCTAATCCCACCAGGCGCGCAATCCGATGCTCCACCACCACCCGCTCGCGCAAGCTCTGCCGCCCCGCCTCGGTCTGGTTATGGGCGCGGGCCTGTTGCTGCAGTCGTTCTTCGGCCTGGATGTTGATACTCCGCGGCCCTTGCCCACGGACGCATTGCGAGCGCAGGGGACAGGCCTGACAACAGGCCTGGAGAAATTGGCCCCCTCGACCTTCTCCGGCAGAGCGATAGTCGCGCGTACTCTGGCCTGCCGGGCAACGCATTTCCATCTGATCCAATCGATCTCAAACTCACTCTTGGAAAAACAATTGCGGTTGTGACTCGCCGGCACCTTGGCCGTCAGGATTCTTCTTCCTCCGAAAAGACTCGCCGCGTTGGGCCGCCTCCGTAGGCACAATCGCCCACCGTTTCTTCTACCTTCGCCCCCAGCACTCGTTCGCTTTGCTGCACCAACTCCAGAGCTTTCTCCTGATCCCCAGCATTGCCGCCAGCACCTCCACCCCCGTGATCAACTGACTCTCCATCTCCACCGCCACCGCTGCCTTGTGTCCGTTGAAGCGCTTGCTGGCGCTCTTGCGTCCATGCCGCATCTCCGGATCGTGAACACTGAGGACCCGATCCTTGGCGGTGCCCGACTTTACTTGAAAGCCGCCTCCCGGCTTTTCTTCCACGTCCTGCGCGATCAGCCGAGCAGCAAAGG
Source organism: Terriglobia bacterium (assembly GCA_963779255.1). Lineage (GTDB taxonomy): Bacteria > Acidobacteriota > Terriglobia > Terriglobales > Acidobacteriaceae > JAIQFF01. The sequence goes on along the minus strand of CAVZXU010000038.1, from coordinate 248,020 downwards.
GCGGTGACGGCAATGGCTTCCGTCTGCGGGGATGCTGCTTTTGGATCTCCTCGCCAGCTCAGCAGGCGCCGCGGTCCTGCACGATCCGGTTAAAAACTGCTCCCGTTGCCCTTTGTCGTCCCAGTCAATCCCGGCTTCTCCCTTCAGGCTGCTCCCAAAATAGCGACTCAGCCCCTGCTTCTCGGCCCACGCCGTAACCTCTTCTTTCTCTACCTCCGCGAACCGCCGCCCCAACATCTCGATCCCTTCTCCCAGCAGATTGTAGGTGTCCTTCACCGCTCCCTTGCCCAAAATCGGCGTCGTATCCAGGGCCACTCGAATCTTGCGATTCTGCAAATATCCGGCGCGCCGGGCCTCTGCGATCGACTTCTGCAAGATCGGCTCTTCCATTTTGTGCAGCACTAGCTTGGCCTCAAACTCCTGCAGCGCGCTCTTCTGCAGCGGTACCTCTTCCATCTCCAGTCCCAAGGCTACCTTCCAGCGCAGATCCTACTGGTCCGCTCCACCGCCTCGGCAAAACTCACCCCCTCGTAGGCCCGTAAGAACAGCACACTCACCGCCACACTGGGAGGCACGGATTGGCGTCCATCGTCTGGGCAGTACAAAGCGGCAAAGTCTTCATCGCGAAACATCTGCTCCCGGTTCTGCGCCAGATACCCTAGAGGGTGTCCCGGCCCACAAAGTCGAGATAGACATGATCGGCGGCAAACAGCTTGTCTTGCGCAGAACGCTTGCCCATCATGGCCGCTGCTCCCGGGCTCGCCGCGCCCTTTTCCGGGCCGGGGGCTGGGGCACAGCCTCGCCCTGGAGTTGCTTCCGTTCCGGCAAACGCACTAACAGCAAATGGGTGTGGTCGAGCACTTTCCAGGTCACGGTCTGGCCCGACTCGAGATTGAGGCGGAAGCCAAGGGCAGGGGATGTTGGCATACACTTCACCTCCCGCCCTGGCGCCGATGCCTTGTAAACGGGTGACGTAATGATTTCCAGACCTTGCATGTCTATGTAATAGCATAGATATTAATCTTTGTCAAAACTTTTTAGCGCAACCGACCGTGGTGTGAACAGGCGCCTTTTGCGCTCTGCAATTTTTTCAGCGGATTTGAAGGGGGAATTGAAGGAAAAGCAAACCGTGCACATCTGTGCGATTCCATTGGTGGTTCGCGAGGTTGATTCGCTTGCCCACCGCCATTCGGTCCCACGCTCGAAGCACCCGCCACATCGCCGATCCATTCAAAATTATAATGTGCTCTATGTTATCGACGACCCCAAGTAGCAGAGGCCACTTGCTCATACAAGCGACGTGGCGGCGCAGGTATCGGTTTGAAGCCATCGTTTGCGAGAACCCCACCTGCCAGTGCGACCACGTTACCCTCAAGTGCTTCACTGAGATGCCCAAGCCAGCCTTCGTGCCCCCATCGTCGTATGCCTGGAGATGGATCTTGAACGACAGGAGATTACCAATTTACAGACTAAAGGCCGATCCCCACGGCACGGGCTCTGGCGACCGCGGTTGCGGCTGAAAGTGGCGAAGAAGAATGGAGTCGGCTCAACGCATCTACTGGGAACTCAAACAGTATTGGACGGACACACGGACCTGGAGCAGGTCGAGATCTCGTTTCCACCAGAAGCTCTGACTGGCGCCATGGTGGGATATCCAGACGTTTTTCCGTTTGCCAGGCGGCTTGAGTTCACTCATGCGCAGGAACCTTGGCTGAGCGACGACCAATACTGTTGCAATCCGAAATGCCTGTGCCAGGAAGCCGTTCTCTCGTTTATTCGCCTTTCCCAGCGAGCGGGACGAACCCCTGCGGCCGACCCTGTCGCTCTCTTACCGATATCGCGAGGGCAAGGTGCGTTGGGTCGATCCAGAAAAGAACCCTCGGTGTTCCGAACAGGACTTCTGGAATCGTCTAGAATGCCGTCCCGACTTAGATTCGCTGCTTGCCAAGCGGCAGGGATTGCTCAGGCGGTTGTGTGGCCGTACCGTGAAAAGGCAGACGCTTCCGACCGCGACGCCCAAAAATGGTCGCAACCACCCCTGCCCTTGCGGCAGTGGCAAGAAGTGGAAAAGATGCTGCGGAGCCTGATACGACGTGCGCACAGGTGCTGCCCACCCGGGTTGCGCTCGGATCACACACGAAAACAGCCGACAAGGTGTGCAACCGCTGGAGCAGAGGTGGGTGGCGACCGCGATCGTAACGCGGATCGATGAACTCGTTGCCATCGACGCCGAAGCCCGTCGCCAAGCACTGAGCCTGGAGGCACGCCATGCTCTGCCTCAGCAACAATCACGACCGCTCTTGGATGAGATACGCAAGCAGGTCGAAGGCGCACGCTCGACGGCACTGCCTGGGGGCGCGCTGGCCAAGGCCCGCAACTACGTGCTTACCCTGTGGGATGGAATATCCGGAACTGGAGTTGAGTAATGACCTGGCGGAGAACTCAATGCGTCCCGTAGCTCTTGGTCGAAGGAATCCGATCCATATAGGGAGCGCGCAAATACTCGCGCACCTGGACTTTCAACCTACGGCAGCTTTCTACCACCGAAAGGATCGCTCCGATCTTGAGTTCCGCCTGGTTTTCTTGGGAAAGCCGTCAGACTGATTGGGACATCCTTCCCGTGGGGGCCTTCCGGATGAGTCTCTAGCGCATGTTTGACATTATGGCCCGTAACTCCAAGAAGATAAGGGGGCGGGTTTTGAGGTTGGTCACTACATGAGCGATTCTTGTCCCTTCTCTGGGGTGGGCGGGTCCAGTTGTGTGATGCCCAGGATGCGAAGCACTTGCTGGGCATTTTGATTACCGCGAGTCACGCATAGTTTGCGGCGAGATCCTAACTCCAGTTCGACGCAGCGGATCGTTTCCAGAGCTTGCCAGGCAAATGGACTGGACAGAGGGCTACCGGCAGCGCGCAGTTGCTTTTCCAGCGCCCGGTCCAACAGTAGCGCCAGTGCGGCCACGAACACGTGTGCCTGGACGCGTTCATCGCTGTGGTGATAAATCGGACGCAACTCCAGCAAGCCCTTCAAGTGCGCGAAGCCCCGCTCGACTTCGTTGAGCTCTTTGTAGCGGGCGACCACCTCCAGGGCGGAAAGATTTTGTTCTTCGGTCTGGATTACGTACTTGCCCTCCAACGCCTTCTCCCGGGTCAGATGGAGCGGGTGCTCGAAGAAGCAAAACTTGCCGTGCTGCAACTCCCAAGCGAAATAGCGATGGCCATGGTGGCGGGACAGTTTGTGGGCCGCCGCGGCTCCGATCTTGTCCGGTTCTTTCAACTCCCCCTTGTCGACCTGGGCGGTCAAGGCTTCCAGTTCTTTGCGCACTCGTCCCATCGCCAGCTCGCGCATGCTGCGTTCGTACAGCTCCCTTTCTTCGCTATGCACGACCAACACGCGCACCCCGGCTTCTTTCCCCGCAACCTCCACCACCCGCGTCTGCGGCACTACCGCCTTTTCCCCCGCCGCGATTCCCCCCGGACACAGTTGCCAGTCGCGGCGCGTCTCTGCCTGTTGGATATAGTCGAAAGTGTCCTTGCGATTGCGGCGTTGCAGTCCCAGCAAGTACCCCTGCTGTCTCTCGCAGTTGCTTCACCGTGCCGATCGTCATCATGCCACGGTCGCCCACGAATACCACTCGCTCCAACTGGAATCGCTGGTTCAGGTCCTGCACCACTTCGTTGACCGTGGTCTGATCCAGACGATTGCCGGCAAACACATGATGGGCAATCGGCCAACCATCCATCATGACGACGCCAATCACGATCTGCCGGTTGCGGGGTTTGCCATCACGGCTGTAGCCGAATCGCCCCAACTCCGTCGGTCCGGCTCCTTCGAAGAAGGTGGAGGTTATGTCATAGAACACCAAGTCCGGGCGCAAGCTGAACAGATTCCGCAGTTCCAAGAAGACTTGCTTTTCGATGCGCGCTTTTTGTGCGCGCAGATCATCCAGACTTTGATACCAAAGTCGCAACTGTTCAAAGTCCACCTTCACCCGGCGGGATTGCTTCCACACCGGCATCCAGCGACTGCCCTCAGCATTGCACACGAAATAGTCTTCCAGCCATTGCGCCAGAGCGTGCTCACTGCCAGGACGAGTGAGACGATTCGCCAGCAACGGGAAAATGCGTTCTGACAGCAGTTGTCCGTGGCGCCGCAACGGACGCTCCGCATCCAGAATCGTGCCCAGCGATAGATGGTTGAACAAGTGGCGCGCCACCAGGATGGGCCCCCAAGTGGAGGCGCGCGGCGCGGAGACATCCTGGATCGGCACCCAGCGCGGAGCCTGGGTTTCGTCTTGCAGCAGGCGGATCAGTGCGTCCAGGTGGGGAGCCAGTTGATCTTCGTCCGAGATGGGCGACCACGCGCTGCTTGACTTTCTTGCCCTCGCGCACCGACTCGACCAAACGCAAGTACTGATGACGACCATTGGGGGCCTTGACCGAGCGAAGGAACATACGGCCTCCTGCGACACTACATATACCGCAGGTTTATCCGCATATTCAATAGGAATGTGAGCACACTCGAACGATTATTTGTCACTACATTTTTTTGCTGCGGAGAGATCTGGCATTGAAAACACGAAGCTTAGCCACTACGGACCTCCCAAAAGTGTCAAACATGCGCTAGAGGGCCTAGGTTAGAGTGCTGAGGGAAGACCAGGGCTTCGGCGTGGCATTTCTTCGAAATGGCACGAGTCAGCGATAGCTGTTGCGAACAAGCGATTGCACTGACATCCAGCGATTTTCATGACAGTAATCCTTTGACTCATCGCAATTGATACACCGTGTTATGCTGGCGTTCTTTTTCTCAACTCGAAGTCTCCGTCAGCAGGCAGCGACCATGAGTCTCCGCATAAGGGCTGCTGTAAAAGCGCAATTAACGGCAAAATATTTCATTTCGGGTTTCTTTGTTGCCTCGCTGCTCTTTCCCCCCATGACGCCAGAGCCGCAGACCGAAAAGATCTGGAGAATGATCTTCAGAGCATGTATGACCACAAGCTCCTGTCTCTAAAACATTCTTGCTTCGGATCTAAGTTGCAGTTTGATTCATCGGGCGCGATGGTCAGCAAGGCAGTCGCCGGGCCATGGTCGACAAGCGGATTGCTGCAAGTTGAAAAGCTTGTACTCACTCCAGAGCGCTTGGAGATAGATGGTCGGCGAGTCATTCTTGCTCTTAGGACAATAGAAGTGGGCAACCAGACGTCTCTCCTTCCTTCGGACGTCGGAGTCACGCCGCTGGTCACGCGCGATCGAGTTCGCATCTTTGTTGAGCTGTCGGCATCGGATGTTTCGCAGGTGAATAGGGTTTTGTCACAAGTGTTCCAAGGCGGCCAATTAATGGACAGACTCGCTACATATTGGAAACCAAAGACACTGGACTTGAAAGCTTCTCCGAACAGCGGTCCAATGACATTGTCGCCGAGCTAGAAGGGGAATCGACCCGTATATCGGACGAACTCTGGCGGGGTGGGTCCACCCAAGCCGATAGACATGCCTGATCCGACATACACGGACGCTGCACGGCGCAAAGGATTGGAAGGAACAGTAGTACTGCGGATAGCGGTGAATGAGAAAGGGTTTCCCGAGGTGTTAGAGGTCAGGAGAAGCATGGGTGAAGACTTGGACACTCAGGCACTCGAATGTGTGGCTCACTGGAGGTTTAGCCCCGCAATGAGAAATCGCCAACTTGTGGCGGCGCAGATTAACGTGGAGGTCACGTTTCGGCTGCAGTAAATGCCCGTTCTTTGCCATCGTCATCGTCGATTTGTAGCTGACATAAGCAGGCCTTTGCACCAACTATCTTCACCCGACAGCACAGCCACGCGTTACTCGAAAGAAATCGCCCGCGATGAGGGGCATATCCTTGGGACCCGGCGGGAAATCGAATCCTGGTCTCCGACGACAGTCATCGGCGGCTTTGTCCGCAGTGGTCTGCTCTTCCGCCCCTCCACGATTGTTCGACGCTGACCTGAGGACACCCCCGGGGAAAACCCGTTTGCCCCTGCCACCCCCTCGTCCCGAACCTTGCTCGTTGTAATATGAATGATTGCGCTGAACAAATCCCTTCTATGCCACAGGAAGACAAACCGACGCTCGCGACGCCGAGACGAGCGCTACGATGCGCAGCGCATCGAGAGCAAATGGGCCGAGCGCTGGCAGAGGATGCCTCGCTCTACGCCGCCGAACCCAACTCGACCAAGCCGAAGTATTACGTGCTGGAGATGCTGCCCTATCCTTCGGGCGCGCTGCACATGGGACACGTGCGCAATTATTCCATTGGCGACGCGCTGGCCCGCTACATGTGGATGAACGGCTACAACGTGCTGCATCCCATGGGCTGGGATTCGTTCGGGCTGCCCGCGGAGAATGCGGCCATCAAGAACAACACGCCGCCGCGCGAGTGGACGCTGCGCAACATCGCCAACATGAAGGCGCAGATGAAGCGCCTGGGCTTCGCCTACGACTGGTCGCGCGAAGTCACCACCTGCCTGCCCGACTACTACCGCTGGAACCAGTGGTTCTTCCTGAAGCTCTACGAGCAGGGCCTGGCCTATCGCAAGAAGAGCAAGGTGAACTGGTGTCCGCAAGTGCGCCACCGTGCTGGCCAACGAGCAGGTGGTCGGCGGATGCTGCTGGCGGCATGAAGACACCCGGTCGAGCAGCGCGAACTGGAACAGTGGTTCTTGCGCATCACCAATATGCCGACGAGTTGCTGCGCGATCTGGACAAGCTGGACGGCTGGCCGGAAAAAGTCCGCACCATGCAGCGCAACTGGATCGGCCGCAGCGAAGGCACGCTGGTGGATTTCAAACTGGACGGCGCTGATCGGCCCGGCCGGCTCGACGATCACGTGTTCACCACGCGCGTGGACACGATTTACGGCGCGACTTCGGTGCAGCTTGCGCCCGAGCATCCGCTGGTCGCTCGACTTGACCGCGAACAACGCCTGACTTGCGCGGCGAAGTCGAACAGTTGATCGCCGAGCAGCGCAAAGCCAAAGAAACCGGCGACATTGGCGCCATCGAGAAGCACGGCGTGTTCACCGGCCGCTACGCCATGAATCCCTTACAACGGCGAGAAGGTGCCGATCTGGGTGGCGAATTACATCCTGATGGACTACGGCACGGGCGCGATCATGAGCGTGCCGGCGCACGATGAGCGCGATTACGAGTTCGCGAAGAAGTACAAGATCGAAATCCGGCTGGTGATCCTGCCGCCAGTGCCGACGATCCGGAAGAAACCACGGTCGAAGCCGCAGCTTCCCTTTACCACGCATGACGGCATGCTGGTGAACTCCGGCGAGTTCAGCGGGCTGAGTTGCGAGGACAGCGATCAAGAAGATGTCGGCGCTCGCCGAGAAGAAGGCTTCGGCAAGGCGACGGTCACTTTTCGGCTGAAAGACTGGGGCATCTCGCGCCAGCGCTACTGGGGCACGCCGATCCCGATGGTCTATTGCGAGAAGGACGGCATCGTGCCCGTGCCGGAGAAAGATTTGCCGGTGATCTTGCCGGACAATGTGGACATCACGCTTGACCGGCGGCTCGCCGCTGGGCCGCGTGCCGGAGTTCGTGAATGCGACCTGCCCGAAGTGCGGCGGCCCGGCGCGGCGCGAGACCGACACCATGGACACGTTTGTCGATTCGTCCTGGTACTTCTATCGCTACACCGACGCGCGCAACGACCAGCCCGTTCGACTGCGAGAATGCGCGGCTACTGGTTTGCGATCCCGCATCGATCAGTACATCGGCGGCGTCGAGCATGCCATTCTGCACCTCATCTATTCGCGCTTCTGGACCAAGTTCATGCGCGACATGGGATTGGTCAAGAACGACGAACCCGCCGAGCGCCTGTTCACGCAGGGCATGGTCATCAAGGACGGCGCGAAGATGTCGAAGAGCCTGGGCAACGTGGTCTCGCCGGACGAGATGGTCGCGCGCTACGGCGCCGACGCCGCGCGCATGTACAGCTGTTCGCCGCGCCTCCCGACCGCGATCTCGACTGGCAGGATGCGGGCATTGAAGGCATTCAGCGCTTTCTGGGGCGGGTGTACCGGTTCGTGTGCGCAATGCGCGGCCGCACGATCCGGCGTGGCGCCAGCCGTTGCCGACAGATTTGATCGCCGGCGGCCCGGGCGCATCCAGCGCAAGCTGCACCAGACCATCAAGCGCGTCAGCGACGACTTCCAGGGGCGCTGGCACTTCAATACCTGCATCGCCGCCATCATGGAGTTGGTGAACGAAGCTCTACGCCGTGGAAAGCGTGGAGAATCCGGCCGCGGGCGACTCGGCCGCGAAGGCTGTCCCTGTCCCCTGCTGGCCGAGGTCGCAGCGCACCCTTTCGCTGTTGCTGGCCCCCTTCGCCCCCTACCTGGCCCACGAGCTTTGGGAGATGCTAGGCGAGAAGGGAAGCCTGCTGCGCGCGCCCTGGCCGAAGTACGATCCTGCGCTGGCCAAGGAGGAGGAAATCGAAATCCCGGTGCAGGTGAATGGCAAGCTCCGCAGCGTGATTACCGTGCCCGCAGATGCGCCCGACGATGTGCTCACAGAGTCCGCTTTGGCCGACGGCAAGATCACGGCGGCCATTGCCAACATCAAAGCCACGATCGCGGGGAAGGCGACAATTAAGGTCATTAACGCTAGGAATCTGACGAACGTTGTGGTTCAGATCGTCTCCACTGCCTCCGATAGAAAAAAAGACTCGTGATCTTCGAGGTGTGAGAACGATCTTGGTGTCCGGAAAGCGCGTAAGTATCGTAGTGCGTTGAAACCGGCGGGCAACAAAAAGGCGGGCCCTTGCCCGCCTGCATTCGCTACGCCGCGTATTGGTCTAGCTCGCCGGTTTGAACTGCAAGCCTTCCTTCTGCTTGCCGAAGTCAATTTCCTCGAGGACCTTGGCCTGAGTTTTGCTGGTTAGCAGGTTCGGTCACGACCTCATCGTACCCTGAGGTGTAGCCGACCAGTTTGGCCGAAGTGGTCGCCACCGTCTTTTTGTCCTGCAGAATATCTACGTTGACCGTGGGTCGGGCGCCATTCCACTCCACTTTATAATTGCCCGGCTGCAGTTGAGTCGATCCAACCCGCACCGTGTCGAACAGTTTGAGGTTGCCTTCGTTCTTGTCCCTGGCAAATGCGCTGGCAGGCAACAGCAGCAGCCCGACCAGCGCCGCTCCGCCCAGATACTCCATATATTTCATGATCTTTCTCCTAAGCCGGCATAGCCGGAACCCAACAGGTCTGAGATTATTATGCCTGGATGGGATTGACACTGCTGACGGAGCGACATGCTAATCAGATCGCCGGGGTGCTTGCCTGCTACGACCGCATCCTGGTGTTTGGAACCTTGCCGAATATCTGTTTCGCCGAGGGGATGACCTCGTACCTGTAGGCGCACCAGGTGCGGATCTTGGACTACCCGCGCTTTGCCCAAGCGTTCCGCGAACAGCTGCGGGAGAATGCGGAGGGGTTGGCGGCTGAGAACGGAATGGAGATCGAACACATCCGCAAGAAAAACATAGGCAAAGAAGAGCTGGTGCAAGCCGCACTGGCCCAGCGGGGGTACCACCCCGGGCTGGTCGCCATGCTGTCGGCCATGGCAGCCTGCCCAACCTATCCGCCGTGGCACAACCAGCAGACCGGCAAGAACTATTGGAAGCCGGACGACGGCCAGTGCTTGCACTACTATTTCTACTTCCTCGACGAGGAACTGGGGTTGACTACGTCCGTGTGCCCACCTGGTTGCCGTGCCGTTTGCAGGTTTACTTTAACGGACATAGCTGGTTAGCCGCTCAATGGCGAAAGCGCAAAATCCCTCACCCACTGCTGGACCATGCCTTCGTAGAAATTGGCGATTGGCAGGAAGCGCAACGCATGGCCGAGGATTGGAAAGTCAAACGGATCCACCCGAAATTGGACGAGTTTGGGCAGCGGTTTTGCCCAATTTTTGGTTCCTTCGGCGTGCACGATCACTGGAGCCTGGATCAGGCCGAATACGCCACCGACATCGTTTTCCGCCGGCAAGCCGATCTTCAGCCTCTTTATGCCAACCTGACACGAACCGCCATTCACGCCGTCAAGCCCGACAACATCGCCACTTTTTTAGGGAAGAAGTTGCACGGCAACTACCAGGATGAGATGGGCAATCGCTATAACATCCGCATCGAAGGAACGCGGATCCAACACACCATGGGGCCCGTCTCGCTCAAGCTGTACGACAAGTTGGGCTTGATTCTACGGCTTGAGACGACGGTCAATGATGTTTCCTTTTTCAAGCACTACCGCGAGGTAGAACATCGGGACGGAAGCCAAGAAATGAAATATGCCGACATGCGGAAGCCGATCTACAGTCTGCCTGCGCTGCGAGAACTGCTGCTAGCAGCCCATCGCCGCTATCTGGAGTTCCTTTCCACCCTCGAAGACGATACCGCGGGTATCGATAAACTAAACAAGATCTCAGGCGCCGTGGAAGAAAACGGCCGCTCCTACCGCGGCTTCAACTTCTTCGACGATGACGACCAGCAATTGTTCCAGTCCCTTCTCCGCGGGGAGTTCAATATCAGTGGCTTCCCAAGCAGAAGCCTGCGACTTCGACTCCAGGGCATGACCAGCGGCCAGATCTCACGCCTGCTAAAGCGCCTCCGCCTCCACGGCCTAATCAAGAAGATTGGCAAAACCTACAAGTACTACCTCACTTCCTTCGGCCAACAGGCCATGACACTCGGCCTCAAACTCAAAGAACTCCACATCATTCCCCAACTTTCCACCGCTACCCCAACTTGAGATTTGCCAAATTTGGCAACGATTTGTTTATAGAGGTACTAAATTGTTTGGCCAACATTTAGTAAGGGTAAGTAAGGCGATGCCCGCGTAAGACAGGCATGTCCTCGCCATGGATAAAAAATAGAAACTACTGAGAATGATGCGCTGGTCCCGCCGCAGGGTTGCTGTAAAGATCTGTGATGTTGGGGAACCCAAGCCCTGCTATCGCGGTGCTTGAGTTATCCTGAAATAGATGAAGCGGCGCTCACCCACGCTGGAAGGATTTCAAATCATGTTTCGGCTGCCCTTGCTGGGGCTGGCTGAAATTGCCTGGCGATGGAGTTTCGGTCTCGCGGCGGCCGCAGGGCTCCTGTTCTCAATCCGCGAATATCTGGCCACCCTGCCGGTCACAGCGGGCGAGATGCTGCTATTGCGCACGCGGCAGCCCGTCTTGATATTGCAGGCACTCGCGCGCATCTTCCAGGGCAGTGCGCCGCGCGCCACGACTGCTTTGGCTGTGCTTATGCTGGCGCTGAGTCTGGCGTGGATCGTGCTCGCCTCCCTCGGCCGCGCAGCCACCCTCAAAACCCTGGTTGAACACTTTCACGGTTCTCGTGGCCGCGTACCACTGACATCGCTCCTCGCCCTGAACTCCCTGCGTGCAGCCACATTTCTGGCCGCAATTGTGGGCGTTGTGGGCGCCATCCTGGCGGCCCGGGCTGCATTGCCGCCTGACAATCCTTCCCCTGGAAGTGTGTTGTTGATTTTCTGGATGTTAACCATGCTGGTCGGCCTGGCATGGTTGCTCTTGAATTGGTATCTTTCCCTGGCCGCGATTTTCGTGGTCAATGATGGAGCGTCCACCTTCGCGGCTCTGGCCGCTGCCACGGATCTCTGCCGGGCTCGACCGGGTTCCCTGGTCGCCGCTGTCACCTGGTTCAGCGTGGCCCACACCGGCATGTTCGTCGTTGCCAGCTCCGCAGCCGCACTCCCCCTGGGTTTTGCAGCGGTGCTTCCCGGGGGCATGGTATTCGGCGGCCTGCTGCTGGTCACCCTGCTCTATTTCGCGGCGGTAGATTTTCTTTATGTCGGCCGTCTGGCCGCATATGTGTTCATGATCGAACCACCATCCGTTATTCCCAGCGACATCCAGACACTGAGAACCGAGAACTGAGAACTAGAAACCATAAACTGATGTTCTCACCACGGGTACTGGCTTAATCTGAGCAAATTCAGCCACTACCCCACCACGTTACCCCACCACACCCCACCACGTTACCTCTTTACACGCCCCCCGCAATCTGAGAAACTCGTCCGTGGAAACCCAATCCATCGTAGTCCTCGATTTCGGGGCGCAGTATTCGCAACTCATCGCGCGCCGCATCCGTGAACAGAATGTTTTTTCAGTAGTGCTGCCCTGCACCGCCACGCTGGAAGAAATTCGCAGCTATTCCCCGGTAGGCATCATTCTTTCCGGCGGTCCTTCGTCGGTATATGACCCCGACGCTCCGCCCGCCGATCCGCGGGTGCTGCAGTTGGGCTTGCCCGTGCTTGGCATCTGCTACGGACTCCAGTTCATGGTGCACTCCCTCGGCGGCAAGGTGCGGGCCGCCGACAAGCGCGAGTACGGTCATGCCGACGTCCAAATCCAGAACGGGTCCCGTCTCTTCGAGGGCCTGCCCGCAAGACTTTCGGTCTGGATGTCGCACGGCGACGAAGCGGTAGAACTGCCCGCCGGTTTTCACCTGGTGGCCAGTTCTCCCAGTGCCGTGGCTGCCATTGAGGCTCCGGAGAGAAGAATGTGGGCGGTGCAGTTCCATCCCGAGGTGCGCCACACTCAGTCGGGTACCGACATCTTGCGCAACTTCGCTCTTGGAATTTGCGGCGCCCAACCCACCTGGACGGCGCAGCACTTCATCGATGCCACCATCGCCACCGTGCGGCAGACAGTGGGCGAGGGACGAGCTATCTGCGCCCTCTCCGGTGGCGTCGATTCTGCCGTGGCTGCTACCCTGGTGGACCGGGCCATGCGCGACGGCACGGGCCCTTCGCGCCTCACTTGCGTATTCGTCAACAACGGTGTGCTGCGCAAGAACGAGTTCGAAAAAGTACAGCACGGCCTGCGCGATAAGCTTGGCCTGCACCTGGTCGCGGTCGATGCCACCGATCGTTTCCTGGACAAGCTCGCTGGTGTCACTGATCCGGAGACCAAGCGCAAGATCATCGGCAACGAATTTATCGCAGTCTTTGACGCCGAGGCCCAGCGCATCGAACAGGCGGAAGGCGAGGTGGAGTGGCTGGTGCAGGGCACGCTCTATCCCGATGTGATCGAGTCACGCTCGGTGCGCGGCCCGTCGCAGACTATCAAGACCCACCACAATGTGGGGGGCCTGCCCGACAAAATGAAGCTCAAGCTGATCGAGCCGCTGAAAGATTTATTTAAAGATGAAGTCCGAAAGATCGGCCGCGACCTGGGCATGCCGGAAGAAGTGCTGCAACGCCAGCCTTTCCCGGGACCCGGCCTGGCGGTCCGAATCCTCGGCGAAGTCACTCCCGAGCGACTGAAAATCTTGCGCGAGTGCGATGACATCGTGGTAACGGAAATCAAGAAAGCCGGTCTCTACACCAAAATCTGGCAAAGTTTTGCCGTCCTGCTGCCGGTGATGTCAGTGGGCGTGATGGGCGACCAGCGTACCTACGCCTACACCTGCGCCGTGCGTGCGGTTCATTCCGAAGATGGTATGACTGCCGACTGGGTGCCCCTGCCACATGAAGTGCTGAAAACGATTTCCAGCCGGATCGTAAATGAGGTGAAGGGTGTGAACCGCGTGGTGTACGACGTCACGTCGAAGCCGCCGGGGACGATCGAGTGGGAATGAGAACAGCGAAGCGTGACACTCCGATCAGGATGGCAAACCTGGCTGGGCGTTATTGCAGTGGCAGTTCTGCGGTTTCGGAGGCTTGCGGAATCGGCTGCTCGCCGGCCAGCATCATGGACTCGCGCCAGTCGGTGTAGCGGCCGGAGACCATCACGTGGAACACCCACTGACGGCGCTCTTCTTCCGGTTCGATCAGGCCCTGCTCTTTCAGCGGTCGCATGTAGTCCTGGACCCACTTGATCTGTTCGCGGCTCAGACTGCGGCGCTGAATATCAACCGTGACGCCGGCCAGATGCGAAGAAGCGATCTCGCCTTCGGCGGGCGCGGCATTGCGATTGTGGCGGCGAAGTTTCTTCTGCACTTTCACTGTACGGACCGCCGAGTTCACCTGAATGGAAGTATGAAAACGGTTGTAATAAGCCGCGCTCAGATCATCGAGAAACTCACGCGTCCAGGGACGGCAGTAGCGCCGGTCGGGATCGAGGCGCGGATCGAAGCGAAGTGTGGGGCCGGCGACGATCGGAACCAGATCTTCGCTGGCTTTCAGTTGTTCAAGCTCGGCGTCATCCTTAATGCGGGGCAAATCCATCCGGTCGATCTCTTGATTCTGCAGCAGCAGAGATTCGCGAGAAGGACGAAACACGGGATTCCAGCGGAGGCGACGAAGGTGAGCGCGACGGACCCGATGATTGCGACGTGGCGCAACGTAGCTGTGCAGAGCAAAAGCGGGCGCACAGAGGGTGGCCAGCAAAAAAAGAAGTGTCGCGCTTTGAATCTTACGTTTCACGAAGTGGCCTTGAACTTTTTGTTGCGTTTGTCTTGTTGCGTTTGCCCCAGGGCGCTTGAGACAGGCGCGTATTCTAAACCCCGGCTGCACAAAAACAAGGGCTTTTTTTTGCCCGGGGTGGCTCTGAAAGAGCCCCCGGGCGTTACCCTTGGTTACTTAACTCGCGCTAACGGCGCGCCCGTGGCAACCGTTATATGTAGGAGCAACCGGGATGCCAATGAGGGGGTAAGTAATTTACAAGAGGTTACGGGCCCAAAGGCCCTATGCGCACAGCTTTTGTCGCTTCTGAATGACACTCTGCGGTCTGGCGATGACAATTCCCGGCACGCCACTTTAGTGGTGTTACCGATGAGCGTCACTTCCTGAACAAATCACCAATCGCCTGTTTCATGACATCGCCGCCTACCTCAGCAATGGAGCGAGTGAGAGGAATGTCTTTGGGACAGACCTCAACGCAGTTCTGGGCATAACCGCACTCCTGAATGCCGCCATCCCCCATTAGGGCCGCAAGGCGTTCGCGCTTCAACGCGGCACCTGTGGGATGAGTATTGAAGAGGCGGACCTGGGAAATCGTGGCCGCACCAACGAATCCGGTGTCCTCATTGAATTGGGGGCAGGCTTCCATGCAACAGCAGCAGGAGATGCAGCGGGAAAGCGGGTAGGCCGCTTCCTGCTCCTCCATGGTCATGCGGGGGCCCGAGCCAAGGTCGTAGCTGCCGTCAATCGGGACCCAGGCTTTTACCGCTTTGAGATTCTCGAACAGAACACTGCGATCGACCGCCAGGTCGCGGACCACGGGAAATTTCGAAAAAGGCTCGAGCCGGATGGGTTGCTCGAGCTTGTCCACAAGGGCGGAGCAGGCCATGCGGGCGCGTCCGTTGATCAGCATGGCGCAGGAGCCGCAGACTTCCTCAAGGCAGTTCGAGTCGTAGGTGATGGGCGTGGTGGCTTTGCCCTCGCGGGTGACTGGGTTGGCCGCGATCTCCATGAGCGACGAGATCACGTTCATACCCGTGTGCCAGGGGAGCTCGAATTCTTCCCAGTAGGGCCGGACATTGGGGTTCGGCTGGCGCTTTATCTTCAAGAGTACAGACTTGGAATTAGCCATGTGCTTTTAGCTCAAACCACGTAGGCCCGGACGCCCTCGTCCGGGCGGGCGAGCAAAGCTCGCCAAGGTCTCGATCCCTTAAATCAAAGCCGAGCTTTGCTCGGCCGGGCAGGTGGGACACCTGCCCCTACGTGAATCATTTCACTGCGTCGTATCTTCTTGGGCGCGGTGGAATTAACGAAACGTCCACTGGCTCGAATTCGAATTTCGGTTCGTCGGCATCCGGGGCGAATGTTGCTTTTGTCGTCTTCAACCAGTTTTTGTCGTCGCGCTCGGGGAAATCCGGCTTGTAGTGTGCGCCGCGCGACTCGTCGCGCATGGCGGCGCCCTGGGCGATCACCCGCCCCAGTTGCAACATGTTGTAGAGCTGCCGCGCGAAGACCACCGAGGTGTTGGCCCACAGCGTGCGGTCGCTCAGGTTGATGTGGCGAAAGCGCTCCAGCAGTTTGCACAATTCGGCGTCGGTTTCCTGTAGGTTCTTGTTGTAACGGATGACGGTGCAGTTCTTGGTCATCAGGTCGCCCAACTCGCGCCAAAGCTTGAACGGATTTTCGGTGCCATCCGATTTCATCAGGGTGGCGTGCTTTTCTTCCTGACGCTTGCGCTCGATATCGAAGTAGCCATTGCCCGGCGCGGCCTTGAGATTGCAGGCGTAGTTAAGTGCGGTTGGCCCGGCAACGAATCCGCCATAGATGCAGGAGACCAGGGAATTGGCTCCCAGCCGGTTGGCGCCGTGGTACTGATATTCGCACTCGCCCGCTGCGTAAATGCCGGGGACGTTCGTGGCCTGCGTGAAGTCCACCCACAGACCGCCCATGGTGTAATGCATACCGGGAAAAATCTTCATGGGAGTGTCGCGGGGATCGTCGCCCACGAACTTCTCGTAGATTTCCAGGATGCCTTCGAGCTTGCGGTCGAGAATCTTGCGGTCAATGTGCGTGAGATCGAGATAGACCATCGGCTTGCCGTCAATGCCGAGGTGGTGCTCGTACACCACTTTGTGGATGGCGCGGGTGGCGATGTCGCGGGGCACCAGGTTGCCGTATTTCGGATACCACTCTTCCAGGAAGTACCAGCGTTCATTTTGCGGAATCGAAAGTGGGTCGCGTTTGTCGCCGGGAGTTTTCGGGACCCAGACGCGTCCGCCCTCTCCGCGCGCCGACTCCGACATCAGGCGCAGTTTGTCTTCGCCAGGGATGCAAGTGGGATGGACCTGAATGAACTCGCCGTTAGCGTAATAGCATCCCTGCTGGTAGAGCGCCGATTGCGCCGAGCCGGTACACACGACCGAATTGGTCGACCTGCCAAAGATGGCTCCATTGCCTCCGGTGGCGATGATGATGGCTTCGGCGGGAAACGTCCGAACTTCCATGGAGCGCAAGTCCATTGCGCAAATGCCGCGACAGACACGGTTGGAGTCGAGTACAGCGGAAAGAAATTCCCAGTGTTCGAACTTGCGGACCTTGCCTTCGGATTCGTAACGTCGCACCTGTTCGTCGAGTGCGTAGAGCAGTTGTTGACCGGTGGTGGCGCCCGCGAAAGCGGTGCGGTTGAACAGCGTGCCGCCAAAGCGCCGGAAGTCGAGCAATCCCTCGGGCGTGCGGTTGAAAGGCACGCCCATACGGTCCAGGAGATCGATGATGCCCGGAGCGGCGTCGCACATGGCCTTGACCGGAGGCTGGTTGGCGAGGAAGTCGCCGCCATACACCGTGTCGTCAAAATGCTGCCAGGTAGAATCGCCTTCGCCCTTCAGGTTCTTGGCTGCGTTGATGCCGCCCTGGGCGCAGACTGAGTGCGACCGCTTCACCGGCACAATGGAGAACAGGTCTACGTGCCCTCCCATCTCGGCAATCTTGATGACGGCGGAGAGCCCGGCCAGGCCGCCGCCGATCACTATAATTTTCGGATTTGATGCCATCTAGTTTGGATTTCCTGTCTACCGCGATCTGTTTCCGGGCGCTACCGCGCCAGCAAGGGAATCATGCATACGGCTCTCCGGACCTATGGGCTGCAACGGGGTATTTAAAAACGAGCGCATGGTAAGCCCTCCCACCGTTATGAACAGCAATCCGATAGCGAAGCAGACGTAGCCGAATCTGCGCCGGGCCGCGTCGCCGGTGGTGATTCCCCACTTGGCGGCGAACAGCCACAGTCCATAAGCGAAGTGCCAGGAGGCGCAGAAAATTCCCAGCGCATAAAACGCGAGGGCCCAGGCGTGCTGAAACTCCAGTTGCACCTTGCCGAATGCGGCGTCGGGGTGAGACAGGATGTGCACGCCGCTGAAGCGCAGGTGCCAGGTGTGCCACACGATGTAGCAGAAGGCGATGGCGCCGGTCCAGCGCTGCAAGGTGAACATCCAGTTGCCGGCCCAGGGATAGTCGGTGACGTTGCTCTCGCCGCGGAACCAGATGTAGAAGCCGTAGAGGGCGTGGTAGAGAATGGGCAGCCAGATGCCGAACAGCTCGAGGTAGAAGACAAACGGAAAGCTGGAGAGCAATTCGACTTGCTTGGCGTAAGCACCCGGGCCGCGGGTGGCGAAGGCGTTGGACACGAAATGCTCAACCAGGAATGCGCCCACCGGAATGATGCCGCTCAGAGAGTGAAGCTTGCGGAGCAGGAACGAATGTCCCTGGCCGGCGCGCAGAGGAGGAACGCCTTCGTGGTTGCTCACGGGAGCTGTCGGACTGGCGGTTGTCGCCACTGGACCCCTTGTGACCTCAGCCATGATTTAAGAACCTTTTATTATCTCGGTGACGCAGAAGGGAAGTCAAGGAAGCCAGTTCCCGAGTTCCCGGTTATGAGTTCTTAGTGAGGTACCAGTCAAGGAAGTGGCGGAAGGCGGCGCCGCGGTGGCTGTACTGTGCTTTTTCTTCAGGCGTCAGTTCTGCGAAGGTTTTTTGAATGGACGGAAAATAGAACAGCGGGTCGTATCCGAATCCGCCCAAGCCTCGGGGAGAATCGAGAAGCAAGCCTTCCGCCTGGCCGCGAAATGCGTTCAGGGTTTGTCCGTCGCGTGCGACGGCGATCACGCAGACGAAGCGGCCGGTGCGGTCTTTCGCGGGAATTTTTCTGACCTCGCGGATCAGGCGCGCGTTGTTGGCCTGATCATCGCTGTTGGTTCCCACCAGGTGAGGCTGGTCGGCAGCGTAGCGCGCGGAGTGAACTCCGGGAGCGCCGCCGAGGCAATCGACTTCAAGGCCGGAGTCGTCGGCCAGGACGATTTCTCCTGGGACGAATGTGCTGTAGTATTCGGCCTTTTTGCGGGCGTTGGCCTCGAAGGTGAGACCGTCCTCGACTGCGGTGGGAATGGAGTCGAAATTCGGCAGAGGCGCAACCTCGATTCCCAACGGAGCCGCGGCCCCGGCGAAGTCACGGAGCTTGCCCGGGTTCGAGGTGGCGATGAGGACGCGGATCATGGTGTTGGAACGAGGGCGCGGCGCCGGTTGAAAAACATCACTCCGAGTATCAGGAAACCCGACCCGAAAGAAATCAATCCGCCAATTTCCCGGTCGCGGGTTCGCGCAAACACAATGCGCACCTGATTTTCCCCGGCCTCGACGGGAATGACCATCTGACCGGTGATTGCTTGTGTCCCAGTTGTGACTGAACGATTATTCACCGCAACCTTCCAGGCCGGGTAGTTAAACAGCTTCAGCACCAGCTTGCCCGGTTGGCTCACGTTCGCGCTGAACGACCTTGACTCGGGTTCCCACTGGGTTATGCGGATGCGTGCGCTGCCATCGCCCTCGAAGGTCACCCGGCGCGCGTCATGCTTGATCTCATAGACGTCGGCACCGTTGGGGACGTACTCGTCGATGCCTTCATAGCCGGCGCCGTCCTGTTGATTGTCCAACATCTCAGCCACGTCGCCGGCGTCGTCCCACCAGGGGGGCTGGACGCGATGCCAGACGAATGCCAGAACCGCAAGCATGACGAGACCAGCCAGAGGACGAGCCAGCCAGCGCGGAGACGCCAGGGTGACGAACAAGGCGAAACCGACATTCAGGCAGAGCAGCCAGCGCAGTGGTAGTTGGACGTAACCTAGCTCGGGGAGAAAGCGATAGAGCAAAAAACTGAAGGAAGACAGAAGAAAGGCGCTGGCGGCTGACCAGGCCGAAAGCATCCACCACAACTGCGGGGCGCGGGTGCGCCAGGAGCGCGACAGAAAACAGAAAATACCGAGAAGGATGATCTCGGCGGTTGAAAGCAGGGAGATCAACAGATTGAAGCGGTCATGATCGGGGTTGTTGAGAGACGTGAACAGGAAATTGTCTTGCGGCCGGACCCCCGGTGACAACGCTTGCGCGATCTCCACCCACTTCTGCTCGTACAAGACGGGCACAACGTAAAACCCGGCAAGCGCCAGGCCGAGGAGAAGAGCGGCAGCGCCGACCGCGAGGGGCTGGGGTGAACGGCGCATGATAGCGACAACCGTCAGCAACAGCGCCAGCGAGTAGGTCAACATGACCGCGGAGGGGATGTTGGTCAGCCATGCAGCAGCCACGATCAATGCCAAAGGGAGGATCGACTTTCTGTCGATTTTCTCTGCACGCAGGAGGGCGAGGAGGAGCAGGGGCAGAAGCGCGCCGGCGAGTAGCTCGGCACAGGCGCTGCGCCAGTACACGATGACGATGTGGTAGGGGTTGGCGGTGTACAAGGCGGCGGCAAAGATGGCGTCACGGCGCGGCAGATAGCGGCGCGCCAGCAGGAACATCGAGCACCCGGAGAGCGTAAGCGCCATCCACTCATAAACGCCCGGCACGATCTTCCACGGCAGGAACGACCCTAATGCTGCTCCCAGCATCCACGATGCCGGGGGATAGAAAATAAAACGTGCCTCGCCGTATCCAAAGTGCGCGAGGGCCGCCCATCGCGGGTAGAGGATGCCAAGTTTCCATTGGCTGAGCACTTCCATCCATGAGCTCACGTGAAATTCGAAGTCGTGGCCGGACGGGATTCCGAGAAAGAAGGTGGGCAAGAGCACGGCGAAGGCCGCAACCATGATGATCAGGATGGGGGTACCAGAAAGTGGGCCGCCCATGGCGGGTTCAGGCGAAGCTGTTGCGGAGACAGGTTCAGGCGGACCTTTCGTCGGCACGGAACAGATTGTTGCTTAAATAGAAGGAAATGGGCAAATTCATTTGGCGAACGCGATCAGGGTCCAGGGTCGAGTGCGAGGATGTCGCAGGATTTTGACGACAAATTAATCTGACTGAAATATTTTTTGGGGCCTCTCACGATAAGTTTGAAGGCACAGGGTGGAGCAAGCCCGAGAGGGCACGGGGTCTGCATGCCAGCCGCATTGCAGGCCCTTTTTGACTGTCTGGATGTTTTCCGCGAGCAGAGAAAAAGCAGGTCCCCGCTCGACTCCCTCTCGCTTGCGCTCGAAGTTCACTCAGCGCAGGCTCGCGACTTGCCCTCGCCGCGCAAGCGCGGCTCGGAGCAGCGCTCGGGATGACAGTTCACGGCGTGGATGGTAAAAAACGGAAAGTGGTTCCTGCAGGCTACGAGGAAGCCACTTCTTCGGAGCTGCGTTGCTGGCGGAGTTCCTTGAGGAAGTCTTCCTGGGTGAGAGAATCGGCGCGGTTCAGCAGACCGAGCAACAGATCTTCAGGTTCGTCGGAGGCCTTGCTGCGACGGTAGTCCTGGTCATTGACGGCGGCCAAGGCACGGGGCGTGATGAGCAACTGCGGAAGCGTACCCGGGCGGCTGGCGAGGAAGTTGATGAATGAACCCACATGTTCGCGCTGTTCCGCGGTGCCCGAGGCAAACTGGATACCCATGCCGAATTCCGGATGCATGACCCGAACCATGCCCTCGGCCTGGACCTCCAGGTCTTCGGCCTTCAGGCAGAGGACGATGCCGGAACGTTCCGGAAAGGGCGACTCCGTTTCGACGTAGCAGCCACCCAGGCTGAGATCGGTGAGCTTGCACTCTGAAACGGGCTCGGGATCTTCCGGAAGAAATTCCGCGGCGTTGGTGACTACCCAGGCTTTGAGAGTCTGACGAAGATTGTCCGGGAGATCGATGTAACGCACGCCCGATTCGCCGTTAGGATTGGCCCAGGCGACTTCACCGCGAATATCCATCTCGGTGCCCTGATCAGGCAGCGCGAAATGAGCACTGATGATGGCGGCCGGACACAGCGGCTGCGCCGCCAGAACATCCAGACCATCCTCACTCAGGTCGAGCAGAATTCCTTCCATCTCGGCGCCGTTTTCAACCCGTAGTCTCACGGGAAGCTGAACCGGAACCCGGAAAGAGCGCCGGCGTTCACGCTTCATCAGGGCCATAGCGGCGCGCAGACTGGCTTCAGCCTGCTGTTGGGAAATGGGTTTGTAGAGAACAAAATTTGCGCCCGCGCCGAAAACATGGCGCACCTTGGTCCGGTCACCGAGCAGCGCTACAGTGACGGTTTTGTGCGGCGCCGAAGACTGGTACGCATTTTGCAGGACCAGGGCCGCGCTGTGTGGATCGTCGTAATCAACGATCACAGCGTCGAATTTCTGTTCAGTCAGGCGGCAGAGAGCGTCGGGATAGCCGCAGCACTGCACGCCCAGGCCGAAACCGGCCAGGACGGGCGTGAGTACGGCCGTCGCCTGCTCGTCTTTGCAAACCAGAAGAGACTGAAATGTCATATGCGGGCCTTGTGCCCAACTGAACTCTTGCCGAACTAAGGCCAGCGTGGAGCGCGTGGCGCCGGCTTGGGAGCGGCGGCTGCGCCGCCCGCAGGCGATGACCCGGCTCGGGCTGCCATGCTGTTACCCGGCTCCTCCACCTCAGCCAAAACTGCGCTTTCCTCTTCGTCACTTTCGGCGAGCAGAGGGGCGACTTCGCGCAGTTTTTCGGCCGCCTGCTGCAACGCCTCGATCTGCTTGGTGAGCTGGGCGTACTTGGCCTGCTTACGGCGTAAAACCTCGTGAATATCCTTCATTACGACCCCCTGTGGCGAATGTAAGTACAGACGCTGCTACGGTCAACGGCAATCCCCCTGCGGAAGATTACGGGAGTAACCGGCCAAGGCTTACTTGGGCAGGCTTCTAGCTTCTGGCTCCTAGCGTCTCGTTTGTGCCTTATCGCTTCCGGGTGCTCTCACTTCCAGGGGCATCGGCGAGCTAAGCTGAAAACCAAAAGCCAGCAGCTAGGAGCCAGGAGCTAGAAGCGGTTCTCCGGCAATATAGGCTGTTCGTGCCACGACATTGGCACGAAGGTGGGATTTACACTTCCGGGGGTGAGAGGTACCTTCCTAATTGAGCAGACCTGGGGGAGGGCTGTTCGGGCGTCCCATGACTCGTGAGAGTTAGGGGCGCTTCTTATTTTTGGGGCTGTTTTTCCGCAGCGTCAAGGCCTCCGTTTGCGTCTTTTACAGCCTCAGGATTGTCAGCCTTGATCGACCAGCGATCGTTCAGCCTGAGATCAAACCTCGCACTTTACATTTTGACCACCTAGGATACGCGGCCACGATCGGCCCATCGGATCCTGGACTGTCTTGCGTCACCAGCGCATGGCGTCGATTGGCTTACGCGGTTGATGGGGGTTGTCGACGAGGGGGTCTCGTCTTCTGCTCGGTTGCGACCTGACCGGCACTCTGCCCGGGTGGCAGGCTTGCTTAGGAGAAGCATGCGAACAGATCCGCTTCGTCCGCGATTCACAATCCCCTTGGTTGTATTAGTCGGCCTGTCCATCTGGCCGCTGCGCAGCAAAAATACATACGTCCGCTGGTCCATGAGCCGGTGGATGACCGCCACCGGATCGTGCTCAAGGGCAACGTCCATCCCATGGCTCATCCCCAGTTCGAAGTGGCTGGGGCTCCGCCGGACTTGCGGATGGATCGTATGCTAATGGTCCTTAAACGCAGTCCTGAGCAGCAAACCGCGCTTTCGAAGCTGCTAGATGACCAGCACGACAAGTCCTCGCCCCAATTTCACAAATGGGTAACGCCGGAACAGTGCGGGCAACAATTCGGTCCAGCAGACTCCGACATTCAAGCGGTGACCTCGTGGCTGCAGGAGCATGGCTTCGAAGTCGCGCAGGTCAGCAAGGGCCGCACCCTGATCGAGTTCTCGGGCACCGCGGCCCAGGTGCAGGAGGCGTTCCACACCCCGATCCAGGAATATGCGGTGAAAGGCGAAGCCCACTGGGCGAATGCCAGTAACCCGGAAATACCGGAAGCATTGGCACCGGCGGTGGCAGGCTTGCATTCGCTGCACAATTTCTACAAGAAGCCTCAACTTGGCCTTTCCCCGGAAAGGGGGCGCCTCACCGTCAGCCCAGGAGCGCAGCCGTAGGTCACATTTTCAGACGGCACGTGTTGGGGCCGGCAGACTATCGACTGATATACAACGCCATCCCAACTCTCTCGAGCGGAATCAATGGGCAGGGACTGACCATCGCGGTGGTTGCGCGCAGCAGCCTGTTTAACGGGGGCAGGATGTCTACGACTTCCGAAATATTTTCGGCGGGTTCGGAGGCGGTTTGAACATCATCCTCAACGGACCTGACCCGGGCGACCTGGGTGGAGGTGAAGAAGGTGAGGCCACTTTGGATGCCACCTGGGCTGCTGTTCTGGCGCCCATTGCAGTTGTGGATTTTGCAGTCTCTGCTGGTACCAATGCCACGGACGGCATTTTTCTATCGGAAAACTAGATCATCGACAACAACCTGGCGCCGGTGATGACCGAGAGCTTCGGAGGCTGCGAGAGCGGCGTCTCGGACGCTGAAGGGCAGGCTATTTCGGCCATGGCGGAGCAGGCGGCCGCTCAGGGCATCACCTACATCGTGTCGAGTGGCGACACGGGCGCGGAAGGCTGCGACAATCAAAATACTGAGAGGGTGGCGCAGGGACCGGTCTCGGTTAATGTGGCCCGCTTCCACTCCCTTCAATGTCGCGGTGGGAGGCACTCAGTTCAACGAGAATGGACACGGCAGCACCTACTGGAGATCAGTTGCGTTTACGGCCAAAACCACGACCCTGACCCTGAGCCCAACCAGCTTCACCCACGGCGCCGATGTGAATGTGAGCGTCGCTGTAGCGCCCGCTAGCGGCTCCGGGGTGCCAACAGGTGATGTTTCGCTGTTGACCAACCTGACTGCTCCGCTGCAGGGCCCGACCGCATTCACGCTCAATTCCGGCTCCGTATCGAGCACATGGAATGGCTTGTCGAGCGGTACTTACGACGTTCATGCACACTACGCGGGTGACGGGACTTTTGCCGCCAGTGACTCTGCTCCGGTCACGATTATGGTTTCACAGGAGGTAAGAACGACGACCCTTTCGGTGTTCGGTTTTGATGGGGCTGGCGATCTCATACCCTTTACCAGCCAGCCTTATGGGCGTACCGCATATATGCGAGCTGACGTTTCGGGGCTTAGCGGCAACGGCGTAGCCTCGGGCGTTGCCTCTTTTACGGACAATGGGAATGTTGCTACCGGTCCCTACAACCTGAACAGCGAAGGTACAGCGACTACTTCGCAAGGGTTCTTCACAATCCCAGTGGGTCAGCATTCCATGGTTGCCAAGTACTTCGGAGACGCCAGCTTCAATGTCAGCACTTCAAATCCTGTGCCGATCACGGTTGTTCCGGGTTCGACCACCGTTGCCGTGACATCGAGCAGTAGCAACGTCGTGGCGGGCGGGATCGTCACCTTGACGGCCAACATCAGCACCAGCAGCGCTGGCCAGAGGCCAACGGGCACGGTGACTTTCCTGTCGAACGGGACCGCAATTGCCAACGGTGGTAACCCGGTTTTTTTCTTCGGCGACGATGGCAGTGCCAATATTCAAAATGGCAGCCTGGTCCTGGCCCGGGGAAGTGCGAGTCTGGTGACCGATCTGGCGGCTGGCCAAGACTCCCTCACGGCGCAGTACAGCGGCGATCCGAACTACGCCGGCGCTACCTCTCCGGCCATTACGGTGAACGTGCTGCCCGATTTTGCCTTGGCCGCTGATGCGCCGTCGATCACCATTGCCAGTCCGGGCGGCAGCGGGACTCTCACGCTCACGGTCACCGGCCAGCCGGGCTACAACAGCACCATCAATTTCCCGGCGACGTCGTGTTCCGGCTTGCCGCGCGAGAGCACATGCAGTTTTAGTCCGGCTTCAATCACCGGCAGCGGTTCAACTACGCTCACCATTTCTACGAAAGCGGCCCACAGCGCGAGGCTCGAGGGTCCTGGCTGGTGGATCTCAAGTTTCGGAGCTACGCTGGCCGGAGTCTTGCTGCTGGGCGGCGCGTCGCGACGACGGAAGGGAGACGGGCGTCCCGCCCGTCAGATGCTCGCGCTGATGGCCTTCGCGCTTCTCATCACGGTTGCGGGTTGTGGCGGCGGCAGCGGCGGGGGTGGCGGCCACAGCCAGGCCCCGGGTACACCTGCGGGCTCTTCGACGGTGACTGTGATCGCGACCAGCGGAAGCATCACGCATTCCGTGACTTTCACCCTCACCGTCCAATAGAGCGCGCAACCGAAGGCGGCCGCAGCGCCGCAGCTATTCCAATTTCTTCAGCAGACCTGACCGACAAGAACCAATCCTCGGCGTGACAGACGCAGTATGCAATCCGTTCTACTTGACCCATGAGAGATGGTTATTTCTGATGGCAAGATAGCTTACGATCAAGGCTTGTTACGGATGACCGCCTTGGCGAAAATCGGGGGATGTATGGCGAAGAAAGGTTTCATTTTCGTGGTTCTACTGTTGAGCGGTTTGCTGGTGGCGCAGGACCGGGCCAATGACGTCTCAGCCGAGGCCAGCAGGCTTATCGCGCTGGAGAATGCCTGGAACCAGGCGCAACTTCACCATGACGCCAAGGCCGTGAGCGACCTGGTTTCCGACGGCTTCGTTTACACCGACTACGACGGCACGGTCATGAACAAAGCCGAGTTTCTGGCCGATCTGAAAGACCCGGACTATCGCGCCAGCCTGATTGCCAATGACCAGGCCCGAGTGATTTCCTACAGCTACGCGGCCATCGTGGTCGGGACCTACCACTCCAAGGGAACTTACAAGCGTCAACCCTTCGATCACTACGGACGTTTTACCGATACCTGGCTGTACCAGAACAACAAGTGGCAGTGCGTAGCCAGCCATACCACGCTGATCAAGAAATGAGCCAGGTCAGGGCGGACCTGGGTTGCTTAACGCACGGATTTTTTCCATAAGCCCGGATGCAGCCTGGCCGGCTTCCTGGGTGGAGAATTCCTCTCCCAGTTCCAGCAGGGGCGACGCGGCGCTCGCGCTCCGGAAGGCTTGCTCCGTCGCGGGCGATGCCTTCAGGTTGGGGCCCAGGATCGTCAGACTCGGCCGGGTCGCCCGCAGCAAGATCAACGAGTCACGGAGATTGTTATTCGTAAGCACGTTGTAGCCGGCTCGGACCAGCAATTCGCGCAAGTAGGCCAGCACATCGGCGGATTGATCTACGCACAATACGGTGAGGCCGGCTGGCGCAGTCCGCGCCGGCGCTGCCTGTCGCCGATAAAACGAGAGGATGGCATCTTCCTCGGATTCATAGGTGTCAAACAGGGTGATCAGGCTGGTCATCTTCAAGACTTTGTGAATGAGCTCTGGCAGCTGGCACAATTTCAAATCGCCACCGGCGCGGCGCGTGCTGGTCAGCAGCCGTACCAGCATTCCCAGTCCGCTACTGTCGATGAATGCTACTTCACCCAGATGCAGCGCGATGTCGACACGATCACGCAGGAGCTCGTTGACATGCAGGTGCAATACTTCGGTTTCACCGGCCGCGATGCGCCCGCTACAACGGACGATGGTGACCTTCCCGACTCCGCGTGTGTTCAGTGAGAGCGGCACAGTGCTCCCTCGCAGGACCTGAGAGGCAGGTTTAAGAATCGCGCTATTATACCGGACTGCGGCAGGGCCGGTTTGAACACCCCGCCCGCGATCCCATGATGAGCACGGCTTCCGTGACCCAGCCTCATGATCCACCTTAGGTATGACTCAGGACCACGCACTCCGAACCGTCGCTGACGCTCTACGAAGCCCGACTGTGGTGGAATTTGTGAGTACTTCGGTCAAGACCGGATACCGCGAGTTCTTTGGCACGTCGAGCGGCGAAGTCTGTCGCATGGTGGACCTTGCCTTCGACCGGCTCTCGGGCAGCCAGCAGGACGGAGTTGATCCGGACCGATTGGTTGAAGTGACGACCGCGCTCCTGCATGACACCTTCAGGAAATCCGATCCTTCGTTCTGGTTCAACCAGATCTACCACCGGTACAAGACGGAAGCCAAGCCCGAGGCTGATTTTCAGCGGCTGCAAACGTTGTTGCCGGGCAACAGAGTGTTGGACTACGGTTGCGGCAGCGGCTATCTCGCGGCCCGGCTGGCCCGGGGCGGATACCAGGTCTTCACCACCGACGTGCTGGACTACCGCTACCCGGAAGCCCGGCATCTGCCGTTCGTCCAGATGGCTTCGGCGACGGACATTGAGTATCCGGACGACAGTGTGGACGTGGCGCTGGTCCTGGCCGTGCTTCACCACATCAATCCGGATGACTTGCCCGGTGTAATTCAGCGGCTGAGAAAGATCGCCAGGTACGCCCTGATCAAAGAGGACACATATGGCTTGCCGGACCATGGCCAAGGCTTGGCGGAAAGTCTACGGACACAGCCATTGCTTAGAACGTTTACCGCGATGACGCTCGATACACAGCGCCAGGTGCTGGTCCTGATTGATTTTTTCGCGAACGCGATTGCCCAGGGAATTCCGGAAATGAATATGCCCTTCGAGTTCAAGACCGTGTCCGAGTGGGAACAGGTTCTGCTGCAAAACGGATTCCAGGTGAAAGGGAGTCTGGTTGCCGGTTTCGAGCCCGGACTCATGCACAAGAGCTGCCACGTATGGTTGGTATGTGAGCGGACGGGATAGGCAGATGACGAAGACGGCTAGCGGGAAACCGATGCGGAGTTAGGGAAGCTCACGGCTACGACCTGGTTTGAAATGAAAGATACGGTGATATTGGTTTCTCGCTCCACGCCCTGGACTGCGCCGGAAAAAGGTTCGTAGCGCCACTGCCGCACCGCTTCGATTGCAGCTGCAGCCAGGACGCGGTCACCGGTCAGGACCCTGACCCGGTTCACCGCCCCATCGTTGCCCACCACAGCCGGCAGAGAAACCTTGCCACGGGCGTCGGTCTGAGGGCAGACCGGATACACAAGTTTCCGCGGACGGCCCGAGATGCGCATCCGAGGCTGGTCGGCCACAGCTTCCTCCACACTGGATGGAACTGCGACTGGGTCATGCACGGCGGCCACGCGGCTGTCCACTCCATGTTTGCCGGGGACGCCGGGGCGGTCGGTCTTCGCGGTCATTTCCGTGATCGCAATCGCGCTGGCCAGCCCTGCGGTGATCGGTTCCAGGCTGACGATTGAGTTAGGGGAGGGGAAGTGCGACAACCGGGTTGGAATTCCCTGCGACGGTTGCCGGGCTGGGGTCGCCGGCAATCGCGGCGGGAGTGTCGCTCAGGCTCGCCGCCGCTGCCATTGGTCTCGAACCTGAATCGGAGATGGGCTGGGCCCCCAATTCACGCCAGGCCAGTATGGCGATGATGGCCACCAACACTCCGGCACCGACTCTCAGAGTCATCCGATCGAGCGCGAATCGCGTATAGAAGGGTTGGCTCTGGTCGAGGGCAGCCAAGTCTGCAGGTTCGCTTTCCGGACTGCCGGGATCCGAGTTCCGCGCTTTAGTAGAAGTGGGGAGGGCTGAAAGCGACGACGGGTTGAAGTCTTCGACGGTACCAATGACTGCCGCTTCGTACAATTGCCGGTCTGAATGATTGGCCGCTTCGCGGTACAAGGATCCGATCAGTCGTTGCTGGCGCGAGTTCAGGACAGTTTGGGGAAGGCTGTGAAAGTTCCGGAACGTCCACATCAGGTAAACCCGGTCCCAACCCGAAGCGGGAACGTAGATCACGCCATGACCGGTATCGACTGCAACTAAGACCCGCTGCGAGAACAAGGGAAACTCCGGATGAGATTTGTACGCCGGCTTTCCCAGAGGCAGTTTGATTGCCAGATCGCGGCGAGGTAACTAGTTACCACGAAAGGTATTGTGGGCGAGGGGGATAGTCGGAATCTGTCGAGAGTGCAAAAGTTTTCACTCTTCGAACCGGCACCTCGGCATCGCGATTGCCGCCAACAGCCGGGCAACGCTTTACACGCCTTCCGGCATAGCCCGAAGCCCGCTGATGGACACGATGTCGATGCGAAAGAACACAAGCTCAATCGACAGATCGCTGGTCTGCTCACGCCTCTCCGCCAAGGGGTTCTGCCAATAGCGAGAGTGCTGCGCGAGCAGCTTCTGAGCATGTTCCCGCTCATCGGTGTATTGCGGCTCCCGCAGCTCCAGGTACGTTCCCGTCACGATTACGCTGGTCCAGTTCGACCGGTTTCCGATTTCGTCGGCTTGCAGGCAAACCCTGGGATTTTGCCGCATCCACTCAATCTTCTTGCCCAATGTCGAAAAAAAGTAGAGGTAATTCGGCTCATAGGAAAAGGCCACCGGCACGATATACGGTTGGTCGTTCAACGAACATGCCAGCCTTCCGATCGATACCCGTTGCAACATCTCAATGCATTCTTCCTGGGATATTGAAATGATTCGCATGACGGCTTCTCTCCTGAACACGTCGCTGCCAGTCTAAACCAAGCGGCCCTTGTTGAACTCCTTGGTGACCACCTCGCTTGGGCACGGGCCGGGGAGCGAGGAACGGGGCTAGGGCGAAGCCGCCGTTATTCAGGGCTCACGCTAACGCTCGCACGCCAGCGATCAACCAGATTTTGGGCGGCGGAGCCCCACTCAGGGAATTGAAATTGGAAACCAGCCTCGATAAGACGACCGCGGATGACGCGGCGGCTCTTGAGAACTAACTCGGTTTCGGTGCGTAGAAAGATCGTGCCTATTTCCAGCATCCATTTTGCGGCTGGCAGAGCAATTCGTGTTCCCCACGCCTGTCGTAGAGCCTTCATGAATTCCCGGTTCGGTACCGGATTTGGCGATGCAAGGTTGACCGGGCCATCGATTTTATCTCGGATGATCAGCCAATCGACGCTACGCACGAAATCAGCATCGTGGATCCAGGAAACAAATTGCAGGCCGGTGGCTATGGTACCTCCGAGCCCAAACCGAACAAGACGAAGCAATGTATCAAATACGCCGCCACGGTCAGGACTCATGGTCATGGCGCTGCGAAGGGCAATTTTGCTAGTCTTGGGTGTCACAGCGGCGAAGAAAGCTCCCTCCCAGTTAGTGGCCACATCAATGCTGAAACGCCACTTGACAGGTGCGTCTGGTTCGTCGCCCCCCATCTCCCCCCGCTCATCCATCGGTCGGTCAAGGGCATGGCGGTAAATCGTTGCGGTGCTGGCGTTCATCCACAAGCGTGGCGGAGAAACGGACTGACCCACTGCTTGACCTAGCAAGTTCGTCGTCTGAATTCGGGACTCTTTGATTGCCCTACGATTGGCTGGAGTGTATCGACAATTTACGCTTCTGCCAGCGAGATTGATGAGTACATCCGCATTTTCCAGTTCGGATGTCCAGTTGCCCAGGTTTGCTCCGTCCCAACTGACGACGCGCCACGGGGCTGGTGTAACCCTGCGCGCGAGGACTACGACATCATGTCCCTGAGCGTGGAAGTATCGGGAACGAGTACACACTGAACGACAAGTTGACTCCGACCGAATCTCAGGCAATAACGTACTCAAGCGTGTTCTGCATCCGCTTCTGAAGCGGCTAGAAATCCCGAAGGCTGGGCTTCACGCATTCCGGCACTCGCGGGTGACTATGCTGCGAAAGAACGGCACGCCTGAAGATTTACAGAAGCAGGATAGGCCATTCCTCTTTGCGAACAACGGACAGGTATTCGCACACTAATCAGGAACTTGAATATCGGCGTCTGGCTGCAAGCAAAGCGGGGCTTAATTTCACTGTTGGACCCAATGGACCCAATTCAGCAATCGGGATTTCAGCGGCAACTGTTTGATAAGAATGGTGCGCCCTGAGAGATTCTAACTCCCGACCTTCTGGTTCGTAGCTTCCTGCCCACCTGCCCACGGATTTCCACCGAAATACATTTCCCTTTCCTTTTGTACCATTTAGCGGTACGTTAGGGCATGGCGACGCACACCGCAGTACACCCCAAAACACGCATTTTCACCCGCTCTGGTAGCACATCGGTAGCACAGCGCCGGAAATTCAACTTCACCAAAAAGGCGATTGAAGCATTGCCGTCGCCGACGAACGGGCAGCGGGCGTACTTCTATGACTCTGCGATCCGCGGCCTGGCGGTGGCCGTGAGTCCTGCCGGGAAAAAAGTTTTCATCCTCTACCGCAAAATCTCAGGCCGTCCGGAGCGCGTCACGATTGGCCCATGTGCCGACCTTTCAATCGAACAGGCCCGCAACCGCGCCGAGGAAATGAATGGCACCATCGCACTCGGTCAGAATCCTGCCAAGGCTCGCCGATCTGTGCGCGACGAGATGACATTGCAGGAATTGTTTACAACGTTTCTGGAACTCTATTCCAAGAAGTACAAAAAAACCTGGAGCGACGACCTGGCGGCATTCAACCTGTACCTGTCCGCGTGGAAAGTCCGCAAGATTTCTTCTATCCGCAAAATGGACGTGGTTGCGCTTCACAGCCACATCGGGCGCACCCGCGGCCCGTACGCGGCCAATCGAGTGGTGGAGTTACTTTGCAGCATGTTCAACAAGGCCCGCGAAGAGTGGGAATGGACAGGCACTAACCCGGCCGCGGGAGTCAAAGCCTACCCGGAGAAAAAGCGAGACAGATTTTTGCAAGCGCATGAGCTGCCGATTTTTTTCAAGGCGCTGTCGAAGGAACCGAACGCCACGGTCAGAGACTACATTCTGCTTTCCCTGCTAACCGGCGCCCGTAGAACCAATGTGCAAGAGATGCGCTGGGCAGAAATTGATTTTGCCCGCGCCGAATGGAAGATTCCCGAAACCAAAAACGGCGAACCGATGACCGTTACCCTGTCGGCGCCGGCGCTGAACATTCTTGAAACCCGGCGCGACTCAAGCATCGGCGAGTGGGTATTTCCTGGCATCGGCACAACGGGCCATCTGGTAGAGCCGAAATCCGCATGGAAGCGAATCCTCAAGCGGGCCGCCGCAATTGAGCTAGACGACTGGCTCAAGGCCAACCCGAAACTGACGGCACGAGATTTCTTGAAGCAGAACCCGACTGCGGGTTTCAAGGATCTGCGCTTGCATGATTTGCGGCGCACGTTGGGTTCATGGCAGGCCGCGACGGGTTCTAGTTTGCCCATCATCGGGAAGAGTTTGGGGCATAAGAGTCTGGGCGCAACCCAAATTTATGCACGGTTGAACCTTGACCCCGTCCGCGAGTCCGTCAATCGTGCGACTGACGCAATGTTCCTGGCGGGCGGAGTCAAAGGGTTGCTCGGGGGTGCGCAATGAGCAGGAAGGCCTCTATTGTAAGTGGACAAAAGCTCGATGATATCGGGCAGACCGCAGAATATCATCGAGGAATATTGCCATTGGCCCTCGCTCACGTCAGCGCCATGCAATCTCAGATCAATACTCACGAGCACCCCGCTTATGCGGTCTGGTTACAGGCCTATAGTGCTCGCCTAGATGCTGTGCTGTGCGCTTCGCGCAGTGGGCCTGACGGTTTGCTGCAATTGGAAGCTGCATGGCCCACCCTCGGCGACGAGCTCGTGGAGTTGGGCAAGTTATGTTTTGACGAGCCAACCGATCACGATGCGGAGATCACGAACTTTCTCGCGGCCGAATTGAACAAGGCAGGCTTCAAATTCACGCAAGTGCAGTATATTCTCGACGAGGCAGGAGCTAGGTCGGATGGCCGTCCGCGAACAAGTCGGTCAATTGAAGCGCTAGAGATGCATCTAACCGAAAAATCGTATCGCGACATCGCCAACCATCAAGACCCTCGTCAACCGGGCGATGATGACGAAG
Organism: Terriglobia bacterium; assembly: GCA_963779255.1. Taxonomy (GTDB): domain Bacteria; phylum Acidobacteriota; class Terriglobia; order Terriglobales; family Acidobacteriaceae; genus JAIQFF01. Next base: position 214,517 of record CAVZXU010000038.1, on the reverse strand, counting down.
TACGTAAGGATCGAATCAGGAAACGGGTCGGCGAAATGCTTCCGCTCTACAATAAATATCTCCCTCGGAAATAACTCCACCCTAGTTTTCTCCATCTTCCATCATCCTCCATCCCTGCGGTACTGTGCGGTTGGGACGCTCACCTGCGTCCACTTTTTAGGAGCGCACAGCCAAATGACAAAGCCAAATCTACTTACGAACTCGGAAGCGGCAGATTTTCTCCGCGTCAGCCCTGGCACGCTAGAGAACTGGCGCACGTTCAAGAGGTACGGAGTGCCTTATACCCGAGTGGGCGCCCGAATCTATTACGACGCCAACGATCTGCTTGATTGGCTGGCATCGCGCAAGGTCCGGCCCGCAGATCGCGAGTTGCAGGGAGTTTAGCTCTTAAAACACCGACGCCCAGGCCGGAGAACCTGGGCGGATCGGCAAATCAGTTTTCTAAGGAGATGACTCTGACATGCCGCAGACTACAACCACCTATTCCGCTGAGTCAAGCCAGACCCCGACAATATTTGCAGGTGAAAATATCGTCCGCGCCGCCGCGCACGTCGCACAGGGCGCATTGTTGCTCGAAAGAGCGCGCAGAGATTCCTTAAGCGGAAATAAATCCCGTCTGTTTTCAGATCTGGCGGAACGACTGCGGGAAATGGGAAAAGCCATCGAGCGCGTGGGGCGGAGCGAGACAAACCCGTGATCCGCGACGGCACTCAGACCGCCCGCATTTTGAATTTGCTGGCCGCATCCTGGCCCTCATGGACGCCTGCGCCGTCACTCGCAAGAATCAGTTTGCAATATTGCGCGAGGATCGCAGAATTACGCGATGCCGGATGGGAAATCAGCAATCGCACGGAATTTAAGGCGGGCGTGCGACATGGATTTTACCGCCTGGGTTCGCCCCCACTGCCGAGCAGCAATGAACTCCGCGCCCAGCGTGTGCCAGCGGAAACAAAACCGCCCGAGCCTGGAAACTTATTCGATGAACCGCCGTGCCATCGTGACCTGGGATGAAAGCCCATGAGTGAAAACCCGGTAACCTTTCCAGTTTCCGCAGGACTGCTAGAGCAGAAACACGTCAAGGCCATGACTGGACAAAGCTTGTTCGTCTATCTCTGGTTTCTGAATCGCATCACCAAAGATTCTCCGAACGGTGACGGGCAATTTTCCGGCGCGGTCCTGGGTGGGCAGCCTGTCATGCTTTCCCGCATCGCGGAGGAGCTGGGACTGACATACCACACCGTGCGCCGATATGTGGCGAAACTGATACGCGGGAAATACCTGACATCCATTAAGACAGGCAGCGGCGCAGTTATCTACACGGTGACGAAATCAAAAAAATGGTGCTGGCGGCGGAATGGGCAGAGCGCCACAAAACCAGCGCCCAGCAAGGATTCTGTAGACTCCCGCCACGCGCCCGCCTGCGCGCTGATACAGGGGCTCTATCAATCGCGGTTCGCGGTGGCCTGTCCTTGGGATGGTTCGGAAGCGAAAGCGCTCAAAACTTTGCTGACGGCCAACCCGAGCTGGACCGAACAACAACTTGAGCAGATGATCCGCAACCGTTTTTCCTCCGATGGCATCTCCGGGGAACGTCCGCGCCTGTGGTTGCCGAACTTGGCGAAGTACCACGCCGCGGCGCTTGACCGATTCCAGAAACAGAAAACCGCAAGTGTACGCATCTCCCCAGGACAAGGCGCAGTGAAAAACTTTGAGAAATTGCTGGCTGACTCCGGGGTGCGCGAGGCTGCGAAATGATGGGAAGCTATCGCCAATTCGAACACGATTTGTACTGGGGCCAGCGTCTCTTGTTTCTAAGCATTCAGCACGGCAGTGAAGGCTTCCGTGGAAATGCTAAAGGCGGCGGCTTCCAGGCATACCTCAAGTCCGAGGGCATCCCCAGGCGCAGGGCTTACCGCCTGATTCGACGCTATAAGCTAATCCAACATATTTGGGACAAGGTACGTGTCGCAAATGCTCCATTGATAAGGGAAGTTATAGGTCCGCCGCCGACTCAGGAGCAGATGGAAAAACTTAGTGCCGCACTAGAGGCCATGTGTGACACCGACTCTGACACAAATGCAGTCGAGGCCGCGAAATGATACAGGAAACCGATTGCAAGGAACTGCCCGCTTGTCTTGATTCGGAACGTTCAACACTGGGGGCCATTCTGCTGAATGGTGCGGCTTACGCGGAAGCCGCACAGCAGCTCCAGGTCGATGACTTTTCTCTCAACTCGCACCGCATCATTTTCCGCGCTATGGCACGCCAGGCCAGCGAAGCGATTGATCTGGTAACTGTGGTCGCCGCTTTGCGCGATGCGCGGGAACTGGAAGCGGTCGGCGGCGCGGAGTATGTAGCCAGCCTGATTGACGGGGTGCCGGATGGCCCGACGATTTCCGCCTATGCGCGCCGCGTCAAGGAAAAGTCCCTTTCGAGGCGATTGATCCATGCGGCGAATGCGGCCGTGGCTCGGGCTATGGACGGGGAACCGTCGCGGGAGATTGCGGCTTCGCTGATGGATTCGGTTCTAGACGTAGGCGCTGACACGCAACGCAACCACTTGACCGCGCTGCGCGAACTCATGCCGGAAGTTTTGCGCGAACTTGAAACCGAGTCCCAGGCGGGCGCAATGGTCGGACTCCCCAGCGGCCTGGGCGTCTTAGACCGTATGACGGGCGGATTCCGGAAAGGCGAATTGGTTGTCAGCGGTGCATTGCCCGGACGCGGGAAAACGGCCTTCGGGTGCCAGATTGTCGCAGCAAATGCGGAAGCCAAAACTCCCGTTGGAGTGTTCAGCGTGGAAATGTCCCGCTCTGACATTGGCCGCCGATTGCTGGCCGCGGCCGGGCCGATCAGTGCAGTCAAAATCCGGAACCCGCACATGATGACCCGCGAGGAATGGCCGAAGCTGGCCGACGCAGCCGCGGAAATCCGGAACTGGCCGGTGTGGCTGGATGACACCGGCAACCTCAGTGTGACCGATCTGATAACTCGGGCCAAGGTGCTAGTTTCGCGCAAGGGAATCAAACTGCTGATTGTGGATCACCTGTAACTGGTACAGGCCGAATCCCGCGACGTGCGCGAACGAGTTTCGAAGGTTGCCGAAGCCTGCCGGCAGATTGCCAAGGCCGAACAGATTGTTGTGATCCTACTCTCGCAATTGCGCCGCCCGCAGAATGCGAATGACGTGCCGACCATGCTTGACCTGAAAGAATCGGGGGATATTGAGGCTGCCGCTCACGTGGTTCTCTTGCTCCATTCCCCAGATGGCCAGGACGGCAGCCGGACCGGGGAAGATTTGGTCATCATCGGAAAGAATAGAAATGGCCCGAAGGGTCCAATCCCAGTCATGTTCAACCGCTCCGATCTGAGGTTCTATGCCGGCGAAAATGCCTAAGACCCACAGAGCAGATTTGCTCTCTGGCTACCTACCCACAGAGCAAAATTGCTCTCAGGGTGCCCACCCACAGAGCAGATTTGCAAAGCCACAGAGCAGATTTGCTCTCTGCAATAAGGAAAGAGTACAGGATATATATACCCCTCCCTCACCGCTCCGCCGGTTCGGGGAGGCTGACAGGTGTGAATAACGCTGCAAGAGGGGAACTGTGGCCCTTTCCAGAAGGAAATGGAAACGGTCAAAAAGTCACCCTAGCTAGATAGGCACCTATAGGTGTGTGGTGTTTTGCACGAACATTCGGGGAAAATTTCGTGCCCGTCCTGGTACATCATCTTTCGCCAACGGAGTGCTAAGGGCCGTTCTGCGGCTTCAGTGAAACGACAATTGAGCCGAGGATGGTCCAATCATTTACTTGCCAGCGAGAGTAAAAGCGTAGATCTTCTTGTTGCCGGTCAGAACAGGAACTTTGGAGTATCCCGACCCCCAGTACACAACGCCTTTAGCGATCGCCGGTCCCCCGGCTACTGAAGACCCGCTGTTGAAGGAGAAGAGAATCTTTCCAGTTTTCGCGTCGAGACCAAACATCGTGGCCCCATTCACATTTTCCGAGCCGCCGTATACAACTCCGTTGGCCACGCTCACGGGACCTTCTGTAGCCGCATGATCAGAGGGACTGCCTGGATCATTGGTCGTCCAAAGTATTATTCCAGTCGCCGGATTGAGCGCCGACCATGCCCCAGCACTGTCTGTGAAATTCCTCCTGCTGGCGACGTAAATCTGGCAGCCGTCGGTTGCCGAGCCCCACATGATTTCAGTCCCGATCTGCGTATGCCACATGAGAGCTCCGGAATCCGCGTTGAGGCCATAGCCGACACCACTCTTTTGCCCCGCGAATACTATTGGGCCAAATGCAGTATTGACGAATAGTGGCGCTTGAGCAAAATCGTCATCAGGGCCTTCCGGCATTTCGCAGTTGACCTCGAAGAGGCAGCCATTGGTCGAGTTGTCGCTGAACATGGCCTGGAAGGTCCAGCGAATCGTTCCTGTAGACAAATCCATTGCGACCACGGAATCGATGCGGTTGTCATGGTCAATGCACACGGGACTATTCGGCATGAGCAACTGGCATGCTGCAACGTCGTCCGGCACCGAATAGTTATTCCCCGTTGCCACGTAGACCAGGCCTCGATCGAGATCTACCATAGGCGTGCTGCCCCAAACTGCCCCGCCGCTGTATCCGCTCGGTAGCCCGCCATTTTCCGGCACCATGTATGTTTTCCACAAAATACTTCCGGTCGTTTCGTCCACTGCCACTACGCTTCCGCGAAAGGAACAGCATGGGTAGTTAGCATCCGCGGCGAAAAACTCTTCGGAAGAGGAAACACCCACTATGACGGTATTCTGCGCAACTACGGGGTTAGCGGTGATTACCGCCGCCGGATGCGGGTCGACGATTGTGGTCCAAATTGGCGCTCCGTTGCGAGCATCCATTTTGATGATGCTTGCGGGCGCACCCGCGAATACAGGCGTGCCAACGATCACGGCTGCGCCACCATCCACGATCGCCGGACTAGTTCGGGAGAAAACGGCCTTCTGCCAAATCACCTCACCAGTTGCCGCAGCCAGGGCATTGATGTTTCCACCCCAGTCCGGGAAGTAGACGTTGGTGCCATCCGTGGTTGGTGTCGCTGAAATATCGCCCGCTACAGTCACCCCCCACTTGGGGGCAAGCTCACTTACATTGAACGGATCGATAGCCGTTTCGGAGCCCTGGAAGCGAGTGTTGTGCAGATCACTGCCTCCGTGAGACCACTGACCGGCATCGGCGGGAGCGATCTGAGCTGCGTCTCCGCCGCAAGCTGAGCTAGCTCCACATGCAAGCCCTGCCGCCGTTAGCAGCAGGGCGGCGAGCAGCCCAGCGATCGATGCCCTGTTCCAGGCTGCGCATCGCGACCTATTGAATTTGTAATTCTTGATGACTACGCTGACTGCTGAGGGCCAAGTCTTTGCTTTCATGTGAGCGGTATGGGTTCCAGTCGACTCAGTAAACCGCGAACCGAACCTTAACACGCGCCTGGCGATTTGGCTGGAAATGCGTAAAAGCAGGACGGAAGGGCGCAGCGGACCCCACCCGCCGTGGAGGCGTTACGAGAAACCTTGTAAACCCCGGCTGGCAGCGTAACGCCCCGAATTGCGCCAGGCTGGTGTTCGCTTATATTTCGCTTTGTCATGGCGCGAGTGGCAACCATGTGTTTTCAACTACTTAGCGTGGAGCGTGTGGTTAGAAACCAGAGGGTCAAGTCAGCACAATTTTAACAACAAAGGGGTTATATAGGTAACGTTGCGCATGTGCTACCCATGTGCTACAAGTTTGTGTTATGGTCAGGGCGAAAGGGGAGCGAATGGACGCTCATGAGTTGCGGTCATTGCGAGAGCAGCTGGGAATCACCCAGGGTCGGACGGCCAGGGACTGTGGTCTGGATCGCGTCAAGCTGTCGTTATGGGAATGCGACTTGGCGGACCTCAAGCCAGAGGAATTCAACGGGTAGAGACGTACTTACATGCCGCCCTCGAGGTCAAACTGCAGCAATTGGGCGAACTGCGCCAGGGGGTGACAGCGTGACCTCCCAACCGAAGCGGTATCCCTTGCTGTGGCTAACGTCGGATCCGGACACGGTCACGATAGGACTCGATGGCGCGAACCTGATTGTGTCGACTGGCCCCTTTCCGTCCCAGCAGTCAACGTTTCCATTAAAGGACGACGCCCCGTTGAAACGTCGGCTGGTCAGGCTGATGCGCTTGCTCGATTTGTTTCTAGAAGAGGCCGAGGACGATGCCGTAGCCAGCGGCCATGGCATCGGCAAGAGCACCCTTTCGGCCTGGCTAACGCTTTGGATCATGTCCACCCGGCCGCGGGCCAAAGGCACAATCACCGCCAACACCGGACACCAGCTTGCAACCAAGACCTGGGCCGCTCTCCAGCACTGGCACAAGCTGGCAATTACGCGGCACTGGTTTGAATGCACCACGGAGAAACTGTCCGCCCGCGATCAGAAAGAGGCCTGGTTTGCCGCAGCCACGTCCCACGAAGAGACCAACGCTGAAGCCTTTCACGGGCAGCACGCGGCCGACAGTACGTCCTTCTACATTTTTGACGAGGCCAGCGGCATATCCGACAAGATCTTCGACGCGGGCGAAGGCGGCTTGTCGGACGGCGAGCCGCACATGTACCTGTTCGGCAATCCGACCTTAAATTCCGGCAAGTTCTATCGCGTGAACTTCGGCAGCGAGCGCAACTTCTGGAATCACCGGTCGGTGGACTCCCGTACCTCCCGCTTCACAAACAAGGCGCTGATTCAGGAGTGGGCCGAACGCTACGGCGAGGATTCGGACTGGTTTCGCTACCGGGTCAAGGGCGAAGCCCCTCGGGTAGGCTTCAGCGCCTTCATTCCGCCCGACGCAGTGGATGCCTGCCGCAAGTACAAGGCGCAAGGTTTTTCCCATATGCCGAAAGTTATGGCGGTGGACGTGGCCCGCTTCGGGGATGACCGCTCGATTATCGGCGTGCGCCAGGGCCGGCAGTACCGCATCCTGGGGAAGTATCGCTCGCTTGACCTGGTGCAGCTTTCGGACCGGGTTATCGAATTTATCGAGCGCGAGCATCCGGACGCCACGGTGATTGACGGTGACGGCCTGGGCGCGGGGGTTGTGGACATCATCAGGCACCGCAATTATGGCGGCACGCTGCACGAATTTCACGGCGGGGCGAATGCCGTGGATTTCCAGATGTACTACAACCGGCGCACTGAGGTCTGGGGCTGGATGCGCGACTGGCTGAAAGCCGGCGCCGAGATTCCCGACGACCCGGAGTTGGCGGTGGACCTGAACCGCGCCCGGCTACGACATCGCCCGCGGCAAACGCTTCAGCGCACGATCCAGCTCGAGCAGGAAGACCTGAAGGCCCGCGGCGAAGCTTCACCCGACGACGGCGACACCCTGGCCATGACGTTTGCCGTCAAAGTCGCGCCCCAGCCAAGCTGGAGCAATTCCGCCAGGAGTGGGTAGGCGATTCGGAAAACGCGTGGATGATGTGAACGCCCAGCGTGGTTCGCCCGACAGAACGATCCGTTAACCTAATGGCGATTTGGACTAAGCCGCTAGCGCGGCAGGTGTTGTAGGGACGGTACGTAAGTACAGTGATGGATACCTTGAAGGAGGTATACATGACTGCACTTCGCGAACGCATGCTGGAAGAGCTACGGCTGCGTAACTTCACTCCTCGAACCATCCGTACCTATACGGCAAGCGTAGCCGACTTCGCGCGCTACTTTCACCAGTCCCCTGACAAGCTTGGGCCCGAGCATGTTCGTATCTATCAGCTCTACCTGCTGAACGAGCGCAAGCTGGCCTGGCATAGCATCCAGGTTCGCGTCTCGGCACTGCGCTTTCTGTACGTCCGTACGCTCAAGCAACGCTGGTTCGACACCGCAGTTACCAAGCCCAAGCTACGCCGCAAACTACCCGTGGTCTGGAGCCGTGAAGAAGTCGCCGCACTGCTCGACATCACCAGAAACCTCAAGCATCGCGCCCTGCTGGGCCTGCTCTACGGAGCTGGCCTGCGCATTCAGGAAGCCCTGGATCTGAAAGTCACCGACATCGACAGCAAGCGGATGATCATCAACATCCGCGAAGGCAAGGGCGGGCATCCTCGTCAGGTGATGCTGTCGCCCAAGCTGCTGGAGTGGCTCCGTGCCTACTGGAAGCAGCGCAAGCCCAAGGACTGGCTCTTCCCCGGAATGAGGTCCGACCGGCCGATGTACGCCAGCGCCGTCAACGCTTTCTGCCATCAGTTGCGCAAGAAGCTGGGCATTGCCAAGCGGCTTTCCGCTCATGTGATGCGGCATTCCTTTGCCTCTCACCTGCTCGACAGCGGAACCGATCTGCGCACCATTCAGCTGCTGCTCGGACATTGCGACCTGGAGACGACCGCGCGCTACCTCCATGTCTCCGAGCACCGGCTGCACTCCACCGTAAGTCCGCTCGATGAGCTTCCAGCTCGCCAAGCAGAGGCCGAAAAAAAATGAGAGAGCATCGGCTCGAAGTGGCCGATGTCTTTCACGCCCACCAGCAAGAGTTTCTCGAGCGCTGGGGCCATGTTGTCTCCCGCCAGCAACGCAAGCTGCTCGGAGCCATCGGTCGATGCCGTACTGCCGCACTCGGCCGTCATCTCGAACGCTGTGACAGCTGCTCCTATGAGTACGTGGCTTTCGACTCATGCCGCGATCGCCACTGCCCAAACTGCCAGTCCACCGCTCGCGATCGCTGGCTGCAGAAGCAGGCGTCCAGTCTGCTGCCCCTGCCCTACAGCCATGTCGTCTTCACGCTGCCCAAGCAACGGGCTGCACTCGCACTCAGAAACCAGCGTCTTATCTACGCTCTGCTGTTTCGTGCTGTCTCCGAGACCCTGATGGAGATCGCCGCTGATCGACACCGCCTCGGTGCTCGCATCGGCATTCTCGCCGTACTCCATACCTGGAATCAGCAACTGCAACATCATCCCCACCTGCACTGCCTGGTTCCTGCCGGCGGCCTGGCACCCGACCAATCACGCTGGATCGCTTGTCGGCCTCGCTACTTCCTTCCCGCGCCGGTGCTCAGCTGCATGTTTCGGGGCAAGATGCTGGCCTTCCTGAAACACGCTTACGACAACCACCAACTGCGCTTCCCAGGCATTCTAGCTGCGTTCTCCAAGCCAGGCCCATTCCACGCTATGCTCTCCACCCTGCGCCATCAGAAATGGGTCGTCTATGCCAAGCCACCTTTCGGCGGTCCGGAGTATGTGCTCAAGTACCTGGCACGCTACACTCATCGTGTTGCCCTCGCCAATGGCAGGCTCTTGCACCTGAACAACGGGCAGGTGTGTTTTAAATGGCGCGACTCCAGAGACAACAACCGCATCAAGGTGATGAGCCTCGATGCGGTTGAGTTCATCCGTCGCTTTCTGCTTCACGTTCTGCCTTGTGGCTTCGTCAAGATCCGCCACTTCGGGCTGCTCGCCAACCGCAATCGCCGTCAGGCGCTGGCTCTTTGCCGTCACCATCTCAAGGCCGTAGCTCCACAAGGCACTGACCTCGTTACCCCTCCGCAACAGTCGGCAATCAATCGCTGCTGCCCCAAGTGCAAACAAGGCACCTTGCACCTCGTCGTTCGCTTCACCACCCTTGTGCCCGCAACCGATGGCTCGCATCTCGCCGAGATCAACTCGTCATGATCACCATCTCGCTCACGCCACGAACCCGGATCGGTGCTGCAATGCCCGTCGTGCGCGTGCATGCCGCAGTGTGTCGGCATGCACCTAAAGAGGTTGCCAACCTCCCGAAACCCCGTCTCATTTACCTCGTAATCGGTCGCTCCGCACACATCACAACCCTCCGCTCACATCCCCTGCAATCCGCTTCTTCGCTCTCCGCACCACAACCAACCCATTCAAAACCCATAGCGCCTGGCTTCCCGGAAGCGGCTTAGTCCAAATCGCCGTATCGTCAATGCTCCGCCTCGACTACCCGCCTTCAACACAACTCTATCTGCGGAGCACTGTCGATACGGCACTACAGATTTGCACTACAGATTTATCGCCAAGTATCCGATCATTTCATGGAGGAGCACTGTTAACACTGACAGTAACGTCTTCCATGCGGTGCACTTACGCTTACAAACGGAAGCTGGCGAGCACTTATCGCGATGACCGCCTCGTCGACCATCGATCAATTGAACTCGCGATTTCTCGAGGGGTTGGCTAAGCCTGAGCGCGAGTCGATTCTGGCCGCCGCGACACTGCAGCGATTCTATGCCAATTCTGCAGTCACAAATCAGGGGCAGCCTGCCGACCATCTGTTTCTGTTGACGAAGGGCCGGGCGAGATTTTTCTTCATCACGGAAGAGGGCCAAAAACTTATTCTTCTCTGGCTTCCGCCCGGAGAGATAGTCGGAGGTCGTACACTCTTGCCGGTGCCGTCTTCGTACCTTGCCAGCACAGAAACAGTGAAGGAAAGTTGGGCGTTAATGTGGGATCGCAATACGATCCGAGGCCTTGCTGCTCGGTATCCGAGATTAGTAGATAATGCGCTGTTAATTGCATCTGAATATTTAGCCGAGCACCTGGAAAGCTACCTAGCGTTGACCCGCCACAACGCTCGGCAACGGTTAGCCCATGTGCTGACCACCATTGCGCCTAGTATTGGCCGAAAGGTTTCCGATGGCGTTGAACTCGATGTCACGAATGAGGAGTTGGCTAACACGGCGAACGTGACGCTGTTCACCGCAAGTCGCCTCTTGAGCGAGTGGCAACGAAGGGGCGATGTTCTGAAAAGCCGGGGCAAGCTCTTGCTCCGCTGTCCAGAACGGCTTCTTAGGCAGTCAGCCTGACACGTTCCGCTTCCATTTTTACGACTGCTACAGAGGCAGTGGAATTCCTGTTTCCTCAGGCATGGTACTCAACCGCGACTGCCCGTCAGAGAAACAAAAGGGTCTTGGGTCCTGAAATCTACCCCACCGGGGATCTCTTCCAAAGCCTCGCACAGCATCATTTCTTCGGCACTCGCCAGAAATAACCCGGGTTTGCTCGCCAAGAGTGACCCACCACTTGCTCCAAGCGGAGAGAACTCATGCAGGGTTTCCGTTGGTTCCCGTCCTAGCGCCAGAGCGTCTTGCTCGCGGGCAAATCGCGGCCGTGACTCGGATCGTGATGAAGCCAATCATTTTGCCCAGCGGCAACGCTTTCGGCGTGGATGATAATGATGGCTTCACTCCCTAGGGCAAAGCCAACAAATTTCAGCCCAAACGCTGTTCTTGGTGTGGGTCACTCTAGCCGCGCACAAACGGGTAACTATTGGCGGGCGCCGACGATCATTTCGTGTCGCGTTTGCTCCGGCCGTCTCACTTGTCACCTTTCGCTCGGCGGACAGCTCTAAGCCTAGTGCAGCGGCTAATCTCTGCAGTGACAGGCATCACCGTTCGGCGTGATTCCGCGCATGGGTTGGATGCCATGCGGAAGAGGACCGATGCGCCACTACAGCCCTGTCACAATTGACACTGTTTCCCTCCGCGTTCAACTCATAGACTCCGCGGATATCAAGGAATCTTCCAGTGTGGAGAAAGCTTTGATCTCGAACTTGTTCAATGCTCTGTTTGGGTGCCGGCACAAGCATTACAGCTTTCCGATAACCATGCGCGCCAGTTCACCCCGGACTTGTGCGACAACGCCGACCGGCACATACGTGGTCTGCTTGGATTGTTGGAAGAAACTCCAGTACGACTGGGATGAAATGAAAGTCGTTTCGCAACCGGACCATCGCAATCGTACCCGCGCTCTCGTGGCCAAGGAAGCCGATTAGGGGCGGACCCATCGCTTTTGCCCGCCAAGATCAGCCTCTGCGTAAGCCCTCGCCGTCAACGGACTGAACCGCTCATTGAGGCTCGGCTGCAGCTTTCATCGTTCCCCGCGGGCTAGTGACTGTAACGAACAGGGAATTTCAGCAGCGAATGCCCCGCTCTGTCTTCCTCGTGCCTTTCCCTGCCTGAATTACGCCATTCCCTTGAAAGCCCCAGACGCACAGTAAGCGATTCGGTTGGGCCTAACCAACAATCCTGTTGATGAGAGGGAGAGAGGATTTGAGAACCTTGCCCTCGGGTAAACACTAGGCGGCAGCACCTTGCTTAAGTCGAGCCAACTTGGTTTCTGGAATTGCAAATTCCGTGAAGCAATCTAAACAGACCACAAGCTTCGGAAAGACCCACACGGTGGGAGTTCCCAGATTCTTGAGTCCCGGAAAATGGATGTTGATTTCCGCGGCAAACTTTGTATGGTTTCCAGACCCACACGACAAACAACACATACCCACTTTCCTCCCCAGCCCCCATGGGACCATTCGAGCCTCCCCCAAAGAACTGTCCACGCTCAGTCTAACGTCCCGCCACACATTCGTAATGTGAAATGACGATGAATTGTTCCAATTGGTCGTATCGGTAACGCTTCCGCCTCTTCGTAGCGGTCTCTTGAAGTGACTTTCAGGCTGTGTGAGGTTTCACGCGCGGGGAAGGGGTTGGATAATGGCGTTCGTTCTGGACGGGCTTCCTCCCGCATGAATGCGTGACGTGGTAGTCGTAGCACTGGGCAAGCAACGCCTCGGGCACTTTAGTTTTAGTCCACGACGTCGTTGGGCAACTTTGCTTCGGGAACCGGCAAGCGCCATGCCGCCAGTAGCTCGCTGGGGATGTAATCGCGGAAGCGGTGCTTCTCCGCCCACATCCTCAGCGGGCGAGACTCCAGCAAACTTTTCTGGTCATCCAGCTTCAGCTTGCGGCGGCGAACTTCGCGCTCAAACTTCGAGCACGTGGGGGTGATCAGCTTTATGTAGGTCGCGCCTATGGGCGCTTTCAATTTCACCAGGAACCGGAACCGGCAGATTCGGTTGCAGGTAGGGCAGGGGTGGCGGGCGGTGCCATGGGCCAGGCCCACCCGAAAAGAGTCCGTGCTCGCGGCAGCGCTGCATTTCGCGGGGAAGTATAACACCGAATCTACGGTAGCAAACTGGTAGCACAGAAAAAGGGTTCCAGCGAGAATATCGCTGGAACCCTTGTAAAGTGGTGCGCCCTGAGAGATTCGAACTCCCGACCTTCTGGTTCGTAGCCAGACGCTCTATCCAGCTGAGCTAAGGGCGCGATGCGTGGCGGTCAGCAGCGACTTCGATTATAGCTAAAGCCTGGGTTCTTGATAAGATGCCCGGCGCGGACCGTGATCTCCGCGACCGGAGGCAGCATGAATTGGATCAGACGAGCGATTCTTTCGGGCGTGTTTTTCAATGGCATCTTGTTTTTGACTTTGCTGCTTTGCAGCGGGCTGGCCCCGTCAGCGCACGCGCAGGCTTCGCCCGCCAGCGCGACCGCGGAAAGTGGAGGTGCTGCTGCCGCGCAGCCGTTCGACGTTAAAGCCGCGGTGGATGCTTATCTTGCTCGAATTCCTGCCGACCAGCGCGCCCGCTCCGACGCTTATTTTGAAGGCGGATACTGGCTTCTGTTGTGGGACTTTCTGTCCACCGCGGTGGTGATGTGGATGATGCTGCGCTTTCGCTGGTCGGTGCGGATGCGCAATCTCGCGGAGCGCATTACCCGCTTCAAGCCGCTGCAGTCGGCGGCCTACTGGGTGCAGTTCGTCGTAGTGACTGGAGTGATCATTTTTCCGCTTACGGTTTATGAAGGTTTTTTTCGAGAGCACAAGTATGGCCTCTCCAATCAGACCTTTTGGGAATGGATGCGTGACCAGTTGGTCGGGCTGGCGCTGGTTGCGCTGCTGGGCGCGCTTTTGGTGGCGCTCTTGTTTGGCGTAGTCAGGTGGTTGGGCAAGAACTGGTGGGTGTGGGGAAGCGCCGTGATGATCGGCTTCATCGCCTTCGTGGTGTTCATAGCGCCGGTTTTTATTTCTCCTCTATTCAACAAGTACACCAAGCTGGAGGACCCTCGCTTCAAGGTGCCGATCCTGAGCCTGGCGCGGGCCAATGGGATTCCCGCTACCGAGGTGTACGAGTTTGACGCGTCGCGGCAATCCAACCGGGTGAGCGCCAACGTGAGCGGTTTTGCCGGGACCACGCGGATTTCGCTCAACGACAATCTGCTGAAGCGCTGCTCGCTGGCTGGAATCGAGTCAACCATGGGCCACGAAATGGGGCACTACATGTTGAATCATCAGGCCAAAGGCCTGGTGCTCAACGGAGTGGTAGTGGTCATCATGTTCGCGTTTTTGAATTGGGGGCTCAACGCCGGGTTGGCGCGTTGGGGAGAAAAATGGGAAATCAGGGGCATCACCGACCTGGCAATTGTGCCGCTGGCGGTTCTGCTGCTATCGGCTTTTTCCTTTGTGACCACCCCGGTGGACAACACGATCACTCGCACCATGGAATATGAAGCCGACCTGTACGGCATCAATGCCAGCCAGCAGCCGGATGGAGAAGCTGAAGTCGATCTGATGCTGGGCGAGTATCGGAAACTGGATCCGGGGCCGATTGAGGAATTTATCTTTTTCGATCATCCCAGCGGGCGCACCCGAATCACGGCGGCGATGCGCTGGAAGGCGGAGCACCTGCCAGGAGCGCCGCTGGGCCGGTAATGCGCTTACGTGTGTGAGGCGGACACTCCTGTCCGCCGCCTTTGACTTTGACTTTTCTTGCTGTTGACTTTTCTTGCTGTTGACTTTTCTTGCCTTTGACTTCTGGTGGCTGATCTCATCGGCCCCAAGCCAAAGCGCCAAGCACCCCAAAACCAAGGTCAAAGGCGGCGGACAGGAGTGTCCGCCCCACACGTTCACCGCGTCAAAACGGGCCACCGTCAACGGTTTTGGAGGATTTCCACAGACTTCGGCAGAGCTCGTGCCAAGGCATCTGCTCAACGTAAATCTTTCCCCCTAAGGGGCAATTCCTACTCGATTACTGAAGGTTTGGGTCCAGCATTTTCAGCCACTTGAGAGTGGCAACGGGGATGCTTTACATCTCGTCAGACGAAGTGGCGCGCAACGGGGCGCTCCAGAGAAAAAACTTCGGCCAGAGGTTTTCTTGAGCGCCCCTTGCATTTTCCGCAGCTCACAGCCCTCCCTCTCTCCCCCATTAAATTCTGCCAGTTAGAGATGCGCGTTCGCCCGGGAAGAATTTCCTCAGCCCGAACGGCGAACCTCAGGCGCTAAAGCGCCATGATGTTTCAGCGACTTAGCGGCACGACTGAAGTCGTGCCCTTCCCAAAACCGCACGAAAATCGAGTTTTCCGCGAGCTCTGAAGCCGCGCCCTTCCCAGGCCGTGCAGTATTCGAGGATGTCTTAGGCGAGCACCAATTGTTCGCCTAGGTCCAGTCCGGTACGCCGTAACAAGCCTGCGATCACGGGTTCCTTGAAGCGCGAGGCGTCGAACTCGACGCGGACGATGCGCCCTGCCTCGTCGAAGCCAATTCGCCGGATACCGTAAACTTCGCGCATGCTGTCCATCGCGCGTAGGGTGGCCTGGGTGGGTGGGGTGTGGTAGCGGTACGCCACTTCCAATTGCGTCATTTGGCTTTTCCTGGGTCAGGCAAAAGCCATTACCGCAAAGCACGCCAAGGATTCGCGAAGTACGCAAAGAAAATCCCTTGGATTAATTTGATCTGCGGCCTTGCCTGCCCTTTGAAGATACAACAATCGATTATATAAGCGAATGAATCTAATATGGTTCGCCTGAGTTTCGCAAGCCGGCGCCTGCGACTATGGATAATTCTCCCAATCTGCAACCACGGTGAAAGATCCAGTTTGTGGAATGAGCGTGGAACCCTCCACCGCCAAGCATACGTTGGATCACGCCGGGAAGACCTATTACTTCTGCTGCTCCCATTGCCGGGAGAAATTTCGCACCCGTCCTGAGGATTACCTGGCTCCGCGTCCGGCGGCAGGCGCTGGATTGCACATGATCAGCATAGCCCCGGCGCGGGCAGTGAAGGCGGCGTCGGTCAAGAGTATGCAGGCGACGCCGGCCGCTTCCGCTACCGCCTACGTTTGCCCGATGTGCCCGGAGGTGCGATCGGCAAGCCGGCCGCTGTCCGAGTTGCGGGATGGCGCTGGAGCCGGAGTCGCCGGTCGCGGCGACCCGGATGGAATACACCTGCCCGATGCATCCGGAGATCGTGCGCGCCGGAGCCGGGCAGTTGCCCGATTTGCGGCATGGCGCTGGAGCCGCGCACCGTCACCGCGGAGGAAGAAGACAATCCCGAACTGCGCGACATGACGCGCCGCTTCTGGATCAGCCTGGCGCTGACCGCTCCGCTGCTCGCGATCGCCATGGGCACATGCTGCCCGGCATGCCGTATCGAGCGGCTGATGCCGGAAGGCTGGCTGCCTGGGTCGAGCTGGCGCTGGCGACGCCGGTCGTGCTCTGGGGTGGATGGCCGTTTTTCCAGCGCGGCTGGACGTCGATCGTCAATCGCAGCACGAACATGTTCACGCTGATCGGGATGGGCACGGGCGTGGCGTATGTGTACAGCGTGGTGGCGACCGTTGTTTCCGCAAATTTTCCCGGCATCGTTCCGCGAGATGGGCGGCAGGCCGCAGGTGTATTTCGAAGCGGCGGCAGCGATCACCACGCTGGTGCTGCTGGGGCAGGTGCTGGAACTGCGCGCGCGCAGCCGGACCGGCGCGGCATTCGCGCGCTGCTGGATCTGACGCCGAAGATGGCGCGAGTGTCAGCGCGACGGACGCGGAGCACGATATTCCGCTGGAGCAGGTGCAGCCGGGAGACCGGCTGCGGGTGCGTCCGGGAGAAAAAGTTCCGGTGGACGGCGTGTGCTCGAAGGCAGCGAGCGCGGTGGACGAATCGATGATCACCGGCGAGTCGATGCCGGTGGAGAAGGGAACGGGCAGCGCGCGTGATCGGCGCGACGGTGAACGGCACCGGGTCGCTGGTGATGCGCGCCGAGCGCGTGGGCAGCGAGACCCTGCTGGCGCAGATTGTGCGCTGGTCAGCCAGGCGCAGCGCAGCCGCGCGCCCATTCAGCGCCTGGCCGACCGCGTCGCCGGCTGGTTCGTGCCGGCGGTGATCGCGATTGCGGTCGTGACGTTCATCGCGTGGGCAGTCTGTTGGCCCGGAGCCGCGCTTGGCCCATGCCCTCGTGAATGCCGTGGCGGTGCTGATCATTGCGTGTCCGTGCGCGCTGGGACTGGCGACGCCGATGGCGATCATGGTCGGCACGGGGCGCGGCGCGCATGCCGGCGTGCTGATCAAGAACGCCGAAGCGCTGGAGATCATGGAGAAAGTGGACACGCTGGTCGTCGACAAGACCGGCACGCTGACCGAGGGCAAGCCGACGAGTGATGTCGGTTGCTGGTGCGATCGGGACGGCGATGAGAACGAAGTGTTGCGCCTGGCGGCCAGCCTGGAGCAGGGAAGCGAACATCCGCTGGCGAGCCGCCGTCGTGGCAGCGGCGGAAGAGTCGAGGATTGTCGTCTTGGCGAGCGCGGAACGAGTTTCAATCTCTCACCGGACGGGCGTGAGCGGGCGTGGTCGATGGACAGGAAGTTCGCGGTGGGCAACGAGCGATTGTTGCAGGAGAGCTGGAGTGTCTGCGGCGTCGCTGGCGCGGAAAGCGGACGAGCTGCGGCGCGAGGGGCAGACCGTGATCTCTGTTGCGATCGACGGGCAAGCAGCCGGGCTGCATCGGCATTGCCGATCCGATCAAAGCCTCGACGCCGCGAGGCGCTGCGCGATCTGCAAGCGCGGAGGGCTGCGCGTGGTGATGCTCACCGGCGACAGCCGCGCCACTGCGGAAGCAGTCGCGCGAGAACTTGGGCATCGATGAATTCGAGGCGGAAGTTCTGCCCGAGCAGAAATCCGAAATCGTGCAGCGGCTGCAGACAGAAGGGCCGCATCGTCGCCATGGCGGGCGACGGCATCAACGATGCGCCGGCGCTGGCGCAGGCCGATGTCGGCATCGCCATGGGAACGGGAACCGACGTCGCGATGGAAAGCGGCGGCATCACGCTGGTTAAAGGCGACCTGCGCGGGCATTGTGCGGGCGCGCAAGCTGAGCCAGGCGACGATGCGCAACATCCGGCAGAATCTGTTCTTCGCGTTTGTCTATAACTCGCTCGGCGTGCCGATTGCGGCGGGAGTGCTGTATCCGTTCTTTGGATTGCTGCTGAGCCCGATTCTGGCGGCGGCGGCGATGAGCTTCAGTTCGGTGTCGGTGATTACGAATTCGCTGCGGTTGCGGAAGGTGAAGTTGTAGGGTGCCCTATGGGGTTCGAACTCTCCGAGCCACTTCCGGGCCCAAGAAGCCGAAAGTGATCCAGGTCCCAGGTGTAGATAGTGGTCGCGTTGGCTTTGAGCGCGCATTCGGCCAGCAGCGCGTCATAAATCGTTCCTCCCACGACTCGCTGCGCCACCGCAGAGGCGATGGCCGAGTAATAATCCTCTTCATCGAGAGTGATGATTGTCAGCCGCTCCCGGATCTGGTCGAGAAAGAGTAATGCCTGTTCTCCTCCCATTCGGTGTCCGCCCGGCATGCGGGTAAGGCTGGCGTAAACCTCTGCCAGGGTATGGGCGGCACAGCAGGCGTGCTTTTTGTCGGCCTTCAGATAAGCGGCCGCGCTGGGCCGGTGGTGCTCATGCTGCAGCAGAATGGCTGCAATCAGGACCGAGGTATCAAAGAAGATCTTCACTTCTTGAACTTCCCCAAGACGTGGCGGTCGCGTTCGGCACGCACCCGGCGAATGGTCTTATTTACGACTTCCGCCGAGAGCGGAACTCCGGAGTCGAAAACCCATACCCCCTGTTTCTTGTACATGCGACCCTTACTGGGCGCGGGGCGCAGCACGATGTGGTCTTCGGAGCTTTCAAGCTCGAGGGAATCGCCGGGGCTGATCTGCAGGGCGTCGCGCACGGGTTTGGGCAGGACTACCCGGCCAGCTTTGTCGATGGTCAGAGTGGCATTCATGATGGCATTTTACCATATCAGATACCATTACTAATGACATCTTGGGATAATTTGAACGAAACGCGCCGGGAATGAAATTCAAGCCAGGGTGAGCAGGCCTCCAGGCCCGCATACAGTTGCTGTTGTGCGCTGGGTTTTAGCCCTGAGGTACCTCGCGGCTGAGCCTGCACCGGAACAGAAAGGTCAGGATTTGTCCTGAGAATCCGCCCGGCTTGCACCATTCTGGCAATTGACACTGAGCGCCCCGTATTCAACAATTGCTTCAACATTTCATTCCAACCAGCGGAGGGTTTTTATGGCGGACGAGGGCGACGTTCACGTCGCGTCGGACAGTAGTGCGGGAAAATGGATCCTGTTGGCGCTCGCGGTGCTGTATGTCGCGGGGTCGCTATATTTCATCTTTGATTTGCGCGGGCGTATCGACAAGATGAGCAAGGACCAGGTGGCGAACAGCGCGCCAGCTGGCCGAGCTGAGCAAGCGCATGCAGTCCGCTGAAGCCGATGACGAGACTCTGGCCCAGCAAGTGGGCATGACCAAGAAAGAGATGGCGGCCCGCGCCGCCGGCCTGCTGCGGGAGCAGCGTGCGGCGGAGGCGCGCCTGGCGGAGCAGCAGAAGCAGCAGATGAGTGCGGTCAGCGGGGAAGTGGCGGGCGTGAAGAGCGACGTGGGCGGAGTCAAGACCGACGTGGCTTCCACCAAGGCTGACCTCGAAGCCACCAAAGCCAAGCTGCAGAGCACGATTGGCGACCTGGGAGTGCAGAGTGGCCTGATTGCCAATACCCGCGGAGATCTGGAAGCCCTCAAGCACAAGGGCGACCGGAACTACTATGAATTCACCCTGATCAAGGGCGCCAAGCCCCAGCCTGTTTCCACGGTTGCGCTGCAATTGAAAAAGACGGACATGCAAGAAGGGAAAGTTCACCCTCAACGTGACCTCCGACGACAAGACCATCGAGAAGAAAGATCGCAACGTCAGCGAGCCGATTCAGTTCTACAGCGGACGCGATCGCATGCTCTATGAACTCGTGGTCTGGACCGTGGACAAGAACAAAGCGACCGGATACCTGAGCACGCCGAAAGGTGCGCCGACGCCGGTCACGGCGACGCAATAGAGCCCATGTATCCGGGTGGTCATGTTCTGATCGGCATCGCGCTGCGGACGACGCTGATTTATGCGGTCGTACTGCTGGGCATCCGGCTGAGCGGCAAGCGCGAAGTCGGACAGATGACACCCTTCGACCTCGCCCTGCTTCTGCTACTCAGCAACGCCGTGCAGAACGCAATGACTGGTCCGGATACGTCAGTTCTGGGCGGAGTAGTCGCCGCCGCAACCCTGCTGTTGCTCAATTACGTGATAGCAGAACTCTCCGGCGGGAACCGGCGCTTCCGTAAATTGGTGCAAGGTCAGCCCAGTTTACTGGTTCACGACGGCAAGATCATCGCCGCCCACATGGCCCGCGAGCACGTCAGCTTGGATGAATTGCATCAGTCCCTGCGGGAGCACGGAATCGCGGGCGTGCCCGACGTTGCTCTCGCGGTGCTCGAGGTGGATGGTTCCATCAGTTGCCTGAAGTACGACGAGATCAAACCGACCGCTTCGACTCACCTGGTGCATCGAAAGTTCATGAAGAAGCACGAGTAAGAGAAACCAGCCACCGATTTGCGCGGATTTAACTGCCGATAAGCAATGCCCTGCTTTCAGATATCTTCTTCACAGCTCTGATCCGTGAAAATCCGCGTGAATCCGTGGCGTTTTTTCCAGACGCCTGCACTCTTACTTGGTCAACACCAAGGGCAGCGGCTGATCGTAGGGTTGGATGACCACGCTGAGGGATTTGCGCTTGTCGAAGCCATCCTGGGTGACGGGAAAGGTCACCACGATAGTGCCTTGAGCTTGACCGCCTGGCGGAATTTTTGTTTCCGGCGGCAGCGGTGACAGAGCGTGCTCCTTCAGCGCGGGAAAAGCCTGAAAGTAACGGTCGAAGTCCACGGCGGAGGCGGCTTCGTCGCTGAGTTCGCCGCTGTCAGTCGCGATCTTGCCCTTGATGTCGTGGATCCACAGCGACTTCTCTCCTGAATTGTGGACCGTGACATTAATCGCCACCATGACCTCATGCTGGTCGGGAATTTCGACCGCGGTGATATTGTCCACCGAACCTCCGCCCTGGGGCTTGGCGCGTGCGACGAAGGCATAGATGCCGAGGAGGATGGCTGCCGCCCCTAGAACGATGGCCACAATCTTCGCCGGCGGAAGATTGCGTTGCGCGGTGCCAAATTCCTCAGCGATATTGATTCCTGGACCGGGGCCGAGGTCCATGGACGGAGCCGACTGCGATTCCGGGTTTGGCTCCGGGGTAGGAGCGGGCGATGCTTTAGGATGGATGTCTTCAGGCATGGCAGGCCTCGGCAGCGACAATTCTATACGGTTCTGAAGCTGCCGATCGAAATCTCTTCACCACAAATCAGAATGTAGGCGCGAGCGTCCCACTCGTGCGGGAGCTGAACGAAGCATTTTAGGACTGGACGGGCGAGGACGCCCGTCCTCCATCGTGAGTCACCGGGGGACCGGCGGCGGATTGCGTTCCGCGAACTGCCACTGGTGCCAGTAAGGATAGATCGGCTCCTGCTCGCTGGCGAGATCGAGTGCAGCGATCTGCGCCGGCGAGAGCATCCATCCTTCCGCGGCCAGGTTTTGTCGCAACTGCTCTTCATTGCGGGCGCCGATGATGATGCTGGAGATCGTTGGCCGCTGCAGAAGCCAGTTCAACGCGACCTGTGGCACGCTTTTTTCTGTTTCTTTGGCTACCTGCTCCAGGGCATCGATGACCTTATACAAATGCTCGTCTCCGACCTGCGGTCCCTGCTCTCTGGTCTGGTGCAGGCGACTACTTGCGGGCAAGGGTTGGCCGCGTCGGATCTTTCCCGTCAAACGGCCCCATCCCAGTGGACTCCAGATGAGCGCACCAACGCCCTGATCAAGCGCGAGCGGCATGAGTTCCCACTCATACTCTCTTCCCACCAGCGAATAGTAGACCTGGTGTCCGACGTAGCGCGGCCAGCCATAGCGATCAGAAACGGCCAGAGACTTCATCAAGTGCCAGCCGGAAAAATTTGAGCAGGCGATGTAGCGCACTTTCCCGCTCTCGACCAGGTTGTTGAGCGTGCTCAGAACTTCTTCGACCGGAGTGAGCGCATCGAATCCGTGCAGGTGGTAGATATCGATGTAGTCGGTGCCCAGACGGCGCAGGCTGGCCTCGCATGCCTGAATCAAATGATGACGGGATGATCCCACGTCGTTCGGCCCTTTACCCAGGCGGAACGTGGTCTTGGTCGAGATCAGGACGTCCTGACGCCGTCCCTCGATTGCTTTGCCGAGAATCTCCTCAGAGAGACCGTTCGAATAGACGTCGGCAGTGTCGAAGAGATTGACGCCGGCTTCCAGGCAGATGGAGACGAGGCGAGTGGCTTCGGCTACATCGCTTGAGCCCCAGGCGCGAAAGAATTCGGTCCCTCCACCGAATGTGCCGGTGCCAAAACTGAGTGCGGGTACTTTCAGGCCGGAACGGCCAAGCTGTCGGAATTCCATATGCAATAGATGCGACGCGCTTGGAAGCGATGCGCATTTTGTTCGCGAAAAACCAGAAAGCCCTATTTTGTTACCTTGCAGAATGGAAGTCCCGTGTGGTCGCGGGCGACTCGCCCGCTGCCACACTTTACCAGGCATGCTTCATGGCTTTGGCAAATTTCTGCAGCGGCAGCGTGTTCAATACGTCTTCTTTCGTGAGCCAGGCGCGGCGGGCCTGCAACACGCCGAAGCGAATCTTGTCCAGGTGAGAGGTGTGGTGGGAATCGGTATTGATGACGATCTTGACGCCGTGCTGTTTCGCCAACCGGAGATGACGGTCGCTGAGGTCGAGCCGATCGGGATAGGCATTCAGTTCCATGGCCACCTTTTTCCGTGCGGCTGCCTTCAGGACGGCGTCGATGTCGAAGGCGTAGGCATCGCGCCGGAGCAACAAGCGGCCGGTGGGATGGCCGATCAGTGAAGTGTTCGAATTCTCGACGGCCTTGAGCAGACGGTCAGTCATCTCCGCTGGAGTCTGATTGAAATGAGAGTGCACGCTGGCGATGACGATATCCATCTGTTCGAGGACGGAGTCGGAGAGGTCGAGGGTGCCGTCGGCCAGAATGTCCACCTCGATGCCGGCAAAAATTCTGATGCCACCGATCGCGTCGCTCACAGCGCGAATGCGCTTGATGTGTTCGACCGCGCGCTTGTCGTCGAGGCCGTTGGCGAAGGCCAGGTTCTTCGAGTGGTCGGTGATGGCCATGTACTTGTAGCCCTGCTGTTTGGCGGCCGCGGCCATTTCTTCGATGGTGTTGCGCCCGTCGGTCTCGACGGTGTGCATGTGCACGTCGCCCTGCAGGTCGGCCTGGGTGATCAGGATGGGCAAAGTGTGGGCCTCGGCGGCATCGATTTCGCCCAGATTCTCGCGCAGCTCGGGAGGAATGTAATCGAGTTTGAGCTTGGCGTAGATCTCTTCTTCGGTTTTTCCCGCGACCGGCTTTTCGGTCGTCGAGCTTGGCCAGGCTGTATTCGCTGAGGGTGTAGCCCATTTTCAGCGCGCGCTGGCGCAAGGCCACATTGTGGGCCTTGGAGCCGGTGAAGTATTGCATGGCCGCGCCGAAGGATTCCGGCGGAAGCAGGCGCACATCCACCTGCATGCCGCCGCGCAGGCGGAAGCTGACTTTGTTTTCACCCTGGGCGATGATTTCCATCAGGCCGGGCAGTTTGATGATGTGCTCGATGAGTTTTTCTAGGCGCAGCACCGTCTCGCAGCAGGCCTTGCCCGTGACCAGAATGTCGAGGTCGCCCACGGTTTCGCGTCCGCGGCGCAACGAACCGGCGGGCGTAACTTTTTCTACGCCGGGATTTGCGTGCAGATGGTCGATGATCTTCTCGGCTTCGCGTTCGGCGGCGTCCAGCAGGAAGCGTCCGGCGATGCGGCGATAGTCTTCGATGGCCTTGAGCAGTTTCTGTTCGTGCTTTTCACCCATGCGCGGCAGTTCGCGAATCTTGCCTTCGCGCGCCAGTTTCTCCACGCCTTCGACATCGCTTACCTGATAGGCGCTCCAGATCAGGGCGATGGTCTTCGGCCCCAGGCCCTGAATCTTGAGCAGGTCCAGCATCGACGGGCGATATTTCTTCAGCAGTTCGGCGTGCAGCGAGAGTCTGCCCTCTTTGAACATTTCCTGCAGGTTCACCAGCATGCCTTTGCCGATGCCGGGGATTTCGAGCACTTTCTTGGGTTCGTCGAATCAGGTCGGCGATCTGCTGCGGTGAGCTTCGATGGCCTGCGCGGCGTTGCGGTAAGAGCGGATGCGGAAGGAATCCTGGCCGTCGATTTCCAGCAGGTCGGCGGTTTCGTAGAGAATGCCGGCGATGGCTTTGTTGTCCATTGCGATAAAGATTAAACAAGTTGGGGCTGGAGGGAAAGGTCGAGGGCGATTGAGACAGGTTGCCTATCGGCGCTGACGAGAGGCAGATGCCCTCGCGACAGCTGACCGAATGTCGGCGCTACCCAAAGCGCTCTCGGACAACGGTAGGACTCCGGAGAGTGCCTGGCTGAGTATGGAAAGCTTACGATGCCTTGGTGACGTTGGCGGCTTGCGGGCCTTTCTGGCCCTGCGTAATCTCAAACTCGACTTTGTCGCCTTCCTGCAGACTCTTGTAACCTTCCGAGGTGATCGCGCTGTAGTGCACGAACACGTCGGGACTGCCGTCGTCTCGTCCGATAAAGCCGTAGCCTTTGGCGTTGTTAAACCACTTAACCGTACCTTTCAAACGTTCCACGTACGCCCCCTCGGGCACGTTCTCTTGCAATGCGAGGCCGTGCCCCAGCATTGAGGCAATTGTGCTGCTAGCGGGGAGTGCTGTCAAGAGATTGCGGCACAGAAAAGCCGCTATCTATGCGGCTTTGAGCCCGCCTTTCGACTGGCTCAGCCAGAGGATGCCGGAATGGTTTTGGCGTCCTTAATCGTCCCCGCATGACCATAAGAACAGCGCTGAGAGGGGAACCAAACGAACTTGGATTACCTCATCGGCCTCCGGCTGGGCCGGCCCGGGACGCAGGCCCCGGGCGCAGAAAGATGTCATGGTCTCGGCCAGAAACCCGGGCTGGCATAGAAGCGGAGAATGCGTCTTCCAGCTTGTGGCGGTGTAGCCGGTCTCCTCCAGCAGTTCGCGCTTGGCCGGCGCTAAATCCTTT
Organism: Terriglobia bacterium; assembly: GCA_963779255.1. GTDB lineage: Bacteria > Acidobacteriota > Terriglobia > Terriglobales > Acidobacteriaceae > JAIQFF01. The sequence continues at coordinate 189,350 of CAVZXU010000038.1, read as the reverse complement.
TCGCCCTTATCCATGCGTCCGGCGGGCAGCTCCCACAGAATTGGCTGCGCGGCGTGGCGGTACTGGCGTTCCAGCAGAATGCGAGGCTCGGAGTGGCTTTCTTCAACCGCGAGGATCACTACCGATCCGGAGTGGCGCACAATGTCGCGGCGAGTACGGACGCCGCTCGGCTCCAGAACCTGTTCGTCGGTGACCCGAAACGCGGGTCCCTGATAGACCTCGCGCGAGGAGAGCACGCGGGCCCTGGCGGTTTTCTTACGGGCTCTAGGCATGGGAAATACTATAAAGCAGGGGGGCGCAGCACTCGAATGCAGATGAATCCCGGGTTTTGTAGCGCCGCCGTCCCGGCGGCTGTCCGGCGGGCGTCCCGTCCGCCGCGGGAGGGCAAGATGCCCTCCGGGACAGCCGGCGAGACGCCGGCGCTACAAACGATGTGCCCGAAGGCGAAGTGCTATGCTGCGGCGATGGCAGTCAAGCCACGCATAGCCATTGTGGGGCCGGGACGACTGGGGAGCACGCTGGCACTGGAACTGAGGCGGGCAGGATATCGCGTCAGCGAAGTCATCTCTGGAAATAGCAGCGCATCTCGCCGGCAAGGCCAGGCGCTTGCCCGGCAGGTGCACGCCCGGTGGACGGCGAAGGGTGAGCCCTTTGGTGCCGATCTGGTCTGGTTCTGTGTCCCTGACCGCGAGATTGCGCGGGCGGCGCGGCAGCTTGCAGACGTGGTCGAGTGGAAAGGCAGAATCGCGCTGCATTCAAGCGGGGCCCTCGCGAGTGATGAACTGCGGTTACTTCGGCGTCGCGGCGCGGCCGTGGCTTCGGTACATCCGCTGATGACCTTTGTGCGAGGGGCGGTTCCTTCGCTCAAAGGCGTGCCTTTCGGGTTGGAGGGCGACCCGGCAGCCTTGCGGGTCGCGCACAGGATTGTTCGCGATCTGGGCGCGGAAGCTTTCTCCGTTTCCAAGCGCAAGAAGCTGGCCTACCACGCGTGGGGAGCGTTCACCTCACCTCTGCTGATTGCCTTGCTGGTGACGGGAGAAAGAGCGGCGCGCGCTGCCGGGGTTTCGAGCACCGAGGCCCGGAGGAAGATGATGCCGATTCTGCGCCAGACTCTGGCCAACTACGCGAAGCTTGGTCCGGCAGGGGCGTTCAGCGGACCGATTGTGCGCGGGGATGCTCAGGTCGTGCGCCAGCATATGACGGAGCTGAAGAAGATCCCAGGGGCGGGAGAAGTTTACGCCGCGCTGGCGCGAGCGGCGTTGCGACATTTGCCGGCGGGGAATCGGAAGCAACTGGAAAAGCTGCTTGGGTTGGGAGCAACGCGGTCGCGAACGCCGGGTTTGAGGAGATTATAGGGTCCTTCTGCTCTCAGGATGACACGGGACTATTTCAGGTCAGCATGAGTCTATCGATTCTTCTGGCGCGGCCGGTTTGCTCATCGCAATCGACCACTACGGCGCAGAGGCGTACGTCGCCGGTGGCGGCCTCGAAGCGCGCCGGCATGTTGTTCAGGAAGCGGGCGATGATCATTTCCTTCTGCACTCCGATGACGCTGTCATAGGGTCCAGTCATACCCACATCGGTGATGTAGGCAGTGCCGCCCGGCATGACTCGTTGGTCTGCGGTCGGGATGTGAGTGTGTGTGCCGACGACGGCTGTGACCCGGCCATCCAGATACCATCCCAGGGCAAGTTTTTCTGACGTCGCCTCGGCGTGCACATCGACGAAAATCACCTTGGCGCTGATCTCTTTCAACAATTGGTCGGCGACGCGGAATGGGTCATCATTGGCTGCCATGAAAACGCGTCCCTGCAGATTGATCACGGCATAGGGGGCATCGTTCTTGCGGCCCTCGTACACGCCCCAGCCGGGCATGCCGGGCGCATAATTTGCGGGACGCAACAGGCGCCGGGCGGGCGTGCTGGTTGCCGTCGGCGCTCTGAAAGTAGTCGATGATTTCCCGCTTGTCCCAGATGTGGTTGCCGGTGGTGATGACATCGATGCCCAAGTCGAAAAGTTCTTCCGCCAGCGCTGGCGTGATACCGAAACCGCCGGCGGCGTTCTCTCCATTGCCGATGACGAGATCAACGGCGTGCTCCTTCACCAGTCCGGGCAGGCGGTCCTTGACGATGTTGCGCCCGGGCCGGCCGAAAATGTCGCCTATGAAGAGAATTTTCATATGTGGAAGATTATGTTTCGATGTTAACACGCGAAAAACCGTCGTTGGTTGTTGGCCGTTGGCGTTGGCTAGTGCTGACGACCGAAGACCAACGACTAACGACCGGCGACTAGTTCCGCTGTTTTCAGAAAATCGTAATTGCCGGACGGATTCAGAGTCAGCTTGCGCACCCGTTTGGAGTGCACCAGCACATTGTCGAAATACCAGAGATTGATGTAAGGCAGTTCGTCGGCCAGGATGCGCTGGATTTCCGCGTACAGCTGCTTGCGCGTGTTCCGGTCGAGTTCGTGACGGGCCTGATCGATCAGCGCGTCCACCCGTGGATTGGCGATAGTATCCGCGGTTGGCGCCGTTGGGCGGGAACTTGGAGGAGTGGAAGACATACTCGAAGATGTCCGGGTCTTCGTTGCCGCCGATCCAGCGCAGAGAATAGAGCTGGAAAGCGCCGTGGTCACGTCGGAAAAAAAAGTCGCAAACTCGAAAGTGCGGATATCGAGCGCGATGCCCACCTCGCGCAGTTGCTGCTGCAGCACGGCTGCCATCAGACGCGTGCTCTCTTCGGTGGACGATCTTCATGGTGAGATGAAAACGCACGCCGTTGATCGCCGGTATCCGGCTTGCTCGAGCAATCTGGCGGGCGCGCTGCGGGATCGTGGTCATAGGCGGGCACGTCGCCGTTGTAGGCCCAGCTTTGCGGCGGGAGGATGCTGTTGGCGGGCCGGGCAAAACCGCGCCACAGATATTCGATCAGGGGCCGGCGGTCGATGGCGTAAGCGAGCGCCTGGCGCACGCGCACGTCTTTGAGAATGGGATCGCGCAGATTGAACGCCAGGTAAGCCAGCACCGTGCCGGGAGCGTGCAGGACCTGCGAGCTTGGGATCGTGCTCCAGCGTAGCACCATGTCGGAGGTGAGGGCGTTGATCGCAATGTCGGCGCTGCCTTTGCGGAGTTCAAGCGCGCGCGTGGTGGTATCGGGCACGACCATGAAACGCACGCGTCGGCGAGCGCGCCTTCTCGCCCCAGTAGTCGTCATTGCGGTCGAGCACGACTTCGTTGTCCTGCTCCGCGCTGACGAAGCGGAAAGGGCCCGAGCCGATGGGATGGCGGCTGATCTCGTCGCCGCTTCCGTAGGGAACGATGCCCATCGCGCCATCGGAGAGATTCCACAGCAACGTGGCGAATGGCTCTTTCAGGTGAAAGACGACGGTGTAATCGTCGCGGTGCTCGATGTGGTCCACGAATCGGTAAGCCGCTGCCTTGGTGCTGCGCATCTTTCCCTGCAGCAGGGAATCGAAAGTCCACTTCACGTCGCGAGAAGTCAGCGGCGCGGCCGTCGTGAAACTTGACGCCGCGACGCAGGTGGAAGACGTAGGTCAGCGGATCGGGAATGTCCCAACGTTCGGCCAGTCCCGGGCGCACGTCGAAGTGCTCGTCGCGGGTAAGCAGGTCGTCGAAGATGAGCTCGTCGATACGCTCCGATTGCGCGTCCAGACCGACGCGCGGATCGAGATTGGTTGGGCTGCTCTCGATGATCATTACCAGCGTGTTGGGGTCGGGCTTGCTGAGCAGGAAATCGTAGCGGAGGAGAGCAGCACAGGCGAGAACCTGGATTGTCATTGACGCCGGCAAAAAGAAGCCGCAGGCCCCTCGACTCGTTTCGGCGCGGAGCGCGCCTCCATCTTCGCTCGGGATGACAGTTCTTCCTGATGCCGGTCACGCATACGAGATCTTCCCCAGGATCGCCGGGCGCTCGCGCGCCGGTGGCGGAGGGAACATTTGACGGGCGATGGTGCCAGGTCTCGTAGGCCAGGAGTGCGAAGGCCACAGCCTCTTTGGCTTCCGAGGGCAATCCGAATTCGTCGGAAGCACGAATCGTCAGATGCAGCGGCCGAAGTTCATTGGCCAGCATGGCCATCAGGGTGGGATTGTTCGCGCCGCCGCCTGAAACGATCAATTCTCGGAAACGTCCGCCGACGCGGCAGCACGAAGCGGCGCACCGCATCGGCGATCGATCGTGCCGTAAGAGCCGTAGCCGTGGCGACCACATCTGCCTTACTCGCGCGTCCGCAACGTTTGATGAATTGCTGCGCGAACTCGCGTCCGAACTCTTCGCGGCCCGCGGTCTTAGGCGGTTGGCGGCGGAAAAATGGTTGCGCGCAGCAGATGCAGAAACAACTGGCTCGAGGACTGCGCCCGACGCTGCGATTTGGCCGTCGCGGTCGTAGGGCTGGCCGAAGAGGCGATCGGTGACCGCATCAATCACCATGTTGCCGGGCCCGGTGTCGAAAGCGATGACTTGTTCCGCGGATGCCGCCGCTGGAATCGCTGTCAGGTTCGCGATCCCGCCGATGTTCTGCACGATGCGCCCGACGCTGCTGGTCGCGATAGAGCAGGTAATCGAGAAAGGGAACCAGGGGCGCGCCTTTGCCTCCCGCGGCTATGTCGGCCGGGCGGAAATCAGACACGACGGGGACGCCGACCCGCGCCGCGATCACCGCGCCCTCTCCGGTCTGCCAGGTAACGGCGAGGATGCGGCCCAGGAATTTCGCGGGCTCACCCTGGTGATAGAGAGTCTGGCCATGGCAGCCGATGAGTTCTACTTTCGTGTGGAAACGGCGTTGGGTGGCGAGCACGGCGTCGGCGTAGAGTTCGGCGAGCAGGAAATTCAAGCGCGCCAGATCGGCCACGCTGGCCTGAGTGGCGTTCATCGCTTGCAGCACGGCCTGACGGACTGCCTTCGGGTACGGGTACTCGGCTTGGGCTACGAATTTGAAACTTAGTTTGGATCGGTCAAAAACACGCGGGCGGGGACGCCCGCGCCACACAAGCCTTACCAGGGCTACGTTGATGCCATCGGCAGAGGTGCCGCTCATGATGCCGGCGACGATCATGAAGCTGTCGTTCCCAGTTTAGCCAGGCTGACCTGCTCGCTGAGTTCCCAGACTTGACGGGATAGTTTTTCGAGTTTCGCCGGAGTAGGCGCCGGCGGCCTGCGTTTTAACTCTGCTGATTTTTTCTTGAAGGCCAGCACGCGCGCGGCGGATTCCTTTACCCGTTGGGCAAATTTGCGATTGCTCTCCGCTTCCCGAATCAATGCAGCGTAGGAACGCGTGACGTATTCCTCCATGTGACAGATCAGGCAGAGGTCGCCGCCGGCGCGGATGTGCTCGACAGCGACCTGCTCAATGGGCGCCGCTTTCAGCACACCTCCCATTTCCAGGTCGTCGGACACCACCAGGCCGCGGTACCCGATCTTCTTGCGAAGGATGTCAGTGATCCATTTTTTGGACAACGATGCCGGACTCTGGTCGTGCGTGATCGCGGGATAATTTGCGTGTCCGATCAGGACCATGGGCAATTCGCGGCGCAAAGTCCGGTAGGGATAAAGGTCCTCGGACCAGAGACTCTTCCACGACTTGTTGATAGACGGCAGTTCCTGGTGAGTGTCGAGGTTCGCTTCCCCGAGTCCGGGAAAGTGTTTGGCTGAACCTATGACCTTGGCTGCGCGCAATCCCTTTAGGAATTCCCGGGCGTATAGGACAGCTTGTTTCGGGTCTGCGGAAACTGCGCGGGAAGTCATGACCGTCTTTGAAGGCTCAAGGGCGAGGTCCACGACGGGCGCGAAGTCGGTGTTGAATCCCAATGTGCGGCAGGATTCGCCGATGACCCTGCCGTGTTTGTGGAAAAGCCTGCGGTCGCCAGTGGCGAAGACGTCGGCGGCGGAAGGGCTGCGGCCGGTGATGTTTCGGAAGCGGTCGACCTGGCCTCCTTCCATGTCCACGGCGGTGAACAGGGGTGTGGAAACGCAGGTCTGGCAGTCTTTCAGCAGCTTGTAGGTTTGTTCTCCGCTGGTAATGTTGCGGGCGAACAGGATGACGCCGGCAGGTTGAAGGCGAGTCAGCAGGGCGGCCAAGCCGGTCGACATCTCGGTGCCGTCGAAGCCGATGATGAGGAGTTGTCCGATGCTGCGCTGCAGGTCGGAAGGATTGTTTGGTCTGGACATTATGAGTAATTATTCAACCATTGGTTAAATCATGCTGTCTTGCGACCGGCACTTTCACTCCACCTGCTTTTTCAGTTGCGCCAGCAGGTTCAGCGCCTCCAGCGGAGTCAGCGAGTTCAAATCGACCTCGCGCAACTTGTCCAGCACCGGTTGCGACAGCGGGGTGAAGATGGTGAGCTGCGCAGCTGGAGGATCCGCGCCGGGCGAGAGATGTCCCATCAGTTGCCTTTCGGCATTCTCGTGCTCGGCCAGGACTTCGCGCGCGCGCACGATTACTTCGTGAGGAAGTCCGGCCAGCTTGGCCACTTCGATTCCGTAGCTGCGATCGGCAGCGCCGGGCGCGACTTTGCGCAGGAATGCGATGCCACCGCCGGTCTCTTTCACGGTCACGTGATAGTTCTTTACGCCGGAAAGCTGTTCGGCCAATTCCGTTAATTCGAAGTAGTGGGTGGCGAAGAGCGTCTTGGCCCGGGTGCGGGCGTGGATGTATTCGACGGCGGCCCAGGCGATGGCCAGGCCATCGTAGGTGGCAGTGCCGCGGCCCACTTCGTCGAGCAGGATCAGCGACCGTGGAGTTGCGGTGTGCAGGATGGCGGCGGTTTCCGTCATTTCGATCATGAAAGTGGAGCGGCCGCGGGCCAGGTTGTCGCTGGCGCCGATGCGGGTGAACACGCGATCGACCAATCCCAGCCGGGCGGAACGCGCGGGCACGAACGACCCTGCCTGAGCCATGATCACGGTCAGAGCGGCCTGCCTCAGATAGGTGGACTTGCCGCCCATGTTGGGGCCCGTCAGCACCATGATGGCGTTGGTGGTTGAGTTCAGAAAAATATCGTTGGGCACAAACCGCTCGCCGCTGCCCAGTTCCAGTTGCTCGATGACGGGATGGCGTCCGGCGACGATCTCAAGGTCGGCGGATTCGTCAAACTTCGGGCGACAGTAGTTTCGCAGGGCCGCAATCTGCGCCAGGGCCGCCAGAACATCCACCTCGGCCAGTGCCAGCGCGGTCTGGCGTATCCTGCGGGCCTCCCCTGCAATGGCCGAGCGCAGCTCGGTAAACAACCGGCGTTCGATATCGACGATCTTTTCCTGGGCGTCGAGAATCTTTGATTCGTATTGCTTCAACTCCGGAGTGGTAAAGCGCTCGGCATTGACCAGGGTTTGCTTGCGTTCGTAATCGGGTGGGGCCAGGTGCGAATTCGCTTTTGAGATCTCGAGATAGTAGCCAAAAATGGAGTTGAACTTTACCTTCAGACTGGCAATGCCGGTGCGCTGACGCTCGCGCTGTTCGATCTGGGCCAGGAACTGTTTGCTGTTGCGGCTGAGGTCGCGGAGCTGATCTAGTTCTGTGTCAACGCCCGGTTGAATGACGCCGCCGTCGCTGAGGGAGATGGGTGGCTCCGGGATGATAGCGCTTTCGATGCGCTGGCGGAGGTCGGTGAGTTCGTCCACCGACGCGTGCAGGGCGGAGAGGCGACTCGGGACCGCCGTGGGTCTCGGCTGCACGGCCGAGTTGGCGGTGGACACACGCTCCAAGGCTCCGCGAACCGCTGGCAGCTTTGCCAGGGAAGCGGCCAGAGCCAGGACATCGCGCGGGTTAGCGGTTTCCAGCGTGACTCGGCTGAGCAGACGTTCCAGATCGAGGATTCCATCGAGCGCGCGGCGGAGTTCTTCGCGTGCAATGGTTTCCTTGACCTGGGCCTCGACGGCATCCAGGCGGGCGTTGATTTCCGCGATGTCGATGGACGGACGCAGCAGCCAGGAGCGCAGCAGGCGCTTGCCCATGGGGGTAACGGTGGCGTCTATCGAGCGGAACAAAGTAACGCCGGCGTCGGCGCCGGCGAAGAGCGGTTCGATCAGTTCCAGGTTGCGCACGGTGACGGCGTCGAGCACCAGGCAGGTTTGCCGTTCGTAGAATCCGATGCGGTCCACGTGGCTTAGGGTTCCACGCTGGGTGGAGCGAACGTAGTAGAGGATGGCGCCCGCCGCGGCCGCCGCCGCAGGTTTGCCGGACAGGCCAAAGCCTTCGAGGGACAGCACTCCAAAATGATTTTCCAGCAGCGGAATGGAGTGGTCAGGGGCGAAGATCCAGTCATCGAGCGGAGTTTCGGCGAAACCCGAGCTGCCCCTTGGGCGGCCCGGACGGGTCGGAGACCCGTCCCCACACGGTTCGTGGGTCGGCCGGCCTTTCTCGAACAGCGGGGCCGATGACGCGTACAGGACTTCCTTGGGGCGCAACTGCTGGATTTCTTCCTGGATTCTTTTGCTGGCGTCTTCTCCCTGGAATTCGGTGGCGCGAAATTCGCCGGTGGAGAGGTCGAGGGCGGCGAAACCGACGCGCTCGCCGCTCTGCGCGATGGCGGCCAGGAAATTGTTTTCTTCGGAACTTAGAGAAGAATCTGCCGCCGTGCCCGGGGTGACTACTCTTGTGACCTCGCGACGAACCAGTTTCTTGGCCAGGCGCGGGTCCTCCACTTGCTCACAGATCGCGACTTTGAAGCCTTTCCGGATCAGCTTCGAAATATAGCCTTCGGCGGCATGGTGAGGGACGCCACACATGGGGATGGCGACGCCTTTCTCCTTGTTGCGCGAGGTGAGTGTGATCTGCAGTTCTTTGGCGGCCAGGACGGCGTCGTCGAAGAAAAGCTCGTAGAAATCTCCCAGGCGGAAGAACAGCAGAGCAGTGGGATGCTCCTTCTTGATGGCGGCATACTGCCGCATCAACGGGGTGGACGGCTCGGTCATTTCAACGGGCTTCGTGCGCGGATTATAACAAACGTGGTGTTGCTCTCCCGGTGATGGAAATCACAGCCCGGATTCCGCAAAGCAAAGTGCATCAGATACTACGGTGCCAGATCGCAGTTGACGGGCCATCCACGCCGATGTTTTCCTTACAGCCATGGAATTGCGTAAGGATCCCATTACCCGCTCGTGGGTCATCACCGGCGACGATGTTCCTGATAGCACTCCGCGCCCGGAAGCCTTCTGCCGGTTTTGTCCCAATTCACCCGTAACGGCCCAGCTGGTTTCCAACATGCCGGGGATCGCGGGCGGCCCCTGGTCGGCGCGCGCGGTGGTCCACCCCGCGCCGCTGTATCGCATTGAAGGCGAGCCGACGCGACGCGGGGACGGCATTTACGATCGCATGTCCGCGGTGGGCGCGCACGAGGTGCTGATCGAGAATGTGCGGCACGACCGGCAGCTGTGGAAGGCGAGCAATGCTGAGATCGAGCAGTTCCTGCTGTTGGCGGCGCACCGCATTCAGGACTTGAAACGCGATGCTCGCTTCAAGTATGTCAGCATCTTCAAGAATTACGGAGTCAACGCCGGCCAGGAATTCGAGCATCCCAATTCGCAGCTTACCGCGACCACATTTGTGCCCCGCCGGGTGCTTTATGAACTGCGTGCCGCTCGGGACTATTTCAAAGCCAAGGAACGCTGCGTCTTCTGCGACATCATTTCCCAGGAACTGCGGCAGAACCAACGGGTGATCGAAGTGCGCGGCGACTTCATCGCGCTCTGCCCTTATGCGCCGCGCGTGCCCTATGAGACCTGGATCCTTCCTCGGAGCCACGATGCTGCTTTCGAGCGCTTCGGACTTGCCCGGCCCGCCACTATGCTCGACTTCGGCGCCCTGCTGCGGCGCACCCTGCAAAGGATTCGCAGCGTGACCGGGGAGTTTCATCTGGTGCTGCACACTTCTCCCAACAGCCTGTTTCGATCGAAGAGTCTGGAATATTGGAAGACTATCGACGACGACTACCACTGGCACATTGAAATCCTGCCAGTGATCGCCGGCAAGGCGAAGTCGTACACCTTCAAAGAAGTGTATTACTCGCCGGTGACCTCGGAGACCGCGGTCAAGCGGCTTCGGGAGGCGACAATCGAGGGGTGAGTGTCGAGATAAGCTGTCATCCTGTGCGGAGTCGAAGGACCCTATTTCCGGCAGTGCCGAGCTGAGGTAGAGGTGCTTCAACTCCTCCACCCTCGTTGCGAGGCAAAGAGGGTTCAGTCGCTCAGCATGACAGTGGCTATAATGGCTGGTCTCCGGAGGGGCGGACTCTTGAAAAGTTTCTTCGTCCTGTTTCTGTTGGTAGGCATCACTTCAGCCCAAACTGCCCCCGCCAAGCAGGAAGTCCTCTGGCAGAAACTCGAATCCAACATTAACGACGTTGATCGCAGTCTGGACGGCGTGCTGGGCGTTGCCATTCTTGACCTGGGCAGCGGACAGAAATTCCTGCTGCACGGCGACGATGTTTTTCCCCAGGCCAGCTCGATCAAGATCGCCGTCCTGGCCGAGCTCTATCGTCAGGCGCAAGCCGGCAAGCTCAAACTCACCGATTTGTACACCGTGCAGGCTGCGGATCTGGTTCCGGACAGCGACATCATGAGCGGACTTACCCCGGGAGTGACCCGGATTACGTTGCGTGATTTGGCCACCATAATGGTTGCGGTGAGCGATAACAGCGCGACCAACGTTTTGATCGACCGGGTTGGCATGGAGAACCTCAATGCGCTGATGGATTCGCTGGGCCTTGCACATACGCGGCTACGCCGGAAAATGATGGACCTGAAGGCGGCCAGCGAGGGCAGGGAAAACATTTCGACGCCCGCAGAAATGATGACCCTGCTCCGGGATCTCTATCTCGGCAAAGTCTTGAACAAGGAAATGACTGCCGATTTCTTCACCATGCTCAGCACCCATAAGGACAGTTTCATTCCGCGAGACTTGCCCGAAGGCTTGAGGATCGCCAACAAGCCGGGCGAGCTCGAGGGCGTGCGTAATGATTCGGGCGTCGTCTTTGTCGAGAATCGTCCGTACGTGATCTGCGTGATGACGACGTACCTGCGCCGCGAGCGGGACGGCGAGGACGCCATCGCGAGAATTTCTGGCGCCACCTATCACATGTTTGACCGGCTGGCCCGGGCGAGCGAATATGGACGCGTAGTCTCGCCAGGAAATGGTAAGTAGGGGTCGTCAGTCCTCAGGCGTCAGTCGTCGGCAAGACCGCAGGCGCTAGCTGCTGAGGACTGACGACCGACGACCGGCGACTGACTTTTATGACTCTCCGTCGCATGAAGACCTACACCGGTGGCCAGGGATACGTCTATCAATACTATTTCGTGGGAAAGCGCATGGCTTTGGAGGATGCTCCTGAGGCTCCGGCCAGCGAGTACATTTTCGACGTCACCTCGGATCGCAAGACTACTTTTGCCGTGAGCGTTTTCCTGCCCGACGAATCTCTGCGTACCTGGGCGGCGGCGCATGGGCGTGAGCTGACTGACGCCGAGCAATATGGAGCGGTCAAGCTCAGGTTGTTTCAGGCCTTCGACGAAATTGCAGACATGATGGCTGATGGGCGGCGGCTCAACGTAATTTCCGACAGTCTTGAAAAGGCCCTCGATGCTTTGGGAGTGCAGTAACGGGTTACCGTGGCGCTGGCGTCTCGCCGGCCGATAGGCGGGCAGAGCCCGCCCTGTTCTTGCCGGCTTTGAGCGTACTGACGAGCGGAGGGCGGGGACGCCGGCGCGACCCCGCAGGTGGTACCCTTCTTACTCTTCTGCCCTGGCTGCGGTGCAGACTATAATCACGCCAGCGGACTGGCCGGGTGTCAGTTCGAGGTTTGTTCGAACCTTATCTCTTAATCTCTTACTTATGCCAATACTGTGGCTCCGAGTGGCGCTGTGTTGCTACGCAGTGGGACTGCTCTACGCTCTCCTGGCACTCACTCGCACCAGTTCTCTGTTGAACCGGGTGGCGCTGCCCGCCATGAGCCTGGGAATGGTGTTTCAATTTGTGTCTCTGAGCGAAGCTGTGCTGCTTTCAGGGCAGCTGACGCTTGCCTCCGTGCACAATTCGGAATCGCTGCTGGCCCTGGTGGTTATGGCGGCGTTCATGATTGTGTATCTGGTGTATCGCACCACCTCGCCTGGCATCGTGGTGTTTCCACTGGTTTTTGTTTTGACCTTTGTCGCGGCGACTACGCAACAGCCATTTCTGGAGGTTTCGCCAGGCATGCGCCGGGGGTGGCTCTTCGCCCACATTGCCATGATCTTCATTGGTTACGCGGCGTTGTTCCTGAGCTTTGCCGCCAGCCTGCTTTACCTTCTGCAGGAACGCAGTCTGAAATCGAAAAAGCCGGCTGCGATTCTGCAGCGCCTGCCCGCTCTCGAGGTGATTGACCAGATCGGCTATCGCTCGCTGCTGCTCGGCTTTCCTTTTATGACCCTGGGACTGGTGGCGGGCAGCATCGTGGCCCAGGCCACCTACGGGCGGCTGGACTTCCTCGATCCCAAGATTTTTCTGTCGTTGCTGATGTGGGCGGTTTACATGGTCATAGTGTTTACCCGCTGGATTGCGGGATGGCGGGGGCGGCGGGCTGCGTATCTGGCCACAGGCGCTATGATCGCGGCGGTCATTGCCTGGTCGGCGAATTACTACAGTACGATTCACAGGTTCGTCCAATCATGAAGTTTCAACTCATCGGGGTGAACCACAGGACGGCGCCGGTGGAGGTGCGGGAACGCCTGGCCATTCCCGAGTCGCAGCTGCCCGAGGCATTGAGGCACCTGGCGGGGCATCCGGGGGTGGACGAAGGCATCATCCTGTCCACCTGCAACCGGGTGGAAGTGCTGGCGCAAACCAAAAATGGCGTGGTGGATCTGCGCGCCTTTCTGCGCGAATACTTTCAACTGAATCCGTCCGAGTACGAGCCTCACCTTTATGAATACAGTGAAAGCGATGCGGTCCGGCACCTGTTTCGCGTGACTTCGAGCCTGGACTCGATGGTGGTGGGCGAGCCGCAGATTCTGGGGCAGGTGAAGGAAGCTTATGCCTCGGCCCGCGCCGTGGGCGCGGTGCACTCGCACCTTGACCTGCTTTTGACCCGGGCGTTCGCTGTGGCCAAGCGAGTGCGAACGGAAACCGCAGTGGGCTCCTCCGCAGTTTCGGTGGCCTCAGTCGCAGTGGAACTGGCCAAGAAGATCTTTGGGTCGTTGCAAGGCAAACACGTTTATCTTGTCGGCGCCGGCAAGATGAGCGAACTGGCGGCGCGCCACCTGATGGCACACGGCGCGGAGTCTATCTTTGTGGCCAATCGCACCTATGATCGTGCCCAGCAGATGGCGGCCCGCTTCGGCGGGAAGGCAATCCTGTTTGAGCAGCTTTACGAGACCTGCGACCGCGCCGATATCGTGATTACCTCGACGGGCGCGCCCCATGCCATCTTCCGGCGCGAACATGGAGAGCTGTTTCTGGCGCGGCGCAAGAACCGGCCCATGTTTTTTATCGATATCGCTGTGCCCCGGGATGTCGATCCCGAGATGAACCGGCTGGACGGCATCTTCGTTTACGACATTGACGATTTGCAGCAGGCCGTCTCTTCGCACGTTGCCGACCGCAGGAAAGAAGCGGAGCGCGCGGAGGCCATCATCACAGTCGAGGTGGAACGTTTTCAGGTCCGGCTGCGGACGCTGGATGTGGTTCCTACCATCGTCTCGTTGCAGGACCACCTGGAAACGATTCGCCAGGCAGAGATTGACCGGGTGCGCGGCCGCCTGGGGGCCCTCTACCCGAGCAGGAGCTGGCGGTGGAAGCGCTCACCCGCGGCATCATCAGCAAGATCATGCATACACCGATCAGCACCCTGAAGACAGCGGTGCGGGAGGCGGAAGCCACTACCGTGGTCGATGTCGTGCGACGGCTGTTCGATCTCCGTGACAGAGTGCAAGAGAAGGAACTGCAAGGCAGAAGGAAAGAAGATCAGAACGCGGCGAAGTCGGGCAGCGGAGAATCGGGAGCGGAAACGTAGTGGCCCGGCTACGCATCGGTTCCCGCGGATCGCAACTTGCGCTTTGGCAGGCCAGTCACATCAAGGCGCTGCTCGAACAACGCGGGCACGACGTCGAAATTGAGATCATCAAGACCACCGGCGACAAAATCACCGATGTCGCCCTCGCCCAGGTCGGCACCAAGGGCATGTTCACCAAGGAAATTGAGGAAGCCCTGGCAGAAGGCGGGTCGATCTCGCAGTGCACAGCCTGAAGGACCTGCCCACCGAAATTCCGGTGGGTTTTGAGATCGCCGCCGTCACCGCTCGCGAAGATGCCCGCGATGTTTTCTGCTCGCGCAAATACAACAGTATTAAAGAACTGCCCAACGGGGCAAATGTCGGCACCAGCAGCCTGAGGCGGCAGGCGCAATTGAAGGCGCTGCGGCCCGATCTCGACATCCATCCGCTACGCGGAAATGTGGACACACGCCTGCGGAAACTTGAGGCCGGCGACTACGATGCTGTGATCCTGGCCGCCGCCGGACTGAATCGCCTGGGCAAGCGGGAGTCGATACGGCAGGTATTGCCGGCGAAGCTGATGTGTCCCGCTGCGGGCCAGGGCGCGCTGGCGGTGGAGATTCGCAGCCAGGATTCGGCCGTGCAACGCCACGTTGTCTTTCTGGATGACAACGCCGGCGCGCAGACGACCACGTGCGAACGCGCCTTGCTGAACCAGATGGGCGGAGGCTGCCAGGTGCCGATCGGGGCGCTGGCGGAGGTCGTCAACGGCCGGCTGTACCTTGAAGCCGTGGTTGCGCGTCCCGATGGAACCAAAGTGCTAAGGGAGTCCGGCGACGGAGACGATCCCGTGCAGTTAGGGGAAACAGTAGGCGAGGCGCTGCTGCGTCGGGGCGGAGATGCGATTCTGCGCGAAGTGTACGGCAAAGCGGCGGCGGCACCACAACAGCCGTGAACATGTGGTCTGCCGGATCTAGTGTGGTCGCGGGCGACTCGCCCGCGCTGATGTGGTCTGTTTTCCAGATATGGGATCAAGCCAAAAATCGAGAACCCCCAGACTAACTGGAGTGCGCATTGTCGTGGGTCGCGCCCGCCATCAGGCGAGTGCGCTTTCGTCCGGCCTGCGCGATCTGGGGGCCGAAGTCCTTGAGATTCCGTTCATCGAAATCCGCAAACCGAGGTCTTACAAAGCATTGGACGGTGCCCTGAAAAATCTTTCCAGGTATGACTGGCTCATCCTGACCAGCGTGAACGGAGTTGACGCGGTGTGGGAGAGGCTGCGGAAGCTGCGGCTGGGAGGGACGCCGATGCGTCATCTGAAGGTGGCTGCGATCGGGCCGGCTACCCGGCAAGCCATCGAGCAGCACGGCATGAAAGTGAACGTTGTGCCCCGGGAGTATGTGGCGGAGGCGGTGGTGGCGAGCTTGCGGCGAAAGGTAAAAGGGAAGCGGGTGCTTTTGGCGCGGGCGAAAGTCGCTCGTGATGTAATTCCACGTGAACTGCGGAAGTTGGGAGCGCGGGTGGACGTGGTCGAGGCTTACGAAACCGTGATTCCGCGGTCTTCACGGCAACGGCTTCGAGCCGCACTCAAATCTTCGCATCGGCGCCCCGATTGGATTACTTTTACCAGTTCTTCCACGGTGAGGAATTTCGTGGCGCTACTCGCCGAAAGCGGCGGCCGAGCCGGCCGCGTCCACATGGGTGGGGACGGGAACCGGGTGCGGTTTGCTTCCATTGGGCCGATTACTTCGTCTACTCTGCGGGAGCTTGGGTTGCCGGTGGACGTCGAGGCTGCGCAATACACAATTCCAGGACTCATCAAAGCCATTGTTCGGTGCGGACTCTAGGACGCATACGGGCGTTTCTCATGGGAGGCAGGATTTGTCGCTAAGGCGTCTTCTTGTACCACTTGGTCTGGCACTGGCAGTTTCTCTTGGGTTTGGCCAGACTACGTCTTCCGATTTCCCTCCCAGCGAGTTATTGCAGCGCATCACTGCTGAAGGCCTGCGGGCGCACATGGCTTTTCTGGCAGACGATCTGCTGGAGGGACGGGGAACAGGCACGCGCGGCTATCAGCTGGCGGCAAATTACGCGCGGGCGCAATTCGAGGAAATGGGTTTGAAGCCGGCGGGAGTAAACGGGACATACTTCCAAAATGTTCGCTTCCGAAAGATCGAACTCCTGCAGGACAAGAGTTCGCTGACCCTGAAACATAACGGTTTGACCAGGACGCTGAAGCTCGACAAGGATTGCGTGATGGGAGGCGACCCGCTTTCCAGCGACACCAAGGCGGAGGGCGAGGTAGTGTTCGTCGGTTTCGGCGTAAGCGCGCCGGAGTTTGGCTACGACGATTACGCGGGCATCGATGTCCGGGGCAAGATTGTGGCCGCGTTGTATGGCGCTCCCTCCAGACTCCCGTCCGCTCCCGGCGCCCATTTTTCTTCTTCGGAACAGAAACTGCGCGTGGCCGCGGAGCATGGGGCGATTGGCTTTCTCTCCATCTGGGCGGGCAAGGCGGAACAGCGGACTCCGTTTTCAGAGTACGTCCGCTTTTCGAAGGGACCCGCGCTGCGCTGGCTGGATGACAAGGGCGTACCGAATGACGTCCAACCGAAAATCAAGGGTTATGCGAGGATAAATTCCGTCACTGCCGCCGCCCTGTTCGAGGGCGCACCGAAATCGTGGAAAGATACTTTGCAGGCGGCAGAAAACAGCCAGCCCCAGGCCTTTCCGCTGGCGACAAGCGTCTCCATGCACGTGGTCAGCCGCTACTCGGAGTTGGAGAGTCCCAACGTGGCGGCCATTCTGCCCGGCTCCGATCCCCAGCTCAAGACTGAATACGTGGTTTTCACCGCGCATCTCGATCACCTTGGCGTCGGAGATCCGATCAAGGGAGACAGCATTTACAACGGGGCGGCCGACAATGCGTCGGGCACAGCGGCACTGCTGGAAATGGCGCGCGCGTTTTCCGAAATGAAGACCGCTCCGCGGCGCTCGCTTCTCTTTCTTGCTGTCACCGGTGAAGAAGAGGGCTTGCTGGGCTCCGACTACTACGCGCACAGTCCGACGGTGCCGATGGCGCAGATCGTGGCCAACATCAACATGGATGAAGTCTCGTTCCTGTACGACTTCAAGGACATCGTGCCGCTGGGTGGCGAGCACTCCAGCCTGGGCGCGGTGGCGGACGACGTGGCACGACACATGGGTCTCACCGTGAGCCCGGATCCCATGCCGGAAGAGGTTTACTTCATACGCAGCGATCAGTATTCCTTCATTCTGCAAGGGGTCCCGGCTTTGTACATCGAAGAAGGCCTGCAAACCGTGAATCCGGACCTTGATGGCAAGAAGATGCAGTTCGATTGGGAGACCCAGCGCTACCATCAGCCCAGTGACGACATGAACCAGCCCTTCGACTTCAATGCGACGGTCAAGTGCACCCGCGTAGATTTAGCCGTAAGTTATGAGATCGCGCAGCAGACCGAGCGTCCGCATTGGAACGCCGGAGATTTCTTCGACAAGTTCACTAAGAAATAACGTGGGCGCGAGCGGGACGCTCGCGCGCTACATTTTGCGTCACTCGGTGAGCGAGCATCCGCAGTTCGCCGGCGGGACACGTGCTTTGAGGAACTCGGACACGCGCTTGTAGGCGTCGATCTGGTTTTCCACCCGGGCGAAGCCGTGCCCTTCGTTTTCGTACACCTTGTACTCGGCCACACCGCCACGCTTCTTTACCGCATCCACCACCTGCTGAGTTTCTTCCTTGGGACATCGCGGGTCATTACCGCCGGCCAGCAGCAGCAGCGGCGCCCTAATCTGGTCCACAAAGAAAATCGGCGAGCGCTCGTGGAAGAGATCTTTATTTGTCTCCAGGTCGCCCATGGTGGCGAGATCGGATTGCTGCAGCACCGGATCTTCGTTGGCGATTTCAGTGAACCAGTTGACGAAGGGCACGATGGGAACACCTGCCGCCCACACCTCCGGGGCCTTGGTCACGCCCATCATGGTCATGTAGCCGCCGTAGCTGCCGCCCATCAGGACCAGTTTCTTGGGGTCGAGATAACCGGTCTGCTTGATCCAGTCGGCGGCAGCGAGAACATCCTGCAGATCGCCTCCGCCCATGTCGAACAGATTGGCGTGCTGAAATTCCTTGCCGTAGCCGGTGGACCCGCGATAGTTGGGCGCAATCACCATGTAGCCCTGGTTGACCAGGTGCTGAATGATGCGGCTGAACGAATTCACGCTTTGCGACGTGGGGCCGCCGTGAACATACACGACAGCCGCGTTCTGGCCGCTCCGGGCCATGTTGTAGGGCACATACAGGAAGGCGGAGATGGTCCACTTGCCGTCGCGGCTGGGGTAGTGCACGAGGAACGGCTCAACCATGTCCTCGGAGCGCACGCCGCCCACCAAAGAATTCGTAATCTGTTTCGACTTGCCATCGGCCACGGAATAGACCCAGACATCTTTGGGTGACGTGGGACCATTGTGGGAGTAAAGCAGCCGCAAGCCATCGCGAGTGAAGGCAGACTCCGCGCCGGCCGGCCGGTTTACCCCTTTGGGTAGCGGCAGGGAAGTGGTTTTTCCGGATGCCAGATCGTGGACGTAGATGTCGGTGTTGCCATCAACATTGGCGGTCCAGGTGACGGACTTGCCGTCCGGCGAGAAATTGCCGCCTTCGATTTCCCATTTGTCCTGGGTGAGCCAATCGATTTTCCTGGTGGCGAGGTCGAGCAGGCCGACGTTGTCATAGCCGTTGCCGGCATTCGAGGTGATCAGCAGACGCTTTCCATCAGGAGAGAAATCGTTGGCGGTGTAGAGTTGTTCGCCCTGGTGCGGCGTCAGCAGGGTGCTCTTGCCGGTCGCAACTTCGGCGACGAAGAGATTGGAATCGGTTCCCTTGGCCTGTTGTTGGGTGTAGGCGATCCACTTGTTATCGGCGGACCAGATGGGATCGACATTCATCTTGTCCTTGGGCGTGCCGGTGGTCAGGTGTCTGGTGTCGCGCATCAGCGTGTCGAAGATGTCGATTTCGAACACCGACGAGGTCTTCGGCTTCACCGTGTAAGCCAGATAGCGGCCGTTGGGCGACCAGGTCGGACTCTCCTCCGAGATCTGCGCGCGTGTTGGTGATGTTTATTACCTGTCCCGTCTTCGGCGAGACGAAGAAAATGTCCCACTGCTCATCGCCATCATAGTCGGAGATGATAAGCGATCCACTTGCCGTCGGGCGACCAGGTGGGCGAGGTCTGGCGCTGGTCGCTGACCGTGAGCTGAGTGGGCCATCCGCCCGCGGCCGGCACCAGCCAAAGGTTATCGCGGCCGCTGATATTGGAGACGAAGGCGATGGTCTTGCCGTCGGGCGACCAGGCAGATGCCCCGACCCAGCGCGTCATGTACAGGCTCTCGATGGAAAGGCTCTGCTGGTTCTGTTGCACATTCGCGTTGGGCTTGCTGGTGATCAGCTTGGGATCGGTGATTGCCTGAGGTGCCGGGAGCTTTTGAGGCAGGGCAAGAGTGCTCATAGAAATGACGACAGCCATAAGGATAAGCGTGCGCATACGGTGATCGGAAAAGTGTAGCAGTTGTCATCCTGAGCGCAGGAACTTCTTCGCGTAGCGAAGAAGTTGCGGAGTCGAAGGACCCCTATGATCTTTTGAGAGCTCGATCTCTTGGAGCCCTCGATGTCATCCGCAACGGTCCGCCGCCATAACATCGCGGGAGTTGTGGTGCGAGGGGTCCTTCGACTCCACCGGTCCATTCGCAAGCGAATGTACCGCTTCCGCTCAGGATGACACCACAGGAAGTTAGTGAATTACTTGGCGTTCTTGTGGATCTCCACCGTGCTCCAGGTCTTGTCGGCGGCGTGGCAGATGTTTTCGAGCGGGCACTCGGCGCATTTGGGGCGGCGCGCAATGCATAGTTTGCGCCCATGCCAGATGATCTGGTGGGAGAACAGAGTCCACTTCTCGCGTGGAATGATCTTCATCAGGTCTTGTTCGATCTTCTTCGGATCGTCATTGCGGGTGAGTTCCAGGCGGCGCGATGATGCGGTGGACGTGTGTATCCACGACCACGCCCTCGTTTTTCTTGAACCATGTGCCCAGAACGACGTTGGCCGTCTTGCGCGCTACACCGGGCAGGCTCAGGAGTTCGTCCATTTGATCGGGTACCTGGCCGCCGAAATCACTCACGATTTTTTTCGCCGCTCCGACTACGGACTTCGACTTGTTCCGGAAAAAGCCCGTGGAGCGGACGTCAGGCTGGAGCTGCTCGGGCGTGAGCGCCGCGAAGTCCTGCACGGTGGGATATTTTCTGAACAGCTCGGGCGTCACCATGTTCACCCGAACGTCGGTGGACTGGGCGGAGAGAATCGTCGCCACCAGTAGCTCCCATGCGCTCTGGTGGTGCAAGGCGCAGGTCACGTCGGGATAGAGATGCGTCGAGCCGCTGAAGAATTTCCTGGATACGCTCAGGAGCAGTGGGATTGTAGGCAGCCTTGCCTCGCTTGTTGGCGGCTGAAGTGCGGACCGGCGTGGACGCAAATTCGGTGTGGGGACGGGCACTCTTGCCCGTCCGGGGCGCCCGAAGGGCGCCTGGCTTTTGCCGGAGCGCGGCCTTGCGGATGCCTTCATGGCGTCCGGTTCTGGCAGGTTGACGCGGGGTGATGCCGCGGGGCATGAGAGCTCCTCAAAATCGAGGATCAATCTTAGCAAATAGCCGAAGAAACTGTGGGGACAGTGACAGGAGCTAGCCGTCCTGCGGACGGCCTGGACGGGCAAGAGTGCCCGTCCCCACACATTCTTGCCCTTCACACGTTCTTCGTCCGTCTCCACACTGTCTTTGCCAGGCCTTTCGTAATGCGGTGGAACCACCGGCCTAATTGACGCCATGTGCCTGTCCCGGTACCCTGAAAGAGACTTCCAGCGAACGCAGGAGTTTTGACGTGGCGGTGAAATCCATTCAGCTCGGTCAGGTTTGGCGGAACGACAGCGATGGCAAGGACTATCTTGTCACCAAGATGTACAGCGAAGTGTTCACCCAATACGCGGTGCTGCGTCCGGCGGGTCTGTCGGCGCCCGATGTAGCCACAGTCCGGGTAAAAGTGAACAAGAACGCCAGCGGCGCTTCGTTGCCTGGATACACATTTACTCAGGAAGGCGCATTCTGAGCCGAGCCGTCCGTGGGACGCTCGGGTGGGTCCCTTGGACTCCGCTCAAACGAGTTTCCCACCCGCTTCCAAAGCAGCGTTCCCGTTTATCATGTTCTCCACATGACCGAAAAAATTCTTGCCATTCTGTTTGTCTTCATCAAGTCGGTGATGGCAGCCACGGGCTATTCCGGGATTGCGCTGCTGATGGCGATCGAGTCGGCCTGTATTCCTCTGCCTTCTGAATTGATCATGCCCTTCGCGGGGTATCTGGTGTTCGAAGGTTCGATGAAACTGCTGTGGGTGGCGACCGCGGGAGCCATCGGCTGCAATCTGGGATCGCTCGTGGCCTACGAAATTGGCTACTACGGCGGCCGGCCGGTGGTGGAGAAATACGGCCGCTGGATCCTGATGGGCCGGCGCGAACTGGATTGGGCCGACCGATTCTTTCTCCGCTGGGGATACCTGGCAGTGTTGATCGCGCGCCTGCTGCCGGTGATCCGCACATTTATTGCGTTGCCGGCGGGCATTGCCCGCATGCCCCGCGGCCGCTTCCACATCTACACTTTCCTGGGGTCGTGGCCGTGGTGTTTTGGGCTGGCCTGGCTGGGCCTGAAGCTGGGAGAAAACTGGCGTGAACTGGGAAAATATTTCCATCAGTTTGACCTGGTGATTGGAGTGGCGCTGGCCGCCGGTATCATCTGGTTCGTGTGGTCCCACTGGCAGAACCGGATACGGACGGAGTAGGCTCCAGAATCATTTCAGATTTTTGATTTTAGATTGCAGATATTGTCTCTGGCTGGTCTCAGGTGTTCTGCCCCCCGGACGGCGTCACGCTGAGCTTAGCGAAGCATCTGGCGTGAAGCGGCTATGCGCTTGGCCCAGCGGCGGGAACGATGCACGCCAGCTCCTTCGGGACTAAAATCCCTCAGGATGACGCCTGGGACGGTTCCAGCCCTTGGAAATCTGCAATCTAAAATCTGCAATCTGAAATCATTTGCACGAGGAGGCCAACCGTGAAGCGTCTGATTCTCCTGCTCGTTCTGCTGATAATGGGTGTTGCCAACGGTCTAGCGCAGAACACGACCACCGCGCCGGGCCAGCCCTTTGTGGTCGAGTATTACTACAAGACCAAATGGGGGCACGCCGACGAGTTTCTGCGGTTGTTCAAGAAGAACCACTACCCTCTGCTCAAGAAAGAAGTGGAGATGGGCCGCATGCTCAAAGTCTGGATGGACCAGCCCCGCTATCACACTACCGAAGATGGGCGCTGGGATTACCGTGTCACCATCGTGTTCAGGAACTCGACCGTGGCCAACGAACCCTTTGAGGAAGATGCCTTGAAGAAGCAGCTCTTTCCCGATCAGGCGGCCTATGAACGCGAGGAACAGCGAAGGTTTGAGATTCTGGACGCGCACTGGGACTTGCCAGTGAGGACCCTGGACTTGGAGAAGTAAAAGACTCCTAACCACGGAGCACACTGGGGACACAGAGAAGGTTTTTTCTTTACCTCAGTGTACTCAGTGTCCTCTGTGGTTAAAGAACTCTGAGATGCAGCCGTTCACGTTGCTTCCGCAGCCATTCACTGGTCGTGCGGTTGCAAATGCTGACTCAATACGAGAACATAGCGGTTCGCCTCACATTCCCATAAGCGATGAGGAAGCAGCTTAAACATGCCGATGCGGCCGAAGAACGCAAGAACTAAGACGGAGTCGAAGTCATCCAGCAGTGAGATCCAGGCGCCCAAGGGCAAACTGGGGATCATGATTCCCGGCATGGGAGCCGTGGCCACTACGTTTGTCGCCGGCGTGGAAGCGGTACGCAAGGGCATTGCCAAGCCCATCGGATCGCTTACCCAGATGGGGACGATTCGGCTGGGCAAGCGCACCGATGCGCTCTCGCCCAAGATCAAGGAATTTGTCCCGCTGGCGTCGCTGAATGACCTGGTCTTCACTGGCTGGGACATTTTTGAGGACAACATGCACGCAGCGGCGTCGAAGGCGGGCGTGCTGGAGCGTGATCTGCTCGACCAGGTGAAGCCGTTCCTTAGCTTCCATCACGCCGCGGACGGCGGTCTTCGATCACAACTATGTGAAGAAGCTCGACGGCCCCAACGTCAAAAAGGGCAAGAACAAGATGGACCTGGCGGAACAGGTGCGGGCTGACATGCGGGAGTTCAAAAAGACTTCCGGCGCCTACCGGCTGGTCACCATCTGGTGCGGCTCAACTGAAACGTTTATTGAGCAGACCGCGGCCCACCAGTCATTGAAGGCGTTCGAGAAGGCGTTGACCCAGAACGACGAAATGATCGCGCCTTCGATGATTTACGCCTACGCGTCGCTGATGGAGGGCGTGCCCTTCGCTAACGGCGCTCCCAACCTGACCGTGGATCTTCCCGTGATGCAGCAATTGTCGCGCGAGAACTCGGCGCCGATCTGTGGCAAGGATTACAAGACTGGGCAGACCCTGATCAAAACCATCCTCGCGCCCGGATTCAAGGCGCGCATGATCGGTCTGAACGGCTGGTTCTCCACCAATATTCTGGGGAATCGCGACGGCGAAGTATTGGAAGACCCGGGTCTTTCAAGACCAAGGAAGAGTCCAAGCTGTCAGTCCTGGAACACATCTTGCAGCCGGAACTTTATCCCGAACTGTACGGCAAGTTCACCCACAAGGTGCGCATCAACTATTACCCGCCGCGCGGCGACAACAAAGAGGGCTGGGACAACATTGATATCTTCGGATGGCTGGGCTATCCCATGCAGATCAAGGTTGATTTCCTGTGCCGCGACTCGATTCTGGCCGCGCCCCTGGTGCTGGATCTGGTGCTGTTTCTCGACTTGGCGCAGCGCAGCAAGCAACTCCGCGGGTTGGGAATCCAGGAGTGGTTGAGTTTCTATTTCAAGTCTCCCATGACTGCGCCCGGACTTTATCCCGAGCATGATCTGTTCATCCAGCTGATGAAGCTGAAGAACACGCTGCGGCACTTGAAGGGCGAAGAGCTGATCACGCACCTCGGACTGGAATATTACTGAGTTGAACACCAAACATTGGACGGTAAGGCCTTAAGGAGATCAGAGAATGGCGATGAAGATTGCGAAAACGGCAGACCGCAAGAAGGAAATGGACACCAGCAAGAGCACGGATTGCCCTAAGTGCGGCAAACCTACGCGCATTGTGAAGCGCGTGAAAGACCGCGAGCGCGGGGTTCCCGGTGGAGTTTTTATCTCCTGCTCGGCCTGCGAATTTTATGAGAAGCTCTAGATGACGTTCGTCATGCTCCCGCTCCAGATGACATTTCACAAGTGTAAAGCGAATCAGGGCTAGGCGCTGACTGCCAGGCTCATTTGCTCGAGGATGAATCGGGCTTCGGCGGCAGGGTTGGGGGCGGCGGTGATGGGGCGGCCGACTACGATGTAGGTGGCTCCGGCCGCGATCGCCTCTGAGGGCGTCACCACCCGGCTTTGATCGCCGTGATCCTGGCCCGCCGGACGCACGCCCGGAGTCACAATCAGAAAGTGGTCGCCCAGTTCCGAGCGGAGTTCGGAAGCTTCCAGCGCGGACGCGACCACACCCTGACACCCACTGTTGAGGGCCAGCGCCGCCAGGCGCAAAACCTGGTCCACGACGCGGCCGCGTACCCCGACTTTATCCAGGTCCTGATCATCCATGCTGGTTAGCACAGTGACGCCCAGCACCATCAGGGCCGGGCTCACACCGCGGGCGGCTTCAACCGCCGCGCGCAACATCTTGCCGCCGCCGCCGGCATGCACCGTGAGCATCCCCGACGCCTAACTCGGCAGCCTGATGCACAGCGGCCGCAACCGTGGTGGGAATGTCGTGATACTTGAGATCGAGGAATACGCGGCGACCGGAGGCGATCAAGTCGCGCACCACCCTGGGACCTTCGGCGGTATAGAGCTGCATGCCCACCTTGTAGGTCAAGGCGGAATCGCCCAGGGCCGCCACGATCTTCTGAGCGGCGGCCGCGGTCGATACATCCAAAGCGACGATCAGATGTTGTCTCGGATCGTACATCTTAAGAGAGTGTAAGGGATTTGGGGCGTTCGGGCTAGTATTGCAGAGCAGCCATCATTTCCGGACTTCTGGTGTTCGTCTTGCTCTTGACCACGTCCAGCCGCACCCGCTGCAAGCCTTTCGACTCGAAGCGCAGCACGCGCGCAGTGTTGTAAGAAAGGTCGATGATCCGTCCCGGGACGATGGGCCCGCGATCATTGATACGCACTACTACCGCCCGCCCGTTCCGCAGGTTGGTCACCCGTACCCAGCTACCCAGGGGTAGCGTGGGGTGGGCAGCGGTCAGGTCGTACATGTCGTAGGGCTCTCCGCTGGCCGTGGCTCGGCCTTGAAAGTAGCTTCCGTACCACGATGCCGTCCCAATTTGATACGGCTTTGTCCGGGCCACCTTGCCCGGTATTGCCTTACTGACGGTATTCACGGACTCTGAGCTGGTCGGTCGCTGAGCCGCCCCTAGGCTGACGACCATTAAAACCGTCGCCAGTATATGAGCTATGTGTCCTCGCATTGTCACCTCACATCTCTAAGTCGTTCCCAGTCTTATCCCTCCACAGTTCGCCAAGGATTTGACAAGGCTACCGGGCGAGAGGCGGCCTGTCAATCCGGATTTAACCCTAGCAAGATGCTTATCTAGTAATAGATGTCTCACGTAACATACTGTTAATCTTGACTAATGCTACCCATATTGCTGTAGTCAATGGCCTTATATGTTTACATAGTAGTAAATACTGTCCAAAGTGTAACGGAAGGAATTTATTACCTCCCGTTTAGTTTCAATGGGTTACCGAGCATTACCTCGGTTTGCGCTGAAGTAATACTTAACTCAAGATTTCGGCTTGAATGTGGACACGAGCGTCCCCGCTCGTGCAGGAGCCGTCGTGGTGCTGCCGCACGCGTGGGACGCTCGCTCCCGCATCGGAACTGTTACATTGCACTATGGCCCAGTCTCCACCGGTGGTCCTCACTATTGCCGGATTTGACCCCTCTTCCGGGGCAGGGGTGACGGCGGACGTGAAAACCATCGCCGCCCATGGCTGCTATGGCGTGGGCTGTATCACGGCTTTGACCGTCCAATCGACGGCAGGGGTTCGCCGGGCTGAGTCGGTTAGTCCCGAGGTTGTCGCCGAGACCCTCAAAGAACTGAGCGCCGACGTTGAGATTTCGGCAGTCCACATCGGCATGCTGGGCTCCGGGAAGGTCGCGCGGGTGGTAAGTGATTTTCTGGATAAGTCGGGGTTACGTAATGTTGTTCTCGACCCGATCATCAAATCGTCATCGGGCTACGATCTGATCGATGCGGCTGGACTAAGACTTCTGATCGAGCGCCTGCTGCCGCTGGCCACAGTCATTACACCCAACGTGGACGAGGCGGCGGCCCTGACCGGGTTCGCAGTCACGAATCTGGAGCAGATGCGGGTAGCGGCGGCCCGGCTTCATGAGATGGGGGCAGCCGGCGTGGTTATCACCGGCGGCCACCTGGAGAAGGCCATTGAACTCTTGAGTTTTACCAGTCGCCACGGCACCGAGCAGGAAGTGTTCAAATCCAACCGGCAACAGTCGAAATCCACCCATGGCACAGGTTGCGCATTCGCCACTTCGATGGCCTGCCATCTGGCGCGGGGTAGGGGACTGCCCGAAGCCGTACTGCTGTCCAAAACCTACGTCGCAGCCGCGATTGCCAATGCCCATCCCCTGGGACGCGGCACCGGACCGGTGCATCATCTGTACCGCATGTATCAACAGAGACGGGTAGTGATTAACGACCCCACGTAGGGGCGGGTGCCCTCACCCGCCCGGCCGGGCTTTTGGGTTGGCAAAAATGCGAAAAATTTGGCGAGCGTTGTGTGTGTGGGTCGGACACTCTTGTCCCCCGCCTTCGAAGTTGATTTTCGTTTTGCTCGCACTCCGGCCACTCGCAACACGAACCCTTGGCGAGCATTGCTCACCCGCCCGGACGAGGGCGTCCGGGCCAACATGGGTTGGGGTGTTTTCTTAGCGTCTCTGGCTGGGGGACTTCTTGAGCAGCAAGCCGGCCGCGAAGGCTGCTATGGCGCCCAGGAGCCACTGCATCCGGTAGAGTTGTACCGCCTGAAAATCGTTGAAGGTCTGCACGCTGTAGATCATGCCAACGGCGATACTCGCCATAATCAGACATGCTATTCCGATCAGGAAAGCGACCAGCGAAGCGGTGGACAGGCCGAGCGCACGCTGGATGTTGTGGAACTCCAGGTAGAGCGTCCAATGTGAAGTGGTCGAAGGCCGTGTTTCACGCGAAGCCCCGCAGACATGGCAGAAAAGCGAGCCGACCATGAACTCGGTGGCGCAACCGTCACAGACTTCCACCATGCCCGGGCGAGGTGCTTCGCCGGGGACTACAGGAGGCCGCCAGAACTCGTGTTGCGCATCGTGCACGACGTTAGACATAACAATCCTCGCCTTCCCAGATCGCAAGCCTGTGACCAAAAACCCAAGGTTGGTAAGTTATTGAAACGCCGATTCTTTGGCAATCGAACCCCAAGATGACTGTCTCAAATCGCGCAAGAATTACCGCTGGCACTAGGAAAGATGCGCTCGACTGATTATGAAAAGTTAATTCTGGACGCTGATTATAGGCACACTTTCAGTCCACTATTCGACGGGAACTTAACCTTCTTGGTTCGCGGCGTGCGCTGGCCGGCTTCAGGTAAACTAAGGTTCAGCGACTCCCGACGAGAAAGAATTGCCTTTACCGCTTCCACGCCGAGCCCTTTTATTTCTGATGTGTGTTCTGCTGGCTGTGCAGGTGATGGCGTCGTCGCCGGATGCGAACCCGCCATCGCTGGCCTATCGTCCCCATGATCCGCTGAACCTGACCGCGTTCAACCATTTCTACAACCTCGACTATGACCGGGCGGTGCAGGAGTTTGAACAGGTGCTGGGGCGGCATCCTGACGATCCCTTCGCGGTCAATCATCTCCTGACCGCGACCCTGTTCCGGGAACTCTATCGCATGGGCGCGATGAATACCGGGGAATATGCGAACGACAGTTTTATTTCGGCAGGCGCACCGTCCCGCCGATCCGAAGGTCAAAGCAGCAGATCAAGAATTTGGTGCAGCAGGCGCAGAAGCGGAGGAAAAACGCCGAGCCGTCACAATCCGAACGATGTGGATGCGCTGTATGCCCGAGGCGTGACCCGGGCGCAGTTTTCCCTCTACACCGCACTGATCGAGCGCGCCTGGTTTTCTGCTCTGCGGAATGCGGTCGGAGCGCGCCGCGATCACGAACGGGTGCTGGAACTATCCCAATCCACCGGACGCCAAGTTGGTGGTGGGAGCGCACAATTACGTGATGGGAAGCCTGCCCTGGGCGGTCAAGGTTGCCGTTCGCTGGTTGGATTGGGTGGCAACAAGGAGAAGGGCATTCAGTATCTGAACGAGTCTGCCAGGCCAATGGCGAAACCAGCGTCGACGCTGGAGTTCTGCTGGTGGTGTTTCTGCGCCGCGAACATCGCTATGATGAGTCTTTGCCGATCGCTGCGTGCGATGGTCTCCCGCTTTCCGCGCAACTATCTTTTTCCGCTGGAAGAGGGCCAACCTGCTGCGCGCGTCGGGCAACAACCGGAGGCGAGCGGCAGTTTATCGAAGGGTGTGGCAAGCGGGCAGCGAAGGGAATTTTCCACGGCTGCACTATGAAATCGCGGCTCTGAGCCTGGGCGACCTGCTGCACAGCGAGAAGAACTACAGGGCGCGGCGGCGGCTTACGAACTGGTGAGTGAGGCCCCGCAGCCCGATCCGGAGGCGCTGCAGAAAGCCAATCTGGGCGCCGGCGAGATGTACGACCTGCTGCAGAAACGGGATCTGGCGCTGAACAAGTATCAGGCCGTGGTGGCGAATGATGCCAGCACGCCGCCAGCGGAGACGGCACGGAAACGGATGAAAGAGGCTTATCGGGAGAACTAGGTTCGGGAACTTCTTAGGCCGGTGCGCGTATCCTAGAGGGAGATGATGGAGCGACGGGTGTGCGGCCCGTCCGGTACGGCTGCGGGCAGGATGCCCGCGCAGCTGGAGGAATTATGTACTGCAACTACTGTGGCAAGGTGATTCAGGATGACGCCAGCCATTGCGCTTATTGTGGCAAGCGGATCGGGACCGTGGTTGCGCGCCGGCGCCTGGTGCGCCCGCGCGGCGACCGCAAGATTGCGGGAGTTTGTGCCGGCCTGGCGGAATATTTCGATCTCGACGTGACCCTGGTCCGTTTGGTGTGGTTGATCACTGCAGTGATGACTGGTATTGGATTGCTCTCGTATCCCGTCGCCTGGGTGGTCATGCCGGAAGAGCCGCTGCGGCTCGAAGCGCCGGCGGGGCACCAGCCGGGTTTCGTAATTTGGGACGTGGTTGGGGATGTGCGTGGGTCGGACACCCTTGTCCGACGCCTTTGAAGTTGATTTTGGGGCTGGATTTGCGGTTGGATTTGCGGTTGGATTTTGGGGTTGATTCGGGGTGCGTCTGATACCTGTTCTTGCACCTCAAAGTCAAAATCAAGCGCGTCGGACAAGAATGGCCGACCCGCTCTCGGTGCTACCCTGAGCGATGATTCACTTCACGAGTGACGACGCCGAAATTGTCTATGAAGTGCTGGGGACGGCCCGCCGGTTGTCCTGCTGCATCCTTTTCCTGGCAATCATGAATTCTGGATGCCCGTGGCCCAGGCGCTGACCTCGCGCTACCGGCTGATCCTTCCCGACTTGCGCGGGCATGGCGATTCGGACATTGGCGAAGGGCCGGCCCCCATGGAGAAGCATGCGGCCGATATCGCCCGTGTGCTGGACGACGCGGAAGCGGGGCGGGCGCCGTTGGTCGGAGTTTCGATCGGCGGATATATGCTGTTTGAGTTCTGGCGGCGCTTTCGCGGGCGGGTAGCGGCGCTGGCGCTGTGCAACACGAAGGCTCAGGCCGACACTGCCGAGGCCCGAGCGGACGCTTGAAGGCGGCCGCCGACGTTCTGGAGCGGGGAACCGAGCCCTTCTTTCGAGAGCATGATTCCGAAGTTGATGGGCCGGACCACGCGCGACACTCGTCCGGATCTGGTGGATGGCGCGCGCGCATGATGCGAAAGATGTCAGCCGGAAGATATCAGCCTGGTGCAGCGCGGCATGGCGGAACGGCCGGATTCGGTCGCGGACCTGAAGACGATCAACGTGCCCACGCTGATCGTGACCGGGGATGAAGATGTGCTCACCGGGCCGTCGGAAGCGGACTTGATGCGGCAAAATATCGCCGGCAGCCAATTGAAGGTGATCCGCAAGGCAGGACACTACTCGCCTGGGAGCAGCCCGGGAAGCGGGCAAGCTGCTGCGGCAATTCTTCGAGACATGTAGGCACGACAGTCCACACTCGTGCAGGCCCGTCCTGGCGCTGCGAGCACGAGCGAGACGCTCGCGCCTGCATCGAATCACGCCGGCCTTTGCTACAATTCTCTCGTCATGATTGAAGACAACGATCAATACTTTCCTCGTTCCCGAAAAAACCGTGGTCAACGCCAAAGGAGATGGGCCGGCGCTCGATATCGGCGGAGCAGCCAGCCGGGTTTTTCTGCTGACCCTCGCCATCACCAACATCATCGAGCAGGAATCGCTGGATGTCAGCATCTATGGCTCCGCGGATGGCGCGGCGTGGGATGCCAAACCGCTGGCGGCTTTTCCCCAGAAGTTCTATCGCGGGCAGCATCCGCTGCTGCTCGATCTGACCGGGCATGCGGAAGTGAAGTTCGTCCGCGCGCATTGGGAAGTGGACCGCTGGGGGCGCGGCACGGAAACGCCGATGTTCGAATTCCACGTCACCATGCGGGAAGTTCCGCCGGAAATCCTGGAGGAAGCCACGGGCGAGGCGCAAGGCATTGGCCTAGACTTGTTCTGGATTGGCTCGATCAACATGGCGGATTGCCCGAGCGAGTTCTTCAGCGACCTCCGTGTCCTCCGCTGGTCCAATCTCTCTGCAACATCTCGCTATATTGAAATCCGGCCATGATTAAAGCTTCGATCGACAGTCGTCGTTCGTCCGCGCGCGAGGTGTCGCGGGATCGTGCGACTGCCCGGGGACAAATCCATTTCGCACCGCTACGCCATGCTGGCAGCTATCGCGGAAGGCGACGACGCAGGCTCCAGAATTTTTCTACCGGCGCGGACTGCGCCAGCACACTGGGCTGCATGCGACGCCCTGGGCATCGAAGTGGAGCGCAACGGAAACACGCGTAGTGATTCACGGTCGCAGGCCCGAGATTGCAGGCCCCGAAGTCGCCGCTCGATTGCGGCAATTCCGGTTCGACCATGCGCATGCTGAGCGGAATTCTGGCGGGACAGGATTTCGACAGCGAGCTTATTCGGCGACGAATCGCTCTCGCGCCGGCCCATGGCGCGCATCATCGCGCCGCTGCACGCGATGGGGGCGAAGATCACCGCGCAGAAGGGCGGCCGGCCTCCACTGCGGATTCACGGCGGCTCCTGAAAGCAATCCACTACAACATGCCGGTGGCCAGCGCCCAGGTGAAAACGTGTGTGCTGTTTGCCGGGCTGTTTGCCGAGGGCGAGACGTCGGTCGAGGAACCGATACGCACGCGCGATCACGGCGAAATCGCGCTGCGGGCATTTGGCGCGGAAGTCGAACGCAGCGGGCAATGAAGTGCGGATCGCGGGCGGACAAAAGCTGCGCGCGATTGAAGCCGCGATTCCGGGCGATATTTCGAGCGCGGCATTCTTTCTTTGTGCGGCCGGCGCTGTTTCCGGGATCGCAACTGACGTGACCGGGATTTGCTGATGAATCCGACCCGGGCGCGGCTGCTCGATATCCTGATCCTGATGGGCTTGGAGATTTCCGTCACGCAGTTGGAAGAGCAGCACGGCGAGTTGCGGGGGACGGTGAAGGTGGAAGGAGCGACTTGAAAGGGATCACGATCGCAGGGGCCGATACAGCGGCCCTGATTGATGAAATCCCGGTACTGGCTGCGATTGCGCCCTACACCGAAGACGGCATCGAGATTCGCGACGCCAGCGAATTGCGGGTGAAAGAGTCGGATCGCATCGCCGCGGTCGCCACCAATCTGCGGACGATGGGAGCGCAGGTGGAAGAACGCGAAGATGGATTGAAGATTCCTGGCGGACCAGAACTGCATGGCGCTGAACATCGATTCGTTCGGCGATCATCGCATCGCCATGGCTTTTGCAGTGGCCGCGCTGCGGGCGGAAGGCGAGACGCAGATTCGGGGCGGATGCGGCGGTCATTTCCTATCCTGCATTCTTTGACGCCCTCGAGGGCGTGGTGCGGCGCTGAACAGCAACCTGGGTGCCCCATCCTTCCGTTTTGTGCAAGGGCGGGCTGTGATGCAGATACCATCGGAGGCAGGCCACCCGCCTTGAAAACTATTGTTCGCGGAGCAGGTTTGCCGGATCGATGTGCAGGGCGCGTCTCACGGGGCCGGCGACCGAAAGCGATCCGGTGAGCAGCACAGTGAATGCAACCGCAGCAAGCACGAATGGATCCTGCGCTGTGGCCTGGTAAACGATCGCCGAAAGCACCCGGCTCGCCGCGACACCGAGCAGCATCCCAACGACTGACCCGCTGGCCAGCAGAATCAGCATACGGCCCGAGCGCGGCCGAGAGAACCTGCTTCGCCTGCGCACCGAGGGCGACGCGAATGCTCAGTTCGCGCAGCCGCTTGCTGACGGTGTACGAGGCGAGGCCGAAGGTGCCGGTGATCGAGAGCAGCAATCCAAACGCGCCAAAGAGGCCGAGGGCGACTGTAGCCACCTGGGATACAAAGAACGTCAGTCCAAGCTGGTTGCGTCCAGGCGCTCGATTCCCGGATAGGAACGGCGGGGTCAAGATCACGGATCACTTTGCGAATGGTGGCTGCCATATCGTTCGTGGCCGCGTCGGAGGAATCCGGGCCGGGTGCGGACGATGAACGATGTGTGAGTAGTTGATTTTCTGCGAGATCGGGAAGAACGCTGCCGCTTCCTGGTCTTCAGTGAGCGAAAAGTATTTTCCATCTGCCACGATGCCCACGATCTGGATCGGCTGGCCGGAGCTGTTCTTGAAATAGCGGCCGACGGCGTCGTCGGAGTGGAACAGGCGCCGGGCGAACTCCCGATTCACCACGGCAATGGCCGGGGTCTTCGCAGTGTCGGTGAAGCTTACGTCGCGTCCCGCGAGCAGGGGTGTTTCAGCGGCGGCAAAGTATCCGGGTGAGACCGTGTAATCGTAGGCATCAAATGCTCTGTTTGAGGGCCTGAAATCGGTAGTCTGTTGAGAGAAGACATTAGAATCGGAAGTATCCATGGGAGAGGGGCGTGGATTGCGCGTAGCCGGCCGCTACCACTCCCGGGAGCTGCGACGACCCTTTCCAGCAGTTGGCGCTGGAAATGGTCGGCAGCCTCGTTCGAATAGCCAGCCTGGCTCAGCTCGAATTTCGTCAGCACAGCATGCTTCGGATTGATACCCATGTTCATGGTCAGGGCTTTGCCCAGGCCGCGCAGCGAGACAAAGGCAGCCGTGACGGTGACGCAACAGAGCGCGATCTGTGCCGCCAGCAGCACATCGCGAAGCGCCCAGCGGCGTCCCGCGGAGGATTGGCTTCCGCCGCTCTTGATCGCGTCATTGGGATCGGTCTTGAATATCTGCCGCAGCGGCATCACCCCGAACAGCACG
The DNA here is from genome assembly GCA_963779255.1 of Terriglobia bacterium. Classification (GTDB taxonomy): domain Bacteria; phylum Acidobacteriota; class Terriglobia; order Terriglobales; family Acidobacteriaceae; genus JAIQFF01. The sequence continues at coordinate 155,510 of CAVZXU010000038.1, read as the reverse complement.
CCGGCGAGCAGCCGAGATAAGCAACGCCATCAGGATCAACGATGGCTGCGGCATGACGATATGGAACCTCATCGGGTATTCGGTGGGTGGATGCCAGTTAGCCAGGCCGCTGAGGGCCATCCACGCCAAACCGCAGGCGCACGCGCCCCCGAGAATCGAAATCACAAAGGCCTCGACCAGGATCTGGCGGACGATGCGCCAGCGGCTCGATCCAATGGCCATGCGGATGGCGATCTCGCGGGTGCGGTCTGCCGTACGCGCTGCGAACAGGCTGCCCAGGTTGGCGCAGGCGGCGAGCAGCACAATGCCGGCCAGCCCCAGCACCCCAGCCAGAAAACCGCGCGCCGGCTGCGCCGAAAAAGTCACCCATCAGGCCAGGACGAGTCAGCTTGAACGTCAGCTTTTCTTCTTCCTTGGGATACTGCCGGGCAATGCGGGCAGCAATCGTGTTCAATTCAGCCTGCACCTGGGGCATGGTGACGCCGTCCTTGATGCGCACGATCGACCAGACATGCGGATCGCTCCGCGACTCAAGCCAGTTGACCCCGTCCAGCGATGCTTCATTCGCCATGGGAACGAAAATGTCGGGCTGGACGAACTTTTCGGTCCCGTAGAAGCCTTCCGGGGTAACGCCGACGATGGTGTAGGGCATGCTTGTTAAGGCGGACAGTCTTTCCCACGATGTTGGGATCCGCGCCAAAATCACTCTTCCATGCTGGCCAGGAAAGCACCGCGGCCTGTGAGGCTCCGGGATGATCGTCATCGGCGCGCTGCAGCAGACGCCCGAGGAACGGCTTGATGCCGACCACCTCGAAGTATTGCCCGCTGACTTCGCATCCCCAGACAGGCCGGGTGACGCCGTTGGCCTCCAGGCCAAAATTTCTGACGCTCAATAGCGGCAACCGCGGAAAACACCGTATTTCCATCGCGCACATCGCGCACTTCCGGATAGGAAAAAATCGGATAGGTCGTGCTTGTGTGCGCGAGCGTCATCACCCGTTCTGCATGAGGCACATCAATTGGCCGCAGGACCAATGCCTGGAGGACGCCGAAGACGATGACGTTGGCGGCGATCCCGAGCGCCAGGGTAAGGACTGCGGTGACGGCGAAGCCGGGAGAACGGCGCATCTGGCGAAGGGCGAATCGCAGGTCCTGCAGCAGGTTGGTCATGGTCGGCCTCCCGGACGACTATGTGGCTACAGGCAAGAAGGGCAATCTGGAAGCCAAAGTGTCGTGACTGCAACTTTATGAGAACGAACGGCTTGTGGCATCTCGCAGGTGTATGGGAAGCGAATTAAGTGTCCGGTTTCAGCGGAGGGTGTCCGTGAATGAACAGGGACGGCGGCGATGGCGGCCACCCGCCGTCACCGCCGTAGGTTCAGATCAAAGTCAATAGGCCTTAGTTCACGTGTTCCAGCTTGCCTCGAAATCTGATCGAGCCATTGGTGTCGTTGACACTGGCAACATCCTGATTGGTATATACCCTTTTGGCTTTTGTCCGAGAAATAGTGCCCGCCAGTTGGGCCACGCCGTAGCTGCTCTGAAACGTTGCGGCTCCGAGTTCAATTCCGTAACCAGAAACCACGGCGGTAGTCGGTGCAGCCGAAAGTGACGGTCCCATGGCCGGCGCATTGAACTGCACTCCCGGCCCATACCAGAGCGGCTGGTTCACATGCACGGGGGAGCCGGTCGGACTATCCAGCGTGCCATTGCTCGCTCCGACGGTAAGAGGCGGAGTGTCCAGAGTCAAAGACGGCGTCGCCAAGGCTTCAGGGGGAGCCGAAGGAGTGGCAAGGCGCGGTGCGAACGGCTGGGCGTAGGTTCCGGGATAGAGTCGATCGCTCTGAGCGGCAGACAGGCCGCAGCAGCAGATTACGACTAAAAGACTGACGAGCTGACGCATGGTGTTGTCCTCCAATTCGAACATTACCTCAGATTCCAGATTGGGCGGGCAAGATGCCCGCCCGATAGCCGGCAGGCCTGTCCTGAGCGAAGTCGAACGAACGCTGGCGCTACCTAACTTCCTACGTACTTGGCGTACAAGCTGCGGGCAACTGCTGTGTCGGTTGTGCCCTTGATGATGGCTCGGCCATCGGGGAACAGGGTCATCTCATAGGGCTCGGGCCAGAACTTCAGTACGAAATCGTTGTGCCGAACCGGGCCGTGCGGCTGGAGCCGGGCGCTTATTTCCACGAAATCAACCGGCCGGTGGCGCTCGTGAATCTGCACCGAGTTTCGTCCACAAAGCGTGATATGGGGCCGGCCTTCGCCGGCGAGATGGATGAAGTCGCGCTCGCCGCAGGCGCGGCACCCCGGGCGCGGGCTATCGGCCGTGAGCTCGGCACGTTCGTTGCTCCACACATCGAAGGAGAGCAGTGTGCGCCGGACTTGTTGGTCGGCGCCTACCAGCAGCTTGATGGCCTCGGTCGCGGCGATGGACGCCGCCAGGTTTACGGCCGAATTCAGAATTCCGGCGGTTTCGCAGGTCTCGAAAGCTGCCACGCGGCTGATCGGGAAAGACGCACGCCAGGCAGGCGGTCTTCGCCGGGCAGCACATTCATCGTGATGCCATAGCTACCCACGGCAGCGGTATAGATCCAGGGGAGGGAATTCTTCACGGCAAAGTCATTGATGAGGTATCGGGTTTCGAAGTTGTCGGTGCCGTCGAGGACGAGCTCGGTCCCGTCCAGCAAGGCTTCGATGTTGGCCGGGACGAGATCGGCGACCTCGGGCTCCACCACGATCTGGGAGTTGAAGGCGGCAATCCTGCGGGCGGCCGCAATTGCCTTGGGCAGCGATTCGGCGGCATCGGCCTCATCGAACAGCGACTGGCGTTGCAGATTGCTGGGTTCGACGTAGTCGCGGTCGATGATGCGGATGCGTGCCGACGCCGGCGCGGGCCAGCAGGGAAGCCAGGGCGGAGCCGGTGGCGCCGCATCCGACCAGGGCCACGCGGGCGGCGGCCAGCCTTCTTTGTCCCTCCCGGCCGATTCCGGAGAAGAGCACCTGGCGCGAGTATCTTTCTTCCAGTTCCAAAGAGGTCACCAGTTCCAAGCGCACAAACCATTATTATAGGTGCCGCTCAGTTTCCCAGGGCAAATGCAACACTGTCTGATAGCCATTCATCGAACCAATATCGCCTGCGCTTGCGAGGAGCCGGTTTGCGTCTAGAGGGAGCGATAGGAGAAAACTCTGACAGAGCTGGCGCTCGCGGTCTCCCTCTGCCTGAGCGCGGCGGCACAATCGCCGCTGGCGCAAGGGCTCGCCCAAGCACCACCCGCGCTACCATCCCCAGCCCAGGAACCGGCTTCACCCGTCCCGATGGTTGGGGGGATGGCCTCCTACGAGGGTCTCATCGTAAAGAAAATTGACTTTTCCGATCTGCCCTCGGCCAACACGACGGGACTGCTTGACTTGATTCCGCAACAGGAGGGTGCCCCTTTGGAGCGCGAGAAGGTGCGGCAAACTATCCAGGTCCTGTACGCCACCGGACGTTTTGCCGATATTCAAGCCGAGGCCGAGCCCACTGCCGACGGGCAGGTCGGGTTGACGTTTCGCCTGCGAGCAAATTTTTTTGTGGGTGAGATTTTCGTGGAAGGGGCCCCGAATCCTCCGGCCGCCAACCAGATCGTGAACGCATCCAAGCTCCAGTTGGGAGAATTGTTCACCCGGGAAAAACTTGAGCGCGGCCTGGCCGGCATCAAACAACTGATGGAGCAGAACGGCTACTACCAGTCGTCAGTCAGCGACGAGGAGCAGCCGCAAGCAGAGACCCAGCAGATGAACGTGCTGTTCCGGCTCGTGCCCGGGGCCCACGCCAGGGTGGGCCGCGTAATGGTGAACGGTCCGGCGGGATTTTCCGCAGGACAGATCCAGGACATTGCCAAGATGCACACGGGGGATTACGTGACAGTGCAGCGCATCAGCCGTGCGCTCGACCGGCTACGGAAGAAGTATCAAAAGCAGAACCGGCTTTTGTCCCAGGTCGCGATCTCCGGGCGGGTTTATCTTCCGGAAAGCAATACCGTGGACTACACCTTCGACATCGATCCCGGACCCAAGGTTGAAATCGCTGTGGAAGGTTTCAAGATCAGCCACTCCCAGCTCAAGAAGAACGTCCCGGTGTATGAAGAAAACGCGCTCGATGATGATTTGCTGAACGAAGGCCGGCGCAATTTGCTCAACTACGTGCAGGGGCTGGGCTACTTCGATGCCAAAGTGACAGTGCAAAAGAACCCGGTCCCGACCGGAGAACTGAGGGTAACGTATAACATTGACGCGGGGGAGCGGCACAAGCTCTTGAAGCTGGTGATCGAGGGAAATAAGAGCTTCAGCGAGGAACAGCTCCGGTCGCGGATGCAAATCCAGTCCGCCGGACGCTTTCTGGCGCACGGCCGGTACAGCCAGTCGTTGCTCAGCGGGGACGTTCGCAATATCATCGCCAACCCGTACCACGCCAACGGTTTTCTGGATGTCAAAATAACCCCCAAGGTGGAGGACAACTATCAAGGCAAGCAGAACGACCTGGCCATCATGCTGCAGATCGAGGAAGGTCCCCAGGCCAGGGTGGGGACCTTGCAAATCGTAGGCAACGAAACCGCCCTGGCGAGCCCGTTCCCCGACCTCAATATTTCTCCGGGACAGGCATTTGCGTATTCCAAGATCAACGAGGACCGCGAAATCATTTTGAATTATTACTTCAACAACGGCTTTCCGAATGCCACCTTCGAGGCTTCGGCGAAGCGTTCGCCCACCGACCCTCAGATCCGGGATGTCACTTACACCGTCCACCCCGGTGAACAGGTCATCGTGGACCATGTGTTCACGGCCGGACTGGATCATACCCGGCCGTTTGTGGTCCAGCGCGAGACTCAGGTCAAGCCGGGCGATCCCCTGAGCCAAATCGATATGCTGAACACGCAGAAGAGTCTCTATGACCTGGGCATCTTCAGCCAGGTGGACACGGCGGTGCAAAATCCGGAGAGCAGCGAACGGAAAAAGAATGTGCTGGTGAACGTTCAGGAAGCCGGACGCTACACGTTTAATTACGGCCTGGGACTGGAATTCCAGACGGGACAGCCGAGCTCAAGCAGTACCCAGCCGCTGGGCGAGACGGGATTCAGCCCGCGGGTATCGTTTGGCGTGACCCGGCTCAACTTTCGCGGCCTGAACCATACCGTGAACCTGAAGGCCAACGTGGGCCGCCTGCAGCAGCGTGGACTGATCAGCTACGACGCTCCGCGCCTGTTCAACAATCCCAACTGGCGACTCACACTTACGGCTTTTTACGGCAACACGGTGGGTGTGACCACGTTTACCTCGCAGCGCCTGGAGGGATCGGTGCAGGCCGAACAGATCATCAACAAGGCCAGCATCATGACCTACCGTTTCACCTACCGGCGGGTGCGGGCAAACAACGTCCAGGTCAGTTCAGACCAGATTCCTCTGTTGTCCCAGCCCACTCGGGTTGCCATTCCCAACTTCACCTATATTCGCAACAAGCGCGACAACGATCTGGAAACTACCAAGGGGAACTACACCACCGTCGATGGCGGGGTGGCCGACAGTCATTTTGGTTCGGAGACCGATTTCGGCCGCATGCTGATCCAGAATTCCACTTACTACTCGATCGGGAGAAAGCGGAACTCGGACCAGAAATTTGTGCTGGCGCGCTCCACTCGCATCGGGGTGGAGATTCCCTACGGGAATACGACCATGCCCCAGCTCGTGCCCAAGCCCCAGCCGGGAGGTGATTGCCCAGCGCCTCAGGTGTGTTTGCCCCTGGCTGAACGTTTTTTCGCGGGCGGTGGAAACTCGCATCGCGGGTTTGGATTGAACCAGGCGGGGCCGCGCGATCCAAACACCGGCTTTCCCCTGGGGGGCACGGCACTGTTTGTGAATAACATTGAACTGCGCATGCCCCCGCCGACCTTGCCTTTCTTTCAGGACAACATCAGTTTCGCCATCTTTCACGATGCGGGAAACGTGTTTACAAACGTGCATGACATGTTCCACAGCTTGCTCCGCTGGTCGCAGAAGGACCCTGGGGTGTGCCTGCAGGAGGCCACCAGGAAGCAGTGCGACTACAACTACATTTCTCACGCCATCGGTGTGGGAGTGCGTTACAAGACACCGGTTGGCCCCGTGCGCTTCGATTTCGGATACAATCTGAATCCGCCCGCGTTCCCGGGCCAGAAGACGATCACCGTCAACGGTGTGGAGAGTACCGTCTTCGAGCCTCAGCACGCCAGCCATTTCAACGTTTACTTCAGCATCGGACAGACTTTCTGATGGGTAAAAAGACTTCCATTCTGGCCTGCGCGTTGCTCACGCTCGCTTCCTGGTCCGGGTCGGCGGAGGTGATCGACCGCATTGTGGCCACCGTGAACGGCCACATCATCCTGCTGAGTAATTGGGAAGATTCGCTGCGCTACGAAGCCTTCAGCGGGGGACGTCCTTTGGACCGCGTAACCGCAGATGAGTGCAAGGCGGCCCTCGATCGCCTGATTGATCAGGAGTTGCTGCGGGAACAACAGCCAACTACGGACTCACCGCATGCTTCGCCGGAAGAAGTGGCCCGGCGCGTGGCGGAGATTCGCAAACAGTACGCCGAGGCCGAAACGGAGCTGGGCTGGAGGGCGCTGCTCGACAAGTACCGGCTGACCGAGGAAACCCTCAAGCATCACGTGGCGGTGGAACTCGATCTGATGCGCCTGGTGGATGCGCGCCTGCGGCCATCGGTCACGGTAGATTCCAAAAGCATCGAGAGCTATTACAACCAGGAACTCCTGCCTCAACTCCGCCAATCCGGCGGACAGAGTGTTCCCCTGGCTGAGGTCACAGGGAGAATCAAGGAACTTCTCACCCAGAAGAAGATCAGCCAACTGCTGGCCGCCTGGCTGCACAACCTGCGGGCCGGAAGCGAGATCCGCGGCGAGGCGCTGACACCCGTTTCCGGAGGCCGGAGCCAATGAGTGAAACCGGCGCGAAGCCGGGACGCCGCAGGGTCTGGAAGTATCTGCTGTGGCTTATGCTTGCGGGTGCGCTGGCGGCGCTGGGCCTGGGCTGGTATAGCACCACGGATTCGTTCCAGGCGCTGGTGCGCCAGCGTTTGATCGCCACCCTGGAGCGCACTACGGGCGGCCGAGTCGAGTTGGGGAGCATTCACGCGGTCCCTTTCCACTTCCAGGTAGAAGTTCGCGATCTGACCATCCATGGCCGGGAAAAGCCGGGAGAAATCCCCTACGCCCACGCGGACAGCCTGATGGCGCAGATCAAAATCTGGTCGTTCCTGCATAGCGAGCTGGAACTTAACTATCTGGTACTCGAGCATCCGGTCATCCACATCATTCTTTATTCCGACGGCACCACCAACCAGCCGGAGCCGAAGTTGAAGCCGACGTCGCCCAAGAAAACAATGGAGCAGCTTTTCGCACTGTCCATCAGCCGTTTCGAAGTGCGCCGCGGCGACGTGATCTGGGGAGACCAGAGAATGCCGCTCGATTTTGCGCTGCGCGACGTGTCGGCTGACATGAGTTATTCGCTGTTTCGCGGCATCTATGAAGGAAACATTCTGCTGGGCAAGGCTGACACCGCGTTCAGCGGATATCGTCCCTTTGCCTGGACCGCGGAGGCCCACTTCACCCTGGGCCAGAGCCACCTCCAATTGCGCTCGCTGAAGGCGACCTCGGGGCGTTCACGGCTCCAGGCCTCGGGTCAGCTCAATGATTTCAGCCAGCCCAAAGTAGTCGCGGACTACGACGCCAGTCTCGATCTGGCCGAAACGGCTGCCATCGCCAGGCATCCGGAGGTGCGGCGCGGTGTGCTTCAGTTGACCGGTCATGGCTCCTGGTCGGCGGATGATTTTTCATCCATCGGCAAGGCCCTGTTGTCGAATCTCGACTGGAGAGACGCTCCGGTAGGTGTGCACAATGCCAGCTTGAGCGCGCAATATGCGATCGATCCGAGGCGGCTGGTACTCTCCCAGATCCAAGGCCACGTGCTGGGCGGAAGCGTTACCGGAGACGCCGATGTGACCCAGTGGCTCAATGCGCAACCTGCGAGCCGGAACGCAAAGGAAAAGGAATCGAGCCGGCAGACCGGGAGCGCGCGGCTTCGATTTAAGGACTTGTCCGCGGCGGAGATTGCGGCCGCGTTGGCTACGGCTTCACGTCCCTTTCAAAGAATTAAACCAGCGGGACTGGCCAGCGGAAAGGTGGACGCCAGCTGGAAGGACAGCATCCGCAACACAGAAGCCCAGTTCACGGGGGATATGCTGCCGCCGGCGCCGTCAACGAAAGCGCAATTTCCGCTTACGGCGCACGCCCAGGGTATCTACCGTTTCGGTCCGGGCGAGTTGGAGCTTGCCGAATTGAGCGCGGCCACCCGCGCCACCCAGGTGCACGCGTCCGGCACACTTTCGTCCACGGCAGCGCTCAAAGTCATGGTCACGACCACGAACCTCGGCGAATGGCAGCCGGTTTTCAGCGCGGCGGGATATGCCGGGCAGATTCCGGTAACGCTGAAAGGACACGCTTCGTTCAACGGCACCGCCACGGGAAAGCTTACCCAGATCGCTATCGCGGGCCATTTGCAGTCGCAGGACTTTGAGACAACAATTCCGGCCACCGCTTATACCCCCGAAAGAACGATCAACTGGAACGCCCTGCAGGCCGATATTCAACTGTCACCCTCGGTGTTCGCGGTGCGCAACGGCACGCTAAGCCGCGATCCTGATTCGCTCAAATTTGATTTTCATGCCCAGCTTGCGAGCAGGCAGTTCACCGATAGCAGCCCCTTCCAGGCGCATCTGGATACGCAGAATGCGGATTTGACCGGCATTCTTGCCCTGGCAGGCTACGCCTATCCGGTCACCGGGATCGTAGATCTTCACATGCAACTGTCCGGAACGCGCTCCGTCCCGCAAGGGAAAGGCAGTATGCGGCTGCGAGACGGCAGCATTTACGGCGAACCGGTCGAGCACTTAACTTCGGACCTGAATTTCAACGGAGAGGAAGTCGAGTTCAAGAATGTTGAGCTGGCGTACCACGAGGCCAAGCTCGGTGGCGGGGCTACCTACAATCTAACCAGTCACGCCTATCACTTCAATCTGACCGGTAACAATTTTGATGTGGCCCGTATCTCCGCGCTGCAGAGTCCGCGCATCGCGGTGACCGGCCGCGCGGATTTTTCCGCCGATGGTTCCGGCACACTGGAAGCCCCCAAGCTCAACGCTGCCATTCATCTCCACGATCTTACTTTCGACCAGGAACGCGCCGGCGACTTCACCATTAACGCGGTGTCGCAGGGGCCGGAACTGCGCATCACGGGACAATCCCAGTTCGAACAGGCGGACCTCAAGATTGATGGCAACGTTCATCTGCGTGAGGACTGGCCCGCGGATGTCTACTTCCGCTTCCACCAGCTGGAGCTAGACCCGATTTTCCGAACCTACCTGCGCGGGGCGGTGAACGGGCATTCGCGGGCGGACGGCGAAGTGCACATGGTGGGTCCGTTGCGGCGGCCCCGTGAACTTCAATTCACCGCCAATGTTGACAACCTGGACGCCGATGTCGAAGACGTAAAGATCAAGAACCAGGGCCCCATCCGTTTTTCGGTTGCCGAGCAGACCCTGCAAATTGACCAGTTCCATCTGGTGGGAGAGGGCACCGACATTTCGGCCAGCGGCAAGGCGCACCTGAGCGGGGACCGCGAACTTGATTTGCGGGCCCAGGGCCGGGTCAATCTGAAGCTGATCGAGAGTTTCAATCCCGATTTCACCTCTTCCGGTGTGGTCTCGGTGGACCTGTCGGTGGGAGGCACTGTGGCCAAACCCCTTACCCAGGGCCAGTTGAGAGTGGACCACGGCGCTATCGCCTATATTGATCTGCCCAGCGCGCTGAGCGATATCAACGGCTCGCTGATCTTCAATCAGGACCGTCTGCAGATTCAGAGTCTCACCGCCCACACCGGCGGAGGCCTGGTCACGTTTGGCGGCTACGCCACCGCGTACAACGGTAAGTTGAACTTCGATCTGACCGTGCGCGGAGAGGCTGTGCGTCTGCGTTATCCCCCCGGCGTCAGCGCTACGGCCAATGCTGATTTACATTTTGCGGGAACTTCTTCCGCCTCGACATTGAATGGCGAGATCATCGTCACGAAACTGGCCATGACCCCGGGCTTCGATTTTGGGGCCTACATGGAGCGCTCGCAAGGGTCGGCGTTGCCGCCGACCAACCGGTTGCTGAACCGCATCCGCCTGGATGTTCATATCGCCACCACTCCCGAATTGCAGATGCAGACTGCCAGCGTGCGGCTTTCGGGCGACGCCGACTTGCATCTGCGGGGAACAGCGGGCAAGCCCGTGATATTGGGGCGCGCCGACGTCATCGAGGGCGAGGTGCAATTTAACGGGACCAAGTATCGCCTGGAGCGCGGCGACATTACCTTTATCAATCCCGTGACCACGACGGCGGTGCTGGATCTGCAAGCTTTCACCCGGGTGCGCGACTATGACATTACGCTCAACCTGAACGGCCAGATCGACCGGCCCAACGTTACTTACCGTTCGGAGCCGCCGTTGCCCACCTCCGACATCATCGGACTGTTGGCCTTCGGGCAGACTTCGGAGGAATCGGCGCAGCTGAACCAGTCCCAGTCCGCCTTCAACTCGGAGACGTCCAGCGCAATCCTGAGCGCGGCGTTGAACGCGACGGTCAGCAACCGGGTGCAGAAGCTGTTCGGCGTCAGCCGCATCAAGATCGATCCCCAGGGCCTGAACACGGAAACCTCGTCCACGCAAACGGGTCCAGCGGTCACCATCGAGCAGCAGGTAAAAAACAACCTCACCCTCACCTACACCACCAACGTCGCCCAGGCGTCGCAACAGATTATCCAGGCTGAGTACAACATCACCCGCAACGTTTCCATCGTGGCGGTGCGGGACCAGAACGGCGTGGTCAGCATCGACGTACGGGTGCGCCAGCGCAAGAAATAGCCACACACTCGAACAAAACAGTATTGCCGGCGGAGGAGTATTCTGGAGCGGCGTTGGTTGCCGAACTCCAGCCCGATCGCTTCGCGGTCGAACGCCAGCACATGGTGGAGACCCAGCTCAGCGCTCGCGGCATCCGCGACCAGCGTCTGCTCGATGCGATGGCCAGCATCCCGCGGCACGAGTTCGTGGAGGCGCGCTACCGCGATCAGGCCTACGAAGATCATCCCCTTCCCATCGGTGCCGGGCAGACCATTTCGCAGCCGTACATTGTTGCGCTCATGCTGGACCTTTTGCAGCTGGAGCCTTCGTCGAAGGTGCTGGAGATTGGAACCGGCTCCGGCTATCAGACTGCCGTGCTGACTCAGCTCGCGGCCCACGTTTACTCGGTGGAGCGTCATCCCGAGCTGGCACGGGAGGCGGCAGACACGCTCTCCCGCCTCGGCTTGATCAACTTCACCGTGATTACCGGCGACGGCAGCCGGGGTCTGGCGGAATATGCGCCCTTCGACGCCATCGTTGTTTCGGCGGCGGCCTCACAAGTTCCGCCGGCGCTGTTTGAGCAACTACGCGAGGGGGGACGCATGATCATCCCTGTGGGTCCGCCGGAGGCGCAGGAGTTGCAGTTGGTCCGCAAGCAGGGCGGGAAGGCGCTGATTGTTCTGCGGGAAGGCTGTCGGTTTGTGCCTTTGATCAGCGGTGGGGACTCGGTCTGAGCTGCGGGGACAAAGCAACTCAAGATTCAAAGGCAGCTGCAAATTCAAGAGCAAAAGCAAATTCAACAACAACTGCAACTTCAAAAGCAGCGGACAGGAGTGTCCGCTCCACACATGCTTTACAATTTTGCTGTGGCTTTGCTGCGCAATTTGCGGGTTACTCTGGAAATGATCAAGTGGGAGCATTCGGTTTTTGCGCTCCCCTTCGCCTTGTGCGGCGCCATGCTGGCGGCAAACGGGTTGCCCGGGGGACAGCAGGTGCTGTGGATCATCGTAGCCATGGTCACGGCGCGCTCCGCCGCCATGGCGTTCAACCGGCTGGCCGATGCTTCAATTGATGCGGCCAACCCGCGTACCCAAACCCGCGCATTGCCAGCCGGAACGCTGACGCCTGCATTCGTCGCGACCTTCGTGGTCTGCTCCTGCGCGCTGTTCGTGCTGGCAGCTTCCCGGCTGTCGCGACTGGCGCTGCTGCTGTCTCCCGTCGCGCTGGCTGTGGTGTTGCTTTACTCCTACACCAAGCGTTTTACCCGCTGGTCGCACCTGGTCTTAGGTTTGGCGTTAGGCATCGCACCGTCCGCCGCCTGGATCGCGGTGCGCGGATCTTTTGATCCGCGTATTCTCCTCCTCACCGCAGCGGTCACGTTCTGGGTGGCCGGGTTTGACGTGCTGTATGCCTGTCAGGACTACGAATTCGACCGGGAGGCGGGCTTGCACTCCATTCCGCGCTACTTCGGTATCGGGCGCGCGCTCTGGATCGCGCGCTTCTTCCACGCTCTCATGCTGGTCCTGCTGATGGGACTGGTGGCGGCTTTCGGGCTGGGCAAACTGGCGGTTCTGGGGGTGATCGTGGTGGCGCTGCTTCTGGCTTATGAACACTCCCTGGTTTCGCCCGGCAACCTGTCCAAACTGAATGCGGCGTTTTTCACCATGAATGGAGTGATCTCGATTGTGTTCTTCCTCTTTGTAGCAGCGGACCTGCTGTTGAAGCACTAGCCGCGACCCAACGCCGAAGCGGACAGAACCCATCGGCGCGTGACGCGCCTGCAATTGGCGACAGTTCCGAGCCCACCCGTCATCCGGAAAATATTGCCGCCGTAGGAAGCGTTGGCCTCCGGGAGTGAAGTAATCCTTCTGCTAGCTGGCATCCGCTACAAGGTACTGCGGGGTCCAGACCTCGTGGTTCTCGAGCGCGATCTTTACTGCTTCGCGGAACGCGTAGTGAGTGTAGAGCCGCATGAATTCTCCCAGGTAGATATCCACCACGCGCTGATCGTTCCGGACGACCAGCATGTTCTCATTGTTGGCATTGGTGCTGGCTTCGCTGAAATTTGCCGAACCGGTGACGACCACGGGATCGGCGCCCAGGGGATCCACCAGCAGGTATTTTGGTGTGGATCCATTTCACGTTGGCGTCGGCGGTAAGTTTCTGGCGTTCCTTAAGCCAGCGATCGAAGCTGTTGGTGACGATATTGTTGCCGACGGCGACGACCACGTTGGGCAGGGAACGAATTCGTCGAATATCTTTTTTGCCCTGAGCCAGCCCTCGGCCGTTTCCCTCCTTCTCCATCAGAGCGAAACGCAAAATGCCATCTTTCTGCTCATAGACTTGTTGAAAGTCCTTGTGCATGCCGAAGGCAAAGGTCATGAACAGTGGCTTATGGCCGGTGTTAGCGATACTGGCATACCACTCCAAATGCTTTCAACCCGGTGTGGGGAGAGAAGATCGGAGTCACGTCCGCATTCCAGGGGCTGGGCGGAGCAACATTGTTAGTATCGACCCACGCCCGTTCTGTCTTGCTGTCGGGATTGCCCTTCAATTCATTCCAATAGTCCAAGTATTAGGCAGCGACGTCCGGGTCGTCTACAACGTGGCCGCAGTTCGAGTGCCCGAAGATGCCGTTTTCAGTCAGGTTGGTGGAGCCGGTCCAGACCGAGACGGGCTTGTTGTTCTTGGTTAGTACGAAGAACTTGTTGTGCATGATCTTCCCGGTGGTGCGCGGCTTGCACAGGCTGGAGATCTTGGCCTTCGTGATGGCGGCCTTGTTCTTCACGCCGGGGCCGGTGGAACCCGGGATTCCGTCGTAGAGGATGTGGACGTCGGCGCCAGTACTGGCTGCGTCTTTGATCGCCTTCAGCGCATCCGGCCATTGAAATTCGAAGATGGCTCCGTAGAGGCCATAACTCGATCCGTTGGCCTGACTGACGAAGGTCTGGAAGGCCTCGAAGAGGCCCCGCGACAGCCAGATGAAGGCTGGCGCTCCGACGACATCAGGCGACTTGTTCTGAAAGCGCCGCGCATACTCCCGAGAGGCGATGGCGCCGCGGTTGAAGAAGACAGATTGTTGCGGCCCGAATTCTTTTTCGGTCGTGACTTTGACGCTACCGCTGTCTCCGTCCGTCAAGTGACTGGGAGTGCCGTAGAGTGGAATGACGGTGTAGGCATAATCGTGCTCAGGCTTGGCGCTGTAGTCTGACCACTGAAATGTCTGGAAGGGGTGTTCGTGGCTGGAAACCTGCCCTCCCGGGCCGAGATTGGGATCGGTGGCCTCAAACGTCTTGGTACCACTCATCCAATAACGCTCGTCTTCGGTGTGATCCTCGCGCTGAATGGCAAAGCCAAGGCAGTTCTTGCGTTGGGCATCGGACAAATCAAGCCCCAACATCACTACGTGGGTGCCGGCAACGGCGTTTACGGTGAGTCCGCTTCCAACAAACTTCTTCCGCATGACTTCCTCCTTTAATGAGCGGATACCGGGGGGACCCCGTCCCCGGATGCGGAATGATACTCCTTTTTGCATGCGGCGACTGTCACTTGCGCCGTGGCCTGCGGTATCATCGAGGTGATGTCCACAGTACATTCATTTCAGACTGACGATGCCCGGCTCGGGGCCGTTCACGACAAGGTCGTTTCCGGCGAGCGACTCGGCGCCGAGGATGCCCTCGCCCTCTACAGTACCGGCGACATTCTGGCTGTGGGCTGGATGGCCAACTACGTCCGCGAACGCATGCATGGCGACAAGACTTATTTCAACGTCAATCGCCATCTGAACCCGACCAACGTTTGCGTGGCCGCCTGCCGGCTGTGTGCTTTCGGCCGCAAGAAGGACACTCCCGGCGCCTACACCATGGCGCTGGAAGAAGCTTTCGAGACGGCAGCTTCGGGTTACACCGAGGCAGTCACGGAATTTCACATCGTTGGCGGACTGCATCCCGATCTGCCATTCCAGTATTTTCTCGACCTCATTTCAGGGCTCAAGCAGCGTTTTCCGCAAGTTCATCTGAAGGCCTTCACCATGGTCGAGGTGGCGTACTTGTCCAAGCGGGCCAAGCTTTCGATTCGAGAAACCCTGGAACAACTGAAAGCCGCAGGGGTGGATTCACTTCCCGGCGGCGGCGCCGAGATTTTTGCCGATCGGGTGCGCCATATTATTTGCGACCACAAAATCGACGGCGACCAATGGCTGGATACGGCCAGGCTGGCACATCAGATTGGATTGAAGTCGAATGCCACCATGCTTTACGGCCACGTGGAAAACGACGAAGACCGGGTTGACCACTTGCTTAAACTCCGAGCGCTGCAGGACGAGACGCACGGCTTCCAGACCTTCATTCCGCTGGCCTTTCATCCCGATAACACTCCGCTGCAGCACTTGCCCAAAACCAGCGGCATGCTGGACATCAAGCAGATCGCCGTCAGCCGCCTGGTGCTGGACAACTTCTCCCACGTAAAAGCCTACTGGCAGATGATGACTCCGAAGATCGCCCAGATTGCGTTGCGCTTCGGTGCGGACGATATCGACGGGACCGTGATCGAAGAAAAGATCTACCACGATGCCGGCGCCACCACTCCGCAAGGCATGCGCCGCCAAGATCTGGTTCGTCTGATCCGCGAAGCGGGCAGGGAACCGGTGGAACGCGACACCATGTACCGGCCGGTCACGCGGACGGAGACCTCCGTCACCGTTGCGGTGTAAGAGGGCCACAGGTCAACAGAGTTTCTGGAAGTTGTCGGCGGACATTTCCACATCACGCAGGATGGTTCGGAGAAGGCCCGGGCCAATTGTCACAAAGAAATCTGATTATACGTGCCGGTTCCAGAAAGCCGCGTCCCGCGTTTCATCATTTTGCCGATTTGCTGATCTTAACACTCAGCCTTCCCATGCGGAATGGCTCTTTGGTTCCAATCCTGATCAATTTATGGCGGACAAATCACCGTAGCTGATACGACTTTTCGTCCTTTCCCTTTCCCCTGGGGGTGTAGAATCGGCTTGTAAGGACGAATAGAGCTTCACGGGACCCGCTACCCGTGTTCTGAGGCTTTGGCATGAATGTCCATATCAGCTATAAACTGCGCAAAACACCTGATCTCGAAAAAGAAATCAATCACCTGGTCGAAAAACTGCGCAAGCGGCTGCAGGTCTTTCGACCTGAACTGCTGCACCTGAAGGTCGTGGTGGAGCAAGCCTCTCCGCGCAAGGCGGTAACTGTGTCGCTGAACCTGCGCCTGCCCTCAGGCCAATTGGCGGCGCAGCGCTCGGCCCAGACGGCGGTGGTAGCCATCAAGAGTGGGTTCGACGATTTGCTGCAACAGACCACTCGTCACAAAGACCTGCTGCGGAGTTCGCACAAGTGGGCGCGGCGCCGGTCGGAAAGGTCCCGGCCGGAAGCGCAGGTGCCGTTTGAGCAGACCCTGGCGTCGGTTCGTCCATCGACCGTGTCCGCCGAAGACATACGTTGTTACGTGAACGCGAATCTCTCCCGTCTGGAGCTTTTTGTCGAGCGCGAGCTTTACTTTCGCGAGGCTGCCGAGCAGATGCTCCCTGATTCCATCACCAAGGACGAAGTGATTGACGAGGTAATCGCCGGGGCCCTGGGCGATGGCGGAGATAAGCCTGACAAGCTGGGCTTGGAGCCGTGGTTGTACCGGCTGGCGATCCACGCTATCGGCGACTTGCAGGCCCGGAGCTCCGATAATGTAGTGTCGGTTCACCTCGAAGAATCGGCGCGTACGCCTAACGTGCGAGCCAGCGACGAACCCGAGCTCCAGTTCCATCAGCCGGATGAAATGCTGACCAGGGAAAGCGTGATCGCTGACCGGAGGGCCTCCACGCCGGAAGATATTGCCTCTTCGGATGAGATAAATACGTTGGTGGAGTTTGCTCTGGCAGCCGTCCGGCCGCGAGACCGCGAAGCTTTTATTCTGCACACGGTCGAAGGATTTTCAGTGGCAGAGATCTCTGCCATCACCGATCGCAAGCCGGAGTCGATCAGCGCCTCGATCATCGCTGCCCGCGAGCACTTGCGGCGCTCACCACCAATCGCGAGTCGATTTGGGAACAGAACGCTCCAGAGCACAGGCACCGACTGATTTCTGCGGCAGTCATTTCTGTCGCACTCAGGAGAGAGTGAAATGATCACCCGCGAAGACATCCGTGAGCTGGCAGAATTTCAGGGCAGTGGAGCGGATTGCGCGATCAGTTTCTATTATCAGCCGGCGCGGCCCAGCAACAAGTCGCACCGCGAGCAGGCGATCCTGGCCAAGGACCTGGTTCGACAGGCCCTGCGCGAGGCCGAGAAAAGCGGCCGCAATGGCTGTGCCCGGGCTGATCTGCAACGCATCCTGGACCTGACCGCGGACTGGCCGGGCAATCACGCTCGGGCCAAAGCGGTGTTTGCCTGTGGCGGCAAGGACATCTGGCGGGAATTCGATCTGCCGCCGCAACTCGCCAAAACTCAACTGTTCGTCAACCGTCGCTTCCACCTGAACGAACTGGCCGTGGTCGTGGGCCGGCAGCCGCGTTTACGGGTGGCCTTTGTGGATCGTCACCGGGCCCGATTTTTCGATTTGCATCTCGATGAAGTCAAGGAGCAGGAGGCCCTTTTCCATACGCTGCCTCGGCGCGGTCGCGGCGACGGGTTTTTGGGCTACGATGCTGGCCACGCCGAACGCAGTGTGAATGACGAAGTCCTGCACCATTTCAAGAACGTCGCGGAGGTCCTGAAGCAGGGACTGGAGAAGGGAGTCTTTGACCAGTTCGTGATCGCATGTCCGGACATCCACTGGCATGACTTTGAGGGCCACCTTCAGCCTTACGTCAAGCGGCAGCTGCTGGGCCACTTCTCCGCCGACGTGGGCAACGCCACCGAAGAGCAAGTGCGCCAGCAAGGGGAACGCCTGTTGAAAGAATCGTTCACTCAACAACGCCATGAGCTGATCCGGGAAGTCCTGGGTCAGGCCAGGAGCAACGGGCGCGGCGTGACCGGCCTGCGGCGGGTATTGCGGTCGCTCGAAATGGGCGAGGTGCAGACCTTGCTGATGGCAGAAAACTACAGCGCGCACGCGGTTGAATGCCCCAGCTGTGGCCATCTTGACGCGCACACGGTGCGCTATTGTCCGGTGTGCGGACGGGGCACGCAGGAGTTGGAGGATGTGTGCGAAGCCCTCGTCCCCGCTGCCATCCGTCGTGACGTTGAGCTGGTGTATGTCAAGGATGAGCCGGAGTTCGACCACGTCGGCGGCATCGCCGCGCTGTTGCGTTTCCGCTCTGGCCTGAAAAAGAGCGGAATGGCCGTGGCCTCGTAAGCCGCCTCCTCAGGGAGATTCCTTTCGCCACGGATTTCCGCGGATTTTCACGGATTGCTTCCACATTGATCTGATCCGTGAAGATTCGTGTAATCCGTGGCCGGTTTTCGCGCCGCACGGACGTGCTATCCTTTCCGCTTTCTTATCACTTCCGTCAAATCATGGAGGACCACGATGGCTTTTTCGCGCCGGGATTTTCTCTCTACTGCCGTGATGGGAGCCGTGTCTTTAGGGTCGGAGGGAGAAGAGCGGAAGAAACCCGGCCCGGACAAGGCCGAGGCCGCGTCAGCCGGCAAGCGTCCGATCATCATCTGCGCCAACAATGGGTTCAACTATCTCGACGACGCCTTCGCATTTCTGAAAGACGGCGGCGACACCCTCGATGCTGCGCTGCGCGTGGTAAAAGGTCCGGAAGACGATCCCAACGACGACAGCGTCGGACTGGGCGGCCTGCCGAACGAGGAAGGCGTGGTCGAACTCGATGCCTGCTGCATGCACGGCCCCACGCGGCGCGCCGGGTCGGTGGGCGGCGTGCGCAATATCAAGAATGTTTCGCTCGTCGCCAAGGCCGTCATGGAGCACACCGGCCACGTCATGCTGGTGGGCGAAGGCGCGGAACGATTCGCCGTCGCCCATGGGCTTTCCCGCGCGAGAATCTGCTCACCGAGCGCTCCCGCAAAATCTGGCTGCTCTGGAAGGAAACTCATTCGACCGAGACTGGTGGGGGCCGGGACTGGCCGTCCCGAACTGGAAAGCGCTGCCGGGATGGCGCCTCAGCGCATGCCGATTTCGAGCTGGCAGGATCGCAGCCGCATGAAGAGCAAGTCGCTGCGGATATCGGAATCGAGCCGGAGCAGCGCATGGCCGCGATCCGGCAGCGTGCTGTTTCCGCCCACCGGCACCATCCACTGTTCGGCGCTCAACGACAAAGGGAGAAATCTCCGGCAGCACGACCACCAGCGGCCTGGCCTTCAAGCTGCCGGGACGATGCGGCGATTCGCCCATCATCGGCGCCGGCTGCTATACCGATCAGGACGTGGGTTCGGCGGGCGCCACCGGCAGCGGGGAAGAGAACATCAAGGTCGCGGGAGCGCACACCATCGTCGAAAACATGCGTCACGGCATGTCGCCGTTGGATGCCGGCATGGACGCGCTCAAGCGCATCGTGCGCAACTACAACGGCGACATGAATCAGCCTTCAGCTTCATGGACATGACCTACTACGTCCTGCGCAAAGACGGCGCCTACGCCGGAGTCTCGCTCTGGGATGGCTATGGCCGGACAAACCGCACAAGATCGCGGTCCACGACGGGACCAAGCGGCTGGAAAAGACGGTCAGCCTGTTTGCGGGGGTTTCACAGGAGTGGCCGCCGGTGCTGCAGTAGGCTGATGGCGGTCGACCTCACGGGCGTCAGGGCAACACATCGACTCCCGCCTGACGAGCAGCCGCAATCAAGTTTCGGTCAAGCGTGGCCAGTGGCAACTGCTCGCGACGCGCGGTGTCGAGGTAAACCGCGTCATATGCCGAAAGCTGAAAAGTGCGGGCGGTCTGGAAAGCTTGTCGAATCGAAAAGAAATCGGCGCTGCTTTCGATGGTTTGGGCCAATAGCTGTTCGATCGCCGTCATTCCCGCCGTCGAGTTGGCCGTGGTCAAAACGCCGCGTCGTTCGGCGACAGCGAATCCATTGGCCATTTCAAGGTGCCAAAGAGCGGGAACCACCGCCCGGGCGTCGCCTACGAGAGACTTCTTTACCCGGGTCGCATATGGCGCCACCGGATTGTCCACAAACCAGGCTAACGCTACCGAGGCGTCCAGAACAAAGCGTATCAACGCCGGCCCTCCTCGATCATGTCCTTCGCGCTAAGGCCCCGGTGCGGCTTGGCGCTCTTTCTAATTCGCTCAATCTCGTCGAAGACCCCTTTCCGGTCCGTTTCAGCACCTGCGGGAACAATCAAGGCGGCGAGTTTCCCGCGGCGTGTGATTCCTATGCGCTCTCCTTCCCCGGCGCGCTCCACTAGCTCTGAGAGTTTTTGTTTGGCTTCAAACAGTCCTACAGTCCGCATAAAAAAATCCGTGCTATCATCTAGATTGTTAATCTGGATTATACAATAAAGCCTAACGTTAGCTCCCATGAAATAGCATCCGATATATTCTACGAAAGACGGGACTCGCGTATCGCTATGAAGAAGATCACCTTACGAGCGGAGGAAGGCCTGATCGAGCGGGCGCGGATGGTGGCGAGGGCCCAGCACAAGACGCTGGGTGCGGCCTTCAGGGAATGGCTCGAGCAGTATGCGGCGCAGCCTGGAGGCAGTGCCGGTGCCGTGGATGCCCTGATGCGACGCCTCCGCCACGTGCGCTCAGCGGGGCCCTATGCCAGGGAAGAGATGAACAGGCGCTAGATTCTTTGTCAACCCCACAAGCTCGCTTGCTTTGACAAGAAAAAACAGACCAGCGACCAACGACCCCGGGCCGACGACCAGCTTTACACGAACCTCACCTTCACATCAGGCCCCTTCTCCAGATGAATGCTGTCAATGAATCGCACTTTCCCGGTGCGTAAAGTCAGGATCACGGATGAGGTTCGGGTGCCCTCGCCGAAGAACCGGACGCCCTTCATCAAGGAGCCGTCGGTGACTCCGGTGGCGGCGAAGATCAGCTGCTTGCCGGGCGCCAGGTCTTCCGCTTCGTAAATCTTGTCTTTGTCTTTGATCCCCATGCGTGCGATGCGCTCTTCCAGCTCGGGCTTGTCGATCACCAGGCGTCCCAGCATGTAACCATTGAGGCAGCGAATGGCGGCCGCTGTAATCACACCTTCCGGAGCGCCGCCCGAGCCCATTACCGCGTGTACACCGGTCCCGATGATGGCGGCTGCGATGCCCGCCGACAAATCACCATCGCCGATCAGCCGGATGCGCGCGCCCGCCTTACGAATATCCGGCAATCAGCTTCTCGTGCCGCGGCCGATCGAGCACGATGACCACCAAGTCCTCGACGTCGCGATGCATGCGTTTGGCAATGTTCTTGAGGTTGTCGATCACCGGCGCATCGATGTCCACCGCGCCCTTGCGGACGGGCCCGACCACGATCTTTTCCATATAGCAATCCGGCGCGTTGCAGCAATCCACCACTTTCGGAAGCGGCCAGCACGGTGATGGCGCCGGGTGCTCCGGTGGCACACAGATTTGTGCCCTCCAGCGGATCGACGGCGATGTCCACCTCCGGGACTTCGGTGCCGTCGGGAAACTCGGCGCCGACTTTTTCACCGATGTAGAGCATAGGCGCCTCATCGCGTTCGCCCTCGCCGATCACGATAGTGCCACGCATGGGAATCGAATCCATGGTCTTGCGCATGGCTTCGGTCGCCACCTGGTCGGAAAGTTTGCGTTCGCCTTGGCCCATGGTGCGAGCCGAGGCGATGGCCGCGGTCTCCACCACCCGCAGGAATCTGGAAGCCAGGTCACTTTCAATGTTTCGGCCAAAGGTTCGGGCTTTGGCTTCGGTCTTGACGACAGCTGTCATGAGTGCCCCCTGATCGATAAGAGTTGTATCCAAGAGCGGTCAACGAATATACCGCCAATGCAGCGGAAGGGGAAGAGAACGGCTGGGCCGAGGAGTCAAGGACCCGCCCCACACGTGCTAAAACGCATCAATCCCGGTCACGCTCTGCCCGATGATCAGAGTGTGGACGTCGTGGGTCCCTTCGTATGTCTTCACTGACTCCAGGTTCGCCATGTGGCGGAAGATGGGATACTCGTCGGCGATGCCGTTGGCACCCAGGATGTCGCGGGCCATGCGGGCGCACTCCAGCGCCATCCATACGTTGTTGCGCTTGGCCATGGAAATATGCTGGGAAGCGGCCTTGTCCTTATCTTTGAGGCGTCCCACTTGCAGCGCCAGTAACTGGGCCTTGGTGATTTCAGAAATCATCCAGGCCAGTTTTTGCTGTACCAGTTGGTGCGAGGCGATGGGCTGATCGCGAAATTGCTTGCGGAATAATGAATATTGCAAAGCACAGTCGTAACAGGCCATGGCCGCGCCGATGGCGCCCCAGCCGATACCGTAACGCGCCTGACTCAAACACATGAGGGGGGACTTCAAGCCTCCGGTTTTAGGCAGCAGATTCGATTCCGGGATGCGCACGTCCTGCAGGGAGAGACTCGATGTAACTGAAGCCCGCAGCGACCACTTGCCGTGAATGTCCTCGGCGCGGAAGCCGGGGCGGTCGGCCTCGACCAGAAAGCCGCGAATCTTGTTGTCTTCATCTTCCACCTTGGCCCAGATGACCGCGACATCAGCGATGGAGCCCGAGGTGATCCACATTTTCTCGCCGTTGAGGATGTATTCTTTGCCCGACTTTTTGGCGCGGGTGCGCATGCCGCCGGGATTGGAACCGGAATCCGGCTCGGTCAGACCGAAGCAGCCGAGTTTCTCGCCCTTCTGCATCGGTGGGAGCCAGGTTTGTTTCTGCTCCTCGCTGCCGAAGGTGTAGATGGGATACATAACGAGCGCGGATTGCACGCTCACGAAAGAGCGGACGCCGCTGTCACCCCGCTCCAGTTCCTGCATCACCAGGCCGTATTCGACGTTCGACATCCCAGCGCAACCGTAGCCGTTGAGACTGGAGCCATAGAAGCCAAGTTCCGCCATCGGCTTGACCAGTTCACGGGGAAATCGGCCGGCGCGGTTGCACTCCTCGATGATGGGGATGAGGTTGTCCTCGATAAACTTGCGGGTGGTATCGCGGACCAGGCGTTCGTCGTCCGTGAGCAAGGAGTCGAATTCGAGGAAATCAACTCCCCGGAACTTGATGGCCATCAGGGTCTCGATTCTGTTTCTTCGCCGCGTTCTTTGCCACGTTCTTCGCCGCGAACAGGGGCAGGCACTCAGGGAGTGGAAACCCTTGAAGGTAACAAAGGGTGGGAGGACAGTCAAACCAAGCCGGCCGGGAGGGCGCACGTCATAGAAATGGAGAAAGGCGAAGAGCGTTCTTTCTTGTGTTGCTCCTACGGCATATAATGCCGTAGGATGGATCCATGAAAACTCCTTCGGATGTACCTTCGTCCGTACGTGAACTGGCCGCAGTTTTGTCTCAACCTAAACCGATGCGCCGGGGGTCGGTCTCCGAGCGCACCATGAAATGCGGTAAAGTAGGCTGCCCCTGCCAACAGGATCCCAAAGCGCGTCACGGCCCCTATTACAGCTTGACACGGCCCATGGCAGGCAAAACCCACTCCCGCTATCTGAGCCCGGAACAAGCCGAGCTCGCGCAGCAGCAAATCGAACAAGGGCATACGTTTCGGGAACAGGTGGAGCAGTATCGGGAGGCTTGTGAACAATGGGCCGACGCCCAACTGGAACCGTCCCCGGCGGCTTCCAAAGAGGCGGCCGAAAAAGGGGGCTCCAAACCGACCTTCAAAACGAAATCGTCCAGGAAATCGAAACACTCTTAGGGCGCCAGTCGATCGCCGACTTGGATTTCGAAGCCATAGAAATGGCGGCACGGCGCCAGACTTTGCGCTTGGCAGCGCGGGCCCTGGAACAACGGCTCAACACGGACACCAGAGATCACGTGGGACCGCAGCTGCCCTGTCGCTGTGGAGGTTCCGCCCAGTATCATGGCCGTCACGAAAAGACCTTCGAAAGCGTACTGGGGCCTTTGCACCTGCAACGCGCTTACTATCACTGTGAGCTATGCGAGAGCGGATTCTGCCCGCGGGACCGAGCCCTGGGGCTGGAATCGTTTTCGCTGACGCCCGGCGTTTTGCGCATGACGGGCAGCGCGGCAGCGCTGGTGAGCTTGGAAGAGAGCAGCGGGTTATTGCACGAATTGGCGGGGGTGGAAGTCAGTGCCAAGCAGGTGGAAAGAGCAGCAGAAGCGCTGGGGGCCGAGGTCGCCGTCGATGAACACCAGCAAGTGGAAAAAAGCGGACGAAGTGGCTCCCACCATGTACCTGGGAATGGATGGAACCGGGGTGCCGATGCGCACTCAAGAAGTCGCGGAGCGCGCGGGCAAGCAAGCCGACGGCTCGGCCAAAACCCGCGAAGCCAAGCTGGTCACTGTCTGGACCGCAGAATCGCGTGATCAGGAAGGCAGGCCAGTGCGCGATCCTGGATCGGTGACCTATTCGGCCGCGATTGAAAGCGCGGCTGCTCTGGATACCAGCCCTAACCTTTCCGACTTCGCTGAGCGCGTACTGCGTGAGGCCAACCGCCGTGGTTTCACCGAAGCTCAGCGCCCGGTGGTGTTGGGCGATGGTTCAGCCTGGATTTGGAACTCGGCGATAGAACTCTTCCCGCAAGCCACTCAGATTCTCGACCGCTTTCATGCTAAAGAACATCTCAGCCAGGTGGGAAAGGTCATTTATGGGGACAGCCCAGAAGCCAAGTCCTGGACCCAAGCGCGCTATGATGAACTCGATGAGGGCCGCCTGAAATCCCTGGTGCAAGCGCTGCACCGCCACGCAGGCCAGCACAAAGAGGCACGGGATTGTATCCGCTACGTCTGGAACAATCGATGCCGAATGCGATATCCAAAGTTCCACAAACAAGGCTTCTGCACTTCAACTGGCGTGGTGGAGGCCGGCTGTAAAGTGGTGATCGGCACCCGGCTCAAGCGGGCGGGCATGCACTGGACCGTAAAGGGCGCAAACGCTATCATCGCCCTCCGCTGCAGCAAACTCAGCGGACGCTTCGAGGATTTCTGGGAACGCCGCTCCGATCAAAGTAAGGTGGCCGCCTGATTTCAACTCCCAAATCCGGCGTGAACCTCGGCCGGGATGGCCGGGATGTCAAGCCGGCCGGGATGGGGACATTTGATACTCCTCGCAAGGAGAAGTTGATATGGTGATGACCACGAATACTTTTCGGCTAATTCAGGAGATCCATGCAACCGCTGATTTCAACCCAGCCGAGCTCCGGGCACTGTTCCGGAAATACGACTCTGAACTTCTGTAATCCAGGCGAAGCGGGCTGTATCGGTCTTCATTATTACTGGTCACAGCGAAAAGGCACCTGGTGTGTCACCCCGGCCGAGTTCGTGTGTTGGTATATCGCGTAGTGACCTAGGCCTGAGTATTCGTCTCCTACCTTGTGCATCTCCGCGCGGTCGGCCGGGCAGGAGATGGAAACCGGGCACGCGAAAACCAGGGTCGCCAGACTCAATACCGCGCACATCAGCCTCATTGTTTTCACGGAAAGCACCTCCTCTATCTGTCATACCACAAGATCCTGGCAGGACGAGACTTACGGTAGAGCCTACGGCAGCCTTCCCCAAAGTTACGTACTTCCGAGTCAAGGCTTCGACACCAGGGCGCCGGCATGGCATGCAGCCCGATCTGATTCGAGACCAAATTGGGCCGGACGTCATACCAGAGGTACAGCGACGGACCGGCAAGTCAGCCCCAGTTTTTACAAACTTTTTGCAAGTTGCGGACGGGCTTTCGACACGGGGCATCTAAGCTTTAAGTAAGCTTTAAGTAAGTTGCACGGCGGCTTAAAGACGGGCACAATACAGCGGTTTGCCGAACATGACAAAGAAAGCAAGTATGCGATTGGTGGCGCAGGCGATTCTTACAGGGGCCCTGTGTCTGGCGACCTTGCTTGTTCCTGCAGTCGCCGCCGATGCACCCGCGATCCATACCTCTTTGGACCAGGGATTTCGCCTGCTTTACAACCTCGATTTCGACCAGGCGCATCAGGTATTTCTTAGCTGGCAGCGCGACCATCCTCAGGATCCGGTGGGGCCCACGGCGGAGGCGGCAGGAATACTTTTCTCCGAATTTCACCGGCTGGGAGTGCTTGAAGCGCAGTTTTATGAAAACGACAAAAAGTTTCTGAACCGTGACCGGCCGGACCCAGATAGCGGGGTACGAGACCGTTTTAATGCGGCGCTAGCCCGCGCCCAGACCGCCGCGAATGCCCGTCTCGCCACCAGTCCCCAGGACCGGGACGCGTTATTTGCCATGACGCTTTCGTCCGGCCTGCAAGCCGACTACGCCGCGCTGATCGAGAAGCGGAATATGTCTTCCTTGCGTTACACCCGCGACGCCAATGATTGGGCGGACAAACTTCTGGCCGTGGACCCCGATTGTTACGACGCACGGGTGGCTACCGGTTTCAGCAAATATATTATCGGCAGTATGGCGGCGCCCCTACGTTGGGTATTGCGGCTGGGCGGGGTCTCGGGAGACAAGAAGCAGGGAATCGTGGAGTTGCAGATGACCGCCGACCACGGCCGCTATCTGGGTCCGTTCGCCCGCATCCTGCTGGCCATTGCCTATGTCCGCGACAAGGACAATGCGCGGGCCCGGGAAGTGCTGGCTACACTGCGTGACGAGTTTCCCAAGAATCCATTGTTTGCGCGCGAAATTGCGCGGCTGGATGCGAGTCATTAGACAGGCGCGACACACGAGCGCAGGGTCCGTTCACTGGAAATTCACCCCGTTGTAACAGTCCTGTAACATTCGCGGCGTAAAACTGCCCCATCAGAAGGAGGAACCATCGCGTGATACGCCGCATTGCACTGTTGTGTGTTGTTCTGGCTGTGCCCGTTTTCGGTCAGACGACCTTGAATGGGGCTGGCGCCACTTTCCCTAATCCGATGTACCAGAAGTGGTTCAGCGAATACCATAAGTCCCATCCGGATATTCAGTTCAACTACCAATCGATTGGTAGTGGCGGCGGTATCCGTCAGGTACTGGCCCAGACCGTGGACTTTGGTGCAAGCGATGGCCCCATGACCGACGAGCAACTGGCCGAGGCCAAGACCAAGATCCTGCACATTCCCACCGTCCTCGGTGCAGTGGTTCCTGCGTACAACGTTCCCGGTGTCAATACGGAACTGAAGTTCACTCCGGAGGCACTGGCGGGAATCTTCCTGGGCAAGATCACCACCTGGAATGACCCTGCCATCGCCAAAGCAAACCCTGGTGTCAACCTACCCAATCAGACCATTATCCTGGTTCAC
Source organism: Terriglobia bacterium (assembly GCA_963779255.1). Classification (GTDB taxonomy): domain Bacteria; phylum Acidobacteriota; class Terriglobia; order Terriglobales; family Acidobacteriaceae; genus JAIQFF01. Next base: position 128,246 of record CAVZXU010000038.1, on the reverse strand, counting down.
CGCTCTGATGGCAGCGGCACCACCTACATCTTCACCGACTACCTCTCCAAAGTAAGCTCGGATTGGGCCAATGGGCCGGGAAAGGGAACCTCGATCAAGTGGCCCGTCGGCTTGGGAGGCAAGGGCAACGAAGGTGTTGCCGGAATGATCCGCCAGATGCAGGGCGGGATCGGCTACATCGAACTGATCTACGCGGTGCAGAACAAGATTGACTACGGGCTGGTGAGAAATGCCACGGGGAACTTCGTGAAAGCTTCTCTTGAAAGCGTTACTGCCGCGGCCGCGTCGGCCAAGAGCATGCCGGCGGACTTCCGCGTATCCATCACCAACCCGCCCGGTAAGGACGCCTACCCCATTTCCAGCTTTACCTGGCTGCTGATTCCGGAAAAGTCAAAGGAAGCGGCTAAGGGGAAGATCCTTGCCGATTTCCTGAACTGGATGGTTGATGATGGCCAGAAAATGACGGCTGATCTTACCTACGCGCCCCTGCCGGAGAACGTAGCTCAAAAGGTCAAAGGCGCCATCAAGTTAGTGCAGTAGTAGTTGTCCGGAGCCAGAAAATTTTAGACTAGCGACGCCGGGGACGGGCTGTGAGGCTCGTCCCCGGTGCCGTCAAGTCGTCTGATTTGACAAGTTTCACGCCCGGGAGTAGCGTCCCGTCCATCCTGCGACTGTTCTATACTTATTTTGTGTGAACACAGGTGATGGGCCTCATCCCCATTTTTTAACGGCAGCCGGGCAGAACAGCAATGTAGTTGTTGATTGTGTAGCGATAACCTGGGGCTGTGCCGGTGGGGACCCCAAGCCCTCTTCGGTCAAGACCTGAGCCGGGATCTTCCGGCATCAGGGAGTTTCCCTAAAGAATGTTGTTTCTTCGGAATCATGGCTCGCCTCGCGCTGGACAATCCGGCCTACTACATCAACCGGGAAGCTTCCTGGCTGGCTTTCAACCGCCGTGTCCTCGAAGAAGCGCAGGACGAGAAGAATCCGTTGCTCGAACGCCTGAAATTTCTTTCCATCTCGGCCAGTAACCTGGATGAATTTTTCGAGGTACGCGTGGCCGGCCTGGTGCAGCAGATCGAAGACGGCTATACGGAGGCTGGACCGGACGGCCTCACCCTGGTGGAAGAACGCGACGTGGTTTCGCGCGACACTCACGAGTTCGTGGATGATCAGTATCACTGCTGGAACGAGAAGCTGCGCCCGGCGTTGGCTGACCACGGCATCCGCGTTCTAGGCCTGCACGAACTGGACTCACGTGCCCGCGCCTTCATCGAGGAGTATTGCGAGAAGGAGCTCGATCTGCTGCTCACGCCGGTCACGGTGGATCCGGCGCATCCCTTTCCGCGCGTCATCAACAAAGCGCTATGCGTAGCTTTTCTGTTGCGCCGGCGGCGCCGCTCTGCGCTTACCTACACCGGAGTGGTCACGGTGCCGCGAGCTTTGCCGCGCCTGGTGCGACTGCCTTCGGATGGGACCGACGACTTCATTTTTCTCGCCGATCTGGTCGCCTTCCACGCCTCGCGGATGTATCACGGCTACGACATTGTTTCCTCGGCCGCATTCCGCGTCACCCGCAACAGCAACCTCTACCTGGCGGAGGAGGAATCGCGCAACCTGCTCGAGTCGGTCCGTACTGAGCTGCATAACCGGCGCAAAGGCGATGCGGTGCGGCTGGAGATCGAGGCTGACGCTGATCCTGAAATCATCGAACGCCTGCGCACCAACTTTGAACTTGAACCCTGGCAGGTGTTCTCCGTCCACGGCCCGGTGAATCTGTCGCGATTGTTCAACATTTACGAACAGACAGCGCACCCTGACCTCAAGTTCAGGCCTTTTTCTCCCCGCGAACTTCGGCTTACCGCCAAATCGCAGGACCTATTCGAGGAACTGCGCCGCCACGATGTTCTGTTGCACCATCCCTTCGACTCCTACGATGCGGTGGTGTCGTTCATTGAAGCCGCGGCCCAGGACTCGCGGGTGCTTTCGATCAAGCAGACGCTCTACCGAACCAACGAGCACTCGCTGATCGTGCCAGCATTGATTTCGGCAGCGGAGAAGAAGGAAGTCACCGCGGTGGTGGAGCTCAAGGCGCGCTTCGATGAAGACACCAACATCCGCTGGGCCCGCGATCTCGAAGATGCCGGAGTACAGGTGTTCCACGGGTTGGTGGGACTGAAGACGCACTGCAAGCTTTCGCTCCTCGTGCGACGCGACCTGGACGGGGTGACGCGCCGCTATGCCCACCTGGGAACCGGCAACTACAATGCCAGTACAGCACGGATCTACACCGATTTGAGCCTGCTCACCGCCGATCCGGAGATCACGGGCGCGGTGCACGACGTTTTCAGTTTTCTCACCGCCTACGCCGAGCATCCCAACTACGAGCCCTTGCTGGTGGCACCGCTGGACCTGGCGGAACGGTGCCTGGGCCTGATCGAGCGCGAGGCGGAGCATGCGCGTCACGGGCGGCCGGCACGCATCATCGCCAAGATGAACGCCTTGCTGGACAAGAACGTCATCATGGCGTTGTATCGGGCTTCGCAGGCCGGAGTGGAAATTGATCTGATCGTGCGCGGCATTTGCGCCTTGCGGCCCGGCGTGCGCGGCGTGAGCGACCGCATCCGGGTGCGCAGTATCGTCGGCCGCTTTCTCGAGCACAGCCGTATTTTTAGCTTCGCCAACGGGGGCCAGGAAGAGGTCTATCTCGCCAGCGCCGATTGGATGCCGCGCAATCTCTATGAACGCGTGGAAGTCATGTTCCCGCTGAAAGACGCGCTGGGACGCGAGCGCGTTCGCCATGAGATCCTGGATAGCTACCTGGTGGACAATGTGAAGGCCCGCGTGCTGCGGAAGGACGGCGTTTATGTCCGCACCTGGCAAGCGGAGGGCAAGCGCAAGCCGCCGGTGGGAGCAGGAGCCTTCAGCTCGCAAGACTTTCTGCTCGGGCTGGCCGAAGGCAAACAGTCGGTAGAAGCCATGCCGGTCCCCACACCTCCCAAGAGGCGTCGGGTCGCGGTAGGGAAGGGACGGTAGTCCGAGATGATTCTCTATTTCCTGCGCCACGCCAGCGCCGGGCAGCCAGTAAGCAATCTCAAGAAGGATGAAAAACGCGCCCTGGACGAAGCCGGAGTCGAGCAATGCGGTTACGTGGGCCGCGCCCTGGCGGCTTTAGAGGTGCAGGTGGAGGTTATTATTTCGAGTCCCCTGAAGCGGGCCGCGCAGACGGCTTCACTGGTGGGCAACGAAATGGGTTACGAAGGCAAGCTGCAGTTAGAGGACGCATTGCGCCCCACCGCCTCGTTCGCAGATTTTCGCAAGATGCTCGACAAGTACGCCCGGCACGATGCCATCATGGTGGTGGGCCACAACCCGACTCTCAGCGAGTTCCTGGGGCGGGCGATCAGCGTAAGCGGCTGTGAAGCGGCGATCGACCTCAAGAAAGGCGCGGTGGCGCGAGTGGAAATGAACCGCAACGCGGCCTCGCTGAACTGGTGTCTCACGCCCAAGATTCTGCGTACCCTCTATGCCGCCGCGGCGGAAATGTCACGACCGAAAACCTCGCGGAAATAGGCCTTCTCTTTTTCCACGGCCCACAGCTCCAGGTCCACGCTGGCCCGCGGTTTGGCTCGCAGGGTCAGCCTGACCTCGCGCGGGCTCACCCGCACCTGGGCGCCGCGCACCGCGCCGCTGCGTCCCAGATTGAGCGCCCGCGCCAGCCGAAGCAGCAGCGAGGCCTTACGCACAAATTCCCGATCGGCCGGCGGCAGGACCTTTATGGCCGGGTCACCGGGAGAGGGGCGCGACTTGCCGAGATAGCGGGCGGTCGCCGCGATGATTCGTCTTTGCTCCGGCGTGTATCCCAGGATTTCCGAGTGGGCGATGATGTAGTGGGCGTGGCGATGTCGCCCATTGCGATTGACGTAGTCGCCGACTTCATAAAGCATCGCCGCCGCCGATAGCCATTCCGAGTACTCGGGGGGGAGCCGGTGCAGTGACTTCAAAGTCTTGAACAGGTGCATGGCGAATTCGCGGACTTGCAGCGCATGGTCCAGGTCCACCCGGTAATGGGCAACAGCGGCGCGGATGGAGTCCCAGCGCTCGGACTCGATGTGCTTTCCGGAGCGGGTGCTGCGATCGTACTCCGCAGCCATTTGTGCCAGCAGCCCGTCTCGCAATCCCAAGGAAGAGTAGCGGAAGCCCGGCAACAAGCAGCGTTCGAGAAGTTCGGCATAGACTACTGCTCCCGCAACTACGATCTCAGCTCTCCGCGGGCCGACTCCAGAGAGTTTCTTGCGTTCCGCCACGGGGAGTCGCGCCAGCATCTTGGCGATCCGGCGCATCTGGGTGCGCGAGACCGCGGCGGCGCGCGAACCTTTCGTTTTGTACAAGCCGTGACAGACTACCGCCAGGGAAGCGGCCGTGCCCGAGGTAGCGATCACGATCTTGGGCCGGGACCTGGCGATCCGCTCAGCGATGCGCCCGATTTCTCTTTCCACAAATCCCCGCAGACGGCGCAGTTCCGCCTTGCGGGGTGGATCGTGGGTCAGAAACTCATTGGTCAGACGGACCGCGCCCAGAGGCAGGCTGACGGTGTCGCGGATGTGACCCTGGCTGGAGATAGTCAGCTCACAACTCCCGCCGCCCAGATCGACCATAAGCGTGGCTGCGGAGCTGACCCGCAGACTTGAAACCAGGCCCAGGTGAATCAGCCGGGCCTCCTCCAGTCCAGAGATGATCTCAACCTTCCATCCTGTGGCTGAGCGCACCCACTCCAGGAAGGCTCGCGAGTTCCGCGCGTCGCGCACCGCGCTGGTGGCCACCACGCGCACCGTGTCCGCGCCTAAGTCTTGCACCGCGCGATGGAAGCGCCGCAGAGCTTTGACCGTTTCGTCGATGGCCTCGGGTGAGAGGAAACCGTTCCGGAAGACGCTGTCGCCCAGGCGGGTGACCTGGCGATCTTCGTGAATTTCGACCAGACGCCGTCCGGTAAGGCGGGAGATTTTCAGACGCACGGAGTTCGATCCGATATCGACCGCGGCTAAAGTCGGCATGGCGAGGGCAATAGTGTACCCCGAGGGTGGCGATGCAGGGCAACCCGCTAGCGCAGGGTCTTGAAGTGATCCAGAACCTGCACACCCAGCTGCCTGAAGTCTCTTTCTGTGCGGGTGGCGATGGTCAGGTGGTGGATGCGGGCGGTGGCAGCGATCATGGCATCTTCGATGAGGTGTTCGGCCTTGCCCTCCATTAGCCGCGCCCATTCCCGGAAGCAGGGGGCATCCATAGGCAACACCTGGAGCGACTCGGCTAGTACGAACGGGAGACCCCCCGGCTGTGCCGGGGAGGCAGTAGAAGTTTGACAGATAGCGGAGTCCATCGCGGAGACTCCCAGACGTGAGCCGCCAAAGCACACCAAAGGGAGTTCGCGATGGACGAAATGGAAAGCCTAAGCCATACCAAGTGGGAGTGCAAATACCAGGTGGTGTTTATCCCGAAATGCCGAAGGAAAGTGTTGTACGGGGAGTTGCGCCGGCACTTGGGGGAAGTGTTCCGCAGGCGGGCAGAGCAGAAAGAGAGTCGGATCGAAGAAGGACACTTGCTGCCCGATCAGGTGCACAGGATGATCGCGATTCCGCCCAAGTACGCAGTGTCGCAAGTGGTGGGGTTCATCCAAGGGAAGAGTGCGATCCATCTGGCACGGGTGTATGGAGAGCGAAAGAAAAACTTTGTGGGGCAGCATTTCTGGGCGCGCGGGTACTGGGTATCGACTGTGGGCCGGGACGAGACGGTGATGCGGGACTACATTCGGAATCAGGAGCAAGAGGACCAGCGATTGGACCCAATGAACCTGTGGCGCTGACCGGCCACCGCACGGTGGCCCCAAACCTTCGGGCCGCGTTAGCGACCCGACTAGCCGCTTTGAGCGGCTCACAACCTAAAGCCCCCGGCTCTGCCGGGGGATACTTACTCAGATAACTAGTCAATAAGACAGGCACTCTCGGACCGCCTAAAGCTGTTAAAGGCTGGAGCAGGCCTTCAGGCTTGCATACACTTGCGGTTGTGCGCCGGGCTTTAGCCCCTGAGTTAGCGGATGCCCCCTTCAATACAGCTAAAGGACTGCTTCACCCAAATCCAAAATCCACCCTAGAATCAAAATCCATAGCTCAAGAATTCTAGGCTGACCGGAAGCAAGGAACCGGTTTGCTATGCTACGCGGATGCTGCGCGCTTTCCTCATCGATACCGATGTAGCCTCTGACGACGCCGTCGCTCTCATCATGGCCCTGCGAGCATCGGAAGTCCGCGTGGTCGCGATCACGACCGTGGCGGGAAATGTCGAGGTCCAGCAGGCCACGCGCAACGCCCTTTATACCGTGGAGCTCTGCAGAGCCAGCGTTCCCGTTTTTTGCGGATCGGAGAAGCCCCTGTCCCGTGCCCATCAGAGTGCGACCTGGTTTCATGGCCGCGACGGACTGGGTGATCACGGTTATCCGGCGCCGCGCCAGTCGGCGGGAAAGTTGCACGCCGTCGATGCCATGATCGAAGCTATCGGGGCCAATCCCGGCCTGGTAATCGTCACCCTCGGGCCGTTGACCAATCTTGCCATGGCGGTGACTCGCAAACCCAGCCTCGCGGCCCAGGTAGGTCGCTGTGTGGTCATGGGAGGTGCTCCCTGCTGTGAAGGCAATGTAACTCCGGCGGCGGAGTACAACATCTGGGTCGATCCCGAGGCGGCGCGGATCGTAATGCTCAGCGGCCTACCGGTGGAGCTGGTTGGCTGGCAAACCTGTCGCAGAGATGCGGTGCTCATTGAAGCCGACATCGCGAGCATTCTGGGCCTCAACAACGAACTTGCCCGCTTTGCCATCGAGTGCAACAGCCGGGCGCGCGAAGCCTACAAGGAACAGACCGGAGAGGACGGCATCTCGCTGCCGGATCCGGTTGCGATGAGCATCGCGCTCGATCCTACGATCGGAAATCAGTGGAGCGAACATTATGTGGATGTCGAGACCCGCAGCGAGTTGACGCGAGGCATGACCGTTGTGGATCGCCTCAATGTGGCCGCCGATAAACGGAATCAAGCGGTCTGGGCCGACGCGCTGCGGAAGGGAAACAAGACCAAAGTCTGCTGGACAATAGACAACCGGCGCTGGAAGGAAGCGTTGTTTGCAGCCTTGCGATAAATTGCCCCGTGTCCTGAGCGCAGGCCGTGTTTTCGCTTGCGAACGCACGGGCAGTAGAAGGACCTCTACCCTCAGAACTGCTCGTTAAGAACTGCTCGTTCCGCGCGAGACTTAGACAGAGTGCGCCGTATGGGTAGGGGTTCTTCGACTGCGCGAGATCATTCGCAAGCGAGTAATCTCGCTTCGCTCAGGATGACACCGTCACGATGAGCTCGTCACCATGCCGGATCACTTCGACAGATCGAAAGCAGCGGCGTGTCGGTTGCCAGTAGCGATTAGCATTTCGATGTTCTCCACCGACTGTATGCCGCCTCGGGCACCGGCTGCGGTGCAATTCAGCGCGGCAGCGGCGCAGGCGAAATTGAGTTGACGCGGCAGCGGCCAGTCTTGCAGAAGTCCATAAATAAATCCCGCGTGGAAAATATCGCCGGCGCCGGTTGTGTCCAGAGGCTGCACGCGAAAGGCGGCCGCGTAGCAGAAGCGCGAGCCATCCCAGGCCAGGACACCTTCCTGGCCCAGCGTGGCCGCAGTGAGGCGGCAGCCGTAGCGGTTGCGAAGGGTGGGTAGCGATTTGCGCAGGTCGTGTTCGCCCGTGAGGCGCCCCGGAATGTCGCGGCTGGTAATCAGGTAGTCGATTTTTCCTAACAACTCCTCCACGCCCGGGTAGAGGTCGTCGAGGTCAGCGATCACGGGGATGCCGGCAGCCCGGGCCCAGCCTGCGGCCACCACGGCAGTCGCAGTGTCATGCCCGTCAACGTGAAGGGAGCGGGCATTGGTAATCCATTCGTGCTGGAGTTCTTCCGGCTGCAGGGCCAATCGGTTGTCGCGTTTCCAGAGGACAGTGCGCTCGCCGGCGTCATCAACGAGAATGATCGCTTGCTGGCTGGTGCACCCCGAAGCGGTGAGGAGATGAGTCTCGACGCCCAGGCGCTCGAACTCGGCGCGATGAATCGCGGCCGCTTGGTCGGCGCCGATCTTGCCGACGTAGCGGGTCCGCAGGCCCCATTGCTGGCAGGCAGCGACCGCGGTTGCGACCTGGCCGCCGGGCAAGATGTCGGCCGAACGAAATTCGACCTTCGATCCCAGCGCGGGATAGTGCGGCAGCCGAATCAGCGTGTCGGTGGCGTTCAGTCCGACGCCGACCAGGTCAACCTTGGATGATTCATTCACGATGGGTTCAGTTGAAGCGGGTAGTCCGCCACAGTGTAATGCCACAAACCAGCAGCAGGGCGATTGTTGCTGCGATCAAAAGCACCGCCGGCGTCCAATGAAAAGACATGCGCGGGGCGCGTGCCAGGGTCGCGAAAAAGACAAAGATGCTGGTGGCGACGGCAACCAGCGACCAGTCCCACAGCGTGCGCGGCGGCCTGATTTCTCCTGCTGTCTGCCTTCCCTGCATGCGGGCCTCGACGTAATCTTCCGCGATGTTGTAGCGGCGCGATTCGCGGCGTGAGGCTTCCTGCCATCGCGCCTGCTCCTTGCCGGCGGCGGAGGAAAATGCGATGGCCCCCACTCCCAGCATCATCAGCAGGGAACCTCCAACCACCTGCAGATAGGTGGAAGCGCCGCTGCCGTTCAGCTCGCCGAAAACAAAGACGCCCCAGAGCAATCCCCAGAGCTGATTGGAGTTCGACAGCGGGATGCCGCGGCTGATGCCCACATACTTCGCGGCATACTGCTGAAAGACGTCGCCAATCACCCAGATGAAGCCGCCCAGCATCAGCCAGAATAAGACGTCCCGCGCCCTGATCAATTCATGCCACAGTGGAGCGAGGCCAAGATAACCGATGGCGAGCGCGGCCATCATTCCCAGTTCTCCGAAGGTGAAGAAGGTGACAAAGGAAAGGGGATTCATCCCGGACAAGTAGGCCTTGCGGTACGGGATATACATGGTCCCCCAGAGAACACCGGCGCCCAGCGCGGCCCACACGCCGCGCAGGGAATGGGCAGCGGGTGCCTGAGTCGAGGACGCAATCGCCAACAACGTCGCTCCCGCGCACATGACCAGCGCTCCGCCCAGCACACCCGTCCGGCGCCGCCATCCCGCCTGGCGCAATTCATTGAAGAAAACGAAACCCCACAGTATGCCGAGCAGACTGTTGGCGTTCCACAGCGGGAAGGCGATGCTCAATCCGATATCGCGGATGGCGAAGATGGTCATGGTGTTCGCCACGGCCCAGAGACATCCGGCCAATAGGGCCCAGATGATGAGGTGAGGCGTGCGGCGAAGGTCGGCGCGGACGGACGACGTGCCCAGGATCAAGGCTGGCAGACTCCACCTCGCCAGAAAGACTCCCGTTACCATGATGAGGGAGATCACGATGGGTGACACTCCGACGGAAACCAGTTTCGTCGGCGCCTCGGCGGCGCCCAGCCAGGCGCCCGCGGTGAAGCCGGAAAGGATGCCTAATACTTGCAGCTTCCGGGCGCGCGAAGTCCCCTGAACTGCAGCTTCGTTCCCCGGCGCCACGACCGATTGCATCTTCAGCTGATCCTCACTTCGGTTGTTCAGTGTATGTATTCCAGAAGCAGCAGGCCGCCGATCAGAACGGCCACCGGGACCCAGAAATGTAGATCGGTCAGCACGCTGGTCAACCAGTTGCGGCCTTCGCGGCTGTTGGTGGGTTGCATGTCTTCTTTCGTGAAAACCGGCTGTGCAACGAGCCGTACGATTATAGGGCCATCCGCCAATCAGGTTTGGAGTTTGAAGGAATCGGTGAGACTATTGGGACAGAAAATGGCAGGGGTGGCATCATGAAATACCGAATTGCTATGTGGACGGGTGCGGGCTTTCTCATTGCGGTCTGCTGGGCACTTTATGCCTTCGCAACCACACCTCCAGCGATGACCTCTGCCGATCCGATTGTAAGTCTCGTAGAACTTACTTGCCCGGTTGTGTTTGCGAGTGTTCATTTCCACTTCGCCCTGGGGTTGTATTGGTCCCTGCTTGCCAATGCTGCCACCTATGGTTTGGTCGGTCTGATCGTGGAAAAGTTGCGGCAACAACTTCATCACGCAAGCTAAGTCACGTTGAGCCCTTGGCCGGGAAGTTGTCAGGCTCCTTCCGACTATGCCAGGCGACGCGGCGTGGAGAAGAACGAAAGCACAAACAGGACGCCGAGCAGCAAGTCCACACCGCCGAAGATAAGATCGGACGCGTGCATGCGGTGTTGCATGACCAGAATCACTACCCCAATCCCGTAGCTGAATTTTTCGAACACGGAAGGAATCATCAGCAGCCGGTAGCGCGCGGGATCGGTGGCGATAACGAAAAACACGATCTGCCAGGCCAGTGCGGCTCCTATGAAGCCGTAGAAGAATGCCGGGTGGGTGATGGGCGGGGGGTCGTTGCGGCCGATCAGGTCGAACATGAAGTAGAGCGGGGTGAGCACCAGTACACCCCAGATGGCGGCGATCCTGAAAACGATCCTGGCAAATTTCATGGATATTCCCCTTCCCGTGAGAAAAAGTACCCTAGCGGCTAAAGGCGGCTCCGAGACAGCCTTGAATGCAGCGCGGAAACGCTGCTCCACCCTTGTGCTGGTCCACCCAGGCACGCGAATGGTTCTCGGGTTGCGAAAATACAAAGTCAAAGCGTCGGACAAGGGTGTCCGACCCACATATCTTATTTTATTCGTGGCGCAGAGCCTCGATGGGGTCCAGGCGTGAGGCGCGGAAGGCGGGAACCATGCCGCTGACCAGGCCTACGAAGCCCAGAATCAGCGTGGCCGCGATCAGTGTTCCGGGGGCGATGATCAGGCGGATGTCGCCCGCCTCCCCATTCTTGGCGAAAGCACTGTACAACGTAAGCCTGCCGACGGAGAGCGCGACGGCGTAAGCCAGAATCACTCCCAGCACTCCGCCAACGAAGGTGATGGTCAGGGCCTCGGCAAGGAACTGCATCAGGATGTAACGCCGCGGCGCGCCCAGCGCCTTCTGTACCCCAATCTCACGCGTGCGCTGGGTGACCGAAACCAGCATGATGTTCATCAGGCCGACGCCGCCGATGCCGAGCGTAAGCGTGCCAATGAAACCCATCAGGACCTTCAGCCCCAGAGTAATGATTTCGAACTGGTGAACCTGCATCATGAGGTTAAACACTCTCACCGCTTGGCGGTCCGTCTGGTTGAGCTTATGCGGCACCGCCAGGACAGTGCGGACCGATTGTTCCAGGCGCTCGTACTCGGGGGTCAGATAGGTGAACCAGATGGAGTCCAAGTAATGCGTATCCTTCAGGTCGCTCATGGTGGTGAAGGGGACGTATATCACGCGGTTTATATCGTCATTTCCCTCCTGCATTTTGGCGCTGAGGACGCCAATCACTTCGAAGCTGAGACCGTCCACGTGGATGCGCTCACCCAGTGCGTTGCGGCCGGAGAAAAGCTTCTCTTTCGCTTCCGAACCAATCACGGCCACCCGTGAGTGCTGTATCTCGTCTTCGGCGTTGTAGAAGCGTCCCTGGCCCAGTTTCAGGACACGGACCGCAGGCACGTTGGGATAATTGCCGGTGACCGGGAAGTCGAAAACCCTGGTGTCATACTGGATATGCGCCTGCTTGCTGACTTCGGGAGTGATGTTGGTGATCTGGGGGAGGTTGGTGCTAAGCGCGTCCACGTCATCCAGAGTAAAACGGACGAGGACTCCCGCCTTCTGACCGCCCGCCTGCATGGAAGTGCGGCCCGGGACCACGATCACCAGCTTGGTGCCGAAATTAGCGAAGATATTGGCGCAGGCCTGGCCAAAACCATCGCCGTAAGCCAGCAGCATGACCACAGTGGCGATGCCCCAGGCCATGCCCAGCATGGTGAGCGCAGTGCGGCGGCGATTGTGCCGCATGGCGCCGTAGGCTTCGTGGAGCAGATCACGAAACATATAAGATCATTTGGTAATTTTGTAATCGGGTAATTTGGTAATTTCCAACCCTGGATCTGCACGTCTCTTCAAGTACAAAATTACCCGATTGCCAAATTACCAAATCCATTTCACTCCTGCCGGAGCGCTTCCACCGGTTGCAGCATCGCCGCCTTGCGCGCGGGATAAAGACCCGCGACCACTCCAGCCAGGGTCAGGCAGCCAATCGCCAGCACGGCCGACATCGGCACGAGTTTGGGGGGATCGAATCCTCCCGGCCCCTGCACCGTGCCCATCATCGCCATCGCGCCGGTCGCCAGCGTCATGCCGACCAGTCCGCTACCCAGGGTGAGAAGCAACCCTTCCAGAAAAAACTGAAACAGGATACTGCGGTTGGTGGCACCCAGGGCCTTGCGCAATCCGATCTCATGGGTGCGTTCGCTGACCGCCACCAGCATGATATTGATGACGCCGATGGCGCCCAGCGCCAGCGTCACCATTCCCACCGCTCCCAGGAACATGTTCATGACATCGAAGATGGTCCCCACCATTTGTGATTGCTTGATGGTGTCCCAGCTATCGAAGGCGTTTTCATCGCTGGCATCGAAACCGTGATTGCGGGCGACGATTTTGAAAACATCGTTCTGCGCCAGTTCGTGGTCAGCGGTCACGGTGGGCTGATACTCAATAAACGAAATAGAGTTTTCGTGGTTTTCTCCCTTGAGCGGGAAGTAGGTGGCCATCACCTGGAAAGGGATGTATCCCCGCATATTCAGCCAGTTGTTGTCGCCGTGGCCGAGGTGCGGCATGCTGCCTACGACTTCGAACCTGACACCGTTCAGCAGAACGAACGAGCCCACCGCGGGCCGCCCCGGAAATAGGGTCTTCAGCAGTTCGTTCCCCAGGACAATCACGTTGCGTCTCTGCGTTCCGTCCAGTTCATTCAGCCAGCGGCCCTCCTGGAGGGGAAGATAGCTTATGTCGCTAAGTTGGGGCTCGACGCCCAGGATTTCGCCTCCGGCATTGGAGTACTCGCTCACCTCGTGCAGGTCAGTGCGGGAGAGCAAAGGGCAGGCATTGCGGACGTGCGGGGCCTGGGTGCGGATATCCAGGTAGTCCTGGTAGGTCAGCAAATACGAGCGGGCCGAGTTCATGCTGCCCTTTACCGCGGGCGCGCGCCCGGGAAAGATAAACATGATGTCCTTGCCGAACTCGGCCATCTCGCGCTTGTTTCCCGAACGGAAACCTTCGCCCACGCCGACCAGCAGCAGCAACGATCCCACTCCCCAGGCAATGCCGAACATGGTGAGAAATGAGCGCAGCTTGTGGGCCCACAGATTGCGGAAGATTTGCACGAGGATGTCGAAGACCGTGCGCATGATCTGTGACATTGTACCTTCTCCGGGTTAGGGGGAAACCGGGTAAAAGGCTTGTCCGGGGCCGTTCTTTGCGTACTTTGCGGCCAAGCTTTTACCCGCCAAGTCCGCAGGGGACGGCGGGAAAAGTCAAAGTCCAAGTCAAAGTCCAAGTCAAAGTCAAAGGCGCGGACAAGAGTGTCCGCCCCACACAAACACATCCTCACTCAGTCGAACTGGATCAGGACAATCTCAGGCGTTGTCCCCAGCCGCAGCGGTGGACCCCAGGTGCCCGCCCCATAGGAGACATAGACGATCAGATTGCCCAAACGTTGCAGGCCGTAAACAAATTTCCCGTAAATGCGGGATGTGATCCAGGTAAAAGGGAAGAACTGTCCGCCATGGGTGTGGCCGGAGAGTTGCAGGGAGAAGCCTTCCTCCTCGGCTATTTTCAGCCGGTCGGGGGCGTGGGTGAGCAGGATGCTGGCCCGGTCACGGTCCAGGTCGGCTTGGCGCAGGACAGAGCGGAAGTGGTCGTCGTTGGTCGAATCGCTATAGTGCACGCCGACGATCTGCAAACCATCGACGGTCACTTTCTCATTGTTCAAGACACGCACGCCCGAGTGCTGGACCGCATCGAGATACTTTGCGGAATCACTGAACTGTTCGTGATTGCCCAGGACAAAAAATGCCCCCAGCGGGGCCGCCAGCCGGGCCCAGGGTTGGGCAAGTTCCCGCACCCGCGCCACGGTCCCGTCGTACATATCGCCGGCGATAAAAACGATGTCGGGCCGCAGTTGCGTGAGCGTGGTCACGATACGCCGCATGAACCCGGACCCGCGGACGTGGCCAAGATGAGTGTCCGTCACCAGAGCCGCCACCCGCCCACGCCACAATACGGGCAGGTTGGGCAGTTTGACGCTAACTCGCCGGACCCGCGTCCAGGCGGCGTTGACGATGCCGTACAAACTTGCCAGCAGGGCGAATCCGAAGAACACAACGACGAGCTCTCGCCCGTTGGGATGCAAACCCAGAAGCCGGGCGCCGCCGTGGCTTGCCCAGCAAAGGCAGGCGGCCAGGAAGCAGAAGCTCAAAGTCCCCAGCCAGACTGCAGAGAGGGTGTAGAGGACGCGTACCACGACATGCGAGGAGCGCCAGGCCAGCAGTGACGCCAGCACAAAGCTGACCGAGAGCAGAGCCAGGACTGTCGAGATAGCGGAGGCTCGCGATGGATCGGGCACGGCCCAGAAAAATGTCCAGGTCCGATAAAGAAACCAGTGCGCCAGGAATAGGACGGCTTGAATGACTGCAATGAAAACAACGATTCGAGACCTCAAGGGCGGGTTTTCTCCAGTCGATCGACCAGTCTTTTTAGATGAGGTCCAGGGGCAATTGGATTTGCAGGTTATCGGTGCTTGTGTGGGTCGGACACTCCTGTCCGACGCCTTTGACCTTGACTTTGAGTGTACGGCTTAACAACTCAAACCTACCAACTCAAGACCAACCAAAAATCAACCCCAACTTCAAAGGCGGCGGACAGGAGTGTCCGCCCCACACTTACTTTTGCTTAGGCGACTGCGACGGCTGGCCGCGAAGGTTCGCGGACGCTGGGAGTGATCGACGCCGGTTTCTTGCCCGCTAGAGCGGCGCGAGTTTCGGTAAGAGTGTTCACCGCCTGGCGGAACTTGGCGCGGGTCACGTTACGCAGCGCCGCGACGAGTGCGGATTCCTGAACGCCGCCAAACAGGTTTTCTGCCCGCCCCGCCAGCTGGACCCAGTCATGCCAGTCACCGATTACGTCCTGCATGCGGTTGAGGAGCGCGATCAGCCGGGTGGCCTCCGCATTTTTACCCGCGAGTTCCGCGATATAGCGCGCCCGCTTGCCGGCAATCCTGAACTGATGCAGGGTTTGTTCAGTCACCCCACCCTGGTCCACTTCCAGTGCGTTCAACTTTTGCCGGGCCAAGGCCAAGGGGTCGGCATTCCTAGGAATCTCCAGGCTGGCTGCTGCACGCTTCAGGCGCTTGCGGACTTCGGCGACAGTTTTTCTGTCCAGGGACATGGCGAGTCTCTTTTCCCGTTGCGATCGTTCTTCGGCCAGGGTGCGCATGAGCTGGGACTTGCGCACTGCCTGCTCCGGGATCTTCAGGCTGCTTAGGGCTGCGCTCTGCACATCCAGGTCGCGCACGCGACCTGCCTTTTTTCGCAGGCGAGCCAGAAGCTTGAGCAGCTTCTTGTCATTGCCGTTGTGCCGCTCGGCCAAATCTGAAACCAGCACTTCCACTCTGCGACTGGAGGTACGGAATTTGTGGACATTCTCCGGGGCCGGTTTTGCGGCAATCTTCGACAATTGCCGGCTGAGCTTGCGGAAAGTAGCGCGAGTATTTTCGGGGCGGAGCATACGGTCAAGAACCATGGGATCTGAAAACAAGTTTGAACTACAAGATCTGGACCCGTACAGTTGAACCTGGTTACTAGGAATCAGTGGAGCTAAACTTCGGGTCCACGACAAGAAGCTTCCCAGCGGCAGGGGCAAACAGTTATTTTAACACTGCTGTAACACGATCATGCTACCTTGCCGGAAATGGCTAATCGAGCTTTAGGAGCGCCCCGACTGACCGGCCCACAACCCGTTCCGGAACAAGCAGTTGCGGCGGCCCCCGCGGCCCAGGTCCAATCCCTGATCAACGCCGGCGACAGCCGGCGCGCAGACACCGCGTTCTCTTACGCCATACTGGCCTGTGGATGTTCGGTGCTGGCTCTGGTTGGCCTGATTGTCTATGAGTTGATCACCAAGTCGAGCCTTTCCTGGCATGCTTTTGGCTGGAAGTTCTTTTTCCAAAGCGATTGGGACCCGGTCAACGACCAGTTCGGCGCTCTGCCTTTTGTTTACGGCACCATCGTGTCCTCCATTCTTGCGCTGGTCATCGCGGTGCCGCTGGCCATCGGGGTGGCCGTATTCATCACCGAGATGTGCGCCGCGCTGGCTGCGCGGGCCCTGGCCTTCACCACGGAATTGCTGGCTGCCATCCCTAGCGTGATCTACGGCTTGTGGGCGATTTTCGTCCTGGTTCCGCTGCTTCGCCAGTACGTGCAGCCCTTGCTGGCAAAGTACCTGGGCTGGACCGGTCTTGTTCGAAGGCCCACCCTACGGCATCGGCATGCTGGCGGCTGGAATCATTCTGGCCATCATGGTGATTCCGATCATTTCCTCCATCACCCGCGAAGTCATGACCGCAGTGCCCCAACAGCAGAGGGAAGCGGTGCTTGCCCTGGGAGCGACGCGCTGGGAGATGATTCGAACCGGGCGTGTTGCGGAACGCTCGTGCCGGAATCATGGGCGGCGATCATTCTCGGGCTGGGCCGGGCGCTGGGCGAGACCATGGCGGTCACCATGGTGATCGGCAACCGCCCGGAAATTGCAAAGTCCCTGTTCGCTCCCGGCTACACCATGGCCAGCGTGATCGCCAACGAATTCAGCGAAGCCACCGGCAACATCTATCTCAGTGCTCTGATCGAAGTCGGACTGGCGCTTTTCATGGTGACCATTATCGTGAACATGCTGGCGCAGTTGCTGGTGTGGAGGTTACCCGCGGCACACCTGCGAGGGGCCATGCCTGAGACAAACGACGCTCCCGACACGATCGTTCTGCCACCCATCAGCTTGTGGCGGCGGGCCTGGACTTTCATGACCTTCGTTGGCGGCGTCGGAGCTGTGGTCCTGGTGCTCGCTGCCGCTGGGCGCGATCTTTGGCTATCTGGTCTACAAGGGCATCGGCTCGATCAACTGGGCGTTTCTTGACCCAGACTCCCGAAGCCCGTGGGCGAAGCGGGCGGCGGCATGGCCAATGCCATCGCGGGCTCGGTGTCTGATTCTGGCCATCGCCAGCCTGCTGGGAGTGCCGCTTGGGATTGGCGCGGGAATTTATCTTTCGGAATACGGCGCGCAACCGCTTCGGCGATTTGGTCCGCTTTACGTCGGACGTGCTGAATGGCGTGCCCTCGATCGTGATCGGCATCGTGGCCTATGGGCATCGTGGTGCTGCGCCAGAAACATTTCTCCGCCCTGGCGGGCGGCGTCGCGCTGGCCATCATGATGATTCCCACCATCGCCCGGACGACCGAAGAGATGCTGTTGCTGGTGCCCAACGTCATGCGCGAGGCGGCTTATGGGTTGGGAGTTTCTCGGTGGCGGACGACGCTTTCGATTACCTTGCGCACCGCCACTTCAGGCGTGATCACCGGAGTTATGCTGGCCTTTGCGCGGGTGGCGGGAGAGACAGCGCCGCTGCTGTTCACCGCTTTTGGCAACCAGTACTGGAATTGGAATACTAACCAGCCCACCGCTGCCTTGTCGCTGCAGATCTTCACCTACGCGATTTCCCCGTTTGACGAGTGGCACCGGCAGGCTTGGGCAGGAGCGTTAGTCCTGATTGTCCTGATCGTCGGCGCGGTCAGCGCGGTGCGCATTGCTGGCCAGTCGCGGAACGCTCAAGGGAGCTAACTGAACTATGGGTGTCGGAATCCAGGTCGACAAGCTGAATGCCTGGTTCGGCAAGACGCCAGGCCCTGTACGACATCAACATGACGGTGCAGCCGAACCACGCCACGGCGGTGATCGGTCCGTCGGGATGTGGCAAGTCCACGTTCGTGCGCTGCCTCAACCGCATGCACGAGACTATTCCGGAAGCGCGCGCGACGGGAAGAGTTCGCATCGGCGAACTGGATGTTTACAACGGCACTTCCGCGGTCCAGTTTCGCCGCCGTATCGGGATGGTGTTTCAGAAGCCAAATCCCTTTCCCACCATGTCGATTTATGACAATGTGGCGGCCGGGCTTGAAGCTCAACGGCTTTCACGACCGCAAGCGGCTGGATGAAATCGTCGAGCGTTCCTTGCAGCTTTCCGCGTTGTGGGACGAGGTGAAGGACACGCATCCGCAAGAAGTCGGGCGCCAGCCTGTCCGGCGGCCAGCAACAGCGCCTCTGCATTGCGCGCGCCATTGCCGTAGAGCCGCGAAGTCTGCTGATGGACGAGCCCTGCTCGGCGCTCGATCCCATTTCCACCGGCAAGATCGAAGAGCTCATTTTCCAGCTCAAAGAACGATTCACCATTGTGATCGTGACGCATAACATGCAGCAGGCCTCACGGGTCGCCGAATTTACTGGGTTCTTCCTTTTGGGCAAGCTGATCGAGTTCGACAAGACGGAGAAGATTTTCACCACCCCGTCCGACAAACGGACGGAAGACTACATCACAGGCAGGTTTGGATAATGCGCACACCGTTTTCAACAAGGACTGGACGAACTTCGGGCACGCTTGCTCCGCATGGGTGGACTGGCCGAGCAGGCTGTGGATCGCGCCTGCCAGGCGTATATCGAGCGCGATCTGGCGCGCTGCCACATGGTGCTTGAAGGCGAAACCCTAATCAACATCGCCGAGCGCGAAATCGACGAACTGGCCTTCGACCTGCTGGCCATGCAGCAACCCATGGCGGTGGACCTTCGCTTTCATTCTCGCCGTCACCAAGATCAACTCCGACCTCGAGCGTGTAGGCGATCAGGCCGTAAACATTGCCGAGCGCGTCATGGACATGGTGGACCTGCCGAAGGCCGACCTGCCGGTCGATATCCCTCGCATGGCGGCTGCGGTTTCCGCCATGGTGCGCCGATCGCTGGAATCCTTCATCGAAGGCAAAGCTGAACTGGCCCAGGCCGTGCTGGAAATGGACAACGTGGTCGACCGCATGAAAGATGAAGCATTCATTATGCTGGTGAAGACCATGAATGAACATCCCGAAACGACGCGCCAGGCGCTGGACGCCCTGCTGGTGGCGCGCAATCTGGAACGAGTGGCCGACCACGCCACTAACATCGCCGAGGATGTAATTTTCTGGGTGCGCGGCGCCGACGTCCGGCATAACGTCACGCCGGAACAGCCGGAGCATCAGGAAGTTACAGATTCTCATTAGTTAAATTCTGATTCTGGTGTGGGCACGGGTCTCTGACCCGTCTCAGCCGAGCGGCGCCCGGCTGGGTTTGGCGCCAAGCCCCTTCGGCGATTTCCTCGAGCCTGCCCGCGAGATCCATCGTTCCTCAGCTTTTCTTTTGCTGACGCCGGTGCTACAAGTTCTTCAGACTTTCTCTGGAGGAATCTTGAAGCGTCTTCCTGGACTTATTTTCCTGATTGCCGCTTTTCTTGCGCCGCTTTCCGCCCAGGACTCTGCCAAACCCCGTCAACTCTCGCTGCCCACAAGCAAGGTTCTGAACACGCCCTCGCCCGGCCGCATTGGCGCGGTGAATAGTTTTCCCGCGACCATCGCAATGAGTCCGGACGGCCACTACGCGGCGCTGTTGAACAATGGCTACGGCACGCAGCAGACGCAGGCGCACCAATCCATCACAATTCTTGATCTCAAGACCAACCAGTTGAGCGATTTTCCCGACGCCCGCTTGTCCGACACCGCTCATCAGAGCTATTTTCTCGGCCTCGCCTTCAGCTCTGACGGCGGCCATCTGTACGCGTCGATGGGCTCAATCACTGACCCGACTGGCGCGAAGCCAGGGAATACCGGCAACGGAATCGCGGTGTACAGATTTGAGGATGGCAAAGTGACTCCGGAGCGATTTCTAAAAATTGCACCGCAGAAGATTGCGAGTGGCAGGAAGGTCGCATTTGGACTCCGAAAAACCGCTGCCGGGACCGCGATTCCGTATCCTGCCGGCTTCGCCGTGCTTTCAGGCCGCAGCAGCGACAGGTTACTGGTCGCCAACAATCTTTCCGACAACGCCGTGCTGCTTGACTCGTCCGACGGTCGGGTTCTGCAGCAATTCGACCTGAGCACGCACGAAATGATTCCGTCATCATTCCCCTATACCGTGGTTGCCAGCCGGGATGGCCGACGCGCCTGGTGCAGTCTGTGGAACTCCTCCCGCGTGGCCGAACTGGATTTGGAGAAGGGGAGTGTCGCGCGCTGGATTTCGTTGCTGGAGCCGAAAGATCCCATCGCGCCCGGTTCTCACCCCACAGACCTTTTGCTCAGCCCAGACGAGAGGTGGTTGTATGTTGCTCTGTCCAATGCCGACGCGATCGCGACCATTGACGCCGCTTCGGGGTCAGTCATCCATCTCGCCTCAACCAACCTGGCCGGACAGGAGCACGCCGGGACCTATCCCAGCGCTCTGGCGCAATCGCCCGACGGCACCCGCCTGTTTGTGACCGACTCTTCGTTGAACGCAGTCGCAGTTTTTGACTCCTTGGCCCTGATAAAACCGGGTATCACTTTTCCTTTGCCGCAGGAGGCAATGGGTTTCATTCCAACCGACTGGTATCCCAGCGCCCTGGCCGTTCGGGGAGACGATCTGCTCATCGCGACCGCCAAGGGAGAAGGCACGGGCCCCAATGGCGGGATCAGCCAGCTGAAGAGCGAACGGAGGCGCCGCGAGCATCCCTACATTGCCACCTTGATGTACGGTTCGCTCTCCCGCTTGAACTTTCGCAATGTAGAGAAGCGTCTGCCGGAGTTGACGCACCGCGTGGAGGAAAGCAATCTCTTCAATTCGGATCCCGGAAAGATCACGTTTCGGACGGGATCAAACCCGATCCGCCACGTGATCTACATCCTCAAAGAGAATCGCACTTATGACCAGGTCCTGGGCGATCTGAAACTCAACGACCGGAAGGTGGGCAACGGTGATTCCTCACTGACCATGTATGGCGCGGATGTGACGCCCAACGAGCACAAGCTGGCCCTGCAGTTCGGCGTGCTGGACAATTTCTACGATAGCGGCGAAGTCTCCGGGGATGGCCACGACTGGTCAAACGCCGCCATCACCAGCGACTACAACGAGAAAACCTGGCAGATTGCCTATCGCGGCAAGGAACGCGTTTACGATTATCAGGGGACGGTTGCCGATGAATTTCCGCTGGAGCTCGGCGAACCCGATGTTAACGCACCCGGCACCGGCTACCTCTGGGACAATCTTGCCAGCCACGGTCTGACCTATCGAGACTACGGCGAGTTCATCACAGGAGTGTGGTGCAAGGCAGGCAAGAAAACGGGCGCTTCGCCGAAGGAAGGCACGCCCTCTCCCTTCAGCTCGGAGTGCGAGCGCGCCGTGGTCGGCAAAGGCGAACCGCTTCCACCCGATGTCGGGCAGCCCCACGGATCAGCCAGTCCATGGCCCTGGCCTGTGCCCGTGCTGAAACGCATGAAGGCCAGCAAGGCGGCCCTGCGGGACCACTTCCATCCGGGGTTCCCTGACTTCAACACCGAATACCCGGACCAGCTCCGCGTCGATCTTTTCCTGAATGAGTTTGAGGATTTCGTTCGTGCCCGCAAGGAGGGCAAAGGAACTGAGCTGCCGGCGTTCGTGCTTCTCTATTTGCCGGACGATCATACCCACGGCACGACACCCGGGAAGCCGCGCCCGGCGGCCTCGATCGCGGACAACGATCTCGCCGTCGGCCGCGTGGTCGAAGCCGTCTCGCACAGTCCTTACTGGGATGACACGGCCATCTTCATCATTGAAGACGATGCCCAGGATGGCGCTGACCACGTGGACGCGCACCGCTCGATTGCCTTCGAGATCAGCAAATATTCGCCGGGCTCGCCGGACCAACCCTTCGTGGACAGCCGCTTCTACACCACGGTGAACATGATGCACACCATGGAAACGCTGCTGGGTCTGCCGCCGATGAACCAAAACGATGCCTACGCGCCGGTGATGGCGCCCTTGTTCGCGGGGGCGGGAAATCAGCCACCATTTACCGCGGACTGGAGCAATCGCGACAACGGGCTGATTTACCAGACCAACCCGGTCAAGGGGCAGGGCGCGGCGGAATCCGCCAGGATGGACTTCACCCGTCCGGATGCGGTCAACACCGCCGTGCTCAACCTGATTCTGTGGCGCGACCGCATGGGAAGCACGCCAATGCCGGCGCCGAAGCACATCGCATTCCCGCGAAAACGCTCGCGCGACGACGATTGACCCACCACGGTCCACGTAGGGGCGGGTGCCCTCACCCGCCCAGCCGAGCGCTTCCCGCACGAGCGTGGACGCTCGCGCCTACATTAACAAGCGTGGCTCGGTTAGAATCCTTACGTGGCCCCTGCCATCCAGTGCCGCGACCTGCGCAAGACCTACGATGGCAAGGTTGAGGCTGTCCGCGGCTTGAATCTGGAAATCGATGCAGGCGAGTGTTTCGGACTGCTGGGTCCAAACGGAGCGGGGAAGACCACCACCATCGAAATTCTGGAAGGTTTGCTCGCGCCCACGTCGGGGCGGGTCACGATCCTGGGCCAGACCTGGAAAGAGAACGCGCGCGAGTTGCGCGAGGTGATGGGTATCTCCCTGCAGGAGACCCGCCTGTCAGAGAAATTGACCGTCCTCGAAACCATCAAGCTGTTTTCCGGCTTCTATCGCGAGCCCCGAGCGCCGGTCGAGGTGCTCGAGCAAATGCAGCTTAGTGAGAAGGCCGATTCCTGGGTGGGTAAGCTTTCGGGAGGCCAGCGCCAGCGTCTCGCTGTGGCGACCGCGCTGGTGGGCAATCCCAGAATTCTTTTTCTGGACGAGCCCACAACCGGGCTCGATCCCCAAAGCCGCCGCCAACTCTGGGACATCATTCGTAACTTCCAGCAGGCCGGAGGCACGGTCCTGCTCACCACGCACTACATGGACGAAGCTGAACGCTTGTGCGATCGTCTGGCTATTGTCGATCACGGACAGGTGATCGCGGAAGGCACGCCCCTTGATCTGATCGAGCGTCTGGGCGGCCACCACATGGTGGAATTTCAGGTAAGCGGCACCTCGAACGGTAATGCAATTGATGTCTGGCAGGCTCTTCCCGGAGTTGAGTCCGTCCGCCATGACAACGGTCTGGTTTGCCTGAACGTGCGCGAACCGCACCTGACCATCCCGGCTCTGCTCGACGCAGTGGAGAAGGAAGGCAGTCAACTGTTACACCTGACCACCCGCCAGGCCAGCCTGGAAGATGTTTTCGTTCGCCTGACGGGCCGCCATTTGAGGGAAGATTAATGATTGACCATGCCCACGTAGGGGCGGGTACCCTCACCCCTGGTCGAGCGAAGCTCGACAGTTTTGCAGGGACACGGGAGGCCGCTCAGTGACCGTCGCACAACAAACTCCGCCAACCCGGGTCCCGCCAGCTCCCTCGGGCAGGCCTCCTCGTAACGGGCGCTGGTCTGGGTTCAACCACCTGCTGATGGCTCGCCTGCTCGAACTCAAGCGCGAGCCCGAAGTGATCTTCTGGGTGTTTGGATTTCCTGTGCTGCTCGCCTTGGGGCTGGGCATTGCCTTCCGCAACAAGCCGGCCGACATTACGCCGGTTGCCATTGTGGCCGGTCCCGGAGCTGATAGTGCACTGAGCCTGCTCCAACACTCGTCGCGAAGTTCCTCGATTCGCGCCACTGTAGTGGCGGAAGCGGAGGCGCTGCAGGGATTCCGTCTGGGAAAGTACGATCTGCTAATCGTACCCGGCGGTCCGGGCAGTTTTCAGTATCGCTATGATCCCGCGCGTCCGGAGAGCGTGCTGTCCCGGGCCGAGGTGGACGATGCTCTGCAATCCGGTGCCGGGCGCAAGGACCCGTTGCCGACTACGGCGGTGGCTTCCAGTGAGCCGGGATCGCGTTACATCGATTTTCTGATTCCCGGGCTGCTGGGAATGAACCTGATGAACTCCGGAATGTGGGGTATCGGATTCGCGCTGGTGGATATGCGCCAGCGGAAGCTTTTGAAACGCTTTGTCGGCACGCCCATGCGCCGCACCGACTTTCTGCTGGCCCTGACCAGCAGCCGCCTGGTGCTGATGGTGATTGAAATCGTGCTTCTGCTTGGCTTTGGTGTGCTCGCCTTCCATATGCGGGTGCTGGGTTCAGTGTTCACCATTTTGCTGCTCACTACGATCGGCGCCATATCCTTCGGAGGCCTTGGGCTGCTCACCGCCAGCCGGGCGCAGAAAATTGAAAGCGTCAGCGGACTGATGAACCTGGTGATGATGCCGATGTGGATCTTCTCTGGGGTATTTTTCTCCTCTGAGCGTTTTCCGGCTGTGCTACAGCCCTTCATCAAACTGCTGCCCCTGACCGCTCTGAACGACGCCTTGCGCGCCACGATTTTGCAGGGTGCGTCAATGGGCGCCCAAACGGGACACCTGCTGGTCCTGCTGCTGTGGGGAGGAATCTCCTTCGCGCTGGCCCTTCGCTGGTTCCGCTGGACCTAATAAATCTTTTGAAATCATGCGAATCCGCTGTATTAATAGCGTATTGACGGCGCCTGGCAGGTGTATAATTCGCACAGTGATCTCGAAATTTCACATCGCTGCGGCAGTCGGCACGCTGCTGGTTGTCCTGCTTATTTGCGTTTGCCCGGCGGTGGACTTGCCCGCGACTCCATTGCGCGCCCAACAAGCGTCCATGCTGCTGCTTTTGACCATCGCATTGTGTGCGCGGTACCCGTTCAACCGCACCTGGGTAGCTCCGGTGCGACAGACTGTCACCCACTATTTGGCTGATTCGGCGTCCGTATCTGGCCCTTCGTCCCTGACCGGCGTTTTGCTCTGCTGAGCTGAACCGCCGTTCCATGGTCAGGCCCAAACTCACCCGCGGTTCACGGCTGAGTATGGCTGTCATACTTCCGTTATCGTAACCCGGAGGTGACATTGAAGGTAATCGAGCGACAGATCACTTACGGTCCGTTTTTGGAGCAACTGCGCTCCGCTCCGTCCCGTATCCTCTTGCTCGACTACGACGGCACTTTGGCCCCGTTCTGCGTGGATCGCAGCCTGGCCGTCCCGTATCCCGAAGTGCCGCCCTTGATCGTGCGCATCATGAACCAGGGAACCCGGGTGGTGCTTATCAGCGGCCGCCCTGTCAGGGAATTGCTGCTGCTCAGTGGGATTTCTCCACAGCCGGAAATCTGGGGAAGCCACGGTCTGGAGCGGCTCATGGCCGATGGCAGCTACGAAGTGAGCTCGGTGCCGGCGCACAAAGACTATCTGGTGGCCGCGGCGGCGATCCTTCGTGATGCTGGACTGGAGGACCGCACTGAAATCAAGCCAGGAGGAGTTGCGGTTCATTGGCGCGGTCTGACCCCGGCGAGAGCAGAGAAACTGGCGCGTGAAATACCACAGCTTTGGAAGCCTTTGCTCGATCGGGCACCGTTAAGGTTGCTCGAGTTTGACGGAGGTTTGGAAATTCGTGTTGCCGGTCGAGGCAAAGGGGACGCGGTTCGCGCCATCCTAAAGGAATCCGGGCCAGGCGCAGCGGTCGCCTATTTGGGCGACGACCAGACCGACGAAGATGCATTCCAGGCGCTTAAGGGCAACGGACTGACGGTCTTAGTGCGTCCGCAGTCACGGCCGACCGCAGCCGATATCTGGCTGCAACCACCTCACGAACTGCTCCAGTTTTTGGAGGAGTGGCTTCGCGCTTCAGGAGGGCAGGGATGAACGAAATCAAAGGGCGAGTAATCAATGTTTCAAACCGGCTGCCGATTCTTATCCGCAAACACGCAGGCGGCGCACGGTTGGAAAGAAGCTCCGGAGGGCTGGCCACCGCTCTCGAAGCGGGCTGGCGCGACCAGCCCGGAGTCTGGGTCGGCTGGGCCGGCACCGGTCCGGGCGAAAATATCGAACCCTTCCTGGTGCGGGCCGCGCATCGCCGTTCCTACACTCTCCGCTCGGTGGCGCTGACCGAGGAAGAGACCGCCAAGTTCTATTCCGGCTTCGCCAATGAAATCATCTGGCCCCTGTTTCACGACATGCCCTCGCGCTGCAATTTCGAACCCGAGTACTGGGAAATCTACCAGCGGGTAAATCGTAAATTTGCCAAGGTGACCGCAGAAACCGCACAGGACGACGATTTTGTCTGGGTCCATGACTACCACCTGATGCTGACCGCGTCCGCCCTGCGGCAGGCGGGAGTGCATGCGCGCATGGGATTTTTCCTGCACATCCCATTTCCTTGCCCCGACATGTTTGACAAGCTTCCCTGGAAAAAGCCCATCCTCAAGTCGTTGCTGGAATTCGACGTGATCGGATTCCAGGGCGATCGCGACCGCTCAAATTTCGTGAACTGTCTCGAACGCCTGCTGCCTGAAGTCACGGTCGAACGCGGTACGCCGCACTTGCTGGTGAGTCAGGCCGGGCGGCAAACGGTGGTAGGAACGTTTCCGATTGGCATCGATTTCGAGGCGTTTGAGCGCGAGGCGGAGCGTCCGCAGATTGCCGGGCACGCCGCCGAGCTCAGAAGGCGGGTGTCGGATGACGTGCTGGTCCTGGGCGTGGACCGGCTGGATTACACCAAAGGGATTCCGGAGCGGCTTAAATCATTCCGCTTGCTGCTGCGCCGCTTTCCCGAGATGCGTGGGCACATCACTCTGGTGCAGGTCGTGGTCCCCAGCCGCGAGGAAATTCCCAACTACAAGCATCTGCGCCGGGACGTGGAGTTGCTGGTGAGCCAGATCAACGGCGAGTTCACCGAACCCGGGTGGGTGCCGGTGCACTACATTCATCGCAACCTGGGCCGGGATGAACTTCTGGCTTACTATCGTGCCGCAGACATCGGCCTGGTCACGCCGCTCAAGGATGGAATGAATCTGGTAGCCAAAGAATTCTGCGCGGCGCAAATCGACGAGCGCGGCGTACTGATCGTCAGCGAATTCGCCGGCGCCGGACCGGAGTTGCGCAGCGGAGCCATTATCGTCAATCCCAATGATTTTGCCGAAGTGGCCCAGGCCCTGTACGACGCTGCCCACATGAGCGTGAACGACAAGCGTTGCCGCATGCGATTGCTGCGCCAGATCGTGAAAGACCACAACGTCCACCGCTGGATCCGCTCGTTTCTCCAGGCCATCCCTTGCGCTGGCCGGACAAAAGGCGGACCGGGTGAAGATTCCCGGGAGCCGGCTGCCAAATCGAAGGAACGTCCGCAAAGCACGATGCCGGGCGTGGCCGTAGTGGCCGCAGCCCTCTCGCCAGCCAGTCGTTCGCGCTATGCGATGGGCAAAGATGCCAAGCTTCGCATGATAGGCAGCGCCGCAGGCGAAGACTAATTCTTAAGATTGTCATCCTGAGCGGAGTTGGCCCATTCGCTTTGCGATGGGCCAACGAAGTCGAAGGACCCTATAGCTTGCCCAGGGCCGGTTCTCATTGGCATGTGTAGCGAAGTTTCCCACGCAGGCGGAGGTTGATTTGCAGGTAGGGGTCCTTCGACTGCGGGTTTGCTTCGCCAGGCGAATTAAACCCTTAGCACAGGATGGCACGGATAGGTTCGGTTGAATGTTCGTTACTCCAACTGCTTCCCCTTCGTCTCCGGTAACTGCGTCGCCACCAGGCAAGCCAACAGAAACGACACCCCGCACAAATAGAAAGCCCAGCTCAGACCCTTCGCCTGTCCCACGCGCCCGATCACAAACGGCGCGATCGAACTCATAGTGCGTGCGCCGTTATAGGTAAAACCCAAGGCGCGGGCCCGGACACCAGTGGGAAAAATTTCGCTTCCGATAATTCCCGAGCCGGAAAAGAACCCGGTGCCGAAAAATGCCAGCACGGTGCCGAGTACCATCAATGCCGACGGTGCTCTGGCCATGGCATAAATCGGTACTATAACTGCAGCCGTTAACGTATATATAATAAACGACTTGCGACGCCCAAGGTAGTCAGCTACCCAGCCGAAACTGGCGTATCCGGGAAACATTCCAACCAGGTTCAGCACGACCAGCAGAGTGGTGGTGCCCATGATTCCGAAGCCGCGTCCGCCTTGCTCGATCGGCAAAGATAGATAGGGCGGGATCCAGGTGAACAGTCCCCACCAGGCGAACATGCCGAAGAAATTCATGAACAGCAGCGCCAACGTAGGCTTCGCGTATGGCGGTCTAAAAAGGCCGGCGAATCCCACTTGCTGAATACTCGCTGCGGAGCCGGACCCTGCCCCCCTGAGTTCACGTTGCTGCCACATCTCCGACTCAGGCACGCCGCGGCGAATCCACAGGACGACCAGCGCAGGCAGAATTCCAACGAAAAACGCCATGCGCCAATCGGCATAGTGCAACACGATTCCCGTCACCAGTGCGGCCAGGGCGTAGCCAATCGCCCACGAACTCTGGACAATCGAGATGGCTTTCGCCCGCAACTCGGTCGGCCAGGTTTCAGCGACCAGGGTGGCGCCGGTGTTCCACTCTCCTCCCATCCCCAACCCGAGGATGAAACGGAAAACGGCCAGCATCAGCACCGAAGTTGCGAGGCCGGAGGCAAACGAGCACACCGAGTAGGTGAGGATGCTCAGCATCAGGGCGCGTTTGCGGCCCAGGCGGTCGGCAACGAATCCGAACGCAACGCCGCCGATCCCGGACGCGAGCAGGGTCAGGCTGTTGAGCAGTCCAGCGGTCCCCTTGGTCATGCCCAGATCGCGCATGACATGCGCCAGCACCAGGGCGTAGAGCATGGCGTCGAAAGCGTCGAGCATCCAGCCCAGTGCGGCGGCGAGCAGGGTTCGGCGTTGCGCCGAGGTGACTTGGGTGAAAGGGAAGGCCAGGCTGGTTGCCATCGCACGGATTGTTAATGGTCAGCGGTCAATTGGCAATCGAAAACCTGGGTTGGCGTTAAAGCGGACGACAAACTCCGTGTCCTTGGTGTCCTCCGTGGTTTTCTTGGTTTTGAACCACAGAGGACACTGAGGACACGAAGAGTGCAATTCTGCTTACGTCGCTTTCAACAGATGGAAGTATCTACGAGCTTTGTGCACATCGCGCGCTATTTGTTCGCGCAGGGCTTCGATCGAGGGAAATTTAATCTCATCGCGCAATCGCTGTAAAAAATAAATCTCCACTTCGGTGTCGGGCGCCAGTTCGATGGGATGGAAGTTCAAAAGGTGAGTTTCGACCGCGAATGATTCCGTCCCAAATGTGGGACGTCCGCCCACGTTGGTGACTGAGTCAAAGCACTCCTTCCCCACGCGCGTGCGGCTGATATACACGCCATCCTTGGGCACGAACTCATCGTAACGAGCCAGGTTAACGGTGGGAACCGTGTACTTGGAGCCGTATCCGCGTCCGCGGCCCGGGGTCGAGAGCATGCTGAAGGGATGCCCCAGCAGGTGCCGGGCGCGGCTGATCCGGCCCTGGCTCAGAAGCTGGCGCACGTGGGTGCTGGAGACCGGCTCGCCGCGCAGTTTCATCTCCGGATAAACTATGACCTTGAAGCCCATCTCGCGCCCGAACTCGGCCAGCATATCCACGTTGCCTGCAGCCTTATGGCCGAAATGAAAGTTGTAGCCTTCGTGCACCTCGCGGGCATGGAGCTGTTTCTTCAAGATCTTTTCCGCGAACTGGCGCGGAGTCATCAGCGAGAGGTCGCGTCCGAAAGCCAGGAGCAGCACTGCGTCCAGGCCACTGGCTTCGAGCAGGCGAAGTTTCTCCGGAGTGGGCGCGATCAGCTTGAGCCCGGAATCGGGCTTCAGGATGCGGACCGGATGGGGTTCGAACGTGACCGCCATCGCCTTGGCGTCCTGCTGCCGCGCGCGGTCCACGATCTCTTTGAGTACATGGCTGTGAGCGCGGTGAACTCCGTCAAAGTTCCCGATGCTTACCAGCGTCGGGCCGAAGTCTGCGGGAACATCCTCGAGTTTGTGGAACACTTGCATCAAGGGCAGCTTCTAGCTGTTAGCTCCTGGCTCTTAGCTAAATCCAAAACCCATTCACGGTAACGGGGGCAAAGAAATCACGGGATCCTTTGCGAACCTTGCGGCATCTCTTTGCGACCTTTGCGGAATTGTTTTCCTTCCTAAATCTCAAATTCCAGTTTCATCCCGTCATACGAGAGCCGCACATTCGGCGGCAGCGACGCGTTGGTTTCTTCATGCGGCAAATCGTGACAAATATGAGTGAAAAATGCGCGCTTGGGCTTAACTCGTTCCACGATGCGAAGCGAATTCTCTACCGTCGAATGCGTGGGATGAGGCTTGTGCCTTAGCGCATCGAGAAACAGGATGTCGAGATTCTGCAGCTGTTCGAAAGAGGCTTCAGGCACGGAGCTGTGATCGGTAAGGTAGGCCGCTGAGCCGAAGCGAAAGCCGTAGATCTCGGTTTCCCCGTGAATCACGATCACCGGTTCGAAGCGTGCGCCGAACAATTCCAGCGGTCCTTCCAAGGGTTTGAGTTCCACCTGGGGCAATCCGCCAAACTTGTAGTCTGCGTCGAAGATGTAGCGAAACATATTGCGGACAAAAGCAACCACATCGGGACGGGCGTAAAGCGGCAGCTTGGCCGGCCTGTGGCGAAAGCTTAACGGCCGCAAGTCGTCAATGCCAAGAATGTGATCGGCGTGAGCGTGAGTATAAAGCACCGCGTCCAGGCTGCGAATATTTTCCCTGATTGCCTGCTCACGAAAATCGGGCGTAGTGTCGATGAGCACAGTTCGCCCACCATACTCAATCAACACGGAGGGTCGGGTGCGGCGGTCACGCGGGTCGGAAGAGCGGCAGACGGCGCAATCGCAGCCAATAGTAGGCACGCCCATGGACGTGCCGCTCCCCAGCACCGTCAGCGTGGCTCTCATCGTTTCGCAGGGTTCGTGCCGGTCTCCTGCGGCGGCCGAGCCAGAGCGTTGGTCACTTCCACATAGGCCATGCGCAGCTCGTAAAGACAGTTTTGCAAAAAGTTTTCTTCCGCGGGCGTTAGATTGCCCTTGGTCTTTTCCGCCAGCAGGCTGAGCGTGTCAACCGTCTGGCGCGCACCCAGGAGATCAATCCGCGGCTGCCCCCGCTCTTCCTGCATGAGACCGAGTTGCAGCATGGCGGTCATATACAGAGAGGCCATGAAGCGCTCGAAGGTCATCTCCATTTCTTTGGCGGAATGGCCGCTGAGTTCGACCTGGGCATCCAGCTCGCGGGCCGACTTGCGATAAGCATCGGCCTGCTCCTTCTGCTCCGCCGCGGTCGGATTCGGCGGCACGGACGGATCCAACGAAGATGTATCCAGAGGCGAAGGTCCAGTCGGAGCAGGCTTCGCTTCTGCGGCCGCTGGCGGGGCCGGTTTTGAGCTTGAAACCTCTTCTTCGCTGACTTCCTGGCGCAACTCACCTTCGGCAGTGAACAGTCGCCGGTCGGTTACGGTAAAGCTTTCTTGTTTTTTTTCAGCCATAATTCTGTCCTTGGATTACTTGAATACTTCAGCGAACGGCAGGTTCGACACGATAGCGGCGCTCCCGTCAGCTTCGACTGGCTTGCCGGGCGTCGCCACTTCGCGGCGGATATAGCCCAGCGCTACGCTGCTTTCGGCGCCGGCCAGGGGAAGGGAAGCGGCGCTGGTGATTTCGCCGACCTCCTTGCCTTCCACCTGAATCTTGCTTCCCGGGGCGGGCAACGGCCCTTTGACTTCAAAGCCGGTGAATTTGCGGCGCACCTGGCCGCGCGAGCGGATGCGCTCGACGATCTCCTGGCCAACATAGCAGCCCTTGGAGAAATTCAAGGCGCGCTCCTGCTCCGTTTCCTGGGGCAAGTCGCGTTCGCGGATGTCGGTGCCATAGCGCGGAATTCCCGCAGCGATGCGCAGCAGGTCGAGCGCCGCCGTCCCCACCGGCCTGGCCTCGGCCTTGACCAGTTCTTCGTACACTTGTTCCAGGTCGCCGGGCGCGAGCCATAATTCAAAAGACTCTACGCACGGGTTATCTCCACGTACGAGAGTCACGGCAGTTTGCTGCCAAGTCGCTGCGACAAATTGCAAAGGCCTGAGGTCGGGGACTGCGAATCCGGCTGCCTGTAAGGCGTCTCGGGACTTTGGCCCCGCAATTCCGATGGCTGCCAGATTCTCGCTCGCCACCTCTACGTCGTCCATGATGATGTACTTGTCGAAGACGGCAAGGATTTTCTCTCGCTGCGACTGTTCGGTATCGACGAGCAATGACTCTCCCCGATTGTAGGCATACAAATCACCCAGGATATGTCCCTGCGGATTGAGCAGAAAAGCGTACACGCCGTGTCCGGGCGCGAGATCACGGATATTGTTGGTGACCATGCCGTTCAGCCAGCGTACGCGATCACCGCCAGTGAGCGAAATCTTCGCACGCGAGCCGAGGTCGTAAACTCCAGATGCAGAGAGCAGCGCCTGGAATTCGGAGCGGACGTCGCCAAAGGCGGCCGGTGGTTTGACCGTGGTCGAAGGCGCCGCTTCCACGCTGTTTTGTTGTGCGGTCACGCTCATTTTCTCTTGCTTTGATTATAGCGCCCCGATGGAGCACGGGTGTCCCCGCCCGTGTTTGCCGCGAGACGGGCCGGACGCCCGTCCTCCGTTTTCTTTCTTTGCGCCCCGCCGACTGAGTTGATAATCTTCCATGCCGTGAGCCAAAAGAAGCGTGTCGCGATCATCCCCGGGGACGGCATAGGCCCGGAGGTCATTGCCGAGGCTGTGAAAGTCGTGCAGGCCTCGGGTGCCGATGTCGAACTGACGCATTTCGACTGGAGCGCCAATCGTTACCTGGCTGACGGCGTCACTGTCCCGCCCGACGGCTTCGCCATGCTGGAACGCGATTTCGACGCCATCCTGCTGGGCGCATTCGGCGACCCTCGCGTGCGTTCAAACATCCACGCGAAAGAAATCCTGTTGGGCATGCGCTTCAAGATGGACCTGTACGCCAACGTGCGCCCGGTACGCTTGCTGGACGCGTCGCTGTGCCCGCTGAAAGGTGTCGAGCCCAGCGACATTGATTTCGTGGTGGTGCGTGAAAATACCGAAGGCGTTTACGTTGATGCTGGCGGCGTGTTCAAGCAGGGCACGCCGGATGAGATCGCGGTACAGGAGGACATCAACACCCGCAAAGGCGTGGAGCGCGTAGTCCGCTATGCCTTCGAATATTGCGAACGCCATCAGAAGCAGGGTGGGACTCCGCGCCGACGAGTGCTCATGTGCGACAAATCGAATGCCATGACCCATGCGGGAGGATTGTGGCAGCGCGTCTTCAAGGAAGTGAGCCGCGAATATCCGCAGATCACACCGCAGCACTTGTACGTGGACGCGCTCTGCACCCAGATGGTGCGCGATCCTCGGCAGTTCGACGTAATCGTGACCAACAATATGTTTGGCGACATCATCACCGACCTGGCCGCCGGGCTGCAGGGCGGGCTGGGCATGGCCGCCAGCGGAAATATTCATCCCGGAAAGACGTCAATGTTCGAACCGGTGCACGGTTCCGCGCCGCCCATCGCGGGAAAGAATGTCGCCAATCCCCTGGGCGCGATTCTCACGTCGGCGATGATGCTGGCGCATTTGGGTTTGGCGCAAGCGGCCGACAAGATCGACGCTGCGGTACTCGAAGCGGTGCGGCAAAAAAAGACAACCCAGGACATCGGCGGGAGCCTGGGGACGCGGGAAGCGGGGGAGTGGGTGGCAAAGAAAGCGACAAGCTAACAAAAAGAAATCCGTGATGATCCGCGCAGATCCGTGGCCAAGAAGTTAGTCAATTCCATGCCGCACTCAGCCGTCGCAAGCCTGCCAGTGCTGCCACATATCTTTTGTCCAGTGCGTATGCCGCCGCGTAGCATGCTTGCGCTTTCTGCCAGTTGTAGTTGTGTTCGTACACTCGTCCCAGATTGAAATGAGGATAGCAGCGGGCCTCGTAACGTTTGGCAACGATGGCTTTCTCGAACCAGGGGATGGCGTCGTCCCATTTGTCCTGTTCGATCAGATAAGCCCCGATGTCGTTGTAAGGATTTCCAAAATCGGGATCCACCTGGATGGCTTGCAGGCATTCGGCGATGGCGCGGTCGTAGTCGCCGAGGAAGGAGTAGGTCCAGCCACGGAAGGTGTGGGCCTCGGGGGTGGGGAAGGCGGCGATAGACCGAGTGTAGAGATCGATCGCCTGCTGGTATTCGCCGGCCATCTGCTGTTCATAGCCTTTTTTAAAATACTCGGCGGCGGTTTGACGAGGGTCGGTTTCAGCCATATGCAAGTTACGTGCGCTGGCCTGCCAGCAAGGCCAGTTCGCGCCATTTCCAGTGGCAGTCGACGTGAGTGAAGCCAATCGTCCGCAGCCACTGCAACTGGGTTTCCAGGTCCAGCAACTTGTTGGAAGGGTCTTCGCTTTCCTGCGTGCATCCGATGAGGTGCAAGAACTCCTCATGAAGCTCGCGCGTAGGAGACGCCACGTGCTCCAGATTGCAGAACACACCACCGGCATTCAGCTTGGCATAAATCTCAGCGTAAAGTGACCGCTTGCGTTCATGGATGAGATGATGGATCGCGAAACTGGACACCACCGCGTCAAAGGTGCCTAACTCGGGAAGGGGTTCCTCCAGGTTGTGAGGCACAATTTCAACCGAGCGATCGCTCGCAAAGCGCTTGTGTGCCGCGTCCAGCATGGCGGGAGAAAAATCAATCGCTACAGCGCTCGCGCCGGGATGGTCCAATTTGACCAGGGCAAGCAGACGTCCGTCTCCGGTGCCGAGATCGAGAATGCGGTGAGCTGACTCGGG
This sequence comes from Terriglobia bacterium, assembly GCA_963779255.1. Classification (GTDB taxonomy): domain Bacteria; phylum Acidobacteriota; class Terriglobia; order Terriglobales; family Acidobacteriaceae; genus JAIQFF01. Next base: position 93,374 of record CAVZXU010000038.1, on the reverse strand, counting down.
GACCAATTCCAGAAGGGTGGACTCGCCCTCGACCCGGTGCGGGATCGAGTCTGCCCGGCCCAGATAGTCGAGCGCGTGGTCCGCCGAGGTCCAGAGATTAACGTTCATCGGGAAAGTATAAACTCATATCCAATGACTAAATTGAAGATGGGTGCCAAGCGCCGTCAGGCATCGATTCTTGAAGTTGTTTTCCTTCTTCTGGTGTTCACGTTCTCTGGGCAGGCCCGGGCGGGACTGGGGACAATAGAGCAAACAGCCGCGGGCGAGTCGCCCGCGACCACACAACCAACCACCGCCCCTGAAGAGGCGAAGATCTCGCCGCAGGAGGCGGAGAAGCTCTTTCGCTCGGTGGACGAGATTCTTCAGTTTGCCAGCAAAGATACATTGCTTCCCATCAAGCATGAGGTCAAGCGGCAACTGGTCAGCCGCGACCAGGTGGAAGGCTACGTCAGCAAGCACACCAGCGAGGACGAAGACGCCAAGCGTCTGCGCCGCTCCGAGCTGGTGCTCAAGAAATTTGGACTGCTGCCGCGGGATTTCGACCTGGGGAAGTTTCTGCCGCTGCTGCTAAAGGAGCAGGTTGCGGGATACTACGATCCCAAGACCAAGACGGTAAATCTTCTCGACTGGCTGGGCGCGGACCAGCAGAAGCCGGTTCTGGCGCACGAACTGACCCATGCGCTGCAGGACCAGTCTTTCAATCTCGAAAAATACATGAAGCCGGTTGACGCCGATCTGGCGAAGAAGAAGGAGATCACTGCACAGGACATCGAGAATGACGAGGTCAGCACCACGCGGCAAGCCGTGGTCGAGGGCCAGGCCATGGTCGTTCTCGTGGACTACATGCTGGAGCCTGTGGGCCTGTCGCTGAAGAACTCGCCGCAAGTGGTTCAGTCCCTGAAGGACGGCATGCTGGTGGGCACGCCGGACTCGGTGCAGTTCCGCAATGCTCCGATTTACATGAAGGAGGCGTTGACCTTCCCCTATCGTTATGGCATCGACTTCATCGCCGAAGTGCTGCTCAAGGGCGGGAAAGACAAGGCCTTCGCCGAGCTTTTTCGCAACCCGCCGCGAACCACGCGGCAGATTATGGAGCCCGAGACCTACCTTGCAGGTGAGCGCCTGGAGCCGATGCACGTGCCCGACCTGCGGCAGGCCTTCAGGAACTATGATCGCTTCGATGTCGGCGCGGTGGGGGAGTTCGACGTGGCCGTGCTGATTGACCAATATGCCGGAGCTCCAATTTCGAAGAACCTATATCCGCACTGGCGAGGAGGCTACTACTACGCGGTGCGGCCCAAGGGCGATCCCGCCGCACCGTTGGCGCTGCTCTACACTTCGCGCTGGTCAACTCCTGAAAAAGCGGCCAATTTTGCGGCGATCTATGCTTTGGGGTTAAGCAAACGATACTTGCATGTGCACGACGTGCTGGAAGACGGCAAGGAACCGGCGGTCGAGACGGCCGCATTGGACCATTTAACCGGCAAGCGAGCCTGGCTGACCGAGGATGGGCCCGTCGTCATCGATGTGCAAGGCGACACGGTCTTAGTCACCGAGAGCCTGGATCAGGCCACGACCGACAAACTGGAGCAGGAAGTATTTGGAATGGCCGCCGCGGCCGCCAAATAGGTTTTTGATTGTGCGGGACCGGGTCTTCGACCTGGTCAGGCGGTGCGAAGCACCGCTGCGATTTGTGGATCACTGGCAAGACGGCGGCCCTTCGGGCCGCCCGACCGGTCAGAGACCCGGTCCCACACAGTAAGCTGGTGGCCTGTATAATCACCCCTTTCCGAGGAGACCATTGCCACAAGCCGAAATAGGGATTATTGGCGGCAGCGGGCTGTACTCGATGCCCGGCCTTACCAAGGTCAAAGAGCTACGCCTGAAGACGCCGTTCGGGAAGCCCTCGGATGCTTACGTCCTGGGTACGCTGGAGGGCCGCAAAGTCGCATTCCTAGCTCGTCACGGGCGGGGACACCGCATTCTCCCCACCCGAGCTGAATTTCCGGGCCAACATATACGCCTTCAAGCAGTTGGGCGTGGAGCGTATCGTTTCTGTCTCGGCCGTGGGGTCGCTGAAGGAAGAGCATAAGCCGCTCGAGTTCGTAATCCCGGACCAGTTTTTCGACCGCACCCGCCACCGTGTAGATACGTTTTTCGGAAACGGCATCGTGGCTCACATTGCCTTTGCCGACCCCATCTGCCCTCAACTCGCCCAGGCCGTCGAAGGCGCGTGCAGAAAGGCGGGAGTCACCGCCAAGCGCGGGGGCACGTACGTGTGCATGGAAGGGCCGCAGTTTTCCACCAAGGCCGAATCCAACGTCTATCGCAGTTGGGGCATGGACGTGATCGGCATGACCAACCTGCAGGAGGCCAAGCTGGCCCGCGAGGCGGAAATCTGCTACGTAACGGTGGCGATGGTCACGGACTACGACTGCTGGCATCCCCACCATGACTCGGTGACGGTGGACCAGATCGTGGCCGTGCTGCTGCAAAATGCCGAGAATGCGACCCGGGTAGTGCGCGAGACTGTATCTGCCATGCCCCGAGAGCGAGTCTGCAAGTGCGGCTCAGCCCTGGCGCACGCCATTCTCACCGATCGCAGCAAAATTCCTGCGGCCACCCGTCAGAAGTTGAAACTCATCCTCGATAAATACTTGAAAGCCAAGAAAGCATGAGCATAGTCGCAGTCGGTTCAGTCGCATTCGATACCATTGCTAGTCCGTCGGGGAAAGTGGAAGGCGTTCTGGGCGGCGCGGCCACGTATTTTGCTTTGGCTGCCAGCTATTTCACCGACGTGCGCGTGGTGGCGATTGTGGGCGAGGATTTCACCGCTGAGCACGAAAACGTTTTGAAGAAGCGCGGAGTGGACACGCGCGGCATTGAACATGCCAAAGGGAAGACGTTTCGCTGGGGGGGGCAGTATCTCGACAATTTGAATGAGGCCAAGACTGACTTTACCGACCTCAACGTGTTTCAGAATTTTCAGCCCCACATTCCGTCCCACTATCAGGACTCCCAGTTTCTGTTTCTGGCCAATATCCAGCCCGATCTGCAGGCCATGGTTCGGCGAGAGATGAAGACCGTGCGCCTGACCGGCGGCGACACCATGAACTACTGGATCAACAATGCGCGCAGGCAGTTGGCGGAAACGCTGAAATTGGTGGACGTCCTGTTGATTAACGATACCGAGGCCAAGAGCCTGGCGGGAGAGAGCAACCTGCCGCGGGCCGCACTGAAGGTGTTGGCCATGGGGCCGCAGGCCCTGGTCATCAAGCATGGTGAATACGGCGCGACCATCTTCTTCCGTGAAGGCGCGTACGGCATCGGCCGCCATCCCTTCCGCGCACCCGCACTGCCCATCGATGAAGTCAAAGATCCTACCGGGGCGGGGGATTCTTTTGCGGGCGGCTTCATGGGGTACATTGCCTCGCAGGGAGAATTGAGCCGCGAAGTCCTGAAGCGCGCGCTCTTCTACGGCGGCGTCATGGGATCGTTTGCGGTGGAGCGTTTTGGCACCGAGCGTTTGCAGTCGCTCACCCGCGAAGAAATTGATGCCCGGTTTCAAATCTTCCGCGAGCTGACCCACCTGGAATGAGTGCGGAGCCGATCCGGCGCTGGGACCTTGAGATCACCCTGCTGGCATGGCTCACTACGTGCGTTTCTATTCTTTCCTTTCTGTTTTACCTGCGGCGCGGAGAAATCCTGCTGTATGGCGACGCGGTGGCGCACATCAACATTGCGCGCCGCGTTTTCGACTCCCGCACTCCGGGCTTGCTGCAGCTGGGGACAGTATGGCTGCCGCTGCCGCATCTGCTCATGATGCCGCTTCTACTTTCAAACTGGATGTGGAACACGGGAGTGGGCGGATCGATTCCGTCGATGGCCGCCTATGTCTTCGGAACGGTCGGGATCTTCCGCCTGGTGCGCCGCGGTTTTGGCCCAGCCCCTCAGCCCCGCCCGCTGATCAGATTCACGGCCTGGCTGGCTGCGATCATCTACGCTGCCAACCCGAACCTGATCTACCTGCAAGCGACGGCTATGACCGAGCCGCTTTACCTGGCCCTGTTCATGTGGGCAGTGGTGTATTTCAGCGAATTTGTGAAGGAGTGCGGCAAGCCCCCCTGGGACAAGCCCGCTAAGGATGCTCTTCTACCCGCGTCGTCCGCCCTGGTCAAGTGCGGGATTTGCCTGGCTGCCGCATGCTTGACCCGCTATGACGGGTGGTTTCTCGCGGTTGCGGTGTATGTCGCTGCGCTTGCCTTGGCACTTCGCGCGAAACCGTCTGGGCGCACCCTCATACACGGAATCACAAAGTTCATTCTGCTGGCGGCGGCCGCTCCTGTGCTCTGGCTGGCCTACAACGCGATCGTCTATCGCAATCCTCTCGAATTCGCCAACGGCCCTTACTCCGCGAAGGCCATCGAACAGAGGACTCCGGGAGCCTCCCATCCCGGCAGCCATGACCTTCGAACCGCCTTCAGCTACTTTCTGAAGTCGGCGGAACTGAATCTTGCGGCGGAAGGCTGGCAGAAACTCTGGATACTGCTGGCGCTGGCGGGAGTGATCGCGGGCTTGGCCCGGAGGCAGTTTCGGGGTCAACGGTGGCCGCTGCTCCTGCTCTGGGTCCCGGTACCGTTCTACGCCCTTTCCGTCACCTACAGCGGTGTGCCTATTTTCATGCCGATGTGGTGGCCGTTTTCCTACTACAACGTACGCTATGGACTGGAACTGCTTCCGGCGTTTGCGGTTTTTGTAGCTCTGGCCGTTTACTTCGCGGCTGGGCTGATGCGACGTCGTGCCTTCAGGCTTTCAACGGCGGCGGCAGCCGTGATCTTTGTTGGAGCGAGCTACGGTTCTATCTGGTCAGCCCCAATCTGTCTTGGCGAAGCCCGAATCAACTCGCGAGCTCGCATCGCCGTGGAACGCGAACTTGCCGATTACCTAAAGGCTCTACCGCCGGATTCGACGTTGCTCATGTACCTGGGCGACCACGTAGGGGCGTTGCAGCAGGCCGGCATCCCCCTGCGGCGAGTGATCAACGAAGGCAACCACCGGACCTGGAAGCAGCCCGACGATCCGGACGGATTGTGGGAACGGGCCCTGGCCAATCCCTCGCGGTACGCCGATTTTGTGATTGCCTTCGAGGGTGATGCGGTGTTTACACGAGTACAGAAGCAGGACCTCATGCCGCTGGCTGTGATTCGCGCTTCGGGAGCGCCGAAGGCAACGATCTACAGGACTCGGGCCCCGGCCCGGTAATCATCCGGGTTAACTTGCAGGGACGGAAGCCGACAGGGGCGAAGTTTTCCGGTGATAAAATCCACCCACCCAAGCTTCCATGCCACTGGTCCAACATGTCCACGAGGTCCTGCTGAACGAGATGTCCTCGGCCGGGGTGTACTTGTTGCGCCTGGTGCTGGCCGCGGTGCTGGGAGGCGTGATCGGGCTGGAACGCGAGAGCAAGCATCGTCCCGCCGGTCTGCGTACGAACCTCTTAATCTGTCTCGGCGCCGCGATGTTTACTCTGCTCTCGGATGCGCTGGCAGTCCGCTACCTCGGCGACCACACCCGTATCGCCGCCCAGATCATTCCTGGCATCGGATTTATCGGGGCAGGTTCCATCCTGCACAGTCGGGGCAGCCTGGTCACCGGCCTCACCTCTGCCGCCACGCTGTTCGTCGTGGCCTCCGTCGGCATGGCAGTGGGCGGCGGGCTTTACGTCACCGCGATTTTTGCCACTGCGCTCATTCTGGTTTGCCTGTTCCTGCTGGGAAATGCCGAGCAGAAACTCAATCTCAAGCTGACCATGAACGGCTACGAGGTGACCGGTCGTAACGCCGACGATATGAAGGCAGAAATCAATGCCGCGCTAGAGAGCATCCACGCCATGATGGCGAACGTCCGGATAGCCGAGACCCGGAATCATGTGCGTCTTCAGTTTGAGCTGGAAGGAACCCGCAGGGAGCAGGAGAAAGTGCTGCACGCCCTGACGCATTCTTCCGTGCTCGAGAGTGTCGTCCCTCTGGGCCCGGTGCAGACCGAATGACGCCGTCGGAGCGAGTCATTCCTTTCGTAAAGGCGAATGCTTGCGGAAATGATTTCCTGATTATTGATGGCTTGTACGGTCCGGCCGATATCGCGGAGTTCAGCAAACGCGTCTGCGACCGCCATCACGGCGTCGGTGCGGATGGGGTAGAGTGGTTGTTTCCCGCCCCGGACGCGGATGTGCGCGCGCAACTGTTCAATGCCGATGGCTCGGAAGCAGAAATTTCCGGCAACGGTACCCGTTGCGTTGCCGCCTATCTCTGCTCGGAGAGGGCCGGGGAAAGGTTTGCGGTCCACACCGGCGCCGGGGTCAAGCTCTGTGAACTTATCAGTCGGAGCGAATCCCGGTATGAGTTCGAAATAGCCATGGGCGAGGCGCAGGTCGGAGAGGAACTAGCTATCCGCCTGGCATCTGGGGAGGTGCGCGGCATTCCTGTCTCGATGGGGAATCCGCACTACGTTGTGTTTGTGCCGCAATTTGTTCGGGGATGGCAGGTCGAGGCCGCCGAAATCGGGCGCGATCGCCACTTCACGCAGGGGGTCAATGTTGAGCTGGTTATCATTAAGGATGAGGGCAATGTGGAGGTCAGGTTTTTCGAGCGTGGAGTCGGCGAGACCAAGTCTTCTGGGACCGGTTCGTGTGCTTCCGCGGTAGCCGCCATTGCCACCAAACGCGTCCGTTCGCCGGTGCGGGTTCACGCCCCCGGCGGAGTCCAGACGGTGCGCTGGGAGGGCCAGGTTTTTCTTCGGGGCCCGGCGGAACTGGTTTGCCGCGGCGAGTTTTTCGTTTAGGGTCCGTTTGGGTGTTCACGTTTAGGATGGGATACAGATGCCTTCGCCGCCAAAAGTCATGCGCATCAAGCCGCCGGCACTCCGGTCAGGCGACACTGTGGGCATCGTGGCACCGGCCAGCAGCGTCAACCCTGAATTGCTGAAAGCGGGCTGCGCTGTTTTGCGTGACTTGGGATACAAACCCTTCTATTTTGATTCCATCTTCGAGCGCGATCTCTATTTCGCCGGTTCGGCCACGCGGCGGGCGCGAGAACTGGAAGACATGTTCGTCCGCGATGAGGTGCGTGCCATAATCTGCGCCCGGGGTGGATACGGCGCAAACTACCTGCTGGATATTCTGGATCTGAAAAAGATCAAGGCACATCCCAAGATTTTTGTCGGCTACAGCGATCTCACCACTCTTCTGACTTACTTCGCGGACGCGGCCGGACTGATTACCTTTCAGGGCCCTATGGTGGCCAAGGATTTTGCGCACGCCGACGGCGTCGATCAGGCTTCGTGGGAGCGCGCGTTGCACGGGTCTTCAGGGTGGGACCTGGACCTGGATGCAGACGTGAAATCGCTGGTCGTGGGGTCTGGGGAAGGAATTCTTTACGGTGGGTGCCTCTCCATTCTGGTGGCTTCTTTGGGCACGCCCTATGAAATTCGCACCGCCGGCACAATCCTGTTTATCGAAGACATTGCCGCCAAGCCGTACCAGATCGACCGCATGCTCATGCACTTGAAGCTGGCAGGAAAACTGGCCGATGTTAGAGGCATCGTCTTCGGCGAAATGGTGGACTGCACGCAGAACAGTAATAAAGATCAAAGCTATACCCTGGAGGAAGTTGTGCTGCAGGTGGTCGGCGATCTGGGCGTGCCCGTGGCTTACGGCTTGCGCTCCGGACATGTTTCGCGTCGTAACATCACTCTGCCTTTCGGCGTGCATGCGGCGGTGAACGTCACCGCCAGTGGGGTCAACCTTAAAATACTGGAAGCAGCCACGACGGCATCGGTTTCATCACGGTCTGCGGGATGAGGCCAAAACAAGAAGAACCACGGAGGACACGGAGGACCCAGAGTGTTCCCGTGCGAAGGCAAGACCTATGAGCGATAAACGGCATATACACCTGATCGGTATCTGTGGCACCGCCATGGCATCGCTGGCCGGCATGCTCAAGCAGCGCGGCTTTCGCGTGACTGGTTCTGACGCCGCGGCCTATCCACCCATGTCGGATTTCCTGGCCTCGCTGGATATCCCGCTTGCCCAGCCCTTTGCGGCTGCCAATCTCAATCCGCGGCCAGATATCGTCGTGGTGGGGAACGCAATCTCGCGCGGCAACGTCGAACTGGAGCACATTCTCGACCAGCGCATTCCGTTCTGCTCATTGCCGCAAATTCTGCACGATGAATTCCTGCGCGGCAAAGAAGTGCTGGTGGTGGCCGGGACGCACGGCAAGACCACCACCACCTCGATGCTGGCCTGGATCTTCCACAGCGCCGGCGTGCAGCCTTCGTTCCTGATAGGAGGGATCGCGGAAAATTTCGGCAGCAGCTTTCAGCTGAGCGAGGGCAAGCACTTCATCCTTGAGGGCGACGAGTACGACACCGCGTTCTTCGACAAGGGCCCGAAGTTTTTGCACTATTTTCCCGATGCCATCGTCCTGACCTCGGTGGAGTTCGATCACGCCGACATTTACAAGGACCTCGACGCTGTCGAAACGGCCTTCAAGCGCCTGGTCAACCTGGTCCCGGGGCGCGGGCGGATCGTCGCAATGGACACCGGCGAGAGCATCGGACGCTGCCTGGCCAAGGCCTTTTGTCCGGTGGAGCGCTACGGAATCAGTCAGACGGCGGCGTGGAGGGTGGGCAATCTACGGCTGGATCCGGCTCGCACGTCGTGGACAGTGCTGCGCAACGGCGCGCCTTGGTCGGATTTTGAGTTTGCTCTCGCCGGAGAATATAACGTGCTGAACGCGACCGCGGCGGCCGCGCTGGCTGCAGGATACGGGATTTCGAAAGACCAAATCGCCGCTGCCTTGCAGAGCTTCAAGAGCGTGAAGCGCCGGCTGGAAGTGCGGGCGCAGGTGAACGGCATCACCATCATCGATGACTTCGCGCATCATCCCACGGCGATAGCGGGCACGCTGAAGGCGCTGCTTGCGCGCTATCCCGGGGCCCGGCTGTGGGCGATTCTCGAGCCGCGGTCCAACACGCTCCGGCGCAACGTTTTTCAAAACGAACTGGCCCGCAGTCTGGCGGTGGCAGATGAGGTCGTGGTGGCGAACGTATTCAAGTCGGAATCCATCCCCGAGAGTGAGCGCATGGACGTGGCCGCGCTGGTGGCCGACGTGCAAAAGCAGGGACGGCACGCGCGCATCGTGCCTGACGCCGACGCGATCGTACAGACTGTCGCACCCGAAATGCGGCCGGGGGACGTCGTGGCTATCCTTTCCAATGGCGGCTTTGGGGGCATTTACGAGAAGCTGCCACAACGTCTGAAGTCGATTGCCGGAGGCGCTTCGGGCAACCAATCGCTGAAGGCGTCTGCCAAAGCGTGAATTGCTCGCCCAGATCGCGACTCGCCCTTATTTTGATCTGGTTCGCCACGCTTGTGGCGCCGGCGAGCGCGCAGAACTCCCAGCCTTCGTCCCAGCCCGCAGCGGTGCGATACATCGTGTCGTTGGCCAAGCGCTTGGAGCACCTGGTCGGAGTCAGAATTCTCCTCGGCCCAGGTGCATCCGAACGCGATCTCCAACTGCCGGCGTGGAATGCTCTCTACCAGGTGCGCGATTTCTCCCAGTATGTGAACTGGGTCCGAGCCACAACTGGCGATGGGCAGCCGCTTCCGGTGCGCAAGGTAGACAAGATGACGTGGCATCTCAGCGGAGCCGCGCAGGGTGCTGAAATCGATTACGAAATCTTTGCTGATCAATCCGGTCCCTTTGGCGCGCAGCTGAATCCGCAGCACGCATTTTTCAATCTGGCGGAGATCCTGATGTATCCCGTCGCAGGCCGCAACTCTCCCGTGGAAGTCTCGTTCACCAATCTGCCTTCGGAGTGGCATATCGCTACCGCTCTGCCGTCTTCAGGCGATGGCTTTGCGGCGCCGGACTACGATCGTATGGTGGACGCTCCGGTTGAGATCTCTACGTTCCAGGAATCTGATTTTGACGAAACCGGCGGACACTATCGCGTCATCATAGACTCCGATCCTTCGGCTTACGACATGCCGAAAATCGTCGCTGTGCTGCGGCGCCTCGTCTCCTCGGCCACAGTCTGGATGGAAGATCGGCCATTTCAGACCTATCTGTTTTTCTATCACTTCCCGCCCGCCGCGCCCGGCAACGGCATGGAGCACGCCAACGGCACCGCCATCGATCTCAGCCTGGAAACCCTGGCAAACAATCCCCAGGCATTCGCGGGCCTGACGGCTCATGAATTTTTCCACTTATGGAACGTGAAGCGAATCCGGCCACAGTCCCTCGATCCCATTGACTACACCAAAGAAAACTACACTCGCACTCTGTGGTTCAGCGAGGGCGCGACCACCACGGCTGCGAATATTATCTTGCTGCGCGCCGGTCTGCTGGATGAACCCCGCTACCTCAAGGGCCTGGCGGCTGAAATTGGCGAATTGGAGCGGCGTCCCGCTCATCTCACTCAGTCGGTGGAAGAATCCAGCCTGGATGCGTGGCTGGAAAAATACGACTACTACCGGCTGCCGACGCGCAGCATCTCTTACTACAACAAGGGAAATCTGCTCGGCGTCCTGCTCGATTTGCAAGTGCGTGAGGCCACCGACGGCGCCGCCTCGATCCGCGATGTCTTTCAATGGATGAATGAAAACTACGCGCGGAAAGGACAGTTCTTTCCCGACACAGAGGGAGTGCGTCGCGCCGCCGAGGCAGTCAGCCACAGCGATCTGGGATGGTTCTTCCAGAAATATGTTGCCGGCACGGACGAGATTCCGTGGGACAATTTTTTCGAGACTGTAGGACTACGCCTGGCGCGGCGGGCAACCTCGGTCGCCGATCCTGGATTCGTGGCCACGCGGAACTTCGACGCAGCGCTGGTGGTTTCCGCAGTCACCCCCGGAAGCGCGGCCGAAGGTGCCGGCCTCTCCGTAGGAGATGCCATTCTGGAGATCAACGGACAGAAAGCTGACCGCGGGTTCAACGGACGCGCGACAGAAGTTCGCCCCGGCGATAAGCTCCGCCTCCGCGTGCGCAAATCAGCTGGTGAGCGCGAGCTACACTGGAAGATGGGCAGCCGGCAGGAAATTGAACTGGAGCTGACCGATCTGGACAAGATCACAGCGGAGCAGAAGGCTCGCCGGATGGCGTGGCTGAAAGGCGAATCCCAGGCGGTGGGAGCGGCCCGCCCATGATTCGTACCATCGTGATGCTGGCGTTCTGGGGTCTGGCGCTTCCGCTGGCGGTACTGATTTGTTTTCCCTGGACTTTTCTTAGCGGAGACATTCGCTTCCTATATCGCGTAGCCATGGGAGCCGCCTCGATGGGTGCGCGCCTGGCTGGAATACGGGTGCAAACCATAGGTCTTGACCGGCTCGATCCCAAACGTACTTATGTATTCATGTCTAACCACGTCTCCAACATCGATCCGCCCATCATGCTGCCTTTGATTCCGCGCCGCACATCCGTGATGGCAAAGAAGGAGTTGTTTGACTATCCCCTGCTGGGGAAAACCATGAGGATCGGTTCATTGGTGCCGGTTGATCGCGGAAATCGAGACGCCGGCATCTCGGCGGTGCGGGCCGCAGCCGCGGTGCTGCGACAGGGCATCAACATGACCATTTATGTCGAAGGCCATCGTTCATTCGACGGCAAATTGCTGCCTTTCAAGAAAGGTCCGTTCTATCTGGCCAAGGAGTGCGGCGTGCCGGTCGTGCCGGTAACCATTTCAGGCTCGCATTACGTCATGCCGAAAGGGAGATTCGCCATCAAACCAGGGACCGTCACTCTGATCTTCCACCCGCCCATCGAACCGGAAGATTTTGGCAGCCGCGAGCAATTGATGGAGAGAGTCAGAAGAGTTATCGACAGTGGCTTGCCGGAGGATATGCAGGAAGAACGAGTTCCCCGTGCTTCCTCGGTGCCAACTGTGGTTAATCCTTTGACGCCTTAGCCCGCACTGCCCGTGCGATTTCGGGCAGCCTGCTCAGCAGCGCCGAGTACTTCAGCCACAATTTGTGATCAACCGCCGGTGCGCCGCTGACAATCGCTCCAGCCGCAACGTCTCCGGCCACTCCGCTCTGGGGGGTCACAATGGCTCCATCGCCGATCTTGCAATGACCGACCACGCCCACCTGCCCGGTCAGAATCACGTTGTTGCCCACGTCGGTCGAGCCCGCGAGTCCTACTTGTGAAGCCAGCAGCGAATGCTCACCGATGCGAGAGCCATGACCGACCTGCACCAGGTTGTCGAGCTTGGTGCCGCGACCGATACGGGTTTTCTCCACGCTGGCCCGGTCCACGCAGGAGTTGGCCTGGATCTCTACGTCGTCTTCGATGACGACTGGCTCAGGCTGAAGAATCTTGTACCAGTGGCCCGAGTCGTCCTTGGCGAAGCCGAAGCCATCGGCCCCGATGATGGCGCCGTTCTGAAGCAGCACGCGGTTGCCGAGCCAGCAGCCTTCGCGCACTACAGCATGGGCGTGGGCAAAGAAGTTGTCGCCGATCCTGACATCGCGATAGATGACCACGTGCGCCAGCAGCACCGCGTCCCGGCCAATTTCGACGCCCTGGTCGATCACCACATAAGGTCCTATATGCGCGCCTGCGCCGATTTTCGCCGAAGGATGCACCACCGCGGTCGGATGTACGCCCGGTGCAAAGCCCGGCGCCTTGGAGAAAAGTTCGAGGGCATGCGCGAAAGCCAGGTAAGGATTCTTGCTGCGCAACAGCGCTGCCGCAACGGCAGGGAATTCCTCGGTCACGATCACGGCGGAAGCCCGGGTAGTCCGCGCCGCGCCGGCATACTTTGGATTGGCCACGAAAGTAAGCTGTCCCGGGCCCGCGTCTTTAATGCCGGCCACGCCGGTAATCTCGATGTCCGGCGAACCATTCTCCAGACGGGCGTTGAGAGCAGAAGCAATCTGTGCGAGTTTCATAGGCTTTGTCCTGAGATAGTGGGCAGACCCGTGATTGTAACGGAGGCAGTGCTTGGGATGAAAAAACAGCCGGCTGCGTCAGTTCGTGTGGGGTTCTGTGGGGACGGGTCTCTGACCCGTCCAGCCGACCGAAGCTCGGCCGGACTTTGCTCGGTACGGACATCTGGGGGCAGCTGTCCCCACAGCACGTATTGCTGGTGTGCGCGTAAGACGAGCTGCGCTCGTCCGGACGGGTCAGAGACCCGTCCCCACACGAGCAAAGAACGCAAAGAAATTCACACTAGCCCGAGAAGTGAGCCCACCAGGTACACCGCTTCGAGAACTGCCAGGGAGATCAGCAGGGCCTCCCGCAGCCGCGAACGCGACAGCGCAGTCTGCAATTTACCGGGATGGGCATGTGCGGGCGTTCCTTCGAACAGGGCCGCGGAAGCTCCCGCAAACCCGGCAAAGGGCGGCCCTTGCCCAACTCGCGCCGCGCTCGGCCTGGGCGGCGCGGCAGTAAAGTACTTGCGCTCCGCCAGCGGAACCTTGGGCAGGGTGATCAGAGAAGACCAGCGCGCCAACTGCATGGATCCCGATTTCAGGTCGGCGTCGACCGGCGCCGAAGTCAGCTGTAGCGGGGGCAAACGTTCGGGCGCGACACGGTCGGCCAGATTGCGCAGCAGGGAACCCCACCACATGTGTCCCATTTGGTCGCTGATCAGCTCGCCGACATCCACCGGCCGCGATTCCAGTTCCAGCGGCGGCAGGACCTCGGGATTGATCACGTTTCCCAGGTTGGTGAACACCGTCCGGTACCAGGGCAGGCTGACCGCGTCGCCGATCAGCATTCCGGTGTTTACCGGCCGTGAAGTGAGTTGTAGCGGTGGGAGCTTTTCCGGGAAGAGGCGATCGCGAAGATTGCGTAACAGCGACTTCCACAGCGGGCCGGTGACACTCGGCGGAAGCAAAAGATTCAGTTCGTAACTTTCCTCAGGGCTGGCCATAGTTGGATATGAAACTATCTCGAATACTCCCGCTGACGATCCGAACCGGAAAGCGCGGTTACGAATTGCCATCCCGTCCGGGTAAGGTTTGTGCGCTGGCGAACATATTTTCGTACCGCCCACTTGCTACTGCAAGCACTGCGACAAATTGAATTTTCCCTGTAATATGTGCAACCGAAACCGACCCCATACCATCTGCATCAATCCAGTAACGGAGAACGCAAATGAAACGGCGTACCATATTCGTCGCTTGCACAATCTTAGCACTAAGCTCCGCGGTTTTGGCCCGTCAGGCTGCTGACTCCGCGCGCGCCACCGAACGCATTACAAGGGAAGTAAGGCACGAACTGCTGATGCTGCCTTATCTCGGCGTGTTCGACAATATCGCCTACAAAGTGGACGGTTACAACGTCACCCTGATGGGACAGGTCACCCGACCGACCTTGAAGTCCGACGCCGAGAACGTAGTCAAGAGAATTGAAGGCGTTGAGCACGTGGACAATCAGATTGAAGTCCTGCCCGTTTCCCCCAATGACGACCGTCTTCGCCGTCAGCTCTATCGCGCCATCTATGGCTACGGACCGTTGCAGAAGTATGCCATGGGGGTACAACAACCGATCCGGATTATCGTGAAGAATGGAAATGTGACCCTTGAAGGCGTGGTGGACAACGAAGGTGACAAGAACATCGCCAATATCCGCGCCAAAGGGGTTTCGGGAGTGTTCTCCGTGACCAACAATCTGCAGGTCGTAAAACCCTGACCTCGGGCGTCGGGCGTCAGACTGTGGCAAGGCGTCGGGCATCTAGGTCCCGAGGTCTGAAGTCTGAGGTCCGACGCCTGCCTTGTCATTCTCCGAACATCGGCACCTGCCGGGTGTCCGTGGGTGCACCTTTGCGGCGGCGGTGAGTTGCCCCGATCACGGCCAGTACGGTCAATGAATCCAGAGCAGTGCGAGGCACGAAGATCCTCTGCGTGTTCGAGCGCAGGTCGGGCGGATTGATCAGGAATCCTTCCGCCGTAGTCAGGCTGAGGTCGTTGGGCATCATGCCTTCCAGCACTTCGTTGTCTTTGAATTTGAGCCGGACCCACAGTCCTTCGGTGCGCGGCCGACTGGTGAAGGTCTTGCGGCTGGGTGATTCGAAGTCCCCGAACTCGCGGACGAAGTAAACCGCTTTGATGTCCTTCAGATCAATCGCCACCACGTTGCCCGAGGTGTTCAGAAGTTCGAGTTTGCCTTCGCGAACGAAGTTAGCGGGGGCAACGTGTCCGTTGATCGAATCCCGGTCCATCTTGCGAACCACGACTTTCTTATGGGTTGAGGGCATGAGGGGGTCAGTCGTCAGTCTTCGGTCTTCAGCCCAGCCGCCAGCTGGCCCTGACGACTGATGACCGAAGACTGTTTTCAGGCGATTCTCGCACTTTTCCGGTAAAAAACGGGCGCCTTGTACGTTCCTTGTAGCCAAACCGTTAACCTTGTGTTATTTTCTGTAGCTTGCGGCGTCCCATCTCATGTATTCTAAGCCTATTGGATAGAGTCACTTACATGAAAGCGACCGGAGTGGTGTGCTTCCTCGGGGCGAAGCCTGTGGAAAACTCACTCTCTGCTGTGGCAACCCGGGTCGCGAAGCCGCGTCCTTAAGCAAGCATGGCTGATTACATTTACACCATGGAGATCCGGCTGACGCCGGACCAGCAGCGCGGCGTCACCCTGGTACAAGACATCGCGCGCGCCGCCGGCATGAACATTTACCTGACCGGAGGCGCGGTCCGCGACATCATCAGCGGATTTCCCATCCGCGACCTCGACTTCTCGGTCCAGGGCAATCCCCTCAAACTGCAAAAGGATCTGGAAAAGGCCGGCGTGCGGATTGCCGGCGTGGATGATGACGTAAAGGCGTTGTACCTGGGCCTGCCCGGCAACGTTCGCGCCGAAATCAGCATGGCGCGCTTGGAGCACTATGAGAAAGCCGGCAAGCCACCGGTAATTTCTCCCGCCACCATCATCGAGGATCTGCGCCGCCGGGATTTCACCGTCAATGCCATGGCCCTGTCGCTGAACCCGGGGTCGCGCGGCCTGCTGATGGACCCGTTCAATGGCGCCGCCGATATTGAGGCCAAACTCCTCCGCGTGCTGCATAACTACGCTTTTGTTGAAGACCCTTCCCGGCTGATCCGGGCCAGTCGCTTCGCCGCGCGCTTTCACTGGCCGCTCGAGGAACGCACCCAGGCCCGCTTCGAGTCCGCCAAAGAAAACAATTACATCGAGTACATCACCAATAAGGCAGTGGGCTACGAGATTGCGCAGCTGGCCTACGAAGATGACCCGCTGCACATTGTGCGTGTGCTGGAGAAGGAAGGCTGGCTCAAGGTACTCAATCCGCATTGGACCAGCGCCAAGGTGGATACGGCGCAGCTGGGCCAGCTCCTGAAGACACGTCAGCAGATGAAGGAGCTGGGATACGCTCCGGATCCGGCGCCGGCCGTCATGTATTTCCTGACCGCTCGGCTCGCGGACAAAGACATTGCGGACATGCGCAAACAGATTCCGCGCAAAGACCTGGTCGAGGCCTGGCGCGATCTGGAAGACCACGCCAAGGACCTGGCGAAGCGGCTGGTCGGCAGGGAAGCCGCCACGCCCTCCCGTGCCTGGAAGTTGCTCTCCGAGGCCCGGCCGGAGATGATCCTGTTCCTGGCGGTCACCGCGCGGCAGCAGGCGGTGGCGCAGAAGATCAAGAACTTCTTCACCAAGTGGCGGCAGGTGCAGCAGAAGATTCCGTTGCCGGAGATGACGGAGCTGCACATCACGCCGCAGTTGCCTGAGTATCCGAAAATCGCGCATGACGTCTTCATGCTACTGCTCGACGGCAAGCTGCGATCGAGGACCGAGACCCTGAAGTACCTGAAGCCGCTGGCGCCACCGCCTCCTCCGCCTCCTCCACCGCCTCCACCCAAGCGGGGAAGGGCGGCCAAGGCCGCCGCGGAAGCGGCCGCAACTGCAGCTGCAGCAGCCGCGGCAGCTGCTACGTCAGTCGCGGGAAAGAAGAAGGGAAAAGGCCAGGCCGCCAAGCCTGCGTCCCCGGCTGCACCCAAAGTGGAAGCGTCGAAGGTGGCCACTCCGCTGAAGCCCGAGAAGGCCAAGGTTGCGAAGAAGGCGCTTGCCGCCCCGAGTAAGCCGCCGACTAAGAACGACAAGAGCAAAAAGAAACGCTAAATCCTGCGCAGTACCTGATGTGCCCCTTCAAGTTTTGTTGCGTAAATGCTTTTCAGCGTTCCAGAATTCCTAAGCTCGGGTGAGGGATGAAGACACTCGGAAAGATTCTGCTTGTACTTTGCCTGCTGCTCGCGGCGGCGATTACTTTCACCATCGGCTGGCGTCCCTTCATCGGTCCTAGGGCCAGAGCTACTACCAGCCGCCAGTTCGAGCGTACGCCTGAACGGTTGGCTCGCGGCCGCTATCTGGTGATCGGATTGGCGGGCTGCGAGAGCTGCCATACGCCGAAGGACTGGAAAACGCACGGGGCCCCCAACCTCCCGGGTATGGAACTCGCAGGACAGATACTGCCGGTGCCCGATCTGCCGGGGACAATCGTAGCTTCGAACCTTACGCCTGATCCGGAAACCGGCGCGGCAAACTGGACCGATGACCAGATTGCGCGCTCCATCCGCGAAGGCATTAGCCACGACGGGCGCACTATTTTCCCCATGATGCCCTACGAAGCTTATCGGACGCTTTCGGATGAGGACCTGGCCTCCCTGGTGGTTTACATACGGTCCGTCGCTCCCGTGCGAAATCCACTGCCTCCGACCCAGGTGGCATTTCCGGTCAAGTATCTGATTCGCGGTGTCCCCCAGCCCTTGACCAGCGCAGTCAGCGGGCCCGGTCCACAAGCCAGTCCCGTGGAACGGGGAAAATATCTAACCGTCATTGGTTGCGGGTGCCATATTCCTACCGATCAGAAGGGGCCGATTCGCGGCCTGGAATATGGAGGAGGTGAGTTTTTGAAAGGACCATGGGGAGAGGTCACCAGTGCCAACATCACTCCCGACGCATCCGGCATCGGCTACTACGACGAGGCACTGTTCATCCAGGCCCTACGCACCGGGTATGTGAAGGCGAGAAAGTTGTCATCGATCATGCCCTTCGGCGAGTTCACCAACCTCAGCGACGACGACCTGAAGGCGATGTTCGCCTATCTGCAAAGCGTCCCTCCGGTGAAACACAGGGTCGACAACAGTTTGCCGCCGACCTACTGCAAGCTCTGCCGTCAGAAACATGGCGCCGGAGACCAGAACTAGCCCAAGATGTTTGTCATCCCGAGCGCGGCTCGAGGCGCGCTTGCGCGGTGAGAGCAAGTCGAGGGACCCCTACCTGACCACGGACGCATCTGCTTATAGGGGCTCTTCGACTCAGACGTTTCGCGAGCGAAACCTCTAACTCCGCTCAGGACAGAGAGGAGGCGAGAATCTTGCGTTTCCCCCATCTTCAACGATGGAGGCGCTCTCCCCAAGGTGCAAAGATTTGACAATTCGACGCCGCTGCCGGCGCTATAATCCCTCGTATGCGGCGCTGGTTGGCCATTGCGGCGTTGTCCACGACGTTGCTGGCGGCTCCCTTGCTGGCCCAGATGCACGGCGGGTCCCGAGGCGGAGGGTCCATGGGCGGCGGGTCGATGGGCGGAGGATCCATGGGACGAGGCGGATTTTCCTCTCACGGTCCGGTTGGTTTTCGCGGTAGTTCGAGCCTCGGTACTGCTCCGCGCTTTGGATCGGATCCTCAATTCGGAGCAGCGTTCGGCACTGGCCTGCGCCAGCCTTCTCTCCGTACTAACGGGTCGTTCAGCGGTTTCCATCGGCCGGTTTTCGGCTCCCGGCATTTTCATCACCGCGCCTTCTTTGGCTCGGCTTTCCCCGCATACTACGGCTATTACGGTTATCCCACTTACTACGGTAGCGCTTTCTACTCGATCCCGGATTACTATCCGGGATACGACTACTACGGCTCGTCATACGCCGCCCCTGCATACTCCGCCCAAAATGACATAGCGCAGCAGCAACAGGACATCGATCGCCTTGAAGATGAAGTGGCGCGTTTGCGGGCGCAACGGGAAACCGAGCAACGGGAAGCGCGCGATGCGCCGGGCCCTCAAACCGAAAGCACATCGGAGCCCTATACTCCCACCTTGCTGGTCTTCCGCGACAAGCACACCCAGGAAGTGCAGAACTACGCGATTGTCGGCGGAACGCTTTGGATTTTCAACGAGCAGCGGGCCACCAAGCTGCCGCTCTCCTGGCTGGACATTGAGGCCACCACCAAGGTCAACGACGAGCGCGGTGCAAGCTTCGCAGTCCCGCGATAGATCCTGTGGCGCGGGCGCCCCCGCCCGCGTTTTTCGTCTGTGGATAAACTCGCAGTAGCTCTCTCGCAATTTCCCATTAGAATAGGAGTAAGCAAGTTCGCCACGGCGACCCATGTCCCAATTCGTCCACCTGCACCTGCATACCGACTACTCGATGCTCGACGGCGCCTGCGACGTCGAGAAACTCTGTCCAGCGCGTGAAAGAACTGGGCATGCCGGCCGTGGCCATGACCGACCACGGCAACATTTTTGGCGCGGTGCATTTCGTGAATGCGGCGCACAAGGCCGGGGTCAAGCCGATCGTCGGCTGCGAGCTTTACATCTGCAAGAAAGACGACCACAACATCGAGCGCACTCCGCCCGAAGGCGACACCTACAACCACCTGCTGGTGCTGGCCGAAAACGAAGAAGGCTACCGCAACCTGGTGAAGATCACCTCGGAGGCCTCGCTGCACGGTTTCTATTACAAGCCGCGCGTGAGCAAGAAGTTTCTGGCGGAGCACTCCAAGGGACTGATCGGGCTTTCCGGCTGCCTGAAGGGCGAAGTCGCCGAGCGCCTGACGGAAGAGAACTACGACGCGGCGCGGGCGGCGGCGGCGACCTACAGCGACATCTTCGGCCAAGACAATTTCTTTCTGGAAATTCAGGACCAGGGGCTGGAGCAGGAACACCGCATCCATCCCGGCTTGTTCCGGCTGGAAAAAGATCTGGGGCTGCCGCTGGTGGCGACCAACGACAGCCACTATCTCTGCGAAGACGATGCGCACGCGCAGGACGTGATGCTGTGCATCCAGACCGGCAAGTCCATCCAGGACACCAACCGGATGAAGTTCCAGGGCACCGGATTTCTCGTCAAGAGCCACGACGAAATGCTCCGCGTGTTCAAGGACGCGCCGGATGTGCTCTCCCGCACGCTGGACATCGCCGAGCGCTGCAACCTGCGGCTGGAGAAAGTCAGCAATCCGTTTCCGCATTTCGACGTGCCGGACGGATTCACGCTCGACAGCTATTTCGAGCACGTCACCCGGGAGGGATTCGCGCGGCGGATGGAGGCGCTGCGCACAGTCGGCGAGTCAAGGCCGGTGAAGCATAGCGCTGGCGGACTACGAGCAGCGTCTGGCGCGGGAAATTGCCATCATCCAGCAGATGCAGTTTTCCGGATATTTCCTGATTGTCTGGGACTTCATCCGCTACGCGCGGGAGCATGACATTCCGGTGGGACCGGGCCGCGGATCGGCAGCCGGCTCGCTGGTTTCCTATTCGCTGGGAATCACCGACATTGATCCTCTGCAGCACGAGCTGCTCTTCGAGCGCTTTCTGAACCCCGAGCGCATTTCGATGCCCGATATCGACATCGATTTCTGCATGAACCGGCGCGGCGAAGTGATCGATTACGTCACCCAGAAATATGGCCGGGAAAATGTGGCGCAGATCATCACCTTCGGCACCATGGCAGCCAAAGCGGCGATCAAAGACGTAGGGCGCGCCATGGATATGCCCTACACCGACGTGGACCGCATCGCCAAGATGGTGCCCACCACGCTGAACATCAAGCTGGAAGATGCGATCAAAGAATCGCCCGGCTCTGCAGCAGGCGTATGAGAGCGAACCGCAGGTACGGCAGTTGCTCGATACCGCGCGCAAGCTGGAAGGGCTGGTGCGCAATGCGGGAGTGCACGCCGCGGGCGTCGTGATTTCGCCGCGGCCGCTGACCGAGCTGGTTCCGCTGCATCAGACCAAGAACGACGAAATCGTCACCGCCTTCGACATGGTCGCCATCGAGAAGATGGGCCTGTTGAAGATGGATTTCCTCGGGCTGACGACGCTGACCATTCTCGACGACACGCTTGAAGCTGATCGCGCAGACTCGCGGCGAGCAGATTGCGCTCGAAACTCTCCCGCTCGATGATCAGGAGACCTACGAAAAGGTCTTCCACAGCGGCCTGACCTCCGGCGTGTTCCAGTTTGAATCGCACGGCATGCGCGACGTGCTGCGCCGCTACCAGCCGAATTCCATCGAAGACCTGACCGCCTTGAACGCGCTCTACCGTCCCGGGCCGATTCAGGGCGGAATGATCGACGATTTCATCGAGCGCAAGCATGGGCGCAGGAAGATTGAATACGAACTGCCGGAACTGAAGGAAATTCTGGAAGAAACGCTCGGCGTCATCGTCTACCAGGAGCAGGTGATGCAGATTGCCAACCGGCTGGCCGGCTACTCGCTGGGCGAAGCCGATCTGCTGCGGCGCGCGATGGGAAAGAAGAAGCCCGAAGAGATGGCCGAGCAGCGCGAGCGCTTTGTCGAGGGCGCGGTACAGCGCGGCTATCCGCCCAAGAAGATCGAAAAGATCTTCGACCTGATGGCGCAGTTTGCCGGATACGGCTTCAACAAGTCGCATTCGGCGGCCTATGCGCTGCTGGCCTATCACACCGCGTATTTGAAGACACACTATCCGGTCGAGTTCATGGCGGCGCTGCTGACTTCGGTGACCGGCAACACCGACGACGTGGTGAAGTACATCAACGAGTGCCGCGAGATGGGCATTGCAGTCGAGCCGCCCGACATCAACGTGAGCGACGCCAACTTCACGCCGCACGGCAGCGCCATCCGGTTCGGTCTGGCGGCGGTAAAGAATGTCGGCCACAATGCCATTGAGTCCATCGTGGCCGGGCGCAAAGAGTTGGGGCGTTATAGTCCATCTATGAATTCTGCGAGAAGGTGGACCTGCGGCTGCTGAACAAGCGCGTGCTGGAATCGCTGATCAAGAGCGGCGCCATGGATTGCTTGGGCCGCCGCGCGCAGCTCATGGAGGTGCTCGACAAGGCCATCGAGCGGGCGCAGAAGACGCAGCGCGACGCCGAATCGCGGCCAGCACGGGCTGTTTGGCGTCTTCCAGCAGGATGAAGCTCGGCGTCGAGAACAAGCTTCCCGAACACGCCCGACTGGGACGAACACACCCGCCTGGCCGCCGAGAAAGAAATCCTCGGCTTCTTCATCACCGGGCATCCGCTGGAAAAATACAACGACAAGCTGGAAGACCTGCGCGCGCTTTCGACCGAAGATATTGGCGCGATGAACAAATCCACCGGCAAGGACGAGAACATCACCACCGCCGGCATCATCACCAATCTGCGCGTGCTGAAATCGAAGCAGCGGCGATTTCTAGGCGCAGGGCGCCCTGGAAGACATGGCCGGCAACGTCGAAATGCTGGTTTTTCCGAGGCCTACCGGAAACTGCAGGACAAAGTGAAGCTTGAGGTTCCGGTGCTGATCCGGGGCGGCGTGCGCATCGAAGAGGGCGCCAATCCCAAGCTCACGGTGAACGACATCCTTCCGCTCGAAGACGCCAAAGTACCGTTGCCGCAATTCGCTGCGCATCCGGGTTCCGCTGGAGACCGCAACCGAGGACACAGTGGACGCCTTGCATACGCTTTGCGCTCAGCGAAAGGGGCAGGCCAAGGTGTTGTTCGACGTGGAACGGGAAGGCGATTTCATGGTGGTGATGGAAGCGGAAGGCTATAATGTGATGCCAGACCGCAACTTTCATGGCGCGCGTGGAGGAGCTGTGTGGCCGCGGCACCGTGCGCGTGATTAACTGATACAACAGCGGAGCGGCAGCTGACTCGCGGGCAGGAAAAGCACTCCGGTAACCGCTTCATGACGAGCCGTACCGAAATCTGCGGCGGATAAGAGTTCCATTCAAAAGACTTCCAAGGTGGGGCAAAGAACGCACCACCGGTGCCCAACGAAGCGCTGGTGATGGCAGGGGCCGAGTTCCTGCTCTCCATGGTGGAAGCGCACTTGCGCCAGGAACGGCAACGGCAAAATGGATTCTGCGGAGAAGACGCAACAGGAACTGGAAAAAATCGAGGAGCAGATCGCCCGCTTGCAGGCGGCCGCCGGGCCAGGACGAGAATACGCAGCGCGAGATCCAGCAATTGCACGACCGCATCGAAGCCTTGCGCAAGACATGGCACTTCGCACCAGCAATGCCTGGGACAAAACGGAACTGGCGCGCCATCCGCAGCGTCCCTACACGCTCGATTACGTCGAGCGCATCTTCACCGACTGGAGCGAGATCCACGGCGATCGCGGCTTTGCGGACGATCCCGCCATCGTTTGCGGCATGGCCCGCTTTCACGGCGAAGAAGTGATGATCGTCGGACATCAGAAGGCGCGCGACACCAAGCAGAAGGTTTACCGCAACTTTGGCATGCCGAACCCGGAGGGATATCGCAAGGCGATGCGGGTGATGAAGATTGCGGAAAAATTCGGGCGTCCAATCTTTACTTTCGTGGATACGCCGGGCGCCTATCCCGGTCTGGGCGCGGAAGAGCGCGGCCAGGCAGAAGCCATTGCCCGCAACCTGCGTGAGATGGCGCGGCTGGAGGTTCCCATCATTACGACCATCACGGGCGAAGGCGGCAGCGGCGGAGCGCTGGCCATCGCCGTCGCCGACCGCGTGCTGATGATGGAAAACTCGATCTATTCCGTGATCTCGCCGGAAGGCTGCGCGTCCATCATGTGGCGCGATCCCACCAAGAAAGCACTTGCCGCCGAGGCCATGCGCATCACCGCCGAAGACTTGCAAGAACTGGGGTGCATCGACGGCATCGTGCCCGAACCCAAGGGCGGCGCTCACGTTGACCACGAAGCCGCCGCAGCCCTGCTTGATGCCACTCTGCAAGAGCAGCTCGCCGAGCTGAAGAGAAGCCCAGTCAAAGAGTTGGTCGCCACGCGCTATGCCAAGTTCCGTAAGATGGCGCAATTTTTCACCGGCGATGACTGAAAGGAATTGACAGTAGCGCCGGCGTCCCGAGGGCGTCCCGCCCTCGGCCCGGCGAATTAGGAAAACCTCTAACGTATTCCTCAGGAACGCGCACTGTAAATCACGGGGCACCGGATTTGCCCCCGTCAAATACCTGGAACTCGCGAATATGCGCCTCCGCCGAGGAGGCGAGAATATTCAGGCGGACACGTGAAGCCGTGACCCGCGTGAAACGATCGATGCGCTTGTGCCCGATGGCTCGACCGTCCACGACCGCGCTCCAGGCTTTGCCATTCCACACCTCGATACGAAAGTGCTCGACGTGTTGCCCATCGTTCAACCACTCCATAGTCAAGGCGCGATCAAACGTGATCGGCTTGTAAAAGCCTACCTCGAGCACGGCATGGTGCGAGCCGGGCGGTGCCGACCAGAATGTGTCGGGATCGCCATCAAGCGCCGCCTCGGTCGCACCCGCAGTCCGAATATGACCGGCTGCTACCAGATTGTTGGCGTAGCGCTGCCGAATGGCTGCGCCGAATTCCTGCAGCCGCTTTACATCCTCTTCGGGCAGAAGTCCGCGCCGGTCCGGCGCCAGGCCCAGCATGAGCTGGCTGCCGTGGCCGATGGTTTGCTCGTATATCGATACCAATTCCTCCGTTGTCTTGAGGCTGGCTTCGTCATTCGGATGCCAGAACCAGTGCCCCTTGCGCAACGGTGTGTCAGCTTCCACC
Source organism: Terriglobia bacterium (assembly GCA_963779255.1). Taxonomy (GTDB): domain Bacteria; phylum Acidobacteriota; class Terriglobia; order Terriglobales; family Acidobacteriaceae; genus JAIQFF01. The sequence goes on along the minus strand of CAVZXU010000038.1, from coordinate 68,578 downwards.
GGCCGCCAGCGCAGGAATCCGTGCCGGTCGATCACGTTCCAGTTTTCGTAGGAAACGTTTCCATCCTCGTTGCCCACCCAGCGTATGTCGCCGTACTCGAACAGTCCGGTGTCGGCGAACACGAGCGTATTGGGCTGGTAAGTACGGAGCTCCTCGATGATGCGCGGAAAGTTGTAAACGTGGCCGGCGCTGCCGGCCCCATCCAGCCAGAATTCAGCCAGGGCGCCGTAGTGCTGGGCTAATTCGCTCAATTCGGCGAGGTAGTATTTGTCATACTCGGTGGCATTGCTGTAGCGGGGCTCGTGACGGTCCCATGGAGAAAGATAAACGCCGAATTTCAAACCGACCTTTCGCGCCGCATCGGACACGTCGGTTTGTTCCGTCGGCCACAGACAGAAACCGTCGTGGTGCTTGGCTACCAGAACGACATATTTCGCTCCCGACGCCTGCACCGCTTGCATCCACTGTTCAGGATCGAATTGCGTCGGGTTGAATACTTCTGGACCGGCCGTCCCGTCTCCCCATTCTCGATCCATGAAAGTATTTGGGCCAAAGTGAATGATCACGCCGAATTCGAGGTCTTGCCACTCCACCTGCTGCGGGGAGGGCTTGATCTCGATAAAATTCTGGGCGGGAGCAAGTGGAATAAAGATCAGCAACCCTAAGGCCGCCACTGCAAGCATTCTGCCGAAGCGCACGGCGCGCAACATGAAGTACCTCGTTTCCTGATCAACGTCGGCGAAGAGTATAGCTGGTGTAATTGGTTTCGTCTGAGCTACAACCTACGCCCCTCCGTGCCTAACCTTGGTCCTCCCCTGACTGTTACGCTGGATTTCCTGCCGTGAATTCAAGGCCCTGACTTCAGCCGTTGCAGGACACACAATAGTTTCCTCCCAGGTTCGGGGAGACCAATTTGTTCTTCGTGGGTCCGGTCAGCGTCAAGCGGAAGCCATAGTCGTCGGCCGTCTCAAGCGGATTTTTCAGAAACAACTCACGAAATCCGGGATCCACGGCGGCATTTCCGATCAGAGTGATGAGTAAATCCCTACGTTCCTCCTGTCTATGCCCGTGCGGGCAATGTCGACAAGGCGCGGCCCTCTCGTCATCGTTCAGGTTGGTGAACATCGCTGTCATTATCTGGAAGTCTCCCTTGCCTCCGGTTCCGCCGATTTGCTCGAACTCTTGCCGGGCCGGAGCCACGTTGCCCTGACCGAGGTGGGCCAGGCCCAGCCCCCAATGCATTCGCGGAGAGGCCAAACCCCGACGTGAGGCCTCGGCGGCGGCAGTGATTGCCGCTTCAGGCTTGTTGCTCCGTGCCAGATAAAGCACCAGGTTCCCGTAGGCGGGGGCCGAGTGAGGGTTCAACCTGATCTTGGCCGACTCGATCAAGCGGTGCTCGAACTGGGCGAGGTCCTCACGTTACGACGACAAGGCGGAATCGCTAAGGGTCCTGGTCAGCCTCTATCCCGATGACGAGGAAGCTCATCAGGAATTGGCCAGCGCCTATTACGATCGGACTTACGGACAGGGTCAGCGCCTTGATATCGGGCTTCTGTAGATTGTGCGAGTCGGAGTAGTAGGCTACATAGACTTGCCCGCTGGGCAGTAGCATCGGCCAGGAATAGCCGCCATCGACTTGCTTCCCGGTGTAGGCGTCGAGCACTGTGCCGTAGCCAAATGTCTGTGCTCCGTCGTAAGAAATGAAAGCGGCCAACTGCCGTGGAAACCCGGTAGTGTTGGGTGGTTGGACTCCGGGTATCGGGATGGCCTCGCGTCCGATGAGGATGAGCGCCGATCCGGCATGCACCATCACCGGCCCTTGCAGGACCCCCACTTGCGAAGTGTAAGAGATCAGTGGCCCCCAACTCATTCCCATATCACTGGAGTACCGTCCGTAGGTATTCAGAGTGTCGTCCGCTCGCATGATCGCGAATAATGTACTGGGTGCGGTCCGGGCAATCGCGGTTTCACTGAGCGAGGGATCGCCCGCCTCACGAAGCACCGAGAGTTTAGTCCAGTTGAAACCGTCGTCCGACGACGACCGGCTTGGAACAGGCGTTCAAGGCGCTTGAAGATCTGTTGTATGGCAAGATGGAAAGTTCCGCTCTTGCGCCGCCGATCAAGAAGGGGCCGTGCACCAAGCCGTGCACTCTGTCCCTTTACCCGCCGCGCGAGCTGCCCGAACTTCGCAAAATTATCGACCAGCAGATGAACGCGGCATAACAGGGCAGGCAATTGCAGGCGCCGCGTTGCGGCGCCGCGCGCCGAGTGTCCCTCGGCGCCGCGGGTTCGGGTGGAAGTGTGGGCAGCGGTTCCGCGATCCTTGGTCGAGAAAGATTCTAGTTCCCAGACTGGTACCTCCTCGTCTGAACTCCGTCTTCGATGCCTGTTCGTGCCGGTTCCTGCCGTATAATACTTGTTCTGCGCAATTTAATTACTGCGGGTAGACGAAAGCCTGCTCCAGGAAAGCTAACCACAAAGGAAGGTTGGGAAATGGCCACCACGGATGTAGGGCTCCGCGAAGGCAGCAGCCAGGCGGGGCAAAAGCCGGTCGTAAACAACATGAGTATCCAGGTCGCGACGGTCAACGGTTCCGGCTCGCAAAGTTCCAACACGGTTTTGTTACGCAGCATTTTTCAGATGGGCGTGCCGATCTCGGGCAAGAATCTGTTCCCCTCGAACATCGCCGGCCTGCCCACCTGGTACACCATTCGCGCCAACAAAGATGGCTACATCGCGCGCAAGAAAGAAATCGATTTCCTGGTCGCGATGAACCCGGAGACGGCGCAGGAAGACGTGATGTCGCTGGCCCCGGGCGCTGCCGTGCTTTACGACGAGCCGCTTGAACCTCAGCAGTCTGCGCTCACGATCTGGTTTTCTACGCCGTGCCTTACGACAAGCTGGTCGCGCCCGTATGCCCGGAGGCCAAGCTGCGCAAGCTGGTCAAGAACATGATCTATGTGGGCGTGGTGGCCAAGCTGCTGGAGATCGACATTGCCGAAGTCGAGAAGGCCATCCGCAAGCAGTTCGCCAAGAAGGTGAAAGCGGCCAATCTGAACCTGGCGGCGGTCAAGGCGGGATACGATTACGCGGCCGCGAACCTGGCCAAGCGCGACCCGTACTTCATCCAGCGCATGGACAAGACCGCAGGGCAAGATCATCATCGACGGCAACTCCGCCGCCGCTCTGGGCTGCATGTTCGCCGGCGCCACCGTGGTGGCCTGGTATCCCATTACGCCGTCTCGTCGCTGCCCGAGAGCGATGATTGACTACATGAAGCGCTTCCGCATCGGCGCCGACGGCAAGGCTACTTTCGCCATCGTGCAGGCGGAAGACGAACTGGCTGCGATCGGCATGGTGATGGGCGCGGGTTGGGCGGGCGCGCGCGCCATGACCGCGACCGCCGGGCCCGGCATCTCGCTGATGGCGGAGTTTGCCGGCCTCGCCTACTACGCCGAAGTTCCGGGAGTGATCTGGGACATCCAGCGCGTCGGGCCGTCCACCGGCTTGCCGACGCGCACCTCGCAGGGCGACATTCTTTCCACCGCGTTCCTCTCCCACGGCGACACCAAGCACATCCTGCTGCTTCCGAGTTCGGTGGACGAGTGCTTCACCATGGCGCAGGATGCTTTCGATCTGGCGGAACAGTTCCAGACGCCTGGTCTTCGTCATGTCCGACCTCGATCTGGGGATGAACAACTGGATGTCCGATCCCTTCAAGTATCCGGAGAAGCCGATCAATCGCGGCAAGGTGCTGAGCAAAGCAGATCTGGATCGCCTCGGCGGCTTTGCCCGCTACAAGGATGTGGATGGCGACGGCGTCGGCTATCGCACGCTGCCGGGGACCGATCATCCTGCGGCGGCCTATTTTGCCCGCGGCAGCGGACACAACGAGAAGGCGCAGTACAGCGAGCGTCCCGACGACTTCGAACGCAACATGGAGCGGCATCAACAGGAAGTTCGAAACGGCGCGGTCGTTCGTGCCCCGCCCGGAAGTTGACGACCGGAAAGTCGAAGATCGGCATCATCGCCTATGGCACGTCGCACTGGGCGATCGATCGAGGCGCCGCGACCAGTTGCGCAAGGAGTACAACATCGAGACGGACTATCTGCGTCTGCGGGCGTATCCGTTTACCCGCGAAGTGCACGATTTCATTAAGCAGCACGACCGGGTTTATGTCGTGGAGCAGAACCGCGACGCGCAGATGCTCAGCCTGCTTAAGCTGGACCTCAAGGCTGCACTCCATACCGCGCTTGCGCAGTCATCTGCCACATTCACGGACTGCCGCTCGATGCGCGCTCGGTCACCGACGAACTCATGACCATGGAGGGTAAGTAAATGGCGACCTCAACCACCCGGTCGGCCCGCGCCCGCGCCGAAAACCAATCGCATTGGCCTGGACGTCATGGACTATCGCGGCGGCAAGACCACGCTTGTGCGCCGGTTGCGGCCACAACGCCATTTCGGAGCGCATCATTGACGCGATGTACGAAATGGGCGTCCCGCCCGAGCGCGTGGCCAAGCTCAGCGGCATCGGCTGCTCGTCCAAGAGCCCGGCGTACTTCATGAACCGCTCGCACAGCTTCAACGCCGTACATGGCCGCATGCCTTCGGTCGCCACCGGAGCCATGCTCGCCAACCGCAACCTGATCGCTCTGGGCGTCAGCGGCGACGGCGATACCGCCTCGATCGGCGTCGGCCAGTTTGTTCATCTGATGCGGCGCAATCTGCCGATCATCTACATCATCGAAGACAACGGCGTGTACGGACTGACCAAAGGCCAGTTCTCCGCCACCGCCGATCTGGGCTCTACGCTGAAGACCGGCGTGATCAACGACCTGCCTCCGATCGACACTTGCGCCATGGCCATCACGCTGGGCGCGACCTTCGTCGGCCGGTCGTTCTCCGGCGACAAGAGGCAGCTCCACAGCCATGCTGAAGGCGGCCATCGCGCACAACGGCACGGTCATGCTCGACGTAGTTTCGCCCTGCGTGACCTTCAACGACCACGAGGGCTCGACCAAGTCCTACAAGTACATGAAGGACCACGAGGAGCCGCTGCAGGAAGTCAGCTTCGTGCCCGCGTTCGAGGACATCAACGTCGACTACGATCCCGGCACCACGATCGATGTGACCATGCACGACGGATCGCAGCCTGCGCCTGCGCAAGCTCGAAGAAGAATACGACCCGACCAACCGGATCGAAGCCATTACGCCGCCTGAAGGAGGCGCACGAAAAGGGCGAAGTGCTGACCGGCGTGTTCTACGTCAACGCCAAGGCGCCCACTTTCGTCGACCTGCTGAACATGACCGAAGAACCGCTGGCGACGTTGCCGGAATCCGCCGTCCGTCCGGGCAGGGATGTGCTGGAGCAGGTGATGGAAGAGCTGAGGTAGGTGGCAATAGAGCCTTGGCCCTTGGGTTGATCCATTCTGATGAATGGGAGCCTTACTCCGGAATTAGTTTTTACGCCGATAGAAGGAAATAAAGAGGGGCCCGCGAGGGCCCCTTTTGGTTGTTCAATCACACTTCCCGCTTGCGGTTAGAAGGTGAACTTGGCCACCAGCGCGATGGTGCGAGCGTTGCTGGCAAATACGCCCTTCGGATTGTTGAAGATCGCATTGCCAGGGGTCAGATAGTTCAAGTAGCTCGTGCTGTTGGGGCCCGTGAGGAACGAGGTAACGTCGTTCACTCCCAAACCCTGACCAGGATTGCTGCCAGGAATGTACTGAGGGTGATTGAGCAAGTTAGCGAATTGTGCACCAAACCGGAACTTAAATCGCTCCGTGATGTTTATGTCCTTATAGGCTGAATCGTTTCTCTTCGGCAACGCGCGCAATTGGAATTGAGGTTCCGAGCGACTACGCGCCCCTTCGGTGAAGACACTCTAAACGCAGAGTTCGCAAAGCGAGCCCGAGACACTGCCAACTCACCAGCTAGCACAGTTTCTCTACCGCCTTGCTCGAGCATCGCGATACGACAACGTAGTGCCCGCGGTCATCGCAGTCTGCACTGATTGACTCTGTCGTTGCCTGCCGGATGCCTCATTGTCCTGTTGCTAAGATTTACTTCCACCTGTCCAGGCTTGCGTGGTCGTCGACATTGCTCTCTTCCCTTCTCCAGGAATTGAATGCCTTGTTCTTCGCACCCGGGAAACATCGCCAGGTTAGGGTTGCCCGCCCAATGCACAAGTTCACCAAGGCTGTTAACCTGCCACTTGCCAACCATTTGTTCGAAAACAGCGTCTGAGAACTCGCGTAAATGACTGAAATGAGAACCAGACCGGCAAGCAGGACGCTGCTGATCGTGATATCAATGGTCGTGATCGCCGTCGTGGCCCTGGTCATGACCGGAATGCATCTCTCCAATCCGTATCTCCATAAGAAAGTCGTGGAGATGCTCAGCGCTAAATTTCACGCTGACGTAGAACTCAAGGACTTCCACGTTTATCTGTTTCCGGGAGTGCGGATCGAAGGCGCGGGACTTGCCCTCCGCCACGAAGGCCGCACCGACGTGCCACCCCTAATTTCGATCGGAGAATTCTCCGCTGAAGCCGACATCCTGGGACTGATCGGCAAGCCGTGGAAGGTGCGGAAGGCGAAGCTCAAGGGGCTGTCGATCCAAATTCCCCCCAAGGGCGAGCGACCCAAACAGGATTGGTCAAAGGCGCGCAATGTGCCCGTCCTGATTGGCGAAATTGTGACCGACGACGCGGAACTTCGGCTGCTGCCCAAGTCCGCGGACAAAGATCCCCACGTGTTCGCCATTCACCACCTGGTGATGCATTCGGTCGGGCTCGATCGCCCCGCATCGTTTACCGCGCAGCTCACCAACGCGGTGCCGCCGGGAGAGATCGATACCCACGGAAGCTTCGGGCCGTGGAGTCCGGACGATCCCGGCCAGACGCCGCTGGCGGCCGAATACACATTCGACAAGGCTGACCTGGGCGTGTTCAAAGGGATCAGCGGCATTCTTTCGTCCACCGGGAAATTTGGTGGCGTGCTGGAGAAAATTGAAGTCGAAGGCAAGACCTCAATCCCCGACTTTACTGTCACCATCGGTGGGCATCCTCTCGATCTGGAGACGGTTTTCAGCGCCACCGTGGACGGCACGAACGGAGACACCCTGCTGCACCCGGTGACTGCGCACCTGCTGAATACAGTCATTGTTGCCCAGGGCGGCGTGGTGAAATCTCAGGACAAAGACAAGAAGGGCAAGGAAATCACACTCGACGCTACCGTCGATAAAGGCAGGATCGAAGACTTGTTGCGGCTAGCGGTGAAGGCCGACAAGCCTCCTCTGACCGGAGCGATAAACTTCCACACGAAATTTAACCTTCCCACCGGACAGGGCGACCTCTCTGACCGGTTGAATCTGAACGGAAAGTTCGAGGTGGAGCAGGCGCAATTCACCAGCCCGGAAGCCACGGCCAAGATCGAGACTTTGAGCCGCAAGGCGCAAGGCCAGCCGGAAAACAAGGATGCGGGCAGCAGCGTGTCCCAACTGAAGGGGAATTTCGTCCTCGACAACGGAGTGATCACGTTCCGGGAACTGACTTTCAGCGTTCCCGGTGCGCAGGTCGCTCTCGACGGCAAGTACTTGCTGGATAGAGAAGACCTCGACTTCCACGGCAAGTTGATTATGCAGGCCAAGATTTCACAGACCATGACCGGCATGAAGTCCTTCCTGCTGAAAGCGGTCGATCCCTTCTTCCGCAAGAACGGTCGAACTGAAGTGCCCATCAAGATTACGGGCCAGCGGGAGCACCCATCCTTCGGACTCGACCTCGGCCACAAAGACAAAGAAAAAGAACAGGGCGAGTAACGCCGAGTAAACGAAAAGTAGCGCCCCCGGAGCCTGCCCCGAGCTTGCCCAGGGGACAGCCGCCGGGACGGCGGCGCTACTCAACCGCGGCGCGGTCAGCGCTCGCGATGATAGAAACCAGAGTTGTCGCTAGGCCGCGCCACGTTTCTTAGGCTCTGTGGGTTCGCCGGAGTGTTCAGGACTGCCACCTGGTTCAGGAAAGTCCGTATCCGAGGATTTCAGCAATGGATCCTGGTCGCGATGCCCGAGTTGGCCCTGCATGGAAGTATTGTTCTGCTCCTGTGGCCTATCCTGCTCAACCGCACCCTTGCCGCGGTCCTGGTCGTTGGCGAGAGTGGCGTCCAGATCGTTTCTAGAGTCAGTCATGAAGTGTCCTTAACCAGGCGTGGAGTTGCTCTCGGCCCGGCTTGGTTAGCCTATCGTGAAACTTTCGCCGGTGGGAAGGGTTAATCCTGTAGATTTGGCGAAATAACCGAGGAGGGTGGAATGAGGCCTCTGCTGCTGGCTCTTTCAGCAATCATGCTCTTGACGTTGTCCGGTTGGGGACAAATGGCGCCTGGGGAGCAGGCTCACGCCAGCGTGGCCGCACACCGGCGCGAAGCCAAGGACCACGCCGCGCGCCATCATCACCGCCGGCGCCACCGCCATCATCGCCGTCATGGCAAGGCTTAGCCGGACCGGTCAGAGCCGTACTTACTCCGGTTTCCGCGTGGCCCCAGTCGTGGCCACTCCCAGCTTGCGCAGACGGTCCCGGGCTTGCAGGGCTTCATTCGACTTGGGATAGCGCTGCATCACGTGGCGAAGGGATGCGATTCCAGCTTCCTGCTGTCCCAGTTCAATCAGCGCCAGGCCTTTTTTCAGTTCGGCTGAGGCTGCCTTGTTGCCATCCGGAAAGCTCTGCAGGACCTGGTCGTAACTCTTGACCGCGGCCGCATAGTTACCCTGTTTGAACTGGATGTCGGCCAGGTAAAAGCTCGAATTCCCGGCCAGATCCGTGTTGGGATAAAACTTCACGTAATCCCCAAATTCTTGCGCCGCCAGATCATTCTTGCCCGCCTGGTAGTCACGCAAGGCATTGTTGTAGAGAACATCGGGGGGCGGAGCGGTTGCCGCCTGCTGCTGTTGCTGGGTCTGCTGGACGGCCATGCTTTGCTGGGCCGCCTGCATGTCCTCCAGCTGCTTGCTCACTTTGCCCAGCCTCGCCTTGAGTTCATCCAGAGTATCGTTCAAGGACTGGATCTGGCCCGAGAGCTGGTCCGCATGAGTGCCGCTGTCGCTCTGTTGTTTCTGCAGGGTGGACTGAAGGTCGGTCACTGAGGCCGCGACCTTGTTGGCTCGATCTGTGCTCTGCTCGATCAGGTGCTGCATCACGCCCATGCGCTCGTCAAACGATTGCTGCATGTGCGCGATTCGGTCCTGCAGGTCCTGCACCTGGGTCTGTAGTTGCACCATTTCCTTGTTCACGCCCCAGGCCGGAGTGATGCCGGCACAGAGCAGGGCAAGAAGACCGAGTAAGACGGGATATCGCTGGATTGTCATATTTCAATACCTACGATGTGAAGAGTGTTTACCGCGTCCAGGCCAGAGGACGAAGCAGTGATGTAGCACCGACTTCTCGCTGCGCCGGGAGGCGACATTGGTACCTCCAAGCGTGCGAGGGTGATGACGCCCTCGCCACAGCCGGCGGGACGCCGGCGCTACAAAGACCCTACTTCCCGTACACGAAATGACCACGCCGGTTCTGCTGCCAGCACTGCTCGGTCGATTCGGTGCAGAACGGCTTCTCTTTGCCGTAGCTGATGGTCTTGACGTGGTCGGCGGTGACGCCTCCCTGTACCAGGGCATTGCGTACGGAGTTGGCGCGGCTATCCCCCAGGGCCAGGTTGTATTCCGTCGATCCCCGTTCGTCGCAGTGTCCCTCGACCGTGAAGCTGATGTTGGGATGCTGCTTGAGGAACTCGATATCGCCCTGCAGGGAAGACTGCTCTTCCGTCCTGATATCGCTCTTGTCGTAATCGAAGTAGATGTCCTTGACAGTTTGTGAGAACAGTTCTTCCTCGGTGGCCGACGGTTGAGGCGGCGGTGGTGGCGGTGCCGTCACGGTGACTCGTGCCGTGGCCGTCTGCGTCCCGCCCGCTCCCTTGGCGGTCAAGGTGTAGGTGGTGGAGTCGGCCGGGGTCACGCTCTGCGACCCGCTGGGTTGCACTGCGCCTACCCCGTCGATGCTGACATCGGTCGCGTTGCTGGTCTGCCAGGTCAACGTGGTGGACCCGCCCTTCTCGACCGTGTTGGGGTTAGCGGTCAGCGAAGCCGTAGGCGCAGCCGGCGGTGGGGGTGGCGGCGGGGGCGGGGGCGCTACTTTCTTCTTGCAGGCGCCCAGCGTCATGATCGCCATCAGGACGAACCCTAACATCATCCATCTCAGTTTTCGTTCCTTCACTCTGCTCCTCCGTACTCTTGGGGCGCAGTGATTACGATCGCCGCGCCCGGCTCAGGTCCGGAGAGGGGAAATCGTGCCCCGCCTCTTCCGGGAATCAACTTCAAAAACGGCAAATATGATTCCATTCCCGAAGATCAAATCCTAAAGATCACTTCCAACTCCAGTTGGGCTGACTGTTAGCGCCCGCAAATGTCAGCTGCTTCTGGTTCGTACCATCGGCCAGCATGGTCCATATCTGGAGACTGCCGGCACGGCTGGACTGGAAAATGATGTGCCTGCCGTCCGGCGACCAATATGGGAAGTCATTCCGGCCGCCATCGTGGGTCAGCTGAACCCATTGCTTGCTGGCAATGTCCATGATGTAGATATCCTGCGCCCCCGGCGCTCCCGGGCCATATTTGCGCATCCACGAAACCACCAGAAATTGTCCATTCGGCGACCACGCCGGAGAGACCGCGTATCCCTGGTCGGTCAGCCGCTGCACGTTGGTGCCATCGGACTCCATGGTGTAAACCTGGGGCAGTCCCGTACGCCCACTGACCCACGCCATCTGCGCCCCGGTCTTGCGATTCCATGCCGGCGAAACATCCGGGCCTTTAGAGGACGTAATGCGCTTCAGACCCGCGCCGGAGGAATCGACAGCATAGATTTCGGGATCCCCGCTACGCGAGGAGGAGAAGGCGATCCTGGTTCCGTCCGGAGACCATGCTGGAGAAAGATTGGTTCCACCGAACCGGGGAAATGAAACCAGCCGGTCCAGGTCGAGCGAATACATCAGAATTTCCCATCCCGACTTGGTCATCGAACTGAAGGCGATGCGCGATCCATCCGGAGAAACCCGCGGCGACAAAGAAATCGAGCCCAGATGGGTCACAGCGTGCTGGTTGGCGCCGTCGTAATCCATCGCCCATATTTCCTTGTGCCCGCTGCGGCTGCTCACAAAATAAATCTTGCTTTCCGCAATCCCCGGAATTCCGCCACCCAGCCGGAAAATAATTTCATCGGCAAATTTGTGCGCGGTAGTGCGAGCGGCGTCGGTGGTTGCGGCATCCTGATACTGCTTGCCCAGCACTTGCGGTGAGGTCACGTTCTTCACATCGTAAAGCCAGCCCTGCACTGTCATGCCGTTACCGGAGACGCCCAGATTGCCAAAGGCCAGCATGGCGGCATTGGGCGGCGGCGCGCTCCAACCCTCGAACTTCACATCAGCGGGTGTTCCCACTTGTCCCAGGGGATAGAAGCTCTTCGAAACCATGTCGAAGATGCCGGCATTGTCCAGATCGTTCCACAGGGTTTCGTTGAACGCCTTGAGCAAATCGGCATTCTTGGCATCCTGGGTGGAAGCATTGAAATCGGGGACCGCCAAACGCACCTTTTCGACGCCCAGCCCGGTGCCGGTCTTGATCCAGTCCTGGGCAAAGCTCGAGCTCAACAAAAACAACGGTAATAGTAGTAAGAAAAATCGCTTCATCAATAATCGCTTCCTGACTATGTTAGTAGTTCGCCTCTAGACCAAATTCCCCGATCCGGTGTCATCCTGAGGGACTTCAGTCCCGAAGGATCTCGCGCGTACTAGTACGGGGCCCAGCCGACCTTTTATCCGCTCCACGCCAGATCCTTCGCTTCGCTCTGGATGACGCCTTACTAAAAAGGGATGACACCAAACTTGCCGCCCGCAACCGAGGGCCGAACAACACCTTGCTATCTTTTGTAATCGAACCAGAACTCTACCGACACCTTATTCGCGGCATAATCCGAGGGCAAGGGACCAAAAGTGTCAATGCGCTGGATGGCCCGTGTGGCCGACTGGTCAAGCGATGGGACACCGCTCGATTGCTCCACCTGAACGTTCGCTGGGTGGCCGTCGCGCATCACGTCGAAGGTGATATACACCCGTTGCGCCGTCGTGATGCTGGGGTCAACTTCATATTTCAGCCAGTTCTCGGAAACCTTCTGCTGCACCACCCGCACATACCAGGCATAGCGCGAACCGAAATCGCCTCCCCCACCGGTGAAGCCGAAGCCGCCCTTGGCCCCTTTTGCGCTGAAGCTGCCGTACGGCCCGCTGACCGGTCCGCCCTGTCCGAAGGGGACTTCGTTGTCGGCTGCGACTACGGGCTCCGGCTGGGGCTTCTGGTGAGTAGCGCTGTTCTTCGGCGTAGGTTTGACCTTGGTCGCCTTGTCCGGGATCGGAATCGCGTCCGGTTCTTTCTCTACCGGCTTGGGCTGGGACTGCGTGAGTCCTTTCGAATCGTTGGCCAGAACGTTTTCCGTCTTTATGGGATTGGCCGGCAGAGGGACGGTACTCACCAGGCTCACGCCCATGGCATCGCCTCCGCCGCCCGCGCCCCAGCCTTCACCATGACTGCTGGGTGCCACCACGGTGTAGAGCACAATGGCACCCACAATCGCGATGTGCAACCCGAGCGACCAGGTGAGGTTGCGGCCCCAGCGGTCGTGTTCGAAGAAGATCTCAGCGTTTGCTGCCATGCGCGTCCAGGGGTTGAGTGACGATGCTAACGTTGGTGATGCCGGATGATTTGACCGCATCCATGACGGTCGCGAAGGCGCCGAAGGGCACATCTTCATCGGCGCGGACGAAGATGGACTGGTGCTGAGGGTCGCGAATTTTCTGTTTGATCCGGGCTGCGATTTCGTTGATGTTGATGGCGTCATTGCCCAGAAAAACCCGCTGCTGTTTGTTGATGCTGATCACCAGGCGTTCTTCGGTGATCTCCTTCACCGTACGGGTCTTGGGCACACTTACTTCGATGCCGGATTGCAGCACCGGGGCGGTCACCATAAAGATGATGAGCAGAACCAAGACCACGTCCACCAGCGGGGTGATGTTGATGTCGGAGAGGGAAGTTTGGGTTCGTCCGTTAGAAGCCGTAAAGGCCATTACCGCTGCCCCCCCGGAGCTTCCGCCGTGCGGTAGGCGGGCTGCGCCTGCTGGCGCTCTACTGCGTTCAACACTTCCATGGCAAAGTCGTCGCCGCGGGCGGCCAGTTCACGAATCGATCCGCCAATCAGGTTGTAGGCAATCACCGCGGGGATAGCAGCCACCAGTCCGGCAGCGGTCGTAATCAGGGCTTCGGAAATCCCCGGTGCGACCGCGCGCAGGGTCGCGGCGCCAGCCGTACCCAGGCCATGGAAAGCGTCGATGATGCCCCACACCGTCCCAAACAGGCCGACAAACGGCGTGACCGCCCCGGTGATTGCCAGCCAGGGCAAGTTGCGTTCAAAGCGGGTCAGCTCTTCCGAGTTGGCAATCTGCATGGCGCGCTGAATAGCCAGCGGACTTCGGATCATGCCATTGGCCATGGCGCCCTGACGCCGGTACTCCTCAAAACCGCCCTCAAACACTCCCACCAGTGGGCTGGGACGAAACTGTTCAGCCACCGCGCCCACGTCCTGCAGACGTTGGGCCTTGCGGAAGGCGCGCACAAAACGGCCGCTTTGCACCCGCGCCCGCCGCAACATGCTCCACTTGGAAAGAATGATTGCCCAGGAAACCAGGCTGAAGATCAGGAGAATAAGTAAGACCACCTTGGCGACGGGGCCGGTTTCACCCACCAAGTCAATAATTTCGCCGCCGACCGCAGCTGCCAGCAAGGGATATAGATTCATTGTTTTTAGGAGGATTCCTGCCTCGATTATAGACCATGGTGGCGGCCGAATTCGCGGGTGAACACGATCCATTAACCTGCCCCCTGTGCAAAAAACATGCCCCTTCCTCCGTGTCGGAACATTACACCGATGAGAGCAGCGGGTGCCCTATTCATTTCGCGTGTTTGGCGAAATGAGTGGGGTCCGCTCTGAGACCCGTGGGGAAGGCAGTCAGCCCACATCTTTCGTGCTATCCTGCGCTCAACTCTGTTCACCTCATTCTGCGCTCCAGGACGCCGGTGCTGATCGAACTGCGGCTCGAAAACTACGCGGTCATAGACAACCTGGCAGTAGAGTTCGCGCCCGGCCTGAACCTGCTGACCGGCGAAACCGGCGCTGGAAAATCCATTCTCATTGATGCCCTGGCGCTCCTGCTGGGGGATAAAGCCTCCGCGGACGTGATTCGCTCCGGGGCCGACAAGGCCACGATTTCCGCCGTCTTTGAAATCGAAGGTGGGGCGGAAAAGACAGTGGCGCAAATCCTCGAAAACAATGGCATCGATCAGGAAGACGAGTCGGTCATCCTGCGCCGCGAAATTGCGGCTGGCGGCAAGGGCCGCGTGTTCGTCAACAACCAGCCAGCGACAGTTGCCGTGTTGCGTCAACTGGCTCCGTACCTCGCCACCATTCACGCCCAGAACGAATCACTGCTGTCTTTTGACGCATCCACCCGCCTTCGCCTGCTCGACACCTTCGCCAATATTCAGCTCGACGCGACCACGGAAGCGTTTTCCAAGTGGAAGAGCATCAACGGTCGCATCGAAGAACTCCAACGCGATGAGCAGGACCGGCTGCGCCTGCTCGATCTGTGGACATTCCAGGCGCGTGAAATCGAAGAAGCCAGGCTGCAGCCAGGAGAAGACGAGCGCATGGAGACCGAGAAGCGCGTCCTGGCCAACGCGGAAAAGATCCACAGTGCGGCCATGAATGCCTTCGATCTGCTCTACGAAGGCAACGCCTCGACTGCAAGGTCATTGCGCACGGCGCAAAAACACATCGAAGAACTGGCCCGCTACGAACCGAAATTTCAGGAGACCATGGCCACGCTCGAATCTGCTCGCATCAGCGTGGAGGATGTCGGCGCCAGCCTGCGCGACTACGCCGGCGGCATCGAAGCCTCTCCCGAACACCTGGCGGAGGTAGAAGACCGCCTCGCAGCCATGGACCGGCTCAAGCGCAAGTACGGCCCCACTCTCGAAGACGTGATGAAACACGGCGCCGAAGTCAGCCGCAAACTCTCGGAGATGGAGAACAAAGACGAAGTGCTCCATCAGCTTCGCGGCGAGCTGGCGCAGGCGGCGGAGGAATATCTCGCCGCCGCCCGCAGCATTTCGAAGAAGCGTTACGAAGGCGCGCGCAAGCTGGAAAAGTTGGTCGAGGCTGAAATTAACGACCTGGCCATGAAGTCCAGTTTCCGAATTGAAGTGAGCGGCGCCGACGAGGAAGGGAACTGGACTGCCGCCGGCTTCGACCAGGTCTTGTACATGATCGCCACTAATCCCGGTGAACCCTTGCGGCAGCTGGAACACATTGCGTCAGGCGGGGAATTGTCGCGCGTGATGCTGGCGCTTAAGGCGAGTGTTGAGGCCTCATCGAGCAAGAAGCGCAGTTCAGGGGCGCAACGCACCCTGGTCTTCGACGAAATCGACACCGGAATCGGGGGCCGGGCGGCCGAGGCGGTGGGGAAGAAGCTCAAGAGCCTGTCGCGATCGAACCAGGTCCTATGCGTCACCCACCTGCCCCAGATCGCCACCTTCGCCGACCATCACTACCTGATCGAAAAAAAGGCAGTCGGCGGACGGACCCGAACTGGCGTCCACCTCATCACCAGGGAAGAGCGGACCGAGGAAGTTGCCCGCATGCTGAGCGGCGCCAAGCTGACCGAGACCTCGCGGAAGCACGCCGAGCAGATGCTGAAGACCAACGCGTAAGGGCCGTAACCTGGACTGGAATCAATGAAATACACCAGTTCCGAAGCTGCGAGGGAGCTCTCCCGGCTGCTAACGAAAGCACACGCCGGCGAGGAGGTTGTGATCGCCGCAAAGAACTCGGGGTCAAGTTGGTGCCCGTCCGGGTGCTGAAGGCGGCCAAGAAGGACCGAATCCCAGGTCGGCTCAAGGGAAAGATTTTCTGCGCACCAGACGCTTTTGCTCATCTCACCGAGCGGGAGTTATTGGACGTTGGCCTCGAGTAGTTGCCTCCGATACCGTTCGCTGCCGAATTCTCCCCAATCGCTGCTAATCCTAAGCCTTTCTACGGCTTACGTTGACCAACTGGGTACTTCTCCGATAATCTGATAGCTAACTACCCGCAGGGAACGTGTACCCTAACAAGGCGGATTATGGCCTCATACCAGGACGAAAAGACGTTGCTCTTGCTCAAGCCTCGCGGCTTCTGTGCGGGTGTAGTGCGGGCCATTGATATTGTTCGCATCGCCCTCGAAGCCTTCGGACCACCGATTTACGTCCGCAAGGAGATCGTTCACAACCGTTTCGTGGTTGAGGATTTACAGAGCAAGGGCGCCATCTTCGTGGACAGCGTGGAAGAAGTCCCAAATGGGGAACGCGTCATCTATAGCGCCCACGGCGTCTCGCCCGAAGTGCGCGAGGCCAGCGAACAACGGGGATTGCGCGTGATTGACGCAACCTGTCCCCTGGTCACTAAGGTTCATGTGGAAGCGGTGAAGTTCGCCAAAGAAGGTTATTCGCTGATCCTGATCGGCCACCGCGACCACGATGAGGTTATTGGGACCCTGGGCGAGGCGCCGGTCGTGACCCAGGTGGTGGGCTCGCCGGACGAAGTGGCTTCTCTGACCGTGGCCGACTCCAGCCGGGTGGCTTACTTGACCCAGACCACGTTAAGCCTGGATGAGACCAGGGACATCATTGCGGCGCTGCGACAGCGCTTTCCCAACATCAAGGGTCCGGCGGCACAGGATATCTGCTATGCCACGGAAAATAGGCAGGTGGCGGTGAAGCACGTGGCTTCCGACGCTGACCTGCTGCTGGTGGTGGGCTCCGATAACAGCTCCAACTCCAATCGCCTGGTGGAAGTTGCGCGCAACCTGGGCACGGGATCGCATCTAATAGATAGCTTCCGTAACATTCGACCGGAATGGCTGGAGGGCGTGAAGACCATTGCCCTGACCGCGGGCGCTTCCGCTCCGGAATGCCTGGTCGAAGAAGTGGTGAAGTTCCTGGGAACCGAAGGCTTCACCAACGTGCAGGAAGTCGAGGTCATGCCGGAGAACGTAAGGTTCGGCCTGCCTCCTGAAATTGTGGAGGCCATTGCCGCCGCTCCCAGCGGGGCGGCCGTGGAGTAGCGACAGCTAATTATGGAAGACACCCCCCCCCTATTTCCCGCCTCTGCGGTGCCGCAGATGCGTTTCGGAAAAATTGACGATCTCATCAGCCGGGTGGCCTCGGCCATCGACGGCGCGCGCAACTACCTGTTTTCCGAGCAGCATGAAGAAGGCTACTGGTGTGGCGAACTGGAAGCCGATGCTACGCTCGAAGCCGACTACATCATCCTGCATGTGCTTCTCGGGACGGGCAATCCCGAGCGCCTGGCCAAAGCCGCGCGCTATATTCTGGAACACCAGAACGAGGATGGCGGGTGGAGTATCTACTTCCGCGGTCCGTCCAATATTAGCGCCTCGGTCAAATGCTATTTCGGGTTGAAGCTGGCGGGCTATGCCGCCGATCACCCTGGCCTGGTGCGCGCCCGCAAGAAGATCCTGGAATTGGGTGGTGTCACCGAGGTCAATACCTTTACCAAAATTTATCTGTGCTTCTTCGGGCAGTACGATTACGATGCCGTCCCCGCGGTCCCTCCGGAGATCGTTCTCTTTCCCAATTGGTTCTGGTTCAACATCTACGAAATTTCTTCGTGGTCTCGCGCCATTCTGGTGCCGCTGTCGATTTGCTACGCCAAGAAGCCGTTTAAGAAGATTCCCGAGGAGTTGGGAGTCGAAGAGTTGTTTGTGGGCGGGCGCGAGAAGTCGCGCATGCATTTGCGCTGGGACAAAAAACGATTCTCATGGCGCAACTTCTTTCTCTCTCTCGACCGCCTGATTCACTGGTTTGAGCGGGTACACATCCGGCCGCTGCGCTCGGTTGCTTTGAAGGTGGCGGAGAAGTGGATGCTGGAACGCTTCGAGATGAGCGATGGGCTGGCGGCGATCTTCCCTTCCATGATGAATTCCATCATCGCCTTGCGCTGCCTGGGGTATTCCGTGGACGATCCTCAGGTGATTCGCGCCATGGATGAGTTTGAGAAGTTGGGCATTGAAGAGAAAGAGACGTTCCGCGTGCAACCCTGCAAGTCGCCAATATGGGACACGGCCTACGCCTTGTTCGCGCTGGGGGAGAGCGGAGTGCCGACCAGCGATCCCCGCCTGGTGAAATGCGCCGACTGGGTCCTGCAAAAGCAGGTGCGCATGGCGGGCGACTGGAAAGTGAAAAACAAGCACGGCCAGCCCGGGGGATGGTATTTCGAGTTCAACAACGAGTTCTATCCGGACGTGGACGATAGCGCCATGGTTTGCCTTGGTCTGGGTCACGTGGAACACCCCAACGGGCGTTATCAGCGCGAGTCCGTGCAGCGCGCCATTGACTGGATTCTCTCCATGCAATGCCGCAACGGCGGCTGGGCGTCGTTCGACAAGAATAACGACCGCATGGTGTTCCAGTACGTACCGTTTGCCGACCATAACGCCATGCTAGACCCGGCGACGGTGGACATCACGGGACGCATTCTCGAGATGCTGGCGGCTTACGGGTACGACAAGAACCATTCTGCCGTGAAGAAGGCGCTGAAGTTCATCCGCGCGGAGCAGGAACCGGATGGCTCCTGGTTCGGACGCTGGGGCGTCAACTACATCTACGGCACCATGGCGGTGCTGCGCGGCCTGGAAGCGATGGAAGTCGATCACCACGAGCCCTACGTGCAGCAGGCCGCCGAGTGGCTGCGTATGGTGCAGAACCCGGATGGGGGTTGGGGCGAGACCTGTGGTTCTTATGACGATTCCAACACCAAGGGAGTCGGTCCCAGCACTCCCTCGCAGACCGCATGGGCCATCATGGGATTGCTGGCGGCCAAGGACACCCGCAGCGATTGCGTGGTGCGAGGCATCGCCTATCTGCTGCGCGCACAAAAGAAAGATGGGTCTTGGGACGAGCCCTATTTCACCGGCACCGGGTTCCCGCGCGTGTTCTACCTGAAGTACCACATGTACCGGCAATACTTCCCACTGATCGCGCTGACAACGTACAAGAAAGTGATGGCGGAGAGAAGCAGCAGTTAGCACTCAGCATGCAGACGGGCGAGAGTTGCCAGTTTCGCAAAAACCGGCACACCATGCGGCGGCTAAGTGCTGAATGCTGAGTGCTGAATGCTAGCTTTTGTCACCGGCGCGACGGGATTTGTGGGGAGTCACGTGGCCCGCGCTCTCGCCGCGCAGGGCGCCCAGCTTCGGCTTCTGGTTCGGTCCAGCAGCGACCTCAGGAATATCCAGGAACTGCAGGCCGAGCAGGTGGTTGGGGACCTCCGGGACGCCGGGTCTTTGAAGAAAGCCATGGCAGGGTGCGATGTGGTGTTTCACGTCGCTGCAGACTATCGGCTGTGGGTCCGCCATCCGGACGACATGTATCGCTCCAATGTCCAAGGCACAAAGGCTATCCTCGAGGCTGCGCGCGAAAACAAAGTACGCCGGGTGGTTTACACCTCGAGCGTCGCGACCATGGGATTTCAATCGAACGGGCACCTGGCCAACGAAGATTCGCCGGTTACCCTGGCGGATATGATTGGTCCTTACAAGCGTTCGAAGTTTATGGCGGAAGAGATCGCGATCGCAGCCGGCAGATCAGGAATGGATGTGGTCGTGGTGAATCCGACGACTCCGGTGGGAGAGCGCGATATCAAGCCGACGCCAACCGGGCGGATCGTCGTCGATTTTCTTAAGAAGAAATTTCCCGCTTATGTGGACACGGGCCTGAATCTCGTGGATGTGGCCGAGTGTGCCTGGGGTCACGTGGCCGCCCTGGAGAAGGGAAGAAGCGGTGAACGGTACATCCTGGGTGGCGAGAACCTTACGTTGAAGCAGATTTTGGACAAGCTCGCGGTCATTACCGGACTGCCGTCGCCGAAGATAAGAGTTCCCTACGTCCTCGCCCTGGCGACCGGCGTAGTCGATCAGGTGGTTACCGGACACATCCGGAATCGCGAACCTCGCGCCACTATCGATGCCGTCCGCATGGGCCGAAAAAAGATGTTCGTATCATGCAGCAAGGCCGAGCGCGAGCTGGGATGGAAAACCGTCCCGGTGGATGACGCATTGCGCCGGGCGGTCGAGTGGTTTCGGGCGAATGGATACGCCTATGATCGGGATGGTGTTGGAGCGTCTGGTTAGCCGAGCGGAAGGTGTGGTTCCAAGTTGGAGGCCAAGGAAGTGAGTACACCCGCTATCGCGAAGAGGATTAGCCCGATGCTGGCGGTTGCTGACATGGACGAAACCATTGCGTTTTACCACAACGTGCTTGGTTTCACCCCAACCATGAAATCGCCAGAGTATTCGATTGTGGCGCGCGATGGCCAGACCATTCACTTCATGAAGGCCGCATCCGAAGAGGTCATGAAGTGTGTGCGAGGACACGCCGAGGTATACATCGAGGTTTCCGGCATCCATGCGTTGTGGGAGCATGTGAAAACGTTCAAGGACCGCTACCGAATCCGGGATTTGTTTGACCGGGAGTATGGGATGACCGAGTTCCACATCGGAGATCCCAACGAGTGCTTGGTATTTGTTGGAGAGTCAACAGCGAGGGAACGCGCCTAAGCATGACTCATCGCCAAGGGCTGTGCCGGAAGTGACGTTGCCGAATATCGCCAGAATCGCGATCGTAGCCGCCCTGGAGCGCGAAGTGCGTCCGCTGATTAAGCAGTGGAAGGCAGTCGAACGCGAATACGGCGGGCGCAAGTACAAATTTTTCGAGAACGACCGCGCTGTGCTGGTTTGCGGCGGAATCGGGCGGGAGGCGGCGCGCCGCGCCACCGAGGCCATCATCAATCTCTATGCACCGGTTTTGGTGCAGTCGGTCGGTTTCGCCGGGGCGCTCGATTCCACGCTGAAAGTGGGCACGGTGCTGGCTCCGGTTTGCGTCATCGACGCCAAAGACGGAAGCCGGATAGAGGCCGCGGTAGGGCATTGGGTCCTGGTCAGTGTTGACCAACCGGTGAGTGTCCAGCAGAAAGCCAAGTTGGCGGAGGCCTACTGGGCACACGCGGTGGATATGGAAGCGGCGGCCGTGGCCCGTGGCGCCCAGGCGCACGACATCACTTTCGTCGGGCTCAAAGCCATTTCCGACGAAGCCGATTTTGAGATGCCGCCGCTCGGTCGATTCGTCACCGGCGATGGACAATTCCGTACCTCGGCGTTTGCCGGCTTCGTGGCGGTCCGCCCCTGGCTCTGGCTGCGGGTGCTGCGGCTGGCCAGGAACAGCAACAAGGCCGCCGCCGCCCTGTGCAAATGGCTGGAGCAATACAATCAGGAGCCAGAAGACGTAGCCGACCCGGAACCGGGCTGGCATCCCAGCGCTGGAGGCCGGAACTAGAGTTGCCGCAGCCGCACCAGATTCGATTATGGCTATAGCCGGACAACTCGCGATCGAAGAAAACAAGCAGGCTATTCCTGCCACCATGCTGGCAGCCGTCTATCGCGGTGTGAACGACGTCCGCCTGGAGACCGTCCCGGTGCCGCCGATAGGGCCCGGCGAATTGCTTCTCCGAGTGCATACCTGCGGGATCTGCGGCACTGATTTGAAGAAAATTGCCACTGGTTCCCATTCCGCGCCCCGCATTTTTGGTCACGAGACCGCGGGCGTGATTGCGGCCGTGGGCGTAGGCGTGCGGGACTTTCAACCCGGCGACCGCGTGGTTGTGTTCCATCACATCCCGTGCGGCGATTGCTATTATTGCCGCCATAAGACCTTTGCCCAGTGCGAGACTTACAAGAAAGTGGGCTGTACTGCCGGCTTCGAACCCTCAGGCGGCGGCTTCGCAGAATATGTCCGGGTGATGGACTGGATTGCGCAACGGGGCACGGTGCGCATTCCGAGAGACGTTTCTTTCGAGCAAGCCTGTTTTGTCGAACCCATTAACACCTGCATGAAGGGCATCGAAAGGCTGGGCTTGCAGGCTGGGGAGACGGTTGTAGTAATAGGTCAGGGTCCCATCGGTATCATGTTGAGCGTATTGGCGAAACGGGCTGGCTCCACGGTAGTCACTTCCGATTTGTATCCTCAGAGGCTTACAATATCTATAAGTTACGGCTTGGGGAACAGCATTGATGCCTCACGTACCGACGTGGTGAAGGCGGTGCGTGAGCAGACCGAAGGACGCGGCGCAGATGCAGCCATCCTGGCGGTCGGTGGTAATGGTTTGATCCGGACCGCGATGGATGCGGTGCGTCCTGGCGGCCGGGTTTTGCTGTTCGCGCAAACCGTTCATGGGGGGTCAACGTTTGACCCCGGAGCAGTTTGTGTAGACGAAAAAACGCTGTTGGGGTCGTATAGCGCTTCGGTCGATCTGCAAGAGGCTTCGGTGCAGTTTGTTATGAACCGTGAAATGGATCTGGAACGGTTGATTACTCATCGCTTCTCGCTATCGAGCAGTGTCGAAGCTTTGAACCTGGCTGCCCACCCCCAACCCGATTCTATGAAAATAGCGATTCAACCGGGCAGCTCGTGGGAAGGAATTCGAGCGTGAACGGTAAGATGACAGCGGCTGTCCTCTATGGC
Organism: Terriglobia bacterium; assembly: GCA_963779255.1. Lineage (GTDB taxonomy): Bacteria > Acidobacteriota > Terriglobia > Terriglobales > Acidobacteriaceae > JAIQFF01. The sequence continues at coordinate 45,849 of CAVZXU010000038.1, read as the reverse complement.
AAAGAGGACGTAAAGATTGAAAGAGTACCCATCCCTCGCGTTGGCGACGGGGAAGTACTGGTTAAAGTGCAGGTCGCGCTGACCTGCGGCACCGACCTGAAGGTTTACCAGCGTGGCTATCACGCACGCATGATTGTCCCGCCGGCTCTCTTTGGACACGAATTGGCCGGGGTCATCGAAGAAGTCGGGCACGGCGTGCGCGGCTTCAAGAAGGGCATGCGAGTGGTGGCGCTGAACTCTGCGCCCTGCCAGATGTGCTTCTACTGCTCCAAACATCAGGAAAATCTCTGCGAAGACCTGCTGTTCAACAACGGCGCCTACGCTGAGTACATTCGCATTCCACGCCGCATCGTTGAGACCAACATGCTGGCCATTCCTGCCGACGTTACCTACGAAGAAGCGGCCATGGTTGAGCCTCTGGCTTGCGTGCTGCGCGGACTGCACGAGACCGGGGTTGAGATCGGTGACACCGTCACCGTCATAGGCGGCGGGCCCATCGGCCTCATGTTTGTGCAGGTGGCCAAGGCCACCGGGTGCAATGTCATTTCCGTCGTGAAGCGCGATTCCCAGGTGGCGGCCGCCAAACGAATGGGCGCGCATGAAGTGGTGCAGATTACCAAGGTGAAAGACGCGGTGGAAGCGGTACGCCTGATTTCTCCCGAAAAGCGGGGCAGCGATGTTGTGGTCGAGGCCGTCGGCCGGCCGGAAGCCTGGGAGTGGGCCATCGACATGGTCCGCAAGGGCGGGACGGTCAACTTCTTCGGCGGATGTGCCAGCGGCACCAAGGTCCAGCTCGACACCAACCGTTTGCACTATTCGGAAGTTACGCTGAAGGCCACGTTCCATCACACGCCCGAAACGGTGCGCAAGGCTTTCGCCCTGATCGCGGAAAAGAAGATTCGCTCTACTGACTACATCACCGGAGAGGCGCCCCTATCGCGGTTGCAGCAGGTCCTCCGCCACATGCTGAACCGCAACGGTGATATCAAGACGGCAATCATTCCTGGTCACTGAGGCCTGATCACTTAGGCGACGTTTGACGCCGGCCTTGAGAGGTAGCGAGACGGTAACCAGTTGAGTCTCTACAGGAGTATTGTAGAGACGTTGCTGGAGCGTCCTGCGGTTGACGATCAGCACTTTCACACTGCGGGGGACGAAACTGACTATGTCATCCATCGCCAGCAACGACTCCCGTAGCGCGCCCATCCCCGTTGCTGACGGCTGGAATCGCCTCCCCCCGGGATATGCTATTCCGGAGCAAGCGCCTTCCTGTGCTGACGCTCAGGAGTACTGCCGCAGCCTGGCTCGCAGTCACTACGAGAATTTTTCCGTTGCCACATGGTTTCTGCCGGAGCGCTTGCGCCAGCACTTTTTCAATGTTTATGCCTACTGCCGAATTTCAGACGATCTGGGGGACGAAGTGGGCGACCCCAATGCGTCCCTCGAGATGCTCGACCAGTGGCAGGCAGAACTCGATGCCTGCTATGCCGGCACACCGCGGCACCCCGTCTTCGTCGCCCTGGAGGACACCGTCCGGAGATTTGATATTCCCAAGCAGCCTTTCGATAATCTGCTGAAAGCCTTTCGACAGGACCAGGCGATCACGCGCTATGAAACCTTCGACGACCTGCTGGGCTACTGCCGCTATTCGGCGAATCCGGTTGGCCATCTCGTTCTCTATCTCTGCGGCTATCGCGATCCTGATCGGCAGGCGCTTTCTGATTTCACTTGTACCGCTCTGCAATTGGCCAATTTCTGGCAAGACGTAAGCGATGACTATGCCAAGGGACGAATCTATCTCCCGCTGGAGGACCTGCGCCGCCACCAGGTGGGTGAAGAAGACATTTCGGCGGCCCGCAACACGCCAGAATTCTGTGCAATGATGCGGTTCGCGGTGGAGCGGGCACGCCAGTGGTTTCAGCGCGGCTTGCCGCTGATCAAGCAGGTGGACCGTGAACTTGCGGTTGACATCGAATTGTTCAGCCGCGGCGGGCAGGAAATTCTGAACGCCATCGAGCGCCAGGGACATGCCGTGCTGGGCCGGCGTCCCACGATCTCCAAGACCGGCAAACTGGCGCTGGTGGCCCGGGCAGCGCTAGGGAAGCTGCTGGGGAGCCGGGTATGAGCGCCGCCGTGCAGCCAATGCCCTCGCCATTTTCGCCGACCTCGTCGCAAATCGCGGTCGCGTATTCCGTATGCCGCAGCATCACCCGCTCGGCCGCCAAGAATTTCTATTACGCCTTTCTGGTCCTGCCCCCGGCCAAGCGGCAGGCGCTGTGCGCGGTGTACGCCTTCATGCGGCGCTGCGATGATATTGCCGACGACTTCAAATTGCCGGCTTATGAAAGACGGCAGCGGCTCGAGGCCTGGCTGGATGCCTTTCACCGTGCCGAATCAGGTCACCCGACTGACGATCCCGTACTGCTGGCCCTGACCGACACCCAGCGGCGCTTCAAGGTCCCGGTCGAGCTGCTCGACCAGTTGGCTTATGGCACCGGCATGGATATTCAGGACGGCGCCGACCCCGGGTCGCCTCCAGGGGAGGGACCACAAGTCCTTTACCGCACCTTTGGCGATCTCCGCCTGTATTGCTACCGGGTGGCCTCGGTGGTCGGTCTGGTTTGCATCCGTATATTCGGTTATCGCGATCCTGCGGCCGAAGGGCTGGCGGAAAATCTCGGTCTGGCTTTTCAGCTCACTAATATCATTCGCGACATTCAGGAAGACGCCGGCATGGGTCGGATTTATCTCCCCGCCGAAGACCTCGACCGCTTCAAGATTGCGCCCTCGGAGTTCCGCCAGGCGGCCATTCCGGAGCGGCTGCGCTGGCTGCTCGCGGCCGAGGCCGACCGGGCCCGCGAATACTACGGCGCTGCCCGGGAGTTAATGCTTCTCATCGACGAGGACAGCCAGCCCGCGCTCTGGGTGTTGGTGAGCATTTACCGCCGTCTGCTGGAGAAGATCTCGGAGCGCAAGTATGATGTCTTCGGCAAGAAGGTCAAGCTCACGGTTCGAGAAAAGGTCATCATCCTGGGAAAGGGTTTGGTGAAACGCCTGGCTTGATGACGGAGCGTTGGACACAATCTCCAAAAGTAGCGGTGGTAGGAGGTGGCCTGGCGGGATTGGCTGCCGGTAGCGCGCTGGCGGAAAGCGGTTTTCGCGTTACCCTGTTCGAGCGGCGCGCCTACCTGGGCGGACGGGCGTCATCCTACCAGCACCCGGGCACCGGCGAAGTCGTGGACAACTGCCAGCACGTTCTGCTCGGCTGCTGTACCAACCTGATCGAGTTCTACCGGCGCATTGGAGTCGAAGACAAGATTCGCTGGTATGACCGCATGACTTTCCTCGAGCCCGGCGGACGCGCCTCGGTGATCAAGCCCTCGGCTCTGCCGGCTCCTCTGCACACGGCGCCTGCTTTTTTGCGCGCCTCATGCCTCACCCTGCCGGACAAGCTTTCCATTGCGGCCGGTCTTGCGGCCCTGACACCCATCGCCCCGCGTGACACCGGCGAATCCTTCCTGAAGTGGTTGCGCCGCCATGGCCAGACGGAGCGTGCCATCGAACGTTTCTGGAAAACCGTCCTGGTCAGTGCCCTGAACGAGGAAATTGATCTGATCTCGATACCTTACGCCGCTCAGGTGATGCGCGAGTCGTTTCTGAAATCCCGGACTGCGGGACGGATGGGTGTGCCTACAGTTCCCCTGACCGAGCTCTACAACCGGGCTGGAGATTACATGACCGGGCGCGGGGGAGAGGTACGGTTCCGCGCCGCTGCGGAATCGTTTCGGGCTGAGTTTGCCGATGTGAAGCTGCTTCTGCCGGGCGGAGAAGAAAGCTTCGATTTCGTGATTCTTGCCGTACCCTTCGACGTGTTGTCACGTATGTTGCCGGACACCACGGCAGCGGAACCATTGCGGCAGACCCTCAGCCGCTTCGAGACTTCGCCGATCACCGGCATTCATATGTGGTTCGATCGCCAGATCACCGAGCTTGACCACGCCGTGCTGCTCGACCGTACCATCCAGTGGATGTTCCACAAATCCAAGCTGCTGGTAACAGCGGGCGCAGGAGCTGCAAATAGCTACGTTGAACTGGTGGTCAGTTCGTCGAAGACTCTGGTCGAGAAATCTCGTCAGGAAATTATTGACCTGGCGCTGGCGGAACTACGCGAATTCTTTCCCGGGGCGCGGGCCGCGAACCTGGTGAAGTCTACGGTGATCAAGGAAGTCCACGCCACCTACTCGCCCCGCCCCGGCATCGAATCGCACCGGCCAAGTCCCGAGACAGTCTGGCCGCGCATCTTTCTGGCCGGAGACTGGACTGCTACGGGATGGCCGGCGACCATGGAAGGCGCAGTCCGCAGCGGCTACGCGGCCGCGCAATGCGTGGCCAGGGTCGCCGGAAACCGCGATGCTGCGTTTTTGGTGCCTGACCTGCCTCCTTCGGGATTCATGCGGCTGTTTGGTTGAGACCCCGTTCTTGCGCCACAAACCATGTAGCCCCGGACGCCCTCCTTCGACTTCGCTCAGGACCCGGGAGGGCGAGTGAGGCTCGCCTTGGTTCTTCGTTTGAGACAGAGGAAAAACTTAGCCGGGCTTTGCCCGCCTGGGCGGATGTGGGCACCCGCCCCTACGTGTCAACGTGCGGCGGTATTGCGCGCTTCCGGGGACAATTTCGAATAGATCAATGATTCCACCTGGCTCCACACCCTGGGGTCACACTCGATTTCGGTGTGCGCCTTGACCAGGAGCCGGTCGAACCAGGGATAGCCTTCGCACCGAATAGGATTCGCTTTGTAGTCGTAGCGGAAGTTTCCCAGGATTTCCGTCCGCGCCGGGTCCGCAGCCCGAATCTGCGGGCGCCCGTGCACGATGCCATCGGGTTGGTAGAAATTTATCGCCTGCCCAACGTTGGTGGGGATCACGGCGTCGTTCTGGCCGATCTTGGCCACGCTGTCCACCTGGACCGTGAGCAGTACGGGAATGCCGGCTCGCTCGAGCTTGCGCGCCAGGGATACAGCTGCAGACGCGCCCCAGCTATGCCCGAAGATGATGATGCGAGCCTGCTGTTTTTCGTCGGCGGATAGTTTGCCGTCGTTGTTCCCATCCAGCCGCCGCAGAACTTCCTTGTAGGCCCGGTCGCGTTGACGATTGGCGAAACTCTGCACATACCCGCCTTCGCGATATTCGTTGCGCAGGTGTTCGACCACCTGCACCGTGCTGTGGACGCGATTGTCGTGTTTGACGAAGCCGCCTACGAAGCCGATGACCATGGCGGGCGGCGTCGCGCGAGTCTCAATCGGAATGACGGGACCCGGTGATCCTGCCTCTCCAAACGCGAGGACAAACGACAGGAACAGAGGAACAAACCGAACGCAGCTGCGGACACGGCGCATGGCAGGAAGAGAATCATAGCAAGAAAGACAGGACGCGAACGGATGAAATTTCCTGGGCTGGAATTGAGAACTGAATTAGTTTGCGCTAGATAGGAATTTATTTGCGCTCGTCAGGGAGCGCCGGACTATTCTGTGCCGGGCGGCATGCCGTCGCCCAGCCCGGAAGTGGAGACGGCCTTCGCTACCGCGCTGGCGCGATTCGAGCGGACAGATTGCAGAAGGCTCCAATCCTGCTTGAATTCCACCATGCTCTCCCGGCTATGTTTTGGGCTTTTCAGGACATGCCCGACGCGGGCGAAAACCAGTTGGTAGACCAGGTCTGAGTCAGTGCCCGGACTGAAGATGTTGTTGGCACTCAGGCCTATCCTGGACGATTCGTCGCCATCCGAAAATTCCATCCACAGTGCGCCATTGCGGTCCGCCACAGGGGTGCCGGCCTGGTCTAGGCGGCGAAAGAACTTCTTTAAAGAGCCGCTCATGTTCAATGGCCCGTTGCTCGAGGCGCCCTGCTCAGAGGCAGATTCCGTGAGCATGGAGGCGAAAGAAGCGCGATACTGCTTCCATTCCTCGGCGGTGCCCACCACCCTGGCGCGCTGTTGATCCTTGTCGGCCTCGAGTTTCTCGACACGGGCATCCTTGTTCGCGGCCCGAGCCTGCTTGATCTGATACTCCGCTTCCGTGGCCTCGATGTTCGGATGTTTTTCCAGTTCACGTTGCGGGTTGAATCGCCCGGTGAGGATGTAGGAGGCCGCCACGAACGGCAGCACATGGTCGGCAAAGATCAGCATGGGCACCAGCAGCTTCTTGGAACGGACCAGTTGTTCGGTTCCGGCGCGGCATTCGCTGCTGCGCTTGATGGTGCCAGGCAACTGCGCAAAGTGCAGCACCCGGAAATCCGCCTCGGGATGCCGGTGCGCGTAGCGCGTGAAGGAGCGGGCAATCGCTTTCGGGCTGGTCATGCCGAAGTCGTTGATGTAATCGGGCCCGGTAGCGCTGGGGAAGTAGGTGTTGATCACACGCCGGGTGAAATCGGCGCAATTGCGGGTCATGCCGTTAAAGTGGTTTTTGTTGGGCAGCGAATTGAATTGTTCGATCAGGGCGAGGTCCTGCTCGACCGTAGTGGCCACCACAAACACATAGATACTCCGAGCCAGTGTGGCGCCAACCATCTCCCGCCATTCCGCCTTGTTGCTGGTCTTGCAGGACTCGCTGGCGCAATAGTCGGCAAGGTAATTCTCGCGATATCTTTCTTCCAGCACGCGCTTGATCTTCTGCGAGCCGACGATCGGCCGGTAGCGCGGGTTTTCCAGCCCATACAGATATACGCTCAGGGGCACCACATTCCATTCAAAGGGCTGATCTTCGCCCAGAGTCGTGTAATTGCTCATGACCGAGCCTTGCTCGCCCGGAAGGCAAAGCCGGAGTTTCACCGGCGATTCCGGACAAATGCGCGAAAAGTAAACAGCGCTGTGTCCGGAGCCGGTGATTCGCGCAACGCTGGTGTCCAGCGACTCGTTGAGCACCACACCGACGTCGCCATAGGCCCTGGCACTGGCCAGGCAGGCGAGAACCAGAGCCAGCCCAAGCAAAAGCATTGCCCTGCCCAGGATCTGTCTGGAGACCACCGGCGACGCTTGTGAGAATGAATTGAGGCCCAGCAAACTGACACCTTCCATGTCTCAAAACCTTGGCTATTCGAAACCACTTCCTAGGATTATTCCGACCCCTTGGAAGGTTGTAGGTTTCGCTTTGAAGCTAGCTTCTATGCTGCGTCGAGAAGCCGTGTTATCAATACTTTAGGTGTAACCGCTCAGAGGCATTCTCTAACACTGTCCGGGTTTAGCAAAAGTAACCTTCGCTATGGACTTTAGTAATACCGGCATTACCCCTGATCGGGGGCGCAAGATTGGGACCCTATAGGCCGTCGATTTCCGGTTAGTGGTATTCAGGGGATGCTTTAGGCCGCCAGCAGCAACACGCCGCCAGCCACCAGCAAGGCGGCAATCCAGCGGCGGTGATCGACCCGCTCATGCAGGAAAATCTTCGCGGCCACGGCGTTGGCCACGAAGGTGAGGGAAGCGGAAGCGGGGGCTACCAGGCTCACGTCCCCCCAGGACAGGGCGAACAGCAGGCTGAAAAACGCCACCGCCATCATGAAAATACCCAATATGAAGCTGGGACGTCGCAGGATGTGCCCCACCACCGTCACCAGTCCGGCCCGGCGCCACAGGTCCCCTACATCGCCCACTTTCTTCATGGCGCGGGACAGGAGCACATCTCCGGAGGTGGAAGCCAGGACAACCGCCATAATTGCGCCCCAGGTGTAGGCGTGTTTCATGGCTCCGCCCTTGAGCCCACGGGCTCAGGCTGGTTGTCCCGCTGGTTCTGATGAGAGGGATGGCGAGTCAGGGCAGGGCCTTGCGTGACGAATCCAACTCCAGCCGAGATGAGGCCAATCCCCACCCAGCGCAGGGTGGTCACCTGTTCGTGCAGATAGAATTTGGCGATCAATGCCAGCAACACGTATCCCAGGGACGTGGCGGGAAGTACGTAGGTAAGATCAGCCCAGGACAGGGCCGTCATGTACGCGGCAAAGAATGCGAGCAAAAACAAAATCCCCAGAGCGACCCAGGGATCCATGACGGTGAGGACAAGATCAGGCAGGCTGTGCAGTGAAATGTTGCCGACCTGCTTCATGCCGCGGGCGAGGAAGGTATCGCCAATCGCAGCGAACAGGGTGACACCGGCCAGTACCAGATACTTGCGAAACGTCACACGGTCTTTCTTAAGGCCTCGGCTTTAGGCTTTCACCGGCTCGGCCACGGTGGCAGAGTCGCCGCGTTCCCGCTTTTCCTTGACCCATTTGTTCCGTGACGCGCGGAGTTTCAGGAAGCTCCTGGCGTCTTTGTACAGGCGCTTGCGCTCCCCGCTGTCGAATGCGGCCTTTTTCAGGATGCGGTAGATGGCCTTGGGCCGGAAGTAATACTCGTCGTAAAAGCGATGCACCGATTCCATGATCTCATCGGCCGGCAGCCCCGGATATTGGATCTGAGCCAACTGATGTCCGCCCTCATCCACCATCTTGGTGTCCGCCACCATGAAGCCGTTTTTCACCGCGTAATCGTAGAGTTCAGTGCCGGGATAAGCGTGCGCCACCGACACCTGGATAGTTTCTACGTCCAGTTCCTTGGCAAAGTTAATGGTGTTGTTGATGGTTTCCCGGGTCTCGCCGGGCAAGCCCAGGATGAAGTCGCCATGGACGACCAGTCCGAGCTTGTGGCAATCCTTGGTGAACTGGCGGGCACGCTCGATAGTGGCGCCCTTCTTGATGTTCTTCAGTATCTGCTGGTCGCCCGATTCGTAGCCCACGATGAGGAGCCGGCAGCCCGCTTCCTTCATCGCCTTCAGCGTTTCGTAGTCGGTGGTGACGCGGGAGGTGCATGACCATGTGAGATTCAACGGTTTCAGCTTGGCGCAAAGTTCAACCGTGCGCGCCTTCTGAATGTTGAAAGTATCATCGTCGAAAAAAAATTCCTTCACCCACGGCCAGTATTCTTTGGCCTTGGCCATTTCGCGGGCTACGTCGTCGGTAGAACGCTTGCGCCAGGCGTGACCGCTGGTGGTCTGAGGCCACAGGCAGAACGTGCACTGCGCCGGACAACCGCGAGTGGAGTACAGCGACACGTAGGGATGGAGCAGAAAGGGCACGGAGTAACGCCGTGGATCGAGATCACGATAGTAGATATCGGTGACGTGGGGCAGGGCGTCCAGGTCCTGGATCTGCGGCCGGTCGGGATTGTGGACCACCGCGCCGTTCTTCCGATACGAAATTCCGAGAATCTCCTCCAGCGGCTTGCCTTGCGCGAATTCAACCACCGAATAGTCAAACTCCTTGCGGCAGATAAAATCAATGGCCGGCGAGTCCTTTAGCGTCCGTTCCGGCAGGACGGTGACATGCGGCCCCACGAAAGCAATCTTGATCGTGGGATTGGCGTTCTTGATAGCCTGCGCCAGCCCGATGTCTCCGGGGAAGCCGGGCGTGCTGGTGTAGAGGACCAGAAACTCGTAGTCCTGAGCAATCTTGATGGTCTCCTCAGCCGAGATATGGTGCGAGGGGGCATCGACCAGGCGTGCCCCTTCCAGCATACCGGCAGGATAGGCCAGCCAAACTGGGTACCAGTAAGACTCAATCTCGCGTGTGGCGGGCCACCGCGAGCCGGCGCCCCCGTCGAAATTTTCAAACGATGGCGGATTCAGGAAAAGTGTTTTTAAAGGCATAATTGTGAGTAACTTATATTAACATTTCGGCACGAATCTTACCCGGCTTCTAGGTACATTCAAGGTACATCCGCCAGCTTGCGGAGAGTGCCCCAAATCGTTTCCAAAGTTACAGTTATGTCCGCTGCCGACTATTGGCCGGCACCCACCCAGTTCGCCAGTTCGCCGGTGGCTCGCAACAGCGTGATGCGGGCCCGTTCCAGCTCGAAATTTGCGTCCTGTAGAGAATTGTAACGCTCGTTGACCTGTTCGCGCGCGTCCTGAACGTCGTGCCAGGCGGCGCTCCCGGCATCCACCCGCACTCGCAGCGCCTCCAGATTGGATTGCGCCACCTGATATTCAAGATCGGCCACCTCCTTTGCCACAGCCATTTGTTCCACCGAGCGCTGCAGGCGCAGAGTTTCTTCTGAGACCTGGTTCCTTACCGACTCTGCATCCTTCCTGGCCTTTGAGGCGAGGGCATCGGCGGCGTCAGCACGGGCGCGCAGGGTGGGACTGAACAGGGGAAATTTGATGACCACTCCCAGAGTGGCGTTGTGCCGCTGAAAGCTGCCGGGCTGGAAGAAATTCTGGTAGTTGTTGTACGCGGCCAGCAGACCATACTGCGCCGCGAAATCCATGGACGGCAGCATGGCGCGATGTTCACCGCGGGCCCGCAGACTCTCGGCCGCAGCGCGGCTTTCCGCCGCCTGCACGCCGGGACTGACTTGCGCCGCCCTTCCTGCCAGATCTGCCTCCTGCTTGACTTCCGGCAAGGGAGGCATCGAGTCTGACTCGGTTTCGATGCCGGCGGCCGGAAGCCCGGTCAAGTGCGAGAGCCGGTTGCGGATGACGTCGATAGCACCTTGTGCTTCCGCCAGGCGCAAGCGCAGACGCGCCGTGCTGAGATGCACCTTGTTCTGCATGATCGGACTGTCCACGCCCTCCTTGATCCGCTCGCTGACCTGTTGCTCGGTCTGGAGCGCCGCCGCGTGCTCTTCCTGCAAGTGTCCCAATAGCGCTTCCCACTTACTCAGTTCGGCATAGCTCAGCACCGTGTCTTGAATCACCTGGTTGCGCTGGTCTTTGGTCTGCAGGGTGGCGGCGTTCCAATCCGTTTTGGCGGCGCGAACAAAATCCCGCAGCGACGGATTGAACAGCACGGACTGGCTGTTGAGATTCACGATCGAGGGCGCCGAACCCTCTAGGCTCAACGGGAATCCCCAGGACTTCCCCAGTCCCGAGCCCAGAATGAACTGGGGGATGTACTGGTTCCGCGCCTCGCGGTAGGAAGCAAAGACGCGTTGTTGATCGGCGTTGGCCGAAGCCGCGGTCGTGCTGTGGGCCAGGGCCAGCTCCACGGCACGCCTAAGCGGCAAAGGCTCGGCGGCCAGCGGCAAGGCGAAAAACGCAGTGATAATGATCAGGAAGCCACAGGGACGGGGAACACAGCGAGGAGCAAGGTTCATCTCTTCACCTTCTAAACAAATTCGATGGGATTGTGATCAATGATCTCCGTAGGGGCAGGTGCCCTCACACGCCCGCTGGGCGAAGCCGGCCGGTTCTTGCACTTGCGGTCGAAGATGCGAATCACGTCTTGCCTGGCTGCAAACTAAAAACTCTGGCGAGCTTCGCTCGCCCGCCCGGGTCCTGAGCGAAGTCGAAGGAGGGCGTCCGGGCCTACGTTGATTTCCGCTTTCAGCGGTTGAGCCGATCCAGAGCTTCCTGAGCGCGCGAGAAATTCCTGGCCAGAGAAAGGGCCGCGCGATATTCCTGGGCCGCGCCCTGCTTGTCACCTTGCTTTTCGAGGGCGGTGCCCAGCAGGTAGTGGGCCTTGAATGCCGGGGCTTCTTCGACTTTGGAATTCAGAGCCAGATAACGGCGCAGATATTGGACTGCCGCCGGGAAGTTGCGGCCACTGCGCAGCAGAATCTCTCCCGACTCCATGATGATTTCTGGACGGTCCACCTGCGCCGAGACGGCGTGGTGGATGGCGTCTTCCATGTCACTCCAGCGCTCCTGATGGCGGAAGAACAGAGCCAGGTTGAACCAGGTCAAGGCGCTGCCGCGACTGGCTTCGATGGCGGCGCGGTATTCCTTTTCCGCAGTGGCGAAGTCTTTCTTCTTCTCAGCCAGGCGGCCCTTGAGATAGTCGGCTTTGGCGGCATCAAGGGGGGTCAGTGCCTGAGCCTGAGCTTCGGCCTTATCGCGGCCGCCGCCGACGATTCCGGGCGCTTCGAGATAAAATTCGCCCAAATCGCTGCGCGCCTCCACGTTGTTCGGATCCAGTCTCACCGCAGTCTCAAACTCGTTGCGAACCTTACCGGCGAGCGAGGTCGCCTTCCAAAAAATAACGTCATTCGCCTTCTCGCCGTAAATCCGTCCCAGCCACATGTGGTAGCGGCTGTTGTTGGGATCAAGCGCGACCGCCTTCTCGCAGGCCGAAATTCCACGATCCCAATCGCCCATGGAAAAATATACGCGACACAGCAGGTTATGAGCTTCGGCGTCGCTGGGAGAGGTGTTGATCTTGGAGCGCAGAGTAGTAATGGCGTCGTCCGCTCGTCCCGCGGCCAGCAGGGCGGGAGCGGAATCGTCGCCCGCCGCCAGGGCGGCAGCGGAGAACAAAGCCAGGAGCAGAATGATGATTCGCAATTTCATTTCTCGTAAAATCCGCCTATCGAACTACCTTCACCGCCACCCCTTCACGTAACGGTTTGGAGTTGGTCGAGGCCAGAGCCAGCAGCGCCTTCTCCGCAACTCCGCTTGCTATTTCCACTTGCGTCAGATTCGAGATGGACGTCTGAATGTCCCGCCGCTGCAGTTCGTTGTTCACGATCTGGTAAACGAAAGTCTTGCCGTCATCCAGGCGAACCGCCTCGCGGGGCATGGTGAGCGCATTCTGGTGCTCCGCCGTCACGATCGTGACTCCGACGTTGATATTGGGCAGAAGCTTGAAGTCCTGGTTATTCACGATACAGGTGGTTTCGCCCACGTTTCGCGTCCCCAGGAGCTTCACCGTGGACGGTACGGTGCTCACTGAGCCCCGCCATATGCGTCCGGGGACTGCATCCCAGGTGAGATCGATTCTTTGTCCGCGCGCCAACCGGCCTACGTCAGGTTCATCCACGTAGGCGCGCACCAGGACTTTCGAGAGATTGGCCTCCTGTAACACTAGATCCCCGGGGTTGACGTAAGCTCCCTGGTGAACGGGAAGGGAATAAACAATGCCGTCGAAAGGGGCGCGAAGGTTCAATTGACTGAGAATATTTTCCGCCGCCGCATAGGCGCTTTGCGCCTCAACCTTCTGCGCTTCCACGCGCGCGATCTCGGGCTGTGAATAGCGCTCCTTCCGTTTCTGCTGCACCAGCTTGAGATCCGCCTCCGCGCCCGCCAGTTGATCCTCCGCCTGTTTCACCTCGCCGGGTGAGGCCGCGCCCTGCTGCTGCAGGCGCCTAAGGGCTTCGAGATTACGTTGCGCCGTGTCGCGCTGGTTGCGCGACTTCACCTGCTGAGCTTCGAGGGTCAGAACTTCTTCGTGATTGCCGCCACTCTGCAGAGCGCTTGCTTCGGCCTGCGAAGCGCGTACTTGCGCCAGAGCCCGGGCCGCCTGGCTGCGGGCATCGGCGTCGTCCAGTTGCGCCAGGAGTTGTCCCTTCTTGACCCGTTCGCCTTCTTTGACCAGCAACTTCTTGACCGTGGTGCCGAGCGGCGCATGGGCTTCAAAACTCTGTAGCGGTTCGACCTTCCCATTGGTCGAAATCACGCTGCGAATCGTGCTCCGCTCCACCGTCGCGGCGCGGACTGGAATAGCTTCGTCACGCGACATGAAGGAGGCCAGCAGCAGCACAGCGACAGCAATTCCGGCTGCCCACACCAGCCAGCGATGCCGGCTGAAGAACCCGTTGTTGTTTGCCGTCAATGCCATCTTGCAGTTAGATAATGTATCACCGCACGCCTGAGCTGAACCTTAACCGCTTTAAAAGCTTAGATGCACGATATCTGGCAAGGAACCGGGTTTGTAACTCCGGCTTTCCGCCTTTCCGATGGGCGGGCAGTAAGGCGGCGAGCAAAGCCTGCCCAGAGAGCGAAGCCGAATGGATGCCCGCCGGGCGCTACATTGCTCTGGTTACAATAGCGATATGCCGAAGCCACGTTATACCGAGGCCCACGCCGCGGCCGGTCTCGACCACAAGTTCCCCGCGATCGAAACCTGGCCCAATCAGTTTCCTGGTTACGAGATTGTGGTGGACGACCCGGAATTTACCTCGGTCTGCCCCAAGACCAGTCTGCCCGACTTCGGCACCATCACCATCCGCTATATGCCCGACGAACTCTGCCTGGAATTGAAGTCTCTGAAGGAATATTTGCAGTCTTACCGCAATTTAGGGATTTTCCAGGAGAACATCGTGAATTGCGTGCTGGAAGATGTGGTGCGCTGGGCCAAGCCGGTGTGGGCAGAGGTGAAGGGAGATTTCCGCCCGCGCGGCGGAATCTCGACGGTAGTGGTTGCACGGTGGCCGCGACCGAAAGGGAAGAAGCGCCAGTGATGGTCTCACCGTACGCTGTCATCCTGAGCGGAGTTGAAGGATCGCTGTCAGCTGATCAATGTCGGGACGAATAGCTTTTTGCGTCCGCTCGGAAATCTCTGCGCAGCCGCCTGGAAAGGTTCATGGAAAGGTAGGGGTCCTTCGACAGCTTCGCTCAGGATGACAACGCAGACCTCCTCCGATCAGACTCGGGCTTCGCTGGGTCTGATCGGTTCGATGCGTTCTAGTTCCGTGGCACGTTCTGCCTTCACACGACTTACTTCGTAAGCCCCTTGCAGGTTCAACCAGAACTGCTCGGTTGTCCTGAAGAATCGAGACAAGCGAACCGCGGTATCGGCCGTGACTCCACGGCGTTCCAAAACGATGTCGTTGATGCGCGGGGCCGGCACCAACAACCGCTTCGCAAGCTCGTAGGCTGACATTCCCATCGGCTTCAGGAACTCTTCCCGAAGAATCTCGCCGGGGTGAACTCGCCAGGCCGGTGTACCTTTTCGTGCCACGCTCATAGGGTCCTCAGTTCAGTGATAGTCGGTTATCTCGACGGAGTAGGCGTCGCGTTCGCGCCATATATAACAAATCCGATACTGGTTGTCGATACGAATGCTGTACTGTCCCTGCCGGTTTCCCTTCAGTTTTTCGAGGCGATTGCCGGGAGGAACTTTCAGATCGTCCAGATTCCCGGCGGCATTCAGCATCGCGAGTTTTCGTTTTGTGACCGCAGCGGGAGGCGACCCTCGGGTCCTACCCGTGTTCCAGATTTCCGCCGTTTTCATTGTGGCGAAACTCTTGATCACAGCTCAATAGTAACGGAAGTCGTTAATAACGTCAATCGTTATTATTCGAGGGAAGTGAGCTCCATGTTATATTCCTTCCCCAAGTGACCCAACCCAAACTTTATCCCTGGACTGCGCTGGTCCTGCTGACCACGCTGAACTTTCTCAACTACATCGACCGCTCCGTCCTGTTTGCGGTGCAGCCGATGGTGCAGAAAGAATTCCACATCAGCAATACCCAGGTGGGAGCTCTCACCACGGTTTTCCTCATCTGCTACATGATCGCCGCGCCCTTCGTCGGCCCGCTGGCCGATCGTTACTCGCGCAAGCTGATCATCGTGCTGGGCGCCATCTTCTGGAGCGGGCTCACCCTGCTGACTGCGGTCACCCACACCTACAGTGAATTGCTCCTGCGCCACACCCTGGTGGGAATCGGCGAGGCCACCTTCGTGACCATCGCTCCTACTTTTGTGGCCGATCTTTTTTCCGAAGAGAGACGCGGCCGTATTTTGGGTATCTTCTACCTGGCAATCCCGGTCGGCACCGCGGCGGGCTACCTGCTGGGGGGCAAGCTTGGCCCTGTCCATGGCTGGCGCTTCCCCTTCTATGTAGCCGCGGCCCCGGGTTTTCTGGTTGCGCTCGCCTTCCTGTTCGTACCCGAGCCGGAGCGCGGCCGTAGCGATTTGCTCGAGGAAACCCGGGAGCGAGGGACCATCGCGGGGCTGGCCCGTAACCCTGCGTTCTGGACCGCTACCCTGGGCATGGCCATGATGACTTTCGCGCTGGGTGGGTTGCAGGTGTGGATGCCAACTTTCCTTTCCCAGTCTCGGGGCTATTCCTTGAAATCGGCCAACGAAACCTTTGGCGCCATCATCGTGGTGGATGGAATCGTCGCATCACTGGCCGGAGGCTGGCTCGGAGACCGCCTGCTCCGCCGCTATCGCAGCGCCTACTACTCAGTGTCCGCGGTCAGCATGGCCCTGGGAGTGCCTGTAATGATTGTGGCCCTGTTTGTTAAAGGGTCGGCGATGCTGCCGGGAATCGCAATCGCGGCATTTCTGCTGCTCTTCAACACGGCCCCTCTAAATGCGGCCCTGATCAATTCCGTCGGCGCTCACATCCGCGCCACCGCCATCTCGGTAAACATTTTTATCATCCACGTCCTGGGCGATGTCCCGTCTCCTGTGCTCATGGGCTATGTCGCCGACAAGCGTTCGCTGCAGACTGCGTTCATTGGTCCGGTGGTCGCGATGGTCCTCTCTTCTGCCTTACTTTTCTACGGCATGCGATTCGCGCCGGCCGCGGGTACCGACAAAGAAAAACAACCCGCTGCACCGGAAATGTCTGCGGGATGAATTATTTCCACTGGATTACAGGATGCGCCCTGGGCCTGGCCTGGCTCTGGCGTTTGGCCGATGCGGCCGGGGGCGTGCCCAAGATCGCCGACGTCTCCGATGCGGAGTGGGATCGTGAGCCGCCGGGCAATCCGCGCGTCAGCATCGTTGTTCCCGCATGCAATGAAGCCGGTGACATTGAGGCCACACTTACTCGTCTCCTCGCACTCGAATATGACAACTACGAAGTCATCGCCGTCAATGATCGCTCTACCGATTGTACGGGCGAGATGATGGAGACGATTGCCGCCGCCGCGCCGCCGGGCCGGCTGAAAGTCATTCACATCGCCGAACTGCCGGCAGGCTGGATGGGCAAACCGCACGCCATGTGGAGCGCGAGCAACCAGGCCAGCGGAGACTGGTTGCTGTTCACCGATGCTGACGTCCTGTTCAAGCCCGATGCTCTCCGCCGCGCCCTCGCCTATGCGGAATTCGAACGCGCTGATCATCTCGTCCTTTTTCCCCGCATGATCATGAACCACCCGGGCGAGAAGATGATGATCGCTTTTTTCCAGACGCTGTTTGTCTTTGGCCACCGTCCCTGGAAAGTAGCCGATCCAAAAACCAGAGACCACATCGGCGTTGGCGCATTCAACATGATTCGCCGAACCGTGTACGAAGCATTGGGCACATACCGGGCACTGCGCTTCGATGTGCTCGACGATATGAAGCTGGGCAAAGTCGTTAAAAACGCCGGCTACGCGCAACGCAGCGTTTTTGGTGCCGACCTGATTTCAATTCGCTGGGCGAAAGGCGCGTGGGGCGTGGTGGACAATCTAACCAAGAATTTCTTCGCCGTGATGTCATTCCGGTGGCCGCTTGCGGTGGCCGGATGTTTCGCCCTGGCTTTCGTGAACTTCATTCCCTTCGCCGGAATCTGGCTCGCCCATGGTTGGGCGCGCCTGGGTTACGGGGTCGCCCTGTTCTCGATGTTTTCGATCTACCTGGGTATGTCGCGGAAGTCGGATATTCCGCCGTACTACTTCGTGCTGCACCCCGTCAGCACAGTGCTATTCGTTTACACCATGCTGCGTTCGACATTCTTGACCCTGGGACGCGGTGGAGTACTGTGGCGAGGAACGTTTTATCCGTTGGAGGAGTTGAGGAAGGGCATGGTGTAGTTACTCACCAGGCCCACCCGCTTGCGGATCCGAGGACCGGTCCAGCTTTGGCGCAGGCGGTGCGATGGACTGAGCGTCTGACTGCGCTTCGGCGCCATCCACCTCTTTTCCCGGTGGGGCACTGTTGGTTGTGACGTTCTCCTGGGACACTGAGTCAAGCTGGGCCCCTTGTGTCCAGACTCTCTTCAATGCGCGCCCCATCCGGGTGGGTGCTGCAGCCAGGCGAGAGCTGAGAAAGCCCCAGATGGCGGAGTCGGTTGTATCGGAAATCTGCGCTTGGGGGTTGTCATTTGCCTGGGGCTTGGCGAAGCAGTCACGCGCTTCATCCGGCTTCAAATCGACATCCGCGGCAGCGCTCAAATGCTCACTGACAACACCAGCGATGAGCTCCAGATCCATAACCTGGCCGGTTGAAAAGGACCGAATTTCTTTGTAAAAAAACTCCATCGCCCCAACGACTTCCCGATGGTGGAATATCGGAACGATAATTAAGGACCCAACCCCCTCCAGCTGGCACATGGCGCCCAAGATAGGATGTCTTTGGGCATCCCGTAACTGCAACGCTCACGCCCGTCCTGACGCAGGATTGAAAGAAGTTTGCGTGTAGATCAAGTCCCGCCATGGTCGCGCCGATGCCAGTTCGAACTGGGTACACCACCGTATTCTGCTTCAGCAGTCCGACCGCGGTCCCGCAACATCGTGTGATTTCATGGATGCGGTTGGCCATCACCTCTATCGCCGCCTTGAGATCAAGATCCCGGCCTCTGATCAGGTCTCGCATTTCTGCAACAGCCGAAAGGGCCTCTCCGGTATTATCAAAGACGCGGCCTCCAGAGCCCTCTCTCTCGGCGTACCGGCCGCTTACAAAGCGAGCGGCAGAGTCAGGCCTGGCCATGGGAAGGTCCGGCTTGACCGTTTCGTTGGCAGCGGAGTTTGCCCGTTCCGAAGCTGCGGACGCGACTTTCCCCTCATCCACCGGCCGGTTCGCATCTGTGGGTGGAGCCGATGGGATGTGAATAGTGGACGCAGTCGCGGGCAGTTTTTTTCGGATTTTCCCACCGGGCACGGCCGGAGCGACAGCATTCGTGGCGGGCCCTGGTGCAACCGAACGTCTACGCCCGAGGAACGAAGAATGTGCCGGTGGGATTCCAGGTGGGCGTACAGGGTGCGCGCCGATTGGGCCCACGCACCTTTTCCCGCATCGGGTCTGCTTTGCACTGCGGCCAGCAATTCAGCCGCAGTTCCAGACCAGACACCTTTCCGTAGAGCAAACCACTCCGCCAGCTCCCGGTCAAAGGAATCATCGAATTCGGGCAACGATACTGTGCTCAGCTGGCCTCCATCCCCATCCGGCGGCGCGGTCGGAGTTTCAGCTCTTATCGCAAGATTGGGGGTCACTCACGCAGCGATTGGGTCACGCTCCGCGAGCAACTTGAGAAAAGACAGGCGCTTATTCAACTAAAATGCTGGGACGTTCTCCAACTAGTTTCTTTATGGCCAATGCTTGCCCCGTGACCCCGACTCGTCGGCGGTTGGAGAAATCGAAGCCAGAGTAGGAGGCTTCTTGGGAACGTCCACCTCGGTTTTCAGCGCCGATCGCAATTCCTCGAGCAGCTCCTTAGGCAGTTCGTGGACGTTCTTGACCAGCCGCTTGGCGGCAAGTATGTTGGCAAAACATTCCCTTACTTCTTCATCGGCGATGGAAGCAAGATCTTCCTCGACTTCCAGGACTTCAACCAGGGTCAGGAATCCGCCGCCATGTTCTATGCCTTCAGCCACTCGGGCCAGCGTCTTGGCCATGGGATCGAAATTTGTCCACCCCTTGATTTGGAAGCTGAAATACTTTTCGCGATGTTCGTCTGTCGGGTTCTTAGGTGGCACGCTTGCCTCGGGCATGAAAAGTACTCTCCTTTAGAAGTCTGTGTCCGTTGGGGCCCCATCGCAGAAAGCAAAAGGCACCGCAAAACGAATGCGTGGGGAAAAGCCTAACTTGGCGGGGGAGAGTTTGAGTATTGCAGTTTTGATGCCAACCCAGTTAACCGTAGGGAACCCTTAGATATAGGCAGTTACAGCCAGGCAGGCAGCACACTCACGCAAGATATTGCATCATCAGCGCAACCCGTTCGCGAGTGTCTGCCGGGTGGTGAAGGGACCAGAATCCTTGAAAAGACAGCTCGTAAGGGTCGGCGACACCTTCTGAATCGCCCGAAAGTTCACCGGCAACTTCGACTCCTGACTCTTCGCCAAGGCGTGCCTTTCCGGCCTTGGGAGGGCGAGAATCGTTCTATCCATTAGAGAGTTAGGCAAGGGCGTAGTGTAGCGAGAAGGATGTAGAATCAACCTCGCCTCCGGGAGGCTGAACTCGATGAAACCTGCCACGATGCTTCTCTTGTGCCAGTTCCGGTCCGCGATAACCGGACTTGGCACGTATCGCAGGACATTTCAGCGTAACCGTTAAGGACTAATCCCCTGTCCACCACTGCCCTCACTGTCGAAGTTTGTGTCGACTCTCTGGACTCCGCAATCGCCGCCGAGCGTGGTGGAGCGGAGAGAGTGGAACTGTGCGGAAGTTTGGTGGAAGGCGGAGTGACTCCGAGCGCAGGGCTGATCGCCACCGCCCGGCAGAAAATCTCGGTCGGTCTCCAGATAATGATACGTCCGCGAGCGGGCGATTTCTTTTACAGCGCCGATGAGTTCGAGGTGATGCGCCGCGATGTGCTCATGGCCAAACAGCTAGGGGCTGATGGCGTCGTCTTCGGAATCTTGAACGCGGATGCGAATATCGACATTCTGAGAACGCGCGCACTGGTCGATCTGGCGAGACCCCTTGAGGTCACCTATCATCGGGCCTTCGATATGTCCGCCGATCTTTTCCGGTCGCTGCAGCAGGTGATGGAAACTGGGGCGGACCGGATCCTGACGTCTGGCGGTGCACAAACGGCCGTCGAAGGGGCTGCAACACTGCGCCAGCTGGTTGAGCAGGCTGGCAAACGTGCAGTCATCATGGCTTGTGGCGGAATCACCGATCAGAACGTCCAGGCTGTCGTAAAGAAAACTGCCGTACGGGAGATCCACGTTGGTTTGAGGAGCCCTGCCGCCAGCCCGATGCGCTACAGGAAGGAAAACATTTCGATGGGAACTCTTGAGGTTAACGAATACCGGCGATTCATCGTGCTGGAAGAGAAAGTTGCGCAGCTGATACAAGCGGCCTCGGCACCTGACGCGTAGGTTGGATGCCGCATAGCGCCGGCATACGGCGGGCTGTCCGGAGGGGGTCTCGCCCTCCGCTCGGGAGCATTCAACGTCCAGAGCCTGGGGGGCTTTGCTCGCCCATCGGGCCGGCGGGACGCTGGCGCTACCTATTGTTCCGGATCCTCTGGCGCCTGGGTGACTATTTCAGGTGGTTGTCGCTTGGAGGTCTTGCGTTTTGACTTGGGGTGGCTAAACGTTCCCGCGCTGTAGCGGCCCTTCTTTTCCACGTCATAGTTTTTCGGCAGAGGAGGAATTCGGGCGCCGGCGCCGCTCAACTGCCGGTATTCCTCGAGGATGATCTCTGCGCGCCCGTCGTAGTCCTTGACCTTTCGGTGAATCTCAATCATCCGGCCCTGCAGTTGCCGCACCTCGCCCACGCTTTTCAAATCGCTGGCGAAAGATCACGACGGTGAAAGGACAAAGTCGAAAATCGTCGCAGAGGACCACAAAATGAACTCCACGGGAGCCTTGCTTCACCCTTATGACGGTGCCGGTGATGCACTTGATCTCACCCACATGTTTCCGGGATTCCGCGACGGGAAGGCAATCGGACCAGGCCAGGCTGGTCAGCAGCACGGTAGCGACCAGCAGCGAGTATGGGTTGGCAGGCGGCATTCTGGGCACAACTCTCAGTGAGAAGCGGCGCGTCCCTCGGCGGATGAAGCCGCAACTGTAAAAAGGCCTTGGATGCGGGCTAGAAGCGCTGCTTCACCCTCGATCGAATTGTATGGCGGAGTAGGGTCAGGCAGGCGTTCGCAGGCAAAAGAAAGAGGCAGATTTCCCAAAATAGAAACAGCCCGGGGCCGGACTGAAACCGGCCCTCGCCAGAAATAATAGTAGGGAACTTAACTGAACGACTTGACTGCGCTGGCCTCGTCGTCTTTCACGTCGAAGACGGTGTACAGCTTGGTAATCTGCAGCAGGTCGTGAACCTTCTTGGTCAGGTTGAGCAGCTTGAGCTCGCCACCCTGGTTGCGCACGGTGGTGAAAGCGCTCACCAGCTCGCCAATGCCCGAGCTGTCGATGTAGTTCACGTCTCCGAGGTTGAGCAGGATTTTCTTCTGCCCCTTGGAAAGCAGTTCGCGCACCACGTCCTTCAGAATCACGCTGCCTTCGCCAAGAGTAATGCGGCCGCTGCAATCCACGATGGTGACGCCGTTAATCTGGCGCGTACTGGTCTTCATGCTCACTGGGAAGCCTCCTTAACGCCCTCGGATGGACCGTGGACGTGCTTGACAAGTTTAATTTCGGTGCCCGTTTGGGACGGGCTGATGTGCACCTCGTCCATGAACGAGCGTATAAGAAATATGCCTCGGCCCGACGTCTTCAAAAGATTTTCCGGCGCCAGGGGATCCGGAATCTTCTCCAGGTCCAGCCCTTTGCCCTGGTCCCGGATGGTGATCACCAGGTTGCCGGCCGTCTGCTCAAATTCCAGACTGACCTTCTTGCCGGGATCGTAAGCGTTGCCATGGAGCACGGCGTTGACTGCGGCTTCCCGCACGGCCATGGCGATCCTCATGACCTCGTCATCGTCGAAGCCCAATTCGGAAGCAATCCGGCTGGCTGCCTGCTCGGCGCTGTCGACGGTCTCCAGCGTCGAATCCAAAGTGTAGGAGACCCGCTGTTCGGTCATGGCAAAGATTTTTTGGGTACGGCTTCGTGGATCCGGAATCTTCGCTGCTCCGCGTCCGGCCTACGGCGATTGCGTAGCCAAGGCCGGGAAACAGGCAGTTGCAGCGAATGCGGTAGTTTGCCCTTATGCCCCGGAAATGTCAACGCGGACCTCGATTTGTGTCAAGACTCGATAGAAATGTCCCCTTTTTGGTGTTGCGATCAGAAGAACTTCGCAGTGGCAGAGTGTGAGCCAGGTTGGGGGGCGCGGGGGAAGGGGCGGCGAGATTGAGCCCCTTCCCGCCCGCTCATCGCTTGAAAGCTCCACGGTGCGCATCGCGAATATGTTCTCTTGCTTGATGGCCGTCTTTTCTCCTTTTTTGTCGGTTCCCGTTTTCCAGAGAAAAATTTCGCGCCAGGATCGCCTAAGAGCGACGATTCCAACTGCGTGGATCGATAGCATCCGCCGCTTTGGCCCTGGTGTTGGTCGCGGCGGCGAGAATTCACAGCGAAGCTGCTATGCGCGCCGGCATCGCTGCTTTCGCCGGCCAATTCGGCTTCATGGTGCTGTAACCTCGGCACCAAGGATGATCTTGGCTCGGCTTGTGCGCCTTTGCGAACGATGCAACAGCGACCGTATCTTTGGCGCTGTCTTCCACTCTAGGTTTGCCAGGCGGTTCAGCAAGTTCATGGAAGGCGAGGCGTTCCCCGCGGTAGTACACCTCCGTAGTTCCATCTTCCCACTCACAAACTAGTGCTTTGGCCTGGGTTGGACCGTAGTGCCCATGCTTCGGTTGCAATTGCAAAAATCGTCCATGGTGCCGCGCCACCCAATCGTTGCCGATCCGCCGCTGTGTCTCCAAGCGGAAGATCCGCTGCAGTTCGCTACGACTGGGCCTCCGTCCGTGGTAGTCTTCCTCCTCCGCGGCAGCTTGCGCAAAGCGTCGGTTGTGCTGCGGCAGATACTCCTGCTCCAAGTACTGGTTCGCGGCCTCATAGCTGGCGATCTGTTTCCGTCGCAGCTTCTTCACCCGCCGATCCTGATGCACGCCGTGGTTTCGCTCCCCCCGCCCCTTGGCTTGCGGCGAACTGGCGGCAATGATGCGAATTCCCAGCTTCTGACACATGCGCCCAAACTGCGTAACCGGGACCTCTCCTCGCAACTGCTCGGCGGGTGTGGCCTTGCGCTTGTACACATTCTTCCAATCGGTGTAGAGCGCGCGGGGCACGCCATATTTCTCAATCCAGGCCCGCAACACGCCGCCGGCCGCCCAGATCGTCTCTTCTTTCCCCAGACGAGCCTGCGTCCGGCTCGTGGCATCGTCCACCATGTCCATCAAGCAGCCCCCCGGACCACGCCCTCCAGCCAATCATGAAAACTGCCGTCCAACTGCACCAGTTCGCCAAAGTGGGGTTTGCGCTCCCTTCGTTGGCAGTGTTTCTTGCGCTTCCGCTGCCGGCTCCATAGGCGTTCCGCTAACATCCAGCGGCGCAACCTCTCGTGATCCATCACCATGCCGTCTTCCTCGGCCAAGTGTTCGGCCGCTAACGTCGGCCCGAATCTCTCTTCCTCCGAACCGGAATATTTTTTCTTGATTAAATTCAGTACGCGACGCCGAAATTTCATCGGCTTACCGCGATTGGAGGGCCGACCGGCATTGCCGTGCTTCAGCCCTTTCCTGCCCACTTGCCGATAGCAACGCCACAGCCTTTTCGCGTGACGATAGCTCAGCTCCAGCATTACGGCTGCATGGGTCAGCTTCAATTCCCCACTGGCGACTCGCCCCTTGACCTCCACCCGCTCCAGCTCACGACTGCTCATGGCTGTCCTCTTCAATGAGACCTCCTGGCTGGAAGTCTCAGTCTAAGGGGACATTTCTAACAAGTCCGCGAGGGGACATTATCAAAGAGTTTCAACACGCGGACCTCGATTTGTGGACCTCGATTTGGGGCTGGGCAGCATCCTGGTGGGCGTCCTGATTCAGCAAAGGAACCCGAAAGCTAGCTGTGGATTCTTACCTGTCAGTTGAGTATTCTCGAAAGTATGTTGACCTTTGCGCTTACCGAACTGCTGGGCGCTCCGGTGTTTGACACCGCCGGAAGCCGATGCGGCAAGGTGCGTGAAATGGCCCTGGTCCCCCAGGAGGACAGGGCCCGGGTAGCGCTATTGATCGTAAGAACAAGTGGCGGTGACCGCATCCTGCCATTTGGTTCCGTCACTTCGATCAACGGGGGCATCCGCACCGACACGCCCACGGCCGACTGGGCCAACGGCGATGGTGCGGAAGGCATGCTGCTCCTGGGACGCGATCTTCTGGATCAGCAGGTGATCGACGTCTTTGGCAGGAAAGTCGTCCGGGTGAACGACCTAGACCTGTTGCATGAATCCGTCGGCAACCGTCCCGTGCTGAGAGTGGGATCGGTTGACGTTGGGCCCCGCGGCGCCATCCGGCGATTGCTGAAGGGCGTGGTTCCGCTGGTGGCGTTGCGAGCCCTGCTGCGGCAAATCCCTCCCCGCAGCATTCCGTGGGATTTCGTTGATCTCATCGAAACCGATCCGGCTCGCCGGGTAAAGCTCAAGATTTCCCACGAGCGCCTGGCCAGACTGCACCCCGCCGACATCGCCGATATCGTCGAAGAGCTGGCTCCCGACGAACGCGAAGCGGTGTTTGAGACCCTCAATGAGGAGGTGGCGGCCGGGGCTCTCGAGGAAGTCGAACCCAAAGTTCAGAAAGCGATCGTCGAGTCTCTGGATTCTGAGCGCGCGGCTGAGATTGTGGAGGAGATGGAACCCGATGCGGCCGCCGACCTTCTGGCCGATCTGCCCGAGGAACGCACCTCGGAAATTCTGCTGGAGATGGAACCCCAGGAACGCAAGGAGATGGTAGAACTCCTGGAGTTCAAGGAAAACACCGCCGCCGGGCGAATGAATACCGAGTACCTGGCGGTCAACGTGAGCGCCACGGTGCACGATGCCATAGAGGCCTTGCGCCGCTTCGAGGGCGGGGTCGAAACCGTGAGTACAATCTATCTGGTAGATTCCCACGGCACCCTCGCGGGGGCTGTGCCTCTGGCCAAAGTGGTGTTGGCCACTTTCGACACTCCCATGCTTTCCCTGACCCAGGAACCTCTGATCTCCACCCGGGCCGGCGCCAAGGAGAAAGACGTTGCGGAACTCTTCGACAAGTACAATCTTCTGACCCTGGCGGTCGTGGACGACAACAAGAAATTGACCGGGGTCATCACCTCCGACGACATCATCAGCCTGTTACGAGCCAACTTGTAGGACGGTTGTGTGGGTCTGTGGTTGTGTGGGTCGGACACTCTTGTCCGACGCTTTTGACTTTGATTTTTTGGGGATGAGTCCTTTTGGGCTTGTACAGTAAGACCAACGTCAAACCCAAATGCGTCGGACAAGAGTGTCCGACCAACACGATTTGATCTATCCAGATTTCCTTCCTGCATTTATGCTGATCGGTCACTGCAACGAAATGTGTGCGCCGCATGACCTTCCTGAAACGCTGGAAAATCCGGCTGCTGATCTTCTTTGCCGTGGTCGGCCCCGGTTTTATTACCGCGAACGTGGACAACGATGCCGGCGGCATCTGGACCTATTCCGCGGCTGGGGCCCAGTTCGGACACATGCTGCTCTGGACCATGATCCCCATCACGGTGGCGCTGATCGTGGTGCAGGAGATTGCGGCCCGCATGGGTGCCGTCACCGGCAAGGGTCTGAGCGATCTGATCCGCGAGGAATTCGGATTACGCATCACGTTCCTCATGATGATCGGCTTGGTTATCGTCAACTTCGGTAACGTAGTCACGGAATTTGCCGGCATCGCCGGCAGCCTGGAGCTATTCGGCCTCAACAAGCACTACACCGTCCCCGTCTGCGCCGTCATTGTCTGGTTGATCGTGGTCAAGGGACAGTACAAGACGGTGGAGAAAGTATTTCTTGCCGCGTCGTTTTTCTATATCACCTACATCCTTGCCGGATTCCTGGCCAAGCCCGCCTGGCTGGATGCGCTCGAAGCCACCATCGTCCCACCGCACAGGGAGATGTTCCTGCGCCCGGACTACCTGTACATGGTGATTGGAGTCGTAGGCACCACCATCGCGCCCTGGATGCAGTTCTACCTGCAAGCTTCGATCGTGGAGAAAGGCGTGACCCGACGTCAGTACAAAGCTTCGCGGCTCGACGTGGTCACCGGCTGCGTCTTCACCGACATTGTGGCCTGGTTCATCATCGTGGCCTGCGCGTCCACGCTTTATGTACACGGCTATCACAACATCAGCGACGCGAAGGACGCAGCCCAGGCGCTTCATCCCCTGGCCGGAGACTACGCGTACATCCTTTTCGCCATGGGGCTGTTCAACGCCTCGCTGTTTGCCGCCTCCATTCTGCCGCTTTCCACCGCCTACGCGGTCTGTGAGGGCCTGGGATTTGAATCGGGGGTAGGAAAGCGATTCAGTGAAGCTCCGGTATTCTACTGGCTTTACACTGTCCTGATCGTGGCGGGGGCGGGCGTAATCCTGCTGCCCAACATTCCCCTGGTGAAGATCTCCATCCTGTCCCAGGTGGTAAACGGCATCGTGCTGCCGTTTGTGCTCGTCTTCATGCTGCTGCTGGTGAACAAGAAGGACTTGATGGGAGAGTATGTCAGCTCGCGCCTCTACAATGTGGTGGCCTGGGCCACGACAGTGATCATGGTGGGATTGACGCTGGCCTGGTTCTGGACCCTGCGAGGTGGCTCCGGCTAGGCGGAGGGTGGAGCAGAGCCTTGGCCCTGCAATAAGGAGGCTTGAGTGGGCCGGGGCTTCAGCCCCTGAGGTGTGTACTAATTTCCAAGGTGCGCTACGCAATCTTTCCTTCGGAGAGTTCTCTTACCAGTTGCAGATCGGCTTCCAGAAAATCGAACGAAGGCAGATCTGAGCGTGATGCCCAGCGCATGTCCTTGAAAATCCGGTTCTCGATTTCGCCTTTGAACTCGCGCACAGCATAGAAGCGTAATTCCACCGCAGACCGGTTGTTGTACTCGTGGCGGAGGCACGCCACTTCGTTGCCGATGATGGCATCAATGCCGAGTTCCTCGTTCAATTCACGGCGTAGGGCATCGCGCGGTTGTTCGCCTTCTTCGATCTTGCCTCCGGGAAACTCCCATTTCAGCGGCATAGTCTGGTGCCGGGTACGCTGGCACACCAGCAGCAGGTCATCCTTGAAAATCAGCGCGGCTACTACCTGCTTCAGAGACGGCACGGGGCTCCGGTGAGAAGGGCGCGCCGTTTCTGGTGCTCGACTGCCCTCGGTTGCGCGAGCCTGGTCTCTCCCACTCTTCATCCTGCGAACTTTTCCAGCTGTTTGCCCACCAGGGAAGCGCAATACTCCACCAGTTTGCGGTCTTCATCGCCGAACGCGGCAGGGAAATGGCTGTCAATGTCCAGCTCGCCTACGACCTTGCCGCGGACAAATACGGGCACGACAATTTCAGATTTGGTTTCGGTGGAACAGGCCAGGTAACGGTTGTCGAGGCTGACGTCGTCCACCACGATGGTCTTGCCCGTGGAAGCGGCCGCGCCGCAAATGCCCTGGTTCAAGGGAATACGAGTGTGCGGAGTCATGGCTCCCTGAAAGGGCCCCAGCGCCAGCATGCGCGGCTGCGCACTCAAGGTCTTCTCCTCCAGCATGTAGAAACCAACCCAGTTGTACTTCAACATGCGATCGTGCAGCACCTTCACGGTTTCCCACATGAAGTCTTCCACCGATCCAGCAGCCTGGTTTATGCGGTCGATCTCTTTCCTGACTTCTGCGAATGCGGAACCAGGAGGCATAGCGTGTCCCCGGACCACTTAGCCGAGGCGCATGAGATCAAACTCGCGCCCCAACAATACATCTTAGCCCTTCGGGTTGTGGAAAAGCATCGGGATGAATCGCCGACGCCAACGCTCGCAGGCCGTGCACCAGCGTTGGGGCGGGCGTATTCAGCAGCTCATCGCGGATGCAGTACACTCGGCCGGCGCGCACCGCAGGCATCTCCTGCCATCCTCGATCACGGACAATCTTCTGCAGTGGAACGCGGTCCCCGGCTCCGCACCACGCCGCCACGACGATCTCCGGGGCCTTTGCCAGAACCGATTCCGCTGACGACCGTCCTCCAGGTTCGCCCACGAACTCGCCGCCCGCAACCTCGACCAGTTCTGCCACCCATTTCTGCGACGCAATCAACGGCTTGCCCCACTCTTCACAAAAGACGCGGGGCCGCTTCTTGCCCTTCACCTGCGCACGAACGGCTTCGATCTCGCGCTGCATGTTCGCAATCACAGTCTGTCCCCGCTCCCCCGCGCCCACGGCTCCGGCGATGGTGGCGATGTCGGCGTAAATGTCCGCCAGCGTTTTTGGCGCCAGGCCAAGAAAGCGAATGCCCGCCTTCAGGATTTCCACCACTGCCTTCTCCTGGTAAGGAATAGCGGCGATCACCAGGTCGGGACGGGCGGCCAGGATCTGCTGGCTCTGCGCCGTCCAGGAATCGGCGACGATGCTTCGTCCGCCATTTCTTACTTCGGGACAAACATCGGCGCAATACCGGGTGCAAGCCACGACCCGGTCGAGGCGACCGAGTGCAGCCAGGATGACGGTAGCGCTAGGCTGCAGGCAGACCACGCGCTGCGGAGTGTAGTCGGAAGTCACGACTCCATCGTACAGTTTCGAGCGAACGCCCTGCCCTTCGTTTTTTGGAGAGCGGGTTTTTACACAATCATCAGCTACCCGCTACAATCTCGCGGAGGGTTTCAGTTCATCATGTTCATTCACATGTTTGCGTTTCGCTGGAAGGCAGGAGTCACGGAAGAGCAGAAACAACGCGTCATCGCCGGAATACGCAAACTGCAAGGCCAGATTCCGGGTCTGGTGGAGACCTTCGTCGGATTCAACACTTCACCGCGCGGACAGGGCTACGAACTGGGCGGCGTGATGAAGTTCACTGACGAGGCTGCTCTGCATGCCTACGGACCACATCCCGTCCATCAAAAATTGCTGAGCTGGCTGGTGCCTCTGATTGAGCCGATCGAGGTGGATTTCGAGTCCGGCACATAAGGCTTCCGATGTACTCACCCCAGGTCCTCGATCACTTCCAGCATCCGCGCAACCCCGGTGAGGTGACCCATCCCGACGCCTCTGCCCAGATCGAAAATCCCGCCTGCGGCGATGTTCTGCGACTCACTCTTCGAGTCGTTGCCGGGCGCATTGAAGACATTCGATTTCTCGCCCAGGGATGCGTTCCCGCCATGGCCTGCGCCTCGCTGCTGACCGAACTGGTGAAGGGAAGGACTATTGTCGAAGCCCGGCAATTACGCCGCGAAGAACTGGTTCGCGTCATAGGCGGTCTGCCCAAGGCCTCGACCCACGCCAGCCACCTGGCGATGGACACGCTGGCCGCGGTCCTGAAGCAACTGGGAACCGGGAACTAGGAACCAGGAACTGGTTCTGGATGATAAACCGGCCATTTGCGCTCAGCGGCGATGGCCAGCAGTTCCGTGGTGGGATTTATAACAAATGGATGCCGAGCGATTTCCAGCATGTCCGCATCCCAGATGGAATTTCCAAAGACGGCATCCGGAGTGCGCGCAATTACCTCGCGAATGGCCAGCGGTTTGCCTTTGCCGCTGGGAATGCGGACGATCTGGTCAGTGACCTTGCCAGCTTCGGCCACGACCGATGCCGCCAGTATCCGGCCGGGCGGAATTCCAAAATGCGTCATTCCCGCCTGAATGACCCACTCGCTGGTCGAAGAGACGGCCCAGACCTCGCAGCCGATGTCGTGCAGCCGAAAGACCAAGTCCCTAATCTCCGGGAAAAATCCGCCCACCATCTTTGCCTCGAAAAACTCTTCTGCCGCGCGCATCATATCGGCTTCCAGGAGCCCGCGATTCATGGTCACCATTTCGGCGCACATGTCGTCTTCGCTGACCTTGCCGGCCAGATAGTCGGCGTAGCGGGCCCGGGCCCAGCGGACGATGTCATCAGAAACCAGGCCGCGGCTCAGTTCCCACTCAAAAAATCCGAACCCGGCATCGCCTGACCAGAGTGTGCCGTCACAATCGAACACGGCAAGTCGGGGCTTCAACTGTAAAACCGATTGGATGAAGCCGGCGATTTTGGAAGAAGAGCTCCGTTGCGCGTTCTCTGGATTCATGCTTAAGAGGGAATTATCTCGTTTGAGGATTCAACAGCGCAGCATAGTCCTCGGGCGTATTCACATTCATGGCGACATGGGGATCATCCACAGGAACGTACTGCACGTGTTGCTGATACTGATGTTCGATATCTCTTGCGGTCGCCGTTGGGGGAGCTTTAAGGAACGCTTCGATCATTTCGCGACCAGCCAGAAAAGGATGTCCGTGGCGTCCGCCGTATTCCGGCACTACCGCCCAGGTCTCGGAGGTCGCCGCTTCGAATGCCGCGCGCAGTTGGGCCAGCACCGCGGCACTCGCTGGCGGACGATCCACCAGGGTGATTATGGCGGCGTCCCGTCCCAGGTCCAGAACCGCATGCAAGCCGACTCGCAGAGAGCTGAACTGACCACCCTCCGGCGCCGGGTTTCGTACCAGTGAACCGCCCGCCGCGTACACCACCGGGGCCAGTTCATGCTCATTGTTACCGACAACTACTACCACCTGGTCAGTTGAACGCAGGGAACGAATGGCGGCAGACAAAAACGTCTCGCCGGAAAATGGCATGCCCTTGGCGATTGGGGGCCAGGGCAGCAGCGCCTTGTCCGACCCCATGCGCGAGGACTCACCCGCCGCCAGTATTACTCCGCACCAACTAGGCGCCCGGCTCATGTAAGGAAGATAGCAAATATTGACGCTTAGCGAGGGCTGAATCGCAAGGATCCAGATCAGGCTGGGTTTGGAATACAGGGTGGAGCAGCGCCCGTTCGACTTCGCTCAAGGCAAGCTTTAGCGCTGCCGGGAGTGCGCACCAACGAACCGGCTTCAGCCCCTGCAGGTACTTACCTCAAACACTCGGGCTCAAACCTCCTCTTCCGAATCTTCCACCACCCCGGCCGCAGGATCATCCTCACCCGTCTCCCGCTTGCGCGAATGAAACCAGCTCATGTGCGGCAACTCCCGCTCCACGTGCCGGCGCGCAGCGATCAGCTCGGCCGTAATGGCCACCGCAATCTCCTCCGGTGTGATCGCGCCGATATCGAGTCCGACCGGGGCATGCACGCGATCGAACAGCTCAGCCGCAAGGCCTTCTTTGGTCAGCTCTTGGAAAATGGTGATGGTCTTGCGCTTGGAACCGATCATCCCGATATAGCGGGCCGGAGTCTGGACCGCCCAGCGCAACACTCGCATATCATCGCGATGTCCCCGGGTGACGATCACGAGGTAGGACGACTCGTTGGGTGAGAGTCGCGCCAGGGCTCGCTCGAAATTTTCAGCGATGACCTCTTTGGCTTCGGGAAACCGTTCGCGGTTCGCGTAGGCCTCGCGGTCGTCCACCACGGTCACGTCGAAACCTGCATTCCTCGCGATCTTGTAAAGATTTACTGACACGTGACCTGCACCGAAAATATAAAGTGATGCTGGAGGTAGCACCGGCTCCACAAAAATGTCGAGGTTGCCGCCGCAGACCAGCCCGGTATCGTACTTGGGGTCCTGATTGAGATTGAAAGTCAGGGTGCGAGGCTTCTCGCTTTCCATGACTTCACGCGCGGCCTGCCATATTTCAGCCTCGACGCAACCGCCGCCAATCGTGCCCACGATTGAGCCGTCGTCGCGCACCAGCATCTTGGCTGTCTTAAAAGAGGGAATCGACCCGCGCACGTTGACGATGGTCGCCACCGCTCCGCGACGCCCTTGCTGCCGCAGCTTGACGATCTCCTCGTAGATGTCCATGGCAGCTTGATTATCAGTCGGTTAACAGGAGGAGTCAATCACCGGAAAGGTCTCTACGGAACAAACCCAGCGGAGTCAGCGTTACATGTCTCGGGGTTCCAATGCGCCGGCCCGCCAAAATCGCAGTGACAGCGGTAGCTATTTATCTGACTCTGTCGGTGGTAGCTGCCATTCTGATGGATCAGCTGACGCTGTACCCTTGGCGCCTGCCCCCCAAGGCCCGGATTGCCGCTATGTACGCGGCCTACGGTGACCTGCAGCCCGTGGTCATTCAAGGCGCCGATGGTGTCGATCTGCATGCCTGGTACAGCGTGCCAGAACATCAAAACGGGCAGGCGGTCATTCTGCTTCACGGAATCGGAGACAATCGTGGTGGCGTAGCGGGATACGGCCAGGCGTTCCTGCGTGAAGGCTATCGCATTCTGCTGCCCGATTCGCGTGCCCACGGCGAGTCGGGCGGAGCGGTGGCCACCTACGGCCTACTCGAAAGCGACGACATTCGCCGGTGGGTTTACTGGCTCTACGGTAAAGGGGCAAGCTGCGTGGACGGCTTTGGTGAATCGATGGGCGCCGCGTTGGTGCTGGAAAGCTTGGGTTCTGAGTCTAGGTTTTACGCGCTCGTTGCCGAGTCTGCTTTCTCTAGCGCATGTTTGACACTTTTGGGAGGTCCGTAGTGGCTAAGCTTCGTGTTTTCAATGCCAGATCTCTCCGCAGCAAAAAAATGTAGTGACAAATAATCGTTCGAGTGTGCTCACATTCCTATTGAATATGCGGATAAACCTGCGGTATATGTAGTGTCGCAGGAGGCCGTATGTTCCTTCGCTCGGTCAAGGCCCCCAATGGTCGTCATCAGTACTTGCGTTTGGTCGAGTCGGTGCGCGAGGGCAAGAAAGTCAAGCAGCGCGTGGTCGCCCATCTCGGACGCAAAGATCAACTGGCTCCCCACCTGGACGCACTGATCCGCCTGCTGCAAGACGAAACCCAGGCTCCGCGCTGGGTGCCGATCCAGGATGTCTCCGCGCCGCGCGCCTCCACTTGGGGGCCCATCCTGGTGGCGCGCCACTTGTTCAACCATCTATCGCTGGGCACGATTCTGGATGCGGAGCGTCCGTTGCGGCGCCACGGACAACTGCTGTCAGAACGCATTTTCCCGTTGCTGGCGAATCGTCTCACTCGTCCTGGCAGTGAGCACGCTCTGGCGCAATGGCTGGAAGACTATTTCGTGTGCAATGCTGAGGGCAGTCGCTGGATGCCGGTGTGGAAGCAATCCCGCCGGGTGAAGGTGGACTTTGAACAGTTGCGACTTTGGTATCAAAGTCTGGATGATCTGCGCGCACAAAAAGCGCGCATCGAAAAGCAAGTCTTCTTGGAACTGCGGAATCTGTTCAGCTTGCGCCCGGACTTGGTGTTCTATGACATAACCTCCACCTTCTTCGAAGGAGCCGGACCGACGGAGTTGGGGCGATTCGGCTACAGCCGTGATGGCAAACCCCGCAACCGGCAGATCGTGATTGGCGTCGTCATGATGGATGGTTGGCCGATTGCCCATCATGTGTTTGCCGGCAATCGTCTGGATCAGACCACGGTCAACGAAGTGGTGCAGGACCTGAACCAGCGATTCCAGTTGGAGCGAGTGGTATTCGTGGGCGACCGTGGCATGATGACGATCGGCACGGTGAAGCAACTGCGAGAGAGACAGCAGGGGTACTTGCTGGGACTGCAACGCCGCAATCGCAAGGACACTTTCGACTATATCCAACAGGCAGAGACGCGCCGCGACTGGCAACTGTGTCCGGGGGGAATCGCGGCGGGGGAAAAGGCGGTAGTGCCGCAGACGCGGGTGGTGGAGGTTGCGGGGAAAGAAGCCGGGGTGCGCGTGTTGGTCGTGCATAGCGAAGAAAGGGAGCTGTACGAACGCAGCATGCGCGAGCTGGCGATGGGACGAGTGCGCAAAGAACTGGAAGCCTTGACCGCCCAGGTCGACAAGGGGGAGTTGAAAGAACCGGACAAGATCGGAGCCGCGGCGGCCCACAAACTGTCCCGCCACCATGGCCATCGCTATTTCGCTTGGGAGTTGCAGCACGGCAAGTTTTGCTTCTTCGAGCACCCGCTCCATCTGACCCGGGAGAAGGCGTTGGAGGGCAAGTACGTAATCCAGACCGAAGAACAAAATCTTTCCGCCCTGGAGGTGGTCGCCCGCTACAAAGAGCTCAACGAAGTCGAGCGGGGCTTCGCGCACTTGAAGGGCTTGCTGGAGTTGCGTCCGATTTATCACCACAGCGATGAACGCGTCCAGGCACACGTGTTCGTGGCCGCACTGGCGCTACTGTTGGACCGGGCGCTGGAAAAGCAACTGCGCGCTGCCGGTAGCCCTCTGTCCAGTCCATTTGCCTGGCAAGCTCTGGAAACGATCCGCTGCGTCGAACTGGAGTTAGGATCTCGCCGCAAACTATGCGTGACTCGCGGTAATCAAAATGCCCAGCAAGTGCTTCGCATCCTGGGCATCACACAACTGGACCCGCCCACCCCAGAGAAGGGACAAGAATCGCTCATGTAGTGACCAACCTCAAAACCCGCCCCCTTATCTTCTTGGAGTTACGGGCCATAATGTCAAACATGCGCTAGTTTCCGCAGCATTGCCTATGATCGGGAGGGGTATTTCGTTGGAGCTGGTCGCTTCGGCTTGGAGCGAATTGTTGGAAGAACGGTCGGCCTCCTGCCCGCTGAGCTGGGCCTTCTCTATGCCCGCTGGCACTACGGCGTGGACCTGCGACGGGCGAACCTCGTGGATGCCGTGAGATCCTCGATCGTTCCCGTGCTGTTAATCCATGGCGAGGACAACATCAATATCCTGCCGTGGCACGCACGCGCTTTGGCCCAGGCTGACCCCGTTCATGCCCAGCTATGGCTGGTGCCGGGAGCAGGGCACTGCGGAGCTGTGGGGGTCGCGCCCGATGATTTTGGTCTCGAGTATTTGATTTCCTTGCGCGGCACGATGCGGTGCAACCAGGAACTGCCACCCAAGTATTCCCGGCGACGCTGGTTGGCTCCTTTTCGCAATGATAAAACAAAAGAAAAGCCCCGGATCATCACTCCGGAGCTGCTGGCGCTTGACCAGCGGTACTCAAGACACGGCCTGTCACTGGTATCGTCGCGCCGTGCTTCCAAGATGTCAAGCTAACTTATGGGAGTGGTCGCCGCGGAGGGCGGCGGATTCGAACCGCAGTGGCTGATAGCACCACTCACCGGCGTGACAGGCCGTGTCCAGTACCCACTGGCAACGCCCTCCAGACTCCGGCATGTCGATGGCGACATTAGTTGAAGGATGGCCTCGCTGTCTGTGATTTGTGAACCTGCTCCATGTTCCGAATTGGGACTCTTTGAATACCGTGTGATAGTTTGACTTCATTTCGGAGGACCCATGAAAGCCGTCCGCATCCATGAATTCGGTGGTCCGGAAGTCCTGTGTTACGAGGATGTGCCTGATCCTCAGCCACGGCACGACCGGGTTCTGGTTCGCGTCAAGGCCTGCGCTCTCAACCACGTCGATCTTTGGGTCCGCAAAGGCCTGCCGGGGGTGACCGTGCCACACATTCTGGGGGCTGACATCGCGGGCGAGATTGCCGAGGTGGGCGAGTACGTCACTGGCTTCCAACCGGGGCAGAGGGTCCTGCTCGCGCCCATGCATTTCTGCAATCACTGCGCCAGATGCGCGGCCGGGCTTCAGAACCTGTGCCCGGAGTTCACCGTGTTCGGCAACCGCGTGGACGGCGGGAATTGCGAGCTGATCGCTGTCCCCGCAGTGAATGTCATCCCGATCCCCGACAGCGCTGGACTTCAACCAGGCCGCCAGCGTTCCGCTGGTGTTCCTTACCGCGTGGCACATGCTGGCGGGGCTCGCCAACGTTCGTCCGGGACAGACCGTACTGGTGCTGGGCGCCAGTTCCGGCGTGGGCATCGCAGCCATCCAGATCGCGAAACTGTTTCAAGCCCGCGTGATCACCACCGCGGGCGATGAGACCAAAATCGACAAAGCCCGAGCGCTGGGCGCCGACCACGGCATCAACCATTACCAGCAGAAGATTTCTGAAGAGGTCCGCAAAATCACCAACAAGGAAGGCGTGGACATCGTCATCGAGCACGTGGGCCCCGCCACCTGGGACGAGAGCGTGAAGTCTCTCAAGCCCGCCGGCACCCTGGTCACCTGCGGCGCCACCACCGGATTTGACGCCAGCATCGATCTGCGCTTTTTGTTTTCGCGCCAACTCTCACTTCGGGGCTCCTACATGGGCACCATGGCGGAATTGCGCGAGGTGCTGGGCCACGTTTTTGCCGGCCGTTTGAAGCCCGTTGTCGATCGAGTTTTCCCCCTGAAAGAAATTCGCGCCGCGCACGAATACCTGGAGCAGAGCCGAATGTTCGGCAAGGTCGTGCTGAATCCCTAGCTTCTCAGGCAGTACGAAACAACCAACCCGACCGGAACAGCTTGAGCAGATTGTGCGTCAGGCAGATCAACTTCCATTCCGCTCGCACTTTGCTTTCTCCCCGGAAACTGAATCGGGAAAATCGCCGCCATTCCTTGATCTGTCCGAACACCGGTTCCACGATCGCTTTCCGCATCCGATAGATGTCCCGTCTCGCTGCGCTCGCCAGTTTCTGCTTCATCTTCTCCCGCGGCGAAGTCCCTGGTAGTTCCGCGCCAGGCGGTCGTTCACCGTCCGCTTCACTATGTTTCTGTTTTCCCGTGGCTACGTATAATTCGATGCCCTTCAGCCGTTCATCATTCACTTGCGCTTCGCTCCAGTAACCGGTATCCGCGCTCGCCGCCTCGGCTCGGCTCCCAGATTCTGTTCGACTTGCGCCAGCATCGGCGCCAGTTGATGCTTGTCGTTGGTTTCTTGTGTGACCTCTGCGGCTATGACGATCTGGGCTTGGCTGTCGACCACGATCTGAGTGTTGTAGGCTTGCACGAAGCTCCCCTTGTGCGCACCATCCGGCATGATCCGGCTCTCCGGATCGGTGAAGTTACGTTGCGCCTTCTCCTCCGGAACGGCCTTTTCCGGCTCCGGCGCCACGGGGTCCCGGCCGCCCGGCTTCTTCCCGGTCCGGGCTTCCTGCTCGCACCGGGCAGCCATCTTGGCTTCGGCTTCGCTCTTCTGCTGTTCCGCCTTCCCTTTGGCTTCCGCTTCCAATTCTGCTTTCGCCGCCTGGATCTTTGCTAATCGACTCTCGCGCCTGCTCAACTCCTCGGGCAACTCGTCACCGCGTTTGCCTTTGCCATACTTCTCGTCTTCGGACGCATCGGCCTCCGTAGCCCGTTTCAGCAGTTCCTCCACCTCGGCCTGCAACCGCCGTTCGGCTTCGCCCATCCGCCCGTAGCTCATGGCCTTGTGCTTGCTCGCGTTAGCCTGGATTTTGCTTCCGTCCAGCGCCACGTGACCCAGTTTGATCAGCCCCGCTTTCTGGCACAACTGCAGAGTTTGCAGGAACAGCCCGGACACAATCTCCAAGTGCTGCTGGCGGAAAGCTGCAATCGTGTCGTGATCGGGATGTTGATTGGCCGCCAGATAGCGGAACCCCACGTCCTCCTGCGTCTTTCGTTCGATAGCGCGCGAACTGACCACGCCGTTGCAGTAGCCGTATAGCAACAAACGCAGCAGCATCAGCGGATGATATCCCGCCTGCCCGCGACCGTCTCTGCGCTCATAGACCGCGTACATCGCCGATAGGTCAAGTTGTTCGGTCACGTCGGCGATGAACCGTGCCAAATGCCCTTCCGGCAGCCACTCCTGTAACGATGGGGACATTAACAAAGGCTGATCAAGCGTGCAAACTCGGAAGCGGTAGTTCACGTCGCTATGCTATCGGAAGATCACGCCCGATCAAACATTCTTAGCAAGAAATGTTCTCTTCTTCTCACCAAACCGCAAAGTTTCTCTCCGACAGACTCCTAGAACGGATTTCATCAGACTCCGCTGGAAGCTCATTGCGTCAAGCGGGAACTCGTGGCCTTCGCGATTGACGGGACCGCACCTCAGACTGCTTGTTACCGCTGCACATTCCGAGTTGTACCAGCGTAACTTTCACGAATCGCAACCCTGCACTATTTTCGAGACTGGTGAACCACAGGGACCGCGGGGTTTTCAATTGCGAAACGCCGCTAGCCAATAAAATTTTGGGAGTTGGGATGGGGATGGAGCAGCAAGTCAATCGTCGTCGCTGGCAGCGTTATCCGTTTGACGCCTCACTGCGCGTCGTGCTGGATCACGCTCCGGCCGATTACGCTCCGGTCGATCATTCCGCTCACAAAACCATCGTGGATGCCCGCGGCGTGCACTTCAGCGAAGGCGGACTGTGCCTGTTTGCCGCTGCCAACCTGCCGGTGGGAAGCCATATCAAGGTCGAGTTCAATAATCCCCACACTGATGAACCCGTCCGGGTGCGCGGTAAAGTCCGCAACCGCAGCGTTTATTTGTACGGCGTCGAATTTCTCTCCGACAAGTTTGAAGATCGCCAGCAACTGGCGCGCTTAAGCGCAGGGCTCCGCGGTGGCAGCCAGCCACCCGCATAGTAAGTATCTTCAGACCCTGTGTGGGGCGGACACTCTTGTCCGACGCTCTTGACGTTGACTGTCTAAACTTGACCGAACTCAAGACCGAATTCAAGACCAACTTCAAAAGCGTCGGACAGGAGTGTCCGCCCCACACTTGAATTGACTACGCAGCCCGCTCCTTCTGCGCCGCTGAACTGAGAGCTTGAGCGAGTTTCTGCGACACCAGCAGGACCGTGGCCCGGGTGGCGGGCGTGCTGGCTAAAGCGTTCAACAGGGCATAGTCGTGGTGGGTGGCCAGCGCGCGCAGAGCGGTGACCTCGACGCCCGCCAGAATGAGCTTTCTGGCGTAGGCCTCGCCCTCGTCGCGCAGAACGTCGTTCTCGTCCACGATGAGCAGCGCAGGTGGTAAACCCTTCAACTGTTCCACACTCGCGCTCAGCGGAGCCGCCATGGTTTTCTTGCGGTCTTCCCGGTTGGGAGCGTAAGCGTCCCAGAACCACGCCATGGCGGCACGAGTCAGCCAGGGACCGTCGGCAAACTCCTCGTACGACTTCTGGGAGAGGCTCGAATCGGTGACGGGATACATCATGACGTGGTAGCGGATGGCTGGTCCTTTACGCTCTTTGGCCAGTTGCGCAACCACCGCGACTGCGTTGCCGCCCACGCTGTCGCCGCACAGAGCCAGCCGACTTCCGTCGAGACCGAATTCCTTGCCATGCTCGGCAATGTACTTGGTCGCCGCGTAGTTCTGCTCGATCGGCACCGGGAACTGCGCCTCGGGAGAGGGCGTGTAGTTCACAAACACAAAAGCTGCGTTGGTGCCATTCACCAGATCACGCAACAAGCGGTCATGAGTCTTCTTGCTGCCTAATATCCAGCCGCCACCGTGGAAGTACATCACGACGGGCAAAAGGCCCTTGGCGCCTTTCGGACGGTAGATGCGAACTGAAACCTCTCCACCGGGACCCACGGGTAGAATCTTCTCTTCGACATCTGCGGGCAGTTTGGTGACTTCCATGGCCTGCGCGTCTTCCAGGAGTTTGCGCGCGTCCGCGTACGAAAGCTCATACAGGGGCTTTCCCCCTTGCGCCGCGAGGGCATCGACAAAGGCTTGAGTGGTTGGTTCGAGCACGGGTTTCTTCTGATCGGCCATAACAATCTCCTTTTCTAAAGCGGCTGGTTTAGCGGTCTTAAGCGGCGGTTTTGAGCGGCCCCATCTAGAGGTTACTTTCGGCGTGCGCCTCCCCTTAGACGGCTGACATCCGGAACTTCTTCCCCAAGGGCGGTGGCGAGATCGATCTGGTGGTCCTGTTCGTCCACCAGTATCTGACGAATGTCTTCCGCCAGCGCAAATTCTCCCAGAGCTTCACATTGCCCGATGCGCTCGCGGTAATTTCGTGTGGTGTCGTTTTCCTTGGCAAGATCGAAGCGGAGCATTTCTCGCGCGTCATCCGAAGTCTTGACCGGCAGCGGATTCACCGTGGGCATTTTGCCCAGATAGTCAATCTGGCGCGAGATGATCAGCGCATGGTCCAACTCCTGCTTGGCATGAATGGCCAGCTGATCGGCGATGTTCATGAATTCGGCGCCCTTGAGCACCTGCGAGTACACCACGTAACCGATGATGGCCTGGTATTCGCCTTAAATTTCTCGTTGGTTGTCAGCAGATTTCGGTTCGGCCATGAACTTTCTCCTATGGGATGAAAAATATTGCATTCTATCCTACAACGTTTTGCAGCAGGGGCCCGATGCCGGCAATATTCTTCAGCAGGTCGTCGGGAATATTGTGCCTCTGCTTGAGATATTCCGGGCTGTTGTAGGAGACGCTGACTTTGCCGCCAGCGTTGTGCCAGATCAACGCCTTCAAGGGTAGATCAATGGCGATTAGGGATATTTACTTGACGCCACCAACCCCAAGATGTAGCGTTCGGAGTCATGAGCGAGGATTTTCCGAAGACCTTGTTGGAGTTGGAACGGCGCTTTAGCTGCGAGGGTGCCTGCGCCGAATACCTCGCAGCTCTGCGGTGGCCTGGGGGATGGGTGTGTCCGCGGTGCGCGGGAACCGATGCTTGGTCGGTTCGGCGGAATCGGTGGCTTTGCGGCTATTGCCGGTATGAGATGTCGGTCACCGCGGGAACCGTTTTTCAGGACAGTCACCTGCCCCTGACGATCTGGTTCCGCGCCATGTGGCAGATCACCAGCCAAAA
Source organism: Terriglobia bacterium (assembly GCA_963779255.1). Taxonomy (GTDB): domain Bacteria; phylum Acidobacteriota; class Terriglobia; order Terriglobales; family Acidobacteriaceae; genus JAIQFF01. The sequence goes on along the minus strand of CAVZXU010000038.1, from coordinate 4,836 downwards.
GAATGGCATCAGTGCTTTGGGCTTGCAGCGTGTTCTCGGGCTGGGCAGCTATAAGACCGCTTGGGCGATGTTGCATAAATTGCGCCGGGCCATGGTTCGACCGGGTCGGGAGCGGTTGGATGGCGTCGTCGAGGTAGACGAGACTTACTGGGGTGGGGAGGAGACTGGCGCAATTGGCAGGCGGACCGAGATCAAGGCTATGATTATCGTCGCCGCCCAGGAAGATGGAAAAGGCATTGGCCGCATCCGCCTGCGTTCGATCCCGAACCTGACCAAGGCCACTCTGCACGGGTTCATCGCTCAAGCCATCACTCCGGGAAGCACGGTCCGAACCGACGGTCTACCCGCCTACATGGGATTGGACGGATATGCCCATGACCGCCAGACGCAGCGCCATCAAGCGGAGGGGGAGCATGTGCTTCCGCGAGTTCACCGCGTGATCTCGCTACTGAAGCGATGGTTGCTAGGTACTCATCAGGGCGCAATCGGACAGGATCATCTGAACGATTACCTCGACGAGTTCACCTTTCGATTCAACCGCCGCACTTCTACCTCTCGGGGCAAGCTGTTCTATCGTCTGGCCCAACAGGTCGTGCAGGTTGGGCCGGCCCCCTTCGCAACCCTGATCAAACCACAACCTGTTGCGCTTGGTGGCGTCAAGTAAATATCCCTAATGGCGATTGTGGGGGAAGCGATCATCAGCGGCGTCCCACCCTTGGGGCTTCCGAAGATGAGCACTAGAGTAGGGGGCATCTTGAGGCCGGCTTTTTCGGCTTCGCCGCTGTGATCGATACGGCAAAATTCGGTCAGCCCCTGGGCCTTCAGCAAGGCTTCCAGTCGTGTGATAGTTTCCGCTACGGAGTATGGGCTGGTGAGATGAATCATTCCATTGTCTGGCAGGGAAGGCACGAGTCTGCTCCTTGGGATTTGAATTTCGAGCAGCCCGATTTGTTTCTAACATACGCTTCAAGGCCCCTCGGCAGGCGTCTCAGTTGAAATTTTCTGCTTCTCCTGCGAGGCGTCAGGCTGAGCTTGCGAAAAACGTTTGAGCGCCAAGTCCAAATGTGCCAGTTGGTCCACCATGATTTACCGGAGGACCGATCCCTCACCTTCTTGTCCCGCCTGGTTTACAATTAACCTGTCATGTCAAACGGACTTAGCTTCGGCCCTTACACCACCACCGAGAACGGCAAGAAGGTAGTGAAGGAGCTCACTTTCGGGAACCCCACGCCGGAGGGCGTAGTCCTTACTACGCTCGATTCGGCGGTTAATTGGATGCGCAAGAATTCGATTTGGCCACTTACTTTTGGCCTGGCCTGTTGCGCCATCGAAATGATGTCCATGGGCGCGTCCCGCTTTGACATTGCCCGCTTCGGCGCCGAAGTATTCCGCCCATCGCCCCGCCAGTCCGATCTCATCATCATCTCCGGCCGCGTTTCCAACAAAATGGCACCGGTCATTCGCCAGCTCTGGGAGCAGATACCCGAGCCCAAATGGGTGATTTCGATGGGGGCTTGCGCCACTTCCGGCGGGGTGTTCAACAACTACGCCCTGGTACAGAGTGTGAACCAGGTGATTCCTGTGGATGTCTACGTTCCAGGATGCCCGCCCCGTCCCGAGCAGTTGATCTATGCCATCACGCTGCTGCAGGAAAAAATCCAGCAAGAGCGCGGCACGGTGCGGCGCGCCTTGAACCTCACCTGATTTTCCACGCTGTTGTTGGACTTACTCGGGCGCAATAAAGCTGATTGTGATCCGGGTCTGCTTGGGAATGGGCTTGCCGTTCAGCAAGTAGGGGCTGTACCGCCATTGGCGGACCGCATCCATCGCTGCCGCTGAGAGCAGGGGATCTCCGCTGACCAGCCTCAAATCGCTCAACCCGCCCTTCTACGTTCACGATGGCGTCGATCACCACGCTGCCTGCCCTATGCAGCCGGCGCGCTTCCGGAGGATAGACAGGCTGCACTTTGCGCACTAGGACGCCTCCGGCCGTGCCCTGCGAGACCGGCACACCCAGACTGGGCACCGTCGGCGGCGTGTCAATCACCTTCCCGAGATCGCTGGGGGCGGCGCTGGATGCCGCGATCAGCGGAATATCCTCGCTGTCTGGGGTGGCAGCGGATGGAGTCTCTGTGCTCGCGGCAGTGCGGTCAGCCGGCTTAGCCGCCGGGGGTCGCCGCCGAACCACTGCGTCCGGGATCCGAACGGCGGCGGCAGCTCCTGCGGTATGTTGTGGCGGCAGTTTGCTGGGTCGCGTGGCCGGACGCACCATGTCGGGCGTTCCGGCAAATCCCGCTCCAGCGGTCGCATTCTCATTGGCCGCGGGGGCTACCTGGGAGCTGGCGGCCTTCCTGCTCTGGGATGCGATACTGGCCCTATACCACGCCTTCCAGCCATAAACCGACAGCAGCGCCAACCCCAGTACAGCTACGGCGGCCAGGGCCACGAAACGCCACTTTCTCCGAGCGATTGAATCCTTGATTTGCGCGCTGGCGAAGACTTCCCGCACCCGAGCCAGGGGGACCGCATCTACGACCGGAGCAGTCGGTTCGGGCGGGGCCTCAACCAGGGCTGGCTCCTCGTTTGTGACCTCGTCCAGGTTTGTGGCCTCGTCTAGGACGAGATCTGTTGCCGTGGCCTTAGTTTCCGTTACCGCTCCCCGCGCCCAGGCCGCTTCAGCCAGGCCCGCCAGCCGTCCCAGGAGGTCCATCTTCTCTTCGGTGAAGGCATAGGACTCGGTCGAAAACACCTCCAGCACGCCCACCCTGCCATGCTGCCCGCGCAACGGCACTACGGCAATGGATTGCAACCCCATCTGGCGGCAAACCTCGGCGTCGACGTGGAAATCCCGGCTGGCGTCATCGCAGCGCAGGCTCACGCCGGTGCGCAGGCATTCGCCGGAGATTCCCGAATCTACGTTAAGCCGCTCGCCCAAATCCGGCGCGGTTTCGCCGCTTCTGCCCACACAGACCACCTCGCCGTCCCGGGGCATGGCGATGGCCGCCCCGGTGGCGCCGGTCAGGGAATGAGCCGCCACGGCAATGGTACCCAGGATGGTGTCGGTGGGCTGCGTGTCGGACGCGATCATCTTCCTCAGCTTGACGAATATCAGGGCAGCGTCCGACTGCCGGATGGTTTCCTCGGAGACTTCAGACCGAGTTCGCGCAGCAACTCGTGCTCCCGTAGTTTCGGGAGGACTGGGGGTGAGGGGAGGGAGAGGGGCCATTTTTTACAACCTGTTACGAACCGCCACCGTAGCGGCCGCCCGGCCACAGCCGGCAACCCGTACAGGCCGAGTGTGCGGCAAACCAACCGGCTTGTCAACGAAGGATTTGGCTGTTGTCAAGACTGATTAGAAATGTCCCCTTTTTGTGGTTGATGTCGTCGTTGGGATGCGCACTGAAGCGAAGCCCTGTAGTTTAGGGCGAAGCGTAAGTGCGCATCCCAACGAGGGCGCTCCGATCTGCTCCTTGGGAATCGGTGTCCGCATAGTCTGGTAGGATTGGCGCCACGGATGGTCTTTTTTCGCCTTCCTCCACCACCATGGGCCTGGCGCGCGCGGGAAGCGGCGCTGAGGCTTTCTGGGGCTGCTTCTTCAGCTCCGTAAAGGCGATTGCTTCTCCGCGGTAGTACACCTCTATGGTTCCGTCCTCCCACTCGCAGACCAAAGCCTTACTTCGTGTGGGCCCATAGCGTCGCGAGCCGGACTTCAGCTGCAGATTGCGGCCTTCATGCCGGATTACCCAGTCATTGCTGATTCCGCGCTCGGTCTCTAAGCGGAAGATCTCACGCAGTTCCCGAGCGGTCGGCTTGCGACCGTGATCGTCCTCCGGCTGAGCGACCGGAACGGCAAACCGTCGGTTGTGCGCCGGCAGATATTCTTTTGCCAGATACTCGTTGGCGGCTTCGTAGCTATCGATCTTCTTCCGCCGCAGTTTCTTGATCAGCCGATCCTGATGGGTCCCGTGGTTGCGTTCTACCCGGCCCTTCGCCTGGGGCGTACTGGCGGCAATGATCCGGATGCCCAGTTTTTGACAGATGCGCCCAAACTGCGTAACCGGGACCTCCCCTCGCAACTGCTCAGCCGGCGTGGCTTTTCGCTTGTACACGTTCTTCCAATCGGTGTAGAGCGCACGGGGCACGCCATATTTCTCAATCCAGGCCCGCAACACCCCGGCGGCCGCCCACATCGTCTCTTCCTTCCCTAGACGAGCCTGCGTTGCGCTAGTGGCATCATCCACCATGTTCATCAGGCAACCCCGCGGACCTCGCCCTTCCAACCAGTCGTGAAAACTCCCGTCCAGCTGCACCAGTTCCCCAAAGTGAGCTTTGCGCTCCCTTCGTTGGCAGTGTTTCTTCCGCTTCCGTTGACGGCTCCACAGTCCTTCGGCCAACATCCAACCACGCAAGGTTTCATGATCTATCGCAATCCCGTCTTCTTCCGCCAAGTGCTCAGCCGCCAGCGTCGGCCCGAATCGCTCTTCTTCTGAACCGGAATAATTCTGCTGAATCAAACTCAGCACCCGGCGCCGAAATTTCGCGGGTTGGCTACGATTGGAAACTCGACCCACATTGCCATGCTGCAGCCCTTGGCTGCCCTTCTTCCGATAGCGTCGCCACAAGCGTTTGACCTGGCGGTAACTCAACTGCAACATGGCTGCTGCATCCATCAACTTCAATTCCTCTTTAGCGACTCGTCCCATCACTTCCACTCGCTCCAGCTCACGCGTGCTCATAGCCGTCCTCTTCAACAAGACCTCCCCCGGCTGGAGGTCTCAGTTTAAGGGGACATTTCTATTCGGTCCGTGAGGGGACATTATCAAAAAGTTTCAACAC
>CAVZXU010000037.1:0-130261 GCA_963779255.1 Terriglobia bacterium | reverse complement strand
TATGAGAAGGTCATAAAAGTCAAGGCCGACGTGGCGGCCCTCCTTTGTTTGATCTCCGTTTTGGTTGCGTTTGGGACGTCAGGTCCACCTTCCCTCCGTCTCTTGGTTTTTTTACCTTTCTTGTTCTTTGTGGCTTTCGCCACATTTCCACAGAAAATTTGGCGTTAGGATCGCTCAGGAGCGACGACTGGCAACTCGGTCGACCCACAGCACCCCCCGTTTTGTCTGTCTTCCCGTGAAACCTTGCTAGTTTTCTTCCGTGCTGCATCGAGCTCCGGGGTGACTTGCGGGGCTGTCAAGGGCGCCCGGAAGGGGCGTTCCTCTTGACCACCCTTGACAGCCCCGCAAGTCACTTCATCATCGAGCTCGGAACGAAGCGAAACGCAGTTCAGTGGAGCTTCGTTCCTTAGTTGAGTGGGTTCCGCTTTTTCTGCAGCGCCCTCGTCGGCAGCCAAACTCCGCCCTTGGCATTCCCAATCATCATCTTTTTCATTTCGGTCACAGAACATCAGGGATCCGCTTCGAACCAAGTGCTACGAGAAACTCTGGTCGACGCCACCCACCGTTGCCGTGCTTCTATCCGCACTCTGAATGGGCCCTTCTGGGCCCGGTGCAAGTTGGGGTTCGATCGTAAGCCCAGGTCCATCACCATCGTGACGAACCTGGGATTGTTGGGTGCTGCCATCTACCGGGCGGTCTTAGATAGACCAGCAATCGAAACGCAGTCACCCGAACAAGGCGGTGGATGTCGTCGCCTGCCAAACTTTCCAGATAACCCTTGGCTTTGGCGCCATCAATTCATGTCTGCTCCCTTGGTCTTGCCTTCTACCGCAATCGCTCCGACTCGTCCTCTCGGATTCGATGGAGTGTTTCCGGGCTGGGCTCGCCTTGGCCGTTAGGCAGCCGCCGCTGGTGTCATCGTTGCGGACATGCCCTGGCGCAGCGGCTCATATACTTCTCCACTCACCCAAAGGCAGTGCAGTAAGACGGCCAGCTTCCGGGCCACCGCTACCGCCGCTCTCTTCTTCGCATTCTTCCCGCCCCGCTCGCAGAGTCGCAGCCCATATCGTCGTAAGTCCGTGTCTGGTCCGAACGGCCCCAAGATATACTGCGCGCTTCCCACCAGCAGCTTGCGCACCATCGTGTCTCCGGTTTTGCTGATCCCTAATTGCGGCTGGCTCTCCCCGGAGTCTTCCTGCTTCGGTACTAATCCCAGATACGGTCCCACATCCCGACTCTTCACGAATCGTTCCGGATTCTCCAAGGTCAATACGTAGGCCAGCGCCGTGATCGGTCCTACCCCCTTCACCTGCCGCAATAACGCCGTATGCCCATACTTCTCGCGGCCCAACTTTTCAATCTTCTCGTCATATCTTTGAATGCAATCACTCAGTGCCGCCGCCATACGCACCAAGGGCAGCAGCGCTTCGCGGATCTCGACGGGAACCGCCTCCTCCACCTTTTGTGCGAAGCTCGGGCTGGAACACTTGGGGAGCCGTGCACCCATACTCTTTACCAGTCCTCGCGTGGCGTTGATCAGCTCGGTCCGCGCCGCCACCAACGCATCGCGGGCTCGTAACACCACCAGGTCCTGCCGCACTTCCTTACTCCGGTGCCGCATGGGGTGCAACGATTGCGGATCTACGCGTCCCAATCGCGCCAACTTGTTGGCATCGATTCGATCATTCTTGCGCTTGCGACGCTTCGATCCTTCCATTAACCGCGGGTTGGCCACCAGCACTTCGTGTCCGCAACCGCAGACGACTTCCTGCACCCAGGGAGAGTGTGTCCCCACCTCGAAAACCACTCGCGCCGCATTCAATGCCTGAAAGAATTCGGCAATGTGCTGCTGCGTCGTACGCAACTGTCCCTCCGCCAGCGTTTCCCCCTCCAGACCCAGAATGCAGTAGTGGCTCCATTGGTCCCCCAGATCCACGCCCACCGTCAGACGGTCGAGATTGGGGCGAAACTTACCTCGCCGATCCTCTTCTCCTGTGCTCCCTGCTTCCACCTTCGGATCCAGTTTTTTCCTTCAGTGTCTCCACCAGTTCCGCCAGCACTTCCTTCGTATCCCGCTGCACTGGGCCCCGCGACTTCGCCCTCTTCGATGTCGGTTCACTCTTCATTGCAGAATTGTTATGCTTCTTCAAGGTCGATCTCCTTTTCATGTGATTGCACGTTGAGTGCGTTGATCACCGCTAGCTTAACGCCATTCGTGATCGGGGATCGACCTTCTCCCTCGAAAACCGTTGTGGAAGCGGTGGGTTAAGCAGCTTCAATCGGCTCTAGAGTTACCTTGTGCCCGAGTTGTTCGAGCCGCTTCACCAAGTACCGCTTTAGACCGTCGGAGTGAATGCGATCGAAGTAGTTTCCGCCAAGATCGTCGTAGTTGCTCTGGTTTTTCTGCAAGTGATAGCCAATGACTATGAGGGTGTGTGCCACCGCGATGATGGCTCTTTTCTTGCCGCGTCTTGCCGCTAAGCGTCTGAACTGCGAGGACAAGTAAGTGTTCTTGGTTCGCGCGGCAGCCCAGGCGCACTGACAAGCCATGCGGCACAACCAGGGGCTCCCTTGACGAGTTGTACCGCGCAAACGCTTGCCGGCGCTTTCGTGATTGCCGGGGCATAGCGCGGCCCAACTGGCCAGATGCTCAGCGGTTGGAAACTGCGCCATGTTGTCACCTATTTCGGCTAGAAGAGCCCACGCTGCCACTCGATCGATCCCCGGTATCGTGTCCCAGCGAGCAACCGCTTGCGCCAGGTCCGGTCTTTGTCGGCCGATGTCCTCCAGGCGTTCGTCGAGCAATGCAATTTCGTGTTCCACAAACTGTATTTGATCCAGTAAACGCCGAAGCAAAAAGCGATGATGGGAACGGATCTTTCCTTCTAGAGCAAGTCGTAATTGCGGAATCTTCACGCGCAGATGACCCAGGGCGAGGGAGGCGAGGTGCTCGGGATTATCTTCACCGGTGATGATGTCCTCCAGCATTGCCCGTCCACTCTTGCCGAGAACGTTGGTCGCCACGCTCGCCAGTTTTACGTTTGCGTCTTCCAGCACCTTCTGAATTCGACTACTGATGCGCGAAGCTTCCTGGGACAGACTGGCCCGCATTCTGGTCAGGTCGCGTAGATCGCGAATGATTTCGCAGGGTACATAGCTGGGCCGCAGAAGACCATACTGCAGCAACTGCGCAATCCATTCCGCATCCTTCTGGTCGGTCTTGCGACCCGGCACATTCTTGATGTGCTGCGCATTCGCCAAAACTACCGTGAACTGTCCCTCCAGAATTTCCAAACTGGTTTCCAGTAAACGCCGCTGGATTCCATCGCTACCTGAGTCACACCGAACTGCCGTAGCCATTCGGCAAGCTCCTGCAGTTCTTGGGTCATCGCGCCAAAGCGACGCTGGTGTTTCTGCACGCGTCCCGCTTCACGCAGCAAAATGCAAGCAGAAATCGAGCTCTTATGTACATCCAAGCCGCAACATCTCGGATGCAGCACGTCCATGACTACACCTCCTTGACGTGTGATCCAGGACGCGCCGATAGGGTGAATCTCCCTCGCGTGCTCTCCCCTCACGAGGAGGCTACAGTCCGTTGTGCCAAAGCGCGTCCCGGGTCAAACTCATCCTCGGGCTCTCAAGCACCAGTAAGGTCGAAGACCTCTGGACCACACGCCTCGGCACAGCATACTGCCACCGAACTCCGTTTTCATTGATCGTTGTGGCGCTCTTCGCCTGGTTACGTCAATCATCCCACCACGACCTATACTTTTGCATTCAGCTACGAGGGAGGCGCTTATGCGGCTAGTTGAGCCCGACAAATACAAAAGGCTGACTGCTCACGTCACGATTGTGCTGGGGGCAATGCTTACCATGCTCTCGTATTCAACACTCGCATTCGGTCAAAAACCGGAGTACGAGTTCTACTTCGAATTTCGAACAGTTTTCGGGGAGAGATTACAAGAAGAGAACCACTGGTCGCTGACGAATGAACAGGTCTTTGAAAAATATGCCGCTAAGCTCAAAAACGATGGGATCAGCGAATCCGAGATCGCCCGAAGGCTCAAATTGCTTCGTACGGAGCACAGCGCTCTAGAGGCCGACTTTTACAGTCGCTACTACCTCGACAGCAATTCCAATTTCAACCACGCTCCGAACCGCTTCCTTATGGCGATGGTGAAGGGTCGGCAACCGGGCACTGCGTTGGACTATGGAATGGGGCAGGGCCGAAATTCCATCTACCTAGCGAGTCTTGGGTGGCAGGTGTGGGGATTCGATCCTGCCGAAGCGGGCGTCGCAATCGCTCAGAAGCAAGCTAAGGACCTTGGGCTGACCTTACACACCTCCGCGGTTCGCGACAGTGAATACGACTTCGGCAAGGAACGGTTCGACCTCATCTTGTTTAGCTGGTCGATGCCGCTTGTGCCGATCCAAAGGGTATTGGATTCACTTAAGCCCGGCGGATTTGTTGTGATGGAATGCGGGACCGATTACCTCCCCGATCGCAACGCAATGCTTCATCTGTTTGACCTTCTCGTGATCGAACATTATGAGATCGTGCGGGAGAAGTCGGACTGGGAAGGTCGCCGCGAGGTGGATATTATTCGGCTGGTGGCTAGAAAACCATAGGCTACAGCCGCCTGTACTTTGCGTGACCCGAGACCTGAGATGGCGATATGCCTCCCACTTTTCTGCCTGGAATCGGGTATGGTGTACGACATCTTGAGCATCCACTGTATTGCCTGCCGAGCAGCCCCCTACAACTGTTGAAATATCGCCATTACACCAACAACTGGGTTGTGAGTGCGGGCGAACCCTTTACTCGAAAGCGCCGCCCGCATATGTCACGCAAACACATCCTACGCGACGGCCTTTCTCTTTGTAGCCGTCGTCTGCCCCTTTGCGCCCGGCTTGGCCAAGAACTTCAGCAAAGCCTCGTTGACCTCCTCCGCGTGTGTCCAAGCGATGTTGTGCGGGCCATCTTTGATGACAACCAACTCAGCGCCGTTGATTAGCTTGGCTGTGCGGCTGCCTGCAGCAGAGAAGGGCACGATGCGATCCGAATCGCCGTGAACGACCAGCGTCGGAGCGTCAATCTTTGCCACGTCTTGGCGGAAGTCTTCATGCCACGTGGGCACGCAGGCCAGGCTGGCCGTGGCAGAAGCGATGGCAGCGGTGTTCCAGCTAGCCTGAATCGCCTGCTCGCTCACGCGCTTCCCAAGATGAACGTCAGTGTTGTAGAAATTCTTGAAAAACTCGGTGAAGAACGCATAGCGGTCGGCGGCGACGGCTTTCTTGATGCCCTCGAACACGCTGGCGTCGACGCCTTCGGGATTGTCAGCGGTTTTCAGTAGATACGGCGGAACACCGCCGATGATGACCGCCTTGCTTACGTCCTTCGATCCGTACCTTCCAACGTAGCGCGCGACCTCACCGCCGCCCATCGAGAAGCCGACGAGAGTGAAATCCTTGAGCTTCAAATGGGTCACCAGCTTGCGTAGATCTTCGGCAAACGTGTCGTAGTTATAGCCGGTTGTGGGCTGGCTGGACTTTCCGAATCCGCGACGATCGTACGCAATGACGCGATACTCCGCAGCCAGCAGGGCTGGGACCTGTTTTTCCCACGACGCGCTGCTGAGGGGATATCCGTGGATTAGGATGACAGGGTGGCCTGAGCCGTGATCCTCATAGTAGAGATGGATGGAAGTGGAGTTTTCTTTTCCGACATCAACGTAGGACATGGAGTGCCTCCTTAACTCTGGTGAAGAGATGTTTGGTTGGTGAACGTTGAGCTGTGTTGTCGGATAAATGCTACACCCAGCGGCAAGCATGCGAAATCTCCAATCCAGACATAGGCTTATTCCAACTCTGTTCTTCGTAAACCGAACCGCCAGAGCGAGCGAGAAAGGCAAGTCACTGTTGCAGAATCTCGATTACACTTATAGACAACGGGCAGGGGGCGAAGAGACGGCGCAAGCTTGTGACATCGCCTGTTTACAACAGTTGTGGAGCTGGGCGCGACACAAAATCCAGTGCTAAATTTCTTTAGCTGTGACGCTGGGAACGGATCGAGCGGTTCTTCAAGAATCTAGCCTCGGCGCTTGGTCACTGCATCTTCGAGGAGCCTCGTCGAGCCCCTGCGCTAGCTATCAGGAGGGATATTTTGATTTGTGCGTTATGCTCGTCGACCACTCAGATGGAATCTCCGGCTTAAATAAACATCCATTATTCGGGCCTCGAGGATCTCAGCACACCAAGTGTGTTTGTATTCCCTAAGCTTTCGGTTTGCTTAGATTGTGGGTCAACGCAGTTCGCTCTTCCAGAAAGGTGAGCGCCATCAGCTAGTGAAGAATGTCCAATCCGCTGCCGACAAACTGCTTGCCCAGTAGAACCGCTTCCACAGCGGCTAGCAGTTCGGTTCCGGCATGGGCCTTAACAACATAGCCCAGTGCCCCCAACCTGAGAGCTTCTTCTGCGATAGCGGTGGAGGATTCCTGACTCACGAAGAGTATTTTGGAGCTGGGGGAGAGCTTGCGGATTCGTCGAGCGGCCTCGATCCTTGTGCGAAGCTCCGGCTGGAACACTTGGGCAGCCGTGTGCCCATACTCTTTACCAAGCCTCGGGTGGGGTGGATGAGCTCGGTCCGCGCTGCCACCAAGGCATCTCGGGCTCGCAACATCACTAGATCCTGCCGCACCTCCCGACTGCGGTGCTGGATCGGGTGCAACGACTCCGGGTCCACCCGTCCCAAGCGGGCCAGCTTATGCGCATCGATCCGATCATTCTTGCGCTTGCGTCGCTTCGATCCCTCCATCCACCGCGGGTTGGCCACCAGCACTTCGTGCCCGCAACCACGGATGACTTCCTGCACCCATGCCGAGTGGGTCCCCACTTCCACCACCACGCGCGCCGCATTCAACCCTTGGAAGAAGGTTGCCAAATCCTCCGGCGTCGTCCGCAACTGTCCTTCCGCCAGCGTTTCTCCCTCCAGTCCCAAAATGCAGTAATGGCTCCCTTGGTCCCCAAGATCCACTCCTACCGTCAGACGGTCCAGATTGGGGCGAAGCTCCCCACCCGGATGCTCTTCTCCGGCGCTCCTTGCTGCCACCTTTTTCCGATCCAGCTTTTCCTTCCGCTTTCCCACCAGTTCTGCCAGCACTTCCTTCGTATCCCGCTGCACCGGGCCCCGCGACTTCGCACGCTTCGACGTCAGTTCACTCTTCTTTCCAGAATTGTTATGCTTCTTCAAGGTCGATCTCCTTAGCCGTTTTGATTGCACCTTAGAGTGCGGTTGATCATCGGTAGCTTAACGCCATCCGTGATCGGGGATCGACCTTCTCCCATCTATGACGATTTTGCAACAGTCTTGGTTTTTGGCGCTCACCGCCCATCAGATGTGACCCAAATCACTGACAGGACGCGCTCATTCCTGTGTTATTAATATGTCTCGCCTCTTCGAAGAGCAGTTCCCGCCAGTTGAGACGCAGCACTCCCTGAGGCGAAGCAAGTCCCCTCGCAACAAAGAGGGAAGTATGCCGAGCGTTCAGGATTCGCTGGTCGGCCAGACCCTCGGCCACTACCGCATCGCCGAGAAGATCGGCACCGGCGGCATGGGCGAAGTGTACCGCGCCCGCGACGAGCACCTAGCCCGCGATGTCGCCATCAAAGTCCTTCCGCCTGGTACGCTCACCGACGAATCCGCACGCAAGCATTTCCACAAAGAAGCTCTGATTCTCTCGCAGCTTAATCATCCCAACGTCGCCACCATCTACGACTTCGACACGCAGCAGGGTTTGGACTTCCTGGTGATGGAGTACATCCCCGGGATCACACTCAGCGAGAAGGTGGCTGCCAGACCGCTGCCGGAGAAAGAAGTCCTCCGTCTGGGCGTGCAACTCGCGGAAGGCTTGGCCGCAGCCCATGACCACAAGGTCGTTCATCGTGACCTCAAGCCCGGCAACTTGCGGGTTACGAGTGACGGACGGCTGAAGATTCTGGACTTCGGGCTGGCAAAGCTGCGGCTTCCGGTCGCAGTGAGTACCGCGACGGAGAGTCTGAGCGAAACCGAAACCTTGGCTGGGACGCTGCCCTACATGGCGCCGGAACAGTTGCTGGGCGAACAGATCGACGCTCGGACTGACATTCATGCGGCCGGGTCCGTGCTGTACGAAATGGCCACGGGGCGGCGTCCGTTCGCTGACGTGGAAAACTCGCAGCTGATTGGTGCCATTCTGCACAGGCCGCCACGACCACCTACCACTCTCAATTCCAGGTTGTCTCCGGAACTGGAGCGGATCATCGGGAAATGCCTGGAGAAGGAACCGGAGAACCGCTACCAGTCGGCGAAGGAATTGGCGGTGGACCTGCGGCAGCTGGGAGTGCATTCGTTACCGGTCACGCTGGCACCCACCGTGTCGCGCACGAGGTGGAAGAGAACGGGGATTCTTGCAGGAGTGGTCTTTGCAGCCCTGGTGCTGATTCTCGGCTCGAACCTGGACAAGTGGCAGGAATGGTTGCCGGGGCATGGTGTAACACCCATTCGATCCCTAGCTGTGCTCCCCCTCGCCAATCTTTCCGGCGATCCGCAACAGGAGTACTTCGCCGACGGTATGACCGAGGAACTGATCACCAACCTGTCCAAAATCAGTGCGCTAAAGGTGATCTCGCGTACCTCCGTTATGCGCTACAAGCGCTCGAATAAGCCGCTGCCTGAGATCGCGCGCGAACTCAACGTGGATGGCATCATCGAAGGGTCCGTGTTGTCCATCGGCAACCAGGTAAGAGTCACAGCCCAGTTAATCCGCGCTCGCACCGACCAACATATTTGGGCCGACAGCTATCAGCGCGATGTACGCGACGTGCTGGCCTTGCAAGCGGAGCTGGCGCGCGATATCGCCAGACGAGTAAGAGCTGCGTTAACTCTTGAGCAGGAGGCTCGCCTCGGGCGGACCTACACTGTCGATCCAGAGGCCCTCCATAGTTACCTGAAAGGCCGCTATCACTGGAACAATAGAACCGAAGCCGAACTTAGACAGGCCATCGAGTTCTTCCGCGAGGCCATCGAGAAAGATCCAGGCTACGCTCCTGCCTATGCCGGACTGGCCGACTCTTACAACTTGCTGCCGCAATACGGAGATTTGCCGGTCGCAGAAGTCATCCCCATGGCTAAACGTGCCGCCACGAAATCCCTGGAACTGGATAGCGGCCTCGCCGAAGCACACACCGCCCTCGCGTTCGCCAACCAAGAAGTTCGGGACTGGGCGACAGCAGAGAAGGAGTACAAACGCGCCCTGGAACTCGATCCAAGCTATGCCACTACACACCACTGGTATGCCGTCTTTCTGTCAGAGACTGGCCGTTTAGAAGAGGCTGTTGCGCAAATAAAACAGGCCCAGGAACTCGATCCTTTGTCTGCGATCATTCACACGGGTGCGGCGTTTCCGGTGTACTTTCAGTTGCGTCAGTGGGACTTGTCCATCGAACAATGCCGCAAGGCGATCGACCTGAATCCCAACTTTGCCGTAGCACACAATCGCCTTGGATTCGCTTACGAATACAAGGGGAGTTTTGAGCAAGCCATCGCGGAGCACAAAGCCGCAGTACGCCTCAGCGATGGGGCGGCCTATGCTTTCGCCGGTCTCGCGCACGCTCATGCCCTAGCCGGCCATCAAGCCGAGGCACGCAGGATCCTTCGCGAATTGCAGGGGCGTTCCAAGCGAAGTTTCGTGAACCCATATCACATCGCGACCATCCAGGTCGCCTTGGGCGAAAACAACGAAGCGCTGGCTTCTCTGGAGAAAGCTTTCAGGGAAGATTACTACGACAACCAATTATTTCGAAGTCCCCTATTTGCCTCTGTTGCCTCCGACCCGCGCTTTCAGGATCTGTTACGCCGCATGAATTTCCCGCAGTAATGGCGTGCGTCCTCAGCCATTCATAGCCTTCGAAGCGGCCGGCGCCAGAGTAGACGCAACCCACGAGACCGTCACACGAGTCCGAGCGGAGCAGCGGAGGCGAGGGCAAACCTGATTACGTCGTCGAGTCCATTGCCCGAGATCCTCTCCTCATCCCAGCGACGAGGTTTGATGCAAGCGAACGTGTGGTCGCCAATCCTCAGATGTGATCCGTACCTGTCCTCATTGGCGATCTTTAAACTCCGAGGTTGGAATCTCGATTTGCCCGACTGCTGTGTGGGATGGTTGCGGTCAGTGCTTTGACCACCACGTGACCCATTCATGCGTAAAGAATAGGGTGCAAAAGGAGAGCGGCCTCCTTTCGAATGCTTTTCGCTTACGCCTGTCAAGGCTAGCTCATAAATGGAAAAGATTAGGCAAATCCCACCGTCCCCTGGTAAAGAACATGAACAGGGCAAGCTTAACCGGTGCCGTTCAGATCCCGGCGTTTCAACCTCTGACACAAGACGAACTCGTCTAGTGGGAGAGCCGCTTAGAGATCAGAGTGGCATTGAGTACGCCAGCCTTTTCCCAAGTGCCCTTGCAGATTACGCGATCCCCATCCTTAACTTGGCTGGGGTCGATATCGTTGACCTGTTTCTCGCCATGGTACTGACTGACCCACTTCGTCGAGCTGTCGTACTTTACGGTCATCTCGGCGGTGGACGAACCCACCTTACGTACAGTCAGCATGGATTTGTCGGGGTCGCTTCTCACGACAGTACCCTCCCAGCGGGCCTCCTTTGCGACCTTCTCTTTGGCCGGAGCCTCTTGCGCGAATACCGCTGTTGACAACGGCAAGGCAAGTACAGATGCGAACAGTAGAGTGAACAGCGTCTTTCCCATGAGATTTCCTCCCTTTCACCAAAACAGATCTGCTGTTGCGGCAAGAACAATAGCGCCCCGGGCGAAAAAGAACAATACCTAAGCGAACGGCGTCGACGCCAAGGGCTGGCAGAAGCGCTTGACCTTGAGGAATAGCCAACCGTTTCGGCCCGTTCTGTTCACAAAGGATCAGTCACACCAGCAAGAGTACCGAAGTGAGCCAAAGCGCTAACCCGCAACCAACGCAAATCGTTGTCTGGCGGTGAGTTGGACCCGTTAAGGCGAAGGCGGCCAGAGTTGTGAGAACGATAGCGATCGCTGTGAAATAGTACAGGCGTGCGCGGAAGATGATGGCCAGAGGCACAAAATGCAGGCCAGCGATCAGAGCGATGGCTGGCAGGATGAGTTCGGGTCGACGCATACGAGCTAAAACGAATACCACCGCGAAAATAGGTATCCATTCAAAGGCAAGAACAATTCTGAATTGACGACGAATACGTTCATCGGATTCGGTGTGCGCGGAAGAAGGCGGTGACGTGGGCATGCGCCGTGCGCGCTGCAATTGTTTCCCGGCTCCTACGCATAGGATGCCGGTGAACAATGCGACCACCAGCCACGCGGACCAGTCGAGGCGCTTTCGGAGGTTGGCAGCGCTGATCATCCATAGCGCGCCGAAGCCGGTTATAACAAGGGCGCCAATTGCACGACCGCGTATTGCATCAGCTGGGAGTGGGCTGGAACTGGCAATAAACATAAGCGTGGTTGCAGGATATCTCAGTGTGGCGACTTGCCGCAGGGTTGTCGTGCCCGAAAAGAAACCCTTCTTGTACCCCTCGCGGCCCCTACGTTAACCTTGCGGGGCCTTGGGAGGGCCTCACGCCATGAAGCTAAAGTACGTGATTAAGTTCGTTGCCGATATGGACCGTGCAGTGAAATTCTATCGCGACGTGCTGGGCTTACCCCTAAAGTTCCACTCTCCTGGTTGGAGCGAATTTGTTACTGGCGAAACAATCCTTGCGTTACATCCAGCGTCCCAGAAGAATCTCGCTGGAGCTGTTGAGTTGGGCTTCAACGTTCCCGACCTTGATAAATTTCACCAGGAAATGAAGGCGAAGGGCGTGCAGTTCAGTATGCCGCCGACAAAACAAGAATTCGGAGGCTTACTGGCGCAATTTGTGGACTCGGAAGGTGCGCATTGTAGCGTCGGCGAGCAGTAGCTGTGCCGGAAGGAAATCTTTTTTCGGCTCAGCGACCGGGTAGGCGACAATCCGGGGAACTTTCGCATATTGTCTCGAGTCGAAATGCACAGTGTAGCCATTTCTACGGATAGCCCGTTTACGAGATTAGGTGACAGATGTTATTGCACTTCACACTATTGCTCGCGAACCGTACTTCCAAACTCTCGCTTGTAATACCCACTCTTTTTTGGGGTCGGCCATAAAACGCAAGAACTGAGGCTGGCTGCGCATGCATTCGAAATGTGGATCGTCACGATAGACGGGATACAACGGGAGGCCGTTGGTAGTTGCTTTGCGGAGCCAAGCCAGGGCCGGTTGTGGCTTCCCCAACACCCCGTAGGCTGCCGCCACGGTGTGCATCATGTGGTGGGTGTGCAGTAAAGATGCATCGCCGTGGGTAGCTTTTCGGATCAACTGTTCCGCTTTGCGGCGTTCACCTCGTTTTGCCCAGACCCGAATATGCCAAAGCGTAGCCGGGGTCTTTGGCGATGGCTTGATTGAAATAGGAGATGGCCGCGGCGATGTCGGAAGGCGTTCGTTTGTTCCATGAGTAACGGCCCCTCAAATACAGCTCGTAGGCTTCTGGATTTTGCGTGCCCTGTTTGGTGACTTGCTGCTTTTCTAAGCTGCTGAGCTTGGAACGCAACTTTTCCGCGATGTCGCCCGCAATCTGCTGCTGCAATGAGATGATCTCTGTGCTCTTGCCGCTGTAGTGCTGTCCCCAGACTTCGGTGCTGTCCCGAACATCGGTAAGCTCCGCGCTCACTTCGATGGTGTCACCACGCGGCGCCACTCGCCCGCTCACCAGCGCGGACACACCCAAATCATTACCAACCTTTTGCACTTCAACGTCCTTCCCTTTGTAGCGGAAGACAGAGTTGCGAGACTTCACCTTAAGCTGAGGTACGTGGGCAAGATTGTCGATCAATGATTCGGTGATGCCGTCGCTGAGATAGTCAGTATTGGCGTCTCCACCCCCATTGGTGAAGGGCAGCACGGCAATGGAATCAATCTGGGCTGTCCTGCCCGATCGCAGGTACCAAGTGCCACCTGCCGCCAGCCCGAGGGCAGCGATGCAAACGGCTAGGACGATCCAGAGCTTGCGACGTGTGAGCGTCTGGTCAGGCGATGCTGCTAAGGCAGCGATTCTGGTCGATTCGGAATCGCGCTTCAGCCGCTGCAAATCCGGTGCGGATGTCCGAGGCGTGCTGGTAGCGCAGATTCCGATCTTTCTCCAGAGCACTTGGCCATGATCCGTTCCAGTTCGGCTGGCACGTCGGGATTCAGGCGCACCGCCGACGTTGGCGCCCGATTCAGGATCGCATCGAAAATACGTCTGCGGTACTGTCCCCGCGGAAGGGCAACTGCCCGGTCGCCATCTCGTACAGCACCGCCCCGAAGGAGAACAAATCGCTCCGGGCATCCAGTTCCTTCGCCCGCGCCTGCTCCGGCGACATGTAGGCGACAGTGCCGAGCGTGGAACCGGGGCTGGTGAGATGATTCTCCGAATCTATGGTCGGGGCGGTCAAGGCAACGCTCTCCGGCTGGAAAGAGACTTTGGCCAGCCCGAAGTCGAGAATCTTGGCGTGACCGCGCTCGGTGACGAAAATGTTGGCTGGCTTTATGTCGCGGTGGACGATCCCCTTGGAGTGGGCTGCATCCATGGCGTCGGCAATCTCAATCGCCAGACCGAGCAATACGTCCGTCTCCATGAAGTCTTCCCGCGAAGGAACGCGAATGTCAAAACGTCCAAAGAAGAAACCGTCGAAGTTTCTGGCGAATTCGGTCGATGACTTCTTCCAGGGCCGGGGTGATCGTATCTCCTCCATTAAGCAAGCCGACTTTTCCGCCAAGATGAGCAAGGCGGACGCCTTGGTGATCGTATCCCCGGAGTATAACCACGGCTACTCCGGTCTTTTGAAGCATGTCCTGGACAGCTGTCTCCAAGAATACATTCATAAGGCGGTCGGGATCGTAGGGGTGTCAGCCGGACCGTTTGGCGGAACCCGCGTAATTCAAAACCTCCTGCCTGTGATACGGGAGATCGGGCTGGTTACAATTTTCTGGGATGTAAATTTCTCGACGGCGCAGAAGGTGTTGGCCGAGGACGGCAGACTCCTCGATGAATCCTACATTCGACGCATCGATAAGCTCCTGAAAGAACTCATCTGGATGGCGAAGACGCTACGCCAGGACCGTGAGCAAATATCTCTCGACTGATCTCTGGAGACAAGGATGACTGCTGTGGCCAACACTGACAAGATGATATGCCCGAACTGCAGAGTGGAGACGAACCACCACTGCGACAAGCTGGTGTACACCACCGACCCCCGAGATGGTGAGCAGACCGATCCGAACCTGGGCGGACTCATCGAGGAGTTTCATACCTGCCCCAATTGTGGCGCTGGCGCGTCGCGCCACACTTAGCCAAGCTCCCAGAGCCGTTTCCTCACGGTTTTGCGTCCGCTGCGGCCGCCAGTTCCGCCATCCCGGCTTGCGCAGAAGTCAAGCTTAGCGGATGATCTTTGGGTTCGTAACTTCGGCGTCGCGATGGGAGGATGGACATGAAGCCTGCTGTAACGGAAAGTTCAGGAGCACGCAGGAGGCGACCCTTGAAACGATCAAGCTTTGTAATCCTGATTCTGATCCTTGCATTTTCCACCTACGGGTTTGCCGCCGCGCAGCGCTGGTCCGAGGAAAAAGCCAACGGCTGGTACCAGCAACAGCCCTGGCTGGTGGGCAGCAATTTCATTCCGGCCAGCGCAATCAATGAACTCGAAATGTGGCAGGCGGATACTTTCGATCCCCAGGAAATCGACAAGGAATTGGGTTGGGCCCAGGGCCTGGGCATGAATACCATGCGGGTCTTTCTCCACGATTTGCTGTGGCAGCAGGATGCCGCCGGCTTCAAGCACAGAATCGACGCCTTCCTGACCATCGCGGACAAGCATCGCATCCGTCCTGTATTCGTGCTCTTCGATTCCTGCTGGGACCCTTTCCCGAAACTCGGCCCCCAACATCCGCCGATTCCCGGAGTACACAATTCGGGTTGGATGCAGAGTCCGGGAGCGAACGCGCTTAAGGACGAGGCGCAATATTCACGACTCAAGGAGTATGTGCAGGGCGTGGTTGGGGCGTTCGCCAACGATCCGCGAGTTTTGGCTTGGGACTTGTGGAATGAACCCAACAACGGCAATGGAGGCGCCTACGGAGCGGTGGAACTGAAGAACAAGGCAGAACTGGTGTTGGCTCTGTTGCCCCAGGTCTTCAGCTGGGCGCGCGCGGCCAACCCGTCACAACCGCTTACCAGCGGAGTTTGGGAAGGCGATTGGTCGTCGCAGGAGAAGTTGTCTGCGATGGCGCGAATTCAACTGGAACAGTCAGACGTGATTTCATTTCACAACTATGGCTGGCCGGAAGACTTCGCAAAGCGGGTGGAATGGCTCGAAATCTATCACCGGCCGATTTTGTGCACCGAGTACATGGCCCGGCCCATGGGAAGTACTGTTTGATCTGATCTTGCCGATCGCGAAGCAACACCATGTGGCGGCGATCAACTGGGGATTGGTTGCCGGCAGGACGCAAACCTATCTGCCCTGGGACTCCTGGCAGAAACCTTATGTTCCGGAGAAGCCGCCGGTATGGTTCCACGAAGTCTTCTATCCCGACGGCAAGCCTTACCGCGAGCGGGAAGCCCAGATCATTCGTGAACTGACGGGCGTGAAGTGACCGTGTGTGGGTCGGACACTCTTGTCCGACCCCACATGTATTTCTTAAAGAATTCTTTCGTGCGAATAGCCTGCGGCCACGAGGGCGGAGAGTAATTCGGCAATCTGGTCTGGGCCCCTCGTTTCCATCGTGATGTCGATGGCGGTTTCTCCCAGATTTACCCCATAGTAGGCGCGATCATAAGATGTCTCCACGATATTCGCCCGATGGTCGGCGAGAATTCCGGTCAGCCGGTGCAGGGCTCCAGGGTAGTCGGGAAGATGGACGCGCAAGCGCACCAGGCGTCCATCCTTTACCAGACCGCGCTCGATGATTCGCGACAACAGGGTCACGTCCATGTTGCCGCCACAGACCAGTACCGCAATTTTCTTCCCCGCCATATGTATCTTGCGATTGATCAGAGCTGCGATGGCGGCCGCGCCGGCGCCTTCGGCCATGGTTTTTTCGCGCTCCAGCAGGAGCAGGACCGCATTGGCGATTTCTTCTTCGTCCACGGTGACGATGTCATCCACGTATTTCTGGACCAGAGGCAAGGTGCGATCGCCGGCCCGGCGAACGGCAATGCCGTCGGCTACTGTGGCGGCAGGAGGCAGGGTCACAGGTTTGCCCTCAGCTACCGCCGCCTTCATCGATGGCAGCCGCGCGGTCTGCACTCCAATGATCTGGATTTTTGGATTTGTTTCTTTAATGGCACAGGCGATGCCGCCGATCAATCCACCGCCGCCAATGGGGACCACCACCGCCTCGATTGCGGGATGCTGCTGCAGCATTTCAAGTCCCAGCGTGCCCTGGCCGGCGATGACGGCGTCGTCATCGAAGGGATGAATGAAGGTGAGATGTTGCTGTTGGCCTCGCCGGATAGCTTCTTCACAGGCGTCATCGTAGTTGGCGCCATGAAGGATAACTTCCGCACCGTAGGACTTGGTGGCGGAGACTTTAATCAGGGGTGTCGTGAGCGGCATGCAAATCTGGGCTTTGATCCCGCGCCGCCCGGCGTGATAGGCCAGTCCCTGCGCGTGATTCCCTGCCGAAGCTGCAATCACTCCCTGATCGCGCTCTTGCGAGGTCATCGTCAGCAGCTTGTTCAGCGCGCCACGCTCTTTGAACGCGCCCGTCCTCTGCAGGTTGTCGAGTTTGAGGTAAATCGAGTTGCCGGTAAGCTGCGAAAAAGTGGCGGAGAGGGTACAGGGCGAAAGATAGATCGAGGGGCGAATGCGCTCCAGGGCGGCTTGGACGTCGGCGAGAGTGATCATTGATTTTGGTAGCTGCATTCTACAGGGAGAGAGGCTTTGTGTGGCGCGGGCGCCCTCGCCCGCGCCGCTGACAGTCAAAGTCAAAGGCCGCGGGCGGGACCCCCGCGCCACACAACCAGCTAGCCTACGCCTCTACCGGCGCACCTGTCGCCACGGGCAATTTTGCTTCCTGCCAGGCGCCAAATCCGCCGCGAACGTTGATGACATTCTGAAAGCCCGCCCGCCGCAGCAGACTGCAGGCAATGATGCTGCGATAGCCGCTCTGGCAATGGACCGCCAGCGGAATATTGAGGTCAACCTCCGGAGGAGATATCCGGAAGCGGTCCAGGGGCCACCACGCCGCTTCGTCAATGTGACCTGCCATCCATTCTGCTTCGCGGCGCACGTCGAGCGCCCGCATTCTGTTTTTTGCCAGCTGCTGCTGCAACTCCTGGACGCTAATCTCGCGTAGCGTTGCCAGATCAAATCCGGCCCGCTTCCAGCCTGCGGCGCCGCCTTCCAGGTACCCGCGTTCCACTTCGATGCCAACCCGGGCCAGGCGGAGGCGGGCTTCAGTCAACTGCTCCGGCGCATCGGCGATGAGCACGGGGCGTGACGACAAACCGACAATCGTTCCCGCCCAGGAAGCGAATTGTCCCGACAAAGGAATGTTGATGGAGCCCGGAACATGGCCGGCGGCAAACTGCTCTCCGGGGCGGATATCCAGCGCGATCACATCCATGGTTTTCAGTTCCGCGGGCGAGATTGCTTTAAGTTCCGGCAAATCGGAAAGCGCAGGCGCTCCTCCGCGATTGATTTCCGCATCCTGCAGGAAATATTCGGGACGCGCCGGCAGATTGCTGGTCAACTGCCTGATGAACTCCTCGCGACTCTGGATCTGCAGAGCGTAGTTGGTTAGGCGCTCAGTGCCAATCGTGGACGAGCGCTCGGCGCGCATGTTGCGGCCGCACAGCGAACCCGCGCCGTGGGCGGGATACACCAGCACTTCGTCCGGCAGTTTTAGGAGTTTGTCATGCAGGCTGTCGTAGAGCATGCCCGCCAATTGCTGGGGCGTAAGGGTCCGGGAAAGGTCGGGACGGCCGACGTCGCCGATAAACAACGTGTCCCCGGTCAATGCGGCCCACGGCTTGAGCGCCTTCTCGTCATCAGTAACTAGCAGACAAATGCTCTCCAGAGTGTGCCCCGGAGTTTCGAGCACCTTGATGCGGGCCTTGCCGAAACGCAGCTCGAAGCCATCGTGGACCGCCACATGTGAGAATTTTGCTCCGGCCTGGGCGCCGAAATAAATCTGGGCTCCGGTACGGGCGGCGAGTTCCTTGT
Source organism: Terriglobia bacterium (assembly GCA_963779255.1). GTDB lineage: Bacteria > Acidobacteriota > Terriglobia > Terriglobales > Acidobacteriaceae > JAIQFF01. Next base: position 111,943 of record CAVZXU010000037.1, on the reverse strand, counting down.
GGCCAGAGACAAAATCGGCGTGCAGGTGAGTCTCAAAAATGTGACGGATAGTAAGACCGTTTTCCTCGGCGGCCTTCAGATAGAGATCTACGTCGCGCTGGGGATCGACAACGACCGCCTCGCCTTCGGACCCGAGCATGTACGAAGCATGAGCCAGGCAACCGAGATAAAACTGTTCGAAATACATAGAGTGTCCCCGCAGACGGCCGAAGTTCAACAAACCGTGTGCACTTGATGATAACTCCGAATCTGGCGTGATTGTGGCACAGCCTGCGTAGGCCCGGACGCCCTCGTCCGGGTGGGCAAGCTGAAGCTCGCCAGTTTTCTCGGCAGATCTTGCGTAGCGTGGCTCCGCGGGTAGATGAGGACATCCGCCCGACGTGAGCGGAAGCGGGAAACTTTTCCACATGCCTTTAGGTTAGAATCGCGGCAACCGACGCCGCAACCTGGAAAGCATTTGCGCCGTCTGCTAGTCCCTCTCCCGGAGGTAGTAAGATGTACAGGTCTTCATCTGGTAGCGCCTCAACGGTCAATTCATGGCTGGATGTGCAATCCGCAATACAGGGACTCACGCAGGACTTTGCCACTGCTTTCAATACCGGAAACTATGACCAGGCGGCAGCCCTGTTTACACCGGACGGCTTCCTGATGCCGCCGCAGCGCGAAGCGGTGCAGGGACAGAAGCCGATCGAGCTGATGCTTCGCAAACTCGGAGAAGCCGGATACCAGAATCTCCGCCTGGAAACGATTCGGGTCGAGGAGTCGGGCGATATGGCGGTAGAAATAGGGCGTTACACAGTTGCCGTCCAGCAGGCGAATGGTACGACCGTTGCTGATCGGGGTAAGTTTGTGCAGGTCTGGCGCCGGCTTGGAATCTGGCTGATGACAACGAACTGCTGGAACAGCGACCTGCCTGCGCTGAAATAACAATGCTTGTGTGGCGCGGGCGCCCTCGCCCGCGAGCGGTGAGGGCAACGTCAACGACCGCAACGCTATCCCCAAGGATCGATCTTCAACCTCCAAAAACAGCGGCGCCGTCTCCCCCAAGAGTCGATCCTCAACCTCCAAAGCCGCGGGCGGGGGCGCCCGCGCCGCGCAGGCTTGGCCCTGACTGACATCGGGCCTCGCCTGCGTCTACAATGATCATACGCAATTCACTTCAAGAGATCAGGAGAGTCGCATGCAACGCAAGGCAAGCGCAATATGGAAGGGCGGTCTTAAAGACGGCAAAGGAGTGGTTTCGTCCAGCAGCGGCGTGTTGTCCAACACGCCTTACTCGTTTGCCACCCGTTTTGAAAACACGCCTGGAACCAATCCCGAAGAACTGATCGCCGCGGCGCATGCCGGATGCTTTTCCATGGCGCTTTCCGGACAATTGGGCGCCGCGAATCTCACCGCCTCGAGCATCGAGACCACGGCCACACTGACCCTGGAAAAGCTGGACTCCGGATGGGCCATCACCACCGTCCATCTCGACGTCGTGGGGCGCGTGCCGGGCGCGGACAACGCGGCGTTTCAGAAAGCAGCGGAAAATGCCAAGAGCGGGTGCCCCGTGTCCAAGTTGCTGAAGGCAAATATCACAATGACGGCGAAGCTGGAAGGGTGAAGAGCGGCCGTTGGTCTTTGGCCGTTGGTCTTTGGCCGTTGGTCTTTGGCCGTTGGTCTTTGGCCGTTGGTCTTTGGCCGTTGGTCTTTGGCCGTTGGTCTTTGGCCGTTGGTCTTTGGCCGTTGGTCTTTGGCCGTTGGTCTTTGGCCGTTGGTCTTTGGCCGTTGGTCTTTGGCCGTTGGTCGTTGGTCCCTGAATCCGCAGCCTGGCGAATTTACCGTTGTTAGCCAGCGACCAACGGCCAAGGGCCAACGACTAGCTTTCCGAGTTCAGTATTTTCCTGATCTCGCGATTGATACGGGTGGCATCGCGCGCAGCGACGTCAATCATCTGCACCCATTTCTTTTCCCGGCCGTCGAGCTTTGCCTCTTGCAAGAGATAGGCGGCCTGCAGGACCGTCTCCAGCGAGTTGCTGAGATCGTGCACCAGGACACGGAGGTTGGCGATCACATCGACCGGCTTGGCGGAATTTTCCATCGGCAGTCCGGAGTTTGAACAGTCTGCGCTCCCCCTGTAGAATATTAGTTGTAGTCCTTCCTGGAAGGCGGCCTCGAAAAAATGCCGCATCCCAGTCTTTTTTTGCCATCGTGGCGGAATTGGCAGACGCGCATGGTTCAGGTCCATGTACTCGCAAGGGTGTGGGGGTTCGAGTCCCTTCGATGGCACCACGGTTTTGCACCGATATAACGGATATCTAATGCGGCCGCTCCCGGCAGCCTCCTGCCACGTTTTTCCAAGCCTGCGAAATTACTGAATAGAACTGGCGGCCGAGGAGAAGACGTTGTTCGCGTTTGAGCCCACCAGGCGAATCGTGCCCACCACCAATACCCGAATCACAGCCAGCATCACGGCGTTTTCCGCAATATCCTGGCCCTCGTCATCACTCCAGAGTCTTAAAGAGAAATCAGTCATGGCATTCCTTTCAAATCAGAAATTGTTCGCTATCAGCAGCAGCCGGGCTGAAGAAAGCGTTGGCTGAAAGCAGGCGATCCTCTTCCGCCTCAGCCAACGCATAATTGTTTCAGGCTTGCAGTTCGTGTTTCGCCAGGTATCGGATGGTGCGTTGGGCGTCTTCGAGTTCCATCAGTTCCCGTGGGACTGTACTATCGCCGGAATGTACTTCAGACAGCCGGTCTTCAATGGCCTTCTGCGCTCTTTCCAGTTTCGGCAGCAGACGAGTCGGATCCAATTCAAACACGGCATCCTGGAAAGCCTGCTTCCACTTGGTTTGAGTATTTGCGTTCGAGACTATTTGCATAAGAAAGTTTCTCCTCGAATTGAGATTGCGCTGGCGAACGGATGGTGGGGAAATCCTGCGAGGCCAAGCACTGCAGGTTTCCGGGGCTCACGTTACGGGGCGATATGTCTCAGCAACAAAGAACGCAGGTGGAGAAAGCAGACAAAGTTGGAGCGGGTGTAATCGGCGCAGACCTCTCCACGTATCTGCTCTTGCTTGAGGAAGCGAAGCGCGGGAAATATGCCGCCTCCCGGTCCGATTGACCCAGAAGGCTTCCCGCGGACTCTTTCAACACTTCCCTTTGGATATACGCAGTATCAAATTCCCTGAAATCGTCGTGGTTCATCGCTAGGAACATCGCGGCAAAGGCGGCGAGAACCACAACCAACGTTCGTAGGAACTTACTTTTCATGATCAGCGTAAATCGGATGTTCCAAGTTTAACTCATCACTGGCCCCAATTGAGACGTGCCTCGGATTTTTTGAATCGCCCCGGAGTTCGTGGCCCGGGCCCGATTGCGGGCATGGCGGCTTCAGGCCGGCCGATATTTCCGGTCCGGAGTGGGGTTATGGCTGGGCGGGCAAAACCGGCAAAGACACCGGATTTACCGCCGAGGGATCGTCTCGCAGCTTGATGTAGAGCAAGGTCCCGTCCGGTCGCGGCACGCTCAGAGTTGACTGCGCAAAGCCCACGGGGACCGGGACCGAGGGTTTGAACTCGGGGTCCGAAGCCACCGCGACGATCAGAAAGAGGTTGGTTCCGTAGAGATTGCACTGCTGGTCCGGACTCTCCGGACAACGCACTTCCTTGAGAGTCGGCAACCGCACCAGGGTCGCCAGCGGTTGCCAGTCGCCCTGTGATTTGCCGCTCACGGCGCGGAAGCGAAGCGGGCCGAAGGCAGAAGCTCCGAGGCTCTTCAGCGGGTCAAGAACCGCCATTACGGTTTGCGCATCCTGCGCAATTAGGGTGCCCTCATCCAGGCCCAGCGATACGCTGTACGACGCATCTGCCGTAACCACCTCGATCTTTTCCGAGCGCGGAAATGTTTCCGGGATTTCCGCTTTCAGAAAAAAGGAAAGCTTCCCATCCTGGGGCAATTCGTCCTGATTGCCCAAGCCGAATGGCGGAAGGCGTCTGCCCTGGCTGGATGGTTTTGTTGAGTAGCGTGACTCTGGGGCGCGGCGGACCGACGACGGTCTCAACATTTAACACCCGGCCATCGTTGAGAGTTATGTGGGCGATGACTTTGTCTCCGGCATGCAGCGTGGAAATATCTTTGGCGTCGGTGACCAGCCGCAGTTCATCTTTGTTGTCCACGCGCCCGAGTCCCGCCGGAGCGAAGTGGGTACCGTTAACCTCTGCCCCAGCCACTTCGTCCAGGCGGGCTCCAATCAGCGTGGCCTGAGTATCGCCGGCATTGATTGAGAATGTATCCAGGCTGGCGGCTTCGGAATAGCTGCGTAGTCCAACTTCATCCACTTTGCCGGCACCGTACTGCTTTACCAGCATCGTGATCTTTCCTGGGGCCTCTTCTTTGAGCGGAACTTTCAATTCGAGTTCATCGGCGTTCGGTGCCCCCCAGGTTGGTTTTAGCAATTTCCCTTTGTCATTCTTCAGGGTGACTGCCTCGACACAGGCCGCGGCGTCCGATTTGAAATGCAGAGTGTCCTCGCGGCCTACGACCAGCGCGCTTTCGTCAGCCGAGGCGAGGACCCACTTTGCCGGATGGGCATTTTGCAGGCGAAAGGCTGGTCCCTCAAAGGAGTCGAAGCCCCAGTTGCCGCGCAGCGATCCTTTGACTTCGCTTTCCAGTTTGTCTGCCGCCACGGTGCGGTTAGCGATGGAAAAACCACCGCGTGCCGCGTCTGCCGTGGCCGGTAGATCAACCGCACGGCCCGCCTTGTCGGTAACATGCAAAACCATACTGTGGGCGTAGTCGGTGGAGAAGACTACCGGAGCGCCTTCCGCCGCGAGCAACAGGTCAGGCTTTTCCAAACAGAGCACCTGGTTGGCATCCACGGGACGAAGCGGAGGCAGTTGCGCCGCCTCCACTGCCGGCAGACTTACCACCATTACCGACATCGGTTTGCGAAACGACGGCGGATTGTTGAGCTTCAGATTCAGTTCACCCAGGTGCGGCAGGGCCAGCGCCGGAATATAGCGGTACTCTGGGGTATGAAAACTCTCCATCATTTTCGCCAGATCCACGACCGCTCCGACGTAGGGACTGTAGGCGCCGCCGCCCGCCAGTCGAGTCGTGCTCAGCTGCCCGATGAGATCAGGTCCGCTTCCAGAGGTAAGTGCGGCCACCATGGATTGGCTGTGGCCATCATCGAGCACGAGCTGATCGGGGTTCTGGGTGAGGCACGATTCCTGCTGCTGCCTGGGCTTCTGGAAACAATCATTGTCGATCTTGAGGTTGAGACTTCGGGCCAGGAGCACGGACCGATCATGCAGGGCGCTGCCCTCCCCACCCGACATTTCCTTGACTGCGTTCAAATATTTGTCCAGACGGGAGCGGTCCAGACTGGCCTGGTTCAGGTCCTGCGAGGCGCGCACGAATGCTCCGGGCTTGCCTCGAACCGCCGACCGCAGGGTGCCAAAATCACCCCCGGTTTGAGGAGCGAGGAAGATCAGCGCCTGTTGCGCCCCTGGCGGCACTGTGATCACAATCCCCTCTTCGCGCACGTGTTTGTTCCACGTTTCCACTTTCGTGAACCAGTTCTCGGGAGGCGGGTTGGTCGAACCACGTAAGAATGCCGGGATCATGAGGAAACGCACCGATTCCCCTTCCGGCATGTCAGGATGGATCCAGAGGCGATCTCCCGCTTGCAGGTTCGGCACCAGTGAAATGGGTAATGTTTTTCCCGCCCGGGTCACCCTCACTTCTATTCTTGGCCCAGCCAGATCAAAGGCCGCAGTGTCCGCCCGGAGCAAACTAGCGGAGAGCAATACGAAAGCCAGTTGCAAGAAATGAACTCGACGAAACATTCCTTTATTGTAAGAGGTTCTGAGGGGGTGATGGAGCGCCGGAAGGGCAGAAAATGAGCGCGAGGCAACACTAAGGTAAGCGCCTCCCTCGCTATCAGGCGGCGTCCTCATTCAGCACTCTATTTCGCCCGAATCATCCAAAAATGTTAAACCGCGAAGGAGGCCAAGTAGTCAGCAAAGTTGAACCAAGGGCAATTACACCGGCTAGAAATTATGTTCTAAGGTGCAGAGCGTGCTAACCTTAACGGCGCGAACGCCCATCATGGCTTCGGCAACCCGTATGATGAATCCTAAAGTGACAATTCTTCACGTTCTGCTACTGACGCTCTTTGTTTCCGCCGTGATGGGACGAGAGGCTGGTCCGGCAAAAGGTAAACGGCAGGTTCGCAAGGAATCGTTCGGAAAAACCGGGGACGGGAGGCCGGTCGATCTGTTCACATTAACCAACTCAAAGGGCCTCGAAGTACGCGCCATCAACTACGGTGGCATCATTGTGTCGCTGCGAGTTCCGGACAAGAGCGGCAACCTGGCCGACATCGTTCTCGGCTACGACAAGGTGGACGGATATCTACAGAATCCCACCTATTTTGGCGCCATCGTCGGACGGTACGCGAACCGCATGGCCAATGCCACGTTCACTCTCGACGGTGTGAAATACACGCTGGCCAAAAATGACGGCCCTAACTCTCTGCACGGCGGATTGAACGGATTTAACAAACAACTCTGGGAGGCAAAAGAGTTCAAGAACGGAAAAGGCGTCGGAGTTGGCTTCAGCTACCTGAGCAAGGACAGCGAGGAGGGATATCCGGGCAACCTTAAAGTCAAAGTCAGCTACACGCTGACCGACGACAACCAGTTGGTTGTGGACTACGAGGCGACCACCGACAAGGCCACGCCGCTGAACCTTTCCCAACACACCTATTTCAATCTGGCTGGAGAGGGCAACGGCGATATTCTTGGGCACCATCTCCTGCTCAACGCGGACCGGTTTACGCCGGTGGACAAAACCCTGATCCCGACCGGCGAACTGCGAGCTGTCCAGGGCACGCCCATGGACTTCAGCAAGCCCACAACGATTGGCGCGCGCATCAACGACGACTACGAACAGCTGGTACTGGGACACGGCTACGATCACAACTGGGTGATTAACCGCAAGGACAACAGCCTGACCCGTGCCGCCATGGTGCACGAGCCCACCAGCGGGCGGGTGCTGGAGGTGTTGACCACCGAGCCAGGAGTGCAATTCTACTCAGGCAATTTTCTGGATGGGACGATCACCGGGAAAAATGGGCACGTCTATAAACAGCGCTACGGCTTTTGCCTAGAGACGCAGCATTTCCCGGACTCGCCGAACCATCCGGATTTTCCGTCAACGATTTTGAGACCGGGTAAGACCTTCCACTCGCAGACCGTTTTCAAGTTCTCGACTGAATGAGGTGGCGTCCGCGGTTCAACGTGGGCGGGTGGCTCGCGAAGCTGGGTGTGTCCATTTCCGCGCCCTCCGCGCTGCTTCCCGTATAATCTTCAGATTCCCTATGGCTGCCACTCTTGACCAGATCGTCGCTGCCACGCGCCGCCGAGTCACTGATGCGAAGCGCTCGGCCGACTTGCGCCGGTTGGAGCGAGAGGTCGAGCAGCATGTCCCGCGCGGCTTTCGGCGGGCCCTGGCAAGCCAGACTGGCCCGGCCATCATTGCCGAACTGAAGAAGGCATCGCCCTCCCGCGGACTAATTCGCGCAAACTTTAATCCCGAAGGCCTGGCTGGAGAGTTCGAAGCAGCAGGGGCGGCGGCATTGTCCGTGCTGACGGATGAAGAGTTTTTTCAGGGCTCGCTTGAGAATCTGCAACGCGCTTCTGCCCGCACCAGGCTCCCTTGCTTGCAGAAAGATTTCGTCGTAGACGACCTCCAACTTTTGCAAGCACGAGCACACGGCGCCGACGCCGTCTTGCTCATTGTTGCGGTGCTTTCGCCAGCGGAATTAGTTGCCCTGGGCAAAAAGAGCCGCGAGTTAGGCCTGGATGTACTCTGCGAAGCCCACAATGAAAAAGAATTGCACCACGCGCTGGACGCGGGTTGCGATCTCATTGGAGTGAACAATCGCGATTTGCGGACCTTCAGGGTGGATGTGAACACCGCTCTCCGGCTGGCGGAAATGATTCCGAAGAATGTAGTCTCCGTGGCCGAGAGTGGGATCGAGAGCGGCGCGGATATTTCCCGTCTGCGCGGGGCGGGCTATCGCGCGTTCCTGATCGGTGAGTCTCTGATGAAGGCGGTATCGCCAGGACTAGCGCTGAGGACTCTATTGGCGGAATCCGAACGCGAAGGCTCTGCCCTCAGTACGAAACACTAATGCTCGCTTTTCTGAGAACTCCCCACTGGCAACCGAGAACTGGGGTTCATGACTTGGATCAAGATTTGCGGCACTACAAATTTCGAGGACGCTCTGACGGCCGTTGACGCGGGCGCCGATGCTCTTGGGTTTGTTTTTTACGAGAAGAGTCCGCGGAAGATCGATCCGGAAACAGCAGGCAAGATCACAGCGAAGCTGACGCCGGGCATCGAAAAAGTCGGCGTCTTCGTAGACGAGCCGGTTGAGAGCATTCTGCTCACTATGGCGCAGGCAGGTCTGAGCGCCGCGCAATTGCACGGCGACCAGTACCGCAAACCGGGGATCATACAGCGACTGAAAAGCGCCCCGGACTTGAGAGTCTTTCTGGTTGTGCCGGCCGATAAGATCGGTGGTCCCGACTGGAACAAGAGTAGAGGCCTCGGCGTTAGCGCCGTTTTCTTTGACTCAGGAACGCCTCAACTGCCGGGTGGCACGGGAAGAATATTTGATTGGAAGACCGCCGCGCCGACGATTGAAGCGATTGGCAAGCACGTGAACGTGGTCGTTGCCGGAGGCCTGAACTCGACTAACGTCGCTGATGTGATCCGTATACTGAAGCCCTGGGGGGTGGACGTTGCATCCGGCGTTGAGGCAAGGCCGGGAAGAAAGACCCGGAAAAGGTCCGCGCCTTTGTAGAGGCAGTTCGACAGGCAGATAAGAAGAACTGAAGATGGCAACAGCAAAACTCCAACTCCGAGCCACAGCGTCTTCGGCTGGGCGCTTCGGCGTCTATGGCGGACGCTATGTCCCCGAGACGCTGATGGCGGCGCTGGACGAACTGGAGCGGCACTACGAGAAAGCAAAACGGGACCGCAACTTTCAAAAGCGCCTGGACGAACTTTTGCATACCTATGCCGGCCGTCCTACGCCGTTGTTCTTCGCGCAGCGCCTCACGAAAATTCTAGGCGGCGCAAAAATCTATCTGAAGCGCGAGGACCTGCTTCATACCGGCGCGCACAAGATCAACAACTGTTTGGGGCAGGCGCTGCTGGTTGAGCGCATGGGCAAACATCGTGTCATCGCAGAAACCGGCGCCGGTCAGCATGGCGTGGCTACGGCCACCGTATGCGCGCTGCTGGGCTTTGAATGCGTCGTGTACATGGGGACGGAAGACATGCGGCGCCAGGAGCTCAACGTTTTCCGCATGCGATTGCTGGGTGCCGAAGTCCGCGGCGTGGATTCGGGATCCCGCACCTTGAAAGACGCGATCAACGAGGCCATGCGCGACTGGGTCACCAACGTACGCACCACCCATTACCTGTTGGGCAGCGTGCTGGGCGCCCATCCTTATCCGACCATGGTGCGCGACTTTCACAAAGTCACCGGACGCGAGGCCCGGGCGCAGATTCTTAAGGTGGAGAGCAAGCTTCCCAAAGCCATCATCGCCTGCGTCGGCGGTGGCTCAAATTCCATCGGTATCTTTTACGAGTTCATCAAGGACAAGAAAGTGCAACTCATCGGCGTGGAAGCCGGGGGTAGAGGCGAACGCCTGGGCGATCATGCCGCGCGCTTCCGCGGGGGTTCGCCGGGCGTGCTGCAGGGGACCTACTCATACGTGCTGCAGGATGAGGCTGGACAGATTTCGGCGACGCACTCGGTTTCGGCTGGTCTTGATTATCCCTCGATCGGTCCGGAGCACGCATGGCTGAAGGATACCGGCCGCGCGGAATACGTTTCGGCAACTGACCAGGAAGCCCTCGAAGCCTGCACCGTGCTGGCGCGAACGGAAGGAATTATCCCAGCTCTGGAATCTGCCCATGCCGTAGCTGAGGTAATCAAGCGCGCGCCCCGGATGAAGAAGTCCGAGGTGGTGATGGTGAACGTCTCCGGACGGGGCGACAAGGACATTGGAATTTTGCGGGAGAACCTGAAGTTGGAGTGAGCGTGGTCCGTTGGGCAATTGAGTAATTGGGGAATTTGTTGCTCTGCTTCTCTTCACTGATGCCGCTACGATTCCAAAATCGCCCCGCTCTCGTCGCCTATCTCACTTGCGGCGACCCCGATCTCGCGACCACGCTGGACATCGCTCTTGCTGCCATTGACGCGGGCGCGGACGTGATTGAACTGGGTGTTCCGTTCAGCGACCCCGTGGCTGACGGGCCTGTAATTCAGCGAGCCAGTGAGAGAGCGTTGCGTCACGGGACTTCCCTGCTGCAGGTGCTGGAACTGGCCAGGAAAATCCGGAAGAAGTCGCAGGCCGGACTCATCATCTTCGCTTATCTGAACCCGGTTTTGCGCATGGGAATGGAAAAGTTTAGTGCCGCTGCGCAGGACGCCTGTGTCGATGGCGCGCTGATCACGGATTTACCGGTGGAAGAATCCCGCGACTACCTGGTCGAGATGCGAAAGAGGGGCCTGGCGACTGTGTTTCTGGCGGCACCCACCAGCACCGATGCGCGCTTGCAGCAGATTGCCCAGGCCTCCAGCGGATTCGTCTACGCGGTCTCGCGAACCGGGGTGACCGGGGCCCGCCAGCAGATGCCTGAAGACGCACCGAAACTGGTAGGCCGCCTACGCAGGTATACTGACCTGCCGGTCGCGGTCGGCTTTGGCATATCCACTTCGGCACAATTTGAAGCGGTGGGAAAATTTGCCGATGCGGCGGTGGTGGGCAGCGCGATCGTCGAGATCATTGAACGCAATCCGGGCAAAGAAGCCGAGAGTGTGGCACAATTTGTAAAGCAGCTCTTAGTCGGCGGTCGTCAGTCGTCAGCACTCCCGCGCTAGTTGGCTAGAGAAACGACGACATCTATCCCACAGCATTGGTGGTCAGCTTATGGCTAGTTACGGCCAAGGACCACCGGCTGCACATTCAACGACTGAAGACTGACGACTGAAGACTGACGACTGCTTCATGGACATTTCCGACTGGCGCAAGAACATTGACGAATTGGACCGCAAGCTGGTGCAGTTGTTGAGCCAGCGGGCGCAGGCCGCCCATGAAATCGGCAAACTGAAGCTCACTGCGGGCATGCCGATTTATGAGCCCGACCGGGAGCGCGCGGTATTTGAAAACGTGCGGAAGGCCAATCCTGGTCCCTTGCCGGACCGCGACTTGCTGCGCATTTTTGAGCGCATCATGGATATCATGCGCGGTATCCAGCAGCAGGAAATCGCGCCCCATGCGGCTGTAGATAGCGGCGACACGGAATTGGATAACGACGTGAACGACTGAAGACAGTCGTCAGTCGTCGGTCTTCAGTCTTCATCAGACCTCGCTTGGATAGATTCGTGCTTTACTGACGCCGACGACTAAGGACTATTGGCTTTCTTATGATCGTTGCAATGCAGGAATCAGCGACCGATGAGCAGATCCAGCAGGTGGTAGAACACCTGGTCCGGATGGGCTTCTCTGTGCATCGCACTACCGGCGAGCGGCAGACCGTGCTGGCCGCGGTGGGCGCTCGCGTGGATTTTGACACGCGCAATCTTGAAGTTCTCTCCGGGGTGGAGCACGTTCACCGCATCAGCGCACCCTACAAACTGGCGGGGCGCAGTTTTCGTCCCCAGGGAACTATCGTTGAGCTTGCTCGCGGAGTACAGATTGGCGGCGATCAGGTAGTGGTGATGGCTGGGCCGTGCTCGGTGGAATCGAGGGAGCAGCTATTTACCGTGGCGGAAAAGGTGGCCAAAGCGGGCGCGCGGGTGCTGCGCGGCGGCGCTTTCAAGCCGCGATCTTCTCCTTATTCGTTTCAGGGAATGGGCGAGGAAGGGCTCAAGTTGCTGCGCCAGGCCGGCGACCATTTCAACATGCTGGTCATCAGCGAGGTCATGGAAATTTCGCAGATCGCGCTGATGCTGCCCTACATTGATATTTTTCAGGTGGGCGCGCGCAATATGCAGAACTTCAATCTGCTGCGCGAGCTGGGCAAAGTGAAGAAGCCGGTCCTGCTCAAGCGCGGCATCGCAGCCACGCTGGAGGAACTGCTGCTCTCCGCCGAGTACATCATGGCGGGTGGGAACTACGATGTCATTCTGTGCGAGCGCGGAATTCGTACTTTCGAAACCTATACTCGCAACACGCTCGATGTATCTGCGATTCCGATCATCAAGAAACTGTCGCACTTGCCCATGACCTCCGATCCGTCGCACGGCACCGGATTGCGCGACAAAGTGCCGCCGATGGCGCGGGCCTCGCTGGCAGCGGGCGCGGACGCGCTCCTGATCGAAGTGCACCACGATCCCGACAAGGCGTTGTCCGACGGCGCGCAGTCCCTCTTCCCCGATCAATTCGCCAAACTGATGGACGAGTTGCGCATGATCGCCCCGGCGGTAGGACGCAAAGTGGCATAGCCGTTTTCACCACAGAGGCACAGAAACACAGAGAAATCCCAATGGTGGTTTCGTACCTTCTGGCGAGCGGACCGGGCAATGAAGGTTGCAGCGGTAGAGGCTGCACCGTTCCACATTTTCCTCGGTGACTCTGTGTCTCCGTGGTTAATTCAATGGCAATTCGCCAAATCACCATCATCGGCACGGGCCTCATCGGTGGCTCCTTCGGGCTGGCCTTGAAGAAGCGGCGTTTCGCCGGCCGGATCGTGGGCTGCGACCGCGCCCCAGTGCTGGAGCAGGCGCGGGACACAGGCGCGATTGACGAGGGCCATACCAGTCCCGTGGACGCGGTACGAGGCAGCCAGGTGGTGCTGCTGGCAGCGCCGGTCGGCGCGATCGTTGAACTGATCGGACGCATTGGCCCTGCTCTGCCGCCGAAGACTCTGCTGACCGATGTCGGGAGCACGAAGGCAGAAGTTCTCGCCCGTGCGACAGCCACGTTCGGCAAGAACGTTGGCCGTCGCTATCTGGCCGGACATCCCATGGCGGGGAAAGAACAGTCGGGAGTGGACGCTGCGGACCCAGATCTGTTTCAGGGGGCGGTGTGGTTTGTTACGCCGGCGCCGGGACAGGAAATATTTGAGGGCACAAGTGGAGAATTGCTGGAGTTGGTGGAGCAAATGGGTGCGGGCATAGCCAGCATGGATGCCGATGCGCATGACCAGCTCTGTGCCTGGATCAGTCATTTGCCTCAGTTGATTTCCACCGCCCTGGCCGCCACCCTGGTGGACGAGTATGGCGAAAACGCTCCGCTGCTCGAAACCGGGGGGCGCGCCCTGCGCGAAATGACGCGCATTTCAGCCAGTCCTTACTCGATGTGGCGCGACGTCGCGCTTACCAACAAGAAGAACATCCGGCACGCCCTGCTGAAGCTGGAACAGCGCCTGGCACACATCCGGGAAAACCTGGATACACGGGAATTGGCGCTCGAGTTCGAGCGGGCGCATCATCTTAGGAAAGCCGGCGTTAAACCACAGAGAACACTGAGGACACAGGGTAAATAGAAGGACGCCGATGCGCCGACCCACCGTTCTCCGATTTTCGTTTAGAATTTTTGCCTTATGCACAAAGTCGTAAACAGCGCCGACGAGGCAATTCAAGACATCCCCGATGGCGCCACTATCATGATTGGCGGATTCGGACTGTGTGGCATCCCGGAAAATCTGGTCCGCGCCCTGGTCCGCAAGGGTGTGAAGAACCTTACCACCATCAGCAACAACGTGGGCGTCGATGGATTGGGCAACGGCCTCCTGCTGGCGGCCGGCCAGATTATCAAACACATCGGGACTTACGTGGGGGAAAACAAGCTGCTCGAGCAACTGGTCTTGCAGGGCAAGCTGGAGTTGGACCTGGTGCCGCAGGGAACTTTTTCCGAGCGGATTCGCGCCGGCGGCGCCGGCATTCCCGCATTTTTTACGCCCACAGGAGTGGGCACGATCATCGGCGAGAACAAAGAAACGCGTGAGTTCGATGGCCGCCAATACTTGATGGAGCGCGCTCTCAAGGCCGATTTTGCCTTCGTAAAAGCATGGAAGGGCGACAAGTGGGGCAACCTGGTATATCGCAAGACGGCGCGGAACTTTAATCCCATGATGGCTACCGCAGCCCGCGTAACGATTGCGGAAGTGGAGCATCTGGTCGAGGTGGGTGAACTGGAACCTGACCTGATTCATACTCCCAGCGTTTACGTGCAGCGGATTTTTCAAGGAGAAGTTTTCGAGAAGAGAATCGAGCGCCGAACGGTAAGAAAGGTCGTTGGCCGGTAGTCGTTGGTCGAGAACGGGCCCACGGTTTTGCCAACGACTGACGACCGACGACTGCATTTATGAAAGACACCGACAAACGCGAGCGCATCGTAAAGCGGATTGCCCGAGAACTGCGCGACGGCTTCTATGTCAATCTCGGCATCGGCATGCCCACCCTGGTGGCCAATCACGTGCCAGCGGGCATGGATGTGATTCTCCAGTCCGAGAATGGCATGCTCGGCATTGGTCCCTATCCCATCGAGGGCGAGGAGGATTGTGACCTGATCAATGCCGGCAAGGAAACCGTGAGCGAGATGAAAGGTACGGCGTACTTCTCCAGCGCAGAATCATTTGCCATGATCCGCGGCGGCCACATTGACCTGAGCGTTCTGGGGGCGATGGAGGTGGACGAGGAAGGCAACCTGGCAAACTGGATGGTTCCGGGCAAGATGGTCAAGGGCATGGGCGGTGCCATGGACCTGGTGGCGGGCGCGCGCCGCGTGATCGTAGCCATGGAACACACCACGAAAGATGCTCAGCCCAAGATCCTGAAAAAGTGCACCTTGCCTCTGACCGGCGTCAAGGTGGTGCATACGATCGTCACCGAAATGGGGTTGATCCAGGTGACGCCGACCGGATTGGTGCTGGAAGAAGTGGCGCCCGGATTGACGGCGGACGATGTGCAGCGTGTGACCGAACCTACGCTCATTCTCAGTCCCAATATTAAAGTGATGGAAAGCTGAGCTGAATGAATGGAGGACGGGCGTACCGCCCGTCCCCCTAAGCGCGGGCGAGTCGCCCGCGACCACATTGAACCATTCAAGTTGATCAGTTCGTGCCGCTCTTCAATCTGGCCGCCTCGAACTCGTCGCCCTTCTGCCAGCCGACAACCTTGGGCAAACTGGCAGCCTGCCAGCCCAGGGCAAAGCCGAAGCGGGCCATGGCCGCATCGCCAGTGAAATCCATGTCGGCATGGTATTCATCGCTGGGCTGGTGATAGTGCTTCTCGGTGTATTCATTGGCCTGCTGCATGCCCCAGGCCTCGTCGTGGCCCTTGTACTTGACACCTTCGCTGATGGAAAACGCGGGAATACCCACGCGGGCCAGGCTGAAATGGTCGGAGCGGTAGTAGTGTCCGGCTTCGGGATGCGAATCGGGGCGAATCGCCAGACGGAATTCCTGGGACAGCGCCTGGACGGTGGGATAGAAAGTGGTCCGCTCGCGACCCGAGACTTCGACTTCTTCCGGGGCGCCGAGAGGAGGAATGTCGTCATAATTCAGGTCCAGAGCGATCTTCCCGGCCGGAATGGGAGGATGTTTGCCCAAGTATTCCGAGCCCAGCAGCCCCTGTTCTTCCGCGGTCACGGAGGCAAAAAGGATCGAACGCCGCGGTTTCTGCGCCGCCATCGCGTAGGCACGCGCCAATTCCAGCAGGATGCCGCAGCCCGTGGCGTTGTCGTCGGCGCCGTTATAGATGTTGTCTCCCGGCATGTCGGGGCGAATGCCGAGATGATCGTAGTGGGCGGTGTACATGACGGCCTCAGTCTTCATTTTCGCGTCGGATCCGGGCAGCATGGCGATCACATTGTTCGATTCGAACGGACGAACCTTGCTGATCATGTGCGCCTTGCAGCTTTACCGGAAGAGGCACGGGATGGAAATCGCGCGAGCGCGCCTCGCGCCATCATCTTGTCGAGGTCCAGGCCGGCCATGGCGGCCAGTTCTGTTGGCCACATCGAAATGGACCCAGGAAGCAACCTTCAGTTTGGGCGAGCCGCCCAGCTGTGAGATAGGACTGCTCTCCCGAATTTGAGTTGCGCACCACTTCCCAGGGATAGCTGGCCATCTCGGTCTGGTGGATCAGGATCGCGCCCACCGCGCCCTTGCGAGCCGCTTCTTCGTACTTGTAAGTCCAGCGGCCGTAGTAGGTCAGCGCCTTGCCCTTGAAGAACTTGGGATCGTCGGAAGTGCGGCTCGTTCACCAACATCAGCAGGACTTTGCCTTTCACGTCAACGCCCTTGTAATCGTCCCACTGATATTCGGGGGCTTCAATGCCATAGCCCACGTAAACGATCTCGGCATCTACGGTCGAATCGCGGTTGCTGGGTTTCATCGTAGGCCACGTATTCGGTCGAGCGGCTTGAGTTCCCGGGCGCGCCCCTTGGCGGGGACCAGAGAAAATGTGGTTCCCGGCGCGAGAGTGATGCCGACCATGGGGACCTTCTGCATGTAAGTGCCGTTGTCACCGGCGGGCTTCAGGCCGTCGAGAGCGAATTCGTGGCAATGTACTCCGCGGCAATGTCGCCGCCGCGCTGGCCGGTGCCGCGGCCTTCGAGCAGATCGTGAGACAGGAAGCGCACATGAGCGCGGATGTGTTCGGGATCGATCTTTTGAAATGTGGCGATCGCGGCAGGCGGAAAATGAACCGCCATGGGATGCGATGAGTTCTGCGCCAACACACCGCAGATCAGGAAGATCAGGGACAGCGGCACCAGCTTCTTGCGCATGCTTTGAGGCTCCAAGTGGGCTGAGAGAACTTTGTATTGTACGGGAAGGAAGGGCTGGAGTTCGAGGGTCGGATCTCGGACTTCAGGCGTTGGACCTTGGATCCTCCGGCGCCCGCACTTCACCCACCGATTTGTCATCCTGAGCGGAGTGGCTGCTTCGCATTGCGCAGCAGCCGCGCAGTCGAAGGACCGCTATGACCTGGTGCGCACTTGTTGCGGAGCCGATTCCCGCCGGAGGAAATTCCCATGGCGACGACACTTGTTGAGGGAATAGGGGTCCTTCGACTCCGCAGGCCGATTCGCGAGCGAATCGGTCTGCTGCGCTCAGGATGACACGGACAAGAGGTCTGAGGTCTGAGGTCCGAGGTCTGACGTCTGAGGTCCGTTCTTAGCCCGCGACCGCGGGCTAGTTTTTCGAACCTCAACCGGCGCGGAAGTCGGCTATCTGCTCATTTTTGCGGAACAGCGGCTGGGGAACGCCAGCCGAGGCTTGCGCTGCGCGTTGGTTGAATTCTTCCATTTCCTTTCTTATCCAACCCACGCTTGAGATCTCGATTTCGCCGTCCTCTGCGATCCAGAAGATGGTCGGGACGTTGGTGAGTCCGTAAGCATTGGACACCGGGTAGGAACTGGTGTCATCCAGCAGGACAGGGAAAGTTATCCCGTATTCTTTGATGAACGCGGCCGTGTCTCTTTTTGTGTTTTGTGAAATGCCTAAGATGGTGACGGCCTTGTTTCCCTGGGCTTCATAGATGCGTTGCAGGAAGGGGAACGCGTACTGGCAGGTGGGGCAGGAGATCTTGAAAAATGCCGCCAGGACCGGACCCCGCGCCAACACCTCGCGCAGCGATAACTGGGTGCCGTCCATCGCCGGCAAAGTAAAGTCTGGAGCCGTTGTTCCCCGTTCCAAAGCCGCCATCGCGCGTCCTCCCCTTGGTCCTCCGAAGATATGGTGAAACCATTTCATGGGCCTGAGCTTCGCCCCGCTAAGTTAGATGACATGCGCCTGCCGCAGGATTTTTCGGGTCAATCCAGTCAACGGCAGCCTCAGGATGTTTTTCCTGGGCACCCAGCGTCCCTGGTTTATCCCCGGCGCCGGACCACGCATCACGCGAACGGTGTAGTCCGTCACAGTAATTGAGTGCCGCAGAGTGAAGCTGGCCGGGCTCGGCCTGTTCGTAGCAGGTATTTCCGGCAATTCCCACATCCCCGGCATCAGTGACGAATGTTTCGGCCGCTGTACCAGGAAAACCGAGCTGTTGCGATGATCGAGCGCGTAGCAGATATCGCGCTGTTTCTGACGAATCAATTTCTTTGGCTGCTCGAGGTGTCCGTGCGTGGCGCACAGGCCGAACACCGGACAGGCGGAACATCGCGGCTGGCGGGGCAGGCATACGGTCGCGCCCAACTCCATCATGGCCTGGTTGAAATCGCCGGGGCGCTTGCGGCTGAGCAGGGCTTCGGCGGTCTGCCAGAAACTTTCGCCGGCCCGGCCCGGCCCGAAGACGCGTCCCAGCACGCGCTCCACATTTCCGTCCACCACAGCCGCGGGCGCATCGAAGGCAATGCTGGCGATGGCCGCCGCCGTGTAACGGCCGACGCCGGGCAAAGAGCGCAGCTCCGCAATCCCACCGGGAACTCTCCCGCCGTGCTCTTTCACGATGGCTTTCGCAGCGGCATGCATCATGCGGGCGCGCCGGTAGTATCCCAGCCCACTCCAGGCCGCCAGCACCGCCGGTTCCCGCGCCGAGGCCAGCTTCTGCACCGTGGGAAATCGTCGCAGGAAACGGCGATAGTGCTCCAGGACCGCGGAGACTCGGGTTTGCTGCAACATGATTTCTGCGATCCATACCCGGTAGGGATCGCGATCCTGCCGCCATGGCAGGTCGCGCCGGTTGCGGTCGTACCACGAGAGCAGTCGCTGCCGCCAGCGACGAGTCGTCAACCCATCAAGTTTCTGGAGGTCCCCTGGGCGCATTGCGCGATAGTCGGTCACGCGAAAACTTGGCAACGACGTTTCTGTGGCGGAAGCAGGATTATTTTTTCTCCGGCCCAAGGACGGAATGGGCAATCGCCGTCCAACCGGCCTTTTGCTTCTGCCAGACTGTCATCATGCGCACCGGTCCTGCGGGCAAGGGCTGGCCGGCAAACGTGCCGCGCATGGCGATGGTATAGGTCACGACAAAGGTGTCAGAGTTCATTTCGGTCTGGACATCTCCAAGAGTGTAGTCATCCAATCGCAACTGCTGCAGGTGGGCAAGCGCGCCTGCCTTGTCGAACCGGCCCTCTTCCGGCGTGACCGCGATGTAGTTACCGGCGAGATGGTGGTCCAGTTCATTCCATCTTTTGTCTTTCACTTCTCTCCAGAAACTGCGCTCCAAACCTTCGCCGCCGGTCGCGTCCGTCCACTTGTTGCTGCCCGGATGCTCGCGCCACATGGTACAACCGGGCAGCAGCATAGCGGACAGGAGGACAAAGATCGCCGGGCGATTCTTCATGGCGGAATTCTAACAGCAGTTGTCTAGAAGTCTTCGATCGTCAGTCTTCGGTCGTTGGCCAACCCAACCCCCTTCATTCGTGTCTTATAGCCGACGCTTGCGGCTAGAGGCCGACGACCAACGACGGCCAGGCCTTTACTGCCTATATTCCCCCGTTGACCATGGCGCGGCGGGGGGGAATAATGGCCAGACCTGCCATCCACCACGCGGCGGGTGCGCATTTTTGTGCTTCGACAGCTACACTGTCAGCATGACCGACTTCAATCGCAAGGTAGAGGACGCCTCTGCACGCGTAAACAAATCGGTGGCCGAGGCTGCTGACCGCATGGAGAAGGAGACAGCGGAATTCATCGCCTATCTCAACGACGAAGTAGTACCGGCAGTCCGTCAACACTCCACCAAAGCGTTGCGGGTCGCAGCCGAAAAGATGTCGAAGCTGGCCGACTATCTGGACGAGATCAAGTCCGACGGCCGCTAAGGGGCCATTTGTCCGTCTGCATCCTGGCTCTGCTGCTGGCCGGGCTGATGCTGTGCGGCTGCGGCGGAAAGAAACAGGCTAAGGTCAGCACGCCACCCCCGCCGCCAACGGCCGTGCCTGCGCCTGGCTCCGTTCCGGCAACCAACCCCTCCGCGCCCAAACGGCCTGAAGTCACGCCGCCATCCGACGAAGGCAAGCAGCAGGAAAGAGTGGCCGAGGCTGCGAGTGTTCTCGCAATTCCCGAAGGAACAAAACCTCTTTCCGTCGAAACCGGCAAGGCCAGCTGGTACGGAGCGCCGTATCACAATCGCCGCAGCTCGAATGGCCAAATCTATGACATGAATCAGATGACCGCGGCTCACCGTACTCTTCCCCTGGGATCGACGGTGCGAGTCACCAACCTCAAGACGGGTCATTCGACCATCGTGCGCATAACCGATCGCGGACCTTTTGTGGAAGGACGAATTGTCGACCTCTCACAGGCCGCAGCGAAGCAAGCGGATGTCTGGAAGGCGGGCGTGGCCCCGGTTCGGCTGGAGGTCCTTCGTACGCCGGTACCTTTCGATCACGGCGGGAAATGGGCGGTGCAAATCGGGTCATTCCACGACGAAGATGACGCCAACAAATTAGCGAGCCGGCTCACCCGACGATACAAGACCGCCAAAGTGTTGCGCTTTAGCAGCCCGGTGGGTGACTGGTGGGTACGCGTCCGGGTCCTGCAAGATGACCGCAAGCGGGCTGAGGAAGTCGCTCACGACACCCAGACGGATGAGGGCAAGGTATTCTTGGTCAGATTGGACTGAGGACGCCGTTGCTGTCGGTCGCTTGGTTTCGCTGTAGGAGCCCGGTTAGGGCCAACGTCATAATCTTTCTGGAACTTGGCAAGCCTGCCTGTTTTCTTTACCACCCTAACTGCCTGCGTCATGACCAAAAGCCATGGCCTGGTGGGTTTTGACTGGTGCTTGACGGCCAGCGACCATTAACGGTTGGGAGGCCCACCATGCGCTTTGGTCTTGCTTTGTCTCTTCTCCCCTGCCTGCTGCTGGCTCCTGTGGCTGTCGCTCAGAATGCTTCGCTGGGACTCAATGCCCCGCAGCTTTACGAAAAAGGAATGAGCAACCTGATGGGAGTTGGCGTCAGCCGAAACGACCTGAATGCCATCGACTATCTTCGCCGCTCGGCGGAATTAGGCTACCCTCCAGCCCAGGTTGTGCTTGGATATTTTTATGAGACCGGGTCGGTGGTCTCGCGAGACTCCGGCCAGGCTGCCGATTGGTACAAGAAAGCCGCCAAACAGGATGATCGCCTGGCTGACTGGCTGGTGGGAAGGCTCTATTACAGCGGAAACGGAATTCCCCGGGACTTGAGTGCGGCCGAATCGTGGCTGCAGAGGGCTGCCAACCAGGGCGATCCGTTCGGGCAATACTTGCTGGGGCAAGTCCGGCTGGAGAGAAATGACTATCCCAAGGCGGCCGAGTGGTTCCGCAAAGCGGCGATGCAAGGTTTACCACAGGCGCAGGCACAACTGGGTGAGCTCTTCAAGCAAGGCCAGGGCGTGACGGCGGACAAATTCGAAGCCTACGTCTGGCTGCTGGTAAGTTTCGATGCGGGCAATCGGACAATAGCCACTGACCTGGCGGCCCTGGAGGGCGAACTGGGCAGCAACCGGGTGGATGAAGCAAAAAGCAAAGCTCGCGACCTCGAACAGACCGTAAGCCGTGCCGTGGTTTCCCGGGGATGCGATTGGGCAGGCGCGTTTGACCCGGTTCCTACGCCCCCTCCGCAAGACATCCAACGATTTTGCCGCTAGTGGGGTGTGGGGCGGACACTCTTGTCCGCCGCCTTTGGTTTTGAATTACTCATTCACACCGATTTGCGGCCTTCGTGAGCGCGGAGAACAAAATCAAAGTCAAAGGCGGCGGACAAGAGTGTCCGCCCCACACACCCACAGGACTATTGATTCTCTGCGGCTTGCTTGTAAGTGCCGAACTTCTTGGCCACCGGCTTCAGCGTGGGATAAAACTGCACAAAAGAATGCTCTACTGCCGCATGGTCTTCATGACACTGCCAGCACGCGGCCTTGGGATTGGCCTGAGCTGATTTGCTGGACTCGTCGAAATTGAAGTAGGCCCACTTCTCCGGGAAGCGGGTCTCGTCTTTCACTTCGACGCCGTATCCCATGAGATCGGTTTGAAAGTGCCCAACCTTGTTGATCGACCCCTTGGTTTCCGAGCCGCGCTCCTCCACGACGAACATGGTCTTGTCCGGCCACTTCCCGCTCTTGAGAAATTCGGCGTAGGCCCACTGCGGCACAAAAACGTTGGTAAACATCTGGTGATCGGCGCTACCCGGGGTGTAGCTCATGCCCAGGCCGGACGACAGGAAGATCCATTCGCGGAAGTTCTTGGGTGGAAGCAGATGATTGTCGCTGGTGTACTCCGGCTTGCCGGAATCGGACTCCGGAGCTGCGGCCTGCATGAAGCCGATACACATAACAATTGTTAGACCAGACAGCAGAGCTCGTTTCATGGCGTTTCTCCGTCACTACTAGACGAGAGGCAGACCCAAAAAGACAGCAGCGCTTACAAGTAGCGCCGCCGTCCCGGCGGCTGTCGTGAGGGCGTCCCGCCCCCACCGTAGGAGGTCCTCACCACCGCCCAGGGCGAGACGCCGGCGCTACAAGAACCCTAGGTTATTTCAGTGCGCTTGCGTAGGAAGGCTGGCACGTCGAGGTCTTCTTTCTCGAAGTTGGCGATCATGGCATCGCGCAGGGTATCGACCGCTACGCCTTCGTTGTGAGGCACAGCCATTTGCCGTGTCGGTGCCTCCTCCATCACGATGGGCGGACGCACCGGCTCGGGCCGGTATTCAGGTTCTGGCTCCGGCACATACGAGGAAACGGCAAAGCCAGACTGCATCTCCGCCTGGCGGCGCCGGATGTCGGAGTCTTTGAAGCCGGTTGCGATCACCGTGATCTTGACCGCGTCCTTGACCTTTTCGTCGAGCACGGCGCCAAAGATGATGTTGGCATCTTCGTGCGCAGCGCCCTGGATGATGCTGCAGGCCTCCTGCACCTCGGCCAGCTTGAGCGAAGTGGAACCGGTGATGTTGATGAGGATGCCGCGCGCGCCGTCGATGGCTCCTGCCTCGAGCAGCGGAGACGCGATCGCCCTTTGCGCGGCTTCCACGGCCCGTCGTGCGCCGCTGGCTGTGGCCGTGCCCATGACGGCATAGCCCATGCCCGCCATGATGGCTTTCACGTCGGCGAAATCGCGATTGATGATCCCCGGAATGGTGATGATGTCGGAGATGCCCTGCACCCCTTGCCGCAGGATGTCATCGGCCACCCGGAATGATTCGAAGAAGCCGGCGTCCTGAGCGACCGCCAGCAGCTTTTCGTTGGGAATGACGATCGTGGTGTCCACCGAATCCATCAGCTCCGAGATGCCGCGCTCGGCCTGCTGCATGCGGCGCTTGCCTTCGAAGGCGAAAGGCTTGGTGACGACGGCAACCGTCAGCGCTCCCATTTCGCTGGCCAGCGATGCGATGATCGGCGCCGCTCCGGTTCCGGTGCCGCCGCCCAGTCCGGCAGTGACGAACACCATGTCGGCGCCTTCCAGGGCCTCGATGATCTTGTCCGAGTCCTCGAGTGCCGCCTTGCGTCCGACTTCGGGATTGGCGCCGGCTCCCAGTCCGTTGGTAAGCTTCACGCCCAGCTGAATTTTCATGGGCGCGCGCGACATGCGCAGCGCCTGCAGGTCGGTGTTCGCGACCACGAATTCGATGCCCTCCATGCCAGCATCGATCATGCGGTTGACCGCGTTGTTGCCGCCTCCACCCACGCCGATCACTTTGATCTTGGCGTCGTTGCGGGTTCTTCGTTGAAGCTGATGCGAATGTCGTTGTCTTTTTTCATGTACGCCGCCTCTGTGGATTTTGCTTGCTTTGTTCTGAGTAGCGCCGCCGTCCCGGCGGCTGTCGTGGGACGTCTCGCCCGCACCGCCGAGGGCGAGACGCCCTCGGGACAGCCGGCAGGATGCCGGCGCTACGAAACCTACGCGCCTTTCCCTACAAACATGGCCTTCAGCTCGAACTCCAGCGCTCGTTCTGAATGCCGCGAGCAATGCGGGCCCGGTGTCCGTAGAACACCATGCCCAGGACAGTTGCAAATTCGGGTTCGGCCAGCGTGGACGGCATCTTGGCCATCGGCGCGGGCCAGGCCAGACGCAGCGGCCGGTCGCAGCACGGACTCCGCCATTTCGAGAATGCCGGGCAAACGGCGACCCTCCGCCGGTCAGCACGATCCCGCCCATACAGAGCTCGAACATTCCCGCATGACGCAGATTGTCGCGCAGCATTTCAAACAGTTCGCGGGCGCGGGGCTCGAGAATTTCTCCCACCATGCGCTGCGACATCAGGCTCGACGGCCGATCGCCTACGGACGGCACCTCAACTTCATTGCCTTCCGGGATCAGAGTGACGATGGCATTGCCGTAAGTCTTCTTGATCTTTTCCGCCTCGGCGAGGGAGTGCACATTCCGACCGAGAGATCGCTGGTGAAGTGGTCGCCGCCAACGGGAATCACTGCCGGTGTGAGCGACCGCGCCCTGCTGGAAGACGATCATGCTCGGTCGATCCGGCGCCCAGATCGGCCAGGCAGACGCCAAGTTCGCGCTCGTCGGAGCGCAACACGGAATCGGCGCAGGCCAGCGGCTCGAATACGGTGTCGTCCACGTGTACGCCGGCCCGGTTCACTGCAGTGACCACGTTCTGCGTGGCGCTGGACGCGGCCGTGACCATGTGCACTCGCACTTCGAGCCGCGTGGCCATCATGCCCATCGGATCCTTGCACGCCCGGTCTGATCGTCGAGAATGAATTCCTGCGGCAGCAGGTGCAGAATTTCGCGATCGCCGGGCAGAGGCATGGTGCGGGCCTTGTCCACTGCCTGGCGCATTTCTTCGCGGCCAATCTCACGCGCGCGGGCGCCGAAGGTGATGCCCGCCGTGGCTGTTCATGCCGCGGATGTGCGCGCCGGCAATGCCCAGCAGCGCATGCTCGATCGGGAGCTCCCGCCACGTCTTCCGCCTGCTCCACCGCCTTCTGAATGCTGCTGACCGCTTTGTCGAGTTCGGTAATGACGCCCTTGCGCAAGCCGCGCGATTCGCTGATGCCGTGACCGCGATAACGCAACCCGTTCTCGCTGATTTCCGCCACCAGCACGCAGGTCTTGGCGCTGCCTACGTCAATGGCGGTAAGAAGTTGCTCGTGCTGGTTCGCCATTCCTATTGTGTTTCGTCTCCTTGGCAATTGCAGGGCTCGGTTTCTTTGCCGACGGCCTTCACCGCGGCAACGGACTTTGGCACGGGCTTGGTTGTGGCGCCCGAATTCTTGGCCGCCAACAGCGGGACGCAGCTTAGCTTTTGCTCTGGCTTTGCTCCAGACCCGGGTCGGACGGACGTGGGCTTTGCGATGTACGGCCTTGACGCTTTTTGCGCCGGCCGCCTTGGCCGGGATGGAGTCGGTTTTGCAACCGTGTCCCAACTGGTATCACGGTCAGCGTTGGCGATGGCCGGGGAGCGGATGCTGATGTCGTAGTGATCAACGCGGCCGGCTTTACGCCGGCCGCCATGGCTTTCCTGGCGGCCGTCGGCGGAAAGCGGTGGCTGCTTCATCGGCCCTTGCAGATCCGGATTCACGATGATCTGCCGGTCGTAGCGCAAGTCCACCGATTCCAGCTTGTCGAACTGCTGCCGCCACTGCTGCACGTGCGTGACGTAGATTTTGTAGCGCTGCAGGTAATTGGACGAGCCCAGATGGACGAGTACTTCGCCGTCGGGATCGGTGGCCATCACTTTCACGTCCTCCGGATCAGACGAGATCCACTTCGCTGAGTTCCTGCGAATAGCGCGCGCCGCCGGAATCGAGTTGGCTGACCACGTCGTTGTAAATCTTCATGCGGGCGGCGCGAGTGGAAAGCGGCTCGCCCGCGTTCATGCCCACGATCACCGGGAACGAATATTTTGCTTGCCGCCCGGCAATTCCATCAGCGTGCCGCCGGCATCGATCAGCAGGATGCTGGAGCCAATGCGCGCGAAAGCCACCGGAGTGCGCTCGTGAATCTTCCATCCTCAGCCGGTTGGGCATGAAGCGCATCACGCTGGCCGATTCCACCCACGGAATCTGCTCCAGTTGCGCCTTGCGCTGCGCCAGCGGCACGAAGAAAATGTTGCGGCCGATGTCGCCGCCCATCACTTCCATTACCTGCGGTGCGGGTAACGTTCTGCGCCCGCTGATTTCGATCTGGTCGCTGGATTCGACTCGGAAACGCCAGGAGTGCTCGCCGTAGTGATAGAGTGCGGCTACCGCGATTCCGCAAACCAATACGATGCCGAGGGCGACGGCGGCCCAAGTCAGGCGAGTCAGCAGTTTTTTTCGGAAGTGAGCCGCGCCGGACGGAGACGCGCTTCTGTCCACGCAGGAACGGAGATTCCTGCTCCACTTCCAAATCGAGCAGGCGCGCATCGTCGCGCTTCTTCGCGCCCTGGCTCGTCGGCCAGTGGGTACAACTCTTCCTGCGAGATGGTGGGACCGGATTTCCGCGCCATCAACTCAGGTCAGTTGTCGTCAGGGAATCGCTTGAGCAAAATTACTATAACTGCTTTTACGCAGCAGAGATAGAAAAATTTGGCAGGTTTTGCACAGGCAGAGCTGCGGACGCACCGTCACGAATGAAGTAGAGACAGATGTCCTTATCTGTCCAGTCGAGCGCAGCTCGACAGGTCTTAGCAGGCCGCGGAAAGATAGCCGCGAGGTAAAAGATTGCGGAGCTGCTCTGCCGGGCAGATGAGGACATCTGCCCCTGCGTGGTTCTCTGCCCTAAAAGGTGTCTTCGGGAGTCGGCGGAAGCCTGAGGAATTTCAATGACCATGTTCTGGGTTGGCCAAACGATGAGTGCGCGGGGCGCGCTCCAAAGCCCGCACGCGGACGCTCATGGCCTGCAAGCGAACCAAGTCCGCCTGGCGCCGTACCAGAACGCGTTGCACACAAGCCTGGCGGTTTTGAGCTTCGACCATCAGTGCGCACAGGTTGCACTGAGATCTTGTTCGCCGCTTCCCAGCACCACGCCCGCTATCTCTGCATAGCTCGTGGCTTTTTCAAAAGCCCGCGACATCATTGCGATGGAACGGTCGGCGAGCTGCTCGCCCCATCCCGCGTGCCCGGTCACCGCACCCGTGATCGCGGCCATCGCGAGAACTCCCAGGGTCACCCAGTACATCATTTTTTCGGATTCCATGGCATTTCCCTTTGCCCGGTTAGACGGGCCAGCTAAAAAATCGTTATCAGGCGTGGGATGTTGTGTGCGCGGGTCGAAAAGCCCTTAACTGGCCGAGACAGCGGTTCGGGGTCGGGATGCCTCTGCCTCGCTTTCCTGCAATTTCGCCAGGATCGTCGGGCCCAGCTGTGATACGCTGCCCGCGCCCAGGGTCAGAATCATGTCTCCGGGCTGTGCGGCAGCCACCGCCAACGCGACCGCATCGGCAGACGAACTCACGTACGACGCCGGCCGCTTCCCTTTCTCACTGATCTGGCGCGCCAGTGCCTCGCCGGTAACGCCCTCGATCGGCGCCTCGCTGGCGGCGTAAATATCGAGGACGGCCAGCGAGTCTGCGTCCTGAAACGCAGTGGCGAATTCGTCCATCAGATCCCGGGTGCGAGTGTAGCGGTGGGGCTGGAATATGACGTGAATCTTACCGAAGCCACACTGCCGGGCAGCGGCCAGAGTGGCGCGAATCTCGGTCGGATGATGGCCGTAGTCGTCAATCACGCTGACCCCGGACGCCTTGCCCCGCAACTGGAAGCGCCGGTCCACGCCGCGGAAGTTTTCGAGGGCCGTACGGATGTCATCGACCGTGATGTCGAGGCCGATTCCTACCGCGATGGCCGCAGTGGCGTTCAGGACGTTATGCCCCCCCGGCACGTGCAGCCGGAACTCGCCAAGGTCGCGTTCACCATAGGCCACGCGAAAATGGCTGATCGGCTGCCGTTCTGCAGACCCAAAGGTCGGCTTCCCCTGTTTGATGTGAAAATCCGAGCCTCGCCGGGTGCCGTAGGTCACGATGCGGCGCCTGATTTGCGGAAACAGGCGGCGCAGCGGCGCATCGTCATTACACACCACAACCACGCCGTAGAAGGGCACGCGATCCATGAAATCGAGGAAAGCCTTTTTCACGTCGCGCATATTGCGGTAGCAATCCATGTGCTCACGATCGATATTGGTGACCACTGCGAGCACGGGAGAAAGTTTCAGGAACGAGCGATCGCTCTCGTCGGCCTCGGCAACCAGGTACTCCGACTTGCCGGTGCGGGCATTGGAGCCCAGGGCGTCCACGCGCCCGCCGACCACGACCGTGGGATCAAGACCTCCAGCAGCCAGTACCGCAGCCACCATGGAAGTCGTCGTGGTCTTGCCGTGCATGCCCGCGACCGCGATGCCATATTTCAAACGCATCAGCTCCGCCAGCATCTCGGCCCGCGGAATAACAGGGATGTGGAGTCTGTGAGCTTCGACGACCTCGGGATTCTCCAGCGCGACGGCAGAGCTGGTGACCACAACTTCCGCGCCGGCGATGTTCTCCGCGGCATGCCCTTCGAAGATAGTGGCGCCCAAGCCCGCCAGCCGCTGGGTCACGGATGAACTTTTCAGATCAGAACCGGAAATCCTGTAGCCCAGAGTCAGCAGCACCTCGGCAATCCCACTCATGCCGATGCCGCCGATGCCGACGAAATGAATACGCTGGATTTTGGCAAACATCTAGATCAGCTCTTCCGGCCTTTCATCCGAACTCCAACCCCTTGCCATCCTAGCCGAGGTTTGGCGTCATCACCAGTTCATCTTCTTCCGCAACTCCGTGACGTGGGCCACATGATGCCGGCCGTGCCAGGAGTACAAGGCCAGGTTTTTTTCCAGGGGCATGATCCCCAGCTCGGGATGGTTGAAGGTCCGCTTCCAGTCCTGAGGTTGCAACCCGCGCAACAGGCGTACCCAGCGGTCGTGCAACGAGTCCAGCAGCGACAGTGAAATTTCCAGCGGCGTGGACTGGACATCGGGAAGTTCAGCCCAGCGATCTTCCATATAGGGCTTGATAGTCGGAGCATCTTCAGTCAGCGCCAGTTTGAAGCGAATGTACGCGTTCATGTGGCTTTCGGGAACATGGTGGACCACTTGCCGAACTGTCCACCCGCCGTGGCGGTAGGGAGTTGCGATCTGCTGTGGGGTGAGACCCTGCACCGCGGCCCGCAAGGCAGCCGGAGCTTGTTCGATGTCTTTGATGAACTTCTGGCGCTGTTGTTCGTCGGGCGGACCGGCAAAGCTAAATTTCCCGATGGGGTAACGGGGATCGCTCATTTTCCCTCCATCAAAAACGCTAATCACGACGGCGAGAACAGGAAACGCGAAAATCTGCGGAAAAGCAATGGAGAACGCCCGCCAGAGCGAAATTTTAGCGACAGATGTTGTTTAAGGGTGTGTTGGTTTGGACCACAGACTGAATCAGAAACCAAAGACAGCAAGCTATCTCAATTAGGTTGCCGGGCCAAGATAGGTGGGTGAAGTCGCCGCGGCGCGCCGGGCACACTGACGAGGGCTAGCGGTGTCCCTTCCTCTTCGTAGGTGAGGTCCATGGTGAAGTCGCTGACGGCGCCGGGTGCGGGCGGCCGCAACGCGATGATAATCCGTGCGTCTTGTTGAAGGGGAATGCGGACGTCGTACTGCGTAGCTGCTTCCATGGGCGCGAAAATTGGAAGCGCCATGGTACGAGTGATGGTCTGGCCCTCCTGCGTACAGGACACGGTGGTATTTCCGCTGAGACCATGTAGTTGCATACGGGTGAATTTCAGGCTCTTATCGCCCGCTTCGAAATGCCCGGCAATGTCCATCAGTGACCTGGGATTGGGGATGGTAGCGGTGCACACACCGTCTGGAATAATGATAGGCGTCCATGAGTATGTGACCGGAAGCGTGCCTGCGAAGTCGCCGCTCTCTCCCAGGGCGAGCCTGGCTTCCCCTTCCCAACCTCCAGTCCAGATCAGGTCCTGAGTCAGTTTGGTCTTTGCTTTCACTTTGACCTTCGGGGCACACGGTGTCACCTGCTCCATTAACTGCTCGAGTGTGTGTACGGCTTCGTCACGCAGAGCGGTGGCCCGATCGCCCTCGAGCAGTGTCTTGGGAATTATGTTGGTCTGGGTGACGGTTTTCTTCCCAGCCAGCCAGATCATCTCCGTCACGAAGGCATCACCGTCAGGGCGACGGCCAATGCTGACGTAGATAAAAACCCCGGTCGGGCGGAATTGCTCGCCCAGATCGCCAAGCGCATCGTCAGACAAAGTTGGGCTACTGACGCAGATCCAAGCCGTCTTCTTGCGATTGAAGTCGACGGAAGACTTGAGACCTCTCTGGATCTTGACGATCTCGCTGTAGGTAAGGCCAGGGAAGGTCTCTGATACGCGGAAGTTGATGGTTGACCCGATTTGGTCAGCGGCGGCGGGCTGTGCGATTGAGCTGGTGAGAATTGCCATCGCAGCCACGCCCAGGAGCACGCGGAGTATGCGACCCATGACTCCTCCCCAAGACGTGCCGCCGATTATCCTTCAAGTGCCCAGCCCCAGCAACGGTGAAGACGTAACCCCTGGTGTTTGTGTCTGTGGAATGGGTAGATGAGTTCTAGAAATGCGCCACCAGAAGAGATTCGCTATCGCACCAGCGCCAGAATTCGGACCGGAGCCGTCGATCCTCCTGCTACTTTCACAGGCGCCACCATCGCCACTGCGCCGTTAGCGGGCAAGCGATCGAGGTTGGCCACATTGGTCAGCAGATAGAGCCCGTGCTCCAGGGCATATTGACCTACAGCCAGTATTTGAGCAGAGCCGTGATCGAGATTGGCAGTGTCAATCCCCAAGCCCAGAGCGTTGCGACCTTCCGCCAGGAAGCGGGCAGCGTCCTCTGAGTATCCGGGAAAGTGCATCGCACCCTTAGCATCGGCGTTGCGGTAGCTTTTCATGGAGTTCCAGCGCGCGCCCCAGCCAGTGCGAAGCATCACGATTGCGCCCAGCGGGATCGGCCCGTTAGCTTGCTCCCAGCGTGCGATGTCCTCAACGGAAATCTCATAATCTGGATTGCCCTTAACGCTGGCGCTTACATCGAGGACCACCAGCGGCCCGATCAGCCGGCCCGCCGGAATCTGGTCAACCGTCCACTGGCCGCGTCCCAAACGGGAGGGAGCATCAATTCGGGTAGAAAATTCTGAAGAGGAGGCCCTCGACGCGTAGGTCTTTTCGGAGAGGGCCACGGTTTCCACTCGGTAGGCCGATCTATGAGGCTTTTCGAAGCCGTCGGTTGTCAGCGAGTGGGTGAGATCCGCGACCTCGCGGAAGCCGGCAGCCTGGGTGGTGGCCGGACGCTGCTGGGCAAACAACAACAGTGCCAGAGCCACCACATAGCCGATTACAAACTTCTGGATCTTCATTTACTTCTATACGTCTTTCGCGCTTTTCGGGTTCGTCGAAAAGTCTCTGGAAAACCCGGCCAAAGCAATGAGATGCAAGCACTCTTTAGTGAAGATGCTCTATAAGATTTTCGCGCGCAGGGTAACCGCCAGCAAGGCCCATCAGTACATGACCTGCCGGGGTAAAACGCGGAATCTACAGGTCAATTCGTGCCATCCAGAATGCGGCCGCCGCAGCTGCCAAGGTGCCGAGGACGTTAACCGAATCGTTATTAACCAGCCGGCGACGCTCCAGCCCAGCACCCAGAAAACTGTCAGCAATCATGCCCAGAATAGCGGCACCCGTGGAAATCACCAGCCATCGCCGGGGCAGCGATCCGCCCAGAACGCAGACCAAGCTCACCACTCCAGCAGCAAGGATTCCAGCCGTAGTCCCGATCAGACTCACGCCGCCATCGGTTCCCGCAGGGACGGAACGCCAGGTCGTGATCAGGCGAGCCTTCTCCCCGAAGGCCTGGCCCACTTCGCTGGAAACCGTGTCGGCCGCAGCCTCCGAGAGTGCCGCCGCCATCGCGAGCAGGAAAATTGTCCGGTGATGGCTGAGGATGAAAGCCGCAGCACAGGCCGCAGCGACTCCGAGATTGGCCAGGACCTGGGATGCCTTTCGGCCCTCGCGGCGTTCCGCAGTCCCGAGCTTCTGTTTGCGCGCATAGCCGAGCCGGGTCGTGATCCAGGCCAGCGCGAAAACCGTGACCAGCGCCGCGAAAGCGCCTGGCCCGCCTCCCAGGTAAAGCAGAAAGCAGCTGAAAGCTCCCGCGACCGCTCCCGAGTTGGTCACACCGCGCACCAGGCGGGCCAGTAGCGTGAAGCCAACAGTGAGCAGACCTGCGACGGCCCACTGCCCTTCATGACCAGCGAAGTCAAATACGGTCAGAGCGCTGAATGGAGAGAGGTCATACACATCGGTCCCAGTTAAGAGGGCAGCCTGAGTTTCGATCATCCACAAGATATAGTGTAGCCGTGCTGATCGTCCTATAGATGGGGCTTGTTCTTCAGATTACCCGCATCTAAGCACTGCATTAAATACTCTGCGTAGTCTAAACTGCACTACGCTTGGGCCTTTTCTGCTTCGAGGGGAAACTATGGCAGCCTCGGTTTGGTCGGGATACCTTACCTTCGGTTTGATCTCCATGCCGGTGCGTCTTTTCTCCGGCGCGCGCAGCAGCGGCATCTCCTTCAACATGTTGCATCGCGACGACCTGCAGCGGGTCAAGCAGCAATATTATTGTCCCGCCGACAATCGCGTGGTGGACCGCAGTGAGATCGTGAAGGGCTACGAATTCCGCAAAGACGAATATGTCGTGATTGAGCCCGAAGAGATCAAGAAGATTGAGCCGCAAACCGCCAAGACCATGGAGATTCTGGAGTTCGTCAAGACCAGCGAGGTCGATCCGGTCTTTTTCGAATCCTCCTACTACATGTTGCCGGAAGAGGCGGGACGCAGGCCCTACGCCCTGCTGACCAAGGCCCTGGAAGAGAGCGAATACGTCGCCATCGCCAAGCTGACCATGCACAATCGCGAGTACACCGTGTTTCTGCGTCCGCACGAAGGCGGACTCATGCTCCATACCATGTACTACGCGGAAGAGGTTCGCAAGGTGGAAGGCTTTGGCGCCCCCGAGGTCGAATTGAAAGACGCGGAAGTCAAAGTCGCTCACCAGTTGATTGAGGCTCTGGCCGCCGAATGGGACCCTGAGAAGTATCACGACACTTTCCAGGAGAATGTGAAAAAGCTCATCGAGACCAAGCTGGAGGGCGGCAAGATCGCTGAAGTCGAGAAGCCGAAGAAACTCGCCCCCGTGGTCGATCTGATGGCTGCCCTAAAACAAAGCCTGGCCGAGATGGAAGGAAAAAAGAAACCGGCAGCGCCGGCCCGGGAAGCGACCTCCGGGAAACGGTCCAGGGGCAAAGCGTAGGGGCAGCATTTGGCATTTGGCAATTGGCCCTTAGCAATCAGTGTTTCCGCACGACCATCTTCACAGACAATTCCCTGCTAATGCTTAAGAGCAGCCTTTCACCCGCCCGAGGGCATCAGACTGCAAAGCCAAGGACCAAAGGCCAAGCGCAATTGCTAAGTGCCAGGTCCTCCGCTGGCGCATATTCCAGCCAACCATTAAAATGGAAACTCTTTCGGATCATTGTGGGTTCATGGATGGTTCTGCTGGGGTGGGGATGACTTTATGGCGTGGTGCCCGCTTGCTGGGCATTCTGACTCTTGGCCTGATTTGCGTCGGCTGCGGCGACCAATACCGTCCCGTGGCCATTCCCATCGTCCCGCCTCCACCCGATCCTGCGGCCACGCACTTCGTTCTGGTGCTCAGTAACAACGGCACCATTGATCCCGGCGCCAGCAGCCGGCTGGATGTCGCGGGCGACACCAACATTGGAGTGGCTCAACTCGGCCTGGGTCCGGCCCACGCCACCCTGACCTCGATCGCCGTTCGAGTGTATGCGGCGAATACCCTCGAGGACTCGGTTTCGTCATTTTCCCCAAACCCCGGGTCAGCCGCTACCTCGGTGACGACAACTTCACTGCCTGCGGGTTCGCATCCGGTATTTGTCCATACCACGGAAAGCGGGACGGTTTACGTGGCGAACTTCGGGAACAATGCGGTCGCGGCAATCTCGACCACGAGCAACGCGGTGCTGAACCCGCTGATTGCGGTGGGCAATCAACCCGTCGCGCTGGCGGAGACACCCGACCAGAAGAAACTCTACGCCGTGAATCAGGGCGACGGCACCGTGAGCGCCATCAGCCTGGTGGACCGCACCGTAACCCAGACCATCGCCACCGGGATCAATCCGGTGTGGGCGGTGGCGAGCTCCGACAGCGCGAGAATTTACGTGCTCAACAGCGGCAGTGGCACTGTGTCCGCGATTGATACCGTCACCGACTCAGCCGTGGGCTCCACGTCCCTGGGCGCGGGCGCGAATTACATGGTGTATGACGGCAAGCTGAATCGCCTCTACGTAACCAACCCGGTCGCCAGCACAGTGACCGCACTTAACGTGTCCGCTGACCCGCCGGCTGTCCTGTTTGTGACTCCAGTTAACGCAGGCCCGCTAACGGTGGCCGTGCTGCCTGATGGCAGTCGGGCTTACGCCGTGAGTTCCAGCAGGACCCCGCCCTGCACCTCTGATCCCAGCGATGCTCAGTCTTGCATCAGCTCGGGGGTCACCGTGATCAACACCAGTGATGGCAGCGTCAGAAAGACGATCCCACTGGAGTCCACGGTCAACATAACGGCCGCCATGCAAAGCGGCACGAATACCACCTACACCTACACCTTGATCTCCGGTCCGGCTCTCCGGCCGGGCATGAAAATAGTGGTCTCAGGCATGGCCGACGCCGGGAACAACGGGACGTTTACTGTTGTGGCGGCAAACGCGGGAACGTTTACGGTTGGCAACAGCGCGGGGGCCACGGCGAGCAGTCAGAGTGGGACTGGAACTGTCGTGGTCGAGATCTCTACAACATTCCCGACCGGTTGCGACGTCAATGGCTTGGGAATTCCGGGGGGAGTGCCGGGCGGCGTTCGATTCCGTGTTTCGTCAGCCGCCTCGGCCGACAGTACAAAGGTTATGGTAGGAAAGTGCGATTCAGGGAGCACCGCAGTCATTCGCACGTCCGATGACACTCCGGTGCTTGACATGCCTGCTCCGCTGGGCACCGTCACTCCACCCAACGGCGGAAACGCATTACCGCAAAACCCCGTGTTCGTGCTGGCAGGACCCTGAGCGGACTTCGGACCTCGGACTTCGGCAAGAGTTTCTAGTTTCTGGTTTCTAGAAACTAGAAGCCGGAAACTCAAGACTACTTCTGGGAGTCTGAGGTCTAAAGTCCGAGGTCTGAAGTCCGGTACTACTCGCCGGCGGCTGCCGCCCGTTCGCCTGGCAACTCAACGTTGTAGCGCAGGGCGATGTTCATGAACAGGCTGCCGCTGGCAGTCTCGCAGCAGATGACCAGGGCCTCGGTGTCCTCACTGCTGGTGGGACCGTGATCGGAAGTGTGTAGAACCGGGGGATGCACGCGGAAGTGGAAGCCCTGATCATTCAGGGTGGTGACCGCATTTCCGGTCACCTGATTGGCCAGCTCACAAACTGTTTCCCGCACCAGGTCATCGGATTCAGGCAGCTCGCCGCCGGCAAAATGGCTGGCGACACGCACCGCGGTCTCAGGATCGAGATCGAACACAATTCGACCTTCGATGTCGCCCGTGATCGCAACCAGTGCGGCCACTCCTTTGCGCCGGTAGGCCTCCTGCTCCATGCTCAGGTTCCCAATCGACATGGGAGACTGCAGGCCCTGGGCCAGGACGGCGTCCGCCGCGTTGATGAACGGCTGGATCAGCTCCATCTTCATAGATCAGGCTCCCGCGCCTGCGGCACTCGCTACAGCCCCATCTTCGCCCAAAACGTACTTGATTACTTCGTACAGAACTTCCGGTTTGACCGGCTTCTGCACAAAGTGCCGTGCCCCGCGCTGTAGCGCGGCCACGATGTTCTCCTGATAACCCACGGAAGACACCATGACAATACGCGCCTCAGGATGTTGGGCCACGATCTTTTCGGCCGCCTCGATCCCTTCCATCTGCGGCATGGTGATGTCCATGAGCACGATATCGGGATTGGTGCGATCGTATTCGGTGATGGCGGTCATGCCATCGCCGGCTTCGCCCGCCACCTGGCCGCCGAAGGTTTCAACGATTCGTGCCAGGTTCTTGCGGGCGAAGACGGAATCGTCCACTACCAGGTAGCGGACCGGTTGACCGTCCTTGCTGCGTTTTAACGATGCAAACTGCTCCATACACCCCTCCTGCCTTTGTTGCGAAATCGAACAATGCCATTCAATTCAAAACTATTCTCGTCCCGCGCCTGCGGCTTTGCCGCCTTCGCCGGGGTCGTTCCCAAATCCGTTTTTGCGATCTGCCATGCACTGGGCCTGCAAGGTGTTGGCCAGAACATCCAGCCCGACAACTCGCACCGCGAAGCCGCGATCGATGGCGGCTTTGGGCATGCCATAGACAACGCAGGACTCCTCGCTCTGCGCGATTGTGATTCCTCCCGCCGCCTTGACCACGCCCATACCCTGCGCCCCATCATCCCCCATTCCGGTCATCAGGACAGCAATGCCTTTGGACCCGAATTCGTCGGCCAGGCTCTTGAATAAGACATCGGCCGAGGGACGGTGCCCGTTGACTCGCGGCTCATCGCTCAGCACCGCAACATCACCGAGGGGCAGCCGTTTTACCTTCAAATGCCGGCTGCCCGGGCAAATCAGCACCCGACCCGCCAGCAGGACGTCTCCCGATTGCGCTTCCTTGACCCGGACGGCACAGATTTCATCCAGCCGCCGGGCAAACATTTCGGTGAAGCCTTCCGGCATGTGTTGCACGACCACAATCGCGCCGGGAAAATCCGCGGGCAATTGAGAGAAAACATACTGCAAGGCCTGCGGCCCTCCGGTAGAGACGCCGATGGCGATCACCCTGGTAGGAGCTTTCTTGGCATCGAGCGGCGCTTTTTGCCCGGAACGTGGGGTCGCGCCAACTGGCGTCACGGTCACGCCCCGGCTCTGTGCGGCGGCCTTGATCTTGCTGATCAATTCGGCTGCGATCTGGGGCATACGGGCGGAGACGTCACTCGGCTTGGCGACAAAATCAAACGCGCCCAGCGACAAGGCCTGCAGCGTTACCGAAGCTCCCAGCGTGCTGTGGGAGCTCACAACGATCACCGGCAGGCGGTGGTGGCGCATGATCTCTTTGAGCATGTCGATGCCGCCCATGCCCGGCATCTCCAGATCAAGGGTCACGACCTGGGGTTTCAGTTCTTCGATTTTCCTGAGGCCGAAGTTGCCATCCATGGCGGTGCCCACCACCTGGATCGAACTGTCGCTCTGCAAGATCTGTGGAATCAGCTTGCGCATGAGCGCGGAATCGTCCACCACCAAGACGCGCACCGGGGTCATAGACGCGCCTCCCGCCGTGCTTTCGAGCAGGCTCTTGCGGTCGGCGTGCGAGAGCAGGATGCCGGAGACAATCCCCTCTCCCTGTTCCGGACGAGCCTTGCCGTGACGATCCACAATCGCGGGCAGGTTGACGATCAGCACCACCCGTCCATCGCCCAGGATGGAGGCTCCGCTGACCAAATCGGTGGCCACGGTCTGGTCGTCGAGCGCCTTGATCACCAGTTCTTCTTCGCCCTCGAGGCTGTCCACGATCATCCCCAGCTTCCGTTCGCCCATGGAAATCACGAGCACAAAAATCTTTTCGGATCCCGCCTGCGCTCCCCTGCCTGGCGCGCGCCCCAGTCGCACCAGGGGCAGGACGCGGTCGCGCAACTGCAAGACTTCATGGTTATGCACCTGGTGCACGTCGGATTCCCGGGCGCGAGCAATTTCCGCGACCGCATTCAAAGCGACGGCGTACAACCGCTGCTCCACCCGGAACAACAGGGCCTTGATAATGGCCAAAGTGAGGGGCAACTTGAGGCGGAAGGTGGTGCGCTGTCCCAGCCCGGGTCTCAATCTCGACCGAACCTTTCAGCCGGTGTAACACGCTTCTGCACCACATCCAGGCCGACGCCGCGGCCTGAGATCTCGGTGATCTCGTCGGCGGTGGTGAAACCGGGCCGGAACACCAACCCGAGAATCTCGGTTTCCCCCAACCTGTCCGCCTCTTCCGAGGTAACGAGACCCTTCTCCAAGGCCTTGGCTTTGACTTTTTGAACGTCAATGCCAACGCCGTCATCGGTGACTTCCACGATAACCTGATTGCCATGGTGATACGAAGTGAGATGGATGGTTCCGCGCGCCGGCTTCCCGTTTCGGACTCGCTCCTGGGCGCTCTCGATGCCATGGCTGACGGCATTGCGGACCAGGTGGGTCAGGGGTTCGGCGATTACGTCCAAAAGGCCCTTGTCCAGGTCCGTGTCTTGCCCGCTCATCACCAGTCCCACGTCCTTGCCACATTGCTTGGCCACGTCGCGCACCATGCGGGGAAAGCGCCGGAAGAGCTGCTCCACCGGCACCATGCGGATCTTCATGACCGAGCGCTGCAGGTCGCTGAGCACGCGAGACTGAAAGGCCATGGCATCGCTGAAGCGGCCGCGCAAGGCTTCCTTGGGAACATGGCGGGCGAATTCAGTAAACGCCTGCTGCAGCATGGACCTGCCGATAATCAGTTCCCCGACCAGATTGAGAACACTATCAATGCGCTCGGCGTCCACCCGCAGAATGTTTTCCGCGAGTACCGGATGACTGGGCCTGCCGATTGCCGAGTGTTCATCACCGGATTCCGGCTGCGTCTGGTGAGGTGACGCCGGCGAGGCGGTTGCATGTCCTGCCAGTTCGGCGGGAACGGCTTTCCTTGGGTTGGGCTCAGCGGCCTTTACCAGCTCCACCACAACGCTGGAGATCACAGTGGGAATGCGACACCGGGCGGACAACTGCTCAGATGACCTGTCGCTTGCAGCCAGCAATTCCAGCCGCTGGGTGCTGGCCGGCGAGCCCGCCTCGGGACGCGCTCCCAGGACTTCGGCGACCGGGGCCAAGGCATTCAGCACCAGTTGCCGGGCCGCGATCGGCATCACGCAGTGCGGGTCGATGGCGGCGGTAATGTGGTACACATTCTTGCCTGCGCTTACCGCATTCTGGATCGCCAGTTTCTCGTACTCGGTCCAGGCAACGGGGACGACTGCAGCTTTGGCGGACTTTTTCGAGCGCTTTTTTCCTTTGGGTTGCTGCGTGAGCTCTCGAATCATCTTGGCCAAAGGCGCGGACGAGGGCAGCTTGCCCTTGCGCCGGTAGGCCGTCAGCATGGCGCCAAAGGTGTCCGCCGCGGTAAATGCGACCTCCGCCAGGCTGCCGTGCGAGGACGCCGATTCGAGAGCCAGGGCGTCTTCCAGTTCATGGGCTGCGTTACTCAGTTCGCGATAGCTGCAAGCTGCGGCATCACCCTTGAGCGTATGCACAATGCGACGGATGCTGCGCACCAGTTCAGCATCGGCCGGACGCTTCTCCAACTTCAGTGCCTCTTCATTGAGGGACTGCAGCAGTTCCTGCGCGGACTCGAAGAAGAGTTCCCGCATTTCGGCGGCGCGCTCATCAGGAAACTGGGTCATCCGCTCACCTCCACCTTCTGGTAGGCAGTCCCGCTGTTGCGATGGACCATGGTGAACTTGTCGGTCAGGGCCAGCAGGCTTTCGGCGTGGCCGACGAACAGGTAACCCTGGAGATTGAGGCAGCGCGCGAACTTTTCCAGCAAACGCTTCTGTTCCGCTTCGTCAAAATACATCATGACGTTGCGGCAGAAGATCACATCATTGCGCTGCGGCAGATATTCTGTTTTCAGATTGTGGAAGTCGAAATGGACGATTTCCTTCAGCGCCTTCTTAATGGCATAGCGCTCGCCGGTCTTGTCGAAGTAGCGCAAGCGGTAGCTGTAGTCCACGCTCGCCATTTGGGTTTCGGAATAAGTGCCTTCCTGGGCCGTCCGCAATACTGAGTAGCTGATGTCGCTGGCGATGATCTCGACCTTCCAGGGCGGAGGAACCAGGGGCTTGGGCGAGGGCACGGCTGCTGACTGCGGATTGCGCAGGTAGTAATAAGCCAGGCTGTCGGCAATCAGCATGGCCAGGGTGTAAGGCTCCTGGCCGGTGGAGCAACCCGCGCTCCAGATGCGCAAGGAGTAGTCCCGTTGCGCCTGCTTGCGGCGAATCAGGTCGTCGAGGATGTGTTTGTGGAACAGATCCAGCTGGGCCTTATTGCGAAAGAAGCTGGTTTCGTTGACCGTCAGGTTTTCCAGCAGCTTGGCCAGTTCGTCCTTGCCTTCCTTGCTGATCAGCAGACGGTAGTAACTGTAGAAAGAATCGAGGTGGCACTCCTTCAAACGCCGCTGCAGACGGTCCTGAAGGAAATGAGTGCGCCGCTCGTCGAAGTGCATGCCGCACTCCTGGTACACGAGCACCTGCAGAAGCTTCAGTTCAGCCTCGGTAAACTGCGCAGGTATGCTGGATGTGCCCATGAGTTCCGGTTCGTCCCTGTTCCCCTAGTCCCAGGACTGCTACGACTTGGCCGCGGCTGCGCCGCGCGCCTCGCCGTTTGCCCGCTCCGCTTGTTCTTTTCGGGCTGCGCCGCCATCCAGCAGCTTGGCCATATCCAGCAAAACGATCAGGCGTCCGCGATACTTGCCGAGTCCGGTCACGCAGTTCAGCCCGCCGTCCTGCAAAGTTGCCGGAGAGGGCTCGATTTCATTCGCCGGAATCTTGAGGACTTCCGAAGCCGAATCGACAATCAATCCCGAAAGCCTGCCACCGTGTTCCACCACCAGAATGCGGTTGCGGCGGTTTGACGCTGCCTTGGGCTCGCCAAAGCGCTTGCGCAGGTCGATGACCGAGACAATCTTGCCGCGAAGATTGATCACGCCTTCCATATAGTCAGGAGCATCAGGCACAGCCGTGATCTCCGGGCACGCGCACGATCTCGTGCAGAGAGGTGATGGGCACGCCGTAGGTCTCGCGTCCCACCTGGAATCCGACAATGTGCAATTCAGGGTTCATGGTGCACTCTGCACATCAGGCCCGAGCGCCGGCAGCGGCGCGCCGGGCATTGCCGGTCCCGTGCTCTTCATAACGTGTCGGAGCCCCGTTCCTGCTCCAGTGCGAAGCGGTCCATGGCATCCAGCAGATCGCGAGACATCTTCGACATCTGCTCCGCCGAGGCCGCCAGTTCAGTCGAACCCGAAGTGGTCTGCTGCACCAGTTCGCGCATGCGCTCCATGGCCTTAACCACCGCCTGGGCGCCGGAGGCCTGCTCTTCGACCGCGGAGTTGATCTCGTGCGTGATTTCGTTCAGCCGAGTCGTGGCGCGCGCGATCTGCGAAGAGCCATGCGATTGCTCGTTCGTGGCCGCGCCGATCTCCTGGGCAAACTTGTAAACCTCGGTCACCACATTGGAGATCTTGCGTAGCGCAGCGTTGAGTTCCTGTCCCAGGCCCAGACCTTCGTTCACGATGCCGGTGCTGCTGGTCCATGTTCTCGACTGCCTTGCGCGCTTCCTTCTGAATGCTCTGGATCAGTTCGGAAATTTCCTTGGTGGACTGGGCGGACTTTTCCGCCAGCTTGCGCACTTCGTCGGCGACCACGGCGAATCCCAGACCGTGTTCCCCGGCGCGGGCCGCTTCGATGGCGGCATTCAGGGCCAGCAGGTTGGTCTGCTCCGCCAGATCGTCGATGACTTCGATGATCTTGCCGATGTCGTCGGCCCGCTGTCCGAGCACGTCGATGATTTCGCCGGAAGAACGGATCGTGGTGTTGATCTTGTTCAGTCCGTCCGTCGCCTTCTCCATGGTGGTGATACCGCTGTGCACTTCCTCCCGCGAACGGTTGGAGATATCGAGCAGCACTTTGGCGGTATCCGCGACGCGCTGAATG
This sequence comes from Terriglobia bacterium, assembly GCA_963779255.1. Lineage (GTDB taxonomy): Bacteria > Acidobacteriota > Terriglobia > Terriglobales > Acidobacteriaceae > JAIQFF01. The sequence continues at coordinate 70,165 of CAVZXU010000037.1, read as the reverse complement.
GAGGCCACCATCTGGTCGATGGAGGCGGAAGTCTCGCTGACGCTGGAAGCCTGCACTCTGCGTGCTCTTCACCATGTTCTGCACGTTGACGCTCATCTCGTGCATGGTGCTGGTGACTTCGTCGATGGCGGAGGAGGTCTGCAGGCTGATCTTGGCCGATTCGTCGGAGGCGCCCGCCACCTGACTGGAAGCGCTGGCCACCTGCGAAGCGGCGTCGCGCACGTTGCGCACCAGATTTCTGCAGGCCCTCCATCATGCGGACGAAAGCGTTGCCCAGGGTGTCATTCTTGGAGCGCGGCTGGACCTCAACCGAAAGATTTCCTCCGGCGATGGCCTCGGAGACCGATGCCATCTCCCTGAGGTAGCCCACCATGCCGTTGAACGTCCGAGCCAGTTCGCCGATCTCGTCCTCGCGCTTGATATCGATTTCGTGGTCCAGGTCCCCGGCCGTGCCGATCTGTTTGGCGACCTTCATGAGGTCGGTGAGCGGTTCGGTAATGGATTTGGCAGTCCGGAGAGCAATGAGGCTGCCCAGACCCAACGCCGCTAGCGTGCCCAGGAATGCGATTCCGATGGTCCAGTTGCTCGCGGCCTCGTCACTCTTGCGCCGCTCTTCGAGAACCCGCTTGCTTTCCTGGTCCGCCAGATCAAGATATTCAGTGGAGCTCTTCACCCATGAACTGGCATCTTTCTGCAGGTAGAAAATCTGCAGTTCGGCCACGGTGGAGTTTCCCTGGTCCACATCTTTGCGCTTTTGCATGAGGGGTTCGGCAAAGTCCCGGGCCCAGTTCTGTTCCGTCTGCTGTACTTTCGCCAACGCACTCCGCTGTTGCTCGGAGGTGGCGATGGCCAACGTGCTCTGCATGCGATCAATCAGGGTGTGGACGCCGTCATTGACATGGTCGGACTCGCGGCTGTCTCCGCTGAGCAGGTAGTTGGTCAGGTAGAGGCGGTTCTGCATCATCTGAAATCTGATCTTGTCGGTGGCATCCGCCAGTTGCAGGGCCTGCGACGCAGCCGCCTTGGCGCTGTGCTCGCGGTACACCGCTGCCAGGTTTACGGCAAACAGCACCACGACCATGACCAGCACCGCGCCGAAGCTCAAATAAAGTTTTCTGCCGATCGTCATGCTATCCCTCCGCTCTCTGCTGCCGCGCTACTTGACGCGGCGAACCGCTCCGATTTCGAATTAGTCTTGAGGCTGAAACTTGAATTCCACGATTCCGCTGCTCTCGGTCGGGGCGGGTTCAAATTTCCACTGCTTCATGGCGTCCATGGCGGCATTGACCAAAACCGGGTGCCCGCCGATTACCTTCGAGCTCTTTACCGTGCCGTTGGGCGCCACGACGACGGATAACCTCACGGTGCCGGAGACATTCATCCGGCGCGCCACGTCGGGATAAATGGGCGCAACTTTGGTCTTAGCCTTGCGCGACAATTCCTCCGTCTTCACGTTCTCCTGAGCCATCGCCGGCGGATAAAGCACTGCTGTTACAGCCGTTACCAGCCAGAGTCCCAAGACCACACCGAGTATTGACCGTCCCATTGTCCCCAAACGCACAGGTCTCTCCTGATAAGGGAAGAATTCCCCATGCGTTCAAGTGCAATGCCGATGCCAGCTCGAACAAGGCTCGCCCGATAACCGGTAGTCTGCCCATAAAGCCCTTGCTTTAATGCACTTAGTTGTCACCAGTGGGTTGCGATTCCAGGCAGGATCGGAGTTTAGAATCGTCTCATCAACGGGTTACTATCTCAGTCTGATACAAGTCGAACACCACCGGGCCCCATTTCACCATCTCGGCACCCACCTGCTTATTCGCTTGACTCAAATTGAGAATGTCAGTCTAATCTGCTGTATATCAACTACTTGTGGATTTGAGACGGCCTGGACGGTGACCCTTTGACCCTGTCGGCTGAAGATGCGACCGCGGTGCAGCGCGGTAGTCCGCGTTCGGACGACGCTTTTCAGCGCCTCCTGCTCAAATTCTCCGATGCCGCCGCTCAAGGCACACCCGCGGAAGCCTTAATCCGGCTGTTTTGTCAGGCGACGCGGCAACTCTTCCAGGTGGACGGCGCTTATTACTGGCAGCGCGTTGCCGCCGACGAGTTGCAGGGGGCGGAGGCCGACGGTCTGATGGCCGACCGTTTCCGGGGAACCAGGGTCAAGGCCAGCCAGAGCTCAGTCGCCATCGCAGTCGAAGCCATCCGTCAGCGCAAGACGGTTTACGAAAATCAGTTGGATCCCGCCCGTTATCTCATGGCCGCCGAGTTCGGCGCTCGTTCCATCATGGCCGCGCCCCTGGTGGTAAGTAACGAATCGATCGGGGCGGCGGTGTTCCTGCATTGTTCGGACCCCGACTTCTTCACCCCGGATTTGGCGGCCAAAGCCACAATTCTGGCGGGACAGCTGGGCAGCCTGCTTGAAGCCAATCGCCTGACCCAGGTTTCGCGCGAAGAACACCGGCGAACCAAGATACTGGCTGAAGTAGCGCAAGCCCTCCGCTCCGCCCCGGAGTCTACCGCGGTGGTCGAGGCCGTGGCGGACCGGCTTCGGGTCCTGCTGCGCACGCGCCTGGTCTGCATGCTGTTGCGGGAAGGGACGGCGTTCAGTCTGCGGGCGGTCGCGGCCGAGTCCCCGCAGCTGGCGGCTGCGGTACGGGCGCGGCATGATCGCCGGGGATTGCAATTTGCCGCCGACCTGGCCAGCCGGGCGGTGGCCGCCGGCGAACCCATCAGCGTGGCCATTGATCCCGCTACTCACGCGCTCGGTGAACTGGTTCCGCCGGGGATGTTGATTGCCGCGCCCTTCCGCACCTCCGTCACCCAGGGGGCAGTGCTGGTCTATCCACGCCAGGAGGGCGTTTTCAGCACGGAAGAAAAATCGCTGATTTCAGTGGTCACCGGTTTTGCCGCGGTGGCTATGGCCAATGCGGAGCTTTACAGCACGGCCCGGGCCCAGGCCCACGAACTTCATCAATTGCTCGATATCTCAGCCGAGCTTGGCTCCATTGGTCAGTTGGATGAATTTCTGCAACAGTTTGCGCTCCGTGCCGCGGACTTCCTGGGCTTCGGACGGGGCTTCATTGGACTGCTGGAAAACGGCGTCTTTCACGTGCGCTGGGCGGCGGAAAACGGTCATCACAGGCAAGTGGATTTCTTGTTTCCGTCCGGGCCCGCCAGCAAGGCCTTGCTCAATAAGGAAGTCTTCTGGTCGGATGAGCCCGGCAAAGTCCCCGGCGCAAACCTGGAAATACTGGGCAAGTTCGATGTGCGGCAGCTATTGACCGTCCCTCTACTCGACACTGAAGGCCAAGTTCTTGGCATGTTCGGGGTACTGGACCGGCTCGACCGCGCCGGCATCTCGCAGGAGGAGATACGGCGCGCCCGCGCCCTGGCGGCGCAGGTTGCGGTCGCGCTGGAGGTGACCCGCAACCTTCATCAATCAGAACAGCACCGCCGCCGCGCCGAGTCGCTGATGGCACTGGCCCTCGAACTCAACGGCCACCTGAGACTTCCCGACTTTGCCCGGAGCTTTGTTGGGCGTGCCGCGGATATCCTGGGTGCCCACCAGACAGCGCTGGTGGTCAAGCAGGAGACTGGAATGGAAACCCTGATCCTGCAGGGTGCGGACGGCCGCGAGATTCAGGAACCCTCGTTGTTGCACCGGTTCGGTCATGCCGTCGAGCAAGCCCTGGCACGACACGAGGGCATGATTATTTCTTCCACCGCGACGGAATTATTCGGTCCAACGCTGGCCTCGGAACTGGGAGAAAGCAACGGCACGCTGGTCCGACTGCAGGGCGCGTCGGCGGAATTGGTCGGCGTCCTGTGCCTGGGAGATCGCGACCAACTCCTGGCCGACGAAGACAAACAAGTCCTGCAGGCCATCGCAGGGCACGCCGCCGTGGCCCTGGAAAACGCCCGCCTGTTTACCCGCATGGACCAGGCCAACCGGCACTGGGTGGAAATTTTCGACGCCATCAGCGATTTCATCGTGGCCCACGACGAAGCGGGTAACGTTTTGCGGGTAAACCGTTCCCTCGCCGACTTCATTGGAGTGCAACCGCAAGCTCTCATTGGAGTCAATATGTGTGCCCTGCTGGCCACCGGCGATGCTCGCGCCGCGACGCTCCTGCCCTTTCTGCCGCAATACCAGCGAGGGCGATGACGAGTATGTCCATCCCGTGCTGGAGCGCACTTACCTGGTTTCCACCTCACGGGTACATGGCGCCAACAGCGAGGGTATGCAGACCATTCACGTGCTCAAGGACATCAGCGATCGCCTGGAAGTGGAGCAGAGATACCGCGAACTGTTCGACAACATTCAGGAAGGATTGTTTTTCTCCACGCCCGAGGGCCGCTTTATCGAGGTCAATGACGCGCTGGTTCGCATGCTCGGCTACAACAGCCGGGAAGAGCTGTTGCAGGCCGACGTTCGCACCCAGGTTTATTTCTCGACCGAGCGCCACCAGGAACTTGCCCGGGAGATGCAGGAGCACGGCGTGGTGAGGAACCACGAAGAGACCATGCGCCGCCGCGACGGGTCCGCGGTTTACGTTCTCATCAATGCCTTTGCGGTGCGGGACAATCAGGGACGGGTGACACAGATCCGCGGCCTGATGCTCGATATCAGCGGGCTGAAAACCTTTCAGGCGGAGTTGCAGCGGGAGCGGGACTTTTCCGGAAAGATCCTGAACAACACCCAGAGTCTGATTCTGGTGGCGGACACCGCCGGGTTGATCAGTTATGCCAACCGGCGCTGGCAGGACATGGGCTACGAACAAAAGCAGTTGCTGGGACTACCCCTCGAAAACCTGGTGGCGCCGTCCCGGCGCACCATTCTCACCGAGGCTTTGAGCGCTACGCTTGCAGGCCGCCAGGTGGACAATCTTGAATTGCAGATTCTTCGTGGGGACGGAAGAGTCGGCCATTTTTCGGTCAACCTGAGCCCCATGCGGGACGAGCAATCGCACGTGATCAGCCTGGTGGTGGTGATGACGGACGTAACCGACGCCGCCAGCCTGCAATCGAAACTCATGCACGCTGAAAAGATGGCGGCCGTCGGCCAGTTGGTTTCCGGCGTCGCTCACGAAGTTAACAATCCGCTCACCGCCATTCTCGGCTTTGCTGACCTGCTGATGGAAAATCCTGAACTGCCGGAAAGCGCCCGCAAGGACATGCGCGTGATCCTGCAGGAGGCACAGCGCACCAAGCAGATCGTCCAGAATCTGCTCAGCTTTGCCCGCCAGATGCCGCCGCAGAGAAAGGCGTTGCAACTCAATCCCATTCTGCGCCGGACAGTACAGCTGCGCTCGTACGATTTCCAAAGTCACGGAATAGAAGTCATCGAGCACCTGGACCAGGGACTGCCCAGCGTAATCGGAGACTCACACCAGCTGCAGCAGGTATTCCTGAATATCCTGAACAACGCCTACGACGCGGTAGGCGGAACCGGCCGCCCGGCGCGGATTGAGATTGCCACCAAGCGCATGGGCAACTCGGTTGAAATTTCGTTTCGCGACAACGGGCCTGGAATCTCGCACCCCGACCGCATTTTCGATCCCTTCTTCACCACCAAAGAGGTGGGCAAGGGGACCGGCCTGGGCTTGAGCATCTGCTACGGCATTGTGCACGAGCACGGCGGCGAGATTCTTTGTCAAAACAACACCGGCGGGCCGGGCGCAACCTTCGTGGTACGCCTTCCCGCAACGCCAGAGACGGCCTCCCTCGGGGCCGCTGCCGGAGTCAAACAACGATGATCACACAACCTGTCACCAAACCCGCAACTTTACCGGTGTTGCTCATCGAGGATGAGCCCGCCGTCATGGCCTACGTCCGAGCCACGCTGGAGCGCAATGGCTACTCCGTGGTTTGCAGCGAGTCCGGCGCCGATGGTTTACGCCTGCTGGAGTCGGGAGAATTTCTGGGTGTCGTTTCCGATATGCGCACGCCGGGAGGCGTGAACGGGGCCGACGTCCACGCCTGGGTAGCGCAATATCGTCCCGAACTGGCGGCCCGCATCGTTTTCATCACCGGCGATATTGCCAATGAAGAAACCGTGGCCACGCTGCGCGAAACCGGCGCTCCCTGCGTCGAAAAACCATTCCGGGTGCAGCAGTTTATTTCGGTGGTCGAAAAAACTATGGGGAAGGCACTGTGAATGAAGACTTGCGAATCCGCCTCCTGATTGTTGATGACGAGCAGAGCATCCGCCAGCTCTGCATGACCGTGGGCGAAGCCCTCGGGTTTACGTGCATGGAAGCCGACGGCGGCGAGTCCGCCCTGGCCCTGCTCGAAGAACAGCCTGCCCACGTCATCCTTACCGACATGGTGATGCCGAACATGTCCGGCCTGACATTTCTTGAAAAGGTAAAGAAGATGCTGCCCCGCACCGAGGTTGCGGTCATGACCGGTCACGGATCGGTGGAAACCGCGGTGCAGGCCATGAAGCTCGGCGCCTATGACTACATCAGCAAACCCTTCTCCCCGCTGGAGGAATTGCGGCTCTTCCTGCGTCGCATGGCGGAAAAGGTCCGGCTGGTGGAGGAGAACGAGTTCCTGCGCGAGCGTGTGGATACGGAGACGGAGCTGCATGGCATCGTGGGCGGGTCCGCGAAAATCCAGGACGTGCTGCGTATGATCTCGCGCTTGAAGGACACGCATACGCCGGTCCTGATCACCGGAGAAAGCGGTACCGGCAAGGAGCTGGTGGCGCGGGCCATCCACTTCCGCGGCTCGTTCGCCAAACGTCCCTTCGTCGCCGTGGATTGCGGATCGCTGGTCCCGAGCTTGATCGAGAGCGAACTGTTTGGCTATGAGAAAGGCGCATTTACGGGTGCGGTAAGAGCGCGGACTGGCTTATTCCAATCGGCCAACGGAGGCACCATCTTTCTGGACGAAATCGGCGAACTGCCACAGGAAATGCAGGCCAAACTGCTGCGCGTCCTGCAGGAGAAGGAAGTTCGTCCGGTAGGCAGCAACCAGAAGATCAAGGTGGATGTGCGCGTGATTGCCGCCACCAATCGCGATCTCGAAGCGGAATATCGCAACGGCACGTTCCGTAAGGACCTTTACTTCCGCCTGAATGTGGTCACCGTGCACTTGCCCTCGCTGCGGGAACGCCGCTCCGACATTCCCATGCTGGCGCACTGGTTCCTGGAGCGCTACGCTCGCGGCGGTTCGATTCAGATCACCACCGCAGCCATGAAATCGTTACTGCAATATGACTGGCCGGGGAATGTGCGCGAGCTGGAGAATTGTATCGAGCGCGCCGTCGCCCTGGGCGACCGGCGGACCATCGATTTCAACGATCTGCCACCGTCCATCACCTCCGCTGTTCCTGGAGACCAGGGCGGCGACTCTCTGTCATCCGGTTTGACGACAACCGATCTTGAAGACATTGAACGCGCCACCATCGAGCGGGTCTTCGAACAGGTGAAAGGCGACAAGGCGCTCGCCGGCAAGATGCTGGGCATCAGCCGGGCCACGCTCTATCGCAAGCTAAAGCGCTACAACATCGGCGGCCGGGAAGTATCGGCCCCGATCCAGGCTCTGCAGTAGTGTTTGTGGGTCGGACACTCTTGTCCGACGCCTTTGCTGTTGCTTTTCGCTGTTGCTTTTCGCTGTTGCTTTTCGCTGTTGCTTTTCGCTGTTGCTTTTGCCGTTGCCTTTCAGATTTTCAAAACCGAATGGCCACCCGAGTAAGCCAGTGAATCAATCCCGGGACAAAGTCAAAGGCGTCGGACAAGAGTGTCCGACCCACACAATACCTTGACCCACTGCCTCTGCTGAGACGACGTTTCATTCTGAGACAAAGAACTGTTGTGCCGTCCTTCCTTCCGGAACACTGTCTGACATAACCGGCTATTAATCAGCATCTTACGAAAATCTTCCCGGACGAGGACTTTGGTTGCGAGAGTGCACTCTTACTCGCCGATGCGGTCCGGGTGCCCTTGCCATGCTAACCGGCAGGCCCGGGGACCCAGGCCGCGTCGACCCTGGAAAAGCGAGGTACAGCAGTGTCCACAGAGGCCACGGGCCGAGCACGTGTCCGGCAGGAGAGCTGCACCGCCAAGCTGGCGAAGTTCTTTCCAGAGGCCAGTCCGGTGCGCATTCCCGTGCGCCTGACTCGGGTGGCCGGGGACGGAGATGACTGTACCGAAAGCACGGTGATCGAATTCGGTACGCCTCGCGAGGTGTTGTTCTCTTCGACTCTGCCGCTGGAATTTGCCGACCGGCTGAAGGTACAGAATTCCGATGGCACGCTGGACGCCGAAGCCTCCGTGGTCGCGCTGCAATACACCAGAGGACGCACTGCAGTGGCCGCCCGCTTTACCCAGGAAGTTTCCAACTGGATCGTGAAACCATGACTCTGAAACCGAAAACGCAGGACCTGGCCGCGGAGTGGCGCGAGGCGCGCCTGCTCCATCCTCTGTACAGCGCTTTGGGGCGGGAGTTTGTGATCGAACTGCCCTCTTGCCCCGATCTGGAATCCGGCATGCAAGATCCGCCGCAGGAGTCCGTGGAACAAGCCCGCCAGTGGTTACTTGAAATGGACCAGAAGATCCAGGTCCATCAGTTACGCCAGTTCCTTCAGACCACGAGTCTGACCAGCGAAGAAGGTCTGCAAACCCTGCTGCAGCACCATCTCAACCGGATAACCCGGGTGGACTCGGACCGCGACAAGATCGATTTCCTGTTGGTCCAGTTCTTTTCCCATTGTGCCCCTTCCCGCCTGGAAGACACCGACGTGGATCTCAGCTATGTGGCCCAGACCCTGGAACCGGTCCTGGGAGACGTTGATCTGACCCAGCCTTCCTGGCTCGAACCCGTCGAAGATTTCATTCAGTCAGCCAACGGATGTCACAGCCTGAACGAGCTGCTCACCAGCGGCATTTTGGAAAAAGGCAGAAAGCTCAAGATTTCCGCGGGAGAAGACTACTTCGAACCTATCGCAATGGTGACCTTCACCCGCTTCAGCTTCCTGATGCGGCGAGTCTTCTTCCGGCTGATGCATCAGGACCTGAACACAATTCTGGATGGGCTGCGCGAACTGGAAGCACGTGGCGTTGAGACTCTGGATTGCCGATCCGCCCAATTCTCAGCCGACGAACCCGTCGCCCGGTTGCGCATGATCTGCCAGTCCTGGAAGGTGATGTTCCATGCTGAGTACTCCTCCGGCAGCCCGTTGCGCATGCTCGTAGATCTGCGCAATGTGGTGGATGCGGCCTTGTCCCGCACCCCCAGGAAGACGGTGAAGCTGCCCTCTGAACCGGCGTCCGGTCGCGCCAAGGCAGCAGCCGCGACGGCACAGTTTGCTCCTTCCAGCTCAGAAGTTCCGGAGTTCGATGTCACAGCCGCTCCGGAGTGGGACCAGGATTCGTCTGCTCCTCAACATGAGCCGGGGGACGACGACAAAGCTTAGGGAACGATTTTCCTGGCGCAGGGTCATCGCCGCGCAGGGTCATCGCTTCGCAGGGTCATCCATCAGGATCGGGGAACGGAGAGCAGAACTTGGACCAGTCCACGGTACTCATAATTTCAGATGACGCCGATTTTTCGCGCGTCGTGATGGACCGTTGGCAAGGCGAACGGAACGCACCGGCATTCACCTTGATGAGCGGCGACATCTGTCGCGATCTCGATGGCGACGGTTTCGATATGGCTATTGTGGGCGCGGTGCGCCCCGAAGTTCTTTCCGCTGTCTTTCAGTCACTTGGACCAGCCGGCAACCCAGTCCTGTTTGTAAGCCAGCAATCCCCTCACAAGACCGGCCAGATGCAGCCGGGTGTCAGTGTTTTGCAGCAGCAGGAAGGCTGGCTGGATGCGCTGATGCTGCTCTCCACGGAAGTTTTGCGGCACGGCCAAACCAGTGCGCGTGCAGACCGCGCCGAGGAGGCGGGCAAGGCCCTGGAGCGGCAGGCCGCGCTGGGCCGCTACATGCTGGATGTGCGGCATACCCTGAACAATGCCCTCACCTCGGTGATGGGAAATTCCGAGTTGCTGTTGCTGGAGCCGCAGACCCTCTCCGCGGTATCGCGTTCACAGATTGAGACCATTCGTAACATGGCGGTGCGCATGCACGAGATCCTGCAGCGCTTCTCTTCCATCGAGAAGGAACTGAACGCCGTAGAGCAGCAGGCCGAAAACGAGGCCAGGACCAGGGTTCGGACAGCCGCCGCGAGTTCCTGAGCATTAGGAAAAATCGACCTCCCCTGAATGGTGCCAGCCCCGGCACGCATTTCGATCTCTCCGGTTCGAGCGGCGGAGTATTGTGATGCATACGCTTCAGGCAAACGTGGACGTTGGCGAGCAGGAACTCTCCGAACTGCGCCTGACCCTGGAGCGTCAAATCGGCGTCCTGCTCGATACCACGACGGAAGAACTGACTGAGGCCTTGTCGGAAGAACTGGGGTCGCAACCTATCGCTTCAGCCGGCCTGCTGCTGGAACGCCTGCGATCCTCCGATGCAGAGTGCGAGCATCTCGCAGAGCACCTGCTGGACGGCGAGACCCGCTTCTTTCGCTATCCATTGGTCCTGCAATCGCTGGCCAGCCTGGTCCTGCCGGAATTGGAGAAGCGCAAGCCGGAACATCCCCGCAGCCTTCGCATCCTGAGTGCTGGTTGCTCAACCGGGGAGGAAGCTTACAGCATCGGCATATCGGTGTGCGAGGTGGTGAACTGCAACGGTGGTGGCTGGAATGTGAATATCGTCGCCAGCGACATCCGGCGGCGCGCGCTCGAAATCGCAGAGCGCGGCCTCTATCCCCAATCCGCCCTGGAACACATTCCCGCTCACCTGGTACAACCTTACTTTGCGAAAGTGGGCGAGCACTTGCTGGTCAAGCCCCGCTTGCGCAATCTGGTCAGGTTTTCACCCATGAACCTGGCCAAGCCATCCTTCCTGGGACAGTTTGATTGCATCTTCTGCATGGACGTGCTACCTCGGTTCTCCACCGCCCAGCGGACGACTCTGGTGCGGCGTCTGCATTTGTACTTGGAGCCTGGCGGATATTTGTTTCTGGGGCAGAACGAAAAGCTGCCGGCCTCAGAGGTGAAATTTCAGTCTCAGGTCAGAGACGGCTACCCGGTCTATCAGAAGGCGATTGCCTTTGCGGCGAAATCAGGGCGCTAATTTCCCAGCACCACCTGATTGTCACGGCCGCATCAAACCAACACCAGCATTCTGGCACGCACGGACCAGAGCATCATCCAAGGTGGCGAGAGCCAATCCATTCTCGAGGGCCAGGTCGAGGTAAGCAGCATCGTAGGGAGTCAGTCCATGCTTAAGGCTCAGAGACTGGATCCTGTCAAACACAATTCCGCCAGGGCATTGTTCGAGGGCTACAGGGAGCAATGCCAGGTCCTCGAGGAAGCTTTGAATCATTTCCTTGGAGATGCGTTTGCGCTTTTCTCCGGCGAGTAAGGCGTTTAGTACTTCATGCGGCCAGAATGAGGACGCTAGCGCCGTATCGCCTTGCTTGAACCGATGGGCGACATGCTGAGCCAGCGCGGGATTTTCATCAGGGAAGCACCAGTTCAAGACGACCGAGGCATCGAGGACAAACCGGCTCACCGGCGGCCTTCATCGATCAGGTCTTTGATTTTTAGCCCACGCAGGGACAGCTTGTGGCGCTTGCCAAAATTCGCCAGGCGCTCTGCGGCTTCGCCCGCCGAGCCGTCGCGGGCTGACATGCGCTCTTTCAATAGCTCTCCCAATAATCGCGAAACACTGGTATCCCGGCGCGCTGCCTCAATCCGGGCCCACTGGGCGACGTCTTCTTCCAGGGTCACGGTTACGTTTCGCAAGCGGCGGGTTGATGGCACGATAACAGTGTAACACGTAAACCGTGTGCAGTGGGCTTGCCCCTTTCCTCAGTCATATTATCTATATTGACTAATATAGATAATTTATCTATTATGGAAATATGCGAAGCGTATCGGCAACCGAGGCCAAGCAGCGTCTCGCCGCTCTGCTGGACGCAGCCCAGCGTGAGCCGGTCGTAATCCGGCGCCAAAATCGCGATGTCGCTGTCATCATGTCGGCTGAGGAATATGAGAGGATTCGCGACCTTAATGCGGCTGAATTTCAACGCTTCTGTGATCGCGTCGCCGACCAGGCCCGGGCCCGCGGCCTGAACGAAGCAACCCTGAACGATCTGCTGCAAGATTGATGCGCTCGCGCCAGCGCGTCGTCGTCGATACCAATGCGCTGGTCAGCCGTCTTCTGCTGCCCTCTTCGGTTCCGGGACAGGCGATTCGCAAGGCCGTGGACGAGGGCATCCTGCTGGTTTCCGAAGCTACGATGAATGAACTGGCCGACGTCCTGGCACGCCCGAAATTCGACCGCTACATCAACCTCCGAGATCGGCAACAGTTCTTGCGGCTGCTTGGGCGCCTGGCCGAACTTGTGCCTATTGTCTATCCAGTGAGGCACTGCCGCGATCCCAAAGACGACAAGTTTCTCGAAGTCGCTCTGAATGGCAAGGCCGATCTGATCCTGACCGGCGATGCTGATCTGCGGGCACTCCACCCGTGGCGTGACGTCACTATTCTGTCACCAGCGGACTATCTGAGTCGTCTCTGAATGGCGAGAAAATCCGCTACACAAACAAAAAATCCTTCGTCCGCAGTTCCTTGATCGTGTCCCTGAGCTTGGCCGCTCTCTCAAATTCAAAGCGCTTGGCTGCCTCACGCATGTCGCTTTCCAGCTTCTTGACGTAAGCGTCCAGCTCTTCCTGGGACTTGAAATCGGGCACGCCTTCTACTTCGACGTCGGTCAGATCGGTATAGTCAGCCTCGATGATTCTGGCCAGGGACATTTCGAGGGGACGAATGATGGACTCCGGCGTGATCCCGTTGGCCTCGTTGTAGGCCACTTGGATGGCGCGCCGGCGGTCGGTTTCGCTGAGAGCTTTCTTCATCGAGTCGGTCATGCGGTCGGCGTAGAGAATGGCCCGGCCGTTCAGGTTGCGGGCGCAGCGGCCGATGGTCTGGATGAGCGATCCGGCCGAGCGCAAGAAGCCTTCTTTGTCGGCATCGAGAATCGCCACCAGTGACACCTCGGGCAGATCGAGTCCTTCGCGCAACAGGTTGATGCCGATCAGGACGTCGAACTCGCCTTTGCGCAGATCGCGCAGGATTTTCACCCGCTCGAGGGTCTCGATTTCGGAATGCATGTAGCGGCACTTTACGCCTACCTCGCTGTAATACTCGGCCAAGTCTTCCGCCATGCGCTTGGTGAGCGTGGTCACCAACACTCGTTCACCCCGGGCCACACGTTGCCGAATCTCATGCAGCAAATCGTCGATCTGTCCTTTCACCGGACGCATTTCAACTGGCGGATCGACCAGTCCGGTGGGACGAATAATCTGTTCCACTACCACGCCCGCTGATTTGGTCAGTTCGTAAGGACCAGGCGTGGCGGATACGTAGACGATCTGGTTCATGCGATGTTCGAATTCTTCGAAGGTCAGCGGACGGTTATCGAGCGCCGAGGGCAAGCGGAAGCCGTACTCCACCAGCGTTTCCTTGCGTGAACGGTCGCCGTGATACATGCCGTGCAACTGCGGCACGGTCTGGTGCGATTCGTCGATGAACATCAGGTAGTCGCGCGGAAAGTAATCCAGCAATGTCGGCGGCGGCTCCCCGGGCAGCCGTCCGGTGAAGTGGCGAGAATAGTTCTCGATGCCATGGCAGTAGCCCATGGCCTTGATCATCTCCAGGTCATACATGGTGCGTTGGTGAACGCGCTGCGCCTCCACCAGGTGGCCTTGTTTCTCCTGCTCCGCTTCCCACCACGCCAGCTCTTCCCGGATCGATTGCACCGCCTTGGAGCGGGTCTCCGGCTTCATCACGTAGTGCGTCTTGGGATAGATCGGCAAGCGCACATACTTTTGCTTCACCGTCCCGAACAGGGGATCAATCTGCGAAAGCGATTCCACCTCATCGCCCCACAATTCGATGCGGTACGCCATGTCGTCATAGGTGGGGAAAATTTCGATGACATCGCCCCGCACGCGAAACGTGCCCCGCCGGAAATCGCCGTCGGTGCGCTCGTAGAGAATTTCGACCAGCTTGCGAGTAATGTCCTCGCGCTTGATCTTCTGGCCCTTTTCCAGGAATAGCAGCATCCCGTAGTACGCCTCAGGCGAGCCCAGGCCGTAGATGCAACTCACCGAAGCCACAATCAGACAGTCGCGCCGCTCAAACAATGAGCGGGTGGCGGAGAGCCGGAGCTTGTCCAGTTCGTCATTGATGGTGGCTTCTTTCTCGATGTAGAGATCGGCGGCGGGGACGTAAGCTTCCGGCTGGTAGTAGTCGTAATAAGAGACGAAATATTCGACTGCGTTGTGGGGGAAAAAGCTTTTGAATTCGTGATAGAGCTGCGCTGCCAGGGTCTTGTTGTGGGCCATCACAATCGAGGGCCGGTTGGCCTGCTCGATCACCTTGGCCATGGTGTACGTCTTGCCCGACCCGGTCACGCCCAACAGGACCTGATGCTGCTCGCGATCGAAAACACCCCTCACGAGTGCCTCGAGGGCAGCGGCCTGATCCCCCCGCGGTGTGTAGTCGCTGACTAGCTTGAAGTCCATAAATCAGTTCCGCGCCGTCACAGAAGAGAGTGCCGGCGAGTGGGCATCTCTTGATTATAACTCGGGGGTCAGGATTGGTCGGACAGATAGATCTCGCGGCAGCGAGTTCCGCCTACAAAAAGAAAACGACGCAAGCAGTGTACCTCTTGCGCCGTCCGAACTTATCCGCGTGAGCCGTGCCTTTACGGAAGTTTGAAGATCACCGTGATCTGGGTTTGTATCTCGATGGGCTCACCATTCAGAAAGTAGGGCTTGTATTTCCACTGCCGCACGGCAGCCGTGGCGGCGCGTCCCAAAATCGGGTCCCCACTCAGTTGCTTGATGCCGGTGATACTGCCCGACCTGGAGATGTTCGCCTGCAGCTCGACTTTCCCTTCCACACGCATCTGCCGGGCTTGCTCGGGATAGATCGGCTGGACCCTCTTTAGGATCAGTCCTTCCGAAACACCCTGCGAAACTCTTAACGTCTCCTGGGGTTTCTGGGCATTGATCGCAGTTGTGTTTACCAAGCCGGACAACGCGTCGCTGCTGGAGCCGGTCGCGATGCTGGTTGCCGCCGGCGCCTGCACCGGTTCCTGAACCTCGGGCTCAGCCTTCGGCCGGGTGGAGGAACCGTTCTGCACCACCAACGCCGGCGCTGGCTCTGGTTTGGCTGCCGCCGGCCCATCGACAACCGTAATTTCATCTTGCGCTGGCGCCGCCTTGGCTGGAGCCGGAGTCTTGATCCCGGGTCCCTGCGCGACTACCGCAGCGGAAGGCTTCGATGGAGTGGGAACAACAGTCGTGCCGCTCAGATCCTGGTCGGGTTGCGTCACAACCTCGCCTGTGGCGGGCTGGGTTTCTGGAGTTGAAGGCGCAGGTTGCGCGGGCAGCGCAGCCATGCCCGAACTTGCAGGGACTGCGGATTGTGGCACTGCGGGTTGGGGACGTGCGGACTGCATTCTGTTCCAGCCGAAATAACCGGCGGCCGCGAGTCCGAGCAGCAGCACGACGATCAGCAGGGTCTTCTTGCTGCCGCCCGCGTCGGAAGCCTGGTTCCCCTGCAGCGCAGCGAAACTGGGCGCCTCGGCTGCAGCCGGTGCCGAGCTCGAATTCCAGCCGTCGCTCGCGGATGGATCCTCGATCCTCCTGATCTCTCTAATCTCTTCGCTGGAGGGTACCGCTATCGCGCCGGCAGTCGGCTCCAGTCCCAGCTTCTTAATGGCCGGCGATGGAATTTCCTTGGCACGGGCTGGCGCCGCGGCAGCGCCCGCCCTGGATTGCGGAGCACCCGCCTGACCCGGAGCGGCTGCGTCAAATTCGGCCTTTCCCGCGGCTTGCGCTGCCCGGCGTAGCGCTGACGCCATCGGTTCAGCCATGGGCTTGCGTGGTTGCCAGGGATACTGCTTGGACGGATCGGATTCGCCTGCGGACCGCGGCGAATTCTCCGCGCCAGATAGCGCGGAGTCTGGCATGTACTCCAGCAACGCGGCGTCCACGACGTCAGGCTGCGGCGCCGGTTCCGCATCGAGCTCAAAAGCCGAAGCGCTGACCAAGCGCGGCGGAGTGATCGACTGCGACGGCGGAAACGGCGCCGGCGCAAACTGTTGTTGGACCGCCGTTGGCTCCACGGAGCCAGGAATCGCTCCCGCTGGCTTGGCTGCCTGTCCTTTGCGCAGCAGGCCGCGCGCAACCCTCAGCGTGCCCTTTGATTGCTCCACATGAATGGGCTTGGTCAGAACCAGATTGGCACCTAGGCGAAACGCCTTGGCCACGCCTACCTGTCCTTCTACTACAGCAACCGCCAGTGAAGCCTGGTTCGAACCTGAGTTGCGTGCGCTCTTGAAGAGCAGGGCGGCGTTCTGCTCGTTCTCGCAATCCACCACCATCGCATCGAAGTGTTGGACCATCAGTTTTTTCACTGCGGCAAAGGGCTCGTGGCAGGGCTCGACAGTGAACTCGAGTTCACTCAACACCTGGCTGAGCACGCGGGCCGTTTTTTCATCCGGGCAGAATAAGAGCGCTTGGTAACTCATAGCGTTTAATGGTAGGTAGGCCGGTCAGGGCCAGCAAGTTACTGTGGTAATTTGTGGGCGCCATAGCGGCCCTTCGCTTGCCCTTCGGCGAGGAGACTTCGAAGAGGCCGGAGTCGCCACGGGGGATGTCGCCAGGTTGGATGTGGCAGGCGTTCCGAAATCCGCGTCATTTTCTTCGACTTGGGGAACGTTCTGGAGCGGGCACAGCGGCCCGGAAGGAAGACGATCGCCTTTCCGATCCCACCGCTGACTCCTTGTGTACAAAGGTCTCTACACCATCGATTTGTCCAGCTGGTCGATGAGCGACGGAATCTGGCCGCAGCAACGCCTTTTGCGCCGCTGCCAGCAAACCTTCCGCGCCGGCGCAGAGGCGCTTCTACCGGGTTCGCCTAAGACGTCTCTTGCTTTCTTCCCACCGCTGAACCGGGTTGCGGATAGGGCAGCGAATTGCTGATCTCCGAAATATCGGCCGGCGCGAAGTCGGGGAACGGCAACTGGCCTTCCTCCCGCCACGTCTTCACCTCCAGCGCTGCCTTCTCCGCCTTCTGCTTGTCCACACCGGAATCGCGACTCAGATAGACGGTCTGCGACGGTAAGGCAAGACCGCTGCCGGCCGTATCCACAATGTCCATGATGCGCAGCAGAATATCTTCCCGGATCGCCAGGAACTCATTGAAATCCTGAGTAAGAACGTAGCAAAAGATTTCCATGCTCAGCGCGCTCTCATCAAAAGAGACGAAGCGGTTGCGCGCCCCTTCGGTTTCTACCTTAGGATGTTCGTACAGCAGGCGACGGATCTGCACCAGCACATAGCGCATCTGTTCCGGGGACGTCTCGTAGCGCAGCCCCAGTTTGGTGTTGAACAATATCTTGTCGCGCCGGCTCAGGTTCTCCACGTTCATGGTGGCCAGCGAACCATTGGGAATGGAAAGCTCGGTGCGGTCCGGAGTGCGAATTCGGGTGGAGCGCAGACTGATGTCCTCCACCGTGCCCACCCGGTCACCGAAGCGACAGACGTCTCCGATGCGAATGACCTCGTCGCCCAGAAGTGAAACGCCTCCGAAGAGGTTCTCCAGCGTCTTTTGCGCGGCGAATGCAACCGCTATGCCGCCGATGCCCAATCCGGCCAAGGGGGTGGTGAGGTTGAAGCCAAGAGTACCCAGGATGGTGAAAACCGCCAGGACAAAGATCGCGGCTTTGAGCACGCGCTCGCCCAAAATCATCAGCGAGCCCGTCCCCATCCGCCCCGAAACCAGCGCACGTTGCCTGACGCTTCGCAGCACTTCCCGCAAAACCCGCCACAGGAGCCAATTGGCGCCGATTACCGCTACCACTCCAGCGATCTGCTGGTAGTGATGCCGTTGCAGGACGGAAATGCGAAGATAAGAAACCAGAACGCCATGGGCGAGAACGCCCAGCACCAACCAAAGCGGCCGTACAAACGAAGTCCACGCTTCGGCCACGGCGTGCTTCCGGTAGTGTGCCCAGAAGTACCAGGGCAGCCTCAGGACTTGAACTGCCATCCATCCCAGCAACGCTGCCACGAGAACGGCCAGCAGTATCGCAATCCACTGCCAAAAGGGAAGACCCAGTAACTGATGCCGGACCAAGACCTGCGGGAGATGAGTCTCCACCTGATGCACCGCGGCTTGCTCGTAAAGCTCCGGGACCTTGGCCAGAGTCTCGGAAGAGATGAGCCAGATTCGTCCGCCTTGAGTGTCGGGGACACGGACAAGAATTAGGTCGGCCTCAACTTCCCCGTTGTTGAGCGAGCCCACGCGCTGCTTGTCGAGCGGCATTCCCTCCTGCGGCGTGCCGTCCGGCTGATTGCTGATCCGCCTCAAGTCCCCTGAGAAAGACCGGTCAATCACCAGTTTCAGCTTGGTGGCGATATCTTCGCCCAGCATCTGGCGCCGGGCAGCGGACATTTGCAGATACTGTGCCGCGATCGAATAATTCCCTGACTGCGCCGCCTGGAGAAATCCGTACAAAGTACCGCTGGGAGTGTTGCGGCCCAGCGGATCGGCGGCGGCTCCGTTCGTCGGCGCGGCCCCAGTTCCGTTCGGTGCCGGCTGCCCCGGCAATACCTGATAGCCCCAGGTTGGCAGAGTGATCACCACGAGCATGGCCAAACCAATCATCAGCTCGCGCGTTTTTTGCAGCACAGAAAACATGATTCCTTCTCCAGCCGAGGAGCCCAGCCACGAAAAACGTTCATTGTATTGTAGCCGCGAGAACTTGTAGAGCCGGCTCTCCCAGTGTGGGGCGGACAGGGAGTGTCCGCCCCGCACACAGCCACCGGGACGGCGGCGCTACAGTAAACTGGGCGATCAGCTCTTCTTCGGCCGGTAGATGTGCGTGCTGGTGCCGAAGAAAACTTCGGCCGCTTCCATCACGGTCTCAGAGAGCGTTGGATGCGGATGAATGGTCAAGGCGATGTCTTTGGCCAGAGCGGCCATTTCCACCGCCAATACGCCTTCGGCGATGAGCTCTCCGGCGCCGGCACCTACAATCCCCACCCCCAGCACGCGCTCGGTCTGAGGATCGAAGATGAGCTTGGTCATGCCTTCGGTGCGGTCCACAGTCATGGCCCGGCCCGAGGCGGCCCAGGGAAATTTTGCGACTTTGATCTCGTGGTTTTCTTTCTGCGCCTGAGTTTCGGTGAGACCGCACCAGGCAATCTCGGGATCGGTGAAGACGACGGCGGGAATGGCGGCAGGTTCGAATGCCACTTTATGTCCGGCGATAGCTTCGACCGCGGTGCGACCCTCGTGCGAGGCTTTGTGGGCAAGCATGGGTTCGCCAACCACGTCACCGATGGCGTAAATCACCGGATCGCTGGTTTGCAGCTGTTTGTCAACCTGAATGAATCCGCGCGGGCCGATCTGTACTTGTGTCTTCTCCAGGCCGGGTATTTCGGAATTCGGCTTTCGCCCGACCGACACTAAAACTTTGTCGAAAACCTGCTCGCGTTCCTTGACCTCGGGGTCGTCCCAAGTCACACGGATCCCATTGGGTTCTTCTTTCATGGCGGCCACCGTGGTATTCAGCAGAATGGAGGCGAAACTTTTTTCCATTCGCTTGTGCAGAGGAAGGACCAGATCGCGATCGGCACCGGGAAGCAAGCCGGGCAGCATCTCGACCACGGAAACTTTCGAACCCAGGGCAGCGTACACGGTGCCCAACTCCAGGCCGATGTAGCCACCACCGATCACCAGGAGGGTTCCTGGTACCTCGTTCAAATCCAGCGCGGATGTAGAGTCCATCCCTCGCGGCGTGTCGAGTTTGAGGCTGGGAATAATCGCCGGACGGGAGCCGGTCGCAAGGATGATGCGATCGAAAGTCAAACTTTCATCGCCGCCGCCGGTCTTCGAAATTCGCAACGTATTCGAATTCTCAAAGGCGGCTCGCCCCTGAATGTATTCAATCTTGCGCTGCTTCGAAAGTATGCCTAGGCCGCCAGTCAGTTTCTTGACCACGCCCTCCTTCCACGAGCGCAGGCGAGCCAGATCAATCTTGGGATCGGCGTACTCGACACCCCAATTTTTGGCATGACGCGATTCATCGATCAGCTTGGCCACGTGCAGCAAGGCTTTCGAGGGAATGCAGCCGCGATAGAGGCAGACGCCACCCGGGTTCGCTTCCGGGTCGATCAGCGTGACTTTGAGCCCGAGGTCGGCGGCAAGAAATGCTGCAGCGTAGCCACCCGGCCCGCCGCCCACCACGGCAATGTGTAGGTTCGAAGTTTCAGTCATGCGATCAGAAAGGCTTTAACCACAGAGGACACGGGGACACAGAGGAATGCAACGAAGTTTCCTCAGTGCATCTCGGTGTCCTCTGTGGTTCAGATTTTTCATTCGGATTCTATCCCTGCACGGACAGCAGGAACGGTTGCTCAAACGCTTCCGCGATCCAGCGCAGGAACCGTGCCGCGTCGGCACCGTCGATCAAGCGATGATCGTAAGAGAGCGAGAGTGGCAACACCTGCCGGGGTTCGAATTTGCCGTTCATCCAAACCGGCTCCATGCTGGAACGCGAGAGCCCGAGAATCGCCACCTCGGGAAAATTAACGATGGGTGAAAATCCGGTGCCGCCGACGCCCCCGAGATTCGTGATCGTGAACGTCCCGCCCTCCATCTCTGAGGGCAGAAGCTTTTTGTCGCGGGCTTTCTTCGAAAGCTGGGTCAGCTCGGCGGCCAGTTCGACAATGTTCTTCTTGTCCACCTCGTGCAGTACAGGAACCAGCAGGCCGCGGTCGGTGTCCACGGCCACGCCGATGTTGATGTACTGCTTGTAGATGATCTCTTCCTTTGACATGTCGATGCTGGCGTTGAACTGGGGGAAAACCTTCAGCGCCGACGCGCAGACTTTCAAGGCGATCGCAGTCACCGTCATCTTGCCGCCGGCTTCCTGCGCTTTGGGCGCAAAGCGGGCGCGCAATTGTTCGAGCTCCGTAATGTCAGCTTTGTCCTGCTGGGTAACGTGCGGAATGGTAGTCCAGGCTTCCCATAAGTGTTGGGCGGTCTTGCGCCGCACACCGCGCATGGAGACGCGTTCTACTTTTCCAAATTTGGTAAAGTCGGGCAGCTCCGGTTGCGCGAATTGACGCCCCTGCGCCGCTCCGGCTGCCGCAGCGGCCGAGGTCAGCAACGACTTGGCGAATGCCTTCACATCGTCTTCGCGGATGCGTCCGCCCGGCCCGGTGCCTTTGACTTCGTAGATGTCAACGCCAATTTCTCGCGCCAGGCGACGTACGTGAGGCGCAGCGGGCGCAGGCGCGCGATGCTCGGTTCCCGCCACTTTGCCCAGCTGCTCCGGCATGGCAAATGCCGTAGGCGCGAGGGGCGGCGGTTGATCGGGTAGAAATACCTGGGCCGCGGTTTTTCCCTCGGCTCGGATCGCCGCCTGCAACGACAGCCGGGCTTCGTGTTGTTCGGAAATGTGTTCGACCGGCGCATGCTTCGCCTTCTCCGGCGACGAGGCCCCGCCCTCGAGGGTAAAGATCACCTGGCCGACTTTTACTTTTTCGCCTTCCTTGACCTTGATCTCTTTTACCGTGCCGGTCACTGAAGATGGCACTTCCACCACAGCTTTGTCGGTTTCCAGCTCCATGACGGGCTGGCCCTCGGAAACTTTGGAGCCCGGGGAAATCATCAACCTCACCAGATCGCCCTGATCGATATTTTCTCCCAGTTCAGGCAATCTGAAGTCAGTTGCGCCGGTGGCCACTGCTGGCGGTGACGCGGGAACCGGTCGAGCTTCAGCCACGGGTGGGGACGGAGCCTTTGCAACCGCTGCTGGTTTTTCCTCCGGCGCTTTTGCGGCCTTGGGCTCGACGGTCTTTATTTTCGCGCCCGTCCCGTTTTCCACGGTGAAGATCACCTGGCCGACTTTTACTTTCTGGCCTTCCTTGACGCGGATTTCCTTGACCGTACCGGAAACAGAAGACGGAACCTCGACCACTGCCTTATCGGTTTCCAACTCCATTACAGGTTGCCCTTCGGTGACGCTCGCGCCCAGCGAGACCATCAGCCTGACCAGGTCCCCCTGGTCAATGTTTTCGCCGAGTTCCGGAAGCTTGAATTCTGTCACTGAGTGTTCACTCCCTGTGGTTCAGTGTAGGCGCGAGCGTCCTCGCTCGTTGCTAGGCTTTTCGCGCTGCAGCACGAGCGTGACACTCGCGCCTACATAACCCTCGTAGCGCCGGCGTCTCGCCGGCTGTCCCGAGGGTATCTTGCCCTCGGCGGTGGGGGCGGGACGCCCCCACGACAGCCGCCGGGACGGCGGCGCTATGTTTTATGTATTTGCCGGATTCGCTTTTTCCGGATTGATTCCCAAATCTTTCACTGCTTGCTGCAGCAGGTCCGGCTTAACCTGCTTCTCGCGCGCCAGCGCCGTCAGCGTGGCCAGCACAATATGTTTCGCGTCCACCTCGAAGAAATCGCGCAGCGCCACCCGGCTTTCGCTGCGGCCGAATCCGTCCGTACCCAGGGCCACTAGCGGCCGAGGCAACCACTGAGCTATCGATTCCGGCAGCACCTTCATGTAATCCGATGCCGCCACCAGGACTCCGGGTGCATCTTTCAGCGCCTGGCTGACAAACGGCACGCGGGGAGTTGCACCGGGATGCAGCATGTTCCAGCGGTCACAATCGTTGCCATCGCGATAGAGCTGCTTGTAGCTGGTGACGCTCCAGACATCCGCCGCGACGCCATATTGTTCTTCCAGAATCTGCTGCGCCTTGAGCACTTCGTACATGATGGTCCCGCTGCCGAAGAGTTGGGCGCGCAGCTTGGCATCCTTCCTAGTAGAAGTCCGGAAACGATATATGCCTTTCAGAATGCCGTCCCGAACATCCTTGCCTTCCGGCATGGCCGGCATGGGCAAAGGCTCGTTGGTGACGGTCAGGTAATAGAAAATCGATTCCTGGTCCACATACATGCGCTTGATGCCGTCCTGAATTATGACTCCGATTTCGTAGGCGAATGCCGGGTCATAAGCCAGCAGATTGGGAACGGACAGCGCCAGAACGTGACTGTGACCGTCCTGATGTTGTAAGCCCTCACCGGCGAGAGTGGTACGGCCGGCCGTGCCCCCGACCAGGAAGCCGCGGGTGCGCATATCGGCTGCGGCCCAGATAAAGTCTCCAATCCGCTGGAAGCCGAACATCGAGTAGTAAATGAAAAACGGGATGGTGTCGATCCCGTGATTGGCGTAGGCGGTGCCGGCGGCGATAAAGGAGCAGATCG
The DNA here is from genome assembly GCA_963779255.1 of Terriglobia bacterium. GTDB lineage: Bacteria > Acidobacteriota > Terriglobia > Terriglobales > Acidobacteriaceae > JAIQFF01. The sequence continues at coordinate 46,807 of CAVZXU010000037.1, read as the reverse complement.
AGCCGGCTTCGGTGATGCCTTCCTCGAGGATCTGCCCGTCTTTCGCTTCCTTATAATAAAGAAGCGTGTCCATGTCCACAGGTTCGTAGAGCTGGCCAACGCTCGAGTAAATTCCCACCTGGCGGAAGAGCGCTTCCATGCCGAAGGTGCGAGCCTCGTCCGGGATAATGGGCACGATGAGCTTGCCGATTTCGGGATCACGCAACAACTTCGAAAGCAGTCGCACGAACACCATGGTGGTCGAAACTTCGCGACCATCCGTCCCTTTGTAAAATTCCTCGAAATGAGTCTCTGAAACCGGAGCAATGGGTTGGGAGCGTACCTTGCGCTCGGGCAGGTAGCCGCCCAGCTGTTGGCGGCGCTCCTGCATGTAGCGAATTTCCGGACTATCGTCCGCCGGTCGATAGAAGGGTGCATCCTGCAGGTCGTCATCCGCGATGGGGATTCCGAACCGCGAACGGAACACGCGCAGTTCATCTTCGTTCAGTTTTTTCTGCTGGTGGGTAATGTTCTTGCCTTCGCCCGCTTCGCCCAGTCCATAGCCTTTGATGGTCTTGGCCAGAATGACCGTGGGTGCTCCCTTGTGCTCGGTTGCGGCTTTGTAGGCGGCGTGCACCTTGATCGGATCGTGACCGCCCAGCCGCATGCGGGAAAGCTGTTCGTCAGAAAGATGCTCCACCATCTTCAGCAAGCGAGGGTCGCTGCCGAACAGGTTGTGACGGAAATAGGCGCCGCTCTCGACAAAATACTTCTGATACTGGCCGTCCGTGATCTCGCCCATGCGCTTGACCAGGATTCCATCGCGATCATTGCCGATAAGGCTGTCCCAGTCGCTGCCCCAGATGACCTTGATCACGTTCCAGCCGGCGCCGCGGAAAATCGCTTCCAACTCCTGGATGATTTTTCCGTTGCCGCGCACCGGTCCATCCAGGCGCTGCAGGTTGCAGTTGATCACAAAGATCAGGTTGTCCAGGCGCTCGCGCGAGGCCAGCGTGATGGAGCCCAGAGATTCCGGTTCGTCCATCTCGCCGTCGCCCATAAACGCCCAGACCCTGCCGCCCGTGGCTTGCTTCAATCCGCGATTTTCCAGATAGCGGATAAACCGTGCCTGGTAGATGGCCTGGATCGGTCCCAGTCCCATCGAAACCGTGGGGAATTCCCAGAAGTCGGGCATTAACCAGGGATGGGGATACGATGACAGGCCGCCGCCGGGTTTCAGTTCGCGCCGGAAGTTTTGCAGCTTTTCTTTCGGAATACGGCCTTCCAGGTAAGCGCGCGAGTACATGCCGGGCGCGGCGTGGCCCTGGAAGTAAACCAGATCGCGATCTCCAGATTCAGTCCGGGCCTGCAGAAAGTGATTGAACGCGACTTCGTAAAGTGTGGCTGCGGAAGCAAACGTGGAAATGTGACCGCCAATGCCGCTCTCAATCTTGTTGGCCCGCACTACCATGGCTAGGGCGTTCCAGCGCACCAGGCTCTTGATGCGGCGTTCCATCTCCTGGCTGCCGGGAAAGGGCGGCTGTTGCCGGGAAGCGATCGTGTTCTGGTACGGCGTTGTGGCCGTGAAAGGAAGATTTACACCGGCGGCGCGGCGCGCGTGCAGGGAGAGTTGTTGCAGCAAACGTCCTGCCCGCTCCGGCCCGCCCTGCGACAAAACATAGTCCAGCGAATCCAGCCACTCCCGGGTTTCGAGAACTTCCACTCCGTTGGTCTGCGTCTCAGCCACGTCTGGTTTTCTCCATCAATGAATGCTGAAACGTCCATGATAGACAATTGCGCGGAATTTTGCTGGCACACCCGTCCCGCGTCGCGATCACAGCAGAATGGAGGCGCCGTTTTTTGAGCGGCCGTCCCGATCTGGCAAGCGCTATAATAAGTTTCGCTCTCTGTCACATAAATCTTATCAGCAACCTTTACCCTAACGTCCTTCACCAACATCTAAAGGGCAGTACCAAGGAAATTAAAAGAGGAGAATTCCGATGTCGAAGAAAACCGCAGGCCACAACGGCGGCATTAGCGCGCAACCTCACTTTGACCAACGAGCCGGTGAAATTCAACAGTACGGCACCGTAAACCACGCTCTGCCTCTGGAACTTGAAGAACCCGTCCGTCTGGAAATGACCGAGCACCTCAACCAGCTCCTGGCCGACACCATGACCCTGCGCGATCTCTATAAGAAATCACACTGGCAGGTCGCCGGACCGACCTTCTACCAGCTTCATCTTCTTTTTGATAAGCATTACGACGAGCAGGTGGAACTGGTCGATACCATAGCCGAGCGCATTCAACTGCTGGGCGGATTGAGCATCGCCATGGCAGCCGACGTAGCCGAAACCACGCGGATCGAGCGCCCCCCGCGCGGACGGGAAGAAGTGCCGGTGCAGCTCTCACGCCTGCTCGAAGCCCACAAGATCATCATCGGCCAGTGCCGCGAACTGGCGGAGCGGGCCGATAAGCTGGGCGACGACGGAACCAACGACCTCGCGGTCAGCGACGTCCTGCGTACCAATGAATTGCAGGTATGGTTCCTGAGCGAGCATCTGGTGAATATGCCGTTAGTGAACGCCGGGGACTAAGGCACCGATCAAGGTTTGAGCATAATGGGCTGACTCGGTCAGCCCTTTTTTTGTGTCTGGTCGGGCGCAATATGTCCTAACATGGCGGGCAACGACTCACGACCCATATTATTCATGCGCCCATCAAACACCGGAGTTGCGGACAGCCTTGAAGAGAAGAGCAGCGCCCGCTCCGCATATACAGTGCTTTACGACGGGCAATGCGAAATCTGCCAGGCTTGCGTTTCGTGGCTCAAGACTCTCGACCGCGAGAGCAACAATCAGACCATCTGCCTGCCTATCAGCGCCGAAGCCTTGAGTGCGGTTGACTCCCGGCTCAAGATGGATGAATGCCTGCGCCAGTTGCACGTGGTCACTCCTGACGGCGAAATCCACGTAGGTTGGAACGCAGTCACATGTTTAGCGCGCCTGTTGCCTTCTACGTGGCTGGTTGGCGTGGTCGGGCAATGGTTCCCCTTCCGAAGCGCGGGACGGTTGCTCTATAAGTTCGTCGCTACCAACCGATATTCCCTGAGCAAGTGTCGCGGTGGCGCGTGTCGCGTGGCAAAACCGGAAACGGTACGACGGCAAGCCCGGTTAGGTGCGTTCTGGTCATGCTACACACTCGGCTTTTTCATTCGTCTGCCGCTGGTGCTGTGGGCCGCGATAACCGCGGCGGCGCAAAGGACCAGTATTTTTGCCCGTACGTATCACAAGCGGCTGGACCTGCTGAACGGCAAGCTGACTATTCTCTTTCTGAACGGCATGCTCCCCAACACAGTCCCGCTGCTCTTCGGCGAACTGTTCACCGCGGTGTTTTACGACGGAATCGCGATCGATCCGGGCTCGCCGAAGATGCGGTCATCGCTGGCGCGCCATCTGCGCCGGGTAAGCACGAAGATCACCAAGATCGTCGCCACCCATGCCCATGAAGAGCACGTCGGCAACCTCAACTGGCTGTCTGATATGGCCGGGGCGCCGATCTACGTTTCGGAGATGACCGCCCGGTTTCTGACGCCTTTTAAGCAGCTTCCCTGGGTACGCGCTGCGATAATCGGCCAGCCACCAGACCTGAAGCCGCCCTTCGAGTTGTTGGGTGAGAAGGTGGATACGGACGCCGGGGGACTTCAGGTTGTCAGTACTCCCGGCCACTGCGACGATCACATCGTCCTGTACGACCGCAAGGAGAAGGTGCTATTGGCAGGCGACGCCTTCATGGGAAGCTACTTTGCCACACCGAACCCCGACGTTGACAGCCACAAATGGCTGGTCAGCCTTGAACGCCTGATGGAACTCGACATCGAGATTCTGGTTGAAGGACACGGACACATCCACACCTTAAGGGCCGATGTCCCCGATTTTCCCGGCGTGGTGATCCGGCAAGATCCCAAACTCGCCATCGCGGAGAAGCTGGATTACATGCGCTGGCTGCGGGAGCAGATTGAATCTGGATTTCAAGAGCAGCTTCCGGTCCGGGTAATCGAGGCCACCTGTTTTCCCTGGGGAAAGCGATCTTCATGGGAGAGTTGCGCTACCGACGAATGCATCCGGCTTCTGAGCCTGGGCCACTTCTCTCGCACCGAACTGGTGCGGAGCTTTGTTCGCACCAACGCAGACCCGCTGCCAACCGTTTACGAAGTACGCATGTCGGGAAGAGAGTAAGGCCCGCGTTGTTCCGCCTGACGGCAGCAACGGAAGACAGAGTCCGGCGTTTTATTGCCGAGCAGGGCGGCTCGCGCTTCTCTTACCTGGAAGTCGGCGCGTCGGCCGGTGACATCCCGTCTGGCTATAACCTGGACCACAATCGCATCCACCTGGGAACGGGCGAGGCTACTTGGCGCCGCGCCGTCGCGGCTATCCGCGGGTGGCAGATGTTCAATATTCCGTGGGTGCATTTGTATTGGCCCAATGCCCCGATACAGGTTGGAACCGAGGTTGCGGTTTCGGTGGGTCATTTCGGATTCCATTCCCTGAATGCCTGCCGCATCGTTTACATCGTCGATGAGGACGGCCCCATCAGGCGATTTGGTTTTGCCTACGGCACGCTGTGGGAACATGCAGAGAGCGGAGAGGAGCGATTCACAGTTGAATGGAGGCGCAACGAAGATGAGGTCTGGTACGACATACTCGCCTTTTCCCGGCCACGGAAGATGGCGGCCAGACTGGCGTATCCGCTTTCGCGGCAACTCCAACGGAAATTTGCGGAGGCTTCGAAGTTGGCCATGCTTCGAGCTGTAAACGCAACATGAGAGACAAGGCGTCATGCTGAGCTTGCGAAGCATCTCGCGTGGAGTGCATATGCGGCTCGCAGGCGATGGTGCGGCTGCAGGCCAGATCCTCAGGGACTGAAGTCCTCAAGATGACTCCGTCCCGGGATTTGCTTCCAACTGAGCGACTCTCGGCGTTTCGGCCGCCTTTCGCGTCACTAGCTGGTGTGTAACAATCCTGGTAAAGGCAGAAGAATTATGGACCAAACCGTAAAGACCTTCAGCTCCAAGGGGACAGACGCGCGGCAATGGATTGGCCGGATCATTATGGCGGTGATCCTGGGGGAAGCGATCTGGGGCCTGATCGTGTCGGTCATGAACAACCTGGTCGTGCCCTGGCTGGGCGATGTCATGGGTCAATCTTCGGGATTACCGACCTCGTTCACCCAGCGCCCGTATAACTATCCCGACCTGTTCGTTTCCGTGCTGGAATTTTGTATTGCGGGGCTGGTGGCGGCGGTCCTGAACTATTTCTTTCAGCGTCCGAGGACAACAAGAATCAAGACGATGAAAGGTTCGGCTCCGGTCGCAGCTGTCGGACCCGCGCGAGTGTTCCCTCAGCCAACCACGACTGCCGCGCTGACCCAAACTCCATCGCCGTACACTCCGCCAGCGCCGGTAATGAAGGCAGAGCCGGTTGAGATACATGCGCCCGCTGCCGTTTCTGCAGCTCCGCCGCTTGCGCCGGTAGCGGGACCTGCAGCAACCGCTGGCCCAAGTCCGCTAGTGGCGGAGTCACCAGCCGCACAACCGCCATCCCCGGCGCCGGCCGTCGCAAGCCCTGTGGCGACGAAGCCGACACCCGCGCCAAAGGCCGAGCCCGCTCAGCCGAAGAAGCCCAAGAATGTGTATTACAACATCGTCGGAGAACCCATGCCTTCCGACGACGACTGATGGCATTTGGCTCACCAGGGATCCTGCCCCGCCACATCCGCTGCGGCCAGGACAAGGTGAGAAGTCCTGATGCCGAAAAGTGAATCGAGAGTGGAGGCGCGGGTCGGAATCGGAGCTACACCAGCGATGAAAGCCGTCCACGCGGAACGCGGAAGCCACTACATCAGACGCCTGGGAGCATCACGACGTGTTAGCATGCAGCCATTCTTCAAGGGTAGCGCCATGACTGACTCACACAGGCGCCAGATCGAGGAACTGTATCAGGCTGCGCTCGATCCAGCCAAGCGCGCCGAGGTGCTTGCCGCGGCCGACCCGAAGCTGCGCCGCGAAGTCGAGTCTCTGTTGGCCCGGGATTCATCGAAGACGGGGAATGTGGACCAGCCCGCACCGGGTGGTCGGGCTGGGCTTGCTGGCCCGGATTCTCCAGTGACCGTGATCACCTCCGGCGTTCAAATAGGACCTTACAAGATTGAAGGACTTCTGGGCGCTGGCGGTATGGGTGAGGTGTTTCGTGCCGTCGATACCAAGCTCAACCGGCCGGTGGCGATCAAGTTCCTTTCGGCGGAGCTGGCCGACACCGCGGCGCGCCGCCGCTTTCAGCGAGAGGCACAAATGGCCTCCTCGCTCAACCACCCGCACATCCTGACCGTCCACGACGCTGGCGATTTCGGGGGCCGGCAGTACCTGGTGACCGAGTTCGTGGACGGCGGGACACTCCAGACTTGGGCCAAACAGGAGAAGCGCGGGTGGCACCAGACGGCGGAGCTGCTGGCCGGCGTAGCCGACGGACTGGCATCCGCGCACACGGCCGGAATCCTGCACCGCGATATCAAGCCTACCAATATCCTGGTTGCGAAGAATGGCTACGCGAAACTGGCGGACTTTGGTCTGGCGAAGCTGCAAGAGCCCTCCGACCCGGGGGGAACACGTACTCTCACCGAGGCAGGAACGCGTCCCGGGCTGCTGATAGGAACGATCCCGTACATGTCTCCGGAACAAGCCTCAGGAAGGGCCGTCGATGCGCGAAGCGACATCTTCTCGTTCGGAATCGTGCTCTACGAAACCCTCGGCAATCAGCGACCCTTCACTGGCGCCACGGATCTCGAGGTGCTGCAAAAGGTCATCCACTCGACACCCCCACCCTTGCCACAGACCGTTCCAGCGGGTCTGCGCAACGTAGTGGAGAAGGCGCTCGAAAGCGATCCTGCGGACCGCTACCAGTCAATGCAGGAACTGGCCGTAGATCTCCGCAGGATGGTTCGGCAAAAGGAAGCGGATCATCCGCCTCCCGCGGTGGTGGTGCCGAAGGGTTACCCCTGGTTGCCATGGGCGGCAGCAGCGATGCTGGCGGCGGGATTAGGTGTGTGGATGCTCGCCAATCGGCACCCGCCGACCCTCCAGAACCCGCTTGCCAATGCGCATTTCGCACGGCTCACCGACTTCGAAGGGGCCGAAACCAACCCAGCCATCTCCCCCGACGGGAAATTCGTCGCCTTCATCTCCGATCGGAGCGGCCCGTTCGACGTCTGGTTGATTCAAGCCAACGGTAGCAGCCTCGCGAACCTTACCCAGGGCCGGATCGGAGATGCGCGCGGGCCCCTTCGTGGCATCGGATTCTCGAGCGACGGATCAGAGGTGTGGAGCGGCGGAACGGAAAGCAGGAGGCTCATGCTCTGGCCGCTGATGGGTGGAGCGCCGCACAATTTTTTGGGTGAACATGCTGCCGAGGTTGCCTGGTCACCCGATGGCACCCGGCTGGTGTATCACAGGTGGGAACCGGGCGATCCCACGTTTGTGGCGGACCACAACGGCGCCAATGAACGTCAGATCCTGAAAAGCCAGCCTGGATTGCACAACCACTTTCTGGTCTGGTCGAAAGATGGGCGCTGGATCTACTTTGTTCGCGGCCGGCCATCCACGCGAGAGATGGACCTGTGGCGCATTTCACCGGACGGGGGAGAGCCGGAACAACTCACTCATCTCAATACCGCTATCGCGTACCCAGCTCCGATCGACGAGCGGACGGTTCTGTTCGTTGCGCACAACGAAAACGGGGCCGGCCCATGGTTGTGGGCGTTCGATATGGAGACCCGCACTTCGCAGCGCGTGAGTTCGGGCTTGGAACAATACACCGCTCTGGCAGCGACGGCGGACGGTCGGCGTCTGGCCGCCAGTGTCGTGAACTCTCAGGTCAACTTGTGGAGCGTTCCGATTACCAGTCGCATGGCTGAAGAAAGGGACGTTGCAGCCTTCCCAGTACCCACCATGCGCGCCCAGGCGCCGCGCTTCGGAGGCGGATCGTTGTTCTACTTGTCCTCGCGGGACGGGGCTGACGGACTGTGGAGCTATCGCGATAGGCAAGCGCTGGAGATCTGGAAGGGTTCGGATGGCGCGCTGCAGTCGCCTCCAGCAGTCTCAGCGGACGGGAGCAGTGTTGCGTTTGCGCTAAGGCGGGACGGGAAGCGACATATGCACGTAATGGCCTCGGACGGAACGCGACTTCACCCCCTTTCGAGCGACGTCGATGTTCGGGGCACGGCTTCCTGGTCTCCCGACGGCAAATGGATTGTCGCGGCCGGCAGCCACCGCGATGGAGCAGGCTTGTTCAAATTACCCGCCGACGGCGGCTCGCCAGTTCGAATTGCAACAGGATCGTTCCAGGATCCGGTATGGTCTCCCCGCGGGGACCTGATCGTGTATGGCGGCCCGCAGGTGTTCACGGTGATGCCGCTCCTGGCAGTGCATCCCGATGGTACTCCCGCGAAGCTGCCCGAAATCAACGTGCAGCGCGATGGTGAGCGTGTACGGTTCCTGCCTGATGGCACGGGCCTGGTTTACATGCTCGGAAGTACGACCGCCGGGCAAGATTTCTGGCTGCTCGACCTTGGCACGATGCGCTCCCGGCGTTTGACCCGGCTGAGCAATCCCGCCGCAATGCGGACCTTTGATATCACTTCCGATGGCCGCCGGATTGTGTTCGACCGCTCGCGGGGAAACTCGGATATCCTGCTCATTGATCTTGCGACGAAGGAAGCTCAGCCGTAGCAGGTTAGTAGAATCCTCGTCATCGGTCCGGCCGTACAACTGTCAAGACGAGAACAGAAGGTGGTGCCTGGGAGATTCCACCGATCGCGTGAAACGCGTAAATTTCTGGAGGCGCGGGTCGGAATCGAAGCCATGCCAGCATTGAAAACAAAGGAAATCCTTTGGAATCAATCTCCAGAGTCGCACGAAATAGCTAGAATTAGCAGCCTTTATCACACAAGTTAGTACAAAGTGACGCGTGCCTTGTGACTGCTCGGTTCATTCCCTCCATAGCTGTCGCTGGATCAGGTTCTTGTGTAAGATCCACAACTTCCAATTTGCCCGTCAGAACGAAGCCGCTCGCGCGGCGGACGCTAATAGCGCGTGTATAGACATAGGCCTCGGAACTGCGCCTTGAACAACGGATGGCGCCGAGGTAGGATGATGCCGACAGTTGCGAGAAGTTCCACATCGATGAGCATCAATAATAACCTTTTGGCCAAAATCCCCGTCTGGCAAGGCTTTTCAGGCAGAAATCGATTGAATTCCCATAGCAACCCGCGTCCGCCGCACCCGCGAGCGGCTTCCTTCTGACGGCTTTATCGAACGCGCGCCCCAACTCTCCGTCTCTCTCCCCACGCTTCTTGTGAGGGCGCGCCTCCGATAAAGCACTAACGTCATTCGGGAGTAATTACAAAAGACAATAAACGACATAAAAGTTCCTCAGAATCCGCCTAAGCAACCTTGACGGCGACGATCCGGTTCAGCCGTGTGTCTCGCGCCTTGTAAACCTCACCCATACCGCGGGTGCCGAATGGTTCAAGTCCCGGAAGAGCTCGTGGCTGAAATGGGGTGCCACTCCCACCGTTCTCCTTTCGGTACTACACGCCCCAGCCCAAGCACTCTTGCTTGTTGCAGTGCCGCGGCAGCTTCGGCGAACTGCCCGTTTACTTGGTAAGCCATACCCAGATAAAAATACCCCGGAAAAAAATTGTGATCCAAGTCAACCGTCCTCGACCCGTGCTCGATCGCTTTATCGTACTCGCGCCCGAAGTAGTACGTCATCGCCATGAATGCATTCAGGCTCAAGGCGAGTGGATCTAATTCCAGCGCGCGCTTGGCTTCAAGCACGGCCTCCTCAAAACGGCCGCTGATGATGAGATTTTCGGCGAGCGTCTGCCGGGCCCTCGGATATTTTGGATCCAGGGCGGTAGCCTCGCGGAGTTCTTTTTCCGCGTTCTCTAGGTCCCAGTCGTAGTAACTCATGATCCCTCCCAGCACTGTTCGCGCTTCCGACAGTTCCGGATCGATCTCAAGCGCCATGTTTGCCGCGGCCTTGGCTTTCGGACACGCATCCTTGGGAGCAAGGTGACCGTAGACAGCCAGTGGAACATAGCTCTCAGCCAGACCCGCATACGCCAAAGCATAGGTGGGGTCCAATTCGATGGCTTGGTGAAAATACTGGATCCCCTTGTAAAGGGCTTCCGCGGTTCTCTTTCCCCTGTAGAATCGGCCCTTCAGATAGAGATGATAGGCCTCAACATTTTCTGTGTAGCGCCTGGCCAAGAAGTTCTGCTTTCCGGTTGCGAGCTTCAGGCGCAACTTCTCGCAGATCTTGTTCGCTATGTCCTGTTCCATCGCGAAAATATCTTCTACCTTCCTTCTGTATTTCGCACCCCACCGTTGCCAGCCATTCTCGACATCCACCAGCTCGACGCTGACCAATAAGGTCTCGCCCCTCTGCAGGACCTTTCCGGTAAGCACCGCCCCCACGCCAAGCGTCTGACCGGCATCCTGCGCCTCGTCGCTGCGCCCCTTGTACCTGGATACCGCGCTGCGAGACATCACGCGGAGCTGCGGCAATTGTGAAAGACTGAGAATGATGCTCTCGGTAAGGCCGTCGCTGAGGTATTCCATTTGTGGATCGCCGCTGGCGTTCGCAAACGGCAGAACAGCCAGCGAACCAATTGCACGATCCTCCTCCGCCGGTCTCCCGGCCGCGGGAACCCGCAGCGCCTCCTCAATATCCTTTCGCGCATCAGCAATGTCCAACAAGCGCCGGCAGGGATCTCTTTGGAGGCAGTGTCGCAACAGATCCCGTACCTTCGCCGGAGCCCTGGCGGTTAACGCCCCCCAGCCGGGCTCCGTCTTCAGCACGCAGGCGATGATCTCCGCAAAACTCGCACCGCGAAAACGCTGCTGTCCCACCAGCAGTTCATACAGCACGCAACCGAACGCCCAGATGTCGGCACGCTGGTCCACCAGTTCACCCCGTACCTGCTCCGGGCTCATGTACGCGGGCGTGCCAAGAATCACTCCGGCTTGCGTCATCGCCGTCAGGGTCGGTGCGTCGGCGCGGCCTTCGGCCTGCGATTCGGGCGCCACTTTGGCTAATCCGAAGTCTAAGACCTTTACCCGTCCCTCGGGCGTGACCTTGATGTTGGCGGGCTTGATGTCCCGGTGCGTGATTCCCTTCTGATGCGCCGCCCCAAGCGCCTCAGCGATCTGGCCGCAAATCCGTAGAACCTCCTCCACCGGGAGCGCCCCGGTGGCGAGCCGCTCCGCCAGCGTCTGGCCGGGGACAAGTTCCGTCACCAGACAATACGATCCGCCGAAGTCTTCCAGCCCATGAATCGTCGCGATGTTGGGGTGGTTCAGTGAAGCCAGCATCTGCGCTTCCCGCCGAAAACGGGCCAATCGGTCGGGATCATATACGAACTCCCCGGGCAGAACCTTGATGGCCACCTCGCGCCCCAGGCGTGCGTCGCGGGCGCGATAGACCTCGCCCATTCCGCCTGCACCGAGCGGTGCGAGGACTTCGTAGGGTCCGAGTTTCGTGCCAAGGGCTAGCGCCATCCGTGCGCGCAATTATAGTCTGCGCCGCACCGACGATTCGGCATGGATTGTCGACCACTCGGAAGGTACTCTCCGGGTTGCTCGTGACGACTGCCGCTGGCTCCCTTTCACGAGAGGTTTACGGAACCTTCTGTCCGGAAGCGATGGGCTGGCGGCAAGACGTTCTTCGACCATTTCGGCAGCCAAGGCAGTATTAGGAGGGTCAATCCCTGGCTTGAACTCGATTTTGGACAAGAAGGCGCGGATAATCTTCGTGAGACTTGAGGAGGTTCTGAACCGTGGCCGATCAAAACGCGAGGGCCCCCTCCACCAAACGTTTTCACGTCGTGCTTGTACCGGGCTTCGCCGGCTTCGACGGGCTCGGCCAGCTTGCTTCTTTCAAGTGATCCAGCATCTTTTGCGCTTCGGCCCTGTTCCCCGACAACGCGTAGGCATGTGTCGAACCAGTTACTGCGGGGACGACTTGGGCTGCTAGCGAGGTTTGAGAACCGCAGGCTGAACAGTTGCTGGCCGTGACGGGGCAACTGCCGGAGCCTCTTGAGCATTGATACGGCCATGAGCCTGCCAATCAGCAACGATTAGGTTACAGGCGTCCGTTGAAGCATTCCCTACCGTCCGTGTAGCTTTCGTGCCGACAATGTCACCCGCTCTGTTGGCGACTTGGATTTGGCTGTTACTGCGTAGCAGACCCCGGTTCTGCTTGGACTCACGATTCATCATGACGATGTAGTCGGCATTCGCCTGATTGATCGTGACGATCACGTCGGAGCAGTCCTTCTGGAAGTTTTTTCCGACCTCCATGCTCTCGGCCCAGTGGTGGTCCCCTCCGGCAGCTCCGTTGCTACTGACGTTTTCTGAACCCTTGCCCTGAACTAAGACGCGAGGTTTATCTTGGGCGTTCGCAGAAACTGCGATTGCGATTACAAACAGCAGCGTACAAGTCTTCATGATTCTCTCTTTCTGAGGGGGAGGATAGTAGAGTCTAGATCAGACTTACTGGCACTCAGGATGCCCCTGCATTATGCGGCGCTGCTATAAGAATGCAAGTGACGACAGTCACAACACCTGTGTAATGAAGTTCTTGGAGTGCTCCATGGGACTCCGCTTCGGTTGGGAAGCCCCCAAACCACACATTTAGGCGCGTCTGCAGCTTTTATCGGGAACGCGTAATTCTTGCAGGAAAAGGCAAGAGGAAGGCGCAGCATCCCCTTCCCCGCACGCGAATCCTCACGCAGCCTGAAAGTCACTTCAAAGAGCGCTGGGGGGTGGTGACCGTGCCCTGTAACCTGGAAAGAGGAAGTCTTGGTTATTGCAGAGGATTGGCGGTCTTTGGCGCTTGTGCTGCGCGGTTGTATTCTGCAAGTGTTTCCGCCATTATTTTGGTCCGATCGTCCTCTCCCGGCTGCTCGATGATGATGATTACGTCCTGTTTGCCCATCCACACGGCGCGGTGCGCGTCGAATTTTGCGCCGTAAATGTTTAGCATGGATTCGCTGTAGCTTCTCGACGGCGGTCCGTAGGCTTCCTGCAGTCCGGCAAAGAGCTCGCCAAAGGACTTCGGATGATGTCCTTCAATGTTTGCGATTGGGGCGATATAGACCATGTCTATCTTAACCAAATGGCCGCCGTCGAAGGTAAACGTATCTGCCCTCATTGTCTCCTCGTCGCCGCGGCCACTGTATTCCAGACGTGCCCCACTCGTCGCTTGCTGCCTGGCGAGGTTCTCTTTCGCGCAAATATCCTTTGCGCTGGTTTTGGACGCATAGCTCACATTCTTGGACAACTGTCTCACGCTTTTCCAGTCCCTTCTTTGGCATGCCTGTACCATATCCCCAACAAAGCCTTCGGAGAAGAACTGCTCGGCGGTTTCGCCAAGCAAATGGCCACCGCCCTTCAACTCCCGTGGCTGCTCATGCGGTGGTACCGAGGCGCATAACATCAAGCATCCAACGACTAATATGATCGTGTTTTCCATTTTCTATCCGTCACTGAGTTTTGAGGAAACAGGGCACCGCCAATCTGGGAGGGCCGTTCGAGCTACTGCCTCCCCGACCCGCCTTACAGAATAACGAACGTTGCCGGAAGTTTACACTGTGCTGCTTGTAAGTGCCCCCAGCGCTCTTTGAGGTGACTCTTGCCTTGTGTGAGGATTTGCGCGGGTGTGAGGGCTCGGAGGCACATCAGCCCCTACCCCGCCGCGGAGGCGTTACGACTAGCATTGTAAACCGCGCCGGCAAGTGGAACCAGAAGACACGTTATTGCGGCTTGGATGCCCGTATTCGCGGCGATTTAAGCCAGCCTGGTATTAAGACACCCTCGGATTGTGCCGAAGCCAACAGCAAACAATTAGCGAACCCCTGAACCACGATTCGCGGAAGCATTGCTCGACACAATCCACAGAATGCAAAGGCATAGCTAGCGTAGCTAGCTAGCCCCCAGCGCACGGTTAGCGCACAATCTGTTAGCCGTTCACGCTCGCTATTCCTCAAGGCCAGGCGCTTCTGCCACCCCTTGGCGTCGACGCCGTTGTCTAAGTATTGTTCTTTTCCGTCCGGAGCGCTATTGTTCTTGCCGCAACAGCAGATCTGTTTTGGTGAAAGGGAGGAAGTCTCATGGGAAAGAAGCTGTTCACTCTACTGTTCGCATCTGTACTTGCCTTGCCGCTGTCAACAGCGGTATTCGCGCAAGAGGCTCCGGCCAAAGAGAAGGTCGCAAAGGAGGCCCGCTGGGAGGGTACTGTCGTGAGAAGCGACCCCGACAAATCCATGCTGACTGTACGTAAGGAGGGTGGGTCCAACGCCGAGATGACCGTAAAGTACGACAGCTCGACGAAGTGGGTCAGTCAGTACCATGGCGACAAGAAGGTCAACGACATCGACCCCAGCCAAGTTAAGGATGGGGATCGCGTAATCTGCAAGGGCACTTGGGAAAAGGCTGGCGTACTCAATGCCACTCTGATCTCTAAGCGGCTCTCCCATTAGATGAGTTTTCTAGATAAGAGCGGTAAACCGGGCGGCCTAGCCGCCCTTTTTACGTTGATTGATGGAGCCTAAACCGCACATTGAGGCGCGCCGGCGGCTTTCATCGGGAACGCGTAATTCAGGCAGGCAAAAGGCGCCACTGGCGCGACGCGTAGGCTGTTTTAACGGTGCGATCGGTCCTCCCCGCGCGTGAATCCTCACACAATGCAAGAGTCACTTCAAAGAGCGCTGGTGGGAGTCAACTAGGCTGCGTCGGCATTCAGTTGCTGTCGGCGCGGCGCTTCAGGGTTGGACGATCATCGTCATTCCCTTTGTCATCCTCGCCGTTCTTGTCCGTGGAAGACGTCCGCCGCAAGCTGGGCTTGTTCTGGTCTTCCTTCTTGTCCAGAATCTTGTGGCGGTTCTCAATCGCCGCCAGCCGCGATTTCACGTCGTCAAACTCCGAGGTCGAAACCACGTACTGGGCGCGTGCCGGTAGGATATGCTCGATCTCCTGCTGTGATTTCTCGATGCGATCCGGGGTTTGAGGATGGGTAGAAAATGCTTTGGCCAACGTGCCCGGCTTCTTCTTTTCCTGTGCCTGCACTTTTTCGAAGAAGCTGATGAAAGCCTGCGGATCATATCCCGACTTGTACATGTACTGCATTCCCAGGTAATCGGCCTCGGCCTCGAAACCGCGCGAGAAGTGCATTAACGTCATGGGCACGGCCAGACCCGCCGCCTCGTAGGCGGCATAGCCGACTCCGCCGCCAACGAAGATCAGGGGAATGGTAGCCATCTGCATCAGGCTTCCGCGTGTGTTCTCGCGGGCCGCGTGGCAGGCCGCCACGTGCGCGATCTCATGCGCCATCACACCAGCCAGTTCGGCCTCTTCCTCCGCTGCCAGAATCAATCCGGAATTCACGTAAAAAAAGCCGCCCGGCAGGGCAAACGCATTGATGTCATCAGAGTCGATCACCTTGATCGTGAACGGCACCTGAGCATCGGAGTTGCGTACCAGGTTCTGTCCCACCCGGTTCACATACTCCGTAACCACCGGGTCCTGGATCAGCTTTGCGGTGGCTTCCACCTGCTGGGCATACTGCTTGCCCATGGCAATCTGTTTCTCCACTCCATACCAGTTTCCCATGCCGGTCTTGCAGCCAACATTGCGGTTCCCCACCGCATCAACATCCGTCTTACCGCCCTCGTGTTTTACCTTGTCGGGGTCTGCGGGCTCAACGCTGGCCGCAGTGGGCTTGGACGGGGTGCTGGCGGCAGCATCATGGTCTTTCGCTGCAGCTCCGCCCTGGTCCTCGGCAAAACCAAGGGGGGTTGCATAGGCCAACGCTAACAACGCTGCGGTTACCGCCAAGAACCGTAACTTCATGATGGACTCCAGTTTCCGTCCCGCCCCAGAGGTCTCTGCTTTGATTATGACTTAAACCGTCGTGAGGGCGTTTTAGTTCGGCTTAGTCACTAGGCTGCGCGTCGGCACAAGAGTGGCTGAGTGTAGTGGGGGCCGCCAATAGCTATACTCTCACCATCGGTGGCAGCTTGGGAACTATCACTTCTGACAGGGACGCCCCCCAGCCGCTCGTGAGGTAATTCCCAGCGAGTTTGAGGAAATTGCGCCGCGGGGAAACCCCAACGCAGCCTAGCAGGCTGGCAGGCGAGCCCCAATGGTCGGTTTGGGCTGCGAAGTAGTTTAGACTTGCTCCGGCGCGTCCGGGAGAGAAGCCGTCATGCGAATCATTTCAATATCCCAAGAAGAATGCAGTGAGCTGTTGAAACGCGTATCTGTCGGAAGGCTGGCATGTTCGTTGGACAACCAACCGTATGTTGTACCTGTTCGCTTTTCGTATGAGCCTGACTGCCTCTACATCTTTTCGACTGTCGGCAAAAAGATTGAGTGGATGCGGCAAAATCCCAAGGTTTGTCTGCAAGCCGACGAAATCGGAAATCGGTGGAACTGGATTAGCGTAATAGTGACTGGAACGTACTTGGAACTGAATGTGCCGCGATACCACACCGCTCAGCGGGAACATGCGCGGGAACGACTCGCGGCGCAGTGCTCTGAATGGTGGCGAATCCCTCTGTCGGAAGCACGCGACAGATCGCTGGTTTCTTCGATTGAGACTGTGTTCTTTCGCATCGACATTAAGTCGATGAGCGGACTCCGTGCCGTCCCGGAAGCCGAGGAGCACGACCGTGCCATTGAGGGGCCACTTAGGGATTTCATCGAAAAGACGGTAATTTGACGGTTCTCATCCTTTGTACTTCCGATAGACCGGATTAGAGTCTGTGAACTGGCGATATTACGTCAACAATGCTTCAAACCAGTGACTGGGCGCAGTCGTGTGCGTGTAGCCTTGGCTTTGGCGAACCTATATAAATGGAAAAACCTTCGCACGTAGAACGCGAAGGCTTTGGGTCGTCCCCCGCTTGCGGCGACGGTACTTCGTGCGCTTACTCAGGTTTCTTTTCGGTTGGCGGAGTAGGAGGCGGGCCGCCCATGCCATGGCCGTGCATCATGCCGGGTCCCATCGATGCCATGTTCTTTTGCATTCGGTCCATGTGGTTAACCACCGTTTCCCACATATCCACGTTGTTTCGCCAGCGTGATAGCTCGTTCGGATCCCTGATCGTGAGAACGTTAGCCTTCATCTGAGCGAGCGAGGACTTCATCTTCTCGATGTCAGTTCTCATGGCCTCCATCTCTTGTTTATGCATCTCCATCATTTTTTGGCGATGCTCGGCCCGCATTTGGTTTCCACTGCCGGGGCCGGGAGGTGCTTGTGCGGGTTTGTCCTGCGCCCACATCGCGGGCGTCAGAGCGAATATCAGGACGAGTAGGAAACTCTTAATCTTCATTGCAACTCTCCTTTGGGGAAACATCGGACACGGTGAGTATAGACCCGAGGCATCGAGTGGCGTGCAGCCCCTGTGTCGGCGCGCGAGTGCCGAAGGCTGTTCGTCGAGATCTTTGCCGGGCGTCGCCGGGCTTCAGCCACGCGCGGTATGCGCTGGGGTCGAGTGCTGTCTTTCGGACGACTCCCGGTCTACCTTCTTCTTAGCACAACACCTTCCAAACTGCCGTGACTGGGAGCACTGAGTGCAATAGCACTCAGAACCGGGTTAATGCATTATGAAAGAGCGCCCCGCTTCAGAAGGTCGAAGCTGGATGTGGCGCCGCCTCCGCTCCGCTACGGCGGCTAGAGAGTAACTGCAGTGGTGTGTGCGGTGGGAAAGAAGTGCAGGAGGGCATAGGCAAATCGGCTAGAGAATGGCACTTTACCTTGGGGGAAAGATAAGCGTTGACACGAATGACTTTCCCCCAAGAGGCAACTGAAATGAGTCGCGACATCAAGTATATCGGCATGGACGTGCACAAGGAAGCGATTGTGATCGCCGTCCTGAATGGCAGTGGGAAGCTGGTCATGGAAACCATCCTCGAAAGCCAGGACCTCGTCCTTGGTTTGCACCTTCTTCTCCAAGAACTCAATCCGCTTCTGTTTCTCTTCCACCTGGTGGAGAGGACGTTCCGGCGTCTGGAAGGCCGCCGCTCCGTTCTCGAAGAACTCTTTTTGCCAGCGGTAGAACACCGTCGGCTGCAGGCCCAGTTCTTCACACAGATCGGAAACCGGGACGTGCTCTAAAAGATGGCGTCGCAGAATCGCCACCTTCTCTTCAGCTGTGTAGTACTTGCGCTCTTTTCTCATACGTTCGCTCCGCTATCTTAACGGACGAACACTTTCTCCATTTCCAGTTGAGGCGAGACATGCCTAAATGGTCGGTTTTGGGTTGTCTGCTACTGTACCGAAAACAAAGAGAGTATAAGAATGGGTCTGTTGCTTCGCATCTTAACTCACTGCGTTCCAATGAATTCGAGTGGCGCTCCGGAGGTGAGACCACATGTCCCAAGTGGCTGAGAGTGTCAGAGTAGCGCCACGTCAAGTCGGGAAATATCTCGCCCAGATTGCCATAGTGTTTGCTGCGCAATTTGCGGCTGGCAAACTCGGCGATGTTCTCCAGACCATCAGCAGCGGCGGTGTCGGCCCTGTTTGGCCCGCGTCAGGGATTGCTCTTGGCGCACTCCTAATCTGGGGTTATTCAGTTTGGCCCGGAGTCGCGGGTGGGGCTTTTCTCCTTGCCTTCTTGAGTCCCTTGCCTCACTGGGCTGCTGTCGGTTACGCCGCTGGGACCACACTCGCAGCACTGATTGCAGCGTTCCTCCTCCGCCACTTTGTTAACTTCCGTCCTTCGCTGTCTCGCTTGCGCGATGTAATCGGGCTAATTCTCTTCGGCGCATTGGGCAGCGCCATGGTGAGCGCGTCAATCGGAGCTTCAATCCTTTACGCAAGCAATGTGCGTGGTTGGTCGGGATTCGGTCCAGCGTGGCTGATTTACTTGCTGGGAGACAGTATGGGCGTGTTGCTCGTAACGCCTGTCATGTTGACGTTTCCAGATTTGCTAAGAATTCGTTCTTGGCTTCGTTTTGCGGAATTGGTCGCGGCTCTACTCCTGCTCACAGTTGTGTGCTTCATCATCTTTGGCGATCTGCCGCTAATTCCAATCCGATTGCACATTTTGGCTTTCGCAGTCCTGCCATTCGTAATTGGGGCGGTGATCCGTTTTGGAGTGAGCGGAGCGGGCTTGGCAACTCTTTTGATTGCGTTGATAGCCACGATGGAGACCGCATTAGGCTCCGGGCCTTTCGCCAGCAACGACCAATTCATAAACGCTGTTCTTTTGGACGTGTTCTTCGGGGTGCTTTCAATATTGGGCTTGACGTTGGCGGCCGTAATCGCCGAAAGGCAACAATCTGAGCGCGAACGAGAGCAGCTTTTGCGTGAACAAGCAGTGACGGAGGCGCGGCTTCACCTTGCAGCCATTGTGGAATCCTCTGACGATGCGATCATCTCCGAGAATACGGACGGAGTCATCGTGAGTTGGAACGCAGCTGCGCAGCGTATTTTCGGCTTCAGTGAAGCAGAAGCGGTTGGACAGCCGATAACAATCATCATCCCGCCTGAGCTACTGGATGAGGAGAAAAAGATTCTTGAAACCGTGAAGGCGGGGGAGCAGATTGAGCACCGCGAAACGATTCGTGTCGCGAAATCAGGGAAGAAGGTTGTTCTCTCCTTGACCATTTCCCCGCTTAGGGGTTCATCTGGCAAGGTGAGGGGCGCTTCAGCGATCGCCCGTGACATCACTGAGCGCAAACAGGCGGAAGAGGCTCTCAAGGAAAGCGAACTGCGCTTCCGGTTGTTGGCAGATACGGCTCCCGTGCTGATTTGGATGTCGGGCACCGACAAACTCTGCACCTACTTCAACAAGCCTTGGCTGGACTTCACTGGAAGATCAATTGATGCGGAGCTTGGAAACGGATGGACAGAGGGGGTACACAGTGAAGACTTACAACGTTGTGTCGAGACCTACACGCAAGCCTTTGATTCTCGCAACGAGTTCAGAATGGAGTATCGGCTGCGGCGGAACGACGGAGAATATCGATGGCTTTTAGACATTGGGGTGCCTAGATTCAATCAGGATCACTCGTTTGCTGGTTACATAGGGACTTGTATCGATGTCACCGAACGGAAACAAGTAGAAGAGGCGCTTTCAGGCATCAGCCGAAAGTTGATTGAGGCACAGGAGCAGGAACGTACCCGGATCGCCAGAGAGCTTCACGACGACATCGCTCAACGTCTCGCACTGTTGGCCATCCAGCTAGAGCAGCTCCAAAAACTTCCTCCCAATTTGTCTGAAGTCCGTAGCCGGATGGGCGAACTATGGAAGCGAACCTCCGAGATAGCGACCGATGTCCAATCCATGTCACACGAGTTGCACTCGTCAAAACTGGAGGTTCTGGGCATAGTTGCGGCCATGAGAGGGTTCTGTCGAGAGTTCAGCGAGCAGCAGAAACTGGAGATTGACTTCCAAACCCACGATTTACCCAGCCCTTTGTCGGCGGACATTTCTCTTTGCTTCTTCCGAGTACTGCAGGAAGCCCTCCACAATTCGGCAAAACACAGTGGGGTACGGCACTTCGAAGTGCGATTATGGGGAACGTCGGATGAAATTCATCTCACGGTTAGGGATTCTGGCGTGGGCTTTGACCGCGAAGCGGCAAAGAAGAGCCGAGGTCTTGGTCTCATCAGCATGGAGGAGCGACTGAAGCTTGTAAAGGGAACGCTGTCAATCGACTCGCAGCCCAAACGTGGTACTACGATCCATGCCCGCGTGCCTCTGAGAGGGCTTCTGTCAGATCGAGTACGTATCGAGTGACAGCGACACAGGAATGCCGTGTGGCAAGCCTGCGGTAGCCAAGTGCGCCGACTGCGGACCTGCGATTTGTGCCGACTGTCGAACTTGGTGCTGCGGTGAATCATTTTGTGAATGGTGCGGCGATTACCACGCGACACATTCATGTGTGAGGAAGCCAGTACGGAACGAGCGCCAGCCGTTCCCGCTTTCGGATATGCCCAACAGGGCTGGTTAGCTTTGTTAATCCAATTCCGCAAAATGCGGTGACTACATACGACTTTGGAAGCTTGCCTTTAACGTCCAGCACGCTATGTAATCGCTTACAAACAAAGGAGTTGACGCTGATGCTGCGTTCGTTCTATAAAACGAAAAGATGACCAATAAACAGACGCACTTTCTTCCAGACTGGCGACAGCTTTGCCAAGCTGCTTTGTTCGAAACCAACCCCGTGAAATCGCTTGAACGGATCGCCCACGCTCGCAATGCCGTTCTTGATCGCATCGAAGACGGTCATACGAAACCGCCGAATGGCGAACAACACGATTTGCGAGATGCTTTAGCCACGCTGGACAGTCTGCGCAGGATTACGGAGCGCAAAATGGCTACCAGTCAAAGTAGTTGATCCTTACCGAGAGATCACAGTGCCGACCAGCTATAGCTGGCAAGAGTCATATCAAGCGGCCCTGCTCGAAACCGACTGGACGAAGATGCAGGAGCGCGTTCAGACAGCCGAGTCTGAAATACACCAGAGGCGGTTGGTGCTTTCTCAAGACCACGGTGGAACCGATGAGGAAAGGGCAGCTCTCGTCAATGCCATGAGCGGTCTTAGAGTTCTGCGAATCAATGTAGCTTCGTGGTTGGAACGGCAGAATCTAGATGGCACTCTGAGGAAACCTGTTCAACACGAGCCTCACCCATTTCGACCCACTTTTGGGTCTTCGCCCGACAAAGCAGGTTAGCCCAGAGCCCGTGCTCCTTGTCCCTGACCCACCAGCCCTCCGCGCTCAGCCATTCCCCTGCGGTCACCGAAGGCAGCGACCCGACGACCGTCGTCTCCTCCCGCTGTCCGCGTGCTTTCACCCGTAGCACACAGAAGCCGCTTTCGTCGTTGTGGAAAGTAACCCGCTCGATTACACCGGAGATT
Source organism: Terriglobia bacterium (assembly GCA_963779255.1). Taxonomy (GTDB): domain Bacteria; phylum Acidobacteriota; class Terriglobia; order Terriglobales; family Acidobacteriaceae; genus JAIQFF01. Next base: position 24,840 of record CAVZXU010000037.1, on the reverse strand, counting down.
TCCTCGGTCGCAGGCCGACGCTGTGGGGTTGCCGCGTTCATTTGTGGGAGCCATTTTCCCACGCACGCCAAGGAATTTGGCGAGGTTCGGGCGTCGGGCTCTGCCAGTCGTCAGGCTCAGGGATGTTTCTAGGGATGCTGGACACCTTGTTGTGGTCCTCCCTACTTCTTCGGATACCCCACCGATTGTGCCAAGATGATTTTCTGCTGCGGCTGCAACTTCAGAGTCTTGGCAAGGGCGGGCTTATCTATGCTTGCCCGCACCACGGTGGCAAGCCCCTCGGACGCGCAATACAGGTAAACGTTCTGCGCGATGAATCCCACATCGGCGGCGGTATACATCTCAGCGTCGGGGGAAGCCGCACCGTCAGTCTTCGAAAGATCGGAAACATAAACTAGGTTCACAGCCGCGTCCTTGACGAAGGACTGCGTGCCAGTAGCCGCCCGGAAGTCGCCCGCTAGCGCAGGCTCCAGTTTGTTCGTCTTAGCATCATAGACGTACACACCTTCCGGAGTTCCTACGTAGATGCTGATCTCCTGCCAGTTCATGGCGGAAGGCGCAGTACGACGCCCATCGGGTCGGTTGATTCCGAAAGCCGACCAGAGCAAGTTCGAAAGCGTTTGCGGCGAGAGCATACCCGAGCCGAACTCGCGAGTCGATTTACGATCCTTGAGAACCTCCATCAGAGGGCGTCCCCCTGTCGTCTGCGGAGGCGGAAGCTGGACAGGCTTGAGCGCCTGCGCTGCAGAGATAGCGGAGAAAAAGATTGTCACCAGCACAAGCGTAAGCACGAACGGCGCTTTGTGTTTCATGAGAGAGTTCCTTCCGATGTTTTCAGCCAAGATTCTCGGCTTCTTTGGTTATTCCTACTGTAGACCTTTCTGTCGCCGAGGTCTGTGACCCACTAGATCACGCCGGAGATTTCCTCGGTCGCGGGTCGGCGCTCTGGGATCGCGGCATTCGTCGGGGATTCATTTTCCCATGGACTGTCGGGCTTGCGTGACCCATCAGGAGGCCGATTTTGGGGAGATTTGGCTGTCGGGAGGTGGTTCAGGTTGGCTGCGGCGTTTCAGAGGTGCAGACAGCCTTTTGTACCACCATAGCGACCATGTACGGAACCCTCGCGCCACTCTGACCTTTGCGATGTTACACTGCCGCGCATGCGATTCCTGCAACGACCTGCCTACCTGCTTCTGATCGCTGATCGCCTTCGTGTCTTTGCTCGAGGCCCGTGTTGTTCGGGTGGAAATCACATCGAGAAAGGACGTTCTCGGCGGGCAATCGTTTGGCAATGGGGGAGCTTATGAACGCATCACCGGGCGCGTGTACTTCTCCGTGGCTGTCGCGAACAAGCACAATCGCGGCATCGTGGATCTTAAGAACGCCGTCAACCTCAAGGACGGTGAAGTGGAGTTCTGGTCCGATTTCGTGGTCAGTCCGTCCGAAGGATGCGGCGCATGGAAACGGCACGATGCTGTTGGAAGTGCCGAACCGCGGCCACGCTCGCATCCTCTCGGTGGTCGATGGCGGCAGCGGGACCTGAGCAAGGACGCGGGCGACGGCTGGTTCCTGCGCAATGGTTATACGGTTGCTGCTTTGGGGTGGCAGTGGGATGCGGCGGGTGACGATGCGTTGCGCATGTACGCTCCCGTGGCCAAAGACCACGGCCACACCATCACAGGTCTGCTTCGCGGCGACGTAATGCTGGCCAAGCCAATGCAAGACCTTCCGCTCGGACATCTCATGGGCGGCAACATTGGCGGCACGGAGTATCCGGTTGCGGCTCCAGATGATCCGCGCAATGTGCTCACGGTTCGCGATTCGCCGATGGCGCCGCGAACGGTCATTCCTCGCTCGCAATGGTCGTTCGCGCACCTGGTGAATGGCAAGCTGGAGCCCAGCGATCGAAATATCCACCTGCAAGGCGGCTTTCAGCCGGGAAAGATCTACGAATATATCTATGTCGTAAAGGACCCGGTAGTTGCGGGCCTCGGCTTTGCCGCCGTTCGAGACTTCGCCTCTTATGTGAAACACAATCCGGATGCGATCGCTCCCGCGGCTCGCGTCATCGGCGAAGGAATCTCGCAGAATGGACGCTACCTGCGTGATTTCCTCTACCAGGGCTTCAACACCGATGAGCAAGGGCGCATGGCGCTGGATGGCGTGCTGGCGCACGTCGCAGGGGCGGGGCGAGGAAACTTCAATTACCGCTTCTGTCAGCCGTCGCGCGATGCGCAGCCGACCTCGTCGTTACTCTTTCCCACGGATATTTTCCCCTTCACCGATGAACCGGAAAGCGATCCGCTGACTCACGCCAGCGCAGGATTGCTCGATCGGGCGCAGGCCGAACACACGGTCCCGAAGATCTTCTTCTCGAACACGTCCTACGAGTATTGGGGCCGCGCCGCATCCCTCATCCATACCACCGCGGACGGCAAACGAGACATGCCAATCTCGGACCAGGTGCGCATCTATCACTTCACCGGCCTGCAGCACTTCTCGGGGCCATTTCCGCCCGCCAGGGGCGAGGGCGACCGGCTGGGGCAGAAGCCGCAGAGTCCGCTCGCCATCCGGTATTTCTGGCGCGCCATGATCGCGAACATGGACGCCTGGATCCGGACCAATACACCGCCGCCCCCGAGCAGCTACCCGCGTATTGCCGATGGGACGCTCGTTCCGCTGACAAATTATGCGTTTCCGGAGATTCCGGGAGTCAATAAGCCGCACGAAGTATCACGTCGCCTATCGTCTGGACCTCGGCCCGGAGTGGCCGATCGCGATCACAATCCAGCCGCCGATCGCGGGGAAGGCCTTTCCCGTGCTCGTTCCTCAGGTGGACGAAGACGGAAACGAACGCGACGGAGTTCGTTCGCCGGAACTTGCGGTGCCGCTCGCCACCTATACTGGTTGGAACCTGCGTGACCCTTCGATTGGCGCGCCCGATCAGCGCGTCTCTTTTGAAGGATCGTACATCCCTTTCGCCAAGACGCCGGAAGAGCGCAAGAAAGACGGCGATCCGCGCAGAAGCATCGCTGAGCGATACTCCAGCCGCGAGGAATATCTCAAGCTTTACGGCGACGCGGTGAATGAACTGATCCAACAAAAATATGTTCTCCCGGAAGATCGCGACGCGCTGCTGAAGCGCGGAGAGGAAGAGTGGGATCAAGCGACGCAGTAGAACGATGCTAAAGCTCCGAAGTGGCTACACACAACACAACGGGGCGAGAACAACTCAGATCATCTTCCTACGTTTAAAATCATCCAAGGAAACATATCAGACTCGACATCTAGGCAATTCCGACTTAGAGATCACTCCCATCGGTACTGGCGCATGGGCGATGGGGGGCGGCGACTGGGCTTAGAAAACAATCCTTTTATCTAACGCAACGTTTTTCTCCTGGGGACGAGCCGAGGCGCAGGCCTTTTTCGCTCCCCTTCCCCGCATGCAACTTCCACCAGCCGTCGAATCCGCCTGCAATCCCAAACCGAAGAGGTGACACCAATTGGCGAAGCACAACCATCGGGCTACTGCAGATCTCAAGGTATGCTCAAGTGCGTGTTGCCGGGCATGATATCGCGCTCAAGAGAAGCAGGAGCAATCGCATCATGGCCAGTTCTGGCCTGGGTCCAGCTAAGATGAAACATCGGGCCTACATTCCGCAAGTCTAAAGTGGAATGTCCGTTCTCTGAATGCCAGTCGAGATTGACGATGCTCTTGCCCACCCGGACATGTTCGACATGCAACGACTGCCATGAGGTGGGCACCTGTGGCGCGAAGCGCAGTACGTTCTTCCGTCCTTCGGATTCCAGCCCCAGCATGCCGTGAATCGCAGCGGAAAAAAATGCTGATGAGGACCAGGTCTGCTCCGGCACCGACTCGCGTTGCGGTGTGAAAAAGCTGCCGGACATCACTTCATGCATGTGGCCAAGTGAATCGACTGACTCCCAAGGCACGAGACTTTGCCACAAAGCGATCGCGGCGTCGGACCGATGAGCCTGCCACATCATCTCGGCAGCTTCAGCCGTAGTGTAGGCCCACACACTCCCTTTCGCATATCCGGTCGGATCGTAATCCGGAGCCGTGGACGGCTTACTGCGCAGCCCCCACGGAGTCAGATAAGGAGGCGTCTCAAGCAGGTCGAGAGTTGCTGATGTCTGTTCCAGTGTCGAAGCGTCGGAAGCAATAGCCGCCAGATCTGCCGCGGACGTGCTTTCCGTCGCCGTCCCGGAGCGGGTAAATCCGCTAACCCAGCGATGCCTAGTGGTATCCCAGTATCGCGATCGGATGCTCTCTCGGGCGCGGAGACTCACAGACTCCGCCTGCCGACTCAGTGCCTCATCGTGCATTGACGCAGCAAGTTCGGACATGGCGTGGGCTGCCTTCACCCACGCGGCGGAGAGTGTCAGTTCGTCTGTGAGGCGGTCCTGCTCGTTGCCACTCATCTTGTCCGCAGGCACCCGCGGCAGGCCGTCACCTTTATCCAGCGTGGAGAGGCAGTATTGATACGCTTTCAAGGTTGCGGGCCAGTGTCGGGAGAGGAAAGCCTGATCACCTGTGATCCGGTCGTATTCCGCAAGTACTGTTAGAAAATCGAACGTGACGTCGACATGGATGTAGAGGTACGGATAGTCCTTCGCCCAGTTCAGAAAACCCGCACTTTGAGACATCTCGTGCCACATCATACCGTCATCGGATTTTTGATACCGGTAGAGAAAGTCGAGTTCGTCAGCGGCGCGCTTATAGTTGCCCTCATACAACAGCGCCTCCGTTGCTAACAGACCATCTCCAGCGAAGTACCAGGCGTACTGTGGACGGCGCGATCCGTGCGAAGGTCCGTATCCGGCAACGACCGCGCAACCGAGACGCGCATTACACGTCCAGGCCTGCTCCACCGCTATTTGCGCCCACTCGATCGAACGGTTCACTTCGGCATCCGGCGTAGAGACCTTCACCACCTCCGACGAGTCAAAACGCTTCACGTCGCTGGCAGCAGAGACCTCGGACACGCGCAGCAATGATGCTGTTGTCGCATGCACCTCTTCATTCTTCTCACTTTGTCCCGCAAAGACCAGAGTCGCGCATCGGCCGCTAGCACAGGGCCTCGGTTCGAGTGTGAGAGTGATAGTACGATTGAAGCCGCTACCGCGGCGATCGTTATTCGGTTCGCTATGCTCGGTTGCCTCCGGTGACGAAATGAGGGCTTTGAACTGTTGCGACGGTTCGCTCAATAGGAAGCCTCGCGCATCGTGATCCCACGAGGTCTCCTGGCCGCCGATGCCGGCCGGCCACATCAAATTGAGCGACGGCTGAAAGTGAACTTGCACATGAAGATCACTGCGACCTTCCACGATAAAGCGGACGAGAACACCCGGGTCCTCCGCATGCGTCGTAACACGTTCCTGCACGCGAAAGTCCGGCGCAGTGTAGATGCGGGTCACGCCGAGGGGATCGACCTCGATTGACGTGAGCAGACTGATCGCAGGAACGGAGGGAGCTTTGGGCAGCACGAAGCTAAGGTAATATCCGTTGACGAGCTGTAAGGGAAAACTCCAGAATTCCAAACCATCTTCGGAGTACCCACCCGCGAAGCCCCGAATACCGTGTGCAGAGATATACCTGTTCGGCTGCGTCAGCGTCGTCGACCAGACGGGGAGATCGGATAAAGGCTGCGACCTTGCTGCTGGTGCTGCCGAATGAGACGCTTGTGCAGAACTGAAGCTGCCGAGCAGGAGAATTGTTGGGAGTAAGCGAAGTCTGGAGCCGCGGTTGCCTTTCCCGAACATGAATAGCGTGAATGGCACTCCGAATGGGCGGACAAGCAGCACAACGACTACAACCCACATGAGAAATACGAGCACGGCGACAATCTGCCCTATGAAGAACCCGACCACAGGAAGAACATATTAGCCCAAAATAGTGCAACCGTTTGTAGTTGTTGAATTTATGTATGGTCCGCCGCCCCGAATGCAAGAAGAATTGAGTTTGTGCCTCGCCATGATTCAAAACGCACCGGCAGAGGTGCTGCTGCTCAGGGGAATTCTCGTGTACAGAAGCGAACCGGGAGCGACCCAGACACCATCATGCAATCGTACCCGTAGTTGTATCGGCTTAGTGAGCCACACGCGGGGCGTGGAGCCGGAGAAAGCAGCTTGTCGACGGTCAATTTCAGGCAGCTCGGTCGTAGCGGTGATGCAACCCGCCCAGGCGTCGCTGAGAGATCACCCGACCTTGAGCTGTGGATCGAGTCCTACCCGACGGTGTCTGCTTGCCCAACCCGAGGTGGGTCCGGTGGTCATGGTAGTAGGAGACGTAATCAGAGAGGAGCCGCTTGAGATGGTGCTCATCCAACGCAATCACCTGATCGAGCAACTCGCGGCGGCAGCTTCCCACCCAGCGCTCGGCTACGCCATTCTGCCAAGGACTCTGAATCGCAGTCGGTACAGTCGTGATCTCCATCGAGCGAATTGCTGCAGCGACTTCCAATCCATACTTTGGGTCGTGATCCTAGATGAGGAACTTGGGCATGGACTCGTAGGGAAAGGCTTCGCGTAGCTTTTGCACAATCCAACTGCTCGTTGGATGACGAGTGACGTTGAAGTGCAAGACGCGGCGACGGTCATGGCTAATGAGGAAGAAGCAGTAGAGCACGTTGAAGGTGAGAGTTGGGATGGTGAAGAAGTCCATGGCGGCGATGCCTTCGCGATGATTGCGAAGAAACGCCAGCCAGCGTTCGGCGGGTTCTGGGCGCCTGGGTACTCGCCTCATCCAGCGCGTGACGGTCGTCTCCGACACCTCGAAGCCGAGCATGAGGAGCTCGCCGTGGATGCGAGGTGCACCCCAAGTTGGATTCTCCGCGACCATTTGGAAGATCAAGTCGCGCATCTGTTTGGAGATTCTCCGGCCGCCGCCGATTCGTTTTCGCACTTTGCAGAGCACGGCCCAATAAAATTTGAACCCAGCCTGATGCCACCGAACCACCGTCTCGGGGAGGACCAGAAGGAGCGACTTTTCCCAGTCGGTCCAGAAACTGCACGCCACGACCCAGAAGAGTTTGTCGAATGGACCCAGTCTGGGTCTCGGGTGCTAGCGCTTCAAGACGGTGAGTTGCTGGCGGAGGGTGAGGTTCTCTAGCATCAGGCTGCGGTGGGTGCGAAAAATGCGAAGAATGGCTCCGAACCAGAGCCCAAAGAGGTCGAACATGGTGGAAAAGTTATAGCAGATCGGATCTTGATCTTGTTGATTTCAAAGGCGGACGGAATTGTGACGAGGCACAATCGTCGAAGGCATCTCGGTCTTCCTCTTCTTTGTTCGACGACAACCCTGCGGTGAAGCGGACATTTTGCCCACCCAAGGAATGCTACGATCCAGTTCGAAATCGCGATGGTCGTTACGGAACACCTTTACCCCCGTTTAGTTCTCTCATCGAGCAAGGCATGCCTTTTTTGGGTGGGCAAAGGAAAAAGCCTCTGCTCGTGGGCGGAGGCTTTTGACGTTCGGTGGAGCTTACTCGGGGATGGGGGTTTCGGGTGTGGCCTGCACCTGGGGCTCTGGTGCGGGCGGTTCTTGGACTTGCACTGGCTGAATGGGCGCGACCTCTTTTTTTCGGGCGGATGCGGCAAGTGCACGTTCTTAGAGCCGGTCAGACCACAACAATATCAAGATTTCTTTTTGTCAGCAGGGGACGCGGCAGGGAAAATTACGCTCTTGGACACGACGGTGGTGGAGTGCGAATGCCCACCGAGAACTAACTGCCACTGGGGCTGATTTCAGCAATTCTCTCGTACTTTCTTATGCAGTTTTGTTTTTGGAGCACGTGTAGAAAAATCCTTCGCCACACGCTTCAATTTCACCATACAAGGCAGCAACGTCCCAATGCTTCGCGGTCGCCTTCGTTCTTGCGCTCATCAGTTAGGTGGGCTGATATTCTTTGTTTGCTCGACTATTGGGCGACCGTGAGCAGCGGGGATTCGCGTGCTGTCCACTCATCGGGCTTGTCAAAGAAGTGCTTCGCGACTATATCGCCCTTGCGTTTTTGTACATCGTGATAGAAGAAAAGAATCAGGTTCCGAAGATGAACCACGGAACGATTCAGACCATGGCATTGTGCAGCTGGTCTTCTTCCGTCCCGGCCTAAGATCTGTCCTGCAAGCCACCGAAACATTTCGAGTTCGTAAAACAAATGCTCACCCGAATAGTCGGTGAGCCACTCGTCCGAACGATGAGGTGTCACGATGCAATTTTACTCTCCCGCAAGTGGATAGCCTCGATCCTATGGTCGCGAGGTCAGTCCGCGCCGGTGATCTCGCACACGAGGCCAGCGCCTGCACTTACCGAGGGCGCACCGACATTGTTAACCAGGTACTCGACCCTATCCGTTTAAGGCGTCTTGATCATTCCCCAAACCTCGTACGTTTTGTCTCATCCGGATTACAATCGGACCCTGAAAAAATCGCTAAGATGATTACCCTATTTCGAGGAGATGCCGAAACTCGGAGTGAACGAAACAAGATCCAAATCAGTGGTCAGGCGGGCGGTCCCAACCCTTGAGTGGATCCTAGTTGTCGCCCTGCTCTGTTTGTTCGTCACACGCGCCCTCGTTCCAGCCTGGCGCACATTGAATACTGATTTCCCCAACTACTACCTCGCGGCTTTACTTCGTGTTCAGCACACTCCGATCGACCGCGCCTACGAATGGATCTGGTTTCAACGGCAAAAAGATCACAACCAGATTCCGCAGGCGTTGGTCGGCTTCGCACCGCACCCTCCCCTCTGTGCTGCACCCATGCTGTTGCTGACGTCGCTTGCGCCCCTCCCCGCCAAGCGGGTGTGGATCCTGCTCAACCTCGCATTTCTCGCCGCTTCGCTATGTATCCTGCGGCGCCTCACCGAGCTTCACTGGCGCCACATTCTTCTCATTACAGGGTTATGCCTCCTTCCTTTGCGCACGAACTTCATGCTAGGCCAGTACTACGTGTTAATTCTGCTGCTGATTTGTCTGGCTTATTTCTCCGCGTTCCATGGCCATCGCTTCACCGCGGGGACTCTGCTGGCGACAGCCGCCTGGTTCAAAGTGTTTCCCGCGCTGTTTCTTCTGCTGTTCTTGCGAAAACGTGACTGGCGTGCGGCCGCGGGAATGATCGCCGGTGTCCTGGCGATTGCCGCGGTGTCTGTGCTGATCTTTGGTCTGGACGTGCACCGCGTTTGGCTATTTGAAGTCTTGCCGAGGGCGTTCCGAGGAGATGTGCTCGCCCCGTATAGCTTGCAGTGGAGCTCGTTCAGTTCACTCTGGCATCGGCTCTTCCTTTTCGAACCCGAATTGAATCCGGCTCCGGTTCTCTGTTCCCCTCTGGCTTATGCCGTCGTACTCGCGTTGATGAGCACCACGCTGCTATTCGCTTTTCTACTTTCAAGCGGTGAGTCCACTAGCAAGGCGCCGATAGCCTGGGAGTGGGCGGCATTTTTGCCTCTTCTCTTGTTGCTCTCGTCCATGCCGGGTTCTTATCACTACGTCGTTCTCATCTTTGCCCTGATCGTGGGAGTGGATGTGATGATTAGGGGCAGGCCGCTGGCGCGCAGCCTTGATTCTCGGGGTTCTGTATGCAATCGCTTGCGCGCCATTTTCGGCCGCCGGATTCTTCGGCCTGCGGCGTCTGCTGGCCACTCTCGCTCTTTATATCGTCTTGTTGTGGAATGCTCCCGCGGTCGCGGACAAACGAACAAGAGGAATTCTTTGGATGATGGCCGGATTGCTATTTGCGGTTGCCGCCACATTCAATCTATTCGCTTTGAGGGAGCGGGAGCATGACTTCTCCTATCGCGCGCCTCACGTTCAAGAGGCATACGCCTCCTTCAACCCAGCGGCTACAAGTGGAGGAGTTGCCTCGATCGCGATGGTCGACAAGGGATATCGTGCGGTGATGGTCGCCGACGGTCGCACGATTTCCATGCCCGCAGCTGGCGATGTGCTTTCTATGGCAGCAAGTCCTCACGCGCCCTTTGCCTATTTCGAACTGGTGAACAACCACTCGCAGATAGTGCAGCTGCCATCTGAGCAGGTCGGTCGGACTGACGCCATTTCCGAATACGTTGCTGAAGGCCAGCAGCCCGCGATTTCGTACGATGGGCGCTGGCTGGTATTTCTCCGCGACGATCATGGTCAAAATTCAATTTGGCTATCCCACGACGGCAGCGAGCCACAAGCCGTCGCTCTTGGACAAAACTTGCCAGTTTTGGAAATGAGCGTGACTAACGGCGGCGACATCGTGAGCGCCTTGGGCGGTGCTGCGGACACTCACTTGGCGTTGCTGCGTCATGCGACGCTTGAAGCCCGGGCGCTCGAGGAAATTGGCGGCGCGGTGCGCTATCCTTCCATATCCCCCGAATCTGATCGTCTAGTCTTCAGTCGCCGTGAGTCCGGCTCGTGGCATCTTTTTGTACGCGAACTATCGACCGGCATCGAACGGCGTTTGACTGACGGCGCCTGCAACGCGACCTACCCGGCTTGGCAGGATTCCGCACCCTTCTCTACGCCACGGACTGCAGTCGCGGCCTTGGGCTGAACGCAATCGCGCGGATCGTGCTTTAGCAACAGATTGTTGGCCCGTTTTCGCGGTCGAGACCCAACGGGTCAATTCGGCGCTGCCAAAAGATGCAAATTGTTAACAATTTCCAGACAATTCTGAGCCCCATCGCTCCTATGATGTTTACTCGCTAATAGTCTCAAAATCTCGACGAGAGCCAACACTGGTTCCTGGAGTTGCTCTGAAATCGGGACGTTATGAGAACACAATCCACTTTTAGCCAGTCGCGACCGATGCCACGTTCCCCGCGTTACGTTACTGCGTTGGTTTCCGCTTTGGGCCTTGGCGAGGCGCGACCGGGGCTCCTGAAAAGCCTGGATGATGCCGAATGGCAGCAACTTCTTGTCTTCGGCGATCAGATGCACCTAACCATTCCACTCGTTCGAACCTGCAACAATTTCTGTCCCAGCTGGGTGCTCTCCCGGGTCGATCAGAACATTGCCGACAATGCGCGACGATTTCAAATGATCAAGACCACTTACGCCGAGATAGCGGGCACATTGAAGAACGCTGACGTCGACCACCTAGTTTTGAAAGGCTTCACCAAATTCCCCGACTACTTGCCAGAGCCACGCCATCGCATTCAGTCCGACATTGACCTCTTCTGTCCTCAGGAAACTATTTTTCGCGCTCGCGAGGCACTCTGCGCCCTGGGCTATCGGGCGCAACACCAATTCGATGCCATGCCTTGGGACCATCTTCCGCCCCTTCGGCGAATAACGGGATGGGAGTGGCGCGGAAATGCCTACGACCCCGAAATGCCTCTTTCCATAGAGTTGCACCACAGTCTTTGGGATCGCACGACGGTTCGATTTGGTCCGGAGTCTCTGGACGATTTTTGGCAAAGACGCGTAGAAAGGCAATTGGAAGAAATCAGATTTGTCGCTCTTAGCCTGGTCGACAGCCTGGGCTATCTGGCTCTCAATCTTCTTAGTGACCTATTGCGGGGGGCCGCAATCGTAACGTCCCAAGTGTACGAATTGGCCTGGTTCCTTCATCAGAACGCGCGCAACGATGACTTCTGGAATCAGTGGACTGAATTGCACGACGGCGAACTGAGACGACTCGGAATCGGTTTCGTTTCTCTTGGCCGAGAGTTGGTTTCATTGTGATCTCGCGGAAGCGGCGGAGACAGAAGTCAGGCGCCTTCCGGTCGGCACGCGTTGCTGGTTCGAGAGCCAAGCTACATGTCCTTCCCCGATGGGATGGTTGCGGCCCACGAAGGACGGAGTGTGGCTGCACAGCAGCCTACTGAGATCCACCGCAGAGAGGCGCCAAGTCATTGTCCGCAGACTTCTCCCTACGCGGTTGCCGGTCGATGCCGCAATCGCGACCATACACCGAATATTTCTCCAACCTTGGAGTCTGTCTCGCGCAAGTTCAATCGATATCTTGCCTACCTGTTTGGGCGCGTGGCGTACAACTTGTGGATTATCCCCAACACGCTCTGGCACGGATTTCGTTGGTGGTGGTCGGCAAGAAACTGAACTGGAGCTTTTCTCTGCGCCCGCACAACTTCACTCTGCTGCTTCCTTGAAATGACTAAAAAATGACAATCACGTGACAATATCTACACAAGTTTTGCACTACGCTCGACGCAAATGTCAGCACTGCTAAACGGGGCGTGCTCTGTTGTGTTGTTTTGGAACTAGGACCGTTGGGAGCAACGGATGAGTTTTGTACGACGGTGGACCTGCGCTAGTTGCCTGATTGTGATTACAATCTTGGGTTCTGTGGCTCCGGCGTTTGGAGTTCCTGCTTTTGCCCGAAAGTACAACCTGCGTTGTTCCGATTGTCACGAGGCCTGGCCCAGAGCTCAACAATTTTGGTCAACGTTCAAGGACAATGGCTACCAGTTGATGACGGGGCGCGACGCTCCCGATCTATCAGCAGGCCTCATACTTTCCGATTGCATTCCGCTCGATTGCAACGTGGCATCGGGAATCCAGCAATCGTGTGCCCGTTGACATAACTCCAGGGGATCCGCCGCCGGGCAAACGGAGTCGCAAGTCACGACCTCCGGATTCAACATTTCCGGCCTCGACATCTGGGCTGCCGGCACGTTATACAAAAATATTTCCTTCGCGGTGCAACCGGATCTGGATAACAGCGGAAACTTTCATCTTCTTACTTATTTTGTCCGACTGGACAATCTGCTCGAGCTCACGGTGGCTTAATCTCAAAGTGGGCAAGTTTGAGCTCGACACACTCATTTCCGAAGATCGTGAGCTGACCCTCAGTAATACAGGCGGTTTTTACCGGAACTATCATTTCACCCCTCGAGGTGATCGTACTTACTTCGCCTGGGCAATCACCAACTGGGCGCTGAACTGTTAGGGCACTCGAAGAACGACTACACGCGCTACTCGATTTCCAGTTCTAAGCAGTAACGATGGTCAACTGGACTCGCCGTCCAGTTCGTACGACGTTTACGCCGACGTCACCCAAGGATTCGAAATTCCAAAGCTTGGACTGCAAAGAGTTGGAGCTTATGGATATGTGGGAGAACGGCCAACCTTTTTTCAGACGGACAATGGTGTGCCGATTTCCGGAACCGGACTGGGAAATCGCAGCTTCAGTCGCGCCGGCGTTTACGGCCTCTGGTATCTGGGCAAGTTCGACTTCAGCACCTTCTACCTGCACGGTCAAGACAATGTGTTTCTGGGAAACGGTGTGCGTGCGGATCAGCCCGTTCAACCTGCCGCCGGGCGCGGTCGGACCAACCTGGAACGGCGGCTTTGTCGAAGCGCACTACACCTACAATCCGCAACTGATTCTTATTGGCAGGTATGAGACGGTGCAGATGTCGCGGCAGGCTAATCCTCGATGCGCAAGGATTTGGGCGATGTGCGGGTTTGGACAGTGGGCTATCGCTGGTATCCGATCATGAGCAGCCGGGCCGGATTTGCCTGGCATGCAGGAGTATTCGCATTGCTCGTACCGTCGGCAGCCGCCCCACTTACCGGTCGGGACGAGGTCAGCAGCAGCTTTCTGATGGGATTTGATTTCGATTTTTGACAGGAACGAACTAGGGAACGAATCATGATGAAAGGCAGAAGGGTCGCGCAGGCATTGCTGGTGTTTTATAGTCTGTTCAGCTCTTGCCCAGGAAAGTAAAATCGGGAATTTAACTGGGAATGCCGTCGCCGGCAAGGCGTTGTACCGGCGCTACTGCATCACCTGTCACGGGGCCGCACGGCGACGGTGCCGGGGAGAATGCGCCCCATCTAGATCCCAGACCACGCGACTTCACTCGGGCCGCTTTCAAGTGCCGTTCTACTCCTAGCGGAAGCCTCCTACCGACAGCGACTTGTACAACACCATCAGCCGCGGTGTTTATAACAGTGGCATGCCCTCGTGGGAACCTCTGACCCGGCAGCAACGCGCGAATCTTGTCGCATACATCAAGATCTTTTCTTCCCGGTTTCATGACGAACAGCCTGCCGCTCCGGTGCCGATACCGCCTGAGCCACAGGCGTCCGCCGACGCTGTTCAGCGGGGTGCAAAACTGTATCAAGACATGAATTGCTGGAGTTGTCATGGCAGGGAAGGAAGGGGAAACGGTCCGTCCGCGCTCACACTAACCGATAGCAAAGGCTATCCGATTCCGCCATTCGACTTGACCAGCGGGAGCCACTTCAAGTGCGGCGAGACTTCCCGCGATTTGTTCAAAGACCTTGCCACTGGCTTGGATGGCACTCCGATGCCTTCGTTTGAAGATGCTCTCAAACCTGATCAGATTTGGGACCTTGTTCACTACATTCAAACCCTGGTTGAGAAGGACCGAGGATTCTTTCATCGTGCGAGGCTGGAACGCAAGCTCCAATAGAACATCAGGTAAATCCGAAACCGCTCAGCAGCGCCTTTCGAACAGGCTGGGCGTCCCAATCTTCCTATCTTGCTGGAGGGTATGTGAAAAGGCATTATTTCTTGTCCGTTATTATCATTTTGCTTCTTGCTTCCGCTGGTCGAACTGAATCCGCGCCCGCGACGGGCGAGAATTCGGTGAAGGGGGTGGTGAGATTCAAGGGGACCGCTGCCAGACTCACACGGATCGACATGTCTGCAGATCCATATTGTGCTAAGGCACACCCATCAGCCGTGACGACAGAAGATTTGCTAGCCGACGCAAATGGCGGCCTCGAAAATGTTGTCGTCTTTGTCTCCGGCGGATTGGAGGCGGCGACGTTTCCAATTCCCGATGAGCCCGTCGTGATGGAGCAAAAAGGTTGCCAGTACAAGCCTCACGTACTCGCGATGAGAGCCGGCCAGAAGCTTAAGGTCGTCAACGCCGATGCCACCGCGCACAACATTCATCCCATGCCGAACAACAATCGAGAGTGGAACGTTTCACAGCCTCCTGGCGTTCCGGTCGAACAGGTTTTTGCGCGGGAAGAGGTCGCAATTTCGGTGAAATGCAATATCCATCCCTGGATGCGGAGTTATATTGCAGTGGTAAAAAATCCGTACTTCGCCGTCACCGACAAGAATGGGGCGTTCGAACTGAAAGACCTGCCACCTGGCAATTACACGGTTCAAGCGTGGCACGAAAAGCTTGGCAGCAGAACCCAAAAAATCACTGTGGGCGGAGGCCCCACCCAGCCTGTAGAATTCGTCTTCCAGTAGCGGAAGATCACGCCTAGGTGACGCTTTCCTGCATGCGGTGCCATCCGGATCCGCGCCAAAGAGTCCTTAACAGAGTGCATGACCATGAGTAACGCGGAAACCGATCAGACGGACGGCCTCAATCTTCTGCTCTATCGGATGTACTTCATCCTTAAAACTTCTGTCGCAAACGGTGTGTTGCGGCGGTGGCCCGGCACAGGCAACGGGCTGGAACGACTTAAGGGACTGGTCCAGCGCCGTTTCCTCCGAAAGTCACAGACTTGGGTACGGATTCAATCCGGCTTATCTGAGGGACTGTGGATGAAGATTGCCATCCCCGGCGAAGGCTTCCTTTGGCGAGGGGAGCATGAACCCGAGGTCCAGACGGCGATTTCCAATGTACTTCGGCTGGGTGAAGTCTTCTATGATATCGGCGCTCATGTAGGCACCACGGCTCTTGGCGCCGCTCGCCTGGTGGGCCCCTCGGGCCGAGTCGTTGCCTTTGACGGCGATCCCGAAAATGTACAACGTTTGCGCGGCAATACGGCGAGGAACGGCTTTGAAGATCGTCTTCAAGTAGTGCATGCCGCCATATGGTCGCGTACCGCGACTGACGGAATCTCTTTTCGTCGGGGCGCCAACGCCAGATCTCAGGGAGGCGTCGAAGCAGATGGAGCTCGCCCGATGCTGGCGACGGGTGAAATTGTGAATGTCCCGGCCATTACGCTGGATGATTTCGTTGCCGCCGGAGCGCCCTTGCCGGAATTGGTCAAGATAGACGTGGAAGGCGGTGAGTATGAGGTTTTTTGCGGAGCCGCGAAACTCTTCACGGCTTCCCGGCCGTTCATCATTGTCGAAGTTCATCACCAACAGGCCGCAGCAAAAATCGCCACCTGGCTTGACCGATTCCAATATGCGGCGAAGTGGAACATACCAGAAGAGCAATTTCCGCAGCGTCTCTTTGCGTGGCCAGCGGAACAAAAAAAGGATGGAGAGGCGTGGGCGCGCGGTATTTCATCAACTACTGATTAGTTGTGCGTTGTATGATTCTCGGTCACGAACCAGGGCTTGAAGGCGGCTTACCGCGGAATCTAAGTCGCTATAGCACAATTCCAGAACCTCCGCGCGAAGTAGATCGCGCAATGACGACTTCTGAGCGTCGCGAAGGTGCTGCTCACCATAGCAAATTACTTGCTCTAGACTCGCCGCTGCCCGTTCCTTGGGAAAAGACCGTAGGCTCGCCGAACCTGAAGTGCTGCGATTGAGGAAGACCAGGAAGTCAATTGGCGACTGTGGCGCCGTAACAATCTCCGGAAGGTTTGCAGTTGCCAGCTCGATAGCGATTTCTCCGTTGATGCGGGGCGCGAGGCGGTGAGACTTCAAGTCGGTAAACAACTCGGTTGCGGATTCGCGAAAGTGCAGCTGATGAGGATTGCCTACCACGACGCGACCTTCGCCTCCGCGAACAAGGAAGCTCGCATCATCCGAAACAAATGTCCATCCCCGTCGGGCACAGGCAAAGGAGAGTGAGGACTTTCCTGCTCCAGAGTCTCCGCACAACAGCACGCCTCGCCCCTGGAAGGCTACACAGGCGGCGTGGATTGGAGTCAGGTGCGAGGCCTCGATCAATAGCAGAGCCATGGCATCCAAAAAGTGGTATCGCAGGTACGGACCGTTCTCAACCGTGCTTGCGGACAGCCAGCACGTAGCAAATGCGCTGGTCAGGTCGCAGACCGCGAAATCCTCTGCGCCAGCGACGAACACTACCAAATTGCGCTGTCCGCGACAGGTAGGAGGAGGCAGGTTTTGACTCGCGCGGTCATCGAGCACGGCGATGCGGAGTTGTACAGGGGGCGCAGAAAACACTTTGTCAAACAGCTGCCAGTTTTCTTCCGCCGCGGCTAACACTTGGGCGCAATTTGTGGCAATTTCCACGGTGAAGCCGAGCGGATAGAAAACAGCCTTCAATGGCAAACTGAAATCGCATCCGATTGGGTCTGGCAGGGCGCTGGACGCTTCCCGCGGAAAATCGGACGTGGGGTCAAGCACAACCCTTTTCGCGGTCAGATCAGGCATTCCACTTCCTTTCCGCTTGGTGGTCATCCGTTCGGTACGCATCGACACTGGGTTTGGCATCGAATTTCCCTGGGTTCGGGATGTACAGAGAACAAACGCAGCGCCGACAAATCGGGTTAGCTGCAACGTCGAGATTCCTGCGAAACCGCAAAGCTTCGGCCCCGTTCAGGATTTCATGTAACGGCCGGTCCCGAGTGTTCCCAAAAGGGCGATGAAAGAAGCACGGCCGGACATCTCCGCCAGCTTCGATGACGGCTGAGACCCACGGCGCATTGCAGCGTGGAGCAACCGGTTCCATCTGCCCCAGACAAGCGCGAAAATGCAGCACGATACGATGAAGCTTTTCTGGGCTCTCCACAATGAAGCCAGACGCCAGATCGTGGGACTGCTCTCTGATCAAGCGGTCAATCTCGCACCTCAGAGCCTCTAGCTCGTCGCTGTTGAGGGCAATTTTCTCTCGCAGATCCACCGGTGAGACAGACGGCCGATTGAAAGCTGAGGAACTGATATCGGCGGCAAGAAATGAGATGGAGTTCAGGCCGATTTCATGGGCAGAGATTGTGGTGGCGCGTAAGGAACGGTGATTCAGCTTTTGAACCGTGCACCGTGCACCGATCATAATATTCGGGCGCAGACGCCGCAGTTCGTTCACTCCGCGCTCCAGGCGCTCGAAGGCCTTGGGGACTCGGCGGATGCGATCATGCAATTTCGGAGGACCGTCAAGAGAAACAATCACGTCGTCCACGTTTGCAGCGATCACTTCAGCCTGTGAATCAAGAAGCAGTCCTGCAGTGAGAAGTGTGACTCGGACCCCTTCATCCCGAAGCATCCGGGCCAATATCGGCAGGCGACTATTCTTCTGAGGCTCTCCGCCGCTAAAGACTACCCATCGAAGGCCCAAGTCGCGAAATGAAGCCATCTGTCGCTCAAGATCGGCGACGGAGAATTCCTTGGCATCGCGGATTTTCCAGATGTCACACATCACGCAGTGACAGTCGCACTGATTGTGGGGAAAAATCACGAGGACCGGCACTATAGACACGCGATGGCGGTCCAGACCGGCGCTGTCAATCCCTGAATCTGACCGCGAAATGGAAATGAGATTAGTCATCTGCGTACATCGGCGCGTAGTGCCCGCGCCTTCAGCACTTTTAAACGCTAGCGCGAGCGGAGGCGCAAAATCAGCTCCCCTTCTTGGCGTGCAGCACATAAAACTTGGATGGCTCACGGCGCCGCATCACACTTGCTTTTATTGGCCGCAAAGCCCAATTCAACCCGTACCAAGGTTTGTAGATGCTCCACTTGAGCGTCAACTGTAGTGCCAAACAATCCAAAATGCTCGGCGTGAGATATTCGCGGCTTTGAATACTGTCGGAGCGAAAGCCATACTGCCGCTCGAAATCCGCTCGCTTTTCCTGCAGCATCTCCTGCCCGCTCTCTTCGCTCCAATAAAATGGTGAGTCCGCGATAATCAGGTGCCCACCCCTCCGCAGACATCGCAGCGCTTCCTGCAGCGTCCGCCGGTAATCCACGGAGTAATGAAGCGATGCATTGAAAATCACCAGGTCAAACTGTGCGGCCATGATGGGAAGGGAATCCATCTCGGCCTTGAAACGCAGGAACGGACGCACCTCGTCGAAGTAGTGCCGTGCCGAGCCGAGTCCGTCCGTGTCATTGACCAGGAGGTCCACAGCCACGGGGCGATGACCGCGTTTCGCCAGCCGATAAGACAGCCATCCGTTGCCCGCCCCAATATCGAGGACGTCGCAGCCGCGGGGATAAAAGTTTTCGATTTCAGGGAGTAGTTGTTTCTCCATAAATCGAAACGTGCGAGCTCGAATCTGCCACTGCCATGCGTTGCGGCCGGAGAGATCCTTGAATGGAAGAGCCATGTAATAGTCGGCGCTAGCTGAGCCGCGGCCCTCATTGGCGCGCACTGATTCGTAATCGCGGACGAATTGCTGAAACGTCGACTCACGATCCGGAGGCAGCGCGTTGTAAATGCCGTTGAACTCCGAAAACACATACCCACACGCGCTACAGAGCGGCTCGGATGTAGAACGCCAGCCGCACGGCCCATGATGGCAAGCAGGGCAGCGCAGTTGTATCTGCGAAGCGAGTGCCCGATCCTCGGGAGTAATCGGGTCGATTGTTGGCGTGGCCGAAATCATAAGGTTGAGCCCCCCTTCGTTCGTTCGAAGCGCAACAACGCGTGATCGGCTGCCATGCGGATTGCTGGGCAACGTCCCAGCACCTGATCAGCGCTCGCCGCAAGCCTTAACATCCTTGGAAATCGGCATGCCCATGCTTCGAGATAACTTGGAGGAACCAAAACTCCGACGCCTCGGATGGCCTTGAGACAGAATTCGGGAGCAAACACATGGCGCAGGAAACGTGGTGTCGGATATTTGACGGGAAAGACACCACCACCGGCAAAGCGTGCTTCTGTTCCATGCTGATGGAAACGCCGGAATGCTTTCGCGGCATTTCCGTGGAGCAGGTACCACGCCGTCTCCCAGAGACATAGCGGGCCCATTAGGCATAAGAGAACAGATGCTCCGGGCTTGAGAAGCACCGCCAGATCACTCGCCAGTTTGGCAATGTTTTCGACACAGTTGACCGCGCCGAAATTTGAGAATGCACCATCGAACGGACGGCCGCTCAGGCTCGAGATGTCCTCCGCCGCCAACAGGCGCAATTGAACAGAACCCGACGGTGCAGGAAGGGCCGCTATTCTCCCTTCAGCCACTTGCAGCATGCGCTCCGATTTGTCGCAGGCAACAACATCCATACCGTGTTCGGCCAAAAATCGTGCATCCATCCCGGTGCCGCAGCCAATGTCGAGAACTCGATCCCCAGGACGAAAGATCTTCATGAGCTCAACCCAAACCGCGTCACGCTGAACCTTGCCGATGGTTGACGAAGAAAACGTGACATCGTATTTGTCGGCGATGGCGTCGAAGGGTGACGAACATGCACGTGCTTGGGGTGAGGCCATCATGGTTGTAGTCAGCTTTCGAACTCAGCAGAGGAAGCGTGCAAGCCGGTACGCAAATCCGCCACCTTATTCTGCAATTCTGCGATCACCACGGCTTCCACGCCCGTCTTTCTCCGCGTGCGCTCAAGTTCAACTTCGCTTCGGAGAAGCTGATCGGCCAGACTGTAAAAACGACGCGAGTGGCGGCCTCGAATGCGCACCTCCCGATCGGAACTGACGGTCCACGGCTTCACCCGCTCCACCCGCTCAGCCACGCGCGAGGAATAAGGCGTCCCCTGGATCGGATACGCGACGGTGGTAAAGAAAATATCCGGATCAGTTTTCTTTACGTGTTGAATGGTAGCCTCGACGTCATCGAGCTCCTCACCTTCATATCCCCACATCAAAAACATCCCGGTCTGAATCCCATTCGACCGGCACAAACTGACCGCTGTTTGAACTTCATCCACTGTCACGCCACGTTCCATCGCGTCCAGAATTCGCTGGGAGCCGCTTTCGGAACCGATCCACACACGAAAGCATCCAATCTCTGTCAATGCCTGCACAACCTGGACATTCAAACGATCGGCGCGTGAAATGCACTCGAATGGCAATTTGAGACCACGCTGCTTCAGTTCCGTGGCGTACTGGAAGAGCCAGCCATGGTGAATGGTAAAGACATCGTCCGCCATCCACGCCATGTCGGGCTGATATCTCTCGACCAACCATGCGAGCTCATCAGCTACCGACGCTGGAGTTCTGCGGCGGTGGGTCTTGCCAAATACCTGATGGCTGCACCAACGGCAATGATAGGGACAACCTCGAGCCGTGATCAGTGACACCGATCCAGTGCCGTGATGCTCCCGCCACACTGAAACATAGCGATCCATGTCGATGGCTTCGCGCTCCGGCAATGGTTGAGCATTGAGATCCCGAATCTGCTCTCGTGGACGCGTCTGGACAATGTTTCCCTCGGACGAGCGAAAGGCGATTCCAGCGATATCTGCTAAGGGCTGATCCGATCGTCCATCTAAGGCAGGAACAAGTTCCTCGAGAGTAACCTCTCCTTCGCCGATAACCACAAAATCTGCCCCAGCGTCGAGGTACTCAGCAATGTATGCGCCCGGCTCCGGTCCTCCGACGATGGTCTTCCATCCTGCATCTTTGGCGCAGCGCAAGATCTCAATCACGTTGGCACGGGTCATCAAATTTGCGTATATACCAATCGCTGATGGAGGACCTTTCCGTATCAGATCAAACAATTGCTGGCGTGAGGAAAACGTCGAATCGAAGACTTGAACCTGCATCCCTTTCCGGCGCAAGTGAGAGCAGATGTACAGAATGCCCAAAGGAGGGTACGGCTTCATGATCTGAAGCTCCTTGGGATCTTCATACAAAAAATAGCCGTGAGTGAGCAGGAGATTCATGCCGGTGGGTTTGGGCTAATCGTTTCCCGAATGATCATCCGATGAATAGCTGTCTGCAAGAGCAGTCGCCGGCTGCAACTGAACCAGTGGATCGCCTGACCATCCTTCCAAAACAGTGGGGTGAGAGGTGCGGCAGGTCTTCTCCAGCTGTGCGAGGTGCGTCCAAAGATTATCGACGCTGCCCCGAGCGTCCCCGCGATCGTGATTAGGCGCAGATCCACTGTTGTGACCGGAGTGCCAGGCATCGACCTGCGCGTGTAGGGCATCATGCAACGCGCGATAGAACTCGTCGGTGTACGCGCCCTGGAACATCATTGACAAGTCCTCGCTGTCGGACCAGTTCGTCTTGTTGCCGAGGTGCGCGCGCACCCGATCGAAGAATCTGGTTCCGGGCAAAGGGTAAGAGACCGAAACCCCTATATCGTCCGGGCGCGTGTCATGAACCAAAGAAATTGTCTGCTGGATGTCCTGCCAGTTCTCGCCTGGATATCCGAATTGCAGAAAATAGCAGGCCCGGATGCCTTCCTTGCGCAGATTTTCACGAGCCACGGCGATCTGATCGACGCGAGTCCCCTTGTCCATGGCTGACAAGATCTTCTGGGATCCTGACTCAGCCCCCATCCACACCTCTACGCAGCCTGCGCGCCGCAATGCCCGGACGGTCTCCAAATTCATCAAATCGACGCGGGATTGCATTTTGAAGGGGACCGCAGCATCCAAACGTTCCACCTCAGACGCGAGTTCGTAAACCCATCTTGGTTTGAGGCCGAAGATGTCGTCGGCAAACCATAGATGTTCCGCTCCGCAATCGTGCTTCAGCGTGAGCATCTCTTCGGCAACACTCTTTGGTGATCGAGCGGAGAAGTGATCACCGTAGATGGGTTTTGCGCACCAGTTGCAGCGGTAAGGGCAGCCGCGGCTGGAAACGATGTTTAACGAGAAAAACCCGTGAGCCGATTTCCAGGCAGTCGCGTACTGCTTGATGTCCACCAGATCTCGGGCTGGCACAGGCAGCAGATTGAGATCACGCATCATGGGGCGGTGTGGGGTTTGCACCAATTCGCGGCTCGTGGGATGCAAGTAGGCAAGGCCGGCTATGTTTGAAACGTCAGAATCGCGATCTCCCAAAAGATGCTGAACCAGCTCCAACAGAGTCCACTCCGCCTCACCGAGGAGTACACACCGAAAGCCTTTTTGCAGGAACTCGGAAGCGTGATCGGAAGCGTCGGACCCATTTACCAGCACAGTGCAGCCCGCCCTCTGGGAAGCCCCGAGTATGCGATAAGCCACGTCGCGCATTCTGGTCAGGCACATTTTGGAAAGGAAGTTGAAGTTATCTTCGTAAATGACAACAATCCGGGGGCGATGTTGTTCGAGCGTGGCCTCAAAATGCTCCTCGGGATTGGTCAGCATCGTATCAAACAATGCGACCGAAATCCCCGCGCTCCGAAGAAGGGAAGCCGCGTATAGCGTGCCCAGAGGGGGGTAGGGCTGCACCTTCCGCGTTTGTTTGCGGTCGAAGTACAAATGATAGGAGTGCGTTAGGAGGACATCGGTCACGCTAGTCGTGCCTCACAAGTCTGATCTGCAACTCAGCACACGTCCTGAATACGTTCGCTCAACTTCTGTCCGGTCAAAAGTGATCGCCGGGTCACCACTTTTTCGACTGTCCGCGAAACCCATAGCTCCCAGGGAAACGAGTAGCGATTGCTGCCGATCCGCCAGCGAACAGGCAGGCCCGCGACACCGAGCCGGAGTCGCTCGAGGAGTGGTACAACCGCCACGTCGTCACCGTGTACAAGGAACTCGGGGCGTTCGACGCCGATGGCCTGTTCATCGCCGACGGCACCTACCTGTTCGTGCCCGACAACCCTCGTTACGAGGGCTCGCAACGGTTGCTCTTCGACGAGCACAACCATCCCGTCAGCAAGAAACAGGAACAGGAGATGACGAAGGCCCGGCGGGCTCGCTGCCGCTGGCGACGCTGCTACAAAGCGGTGCTGCTCTTGCACTGCGACGCGGCTGGCGAGCGATTCGTGGTGGCCGGCGTGCGGGTCTTGCGGGAGAAGGAATCGGAAGCGACACGCTCTGGCCGCTTCTGAACACCTTCCTGGACACCGTGGGTTCCGGCGTGATGAAGGTGCTGCTGGTAGACCGTGGCTTCATCAACGGCCCGGAAATCGGCCGGCTGGAGCGGGACCACGGCATCGACACGGTGATTCCCATCCGTAGCGACATGAATCTGCAAGAAGACGTTCACGGCTTGATGAAACTGCCCACGACCTGGGAGGAATACGAGCCGAAGCATCGTCCGCCGCTGCCGGATCCAACCCGAGCGTCGCATGGCCAGCCACCCCACCCCGCGGCGAAGAAACGGGAACAGACTGCGCCAGCAGACGCTGGCCCGCCAGCGAGCTGAACGTGTCCAGGAGTCACCGCCCGACCCGAGCCGCATTCGGGAACGAACCCTGATCGCTCGATTCCCTGGCCTGACGAGTTGGTGGGACTGTCCGGTGCCGCTGACCGGCGTGTACTCGCGCGACATCTACGCCGACGGTCATGAGGACGGCTGGTTGTTGGTCACGACCAACGAGGACTGGTCGGCGCCTCGCGTGCGCGACCTATACGGCCTCCGCACCGATATCGAAGAGCGGCATCGGCAGGTGAAGTGTTTCTGGGACCTGACCCGGTTCCAATCGACGGCATGGAGCTTGGTGGTCAGCCAATTGGTGTTCGTCTGCCTGACCTATAGCCTGCTGCAGGTCCACTTGCTACGTCAGGGCCACGAGGAACTGAACCGTCGCACCTGGCCGACCAGCCACCGACTGCTCCCCGATGGGGACCGCGTGATCATCTACCGCCAGCAATACTTCGGCTTCTTCACGCTCTTGGAACACATGGAGCTGACGCTGAGCCTGGAGGGCAAGGCCCGCCGTCGCGCGTTGAGCAAGACGCGCCGCCTGTTGCATGAATCCTTGCCCGACCCAGCCGAGCCCGATCACACCTAGCCGCCGCTTCCCCGCGACCGCCGGCTTACGTCTGAACTGCAGCTGCCCGGGGGCCGGCTTGAGAAGCAGATGAAAATGGTTGAACATCAAACAGTAGCCGAAGAACGCGAAAGGGTACCGTGCCTTGGTGCGGGCGAGATCGCCAAGGAACATATCCCGTTCGCCC
>CAVZXU010000036.1:0-131135 GCA_963779255.1 Terriglobia bacterium | reverse complement strand
TCCGTGGGAGAAAATTGCGAAACCTGGGATATTCGACTGCCGTTCTGCCCTAAGTGTGATCGTCAGAGCGTTGCCAGAGGACCACTATTGCCCTGAGCGCGACGCAGGCATACACCTGCAACTTTTGAGGCCCACCGGGGCTTGCAGCCGCGTATGAGAGCTCGCGATGGTCCTGATCGATCTCCACAGCTCGCAACGCGCTTTTTTCTGCATCATCCAGCTTGTTGGTTCTTCAATTGACGGCAGCATTGTACTCATAAGCTATAGCATTCGTTCCTGGATCAAGTTCGAGGGCCTGGCTACTCAACCTCCGCACTTCGTCCCAGGCCTTTTCGCGCGCAGCAAGGTCCGCCAGACACAGGTATGCAAGCACGTAGCTGGGCTCAACGGTTGACCCTTTGGAACACGCGCTACGCGCTTCGTCGCTTTTCCCTTGCGCCTCGAGTATCTGGCCCAGAGTGACTCAAGCAGCGGAATACTTGGGATATTCCCGGGCAGCTTTGCGCAGTTTGTCTCCGCACTGTCCGTTTTCTTGCGTTTCAGCGCCGCGCAGGCTTCGTCGTATTCCCTTTTGGCCTTTTCCGGGACCTGTAACGCGGTGGTTACCGTTGTGGGACTGTGCACCAGAGTCAGGGGAGGAAGCAAACAGGCATCCTCTTTTTCGATGGTCTTTTGCCCTACCTGAGCATTGTCGGGTGCGTTTCGCATTTCCACCCTTTCAAAGGTATCGGTCACGGGCTTGGGAATGTTGCTCTCGTCTGACGCGGGAGCGCCCGACTGTGGCGGCTGTTGGGCAAACCCAGTCACAACTAAGAAGCCAACTACAACAACGCTTGCCGGGAGCAGCGCGAGACAGGTCGCCGAAGATCGCAGCCACCGCGCTGTTGATGCTAGCTCTCCGATCGCGTCCACATAGGCGACAAAGTTGTTCTGCCCGGCTAAGGGCTTGGTGAATTTCACCTGCAAGTTGCGCCGAGGTTGGCGGATGCGAACCCGATCGTCCTGGGCGAAGTGATCGAGCAGCTGCACGCCCGACTGCAGCATGCGGTCCCAGCTATCCCGCTCGGAATAGTAGAGACCGCTATCTCGGTGAGTGGACCATTCCCGGTAGAGCACTGCTGCAGCATCCTGCCGCTGGAAATAGGCAGCCAAGGCTTGTTCGAATGCCCGGCCGAACAGCATGGCTGCCCGGGTGTCCTTCTCTTTCCAGCCGTCGAGATAGCGATGCTTGTAGCGACGCGGACAGGACAGATACTGGCTGATCTGGGTGTAGCTGTATGTCATGAGGACACCTCCGACCCGTGAGGATCACGTTCGGTGAAGACTGAGAGTTCTTCCCACCGAGCGGCCGGCGCGAAGCCATCGAAGTTGAGGAGAGAGACACCGTGCATCATGACTTCGCTGACCTTAACCACGCCCCACAGATCGACCAAGGCCTTGTCGTCGATCTCGTTCTTTTCGAGCAATTCGGTGTCGTAGCCGAAGTCGCGGAGAAACCAACTCAGCTTCCACATGGCCCTGGATGAGCAGTACAGGCGGCCAGTCATGAAGCATCCGGTCAGATGCCTGGGCTTGAGGACGGCAAAGCGGATCTCGTAATAGGGCTTCTGCTTGTGCCAGCGATACTGGGCTCGATCTACCCGGACCAGGGACATGCCGTCCGGAACGGAGTGAATGGCCGAACGTCAGCCTGACGGAAGACTCAAAATGGCGCCTCATGCAGCACCTTCCTTGCTGCCGAGATAGCTGTTGAGCTGGCAGAGCAGGGCATTGCGATCTTTCTCGGCCCAGTCGGCCAGGTGTGTGACGAAGCCTTCGACCTGTCACGGGTAGCCTCGCGGAGGGTCTTGGTGCCACAGAAATCGACGGCGTACGACTTGACGAGGTTGGCATCGAGTTGATGCTGGCGGATCAGCTGGCAGAGTCGGTCGCGGACCTGGGCCGCCGTGTTTCCGTTGTCATTGGCCGGCTGGGCGGGAGCTTCTTGGACTCCCGCGAGGAGAGGAGTTGGTCCGCGGAGGAGCCATCTCCTCGACCGAGCAGATGCCGATCCGTAGGCCTTGCGCAGGGCGCGGTTGACGGCCCGGGTTTCCGCCACCCGCATCTCGGCACCGTGGACCAGAGGAGACACATTTGAGGGATCGGCATCGCCGTAGCCGACGAAGCTCGTCGATTTGATTTGTGAACCGTAGCTCTGAAAACCCACGCCCTACCGAGGCTTCTGTCGTGTGTTGTTCGATTTCGGTATCTATTCCAATACATCGCCTTCGATGCGCTATTCGCAGCAGACCGCTGTGACTTACGTACCACTTTCCGCCGAAGGAAAGGAGCTCACCTCGGAAACACCGACAAATGGAGCGTGGCTGTGAGGTCGCGCAGAATTGAGAGTTGTTGTTTTGGAAGGTCTGGATAGTAGCTCCTCGCGTTCCGGAGATTCTGCATAAGAGCTTTCGGTCGCCAGCGATGTGCTTTATCATTCCCTTTTCTCCTCGGAGGGCCGAAGGTTTAGCCTGCCTTCTGCAGATACAACCGACAGACTTCTCCGCTACGAAGCCCATCTGGACCGGCAGTTTATCGCGCGATGGACCAACTGGAGCGTCTTCAACGACAGCGCAGAGGCGAAAACGTGCCGCCACCTCTCAACATTAATTCGGGGAAGAGGAGCTGCTAGGCTTTTTTGCGAAACAAAGCCAAGAAGCCCTTTATTTTCATTAGGGCGTAGGGGAAGCGAAGCCAAGATCTTGAACTCGGTTTCCAATGGTGGCAGGCTTCAAAGAGCCGCTACCCAGATCCGACTTGCCCTATCTCCTGCTCCGCCCTTGACCGCCGCATCTGGCCGATTCCATCCGGCGAAGCCGGCCTCAAACCCGGCTCTGCGCAAGGGATTGAACGGGGTGCACAATCTTTCACTAGCCAAGATTTCCACCGACAAACGCTTAATTCCGTTGACAGGCGGCCGACTCGAGGGCAAAATTCGTATGCTTCGGAGGGAGCGTTTTTCGATGGGAGTGGCATGATGGAACGCGGGCTGAGCAGGCTTTCCAGTTCCCTGTTCGAGAATTCCAGCCTTCCCCGTCCCCCCACAACGCTCGAAACCGGGTAACGACTGCAGGCTGTACCATAACGATCCCGGGTGACGCAATTCAGTCGATTTTCTTGTCCTCGATGTCGAGCTTGGCAAGCTTTGTGCGCCGCGCGGTCCGGCATCCACGGAAATTTGCTCGCTCCAGATTCACGCGACCAGATTCATGCGACGACTTAAACTCTCAAGTTCAAAAGAACGACTGGTAAAACCAGCGGGGGATGTATGAAGACAGCAGCGATTTCAAGATTCGTAGTGGTGGCCGCGATCGTGGCGCTGATGGTGATGGGCGGAAGCACAGCCGCTTGGGCGGACTGTCCCGACCCTTCTCCCAACTTTTCTCCGGACTTCAGTTCGACTTCGAAACAGCCTTGCCTAACGCTGACCGAAAACACCGGGACCGACCACACCTCCCCAGCCCACCCGCGTCCGGGTACCCAGGTTTCTACCCCGTAGTCACGCCTCCGACTCCACCGGCAGGGGTGACGACCGTGCTACGGCTGACGCCAAATTCAACGGGCCAATCGGGATCTGCCTGGTTCACGACGAAGCAGCCAGTGGCCGGTCCTTTTTCCACCACATTTACGTTTCAGCTGAGCAGTCCCAGCCCCGGTGCGAGTCCGGGAGACGGCTTTGCCTTCGTGATTCAGAATTCGTCTTCGACCGCCCTGGACCCTGGAAACGCTGACGGCAAGTTCGACGGTTGTAGCATCGGATTCGGCCGAGAACCCCCATGTGTGAAACTACGGATCCTACTACCGGCATCCCACAGAGTATTGGCGGTAAGTTCAACACCTACAGAACCCCAACGGTACTGACCCAAGCATGAGCGATGTTTCGATTCAAAGCTGCGGGATGAACAACAACAGCGTAGACCCGGGCCCTTGCCGTATTGCGGTTAACGATCTTACTTTGCTGGCGCCACAGATCATCCTGTCGGACGGAAACCCCCACACGGTGACGATTACTTTTGCGCCGCCGCCTTCGTCTTGCCACGGCCCCTGCCCTGGCACCCTTGATGTGATCCTGGACAACAATGATTTGTTTTCGGGCGGCGTCCCGTTCGACATGACCTCGATATATTTGAACAGCGGCACTGCCTGGGTCGGGTTCACGGCCGCGACTGGCGGTGGGGACGATAATCAGGACATCCTGAGCTGGACGTTCACACCGCAGGCCCAGAGCGCCTTGGTTACGGCAAACGCGCTATCCACCCTTTCCTTCCCCAACGCCAACGGAGACCAAGTCTACAATTACACCGCACAGCTGATTCTGGGTCGTCGCCGGTCGACGTTCAGGTCACGCCGATACTGATTTCTCAATCCGATTGCAACGCACTGGTGCAGAGGAACTTCTGGCCTGCCCACTGCTTCGTCTACGAGGACGCCGAAGGTTCAGGGATGTATTCGTCGGTAATGTTCGAGGTTACGTGCCAGCAGTCTCCGGGCGGAACGTGCAGCTCGAGCGCAAACCCGAATTTCAATGCCGAGCTTGGCACCGACTTCGAGATCAAAATAGCCGACAACCCATTGTTTACCTACCCGGGAATGTCGGTCTTCTAAACCCATTCCCAGGTTGGCTCAAGGGCGATCTTAGTCCTGATCCTAAGAATCCCTGCCTAGTGCCTGCCAGCGGCCCGATATTCCAGAGCAACCAGGTCGACTCCTTCTTCATCGATGGGGGTCACACCACCGGCAAATCCGCCGGCAGTTCCTGCTGGGTGGCAACCTACGATACGCCGGGTGAGCTACCGCCGGGGATTAAGATCACCTCTCCGCCGCTTCTGCCGGTAAAGACGTACGCTCTTAACACGGCCCAAACCGCGACGTATACCTGCAGCGATCCGATTACCTCCAAAGCTGCAACCAACAAGACAGGTCCGTATTTGACCGTGAACAGCTGCACGCAAAGTTTCTTGCCCAAAAACGCCGCCTTCAATACCCAAACTTGCAACGCGCTGCCCGGCCCGTTGGCTTGTAGCGGCCCCCTCGATACCTCTACCAAGGGGCTGCACACGTTATTCGTGACCGCAGTCGATACCGGCGGGAATACCAACGTGAATGCGGTTGTGTACAACGTTAAGTAAACGGACTTCGCATAGGAACAGCGCGCAGTCAATAACCAAGGGGTGACGCGAAAGCGGCACCCCTTTTTCGTTTCGGGCGATTGTGGCGAGAGGGTGTGAAGGTTGCTGAGATCCCTTCAAAACACAAAAAGTGGAGGGGCAAAGCTCGTTCTTGGCCAGGCTTGGAGGCGCGCGGCTGAAGCCGCCACCTCCACCAAGCCATTTATTTGTAAGAGTGGTTCTAGCCTTTGGGTGCTTGTGCGCCATGGGTGGACTCCTCGTAGATAGCCTTGAAATCCGACCGCTGCAGGAGTTTTTCTGCCCCGGGGTCCTTTTTCATTGCATCCAGAAGCCGGAGCGCTTCGCGATAATGATCTTGAGCATCGCTACTGTTGCCGGATTCTCGGGCGATGACTGCCAACAGATAATGCGCCCGGGTACTCAGGGGCTGCATTCCGAGCTTGTCCGAAAGCAACAATGCGCGCTCGAGCTCCTGGCGGGCAGGGGAGCGGTCGCGGTTCTGCATCAGGGCCTCGGCTATGAAGATCGTGCACTCCACCGAGGTATATTTCAGCCCAAGGTCGTTGGCTTGGGGGACCAACTGGCGAAGAGTGGCAACGGCTTCCTGAACACGTTTTTCCTGAACTTCAACCTTGGCCAGGTTCGCCTTCGCGATCAAAACGGTGCTTGGATCTTTGCTTCGCAGAGCGACCCGAAGTTCTTCCGCATAAGAAGCGTGGGCGGACTTGATATCTCCGCTGTAAAAGTGTGCATCGCCCTGGAAGCCTAAGGTAGTTGCTTCCATTGCGTCACTCTTCAGTTCACGCGAGAGGCCGAGCGCTTCATCAAGATAACTCTTGGCTTCGTCTCTGCGTCCCCCGAGGATCAGCGTTTCTGCACTACCGCCTAGCACTTGGGCCATCCAGGCAGTCTTGTCTTGTACGCTGCGGAAGGTCTTGAGCGCTTCCTGTTCGGAGTTGATGGCCGCCCCGAACCGCCCTTGGTAGACAAACAGCATACCCAAGCCATAAGACTCGATGGCCGCACCGCGCTGGTCGTTCATGCTGCGCCGCAAATCGAGTGCGCGCAGATAATACGCAATAGCCTTGTCGTACTGCCCCATATCGGTCGTAGATCTCGCCGAGATTGTGGACAGCCTCCACGATGTCCTGCGGCACTTTCGATTTTTCGCGCAACTGCAGCGCCTGCTGATAATAGGTAGAGCGAATCTTCGTACTGGCCCTTCTCCGAATATGCGGTCCCGATGTTGTTCAGGCAGATGGCCTGCATGCTTTCATTGGCGAGATCGCGCTCCAGGTCCAGAGCTTCTTTGTACATCTTGAGCGCCTGATCGTGATCACCGCGGTCGTCGGAGAAATTTCCCATATCGATCAGTGTGTCACCTAGGCCGCGTTTGTCCCCGATCTCGCGCCGGACCTGCAGAGCCTCCTGGAAGTTGGCCAAAGCCTCCTTGTTGTTGCCGAGCGATGTCTGGGCCTTGGCCATCTCGTTGAGGCTGAAGGCTAGGCCGCGCTTCTGGCCGATGCTCACGCCAGATACTGAGAGCTTGCTGTTCGTTGTGCAGAACTTCCTCGAGGCTTGCTCAACATCCGGTATGCCACCGCCATGAGTGCAGACTGGTGGCCTTCTGTTCCTGGTTGTCCACTTGTGCGGCGAGGCTATAGGCGCGGTTCAGGGGATCGAGACTGCCCTGCGGATTGCCGCTCTTGATCTCGATGCGGCCGAGGTCAAGAGTGGCAGCCATGTCCTTTGGGTTTGAAGGCAAGAGCTTCTGGTAATAGTCTGCGGGCCTTCGCGAGGTCTCCAGAATCCTGGTAAAGGCTGGCCAGCGCCGATTGCACGTCAGAGTTACCGGGCGATAACCCTGGCAAGATTCTCGTAAGCCTTGATGGCTTCGGGATAGTTCTTGACGACCTGCAACTCGATGGCAGAAATCAAGTACTTCTCCGCCGCAGGGAGGTCCTGGCTCAGGGCCACGGCTTTCTTGGCAGACTGCTCTGCTTCGACTGTCATAGCCCAAACTGCTGTAGGTCTGCGCCAGCCTGGAAAATGCCAGCGCGAACGCAGGGATCTTCCTTGGTCGCCTCTTCGAATTGCTTTTGCGCTTCCAGATTTCTTGCCGTCTCGCTGCAAGCCCGATGCCCTGGTTGTAATCGCGCAACGCGTCGCATCGATTGCGAAACTCGGCTGGAAGGAACTGGCTTTCAATTCCTTGAGCACGTCTTCCGGAAGCGCGAGTTTCTGGCGGATGGACTCCGCCAGGCGATCGACGGCGCCTGGAATTTCTTTTTCACTGGGCACATCGATCTTCAATGGAACCGTGCGGTCGTTCTTGATGTCCTGCAAGCGTGGCGTCAATGCGGATCTGGTCGCCGAACCTGGCGTACTGGCCCCAGACCACTCGGTCCGCGTTGCTGAAATCAGCCACGCGTCGGATCGTCGCCGGATCGAGAACCGTCGTCGGAGGAAATACGCAGGTCGGTGAATATCTGGTGCAGAACGTTGGGGCTGACAGTGCGCAGCTGCGCCGACTGGCCAACATCCGTGCTCAGCATGTCCGCCATGCTCGGACCCGAGCCAGTCCAGCGCGGGGTCGCCGGAGGCGTTGCGAAAGGGCAATATGGCCAGCGAAACCACCGGGCCCGGCCGGCGCCTGGGCGCTCGGGTCTGAACAGCACGTCGCGGAACACGAAACCGACTATCGCGAGGACGACGACCGCGGCCGCAGTCCCGAACCAATGCCAGGGATAGCTTCGTCCCCATGGCCTGACGCCGCTGGGGAAGTGCAACGTGCGCCGCGGCGTGACCGCCCTGCCAGGCGTCCAGATCGGCGAGAATTTCTGCCGAACTCTGGTAACGCAGCTTTACGTCGGGCTCCATGCATTTGCTGACGATGTCGCTGAGCGGTTTCGGTATGGAGGCGTCGTGGCTCGATACTGGGACCGCCCGTTCCTGGGTGCGCTTGAGCAGGCTGGCCACGACGCTGTCCGCCTTGTAGGGCATCTTGCCGGTCAGCATTTCATAGAAGATCAGCCCCAGCGCGAACAGGTCGGAGCGCTGGTCCAGCTCCTTGCCCAGGGCCTGCTCGGGCGACATATAGTCCATGGTGCCGACCAGGGCACCGGTCTGGGTCATGCCGTCGCCTTCGAGAGTGCGGGCCAGGCCGAAATCCATGACCAGGATTCGCCCGGTCTTGTCGCGCATGATGTTTTGCGGCTTCAGGTCGCGGTGAATGATGCCGGCGCTGTGCGCGGCTTCGAGCGCGCGACAGGTCTGCTGCATGATCTCTACCGCTTCCTCGGGGGCAAGCTTTCCCTTCTTCTGCATCAGGCCGCGCAAGTCCTCACCCTCGACGAACTCCATGGTGATGAACTTCATGCCCTCGGCCTCGCTCAAGTCGTAGATCCGGATGACGTTCTTATGGGTGACTTGAGTGGCTAAAAGCAGTTCCTGCTTGAAGCGGTCAATGATGGCCTGGCTGCCGGCCAGGTCGGGCCGGATGACTTTCAGCGCCACCATGCGATTCAGTTCGCGGTCCCGCGCCTTGTAAACCGCGCCCATCCCGCCCTCGCCGAGGATTTGCAGGATTTCGTAGCGCTGGCCGAGGATCGCTCCCGGTTGCAGCATGGACGGGTTGCTCTGGGGTCGTTGTATCCGCGGCGGTGCGGGCTTGCCGGGCAACGGGCTGGGGTCGAGCATGGTTGGAGTGTCGCCGTCCACCATGGTCGGCGAATCCGAAGGATCGCTCCCGGGGATGTCCACCATCGTCGGAGCGTCAGAGGAGGGAACGCCCGCGCTCTGGCCAGGGACATCGATCAGGGTTGGCGAATCCGAGGGCGGAGCAGCGCCGGGGGAAGAGCTGTCACCCTTGGAAGGCGTGCGCACGGCCGCCCCACCTTCGCCAGGGTCTGAAGGCTTTCCATCCGGGCGGCCTCGGGAGAACTCTTCCATGAATGACCTCGGCCCGTGACGGGGAATGGAAGCTCCTAAAGGCAACCCCGGGCTTGCACACACGAGCCCAACGCGCGGAACCAGTGGGGGCAGAGGCCCGCAAGTTGACAAGTATATAACGTAGTTCCACCAGTGTCAGCCGCCAGTTCACCGGGAAGTGAACAGACCGGAGATGCCCTTCGGAGGCTGGTTTTGGCTGGAAGTCCGTGGAGGGACGGGCGTCCCCGCCCGGCAAGCAGATGGCCCGCGCCTGACGGGCGAGGACGCCCGTCCTCCATCAACTCAGGGCTCCCATACGTCGCCGTGGCCTGACGTGTCATATGATGGGGAGCGATAAACGATGCGAACCGTTGCCGTCATCCCCGCCCGTCTGGCCTCCACCCGGCTGGAGCGCAAAGCGTTGCGCGAAATTGCCGGCAAACTCCTGATTGGCTGGGTTTACGACGCGGTCCGGTCTTCGCCCCTGTTGCATGACGGCGACGTGATCATCGCCACCGACTCTGACGAAATTATGGAAGCCTGCAAACGCCACGGCTGGAAGGCCCAAATGACCTCCACCGCACACCGCAGTGGCACGGAACGGGTACACGAGATATCGCAATCGGTTGCAGCCGATGTTTACCTCAACGTCCAGGGTGACGAACCCATGACCCGGGCGGAACACATCGCCGGGCTGATTGAGGTCATGCAAGACCCCTCGGTGCAGGTGGGAACGCTGATGACGGCGGCAGCCTCGGCCGACATCGACAACCCCAGTGCGGTAAAGGTGGTGACTGATTCGGCAGGACGCGCTCTCTATTTCTCCCGCGCGACCATTCCTTACGACCGCGATGGCGCTGGACCAAAGTATTTCAAACATCTCGGCTTCTATGCTTATCGCAAGGCCGCGCTGGACCGTTTCGTCGCGCTGCCTGAGTCCTCGCTCGAGCGCAGCGAGCGCCTGGAACAGTTGCGCTTCCTGGAGAACGGCATCGGGATTCACGTGGCCGAGACCCAGTACGATACTGTGGGCGTGGACACGGAGGAAGATTTGCGCCGGGTGGAACAAATCCTCCGTTCACGTTCTTAGTTTTCAGAATCGTTCCGGCCGTTTGCGCATGGCTTTGTGGATTTTCTTCCATTTCTCCTTGTCTTCCCGCGCTACCTCGGGATTCATCTTGCGTTCCTGAAAGCGAAGCTCAGCCAATAGCTTGCGATAGTTCTCCAGCCGTTCGAACGACAGCTCGCCCTGCTCTACGGCGGCGTCCACGGCGCATCCCGGTTCGCCGCGATGACCACAGTCCCGAAACTTGCATCCCTGGGAGAGGGTTGCGATGTCCTCAAACGCCTGCGCTGCGCCTTGCTCATGGTTCAAGAGCTGGAGTTCGCGCATTCCCGGAGTATCGATCAGCATGCCTCCATCGGAAAGAAAGATCATCTGGCGCGAGGTGGTGGTGTGCTGTCCCCGGTCATCCTGTTCGCGCACCGCTTGCACGCGAAGCGCTGCATCCGCGAGCCCGTTGATGATGGTGGACTTGCCGACACCAGACGAGCCTACAAACGCGGCCGTCGTTCCCCGTGCCAGATACGCCCGCACCGCTTCGAGGCCAGTCTTCGCCAGCGCGCTCAGCAAGTGCACCGGAGTTCCCAGGGCGATGCTTTCCACATCCGCGGCGCTCGCGGCCGCATCCAGGCAGAGGTCCGCTTTATTCAGCAGGACGACGGGCCGGGCGCCGCTGTCCCACACGATGGTCAGATAGCGTTCAATGCGCCGCAGATTGAACTCGCGATTCAGCGCGCTCACCACAAACACCGTGTCGAGGTTCGTGGCCACGATCTGTTCGCTCATCTCCCGCCCCGCAACTTTGCGGGCAAGCTTGGTTCGCCGCGGGAGGATGTGCTCAATCCGTGCCCGCCCTTCTTCCGGGCGCGCCATGACCGCAACCCAGTCACCCACCGCAGGAAAGTCCTCCCGGCCGACAGCCTGATGTTGTAGCTTGCCCGCGATTTCCGCCAGGTACTCAGCCTGAGGTGACCTCACCCGATAGAAGCCTTTGAACTCCTCGACAACGCGGGCCGGGAGAAGACCGGACTGCTTGAACTCCGCAAAATAACCTTCGAAAAACGAATTCCACCCCAGGTCCGCCATGCGTGTGGACAAAAAGTCCGCGGTGCGTTGCTTAGTGAACTCCATGTCGGAAAACTCCTTCCTCCGGAACCGCCTGAGACGGTCCGCTGGCTGGCTCCCGATGCGATGAAGGACACTGTGGCCGTCGGATGTACGGCCGCTGTGTCCAGGAGATAGCGATGGGATGGAAGGAGGTCTGGATCCGCGTGCTAGATTCCGGAGCGCTGGGACTAAAGCTGGGAGCGCTTAGAAAAGGAGGGCAGAGGCAGACCTATTCTTCCGCGTGAACATGGCAGACATAGGCGCCTCCTGAAGAGTAGTGTTCCTGGCCACAGGCCAGGACAGAGACAAGATAGCGCCAGGGGCAGGCTCGGTCAAGCAGTTCTGTAAGGCAGTTCTGTAAGGCCGCGGTGGGCAGTTTGAACTTCTGCTCTGATGCGTCGCGGGGTCATCCTGAGCTTGCGAAGGATCTGGCGTGTAGCGGCACACGGCCGGCCAAGGCTTCATATCTGATGCCCGCGAGATCCCTTCGACTTCGCTCAGGGCAGGCTTTTCGGGGCTGAAGTCCCTCAGGATGATTTCGGGATATCACGCAGAGCAGCGCGCTCCCTCAGGCAAAACGTCGCTATCGCCTGGCTTTGTGGTTTGGGCCGCACGAGCGGGACGCTCGCGCCTACATTGAGTTACTTCCTGCTCTTGAGCCACCACAGCAGCGCGGCGCCGGCGGCGATTCCTGCCACTGCCAGGCCTGCCCGCCTCATCGAACGATCCAATTCCGCCTGCCGCTTATCGACCTGAGGCTGTTCGGGATACGTGCCGTCGGGTTGGAGTGGCCCTTTCAGGGCGGTTGCGATTACCTCGGCCAGGTGCAGCGCGTGGCGGTCAGTCGATTGCGCGATCTGTTCGCGGCAGCTGAAGCCGTCGGCGATGATCAGGCTGTCGGGCGCGGCGCTCGCGACCGCGGGCAGCAGCTCCAGCTCTCCCGATCGCCGACGGAGATGTCGTACTTCTCTTCATCGAAGCCGAAAGATCCTGCCATGCCGCAACAGCCCGGCGCCGGAGCGACTCCAGTCCACGCCCATCTTTTGTAGAACCGATTCTTCGTCGGTCATTTTCATCAGCGACTTGTGGTGGCAATGGCCATGCACGAGGGCCTTGCGCAGGAGTTCGGAAGCTGAAAGTGGGCGGCTTTCTTTTCCAGAAATTCGCTGAGCAGGAAAGTCTGCTGCGAGAGCTTGCTGCGCCCGCTCATCTTTGGGGAAGAGATTGATCAGTTCGTCGCGAAAGACCGCCGCGCAACTGGGTTCCAGCACGACGACTGGAATTGCGGCTTGGATTTCGGGAGCGAGAGTGTCCAGAATTTTCAACAGCAGGCGCTTGGCGCGATCCAGCATGCCGAAATCGTAGAGCGGGCGGCCGCAGCACAGAATCGACTCCGGGATCGACACGCGAAATCCAGCCGCCTCCAGCACTTCGACCGCAGCCTTGGCGGTATCGGGAAGGAAGTAATTGTTGAAGGTGTCCGGCCAGAGCATGACCGGGGCGGCCTCGGGATTCGGCGGCTGCCTGCGCTCGGGCGTGCTCCGCAAACCAGGCTACGAAAAGTCTCGGGCGCAAAAGCCGGAACGCTGCGCTGGTGCGGCATACCTGCCGCCAACTTGGCCATGTCGCGCAGCAACGGCAATTGGGTGGCGAGGTTCACCAGCCCGGGCACGTTCGAGGCGAGCCGCGCCCAGATGTCGATATTGGCGAAAGCGTAGTGCGCTGCGGGGGCGAAGTCTGCCTTCGTGATAGTGCGAGAGAAACTCGGCCTTGTAAGTGGCCAGGTCAACGCCGACCGGACAGTCGCTCTTGCAGCCCTTGCAGGCGAGGCACAGATCGAGAGACTGCTTTGACCTCCTCGTCTCGCCAGCCGTCGCGGATCACGTCGCCCTTGGCCATCTCCCAGAGCAGGTGCGCGCGGCCGCGAGTGGAGTGCTCTTCTTCGCGGGTCACGCGCAAACTGGGGCACATGACGCCGCCCTCCTCGCTGCCGGCATTTTCCCACTCCTACGCAGCGCAACGTGGCGTGGGCCAGGCTGCCATGGTCGTGGGGAAACTGGAAGTGCGTTTCGGGGCTCCCAGGGCTTGTAGCCGGCGCCCAAGCGCAAATTCTCGTCCATGCGGTAGGGCTCGACCACTTTACCGGGATTCATCTTCCAGGCGGGGTCCCAGATGCGCCTTGAATTCGCGAAAGGCCCGCAACAATTCCGGCCCGAACATTTTTGGCAGCAGTTCGGCCGCGCGCCTGGCCGTCACCGTGCTCGCCCGAAAGCGATCCGCCATAACTGACGACCAGGTCGGCGGCTTCGTCCATGAACTTTCGGAACTTGGCGATGCCCTCCGCGGATTGCAGATCGAAGTTCATTCGGTTATGGACGCAGCCGTGGCCGAAGTGTCCGTAGAAGCGTGCCGCGATAGTCGAAGCTGTTCATCAGCTTGCGCAACTCGCGCAAGTATGCGCCGAGTTTTTCCGGAGCCACGGCAGAATCTTCCCAGCCTTCCCAGCGTCAGGGGTTCGCCGGGGACATATGAAGTCACACCCAGGCTGGACTCGCGCACCTCCCAGACCCGCTTGACCTGCTCCCGGTTGGTGAACAGCCGCAGGTTGCGGCGGGTTTCGGGCCTCGGTTCAAGGCCGCATCAGGCCGGAGCCTGCGCTTCGGCCTCGGCAGTGGTGTCGGCGCCGAACTCCGCCAGCAGCCAGCCGCCGCCTTCAGGCAGCAGCGCCAGTCCTTCGGAATTGATGCCTTTGCGCCGCGTGTATTCCACCAGCAGATCGTCAATGCCTTCGAGGCCGATTGGCTTGTGGGCCATGATTTCGGGCACGTGGTCGGCGCACTGGAAGATATCGGAATAAGCGATCACCAGCAGCACCCGTGCCGGAGGACTCTCCACCAGGCGGCACGTAGCTTCGAGCACCGTGACGCAGGTGCCTTCGGACCCGACCAGCGCGCGGGCCACATCGAAACCATTTTCGGGCAGCAGGTAATTGAGGTTGTAGCCCGAAACTCGGCGGGGAATATTGGGATAGCGCTGGCGGACGAGATCTGCATATTGGTCCCGAAGTGTTTTCAGGCCGGCGTAGATTTCGCCGCGCCGGCCGCCTTCGCGAATAATCTGCTCCAGTTCTGCATCGCTGGTCTTGCCCACCTTCATCCGCAGGCCATCGTAGGTGAGGATTTCCAGCTCTTCGATGTTGTCGTCGGTCTTTCCCGCCATTACCGAATGCACGCCGCAGGAGTTGTTGCCGATCATGCCGCCGAGGGTGCAGCGGTCGTGCGTGGCCGGGTCCGGACCGAAGGTCAGGTGATGTTTCTCGGCGGCATTGCGCAGATGATCGAGGACCACTCCGGGCTGCACCCGCGCGGTGCGCCGCGCAGGTCGATTTCCAGGATGCTGCCCATGTAGCGGGTGAAATCCAGCACCAGGGCCACGTTGCAGCACTGTCCGGCCAGCGAAGTGCCCGCCGCCACGGCAAAAAGCGGAGCGCCGATATTCGCGCGCCAGCGAGATTGCGGCAATGACATCATCGGCGTCGCGGGGAAGAACTACGCCGATGGGGACCTGGCGATAGTTGGAGCCATCGGTGGCATAAAGGGCGCGGCTGCCGGAATCGAAACGGACGTCGCCGCGGACGTGACGACGCAAGGCCTGCGTCCAGCGCCGCGGCGTCCACCACGGAGTTCGGGCGGCGCTGGCGATCTCTACGTATTTCTCGGGCATGTTTCCTGGTTTACAAAAAGTGTAGGGCGGACACTCCTGTCCGCCTGCCTTTGACTTGGACTTTGATACTACCACTCATCCATCTCTGAGTCGTCTGCAAGCAAGGTCAGACCCAAATTAAAGAGCAAATTCAAAAGCAAATTCAAAAGCGGCGGACAGGAGTGTCCGCCCCACACGTTCTTGGGTGACGTGGCGACAAGTTCAATTGTCGGAATCGCCGCCGTTCATCATTTTGCCGGAGACTCTGGCAATATGAATTCTGGTCTTGCCATCCTTCGGCTCAATGTTGATGGTAAGCATGTTTTTCTTGTCGGTGGAGATGATGGCGTAGCGGTCGCCACTCGTGGAGACCACGTTGGCGTTGGGAAGCCTCGACTTATAAAACTCGCCTACGGCGCTGACTGGATCACCGGTCTCAAAATCCGCGGTGGCCGTATGCATCGCGCCCATGTTCATGTTAGACGTGGTGCCCTTGACCACCTCCGCTCCGGGATATAAATCAATGCCCAGGTTGCGAGCAGCCTCGTCGGGGTCAGTGGAAGTATTCGACGGTCCCGAAGGGTGTTTCCACGCGCACATTCCCATTCTCATTGTGAATCCGGCTGCGCTTCGCAATACGGTAACCGATGAAGGAGACGGCCCCGATCCCCAGGATCCCGAGAACCACAATCACCGCCACGACCATCAGAATGATCTTGAGCGCGCTACTACTCTTCTGCGGGGAGGCGGGAGTGAGTACGGGAGTCCCGGAAGCGGCTGCGGCGCCGGGTTGGGTGGTGCCGCACTTGTTGCAAAACTTTGCTCCGGTGTCCAGGGTTGCGCCACAAGAATTGCAGAACGCCATCGCATCACCTCGTCAATATGTATTCGTCACAGACGACGGAGTATATCGCGAATTCCTCTACAGCAGCCGGGTAGTATAGTCCGCCAGGCTCAACCCCAGCAGCAACAGGAGAAAAAAGACCGCAGAGACCACCACCACCTTGACCAGCTTTTCACTGGTGTATTTCACGTGCATGAAGATCAGGACGACCAGCAGCGCCTTGAAGGTTGCGATGACCAGGGCCACAATGGTATTGAACGGCCCCAGATCAATGAAAGCCACGCCGGCGGTCACGACGGTCAGGACCAGCAGCGCCATCCAGACCGCAATATAGGTTTTCGCGGAAACGATGTGTTCAGACATGGCAGGTCTCACTTCTTCCGAGCTTATTTCTTGCGATCTATCAGATACAGCAACGGAAACAGATAAATCCAGACAATATCCACGAAGTGCCAGTACAGGCCGGCAGTTTTCGAGCGGCGTGTAATATTCGGGCGTGTACGTCCCTTCCACGCGTGGTAGAGCAAGTACACGAAAATCCCGACCCCGATGATCATGTGCAGGGCGTGCATGCCGGTCATGGCAAAGTACAGCGAGAAGTAAATCTGCGCGTGATGCTGGTCAATGGGTTGGTCAGGATGGCTGGGAATGCTGCCTTCAAAATTGAAAGTGGGGCCGGGGATGTGGTGCTCCTTAAACTTGCTGGTCCACTCCACGCCTTTTATCCCCAGGAAGGCCAGACCCAAAACCAGGGTAAGGGCCAGATAGAACACCAGCTGCTTGCGCTTGCCCATCTGGGCGGCGCGCACGCCAGCACCACCGTCAAGCTGCTGCAGATGAGCACGGCGGTGTTGATTGCGCCCAGCAGTGATGTCGAGCTGCGGCTGCCGGCGCCGCGAATTCGGTGAAAGTACCAGAGGCGGTAGATGAGATAGGCGCAGAACATGCCGCCGAAAAACATGATTTCCGTCGCCAGGAACAGCCACATGCCCGAGCGACGACGGCCTCGCGCTGCTGCTCCATGTCGGCGAAGTGGTGCCGCAGCGCCGGATTGTGCGTGGTTCGACGGCGATCGGGCTATCGCTCAACGCGGCCCTCCTGCGGAGCGGGAATATGCTCGTAGTCGTAGGCTTCCCAAGTGACCACCGGGGTCTCGTCAAAATTAAAAGTAGGCGGCGGCGAAGTGGTCTTCCACTCCAGTCCGGAGGCGCCCCAGGGATTGTCCGGCGCGACTTTTGCCGTAGCGCATGGACCACAGGAAATACACCATGGGCAGAACGTAACCGACGGCAAGAACGGTCGCCCCCGCCGTGGAGAGCACATTCAAGACCTGGAATTCCGGCGGATACTGCCAGTAGCGGCGCGGCATCCCCAGATAGCCCAGAATGAACTGCGGGAAGAAAGTCAGGTTGAAGCCGAGGAAAACGGTCAGCGCCGCCAGCCGTCCCCAGCGACTTCGGGATACATGCGGCCGGAAATTTTTGGCCACCAGAAATGCATTCCGCCGAGATATCCCATGACCGCGCCGCCCACCATGATGTAGTGGAAGTGGGCGACCACGAAGTAGGTGTCGGTCACGTGCACGTCAATTCCCAGCGCAGCCAGGAACAGTCCGGTCAATCCGCCCATGGTGAACAGTCCGATGAAACCGAAGGCGTAAAGCATGGGCGTGGTGAACGTAATCGAGCCCTTGTACATGGTGGCGGTCCAGTTGAACACCTTGATGGCCGAGGGCACCGCAACCAGATAGCTGAGGAAGGAGAAGACCAGCGCCGAATACAGCGAAATTCCGGCCACGAACATGTGGTGGGCCCAGACCAGAAAGCCGAACACCGCGATGCTGATGCTGGCCATGGCCACGAACTTATAACCGAAAATGCGCTTGCGGCGAGAAGCAGGGAACGATTTCGCTGACCACTCCCATCGAGGGCAGAATCATGATGTAAACCGCGGGATGGGAGTAGAACCAGAACAAGTGCTGGAACAGCAAGCGGGTCGCCGCCCAGCGTGGGATCGAAGATGCCCAGGTGGAACGCGCGTTCCAGGACCACCAGCACCAGGGTGATGGCCAGCACCGGCGTCCCCAGCAACTGGATGATGCTGGTGGCGTAGTGCGCCCAGATAAACAGCG
This sequence comes from Terriglobia bacterium, assembly GCA_963779255.1. Classification (GTDB taxonomy): domain Bacteria; phylum Acidobacteriota; class Terriglobia; order Terriglobales; family Acidobacteriaceae; genus JAIQFF01. The sequence continues at coordinate 113,190 of CAVZXU010000036.1, read as the reverse complement.
GCAAACGCGTACCAGGTCATCCCCGGAGCCCGCATGCGGTGGATGGTGACGACGAAATTCAGTCCGGTGAGGATCGAGGAAAATCCCGACGATGAAGATCGCCAGCCCAGCCTCGATCACCTTGGTGTTGCTGAAGGCCGTGCTGAAGGGCGTGTAGAAGGTCCAGCCCGTGTCCACGCCGCCGGTCAGCATGCAGTGCAGCATCAAGATCCGCCGGCGATGATGTACAGATACCAGCTCAGCAGGTTGATGCGCGGGAAGGCCAGATCCTTGGCGCCGATCATCAGCGGCACCAGGAAATTGCCCAGCACGGCGGGGATGGAGGGGATGAGGAAAAAGAAAATCATCACCTGGCCGTGCATGGTGAACAGCTTGTTGTAAGTATCGGCCTGCACCAGGTCGCCCGCCGGAGTCAGCAACTCCAACCGGATCAGCAGGGCAAAAAATCCTCCAATGAAGAAGAAGAAAGTGATGGACATCAGATAAAGCAGCGCGATGCGCTTGTGGTCGACGGTGAGCAGCCACGACTTGATGCCGTATTCCTGGTTGAGATAATTCTCGCGTTCCGCGGTGATTGCTGCGGTAGCCATTGCTATTGCACCTTCTGGTTCCTGCGGCTTCGCGCCGGCACGGAACCACCGTCGGGCCTGCCCGCCGCTCCCGAGGGACTCGGGCTCAATGATTTGATGTAAGCCACCAGCGCGTTCAGCTGTTCTTCGCTCACCAGTCCCTGGAAAACCGGCATGATCGGCTTGAATCCGCTCACCACTTTCGCGCCCGGGGTTCAAAATCGATTCCCGAATGTAGTTTTCATCGGCGGTGACGACGCGTCCGTCTTCCAGTTGCACTGGCTTGCCGAACAGCCCAACCAGATTCGGTCCGCGGCCCTGCGTATCGGAGCGGTGGCAGGTGGAGCAGCCCAGTTGCTGAAAAATTTCTGGCCGGTCGACGCCATTGATCCGGCGGCGCCGCCGCCACTAAGCCAGGCCTCATACTGCGCCGGTTCCATGCACGACCACCTGTCCGATCATTCCAGAGTGCTGCGATGCCGCAATATTCGGCGCAGAACAGATGATACGTCCCCGGCTTTGGTGGGACGAAACCAGGCCGTGGTGTAGCGGCCGGGCAGCACGTCCTGCTTGATGCGGAAGGCGGGAACGTAAAAGCTGTGGATCACGTCCTGCGAGGTCATGAATCATCTTTACGTCACGGCCCACGGGCACGTGCAGTTCGTTGATCTCGCGCTGGCCTTCCTCGTGCTGCAGCTTCCACATCCACTGCTTGGCGACGACGTACACCTCGGTAGCGCCACGCGGAGGCGTGCGTTCCTTGAAGTAGATCACCGCACCCCAGACGAAGATCACAACAAAAATGAAGAGGGGAATCACTGACCAGGTCACTTCCAACGCGGTCGAGCCTTCGATCTGCTCGGCTGCGACTCCTCTGCGCCGGCGGTAACGGACCGCAAACACCATAATCATGGTGAAAATCACCAGGCTCATGAGCGCGGACAACAGTGACCAGGAAGATGAAGAGCGCGTCTACGCTTCCGGCGGTGGTCGAGGCCCGTGTGGGCCAAAGTGGAAAAGTTATCGAACATACAGTCGTCAGTCGTCAGTCTCGGTCGTCAGCCCTTCCGTGTGTGGTGCGGGCGCCCTCGCCCGCCGCCTTTGACTTTCGCTCTTGCATGTCCAGACAACTCATCTTGCCCCAGGCTGCCTGTGTCCTGATCCCATGCGGATCAGGACAGTCATCAAAATCCCCAACCCCAGCATGGTTGCAAGTCCGGACAGTTGCAGCACGCGCGAAATAATTGCCCCGTACCTGCCGGTGGTTGGATCGTAGTGATAGCAGTACAGCAATACTTGGTCTGCCAGCGTGCCGATCTTGTTCTCGGACGCCTGGATCAATCCCAGGCGTAAATCCTTGGGCGCATACTCGACGCCGTAGTAGTACTGGGCGATCTTGCCCTCAGGCGTGAGCACCATGATGGCGGTGGCGTGCGCAAACTGGCCGGTCTTGGGATCGTACTGGTACTGAAAGCCGGCGGCCTTGGTCAGCGCGTCAATCGATTCCTGCGGACCGGTGAGAAAGTGCCAGCCCTGGGCAGCGCCGGCGCGTCCGTAACGCTTCAGGAATTCGGCCTTTTTTTCTGTAGCCATGTCCGGCGTTTCGCGGGGATCGAAGCTTATGGTCAGGACGTCGAATTCTTTTCCCACGTCGAATTTCAGAACTCGTAGCGCGCTTTCCAGACCGCTGAGCACCTCGCCGCAAAGCATGGGCAGTTGTAATAGACCAGGTTGAGGATCATCGGCTTTTTGCCGAAGTAATCTCCCAGCCGGACCGGCTTGCCGGTTTCATCTCGGAAGTTGAGGTCCGCGGGAATCTGTTCATCCAGATGCTGCTCGATGCCAACATTCTGCAAGCCCGGCGGACGCACGTTCGCCGGCGGCGACATGATGCCCTTGGTCATGCCCTGGCCATAGGAGGGCAAAGCCATAAGCAATGCCACAATAGTGGCGGCTCAGAATCCGCTTCGACATGGTTGCAATATTCAGCATTTAATTGTCGTCGCTACAGCAAACCTCAGCGGCTAAGGCCGCTCGAATCCTCAACTTCCTTCGGCACGACTAAAGTCGTGCCTCCCAGTCGGTCTCCCGTCCCAACCGCTCCCTCAGTTGCTCCCTGCCAACTACTTCTTCTTCGCGGGCTGGCGACTGGTATCTGACCGCCGTGCCGCTTCTCTCCCCATGTTCACTTCTGACGGCGGAACCGTGCCCGCCTGCGGCCGGGTGGGAAGTCCGCGCTGCGCCAGCAGTTCCATGGCGCGGTCAATCGGTATCCGCACCACGCCGGCTGACTGATCGACCCAACCGTAGCTGTTCAACGTCTGTTCTTCCTGCACCCGAAAGCTGGTGATCTCGCTCGGCTCGTTGGTTTCCAGGCGCGGCTGGGGGAATTTCGTGATGTCCCCCGGCGTAACCGCCCGCATGTCCTTCGTGGTCTGCTGCACTAACGGATTGGGCGGCGGGTTGATGGCGAGCCTCCTTCGCGTCCAGGTAGCTATACATTCCCTTCAGGGCGAGAGAACCAGCATGGATCCGACCGTCAGCCCGACCAGAAAGAGATGACAGGTTTTGCCGCGAGGTCTTCGCGCTCAAACTCTGCTTCCTCGTTGTGCCCGTAATGTGAATGTTGTCAGTCATCACGTGTTACTCGACCATCTACTCGTGCGCCGATTCCAGAACTTCGACCGCAAAAACGTCATAGGCCGGGACCAGTGGCATCGAGCTGAGATTACGGAAGAAATACGCCAGCCACAGTCCTCCCATCGCGATCGGGACCACGATGTCCGCCAGGTAAGTTGAAAGTCTGCAGAGAAGTTCGGCTCGATGAGCCAGAACAAGTCCACGTACCGCATCAGAAGGATCCACAATGCCAGCCAGACCAGGCGCGTGATGTCGCGTTTGAACGGGCGCGAAATCAACAACGCGAACGGCACCGCGAAATGGAACAGACCAGGAACAGGCCCACATACCCCCAGCCGCCACTGCAGACGCCGCATGTACCAGGTAATTTCTTCGGGCAGATTTCCCGCCCAGATGATCAGCCACTGCGAAAACGAGAAATAGGCCCACACCATGATGAAGGCCAGCATCAATTTGCCGTGATCGTGCACCTGTTCCGGCTTCAGCAACTCCGACATGGGTTTGTAGCGGAACAGAATCCTCTCGCACCACCACAGCGAAACACAGCGCCGACAGCACCTGCCCGATCAGAAACGATCAGGCCGTAGATGGTGGAAATCCAGCTGGGATCGATGCGACATGACCCAGTCGATGACCGCAAAAGAAGATGGTGAAGCCGTACAGGATCAGCCCCGGCCCGCTGACCGCTTTGAAGCGCGCGCTGTTGTCGCGCGTCCGGGCGGGTGGTCCTGCTCCGCCGACCACTTGCGTCAGGAAAAACGACAGCGCCCCCAGATGGCAAAATAGATCGCGGCCCGAACGATAAACCCATTGACCGTAAAATAAGTTCTGGTGATTTCCTGCAAGTGCTCGCGCAAGTGCTTGTCCGCAATGCCATCCAGCGGCCGCGCCCAGATGTACAGCCTGCGCATGCCGAACAGCAACGGGATGAACAAAACCACCATCAGCGGAACGCAACGCATGGCCGCTCCCAGAATTCGGCGGATAACCATGCCCCACGCTCCTCCGGTCAAGATGACGGAGCATGAGAATCGCCATGGACCCCAGCGTCACACCCAGCCATGCCATGAAAGCCAGCAGGTAAGCGCGGAAGAATTCGTCGGGACGCAGCCACGCGCCCAACCCGGCGATGAGGCTGAAGACCACACCCACCAGCAAGGAGCGCTGCTGGATAGTCTTCACCACCGGCGGCGCCGTCAGATCGAGGTTGCGCATGGGAACCGCGCTCATTTCGGCTCCTCGTGCGCAGGCTTGTTTTCGATCACAGGCAGAGTGGCGCCCGAACCCAGTTCCTCAAACCGCGGCGGCTCGGACGGGACCTTCTGCCCAGCGGGAACGTCGGCCGCGGTAGCGTCCTGGCTCAATTGCAGGGCACGGATGTAGGCCACGATGCACCACCGGTCTCGCGGCGCGAATCTGCGATGAGTAGTCGGGCATCGAACCGAAGCCGTTGGTGATGACGTCAAAGAAATATCCGAGCGGCGCCTTGCGCAGACGCTCGATGTGATAAGAAGGCGGCTTCCTCGGAAAACCACGCGACGGAATCACGCCATTGCCGTCGCCGACGCGGGAATGACAGGGCGCGCAGTAAATGTCGTAGCGCTGCTGTCCGCGCGCCAGAACTTCCGTGGTCACTGGGAACGGCATGTAGTCGCCGGGATTGTTGCCCATCTTTCCGGTGTAGAGATAGCTGTCTTCGCGCAACTGGCCGCGGGCCACAGTGCCCTCGACGGGCGGTCGCGCCGAGCGCAGGTCGGAATAGAAATCGCTCTTGGCCAGAGGCTTGAAGCGCGGCTGGTCGTGCATATCCTGACGGCAGCCAGCCAGCGCCAGCAGGACGGTGAACAAGAGCGCGCCCACATCGACCTTGCGCCGTGTCTTAACCGGGCACCTCCGAGATTGAGCGCGGCCGCAGGCCTTCCAGAAAACGGTGGACTTCGGTCGGGTCGTATTTCGGGATCGGAGGAAAACACAATCAGGAAAAATCTGTCTTTGGTGGCGAAGGCAAAGCGCGGCACGTTGAACACCGGATGGTAGGGCATGGGCAGGCCATTGAGCGCCAGCATGCCCAGCACGGCCGAGATTCCGGCAAACAGGATGGTCATTTCAAAGGTCACCACGATGAACGCCGGCCAGGAGTGATAGGGCTTGCCACCCACATTGACGGGGTAACTGACCGCGGAAATCCAGTACTGCATGAGGTAGCCGGTCAGACCCCCGATCAATACCGCCGATCAGCACTACCAGGGGCACCTGATCGTGATGAAAGCCGACCGCCTCCGCCAGGCCTTCCACGGGGAACGGGCTATAGGCGTCGATCTTTTTGTAGCCCGCTTCCCGGGTGCGATTGGCCGCAGCCACCAGGTCGTGGACGGAATCGAATTCGGCCATCAACCCGTAAGCCTTGGTGCGCTTCATTCCTTGACCTCCGCTTCGGGCAGCAGAGTGCGCATTTCAAAAATCGAAATCATGGGCAGGATGCGCACGAACAGGAACATGGCGGACAGGAACAGGCCGATCGTTCCGATGATAGGTCATCCAGTCCCAGCGCGTCGGATAGTACATACCCCAGGAAGAAGTCAGGAAGTCGCGGTGCAGGCTGACCACCACGATGATGAACCGCTCCAGCCACATGCCCACCAGCACGACCACGAGATAAAGAAGAGCCAGACCGGGTTGGTGCGCAGCTTTGGAATCCACAGCACCTGCGGAATCACGATGTTGCAGACCAGCAGCATGTAGTACCAGAAACGAGTACGGTCCGTGCAGACGGTTCCAGAGCAGGAAAGCGTCGTAGCGGTTCCCGCTGTACCATCCCATGAAAGCTTCAACCACGTAGCCGTAGGCGACGATCAGTCCGGTGGCCAGCATCACCTTGGCCGAGTTCTGCAGATGGCGCTCGGTGATGAAATCCTCCAGGTCGTAAACCTTGCGGATGGGAATGGCCAGCATCAGCACCATGGCGAAGCCGGAGTAAATCGCGCCCGCCACGAAGTACGGCGGAAAAATCGTGGTATGCCAGCCCGGCACGATGCCGACGGCGAAATCGAAACTGACCACGGTGTGGACGGAGAGCACCAGCGGCGTGGCCAGTCCCGCCAGCAGCAGGTAGGCGGTCTCATAGCGGTGCCAGTGCCGCGCCGAGCCACGCCAGCCCATGGCCAGCATGCCGTAAATGATTTTCGTGCCAGCGTTCCTCCGCGCGGTCGCGCAAGGTGGCAAGATCGGGAACCAGTCCGATGAACCAGAACAGCAGCGAGATCGTGAAGTAGGTCGAGACCGCAAATACGTCCCACACCAGCGGGCTGCGGAACTGCGGCCACACGTTCATGGTGTTGGGATAGGGGAACAGCCAATATGCGAGCCAGGGCCGGCCCATGTGGATCAGCGGGAAAAATGCCGGCGCAGGCCACGGCAAACAGCGTCATGGCTTCGGCAAAGCGGTTGATCGAATTGCGCCACGACTGCCGCAGCAAGAGCAGAATGGCGGAAATCAGCGTGCCCGCGTGGCCGATTCCGATCCACCACACGAAGTTGACGATGGCGAATCCCCAGCCGACGGGAACGTTGATGCCCCAGATGCCCATGCCCTTGACAGGAACAGATAGCCGACGGCGAACAACAGCATCATGGTGAGCAGAAACGCGACGCCAAAGCCGATGAACCAGCCGTTGGAAGTCGGACGCGTCAGCACAATGGAGCTGATCTTGTCCGTGACCGAGGCAAAGGTGTAGCCCGGGCTCGATGACCGGAGCGCGCTTCGTTCTTCGATTGGCTCGTCCATCTTCTAGCTGCGCTCGCCTGCGCGATCTTCGCCTGCCTTCCAATTCCGGGTTCGGATTGCGAATCTCCGCCAGATAGGTGGTTCGCGGCCGGGTGTTCAAATCCGCCAGCAAACCGTAATTCCGCGCCTGCGCCTTCAGCTTTGAAACCCGGCTGTTGGGATCGTTGATGTTGCCAAAGATGATGGCGTTCGCCGGGCATGACTGCTGGCACGCGGTCTGCAGCTCGCCGTCCTGAATCTTTCGATCTTCGCGCTCGGAATCGATGCGGTGCTGGTTGATGCGCTGCACGCAGTAAGTGCACTTTTCCATTACGCCGCGGCTGCGCACGGTCACATCCGGATTGCGCATCATCTTGTACTGCGGCGTCTCCCAGTCCTGGAACAACAGGAAATTGAAGCGCCGCACCTTGTACGGGCAGTTGTTGGAGCAATAGCGGGTGCCCACGCAGCGGTTGTACACCATGTCATTCAGGCCTTCGCTGCTGTGGACGGTCGCACCCACCGGACAAACCACTTCGCAGGGAGCGTTCTCGCACTGCTGGCAGGGCACGGGCTGGAAGTAGGCTTTGGGATTGTCGCGGTCGCCCTGGTAATAGGCATCCACACGGAGCCAGTGCATATGGCGGCCGCGGACAATCTGCTCCTTGCCCACCACCGCGATGTTGTTCTCCGACTGGCAGGCGACAATGCAGTTGTTGCAGCCCACGCAGGCGTTCATATCAATCGTCATGCCCCAGGCGTAAGGCTCCGTCCTGCATACGGATAGGGCTTGTACAGAGTCAGCTCTTTGGGCGGTTCTTCTTCCCGCGCGAAGTCGGGTTCCTTGCGGTACTCCTCGATGCTCGTGCTACGCACCAGCGGACGCGCGCCGGTGGCCGTCTCCATGGTCTGGTAGCCCTGGGTGGAAGCCAGCTTGTAAGTGCCTCCCGCCTTGCGAATCACTCACGCCGCTGGTAAACCAGGGCGTCGCGCTGGTGCGCAGCGGTACATGTCGAAACCGGCGCCGGTACCTACCCGGCCGGCGCGGCGTCGCCCGTAGCCCAGAAACACGGTGACGGAATTGTCGGGATGGCCCGCCTGAATCCAGACCGGCGCGGTCACCTTCTTGCCATTGAGCTCTAGTCTCGACCAGGTCTTCAGTTTTGATCCCCATGCGCTCTGCCATGGCCGGGCCCATCAGCACCGGGTTGTCCCAGGTGAGCTTGGTCATCGGCTTGGGCAGTTCCTGCAGCCAGCCGTTGTTGGAAAATTGGCCGTCGTAGATGGAGGGATCGCGGCGGAAGTTGATTCGATGGCCTTCGCGTCGGGTGGCGGCGTGGCAGGGAAGCTCGCCGTCTTGATCTCGACCTGCCGGGGCGGGAACGTTGTTCCTTCCACCCAGCCATCGTGCAGCGATTTTCTCCAGAACGTGTCAAAGTCGGAGCCGGAATGCTGTGTCTTCCAGTAGGCCTGAACGATTTCGTGGCCGCCGGTATTGGCCTGCCCGGACAGCATCGCCACCAGTTCATAAGCGCTCTTGCCGTCATACAGCGGAGCAATCAACGGCTGCACGATGCTCACTGTGCCGTCATAAGCGCGGGCATCGCCCCAGGCTTCGAGATAGTGGGCCTCGTTCACATGCCACTGGCAGAGTTCGGCAGTCTCGTTCTGGTAGAGGCCGAGATGCACCCGCAGCGGAATGTTGGTGTTCTTGAGCGCGTCGGCGAATCCGAAGTCGGCGGGCGCATCGTAGGCCGGATTTCCTCCCACGATGAACAGCATGTCCACCTTGCCGCCGCGCATGTCCGCGACCAGGTCCTTCAGCGACTCGGTTTGGTTTACCGGGTTCGCGTTTACGGCATCGGTGTAGAAGACCGTCTTGCCGATGTTTCCCAGCGATTGGTTGATGGCATGGGCGACCGCGTGAAGAGCTGGAGGCTGGTGGTCGCCTGCGATTACCACACTGGAGCCGCGGTGAGCGATCAGATCGCTTGACGAGCGGCGGGAAAAATCCCTTTGGGCCGGTGGATCCAGACGGGAACCCACCGTTGTTAGTCACAGCAGGCTTCAGAATCGACGACGCAAAGGGTTCTATGTCCGCCGCTCTCACTGGCAGTCGATGGTCGGCCTTAGCGCCGGTCGAACTCGGCGTGCTCTCGACCACGTACAACCGGCTCATCTCGCCGGCCTCGGGATTGCGTCGCTTGGCGAAATCGCGCGATGTAGCGGGTGATTGCCGGGGAACCCCGCATAGAGGAAATCGGCGTCGAGCGAGAGAATGACGTCCGCATTTTCCAGCTTGTACTGCGTCTCCACCGGCTGACCGAAGGCCAGCTTCGCGCCTGCAAGCACGTTGTCGCGGTTGACCGGCTCATACACTGCCACTTGGCTTGGGGATACGCCTTGATAAACGACTGCAACTGGTCAGCGAGCGTCGGCGAAGAAATCGTCCGGGTCAGGATCCGGATGCCCGCTCCCTGTACACCTTTCTGGACGACGAGCGGCCGCTGCATGGCCTCGACCAGCGATCCCCAGGAGCGAATGTCACCCAGATAGGTCATGGTCTGCGAACGGTCAGGGTCGTACATCCCCAGGATCGACGCTTGGGAGAAGATATCGGTTCCGCCGAGACTCGCCGGATGTTTGTCGTTGCCTTCGATCTTGGTAGGACGATACAGGTTGCTCTCGACCAGAATCGGACTGGCATATCCGCCCAGAGGTAAATGCGGTGGCATAAAAATAGCGGTCGCCCCGGGACGACTTCTTCGGGCTGCCTTACGTAAGGAACAATCGGTTCGAGCGGCTGCTTGGTGCAGGCGGTCATGCCGGCCATAGCCAGCGATGCGCCCATCAGCTTGAGGAATCCGCGACGCGAAACCGAGTCCAGCCACTCCGACGCGCCCTTGGGAAATTCCCTGTGCAGCATCTCCTGGAATTCGGGACTGCCCGCCAGTTCTTCCAGGCTGCGCCAGTATTCCGGACCTTTGGTCTCGGCAAGGCGGTCGCGGGCCGCATCCAGATCGAGCTTGCCCTTCTTGCTGGGGCAGACGTCCTCGCGGCGTGGCTTAGCGTTTTGATCTTCCATGGTCATGCTCTGCCTATGGAGGCCGGGCGTCCCCGCCCGGCTAGGTGGGCAAGATGCCCGTCCTCCATCAAACCTCTACCGATGGCACGTCGAACAACTGGTAATGTCCGTGACCGTACGCAGCTTGTACTTCTTCACCAAGTCAGTCCCCAGAGAGAGCTGGTCAGTGTACTCCTTGCCATCCACCTCCACCGGCTTGCTGCTCGACGGTTGCTCATAACGCATGTTGAAAACCTGATCGCGGGGCCGAAGATGTTTCTCCGGCGCTCGATGGCACTCCAGGCACCACTCCATCTGCAGCGAAGCCTGGTTGTACATCAAGCGGCATGCGGTCCACCGGGCCGTGGCAGGTGTTGCAGCCCACCCCCTTGTTGATATGAATGCTGTGATCGAAATAGGCGAAGTCGGGCAAATCGTTGACCCGCGTCCAGACCAGCGATTTGCCGCTCCTGTAACTCTCGCGCACCGGTTCGAGCAGGGCTGCGTTGGTCCAGATTTGCGCGTGGCAATTCATGCAGGTCTTGGTCGGAGGAATCCCGGCGAAGCTGGAAGTCTCGACCGAGGTGTGACAGTACCGGCAATCGATTCCCAATCCAGCGACATGGTGCTGATGACTGAATGGCACGGGTTGCGGCCGGCGCACCCCGGCGTAGGTGACGTAGGGAGACCGCTGGATCGCCGCCGCAGCCCAAAACAATGCCGCCACCACGAATATGGCACCATAAATCGTGGCCCGCGAGATTGTGTTCGTGCTGCGATGAAAAATCTGCATCGATAAGGGCTTTCCGTGCAGCGGAGCCTGAATGTACAGACCACCGGTTCGTGCCGCGTTAAGCTCATGCGGACATAAACCGCAATGACCTATGCAGCAAAAACCCGAGATTATAACAGTGCATCGTGTTGGTGTCGGCGGCCTTCGCAGAAGACTAAAAATGTTCCAGAACCCAGTAAAATTTCATGCCGCGTGTGATCATTTCGCGCCGACATTAGCGCAGGTCGCACCTTTACTTGAGGTTCATCACCAGCAGCTTGGGTTCGGTCATCTCTTCGATGGCGTAACGCAACCCTTCACGGCCAAGCCCGGAGTCTTTGACCCCGCCATAAGGCATGTGGTCGATGCGGAACGCCGGCACGTCACCGGCGATGAGCCCACCTACTTCCAGTTCTTCGTAGGCATTGAAAATCAGCTTGGCATCGCGGGTGAACAATCCTGCCTGAAGCCGTAGGGAGAGTTGTTGATTTGTTTCAGGGCCTGGTTGAAATCGTCGTACGGTTCCACCGTTACCACCGGAGCAAATATTTCCTGGCAGTTTACTTTCATCTCCGGGCGTGTACCGGTCAGGACGGTGGGTTCGAGCACCGGACCCTGGCGCTGTCCACCGCACAGCAGCCGGGCGCCGCCGCGGACCGCTTCCTGAATCCAGTCGCTGGCGCGAACCGCATCGCTTTCGCGGATCAGCGGTCCCAGATCGGTCGAATCATCCAGCGGATCTCCGGTTCTCAATTTCTTCACGCCTTCCAGTAGAAAGTCGGTGAACTTGGCAAAGGCGGAGCGCTCCACCAGGATGCGCTGTACCGAAATGCAAGTTTGACCAGCGTAGGAGAAGCCTCCGACTACACAGCGGTCGGCTGCGTAAGCCAGATCGGCATCGCTGTGCACGATCACTCCGGCATTGCCTCCGAGCTCCAGGACGACTCTCTTCTTTCCGCAATTCTTCTTGATCTGCCAGCCCACGGCCGCACTGCCAGTGAAGCTGATCAGCTTAATGCGCTCATCCGTCACCAGCAGTCCGGCGTCGTCGTTCGAGAGAGGAAGCACGTTCAGACCGCCGTCCGGCCAGCCTGCCTGCTGGACCGCTTCCGCCAGCAGCAGCGCGGTCAGAGGAGTTTGCGGTGCGGGTTTCAGCACCAGGGGACAACCGGCGGCGATGGCGGGCGCAACCTTGTGCGCCACCAGATTCAGAGGGAAATTAAATGGAGTGATTCCAGCTATCGGCCCCAGAGGGAAGCGGCGCACGATGCCCCAGCGTCCGGCGGTGAACTCCTGCCAGTCGAGAGGCAAATACTCGCCATAAATCCGCGTGCTTTCCTCGGCGGCAACGTTGAAGGTAAAGATGGCACGTTCGACCTCGGTGCGCGCGGCCTTGATCGGTTTCCCCGCCTCCTGCGCCATGGTGCGGGCAAATTCCTGCTTGCGCTCGGTGATGTTCTCCGACACCCGCCGCAGCACCCGCTGGCGTTCGAACGCCGGAAGCCGCCGGGTGGTGCCGAAGGCTTTTACCGCGGCTGCAATCGCGGCCTCGGCGTGTTCCCTCCGCCCCTGAAAGACAGTAGCGATCACGCTGCCGTCATACGGGGCCCGTATTTCGACTGGGTCGCCTTCCTCGATCCATTTGCCATCGACAAAAAAGCCTTGCGTGCCGGCCGGAGTCGCAGTCATCTGTGCCATGGCGTTATCCTAAACCTCCACCAGGGAGTGGAATGTCAAATAACGGTGTGATTATAGGCTTTTGGGAAGCCGGGCCAAGCCCATCCCTACTTACCAGCACGGCTCACGTAGGGGCGGGTGCCCTCACCCGCCCAGCCGGGCCAAGCCCGGCAGTTTTTCGTATGTGGCACAACGTAAAGCCTGGCGAGCTGCGCTCGCCCGCCCGGACGGGGGCGTCCGGGCCTACATGTTTCAACAAAGTGATTAAGGGATAATATTTCCACACCACGAGGAAAACTTCACTTGCCGCGATCCATTCTGCAAACGAGCGAATTGCTTCGCCAAGGCTCAGTCTCGCCGGTCGAACTCACCACCGACTGCCTGGCACGCATTGAAAAGCTCAATCCGAAACTGAATGCGTTCATTACGGTTACGGCGGAATCGGCGTTGGCGCGGGCCCGCCAGGCCGAAGCCGAGATACGGCGCGGCGACTGGCGCGGGCCGCTGCACGGCATCCCGCTCGCCCTCAAAGATTTGATCGACACGGCGGGCGTGCAAACGACCGCAGCCAGCTTGCTATTCAAGGATCGGATTCCCGCGGAGGACGCGGAAGTCGTTCGCCGCTTGAAGGCTGCCGGCGCCGTGCTGCTGGGAAAGCAGAATCTGCACGAGTTTGCCTACGGCGCGAGTTCGATGATCAGCGCTTTCGGCGAAGTGCATAACGCGTGGAATCGGGAACACATCGCCGGCGGCTCTTCGGGAGGCTCAGCCACCGCGGTCGCCGCCGGATTGGGCTACGGCGCGATCGGAACCGACACCGCGGGCTCGGTCCGCGAGCCGGCCGCCTTATGCGGCGTGGTAGGCCTGAAACCTACCTATGGACGAGTTAGCGCGCGGGGTGTGATCCCGCTTTCAATTTCTTTGGATCACGTGGGCCCGATCGGGCGTACGGTGGCGGACGTGGCCGTGATCTTCGCGGCCATTGCCGGCCACGATGCTGCGGACAAGGCCAGCGTGAATGTTCCGGTTGGAGATTATGTGGCCGCGCTGGCAACAAATCTCCAGCCGCTAAAAATCGGCGTCCCTAAGAAATTCTTTTTTGAAGATCTGGATGCGGAAGTGGCTTCCGCGATCAATCACGCGATCTTAGGTCTGGCTGCTATGGGAGCGAGAATGCGTGACATCGAGCTGCCAGTCCCGACCGACCGGACGCTGCAAAGCGCCGAGTCGTACGCCTTTCACGCCGAGTTCGTCGCTCACACGCCGGACCTTTACCAGCCGGAAACCCTGCGCCGGATTCGTAGCGGCCAGAATGTGAGTCAGGAGGGCCTGCTCGAAGGCCGCCGTGAACTGGAACGGGCGCGCCGCGACATCGCGCCGGTTTTTGCGGATGTCGACGTGCTGGTCACTCCGACTACGCCGATTGCGGCGCCCACGATCGCGGAGCTGAAGCTGAATCCCGATCTTCTCCGTCCCCGGGAACTGCTGCTGCTGCGAAACACGCGTCCCATCAACGTTTGGGGGCTGCCGGCGATTTCGGTCCCGTGCGGGTTCACTCAGGCTGGATTACCCATCGGCCTGCAGATCATCGGACCGCATTGGGGGGAAGCCAGAGTTCTGCAGGTTGCCCACGCCTACGAGCAAGCGACCGCATGGCACAAGCGAGAGCCCATGTCATCCTGAGCGCAGCATTGCGTTTCGCTCGCGAGACGCGATGCCGAGTCGAAGAGCCTGCCCCGAGCGAAGCCGAGGGGAACCCCTATAGCTCCTCAAACTTTCGATCTCTCATTGTTTTGGAAAACAGTTTCGAGTTTCTAGTTCTCTGTTCCCAGTTTCGATTTAGTTTCCCGCCAGCGCTTTTTCCATGAAGCCGGCTTCGTCGCTCTTCAGCTTCTTCAGGCCGTCGGCGGGCAGATACACCATGTGTCCTGCGTCGTATGTAGCGAAGGAAATATTCTTTCTGTACTGCGGCCCCAGATTCAGGTGATCAATGGTGTAGTCGGCGGCGTAAAACGGAGTCGCCAGGTCGTAGAGGCCTTCCATCACCAGGACTTTCAAGTAGGGATTCTTCACAATCGCCTGGCGCAGCGCCGTGGCCGTGTCCGGGAAGCCGCCGATGCCGGAACCCCAGTTCCAGGAGTTCTCAAAGAAGTTTTGATCAGCGGGAAACACCTGGTACGGCATATCAGTCTTGTAGCCCAGTTCGATGCGGACGTAATTGTTGAAGACTGACGTGAAGGGCGGCAGCACGGCTGATTCGCTGGGATCGTAGAACGGTGTGTCCAGCAGTCCGTTCGGATCGGGGCCGGTGAAACGGCCGTCCAGCCGGCCAACTCGTAGTTTCTGATCGAGCAACAGATAGTGAGTAAATTTCGGCACGTCGATACGCAGGTTGGCCTGATCGAGAACTTCTTTGCCCAAGCCGGTGTAGCGCGCCATCTGATCGATAGCTTTCTGCCGCTCTTCCGGGGTGATCGCGTCACCCTTGGCCAACGCCTGGGCGTATTCGGTCGAGGCCCATTGCACCGACTCCTGCCGCGCCTTGGTCATGTCCTGCATCAGGTCCGGCGGCAGTTTCTTGTGATAGCCCGCGATCATAGTGAAGCTGGGAATCAGCAGGATGTAGGGCTGGTCGTTGCTCTTGGTGTCCTCAAGCGTCTGGAAGCTGAGCGCGGTCGAGAGCAGGGTGATGCCATTGAAGGAAATGCCCTGGTCCGCGAGATTGCCGGCGATGCCGGCGGCGCGCGTGGTTCCGTAGCTCTCGCCGAACAGGAAGAGCGGCGAACTCCAGCGCTCGTAGCGCGTGAGATACAGCCGGATGAATTCGCTGAACGCGTCGATATCGCCTTTGACCCCCAGAAACTTCTTGGACAACTCTGCATTGGCGGCGCGGCTGAAGCCGGTTGAGATCGCGTCCACCAACACCAGATCGCTCTTGTCGAGCAAGCGTGTGGGGGTTGTCCGCAAGGTGGTAGGGCGCAGGCGGCAGCAGGCCATCGGGCTGCAGACCGACGCGCCGCGGACCCAGCGCCCCCATGTGCAGCCAGATGGTCGCCGAACCCGGGCCGCCGTTGAAGGCAAAGGTCAGCGGACGCTTTTCCGCGTCCTGGCCGTCGAGCGTGTAGGCAACAAAAAACATCTCGGCTTCGATCTTGCCGTCGCCGCGTTTGAGCGGGAGCCGGCCCGTGGTCGCGGTGTACTTGAGCGCCTTGCCATCCAGTGTCATCTGGTGGTGGGTCACCACCGGCGGAACTTCGGAGACATCAAACTCTTCTTTGTCCTTGTCGGTACCTGGCTTCGGGCCGGCCGGCTTCTGCTCTTCGGCCGGATTGGCTTCCGGGGCTTTCTCTGCTGGCTTCTTTTCTTGACTCTTGGCGGCTGCTTCCGTGTTCTTCGTCTTCTTTCCTTTGGCTTCGTCAGTGGACGAGTCGGCCTGCTGGGCAACGGCTCCGGCAAACAGAGCGCACAGCAAGGCACACGTCACAATAAGGACACGCATGTATGAGACTCCTGAACTGCGTCTGATTTGATTCCCGCTTTGCGGATTATCCGGCGGCCTTTGTAGTCGAGAACTCCTGACCGCAAAGAGCACAAAGGACGCCAAGAACAACCGGGCAATTTCCCAATAACCGCAGCGCGGCATTATACCCGGAGGACCGCTCAACCCGCTCGGTCAACTCTTCTGTGTTTTCCTTGGCGTTCTTTGCGGCTAAAGGCTTTTGACCCTCGAAACCTCCAATCACGCCTGCACCGCGCAAAGTTCACACCTGTCATTTGACACAGACTACGGCGCGTGTTGCTAAGATGTTTCGGTGCTCGCGAAAGCTCTCCGAAAGATACCAGGCAAGATCCTGCAGGCGGATTCTCTTACTCCCATTCCCTGGCTGATCCATGGCTTCAGCATTCGGTCAGGCGGATTTTCCAGAGTTTATGGGGGGAGAAGCTTGAATCTTGGCTTCACCCGGGAGGATTCGCGGCGCGCAGTGGAACAAAATCGGGCCGCCTTCCTCCGTCAGCTCGGGGCCATCAGGAGGGGTCGCGAGTGGCCGCTTGATAACTCTGCGACAGGTCCATTCTGACCTTATTCGTGGTGTCTCTGAAATCCCTCATCCAAGCCTCACCGGCGACGGCCTGCTTACTCGAACGCCGGGCTTGCTGCTTGCAGTTCTGACCGCCGACTGCCTGCCGGTTATTTTGGTGGACACACAGCGCCGGGCGGTGGGGGTGTTTCATGCAGGATGGCGGGGGACGGTGAAGCGGATCGTGGAGAAAGGTGTCGGCGAAATGCACCGCTGCTTTGGCACTCGTCCTCGCGATCTCAGGGCGGCGATCGGCCCGGGGGTCCATGGATGCTGCTACTCGGTCGGTCCGGAGGTGCGTACCCAGTTTGAATCCCAGTTTGAATATGGCAGCAAGCTGTTCCGCGAAGTCGAGGAGTCGGACCCGGTCCGCGAGAAGTATCCGCTCCTGTTTCTTACGGCTCGCGCTCCCGGCCACAGCGAGTTGCCCAAAAAGATTTTTCTCGATCTGGTGGAAGCCAACCGCCGCCAGTTGCTCGCGGCGGGAGTCGCAGCGAAAAATATCAACGCCTCGCCGCTATGCACTTCATGCCGCAGCGATCTGCTGTTCTCTTATCGCGCGGAAAAGGGAGTCACAGGACGCATGATGGCGGTGGCAGGAATCCGGCCGTGAAGCGATTGGGGCAACGCGAAAACTCTCGAGCCGGAGGTCGTTCTTTGCGAACTTTACTCGCAAAGGGCGCAAAGGTAGGACTTGTCTGGCTGTGGTGCCTCGCGTCGCTGCCCGTGTGCAGGGCCGAAAACGGGGTGTCGGCGGAGCAGATCGATCACATCTTTGCCGGGCTCAAATCAGACAGCGGCCCGGGCGCCGCCGTGCTCGTCATCAAGAACGGAAGCGTCGTGTTCAAGCGCGGATACGGCGTGGCTGATCTGCGCTCCCGGCGCAGAATTGACGCGCGTACCAATTTCCGCCTGGCGTCGTGCACCAAGCAGTTCACCGCCATGGCGATCATGCTGCTGGTGCGCGATGGCAAGCTGCGCTACAAAGACCGGCTCACCGATATATTCCCCGACTTTCCGGAGTACGGAAAATCCATCACGATTCGCAATCTTCTGAACCATACATCAGGCTTGCTGGACTACGAAGACCTGATGACCAAGCCCGCTGCCGGCACTCCGCGGGAAAACATCCTTCAGATTAAAGATGCCGGTGTGCTGCAACTGCTGAAACAACAGAAGACCACCAAATTTCCTCCCGGACACCAAGTGGGATTACAGCAACTCCGGATATGCCATTCTGGCCATGGTGGTAGAGAAGGTTTCCGGCCAGCCGTTTGGCGACTTCCTTCATGACCGCATCTTTGCCCCCCTGGACATGAAGCAGACCGTGGCCTACGAAAAAGGCAAGAACACAGTGGCCAACCGCGCCTACGGCCATACTCATGAAGGCGGCGCCTGGCGCGAGATGGACCAGAGCCCCACATCGGCGGTGCTGGGCGATGGCGGGGTCTATTCTTCGCTCGACGATCTGGCCAAGTGGGAGCATGCGCTCACGCATTACACGTTATTGAGCGAGGCCGAAATGGAGCCGGCAATCACTCCGGTCAAAGTGGGGGATGGCAGCGTGCAGGAGCCTGACGGCACGCCCGCCGCGTACGGTTTTGGCTGGTTCCTGAATCCATACAAGAATCGCAGCCGCATGTGGCACTACGGCGAAACCGTGGGCTTTCGAACCACGATTCAACGGCTGGTGGAAGACAAACTTACGATTATCGTGCTCAGCAACCGCGACGACGTGGTGCCGGCTAATCTGGCCCTGAAAGTTGCCGATCTTTTCCTCACGGCGCACTGACGCTGAAATGCAGTAAGATTCGAACGAACTCCGCTGACGCCTCTGTAGCGCGGCATCTTGCCGGCTGTCCCGAGGGCGTCCCGCCCTCGACCCGGCGAGCGAAAGCGCAAGCCGGATAGCCGCAAGGACGTGAGAAGTTAAGGAGTAGAGATGCCCATGTCTGAAGTAGTCGAAAAGCCCGCCGCTGAAAGCTTGAACCCGGTGTCCAGTCCCAGCACGGCGCCTTCGGTCGAGGTTTATGCCGTGTATGGTGTCGAGCCTGAGATCCAGGCTTATGCCATGGCCAAGTACTCGCGCTCGGCGCTCTCCATGAAAGAGTCGCTACGGGAAATCAGCCAGCAGAAGGCAGAGAAGTTTCTCAACACTTTCTACTTCCAGTACGGCCACCGCTCGATTGCCGACCTGGCGCACATTGCTCTGGCCATCGAACGGCTGTCCATTCTGGCGGCCATCGCGGTTGCCGACGAGCAGCGCTGGGACGGCCAGGAGCGCTCCACCCGCTATCAGGACTTCAAAAAGAGCGGCTATTATGTACCCGACTTCGGCGACGCCCGTGTGGTGGCGGGCGACTCGCCCGCCTCGATGTCTGCCAAAGATTTCTACCGGGAGACCGTCGATTCACTTTTCACCGAATACGAATCGCTGTCCGACCACATGTTTCTGTACCTGGCCAGCATCACTCCCAAGCCCGATGAGATGAAGCAGGAGGCATACGAGCGCACCCTGCGGGCGCGCGCCTTCGATATTTCCCGCTACCTGTTGCCGCTGGCGACCAATACTTCGCTGGGAGAGATCGTCAACGCGCGCACGCTGGAGAGCCAGGTGTCGCATCTGCTCTCGCATACCCACAAGGAAATCCGGCACTTGGGCGAACTGCTGAAGCGCGCGGCGATTTCGCCGGCGTACAACGGAACCATGACTCTTTGCGGGAATTGGTCGAGCAGATTCGCGCCGTTTCGCCGGAGTTGGGCGCACGCGCCGAGCAGGAATTTCTGCGGGAAGTCCGCGTGGCGCCCGACCCTGGTGAAGTATGCCGATCCCAACCAGTATGAGATCGAAACCCGGCGGGCGCTACGGCAGGTGGCGTCCGAGTTGATGGGCGATTTGCCCGTTGCTCCGGCCCCGACCGTCGATCTTCTGGAAGAAGATCCGCTGGAAATTGAGCTGGCTGCCACGTTGATCTACGAGCACAGCCACTACTCTTACCGGCAAATTCGCCAGGCGGTGCAGGCCGCGGGCGAACCCATTCGCCGCGAGATCATCGATCTGGGACTGCGCCATCGCGGCCGCCATGACGAGATCCTGAGCGCCTTCTGCGCCGGACAACAATTCCGCTTCGACATCCTGATGGATATTGGCGGATTCCGCGACATGCACCGCCACCGCCGCTGCATCCAGATTGGCCAGGAGTTCACCACCAAACATGGATACGATGCGCCGGAAGAGCTCGAAGCCGCCGGAGCCCGCGAAAACTACGACGCGGTGATGCAGCGGACGGCGAGCGCGGTCGAACAACTGGCGGCGCGAGGAGAGGCGGAAGCGCGGGAAAATTCGCAAGTACGCGATTCCGCTGGGATTCCGCAAGCGCACCCTGTTCAAGATGGATTTTGCCGAAGTGGTTTACATCTCCGAACTCCGAACCGGACCCGCAGGTCACTTCTCATACCGCAATGTGGCCTATGCGATGTATGAGGCGGTGGCGAAAAAATATCCCGCGCTGGCGAAGTATCTGCGGGTACATGATGTGAAGCAGCCGGTGGATTTGCTGAAGCGGTAGATTCAAGGCATCAGATCAAAGTCAACGTCAAAGTCAAAATCAAAGGCGGCGGACAAGCCTGCCCTGAGCGAAGTCGAAGGCAGTGTCCGCCCCACACTTCTATGGGGTAACGGCAACTTCCCACCCCCTGGTCAAAAAATCACTAGTACATTCTGCACTAAAGTACCCTAGCCAATCCCGCGATACGCCTAGATGATAGGTACTTCTGGTCGTCTGCCCGGATCCTGAGCCGGATCCCCAAAGAATGCCACTGGACTCTCTTTATGCCTGGTATTTGTATCCACGAGTTTTTCTGGCCGCTGCGAGGCGCTGACGCCCGCTATTACCAGGTGTGTCGTCTTTGCGGGGCCCAGTGCGAATACGACTGGAAGAACATGCGGCGCGTGGATGTAGAGCCGGCCGCGACGGTTCCATCCCGAAACTCCGTTACTGGTCTTCACCAAGCCCAGTTCAAAACTTTGCCTCCTCTCAGGCTACTGGTCGAGCTGGAACCGGCGTACCGGGTTTTCCTGCGGAACCTGTCCGACACGCTGCGATCGATCCCGCCCCGCGCTCACGAATTCCGGTCTTTGTCTTTCTGGCGGGAGGTCTTTTTCTACTCCGGCCTGCCCTGGCGCCGCTTTGGGCAATCGCTGCTCGGCCATGCGGTCGTGCTTGCCCTGGTGTTGATCGCGTCCCAGACCTGGACGCAAGATGAGCCCCTGCGGCGAAGCCCCTTTGAAAATACC
Source organism: Terriglobia bacterium (assembly GCA_963779255.1). Lineage (GTDB taxonomy): Bacteria > Acidobacteriota > Terriglobia > Terriglobales > Acidobacteriaceae > JAIQFF01. The sequence continues at coordinate 92,329 of CAVZXU010000036.1, read as the reverse complement.
CACCTCACTTATTACAAGCCTGACGCGTCATATCCAGCGCTGCGCGGCAACCCGGCCCCGGTGCAGCGAGCGTCCCGAAAACAAATTGACTCCGCGCGTCGCGGCTCGATCCGGGTGGCTCCTGAGCCCGCCCAAGCAGCCATGAAAGCGCCCGACATCAAGCTTAAGGGACCGGGGAGACCCAATGTCGTGGCTCCGAATATCGTGGCCTCGAGCCCGGTTCTTCCTGCGATGCCGCTTGCGTCCACTGGGCCTTCGCGATTAAGCGGACCTTCGAGTCCGACTGCGATAGTTGCTCCGCCACCCGAGGTTAGCCAGGGGACTTCTCGCCGGCTGGGTTTGCTGCAGGCCTCGGGCGTCGCTCCCGCACCCCAGGTTGGAGTGGAGTCCTCACGACGCGCGATGACCGTGCCCGGTGCGGCCGTGGTTGGACCGCCACCCGTTTTGCAGGCTTCGGTACGCAGAGTTGGGGAGATGAATATCGGCCCCGCCGCGGTGGTCGTGGTCGCGCCCGCGCCGCAGTTGCCGGGGGGCGAGCAGCGCACAATTTCGGGAGCGCTCCAGTCGGCTCTGGGTAGCCTGGTGGGGTTGGCTGTGCCGCCTCCGCCTACCGCACCCGGCTCCGCGACTCTGGGCGCAGGTCGCGCCGGCCTGTTGTCCGGTGCCGGTTCCAGCGTCGTGCCGCCTCCGCCGTCGGTTCGGGCAATTGAGGATGCAGGCAACTCTACGGGAGCCGGCCGCGTGGGTTCGCCGTCCGGTAGTTCGCTGTCCAGCGCTGGTGTGCAGGCTGTGCCGCCCCCGCCATCCCTTGGTGGCGCGGGCAATTCCGGCGCAGGGCAGCGCGCGGGTTTGTTTTCCGGCACAGGTTCTGGTGATGGCGTGCAGGCTGTGCCGCCCGCTCCCTCAGTTGGGGAGGGAGGCAACTCCGACCACGGTGGACGCCAAATGGCGATGGCCAATGCTCCCGCCCTGGCTCCCGAGCCGCCGCCGATCACTGACAACCCGCGGCAGCGACCTGCGGCCGTCCGAGAACCGCCTACTCAAGAGATGCCTCTGCGCCTGATCGGCCTGGCCATGGCTCTGCCGAGTTCGTCATATTTTTCCAACTACGAGGTCTATATCGCCGAACGACGCCTGCGCAAGAACCTCACAGAGCTGGTCAAGCTGGTGTACGTCTATCTCCCTTACCAACGCCGCCTGTCTGAGTATGGTGTGGACAACTCGAAGGTATACAAGCTGCTGGTCAGCCGGGACCGGAGTTGCGACGAATCCCTGATGCAGATGACCTGGCCTGAAACCGATCCTCACCCGGACGCGCACAATGCCGCCGATGCTCCGGGCCTGAGTGCCGCCGACAAGAAGAGCACCCTGCCTTGCTACCGCACCACCGCCGACGATTACCGCAAAGCGATCGCACACCGCTAAATTCACAATTAGGATCTTGAGCGCCGGGCGGTCCAGATCAGGCCGCTACATCAACAGGGGTGTAATGGACCTTCGCGCTAAAGGGGCCTCTGCGCAGGGGGCCGTTACACAATCCCCTGCCTTTACCTGCTTCTTCTGCCGCCTTCGATTTATCCATTACGAAGGTTACGTGAGGCTGTCAATGACGCTTGTTGACTGCGCTCTCTCTGCCCTTAAATAAAGTGGGGGCGTTATGAAAAAAGTGTGCATGCTCGGGTTGGTGTTGTTGGTTTTAGGCAGACTGGCGCTCGCGCAAGACAAGGTTTTCGACTGGGTCCGCGCCAGCGATGAGGTTTCGCAGCTCGATCCCGCGGATTACCACGCGGGCCGGGTCTATCACCCGAGTGCGGACGGCGGCAGCATGCACGTTGACATTCAGGCCAGGCAGCCGGTAACCATCGCCATGGCATTCGCCAGCGACTGGGATGCCTGGCAGCAGCATCCAGAGAGTCAGGCAGCCCCTGAATTTCGTTGCACGCGCGAGCATGTGACCAGCACGACCTACGAGTGTCACATGCCGCCGAACCGGCCCATGGTACTGCTCATTCGCGATGAACGAACATCCGATCGCGCCGTATTAACCGGGATTGGAGCGGTGCTGGGCCGTGGTGCCAGGCAGTTCATCTCGCCCAATGACGTGAAGGTCACCTATTACAGCTGGACGTGCGTGCAGAATTGCATCCAGCCGGAGTTCCAGTGGTTTTCCCTGGTGAAAGAGAAATATGAACTGACCTCCGTCCCCAAGATCTACAGCCTACTGACCCCGGAGCGCGACGGGCAGCAGGTGAATGTGAGGATCAAAGCACCGGTCCCCATGACGATTGCGCTGTTGCCATCCGAACTCGCCGACCAGGTGTATGACAACCCGGCAACGCTTTCCTCTGCGCTCTCCAAAACCTCATGCAAGCAGCGTGGAGTTCAGTCGCTCAGCTTCGACTGCACGGTGAACCTTGCCGATGGACGGCAGTCGCTGGTGGTAGTTCCAGACGGGGCCAAGGTCCCTCACAAGAAGGCGGAAATCCAGTTGCAGACGGTGAAGTGCGCAGCTAACTGCGATCTGCTTAACAAGTAGGGAATTGACTGCTGTAACAGGCGAGTACACTTAAATCACGACCCGTTTGCCGGTGAAATGGCGTTGTTCGTTTCGCGAACCAGCACGCGAGCGCTGCGATCTCCTTAGAGGTCACTTACTGGTAGTGATAGAGAACTGCTTTCTCGATCTTGATCGACCGCGCATCGAAGCGCCAGTAGTTACCCTGATCGTTTTCGTCGCCATTGAGGCGCCGTCCGGGCCTCCATTTACTGTCTTCGTATGTCCCCTCATCAATCGAGGCATACCCGAGCTTGAACGGGCTCGACGAGGGAGCCGATATAAGGACGCGAACGCCTTTACCGATGCCGAGGAACTCGTCCTGTCCGGTGGCGATGATCAGTCCGAAGCCTTTTTCTGAGTGGGTGCCGAATATTTCGTCCAGGCTGACGTGGACTCTGTAACCGTTCATGCTGAACTCGACAGACGGGTGCTCCTTTGTGAGCGAAAAGCCGTGGACGTTGCCCTTGGTCTGCTGCTCGAGAAGGATGGGTACGACGGAGGAGATGGCGCTATAGCTGGCACCCAGGTCGGTGGTTTCTTCGCTGAACTCGTCGATCGCGAATGGCGAGAATCCGATAGCGGCGTGTTCGCCGACCGCATAGAAGACGTTGCTACCTCCGGCGCTGCCACCGTTGGTTTCAGGAACCAAGAGCGGATTGTCGTTGCGGTGATAACGGTTTGCCCAATAGGAGAAGTTAGGTAAGTAGATGTCAGGGGAGTAAATGTCGATGGCGGAACCGGCTGCCTTCCAGACATCAATCACGCGAGGCTGGGGTCCGCCACTCGGGTAGTCGCCGGGAGAGACGTCTTCAGCTGCAAGCCATGTGTTTACGTACATCGGAAGCTTGTGGGCCGCTTTACCCCTGCTGGTCACCGCATCGACAAAACGTGCGTAGTTCCAGGCCATGAAGATCTCTTCCCCGCGCGGGGTGTCGCCGAATACCTGGCTCCAGGAGCCGGAGGTCTTCTCTCCCTGCCGCAGCCAGAGCGCACGAAGTTCGGGATCGAGCGTATCCCGATGGGCCTTGAGGTAGTCGGTCAGCTGGGGAGGTACGTTGGAGGCGAAGGCCTGTTCGGCCGCGGAGGAGTGGTCGCGGGCATCTCCGAGGATGCCCACTTCGTTTTCCACTTGCATCATGATGACGGTGTGGTCGCGGCTATCGACTTCGCGAATGTGCTGCATGACCGCCGTGAAGGCACGGGCGTCGGCGTCGCGGGTGGCATCCGAGAAGCCCGCGACGGTGCTGAGGATATTGACCTCGTTGTTATGGAGCAGGACGCGCGGGAAGCGTTTCGTATCCTGCCTGACCCACACCGGCGCGTAACTGGACATGCCGTTCTTCCAGGTGGCGAGCCAGAGAAAGACCACACGAAGGTGCTGCTCGCGGGCTTGCGCAAGCAGGCCATCGATGAGAGTGAAGTCATACTTTCCTTCAGCCGGTTCGATGAGTTCCCAGGATATGGGCGTCAAGATCGTGTTGACGGGAATGGCCGCGAGCCGCGGCCAAAGCGGCTTCATGTACTCCAGGCTGGAGGAACTGGAATTGTGAAGCTCGCCGGCGAGCATCAGGAAGGGTTTGCCGTCGACAACAAGCTGCGTGGTAACGCCGCGTTTTTCCAGGCGGGGCAGGTTTGCGTCCTGCGCGCAGGTCGCGAAAGGGAAGATAAGAAACGCTGCGACGGATATAGCGACAGGAGTCAGGAATCGGGCTCGCATGGCGGCCGCCATTCTGCCAAATCCCGGCAAGATCTGTCCATCTGAGGTTCCGGGGACCAGCCAGAACTCTGACCGGGGGGAGCCAAAGCCGGGCAATGGCGTAATCACCTATGTACAATGTCGTATCAGCCATCTTGCTTCAGGCCTTTCCAGCGGCTACTCTCGGAAATTGTAAGCAACCTGTTCCAGAGTGACTGGTTGTATGGGAGGACCAAATGAGCGAACACTACCATGATGTCGGCGATCTGCGGTTTCTAAAGGAGATGGGCAAACTCGCGCCCACAGAATTCAACGCCTGGCTCGGCCTCGATAACATTGTTCGGCCGTGAAGACGGCGCCATTCCGAGAAAATATCGCGAGCTCATCGCATTGGGCGTTGCTTTCACGACCCAGTGCCCCTACTGCATTGAAGTGCATGTAAAGGGCGCGAAAGCGGCAGGCGCGTCTCGCGAAGAGATCACCGAAAGCTCGCTGATTGCCGCTGCCCTGCGCGCTGGAGGAGCGGCAACCCACGGCGCCATGGCGCTGAAGTTCTACGACCAAGTCTGAATCCGTGTTCGCTGATTGAATACGAATTCCACCCGGAGGTGTGCCATGAACAGGGAACGTGCACTACAAGTCGTTCTGACGCTGGTGGGCCTGATCTTCCTGGTCGGCGTGTATCCACTCATGATGTTCTTATGGCCGAGTGGCTGGCGGTGGCAGCCGCATCAGCCGGAGTATGAGCAGATGATTCTCGGAGTTTACGCGACGCTGGGCGTCTTCTTGCTGATCGCTTCGCGCCGCCCCGCGGAGCATCGCAGCCTGATCGCCTTTACGGCATGGTCGAGCCTGGTTCACGCCGGCATCATGACGGTTCAGGCGCTGCAGAACACCGCCGAGCACGGGCATCTCCTGGGCGATGTTCCGGCTCTGATCATCGTGGGCATCGCGCTGATCGCGCTGGCGCCACCGAAGCCTTTGCGCCAATAGTGTGCTGCGTTCTGCTCGCAGGTAAAGTGTTGCGACCTTTCGCTCCGTCGCCGGCGTTATGGAAAAGCGGTGTTGTGGAAGAGCGTCCCTTACAGGGCCGCGTTCTCGAAGTGGGAACGATTGGCCTTATAGGCCCAGTGGCACCACTGGGGCTGAAGCCCCGGCGTCTTCTTTCCGCAAAGCGGCGCTAAAGCGCCGCTCTTCCACGAGACCCGGCAAGGTCTTCGCGCGTTGAAACTGGGAAAGGAGTGTATTGCGGGCTCAGGTGTACATCACTTTGCGGTCGCCCTTCACAATCCGTCCCACGGTGAAGGCTTTTTCTCCCGCGCGTTCCAGCACGGTCTGGGCTTTCTTGAACTTTTTCGACGGGACCACCAGCAGCATTCCCAGCCCCATGTTGAAGGTGCGCAGCATCTCATCCTGAGGAACGTTTCCCAACTGCTGCAGGTGCTCGAAAATCGGCGGCACCTGCCAGGAACCCATCTCGATGACGGCAGCTACGCCGCGGGGCAGGACGCGAGGCAGATTTTCGGTGATGCCGCCGCCCGTGATGTGGGCCATGGCGGAGACACACTCACCGTCCACCAGGCGCTTGATCGCCGGCCAATAGCTTTTGTGGGTGCGCAGGAGTTCGTTGCCGACCTTCCCCTTGAGTTCGTTGACGTATGAATCCAGGGTGTATTTGCCGACCTCGAAAAGCAGCTTGCGGGCCAGGGAGTAGCCATTGGTGTGCAGGCCGTTCGAGGCCAGGCCTAGGATCACGTCGCCGACTTCGACCGTCTTGCCGCTGATGATGCGTTCGCGCTCGACCGCGCCCACGATGAATCCGGCCAGGTCGTACTCGCCGTCCGGATAAAACCCCGGCAGCTCGGCGGTTTCCCCGCCAATCAGGGCACAGCCGTTGTGCTTGCAGGCGTCGGCCAGGCCCTCGATAACTTTCTCCGTGATTTCCGGCTCGATCTTGCCCGTAGCCAGATAGTCCATGAAGAAGAGCGGCGTGGCGCCCTGCACCGCAATGTCGTTGACGCAGTGATTGACCAGGTCTGCGCCAATGGTGTGATGGACATCCATCTCGAAGGCGATCTTCAGCTTGGTGCCGACCCCGTCCACGCTCGACACCAGAATGGGGTCCACCCACTTCGCCTTGTCTATCGCGAACAGGCCGCCAAACCCCCCGATTTCGCTCAGAACGCTGCGGGTAAAGGTCTTGTGGGCGAGATACTTGATCCGCTTCTTGGTGCGATTGGCGCGGTCAATGTCCACCCCGGCGTCGGCGTAGGTGACGGCGGTCTTCGAGGGATCATGGGCCACGGGAATCTGTGTGTCTCGTTTATGTGGGGATTTGCCAGGCGGTGCTAACCGGCCAATCGGGGATTGTAGCACGGTCTCGGGAGAGGAAAATCAGCGCGCTCGGCAAAACCGGGATTCCAGAACGCAGATCGAGGGAGCAAATTCCGCGGCACGGACCTCAGCAGACGAGACTGAGCCGGTCAGTGGGATAGCGCAGCCATCCACCGCAGAGGCACGACTGGGCCGCGAAACGGCCCGGACGATTCGTGACTACTGGGCGATGTACGCCGAAACGTAGTAGATCAGCACGCCGAACAGGGCCAGGCCCGAAACTGCGTAGGCGGTCAGGACCCAAACGTGGCGCCCTTCGTGACGCGTGGCGGCAGGCTGTGTGCTGGCGGTGGTTGAATCCCCAAGGGCTCGATTCTCCATGAATCCTCCACGGACAAGGTGGAAAGCAGACGCTACTAGGCGTCCAGGCCGCAAAGCAGCCTTGATGCGGCGCATGTTACTACGGCTGACCGGCGTTTGAGACAGAAAAATTGCGCCAGCGCGAAATCACGTAGGGGCGGGTGCCCCTATCCGCCCAGTCGGGCAAAGCCCTGCAAGGGTTCGACGCAACCGCTAAACGTCAGTTCTGGCAACCGTTTTCGCAACCCGCGCGCCTCCTGGCTCGGCCTTGGTCAAGTAGAATGGTGCAGCTCCATAGAAAGGACGAACCCCATGCCTTCAACCCAGCTCACGCCCGATCAGGCCAAACTCATTTTGGTCGCCGCACTGCCCACGCTCAAGAGCGAACACCAGACCACCAGGCGGGTGATCGAAGCTATTCCCCTGGACAAGGGTGACTATCGTCCCGACGCCGTTTCGAAAACCGCCCTGGAGTTGGCGTGGCACATCGTGGTAGCGGAAAAGCGTTTTCTCAGCGGAATACCCGTGGGCGCGTTTGATTTCAGTCCGATTCACCGGCCGGAGTCGATCACAAACTCCGCCGGCATCGCCGCCTGGTTTGACGAGAGTTTCGCCGCCAATCTACAGAAGCTCGAAGGGCTCAGTGGCGAGCCCCTGGTCAGGATGATCGACTTCCGAGGCATGTTCCAGCTGCCCGCGGTCGGCTTTATCCAGTTGGCGCTGAATCACACCATCCACCATCGCGGACAGCTCTCCGTGTACCTGCGTCCCATGGGAGCCAAAGTGCCGTCAATCTACGGCGAGAGCTACGACGCCACGCAGGCCCGACTGGCGAATGAAAGCAAAGCCAGCTAGGCCGACGGGATGTCGACCGGCTTCGGACATTGCCGCCGATAACGGGCGAGTTCACTCCCTGAGAATTGCTGAGGTGATTGCGATTTCTCAACGGTGAGTGATCGACGAGTTCAGTCACGAGTCGGCTAGGAGTGGGCCTGGCGGCTGGCGATTCCGCCTGCGTCTGACCAACTATGCATGGGTTGATCAGCGTCCACCAGGAACTCGATTCCGTACAGATACAGAGCGCGGTAGCGGACCGTCCCACTCATTCGAACCCGTTCCTTGCATCCGGGCGGAAGAAATTCAACCTGAATTTGAGATCCCAGGGGCAGATTGGCGAGGGTGAACAGGCCCATCCCGACATCGCTGAGATTGATGCCCAGAGCATCCATCCGGACAGGTCCCTTGAACACTTGCACCGAGGTGTTCAGCAATTGGCGCTGCCGGCGACGCCTGTCTGGTTTGGGGTTGCGTTTGAGAATCATCTGCTCCACCCGAGAGGACAAGGTAGCGTAGTGATCCTCGCGGGCGAAGGTTACGGAGGTTCAGCGGCTGCTATCGGGGCTTGGGTAACTGTGGTGAACAGGAGTTTCACGAGTTGAGAATTTTTGGTGTATTGGCGATTTTAAGCCAACAAACTCTTGAGCTACCGCGCCTCCCCGACGTTCATTGACTTGCCCTACTATCCCGCCTAACATTTCTCGACTCCATGGTTAGCTGAACCAGATTGGCCGCACCATGATCGGCCGAACCATCTCTCACTACCGCATCATCGAGAAGCTTGGACGGGGCGGCATGGGAGTGGTTGACAAGGCTGAAGACACCCGGCTGCAGCGTTTTGTAGCACTCAAGTTCCTGCCCGAAGACGTTGCCCGCGACCCGCTCGCACTGGCCCGCTTTCGACGGGAAGCTCAGGCCGCGTCGGCTCTGAACCATCCCAACATTTGTACGATTCACGACATTGGAGAGCAGGAGGGGCAGGCATTTATCGCCATGGAGTTCCGGGACGGCGTAATGCTGAAGTACCGCATCGCCGGACGTCCTCTTGAAACCGATCTGCTGCTGTCTTTCTCCATTGAGATCGCCGATGCGCTTGATGCGGCCCATGCGGCGGGGATCTTCATCGGGACATAAAGTCTGCGAACATCTTCATCACCAAGGGTGGACGCGCCAAAGTTCTCGACTTCGGGCTGGCGAAGAAGACTGATCCGGGCACGAAGCGGGAATCGGACTCGGGCTCGGAAGATCCCACCCTCGGAGAGAGAGATCTCACCAGCGGAAGCAGCACTCTCGGCACAGTAAGCTACATGTCGCCCGAACAGGTTGCGGGCAAGGTTCTGGACGTACGCACCGACCTGTTTTCCTTTGGCGTGACGCTTTACGAAATGGCAAGCGGCCGCCTGCCTTTTGAAAGGGAAACCACGGGAACAACCTTTGGGGCCATCCTTCACGAAGGCGCGGAATCGCCCAGCCAGTGGAACCCCCAGCTTCCTTCTCAACTCGACGCGATCATCAGTAAAGCTCTGGAGAAAGACCGAACTCTCCGCTACCAGTTCGCCGCGCAGTTTGGAGGCCGCTTCGCCCAGCGCGTCGCGCTTTCTCCTTGGACGCCGCCATCGTCTGCTCCTGCGCCAACGTGTCTCCGTTGCGGCAATTCACCGCCTTCAATCCCAGCACGTACTCGCTGCCCAGACTGGCGACGGAACCGGCAACGTACGCTTTGCTGCCGGCGCGCAGGCAAAGCTCGCGCGCCACCTCAGGCGTCAGCTTGGTGCCGAGCGGACGTGTCATCTCCTGCAAGGTCTCCGAAACTTCGCTGTCGCGGAGCACATTCAGGAAAGGAGATTGCCGCAACGAAACGGTGAGCGCTGTCTTCAGCGTGTCGTCGAAGATGGCATCTCCGGTTCTGTTGGTGAAATCGGCGAGGTCTCGGTCAGGCCCTTCGTGGCCTGATGCGAACGATAGTAAAGGCCGCCCCCAATCAGAAGAACGATCAGCAAGACGACGAGCAACGCGACGATCCCGGCCGAAATCGCGGTCTTCTTATGCACCCCGCGTCCCGCCACCGGAAGTGCAGCCACCTTCACGGAGCCCGAGCTCACCGTTGAAATCTGCCCGCTCTCGGAGTCGCGCTTCAGCCGTTGCAAGTCAGCGCGCATCTCGGCAGCGTGCTGGTAAAGGGCGCTCCATGACCCGCTGCGAGTGCTGGGGGATGTTTCGCCAAACCGATCTTTCGCCAAGCCATGGTGACAGATTCTTGGGTCGTCGCGTACGATTGCCTCCCGCGCATCTGCACAAGGCGCACATGGCTAGAGGAAAGGGGTAACCATGAAAGCGCATGTCAGGATCGGACGACGATACAGTGTGGAGACGCTGGTGTTTACCGTTCTTCTCTCATCACTTGTTTTTGCCACTGACGCGACCGCGAATCTGTATCGAGCCAAGTGCTCCGCATGCCACGGGAAGAATGGCGAAGGCAAGCCCGCAATGAAGGCGCCCAGCCTGGTGTCGAATGAGGCGAAGAAGATGTCTGACCAGCAAATCCGTGGACTCATCGCTGCCCGCGCCAACGGAGAGATGGACCGGAATCCTTCGCACACCAACCTGAAAAAGCGGCTTACCGAGGATCAGGTAGAGCAAGTCATCGTGGAAATCCGGAGGATGCAGGAAAGTCACCACTGACTGCTGCGAGGCGCCCAGATCAGGCACGAATGGCCGATTCCGCTCAAAACCCGTCGATGAGTGGGACGACGATTTATCAAATAACTACGGGTCTTCATGGCTCTGCTGACATCTTCTTCAACTTGATATCGACCTTCAGCGTCTCACCGGGAGCCAACAGGAGTGGCGCCACGACACCGCTCCGAGTGAACGACCAATTCTCAAACCGATCAGCAGCCCCGGCGGGCTGGGGCCAATGCCGAGCCTTGCTCGGCCTGGCCGGGTCCCTTCGACTTCGCTCAGGCTCCGACCCGGCCCCACATGGGCTTCGTAGGCCAGGCTCGTCCCATGGGAACATCCTGCATTTGAGAATTGTGTTTTGCGGACCGCGGAGAGCGGGGCTCTCCGCGATCCGTCAGCCGGGACGGGTGCTCTACAACGAGCGCAGGAAGTTCAGGATGTCCTGCACCTGAGATGGCTTGAGGTTATTGAAGTTGCGGACAACCCCGTTGGCTTCCGAGCCGCAGTGCGAGTACTGGAAGCGATCGTGATTATGGCGATCCGAGGTCGTGCCTCCACAGTCGGCGTGTGCCTCGATGGCCTGGAGCAAGTCTGAGGTGCGTCCGTCATGCAGGAAGAACAGGCGCTGACCGATGCCCCATAAGGGAGCGCTGCGAAATTCGTCCCCACCCGCGGCCCCCTGGGAGATCCCATCCGCCAGCCCTGAGCCCATGTGGTGCAGGGCGAAGTCCGAGAAGGGATGGTAGGTCACCTGGTCCGCGGTAGTAGTAAAGACAGACGGACCGGCCGTGAGTGAGGGTGAGTGGCACAGCGCACAACCGATGCTGTTGAACAGATTGGAACCGTTGCGGGTAGAGTCAGTTTCTGGATCGGGCGTCGGTGCGGCTGCCAGGCGCATGAAGATGGCGAAGTTCACGGTATCGGAGAACGGGCTCACACGGTCTTCATTGCTGATACCGTTGACGTCCTCGGGCAAGGAATTGAATACGCAGCCGTCAACTCCGGCACGCTCGTCGGGAAATACTTCATTGGTTACGCCCTGCTCGACGTTGTAAGCTTCGCCGGCGAAGATCAGCAGCGATTTGTTCTGGGCTTTCCATCCGAAGCGGGTGATAGTGCCGTCGTTGCCGCTGGTGTTAAACCTCCCGCCAATACCCAGGCGATTCCTGGCATCTCGCGTAGCCGCCAGGTTCGCCCGCAGAACGACATCGGGCGTGTTCTCCACCAGGCCTAATCCGAAGACCGGAGTCGGAATGCGGAAAACCACGTTGTTGAAGCCCGCTGCCGGGCGAAGTCAGGCTGCTCCAGATTGCATCCGGGAGCGTCGTCGCGGCCGGCGATGGTGAACAGGCCGTGAACTCCGCCATCCGGTGAGCCATCGCGATTCCGAACAAAGCGTGCTTCCCGGACAGGGCCGTTGGCCGTCACGAAGGACGGAACAGTATTGGAAGCATTGTGAAGTTTGGCCAGAGCCACCTGCGGGTTCAGACTGGGGCTGGTGCCTCCGATGGTCGGTTGTTTGTGGCACATGGCACAGCCATTCCCGTTGAAGGTGGGCCCAAGTCCGCCGCTGTCCTCACCTTCTATGTCCCCGGAGACGGACTGCACTTCCTGGAATTGCATGAGCGCCTGGTCGAAAAGAGCCTGTGCTTCCGGCTTCAGGTTCGGAAGAGGCCCGCCGGCGTCTGCGGCCCCGCCGCGCGGCCCGGGGTCATGCTGGGCCTGAAGGCCTGCCGGCGCGATCACCAGCAAAGCGAGAGATACAAATGCGACTAATATTTTTTGATGTTTCACGCACGCCTCCCTCGGCCGGATGGATTCCGGCAACGCAACCAAGTTCTGTTCGCTGGGAGGAACCGCGCATCTCCTCGCTGCCTGGCTCACCGGGGCCCCGGAGTCGAAACTCCGCTGGCCGGGTGTGAGCAGAACAGCCCTGGGAGTGGCACAGCCCAGGACGGGCCGTTCATGCTTACCTAAACTGCCGCAGAAGATTAAAGAAAACTAACGCGGACATTAGTCCCATGTCGGGAGGGCGTCAATTACCGGTCGTACATGGTCACGACGCGCACCGGTTCAGTGCTGGGGCGGGCATTCGGACACGACACACGCTGGTGGTATCGTGCCCTGCACACCTGAGAACCACGGATTTTTCAAACCATGAAGCTGAGCACACTCGAAAGTAAAGGACTAAGAGGTTAATGCAAGGCTGTATTGCAAAGAGCACGATCAAATCCGCATGAGTTTGTTCAGTTCCGGCGTTGTCACGCATCGGTCGAGGAAACCGAACTGGCCCGCGTCTTTCACCTCGCGTGCAGCGTCGAGCAAACCGGTCATTGCCGCGCGATAGAGTGAGGTCGCAAGGCTGATGCGCCTGACTCCGGCCGCGGCGAGTTCACTCCACGGAAAATGATTTTCCTTTGATTCCCACCATGAAATTGACAGGCTTCGACACCGCCGCACAGACTGCGCGCACCGCGGCAAGGTCAGGCAGGCCGGGGGCGAAAAGCACATCGGCTCCAGCTTTTTCGAAGGCCTGAAGACGGCTGATAGTGTCGTCCAGGCTCGGGGCGGCGTAGAGGAAGATTGTGCGCTCGCGCGGTCAGGATAAAGGGAAACGGGAGTGCACGTGCCGCCTGCGCGGCCGCGGCAATCCGTTCGACAGCCAGGCCAACATCGTAAAGGGGACTATCCGGGTTGCCAGTCGCATCCTCGATCGTGCATCCGACGAGTCCCGCCTCGGCCGCGAGCCGGATCGTTTCCGCCACGACTTCCGGCGCGTCGCCAAACCCCTTTCCCAGATCCGCAGAGACGGGCAAATCCGTCGCCTCGACAATCAAGCGCGCGTGCGCCAGCGCCTCATCTCGCGTCAGCCCGCCATCTCTTCGACCAAGTGCAGCAGGCGGAGGCAGCGCTCGATGTGGCCAATGCCTGGAAGCCAAGGCCGGCGAGAATGCGGGCGGAGCCGACGTCCCATGGATTCGGAATTACGAAGGCGCCAGGGCCGTCGTGAAGCGCGCGGAAGCGAGCTGCCTTTTCGTTCTGGGTGACACTCATAGGATCTATCTCCCGGGCGGGACTCCTGAGCAGGATAACTGAGTAACAGGCGATTACACTCACGATGCTGTTCAGCGATCCGATCAGGCTCCGTCACTCCTTGGCCAGTTGGTCGTGTTCTCTTCCCTGGTTCTGTTTTGGGATTTTTCCACCGACATCTATATAAATTCGCCTTTTCTTCGCCGTGAGTCCGGTGTATAATCCGCCCTTCGACACCTTCTACATTCTTCATAACTCAAAAGGAGCCGCATTCTTATGGCTGACGAACGAACAAAAGCAATTGACCTGGCGTTCGCGCAAATCGAAAAGCAGTTTGGCAAGGGCTCGATCATGCGGCTGGGGTCGAAGGAGGCCATTGTCCCCATTGCCGTGATTCCTACGGGCGCGATTTCCTTTGACGCTGCGCTGGGCGTGGGTGGCTTTCCGCGCGGCCGCGTGGTCGAAATCTTCGGACCGGAATCCTCCGGCAAAACCACCATCGCGTTGCAGGTCATTGCGCAAGCTCAGAAGACCGGCGGCATGGCGGCGTTTGTCGACGCCGAGCACGCGCTCGATCCCGGCTACGCCAAGAAACTCGGCGTGGATGTTGACAACCTGCTGGTATCCCAGCCCGACTACGGAGAACAGGCGCTCGAGATCACCGAAGCGCTGGTGCGCTCCGGCGCGATTGACGTGCTGGTGGTGGATTCAGTGGCCGCACTCGTCCCCAAGGCCGAGCTCGATGGTGAAATGGGCGACAGCCACATGGGCTTGCAGGCACGGCTCATGTCGCAGGCCCTGCGCAAGTTGACCGGAACAGTTTCGAAGTCGCGCACCTGCCTGATCTTCATCAACCAGATCCGCGAAAAAATCGGCGTGATGTTCGGCAATCCGGAAACCACCACCGGCGGGCGCGCCCTGAAGTTTTATTCCTCGGTGCGGGTGGACATTCGCCGCATCGCTGCCATAAAAGAAGGTGACGTGGTCACGGGCTCACGCACCAAGGTGAAAGTGGTGAAGAACAAGGTGGCCGCGCCCTTCCGCGAGGCTGAGTTCGACATCATGTACGGCGAAGGCATTTCGCGCGAAGGCGATCTGCTCGACCTGGCGGTGAACAACAATCTGCTGGAGAAATCCGGCGCCTGGTACAGCTACAAAGGCGAGCGCATCGGTCAGGGCCGCGAGAATGCGCGCCAGTTCCTCAAGGACAATGTGGAGACCTTCCTCAAGCTGGAAGCTGAAGTGCGCAAGCATCTGGGATTGGCCACGCCGACAGCTCAGCCCGTGGCGGCGGCCCCGGTCGCGACGGCTCCGAGCGCTCCGCAAGGAACGGGCGCTCGGGTTACCACCATGCCAAGCGCGCCACCGGCAGAAGCTGCCAAGGTACCGGCGAGACGCTAGAAGTATTCTCTCCGTGTCATCCTGAGCGGAGCGAAATGTTTCGCTTGCGAAAGGTTTCGCGAAGTCGAAGAGCCTGCCCCGAGCGAAGTCGAGGTGACCCCTATAAGCCGATGAGTCTGCGGTTTGGTCGGGATCCCTCGACGTCCCGAGTCGCGTCAGCGCGCCGTGGGATGAGACTTCGTCTTAGGTAAAAGAATTGCCATCCCTCAGCTCCGCCGCATAGAATCTTCTTTAACCCCAACCTGCCTGTTGCCTGTCAGGAAAATGAGGACTTCTTGAAGAAAGTCATCGCCATCTATCCCGGCTCGTTTGATCCGCCGACCAACGGGCACCTGGATTTGATTGAACGGGGCAGCAAGATTTTCGACGAGTTGATCGTGGCCATCCTGCGCAATCCGGACAAGAACCCGCTGTTCAGCCTGGGTGAGCGCCGGGCCATGCTGGAAGCATTGACCGCCGACTTCAAGAACGTTCGGGTGGACGTTTTCGACGGGCTGACCGTGGACTACGCGGCCCGGGTCAAGGCCGGTGCCGTGCTGCGCGGGATTCGCGCCCTCAGCGATTATGAATACGAACTGCAAATGGCCATGATGAACCGCAAGCTGCAGCCCGACCTGGAAACCGTTTTTATGATGCCGGCGGAGCAGTACTCCTACCTGAGCTCCCGGCTGGTACGCGAGGTGGCAAAACTCGGCGGATCGATCCAGGACCTGGTGCCGGAGATGGTGGAACGCCGGCTGCGGGAAAAACTCGATCCGGCAATCAAGCTGCAAGACGCAAGAAAAATGAAAACAGGAAAACGAGGATGACTCCAGTTACGGAAGCAGTCCCGGCCCTCAAACTTACGGAGCGAATCAACCGCATCGAGCCTTCTGCCACCATGGCGGTGGTAGCCGAAGCCGACAAGCTGCGCCAGCAGGGAATTGATGTCGTGGACTTTGGCGCCGGGGAGCCGCATTTTTCCACCCCGCAGCACGTCAAGGACGCCGCCATAGCCGCCATCCAGAATAATTTCTCGAAGTACACGGCGGTGGGCGGGACGCCGGAATTGCGCGCCGCCATCGTGCGCCGCCATGCGGCTGATTTCCAGTCCGACTACAAGCGCGAGGAATCCATGGCCTCGGTCGGGGGCAAGCACGCCTTGTTTAACGCCATTCAGGTGCTGGTCGATCACGGCGATGAAGTCATCCTGCCAGTGCCGTACTGGGTGTCATTCAAAGACATCGTGCGCTACGCGGGCGGGAGTTGCGTGCTTCTGCAATCGGACGAGCGTCAGGGCTTCCGGATCACGGCGGAGATGATTGAGCGCCTGGTGACTCCGCGCACCAAAATGATCATTCTGAATTCGCCTTCGAACCCCTCGGGCGCGGTCATGTCCCCGAAGGATTTGAAGGCGGTGGTGAAATTCGCGGCGGAGCGCGGCATCTGGGTGCTCTCCGATGAGTGCTACGTCTATCTGAATTACACCGGCGAGCAGTTCTCCGTGGGATCGCTGCGGAAGTATCGCGAGCGCATGCTCGTCATCGGTTCGCTGTCGAAGACTTATGCCATGACGGGCTGGCGGCTGGGCTATGCGCTGGGGCCGGCTGCGGTGATCGCGGCCATGCAGAAACTGCAGAGCCAGTCCACTTCGAATCCGACGTCCATCGTGCAGAAGGCCGCGGTGGCGGCTTTGAACGGCCCGCAGCAGTGTGTGGAAGATATGCGTCTGGAGTACATCAAACTGCGCGACTACGTGGTCAAGGGGCTGCGCTCCATTCCCGGCGTGCAGTGCACGCTGCCGGAAGGGGCGTTCTATGCCTATCCTAGTATTTCGTCCTTCATCGGGCGTGGCGGCATCAAATCAGCTTCGGATGTGGCCGGTAGACTGCTGCGCGAAGCGCATGTGGCGACGGTCCCCGGCGAAGGCTTCGGCACGCGCGAACATATTCGGGTCTCCTACGCTACCTCGGTAACCGAACTGGAGCGCGGACTGGAGCGCATGCGCAAGTTCCTGGCGGCCTTGTAGGCGGGCTGCTCTACCGATCGTCCTCGGGGCTTGCTCCTGAGTTGTATTCCACATGCATACGGCGTGACCGCTCTATATCCATTTTCGATGCAGCCTGCCTTCGATCCGCGCCCCTGGGGCACGCTTGATCTCTCGCCGATCTATCCTAACCACAAGTTCGAGGAGAAGATCGGCGAAGCATGGCTGACCGGCGACGCGTGCAAAGTGGCGAACGGGCCATTCAGTGGACAGTTGCTCTCCGAGTTGAGTTTGAAGTATGGCCGCGAACTGGTAGGCGATGCGCCTGCAGACCCCAACCGTTTTCCGTTGCTCCTGAAATTTTTGTTTCCGCACGAAAAGCTTTCGGTGCAAGTGCACCCGGATGATGAGGCCGCCCGGCGCGCGGGACAGCCCTGGGGGAAGACCGAGTGTTGGTACGTCGCCCACGCCAAACCCGGCGCCCAGATTGGATTGGGGTTCAAGCCCGGCGTTACCCGCGACCAATTCGAGCGCGCTATAACGGAGAAACGCGCCGAGGAACTGCTGAACTGGATTAAGGTCTTCCCGGGGGAAATGATTTACGTGGCTGGCGGGACCGTGCACACGCTGGGTCCGGGAGCGATCATCGTGGAAACCCAGCAGCAGTCGGACACGACGTATCGTCTCTATGATTATGGACGCCCGCGCGAATTGCATCTGAAGGAAGGGCTGGCCGCCATAAAAGAGAAAGTTGGGTCAGGAAAGGTAGTTCGGTCCGCGCCTTCAAATTTGAACGGCGCCGCCAATCGCCAGGCGCCACTGATTTCGACGTGTTACTTCGTTGTGGACATGTTCGAACTGAAGCAGCCGCACTCCTTCCGGACGCAGGACGAAAGCGGCAAACGCTCCGTCCAGATTCTGGTGGCGGTCGAAGGTTGCGGAATTGTCGAAGCTCCGGGAGCGAATCCGGTTACGCTGGCCAGGGGCGATGCCGTGGTCGTGCCCGCATCGGTCGGCGAATTTCAGGTGCGTCCACAGTGGTCGGTGGAGTTTCTCAAGGCGTACGTGCCGGGTGGGGCAGTTCCGGAGCCTGAGACAAGGTTGTAACGAAATTTCAGATTCGAGATTTCAATTCTTAAACTGTGGCTAAGACAAGCTTCCATCCCGTGATCCTCGCTGGCGGCCGTGGCACCCGCTTCTGGCCGCTGAGCCGCCAGCGTCGTGCCAAGCAATTGCTGGCGCTCGATGGAGCGCAGACCATGATCCAGCAGACGGTCTCGCGTTTGCGGCCGCTGGCCTCGCCCGCTCGCTTCTGGATCATCACCAACCAGCATTTGCGGCGCGAGATCATGCGCCAGCTTCCAAGCCTCAACCCCAACCAGATTCTCGCCGAGCCCATGGGGCGCAACACGGCGCCAGCCATTGGTTTGGCTGCGTTCATTCTGCTGAACACCGATCCCGATGCGGTGATTGGCCTGTTCCCTTCCGACCACGTAATCGCTGACGAAAAACGATATCGCGATGTGCTGAAGAAGGGCATGGAGATCGCGGCTGCGGGAGAGAATATTGTGGTACTGGGAATCCGTCCCACACGGGCCGAGACCGGCTACGGCTATATTGAAGCCGGCTCTGGCCTTGAGGGAGATGCACTTCGCGTCTGCCGCTTCACGGAAAAACCCAACGCCGCGCTCGCCGCCGACTTCGTGACAGCCGGGAACTACTTCTGGAACAGCGGCATGTTTTTGTGGAGCGCTCGTACCCTGGCCAACGCGCTGCTGGAGCACCTGCCGAAAACCGCCGCATTGCTGCAACAGATTGCGGCCACCTTCGCCACGCGCAAGTTTGCCCCAACGTTTGCCCGGCTCTATCCCAAGTGCGAGAACATCAGCATCGATTATGCTGTGCTCGAGCCCCGCTCTGGCAAGGGAGAGCAGAGCTCCGAACATCTTTTGCCTTCCCGCCGATTTCGGATGGAATGATCTGGGTTCGTGGACCGCCCTGCACGAGCATCACGCAGCCAGGCGCCGGCCCAAAGATGACAACCTGATCGCCGCGGAAGGATGGTTCACGCTCAACGCCCAGGGGAACTATATTCACGCACCGGGAAAATTTGTGGCCGCGTTGGGCGTGAGCAATCTGGTAGTTGTGGAAACGGAAGACGCTCTGCTGATCACCACGCGCGAACAGGCCCAGGATGTCGGGAAAGTAGTGAAGTATCTGGATGAGAAGAAGCTGCGTAATCTAGTGTAGCAGTCGTCAGTTATCAGTCGTCGGTCGTCAGTCAGACCACAGAGCAGCTGCTTGTTCTGGCGACTAGCGACTGTTTTCTGAACGAACTGAAGACTGACGACTGCTTATGATTAAATTTGGCACCGACGGCTGGCGCGGCATCATTGCCGACGATTTTACTTTCGACAACGTCCGCCGTGTTGCGGGCGGGATCGCGGCCTATGTGCTGCAGTCATGAAGATGCGGCTCGCGGGGTCGTCATCGGATATGACACGCGCTTTCTCTCGCAGCAGGCTGCCCGGGTCGCGGCTGAAACCATCGCCGGTGCGGGAATTCCGGTGCAGATCACCTCGGACTCCACGCCGACGCCGGCGATCTCGCTGGCTGTAAAGAGCCAGGGTGCTGCCGGCGGAGTGGTCGTTACCTCCAGTCACAATCCCTGGAACTGGAATGGCGTTAAGTTCAAAGCCAAGTTTGGCGGGTCGGCTACGCCCGCCATCATGAAGGTGATTGAAGAGGAAGTCAGCGCCGGAGCGATGCCCAAAGGGCAATCGGCTTCCATAGAGGAAGTTGACCTGAAACCGGCATACATGCGAAGCCATCTGCCGATTCGCCGATCTTGATCTCATCGCCAAAGCGAAGTTCAGGTTCGCTGTGGATTCGATGTACGGTTCGGGACGCGGCGTGCTGACCAGAATCTTCCAGGATCGGGGCATCAACTACATCGCCATCCGCCAGGAGTTGAACCCGTTATTTCCCGGAATCAATCCCGAGCCCATCGAGCCGCACGTAGAGATGCTGCGGCAGACCGTTTTGAAAGAAAGCTGCCATGCCGGGCTGGCCACGGACGGTGATGCCGACCGCATTGGCGCCATCGCCGAAGATGGCAGTTTCGTGGATTCCCACAAATTCTTCGCCGTCCTTCTGCGCTGGGCACTGGAGCGGAAGAAGTGGCCGGGGGATGTGGTGCGCGCCTTCAACACCACCGGCATGGCTGGACCGCATCGCCGCCGCTATGGACGCAAACTGATCGAGTGTCCCATCGGATTCAAGTACATCGCCGACCTCATGATGGAACGCGAAATTGTTGATGGGGGGAGAGGAGTCCGGCGGAATCGGATATTCGCGATTTCTGCCGGAGCGCGACGGCACTCTCAACTGCCTGTTGCTGGCCAACGTGATGGCCGAGGAAGCGCAAACCTCTGGGGCAGTTGGTAGCCGATCTGCAACGCGAGTATGGGCCGCACTACTACGGACGCCGCGATCTGCATATCGCCGAAGAAATGAAGCAAAGCGCCATCCAGCGCGCCAGTTCGGACCAGACCAATCATCTCGGCCGCTACTCCGATCATAAGGAAGGAAGGGCTCGACGGGATAAAGTTTTTCCTTGACGCCCCCACGAACGGCAACGGAGCGGATACCCTGGGTGCTGTTTCGGGTGTCCGGCACTGAGCCGCTGCTGCGCGTCTATGCCGAGGCAGCGTCGCCGGAACTGGTGACAGAAATTCTTTCCGTCGGCTGAGGCGTTTGTCAGATGCCAGGCTTAGGGGACAACCGTTGAAAACGCGGAAGACACTGATAAGCATTGGACTTCCGGGTGTCGCATTTCGTTTTCGGCGATACGATAATCAATCGGACCGACATGAGTTCCGCAGCCGTTACCGTCCCTGTCCCCGCCGACTCGCCTGAGGCGCGGCGTTACAACCGCATCCGGCGGTGGCTGGGAATTGCCGATTTCGTGCTCGGATTGGTCCTGCTGATTGTGCTTGCTGGCCACGGGCTGGAGCGGCACTCTCCGCGACATCGCCTATCGACGCCGCATTTCAGCATTACAGCCTGGCCGTGTTCCTTTACGTGCTGATGCTCATGCTGCTGGTCAAAGTGCTGGGACTGGGCCTGGACTACTACGGTTTTCGCCTGGAACACCGCTTTCAGCTTTCCAATCATGCGGCTGCGCGCCTGGATCTGGGACGAGGGCAAAGGATTTCTGGTAGGCGCTGGTCCTGGCGGGATCGTGGCCGAATTGCTGTACTTCATCATTCGCCAGTCGCCGCAGCACTGGTGGCTGATCGCCTGGGCGGCGTTCCTCGGACTGTTCGTGCTGCTGGCCCAACTGGCTCCGGTGGTCCTGTTTCCAATCTTTTACAAATTTGCGCCGCTGGAAAATGAGGAATTGAAGTCGCGGCTGGTGAAGTTGGGTGAGCGTGCCGGCACCAAGGTCCGCGGGGTCTATCAATGGAAGCTCTCGGAAAAGAGCAAGAAGGCGAATGCGGCCCTCACCGGACTGGGCAACACGCGCCGCATCATTCTCGCCGACACCCTGCTGGCGAACTACTCCGCCGATGAGATCGAAGCCGTTCTGGCCCACGAACTGGGCCACCACGTACACCGCCATATCTTCAAGAGCATCATGGTGCAGGCAGCGATAACGTTGGTTGGGTTCTGGGCGGCCAATGGGGTGCTTGCACTACGCGGTGGACCGGCAGCACATGTTTGAGACCCTCTCCGATTTCGCCAATCTGCCGTTATTGATGCTGGTGGCAACCGCCCTGTCGTTCCTGGTGCTGCCGCTGCTCAATGCGTACTCCCGTTTTAATGAACGCCAGGCGGACCGCTACGCCTTCCGCTCCATCGCCAACGGTCAAGCCCTTTATCTCTGCCATGAACAAACTGGCCGAGCAAAACCTGGCGGAACGTTCCCCTGCCCCCTGGGTGGAATGGCTTTTTCACTCCCATCCAGCCATTTCACGGCGGGTGGCAGCGGCACAGGCCTGGGCTAAGGCAGCGCCGGCAGCGTCAAATCACCGGCCCGCGTAGGCGTCGGTCGACACCTCGTCAGCCGCTCCTGATGACAATGATTAACGTTAAAACCATTATAATCAATAATTTAAAGTTTACCTCACGGCCTCTCCCCAACTCAGCTGGATTCTGGGACAATAGTGGATACTTAATAGCTGGGGCATTTGCTGCCTTCTCCTTCCCGGCTGGCGAGCGGGCTTCTATGGCTTTAGACTCCGAAATCATCCTTCACCTGCCTGAGACTGACCGCATGGCGCGGACCGGGGCAGAGCCCGCGTTGCGCGGGTCTGTCCTTGTGCTTATCCAGTTCGACATTTGCGAAGAAATCCGGCTGGACGAGCTGCGGCAGATCTTCGGCGCCCGCACCGTGGAGCATCCTGCCTTCAAGCACCCGGCTCCCGGATATGTCCGCTATCAGCGCCCCCCGGTGGTCGAGCCCATTGAGCCCCTGATCCTGGACAGTGGCGAGCGGCTCGAAGGTCAGATCAAGTATTACGACTACGGCGTGCTGAGCGTGGTCTTCGAGCTGCCTTTTTCCGGCGACTGGGACACCCTGGTGCAAATGGGCAGCCGCTGGGTTTGGGACGTGGACTTTGAGAAGCACGCATCCCGAATCGCGCGCCAGAAGCTGGAGCGGGCGGCGCCGGCCCTGGTCAAGCCCTATTCGGAGTGGTTGAGTGAGGACTACTTTATTTTCCACGTCAGGGAGATTGCAGGCTCTCCCTCCGCCTCCGAGTTGTGTGCTTCCCACGGGGGAAGTATCGCGCAAATCGTGCGGGGAGAAACGGCCCAGCTTTCTGAAGGCGAGCGCAACGAGATTCTTCAATCCCGCATTTCTTATTACCCAAATGACCTAGCTGTGATCGGTTGGAACGCCGCTTTCCTCTACGACAGTGAGGCCGGCGCAGAGACCGCCATCCAGCTTCTGGAGTACGCCAACTCGCAGTTGCTGGAATTCCGCCACTACGACGAACTCCTCACCCGCGAGCTGGGGATTGTGTACGCCGGCCTGGACAAAGGCACAGGAATGCTGGCCCGCTGGCGCCTGGCGAAGGCCGCAACCAACCTGCACACTGTCCTGCTCGACGTGAACGAACTGACTGAACGCGCCGACAACGCCATCAAGTTTCTCAGCGACATGTTTTCCGCCCGCCTGTATAAGCTGGCGGCTGCCAAGGTCGGCGTGCCCGACTACAAGGACCTGGTCACCCAGAAACTGCAAACCGCCGAGGACCTCTATCGCTTCATGGTGGACCAGTTCAACCAGAGCCGCGCCTTCGTGCTTGAACTCATGGTGGTGATCATCCTGGTCATCGAACTGGTCTTCTTCTTCGGCGGCAAGGTTTAAGTGTAGGCGCGAGCGTCCCGCTCGTGCCGGGGCCACCAATCATTTAGCATCATTGGATGAGGACGCACGGGCGGGACGCCCGCGCCCACATTAAGCTCAGGGAGGAACATGCGGGGACTCAAGGGCAAGCGCGTCCTGATCACCGGAGGGGCAAGCGGAATTGGCGCCGCAACTGCCGCGCGCTTTCTGGAAGAAGGGTCAGCCGTGGTGGTGCTCGATCGCGACGCCAAGGGCCGAGCGCAAATTCTGTCGCAGCTGCCGAAACTGGCCGGTGCGGTGGACGCAGACGTCTCCAGTCTGAAACAAGTTGTAGAAGGTTTTGTCCAGGCCGTGCGCCTGCTGGGCGGGGTGGATGTGCTGATCAACAACGCCGGCATCAGCATTCGCCATAACTTCCTCGAAATCACTCCCGAAGAGTGGGACAAGGTAATCGCGGTCAACCTCACCGGCGTCTTTTACATGGCGCAGACTGCGGCCCGGCATATGTGGGAGCGCGGCAGCGGCGTCATTCTGCAGACGGCCTCCACCAACGGCCTGGTCGGCCAACCATACTATGCCGACTACAACGCCACGAAGGCGGGTGTGATCGAGCTGACCAAGTCCATGGCCCTGGAACTCGCGCCTAAAGTTCGGGTGTGCGCTATCGCGCCGGGATACGTGCTCACCCCCATGCAGCGTGCCGAATATACAGATGAGATGCTGGATGCGGTAAACCGCAAAGTTCCCCTGGGACGCCACGCCCAGCCAGAAGAGATCGCGGCCCTGTTTGCGTTTCTGGCCTCCGACGATGCCGCATACATCACCGGCCACGTGTACACCATTGACGGCGCGGAAACCGCGGGAGGCTTGGCCAGCCGCTGAGATCGTGTGTGGTCGCGGGCGATTCGCCCGCGACCACACAAGATGAAATGGACGACCAAGAAAATTCATGCCGAAGAATCAGCTCGACGGCAAAACCGCTCTCATCACTGGTGCCGCTTCCGGCATTGGAAAGACGACGGCTATCCTCTTCGCCCGCGAAGGCGCCTCGGTTGTCCTCACTGACATCAATGAATCGGCCGGGCACACTGTTGCCGCCGAAATCACACAGCTAGGCGGCCGCGCCATATTCGAGCCCGGGGACGTCACCAGCGCCGCCGACTGCCAGCGCGTCGCCGAACGCGCCGTCCGCGAATTTGGCGGCATCCACATCCTGTTCAACAATGCAGGTATCATCCGACGCGCTGCCGTGACCGAACTCAGCGAAGCCGATTGGGACCGGGTAATGGCGGTGAACGTGAAATCCATGTTTCTGATGTCGCGCGAGGTCATCCCCGTCATGGCGTCGTCCGGCGGAGGTTCCATCATCAACACCGCTTCCGGCTGGGGTCTTGCCGGCGGACCGAGAGCTGCGGTGTATTGCGCCTCCAAAGGAGCGGTGGTCCTGTTGACCAAGGCCATGGCGATCGATCACGGCCCGCAGAATATTCGCGTAAACTGCATCTGTCCCGGCGACACCGATACCGCCATGCTGCGCAACGAGGCCCAGCAACTGGGAGAGCCCAGGGATAGGTTCCTGGCGGAATCAGCGAAGAGGCCGCTGGGACGGGTTGGTAAGCCGGAAGAGATCGCGCAAGCCGCTCTGTATCTGGCCAGTGATGCGTCGTCATTCGTAAGCGGAACGGCGCTGGTGGTGGACGGCGGGGGCCTGGCCGGATCAGCCTAGCTTGTGTAGGGGCGGACGCCCTCGTCCGCCCCGCGGAGCAAAGCTGCGCGCGGCTTTTCTTGCTTTCTGCCGTTGCCGAGCTTCGCCCGCCCGGGTCCTGAGCGAAGTCGAAGGAGGCGTCCGGGTCTACGCAAGTCGTGAAGATTTCGTATGCGTCTGCAAAACAAAGTCGCTCTCATCACCGGAGGCACTTCGGGCATCGGCGAAGCTACTGCCCTGCTCTTTGCCAAAGAAGGCGCCAAGATCGCCATCACTGGACGCAACGAGAAACGCGGCCACGCCGTCACCGAACAGATCCTCGAAGGCGGCGGCCAGGCCATCTTCCTGCGTACCGAAGTTCGCAAGGCCAACGAATGCCGCCGCGCCGTTGATGAAACCGTAGGCGCCTTCGGACGCCTCGACATCCTCTTCAACAATGCCGGAGTTTTCTATCCTCATACCACACTCGATTGCAGCGAGGAAGAATGGGACCTGCAAATTGACATCAACCTGAAGGGCACTTTCCTGATGTCGAAATTCGCTCTGCCCGGCATGATCGAGCGGCGCAGTGGGGTGATCATCAACAACAGTTCGGGCTGGGGAATTGTAGGCGGCGATGCCGCCATCGCGTACTGCGCCTCGAAAGGTGGGGTTGTGCTCCTCACTAAAGCCATGGCCATCGATCATGGACGCCAGGGGATCCGGGTAAACTGCATCTGCCCGGGCGACGTGGACACGCCCATGCTGCCGGAAGACGCCCGCATGCGCGGCCAGAAATGGGAGGACTATCTGGCAGGCTGCAGCAATCGTCCGCTGGGACGGATCGGCACGCCAGAGGAGATCGCGAAGGCCGCGCTGTTCCTGGCCTCCGACGATTCGTCGTTCATGACGGGAGCAACGCTGGTGGTAGACGGCGGCGGCATCGCAGACTAGAAAAAGCAAGCCACGGATTCACACGGATCTTCACGGATCAGACGATAACAGGAAAGATCCTGACCCGTGAAAATGGGTGAAAATCCGTGGCTGCTGTGAAAGTTCCACATTGGCAATGCCTCTAAATCGCAGAAACTCGCGGCAATGGTTTGAGCGCTCGCAGCAATCCCTGGTCGAAGGCGTCAACTCGCCTTCGCGCGGCGCTGCCGTTTTCTCTCCCGGCCCGGTATTTATCGAGCGCGGCCAGGGCTCGCACGTCTGGGACGCCGACGGCAACGAATATATCGACTACATGATGTCGTTCGGCGCGCTCATCCAGGGACACGCCCATCCCAAACTGGTTGAAGTCGTTTCGCAGACGATGGCGCATGGCTCGCACTTCGCGGCCGCAACCTCCGCCGAAGTTGAAGCAGCCGAGCGCTTGCGACCCATGGTCCCCTCCGCCGAGGTGGTGCGCTTCACTAACAGCGGCAGCGAAGCCACAATGCTGGCCTTGCGCCTGGCTCGCGCCCACACTGGCCGAACCAGGTTCCTCAAATTCGAAGGTCACTACCACGGCTGGTACGATCCCTATCTTTTAAATGCGCACAGTCACGCGCCAGAGAAATTGGGCCCGCCGGAAAATCCCGCCCGCATGCCGGATTCGGAAGGCATTCCGGCCGCAACTTTCGACGACGTTGTACTGGCACCATGGAATGACACCGCCGCCCTCGAGCGCGTCATGAAGCAGCACGGCCGCGAGCTCGCCGCCGTGATTAGCGAACCCATCATGGCCAATATGGGCTGCATCCTGCCGCGCGATGGATATCTCAAACAACTCCAATCACTCGCGCAACAATACGGCGCGCTGTTGATCCTGGACGAAGTCGTCACCGGCTTCCGCTACACTCCGGGCGGATGTCAGGAGTATTACGGCATCCAACCCGACATCAGCACCTTCGGCAAAGCCCTGGGCGCGGGATTTCCCGTGGGTGCCGTGGCCGGCCCGCGATCCATTCTTGAGCGCATGCGATGGGGCGACAACATGGTGCTGCACTACGGCACGTTTAACGGACATCGGCTCACCATGAAAGTGGTGGCCGCGAACCTCGACCTGTTGTCGGCGGATGGCGCATATCAGAAACTGCACGCCGTGGGCAACGCGGCCATCTCAGGCTTGCGCGAAGTTTTCCGGCGCCGCAACATGAAAGCCATCGTGCAGGGTTTCGGTCCCATGTTCCAGATCTACTTCACCGACCGTGACGCCATCCACGACTACCGTGACTATTGCACCTATGTGGATACTCATCTCTACTCTCGCTTCGTTCATCGCCTGCTCGAACGAGGCATCTACATGACCCCATCCAACGGCCTGCATTGGATCATCTCCAGCGCGCATTCGGACAAAGATGTTGCCGTGCTGATCGAAGCCGCGGATCTGGCCTGCACTGATCTCAAATGAAAAACCTCGCATGAAAGGCGTCCGCAAGAATGTCGTCGTCTTCCTGGGTGGCGGACGCATCACGAGTGCGCTGCTGGCCGGGTTGCGTCTGGCAGGATTCAGGCAGCTCGTGGTCGTGCACGATCGCAACGCGCACAAACTGTGTCAATTCAAACGCCATCACGATGTCCAGGTTGAGCCTGATCTGCGTCGCGCGGTCGAGCAGGCGCATCTTCTGATCGTCGCGGTGCGACCCGATGCAGTTCGCGACTTGTTAGAACAGATCGGGCAGATCCGGAAGGAACAAACCCGTCCGCTAACGGCTGTAAGTCTTGCCGCAGGTATCCCGCTCAAGAGGTTACGCATATGGCTGGGCCGCCCAGTGCGCTGGGCCCGCGCCATGCCCAGTCCGGTCGCGCGGACCGGCCGCGGTCTGACGGCAGTAACATTCGACGGCGGTTTACCGGCCGCTGCGCGCCGCGAAATACGGAATTTCTTTTCGCGAGTAGGCACCGTCCTCGAAATTCCCGAGACGAAGTTCGACGCCTTCACCGTGACCTACTCTTCCAGCCACGGCTACCATGCCCTGTCGGCGCTGGTCGAGGCCGCCGAGAAACTCGGACTGGATCGCAAGACCGCGTTGACCGCCGCCGCTCATGCGCTGGCCGACGGAGTCCTGGCCTGGCGCGAGTCCGATCTTTCATTGGACGCGCTGCTGACCGAAGCCGCAACCCCCGGCGGCATCGCCGCCACCACCATGGCAAAGATGGATCAATCCGGATACAAACGCAGCGTACAACAAGGCTTGCGAGCGGGGATGGCTCGAGCAGCGAAGAACGCGAAGTTGCCCGAGGGTGTCCCGTCCAAGCGCCGCTTGGGTGGGGTACCCTCCAGCGGAGAAGTCACTTCTGTCGCGCCTCGGCTTCGGCTAGCCAGCCGCGGCGCAGCTTTTCGGACGGGATGCTGGACAGGTAGGGCTTGATATCGAGAATCGGTGTTCCATCCAGCATATCGACGCCGCGAACATGCAGGTCAATGCCTTCGCGGGCAAGCAACTCGACAGTGGTCAGGCCAATCGGGTTCGGGCGTCGTGGAGATCGGGTCGCAAACACGCCGTGCTGCCGATTGTCGGAGGGCGGCGAGGCCAGCAAGTCCGTCCCACGCAACTCCTCCCTGGGGGCGCGATCGAACTCCCAAACGACGATGAGATGGGAGAAGCCCTCGATGTCGGTAAGCCCCGGCTCAAACTCGGGCAGAATTTTGAGCACACCATCGGCCTCGTGTTTAGCGCCCAGACCCTTGGGAATCTCGCCTGTGTCCGTGTAGGGACTGCTCACAAATCCGATTGGCTGCGAGGTGAACATAGGGGAGAAGGCCTCCTGTCCCATATTAGTCGACGGGTCGCCCTCGGGAGTAGATATGCGCTTGCCCCGTTCTCAGTAGTTCTTCGGCTGGGTCAAACTGAACCAATTCCCGCACGGATCTTTAAACACTGCTTCCACGCCGTAGAACTGATACTACCGTTCATTTGTAGTGTCAGTGCGCCTGGGGTGCGCGGTACAGAATTTTCGAGGCCGCCAAAGCGCGGAGGCTTGCTCCGTTCGACCGGGGGCGGCTGTCCCCCACGTGGCTTGCTACGTCGAGCCCTCCTGCTGAGGTGAGTGCCGCCGGGCGATCAGCCTCCCAGTCAGCCGGCAAACCCGTACCACGCGATAGATTGGAAACAGCGGCCTGGGCAACTGCACGACCGACCACTCTCCCGCGCCTGGAGTGACCAACAGCCGCCACCAGAAAGAAACCCGGTCTCGCCGGCGCTCGCGCAATTCGGTCATCAAGCGAAAATAAGCTATCGTCTCCGGGTCGAATTCTTCGTCCGCCACAATCATCTTCAAAATCCGCTGCGTTAGACTTTCCGTGGCCGCGTCCTTCTCTGCTTCGAGCAGTACCGGGCAATCCGCTCCGAGCAGTTCGTGGGCCAGGAGGAATGTCAGAGTCACGATGCGCGCGATCCCGAGCCGCTCGGCCTCTGCCCGCAGCGCCGTCCAATCGAGCGCCCGGGACCGCGCCAGTTGCACAATGTCACTCAACCACGAAATCTGCCCCCAGGCGTGTTTGGCCGCGTGGACACACAGCACGAGCATCAGGTCCTGGTCGGAGAGGGTGCGCAACTTCTGCCCCTCGATCGTGACTACCGCCGCTCTCTTGAAGAAATCACCGACGTCGAAGCCGATGGCGTAAAACCGCGGCAGGACCTGCCACTTGATCTCCAGCAGGTTGCGTCCGCGGGCGCCATCAAATGTGTACTCGTATCCGGACTTCAGGTAGTCGCGCTCTGCGGCTTGCGCCAGGCGGAGACCCGGTGCGTACCCCAGCTCAGCCAGCGCCACTTTGATCCTGGGCAGATCATGGCAACGAATCAGCAGATCGAGGTCAGAGAACTGGCGCAGCGCGACGTTTCCATACAGCATCTCTGCCAGCACCGGTCCTTTGTAGGGCAAGACTTCCACTCCACGCGCCTGCAGATGCCTGCAGATGTTGAGCAGCTCGACCGTCAGCCACAGAGCACGGTGCGCGTTCGACTGGTCCTGCTGGCGGAGGGCCTCCAGTCCAGTCGAGTCCCTGGCATCCATCCCGGTGGACAATCGGCGATAAAGGCGCGGCACCAGGCCATGATGGCGCGCGAGCTGAGCCAGCCGCCCCCAATCCACACCGTGCCGAAGAATTTTTTGGATACGGGGGCCAGCGCCTCCCCCCGAATGGTCACCGCAACAGGCCAGGATCAAGTCGAGTTCAGGACTGAAAGTGCTGGTGTATGGAGGGTCTGATGTGGGCAGCCGAGATGGCGCGGGTTGCGGCAAAGTGATAGTCGTCGGCAGCGCCCGATGCTCGGAGCGAAGGGCTGCCATTGTCGAAACTATAGTACGAACGATCCCCGCGTTCGTTTACTCGATCTGTTCCCTCTCTGCCTCTCGTGCTTTTCACAGAAGCATTCCGTTTGTCCCCTTTCCTTCAGTGTCCAGCGGTCACATGCAACGGGTATCCAGCCACGCAATAGCGTCCAACATTATGTCTTTCGCATGGAAGTGCGGTGGGTTATCGTGAACTCTGCGACCAGGAAAGCTCAAATCAGCGAAAAGCCTTGCTGGTCGTGACTCTTTGGCCGGTTTGCCACCGGACAAGATATTTAACCGATGGATCCTCAGGCGCTTGACGAAGTCAGATGCAGTTTGGCGGCCGAGGTGCTGCGATCATGGGGCGTATTGAAGTTGCGTGCCGCGGGAGTCAGCATGCTGCCAACTTTGTGGCCTAACGACCTGCTCACCATCGAGTGCTTGCGTGCGGAAGAGGCCGAGCCCGGTGAGATTGTGCTTTACATGCGCAGCGATCGTTTCTTCGTTCATCGGATCGTGGGCAAGAAACTGAGTCTGGACAACACCTCTCTGGTCACCCGAGGTGATTGCATGCCCGATGACGATCCTCCAATTGGGAAGAACGAGCTGCTGGGGAGAATCACGGAGGTCGAGCGCTCGGGCTCGAAATTTCTGCCGGCGCGAAGGCTTGCACTCTCTCGACGGCTGCTGGCATCTTTGTTCTGTCACTGGAGCCTCTTCCGGTGCGTTGGATTACGACTCTGGGATTACCGCTATCGAAGTGTCGGCCAGGATGAAGGCACATTCGTCAGAGCAGCACAGTAACCGAATAGGGCACGGGCCATTCCAGTCCCCTGCCACGGAGCTGCCCGAGAATGAATTCGAGCTACCAGATCACGGTTGAGATCGGCGGCATGCCGATCCTGCTGCACACCCAGGACAATTCCTTCCGTCAGTTACTGGCCTGCCGTTACGCTGGTTTTGTCGATTCCTCCACGCCCCCCAGGTTCGAATTTGACATAGAGTTGACCACACCGCGCGCGAGTGCCCCTGACGATGATGTCCGAGTGGAAATGCAGGGCGGCACGTGGCGGCTGCGGAGGGGCGATTTTCACGCCCAGTGGGACCCAGAGGCAGGTCGGGGGCGGATTCGCCAGTCCGCCAACCCTTACTCCATAGACTCCATCCTGCGCATCGTGCACACGCTGATCCTGGCGCGGGAAGGAGGCTTTCTGCTGCACTCTGCCGGGGCCATTCGCAACGGACGGGCCTTTCTGTTCTCTGGAGTGTCTGGCGCCGGGAAAACCACCATCTCCCGGCTCGCGCCTTCGGACGTGACTCTCCTCACCGATGAAGTGTCTTACATCCGACGCAATGATGTTGGCAGCGGCTATCGCGCCTGCGGAACTCCCTTCGCCGGGGAGCTGGCGCGCGTGGGAGAGAACTGCTCCGCGCCCATTGCGTCCCTGTTCTTTCTCAAGCAGGGCCTGGAAAACAAGATTGAGCCGATGGCCAAGTCTGAAGCTATCCGCCGCCTGATGCGAAACATTCTCTTTTTCGCCGGGGATGCCGAGTTGGTAGAAAATGTTTTCCAGTCAGCCTGCGAGTTCGTCGAGCGCGTTCCGGTGCGGCGCCTGACCTTTACTCCCGATACTCGGGTCTGGGACTTGATCCGGTGAACCACGAATGACGGAAAAATGCGCCAGGTATATAGCAAAGAGTTCCGCCATCGCCTCTCGCTTGCTGGGCGGCGAGATGATGATCATGTCCGCTGTGGATTCCACTTTCTTTACCCTGAATCCGGTGGCCACAATGATCTGGCAGGCAGCCGACGGTCGTACGCCTCTGTCTGAGATCGTGGACCAACACGTCTGCGCTGAGTTCGAAGTTGATCCCGAGATTGCGCACCGCGATGCCGAGCGCTTCGTCGAGGAACTTTCCAGCCACGGCATCCTCCTGCTCTCCGAACGCCCCTTTTCAGAACCCGGCGTCAGCCCCACGGAGGCCGCGTGAGCCTGGGACAATTGGGCCTCCTGCAGGAGATGAGCCAGCGGGCCCTGGACCTGGGTGTCCCCATGTCCGTCCACTTCGACATCACCTACCGCTGCAACGAGCGCTGCGTGCACTGCTACCTCGACCATGACGACCACGGCGAGATGACCACGGCCGAAATCAAACGTGTGCTCGACGAACTGGCGGAGGCCGGCACCTTCTTCCTGACTTTCAGCGGTGGCGAAGTGCTGATGCGCCGCGATTTCTTCGAGCTTCTCGAATATGCGCGCCACCTGATGTTCGCGGTGAGAATTAAGACCAACGCAGTGATGATCGGCGCAGCGGAAGCGCAGCGCATGTTGGAATTGGGCGTTGACCAGGTGCAGGTCAGCATCTACTCGCATCGCCCCGCGGTCCATGACGCCATCACCAAACTCCCCGGTTCGCTGCGCCGCAGTGTTGAGGCCATCCGCTTTCTTAAGGCGCAGGGACTACGAGTCACGATTGCCAATGTTCTGATGACGGCCAACATGCGCGACCATTCCGGAGTGCAGGCGCTGGCCCGCGAGTGGGGGGTTCAGTACACCCTCGATCCAACCATTACCCCGAAGATGGACGGCGACACCTCCATCCTGAATCTGCGCATCCCGGGCGCGGAACTCGACGGGGTCTTTCACAACAAAAACCTGGTGGGAAACGTCGAAGAGTTTTGCGCCCCGCCGCCTGCTCCCGACGACGACGTGATGGAAGGATATCCCTGCAGCGCGGGCCACACTCTGGCCTACATCTCTCCTTACGGAGACGTTTTCCCCTGCGTCCAGTTTCCATTGCCCAGCGGCAACGTGCGGCGGCAGAAGTTCCTCGACATCTGGAACCACTCTTCCGGACTCAACGAAGTGCGTTCAATTCGCGCCAAGGATTTGACGGTCTGCTCCAGCTGCCGTCACGTTGGCACCTGCACCCGCTGTCCTGGTCTGGCATACATGGAGGGCAGCATGCGCGGGCCGTCAACGGCAGACTGCGAGAAGTCCTTCCACCGCACCGGAATCCGATCCGCAAATATGCTTCGCCAGGAACAATCTGGTCCTTCTGGTCCGCTGATTCACATCCAGCCCCTGAGCGCTTAGAGAACAGTGTTACTTTAGTGTTCTTCCTCGCCCAGGATACCGCCGCCCAGGCCGCCTGATGCACGTAGAATTAGTTGAGAATCGCTCACTATGGACTCCACGGAAAATTCGACTGAGTCAGGAAGGCGCAGCACCCGAATCCGCGCCCAGAT
The DNA here is from genome assembly GCA_963779255.1 of Terriglobia bacterium. Lineage (GTDB taxonomy): Bacteria > Acidobacteriota > Terriglobia > Terriglobales > Acidobacteriaceae > JAIQFF01. The sequence goes on along the minus strand of CAVZXU010000036.1, from coordinate 58,909 downwards.
TCCGCTCCGTGTTACCAGCCTGGACCCTGCGATCCCGTTCTCTGAATCTGGACACACGCTCGTGGTCAATACACAAGGCTGCGGGGTGCGGCTTTCGCGCGCGCTGGAGCCCGGACTGGCCGTCTCTCTGGACGAACTCCCCGCCCGTCAGGGTGTGACTGCCCGCATTGCTAACTGTGTGCCTTTGGGTACGGGTGGCCAGTGGTGGATGGTCGGCATAGCGCTCGACGAACCGGGCAATGTATGGGGCATCCATCCCACTCCCGCCGACTGGGGATCGGAAGCCGCCCATGCCACCGCGGCAGGCGCGAGCAGTCCCGCTCCGAATGCGGCCAAGAGCGGTGAGTGGCCCTTCCGGCAATTCTCCAGCCGCGGAGAATTTCACCCCGGCAAAAGATAGCCGAGTGTGGGGCGGACACTCTTGTCCGCCGCCGTTGGTGTTGGTGTTGCTCTTGATCGTGCTCTTACTAAGTCCCCGGCTCACTTCCAATGCAACAGTGAAACACGCAAACCCAGAAAATCAAAGTCAAAGGCGTCGGACAGGAGTGTCCGACCCACACTACCAATTCGTGATTGAACCGTCCGGACGGAAGTAGGTTTGGGCGCGGGCTGTTACCGGCTCTGTGATTTCAGCAATTTTCGTGAGCTGCTTGAAATCAAGCTCGACCCCCAGGCCCGGCCGTTCGTTGGCGTATAACTTTCCATTCTTAAAGTCCAGACACGCCGGCAAGTGCGGCAGGGTGCGTCCCTGGTAGTTGTACTCCAGGAGGACAGGCTGCGAGAAAGTGCCCAGACTGTTAACCAGCGCGGTGGTCGCGATGGGTCCGGTGAAATGGGGAACGATGCCCACAAAATGAGTCTCGCAAATGGCGGCAATCTTCATCATTTCAGTAATGCCGCCGACATTCGGCAGGGTGGCTCGAACAAAATCGATGTCGTGATCTTCCACGAGTTTATTGAAGTCCCACCGGTTGCCCCACTGCTCGCCGGCCGCCAGGGGAACGTTCACTTTCTGGCGCAAGATCGGAAGGTCTTGCAGGAAGGCTTCCGTGCGAACCGGGTCTTCGACGAAAAACGGAGCCAGGTCCTCGATCAGGTTACAGCCGCGGATGGCATCGGCGAGGTCGAAGCGCTGGTGGAAATCGATAAGCCAATCACCGTCTTTGCCGACGCCGTCTCTCGCCTGGGTACATTCGTCGCGCAGATGTGTGACCCGCTCCCGCGTGTTGTACGTGGTATTGGCGGGAAGATCCATGGCGCCGAATCGAAAGGCGCGGTAGCCAGCTTCGATCGTAGCGTGGGCGCGTTCCTTGATGCTCATCCCCGGCGTGATGCCCGGAATAATGCCGGCCGTGTTGTAACACTCACAATAGTTGCGCACCATGCCGCCCAGCAACTCGTGCACGGGCAGGCCCTGGACTTTTCCTTTGATGTCCCATAAAGCTAAATCAAGCGCGCCAATGGCATGGGTCTTCTCGCGGCCCGCAGGATAGAAGAAGGCCCGGTTCATGTCCTGCCACAGAAGTTCGATGTACTGCGGGTCGCGGCCTATCAGCCTGCCTGCGGACTGGGACAGCGTGTCTTTCGATCCGCCTTCCCCGATGCCGGTGATCCCGGCGTCGGTTTCGATGGTGACCACCACGTCGCTCTGGTTGAAGAGCGGGTTAGGGTCGGGGGGCAGGTAGGCTCGCACCCGGGTGATCTTCATTTTCGGGAGAGCGGCGAAAGCCGGCAGCGCTCCCGTAGCTTCCACGATTGCTGCGGCTGCCAAAGACCGGAGAAAGGTCCGTCTCTTCATGAATTCGCGCCCCCTGGCACGCTTGTCGGTGCGAATCTTACGCAGGCCAGGTGAAACAAGTCAAAGCAGGCGGGAAGTTATGGAGGACGGGCGTCCCGCCCGTCGAGCACGGGTCAGTAGAACGCCGGCGCTACAACAAGGCTCTGGGGTGGGTGAAGCTCTGTCAACATGCTCTGCACTTGGCAATGATAAGGGTCATATCGTCGTACTGTTCGGCGGGACTGAAGCGCCGAACCTCATCCACGATCGCCGCCAGCAACTCCTGCGAAGACAGGGCGCGATGCCGCCGCAGTCCTTCGGACAGGCGTTGCTCTCCGAACTCTTCTCCCCGCGTGTTGGGGGATTCGGTGATGCCGTCGGTGTAGAAGGCGATCATGTCCCCGGAGAGGAGGTGGCACTCCCCGATCGAGCACTCCCATTCCTTGAAAAGTCCAAGCACCGTTGCCGTCGAGTCGAGCCGCTCCAGTGTGTCATGGCCGCGAAGCAGGAGAGCCGAGAGATGCCCGCAGTTGGCATACCGCAGGCGCTGCGCCTGGTCGTGATATTCGGCGAAGAAGAGCGTGGCATAGGCGTTGTCGGGCGTGTGGTCGTAAAACAACTGGTTGACGGACTGCAACAGGCGTTGCGGCTCATCCACCGCGATGGCGCACAGGCTGCGCAGATTTGCCTGCAGGTTCGCCATCAACAGAGCCCCGGCAATTCCTTTTCCTGAAATGTCGCCCAGCACCAGCCCAAGCCGCCCCTGGCCCAGATTGAGGAAGTCGTAGTAATCGCCGCCCACCTGGCGCGCCTGAATGCAGACGCCCGCATAGTCGAGAGTTTTCAAAGAAGGAAAACTCTGAGGGAAGAGCCTGGCCTGCACCTGGCGGGCAATCTCCAGTTCCTGACCAGCCCGTCGTTCGGCTTCCAGCTTCTCCGCTTCGGCGCGCCGTTGCGCTTCCACCGCCTGGGTCATTTCGTCGAAGCTGACCAGCGCGAAAGAATTCCGATCGATGTCTTCGAAGCGCGTAAACACTCCTCCCCAGATCGGTGTCTGCTTCCCCAGCAATAGCGAGGGAGTATTTCCAGGTCGGTCCAGCGCCCGCTGCTCATACTTGACGCGCCGCAGCTTCGGAACATGACGAAACCGGACTCCCCGCCGTCTCCACTGGGCATAAGTCGCTACGACATCTTCGGCAACAAACGCTACCTGCGTAGGTTGGCCGATCAGCTTGTATTCGTCCGATTCAGGATCAGGCGCGATCAGGGTAAGCACGGCCGTGCCGTGGGGAGGCGCAACGCCCACCCAGCGTTGTCCCGATTGCAGGCGCACATCAAAGGCCAGACTGAATCCAAGCTGCTCCACATAGAACTGCAGGCTCCGGTCCTGATCGCGGACAAAAACGTTGACCGCGTGAACCCGAAGATAGGGGTTCTCGCGATCCAGGGGCGGAGCTGACTGTTCAGCCAGACCGGAAGAATTGGCAGTGGCCATGGCGGGTATTATAAAACCACAAAACAGCGAAGATTACCGCTGGAAACAGGTGGTTTAAACTCATTGCCCCCGGTCAACGAGGTTGTCGCGATGTCTCCAGCTACTTTAGGAATAGGGGTACCGGCACAGCAAGGAGCGGCGTGCCTGACCTTCAATCTGGCTCGATCTCGGGCAGCGAGTGTTTGACCGTACGGGGTTGGTCGGACGGCGTCGGCACGGGGAATGGAACCTCAAGTGTCCCGAGGTGATTGCTGATGGCGTCGACAATTCCCAGGCGCAGGGAAACCGCTTTGACCGGTACGTCAACTTCCTGGTGTATGCGCACCCCCCCACTGACGACATCCTCGTAATCTGTCGGTTTCAGATCGCTTGTCCAGACCGTAGAGACACCAGTCAGCTGCATGCCCTCTTCATCGTAAGCAGCAATCATGAAATTCAGCGCACAATGATGAATGTCGTTCTCCATGGGGACGAAGCGCAGGTCCGAGCTGTCCACCGCGTAGTCAATGCCGTAGTGCTGTAGTTCCACTATGGCCGGCAAGCTTGGTTTCGCCCCCGAGGCTAAGAGAACTTCTCCTGCTTTTGCGCGTTCACCCTTCTTCTTTTCGCCCAGGGGGACAACTCGCACCGAAAAGAGGATCTGCCGCGACTGGGGTGATCCGTGCTGCATTGCTGCCGTGTCGATATTGCGGTAAAGGTCCTCGTGTTTAAGTGGCGCATATGGATCGTCGGCAATGTATCCTGGCCGGTAATGCAGGCGATATCCCTTCTCCGCCGCTGCTACTTTTATTTTTCTGAACTTGCCGTTGTATTTCCTGTTGCCGGGAGTGTAGGAGAGTGTGTAGTAGTTGGATCCCTGTTCGGTGGCTGTGGCAATGGCTTCCTCAATGGCGTTTGAATTGAAGAAAGCCTTGCCGCCCGTATCCGACGCAATCTGATTCAAGGTGTCCCGCTCGGCGGATTGCAATGCCAAGTTCTGCATCGTGCCTTGTTGAAGGGCTTGGCTCGGCGCCAGCGGACTCTCGTCCGACGCTGGCTGCCCCGGGGCTGACGCTCTCGCCGTTCCCCTGGGCCCAACGCCTTTGCTGCTGGCTGAGACGACGTCCTGCCCCACCCGGACTCTCACATCCACCGGATAAACCGCAACTTGTCCATCGGCGAGAAGGTTGGTTGCCTGCTTGAGCTTGGCCGAGTAGTTCCGACTATCCGCGTTTGGATTGTCGAAATCCGCGCCCGAGATTTCCATGGGGAAGGAACCAGAAAGCCAGACCAGATTTTTCCGCCCGGGGATTCCAGAGAGGTATCGCGCCAGTTGGATAAGGGCGTCAACCGTGATCCCCACCCGTGCATCCGTGTCAGTTACCTGCTGTTCAGCTTGCATCGCCTGAAGTCCACTCAGCAAGCCCGCCCAGCCGCCCGTCGGACCTTCCTGTGCTGCGTCTCTTACTGCATCGACCGAGTTTTCCGTTCCTGCCGCCGCCTGCTGCCAACGAGCGGCTTGTGGAGCGGCATGCTTGCCGTTGACCACAGCGAGGAGGAGGTTCTCGTCGGGCGTCAATCCCTGGATCATTCGCAGGTGCTGAGCGCGGTTGGAGCTCAAGGTGAAGAGCGCGAACTGTGCGTTGCTGGTTTTGGTCTTAAGATAGCTGATGAGCTGATCACGGGCATGCTCCTGGTCTGCCGAGGGAGTATTCACCAGGTCCAGCAGAATCAGCGTGACCGAGCCCGGATCCGACGCATGAGTACTGTTGCTGAAGACGTTGGCAGGCGGTTGCGCTGTCGCGATTGCAGGATCCGGAGCGCCCGCGGCCGAAGAGCTGGTCACTTCACGGAAGTAGCTAACCTCCTGGGGTTTGCCATCTTCGGCGACCTGGAAATCCTGCTGGCGCAATCCCTTTATTGGATGGCCCTGGCCGTCCGTTACTACTACATCCACAACCACCGCTTGTGTGCTGGACTTAATGGTTGTTATCGGTCCGCTGGCGTCTTCAGCCGTTGTTGGCCGTGCATACGCCAGTGGAAGAGGCGGCGCGGCGTCCGTGATAGCGTCGCCGGCTGCAGCAGGTGTAGCCTGCCTTTCCGGCGCATGCTCCGATAAAGCATTGGCCGCAACATTTGTTGTTTCCTGGCCGTTCCTCCCTTCGCCAGGCTCGATCTCCATCTGAACATCGGCGCCCGATTTCGAAGAAACCATATACAAGCCCGGTACGTCAGCTCTGAGCGCGGTGAATTTGGCCCGCTCTTCTTCTGATGGCGAAGATAGATCGTAAAATTTGACTCCCGAATCGTCGAGGACGGCCAGCCGCCGGCCATCGGGGGAAAGGGAGAAATTCTGTCCGCTCTTCACCACCGGGTTCACAATCACGGACTGTACAGGGCTTCCACTGGCCGTGTCGAAAACCTGGATATTCTGTTCCAGACCGCCATTCACGTCGGCTTCGGCGTAGCTGTTTTCACCGTCCGCACTGGCCGCGGTCACGGGAGAATCTTTGCGCTCCAAGGTACCGACGGCAAAGCGGCTGTTATCCTCGCTGCGCGCGACGGCGGGGAGATAGCGGCGCTGGCTCCAGTGTTGCCGCCACAGACGCCGCCCCGTCACAGTGAACGCACTCACAACGTAATCACTGTCTGTATTCTTGCCGGTGATGGGACAGCGACCGATCAACAGCGAATTGCTGCTGGGATAGAAGACTTCGGGAACGCATCGCGATCTCACTCTCGCGATATTTCGACGCTGCTCCGGGGTGGGCCCGAACCGGATCAGGTACAGATCGTTTTTCTGAATGAAATCAGCGTAGCCTCCGCTGGTTCCGTCGAGCTCCACGATTCCGTGGAGTGTGATCGTGCGCTGGACTGCGAGGGACTCCACATCCAGAAATTCGAGTTGAAGTTTCTGCCTGACTTTCCCCTCTGCCCGCTCAATCCGGAGATGGGCGTCGCTTGCAGCATTCTCGTTCTCCGGGGTCCCGACGATTATCTGCTTTCCGTCCGGAGTGACCGTCACCCACAGTAGATTCTTGGGGAAAATTATCATTTTTTTTTCATGCAGCAGGGAATCTACCAGGTAGAGGCTGTTCAACTTTCGCAGCAGGAATCCTCCGGAACTCAAAGGCCAAAGGTAGCGGCGGCGGTCATGCAGGTACCAATCCGTCTCTTTCACGACCTTGCCGCTAGGCACCTCTAGCACGGCAGCATGCATCAACCGATCAGCGTGGCTGGGTGGGCAATCGGCAAGGCGGGTGAGCAACTTCTTGGGATTGAATGTGATCAGCACATGATCCCGATCCACAAAGTTCAGGGAAACCCCGAATTCGTCGGTGAGCCGGGCCATTCGCGATAGGCCCTGATAGCCGACCACGGACAAATCAATTCGCGCCGCGGGTACTGGAACCGGGCCTCCATTCGATGGACCCGCTTGGGCCAGGAGCGTCGACACAAGGGCTGAGCTCAGGAAGATACACGTAGCTGCGACCCATCGCGATAAACTCCATGTCCCAACACGGGGCTTGCTGGCCTTGGGTTGCGCAGTCTGGCCCTGGCGAATGAAAGACACGACCAACGACCTCCCAGCCGAAACCTGATGACCACTCTCAAGTGTCTCAACAGACACGAATCAGTACTGGCTCCGTACTCGGTATCTCCGTAACAATACAACGTACGAACAGGTTCAGGTAATTTGGGATGTTTCAAGCTAGAGAGGACTCGGCGGATGAACTGCCGGCCAGGTCCGCCGAAGACTACATCACCAGCAGTGGAAGAGGGAACCACACGCCCTGTCCTTATTGCCCATGCACGCGCCGTTTCGAGCCGCCGTCAGGACTTCATCAGCTTCGAGAAGTACCGGTTGTCGTAGAACATCGTGCTGTTATGCACGAACTCGAGCACCTTGTGCATTTTGTCCCGGTCTTCGCGATTCATGTCGTTGAACTGGATCGCGATGCCTGATCCGGGATCGATACGCACTACGAATCCCGCGGCCTGCAGCCTGCCGTCATCAATCGAAAAAATCACTTTCAACTTCGACCCGGCGGGCAGGAGCGCGCTGGTTTCCACGTAGCAGCCGCCTAGACTGACGTCGATCAGGTTGCCCAGCACCGGCACTTCGTCGTCCTGCGGCCGCAACTCAATCGTGACCCGGCACTTCATGCGGGGATACAAGCGCCGGTTTTTGCGCGACGGCTGTTTCTGCTTTTCGATGTACATACGGCGGTCGGCTTCGGCCAGCAGCGCCTCGGCATCTTTTCCGTCTTCGGGATACAAGGCCTGTCCCACGCTCAGCGAGAGGATGTCTTCGCTGCACACCTCCTGGCCGGCCTGTCGCGCCAGTTCACGCAGGCTCTCCGCCTTCTTGGCGGCGGCGTCCGCGGTGAGACCCGGCGCCACCACCACAAATTCGTCTCCCCCCATGCGGGCCACGTAGTCGTACTCACGACAGCTTTCCTTCAAGGCCTGTGCGAACAGGCGGAGCACGCGATTGCCTTCCAGGTGGCCGAAGCGATCATTGATCTGCTTGAAACCATCCATATCGCTGACCATAACTACCAGAGACGTGGTGTCGCGCTTGCAACGGGCCAGTTCGCGATCCAGTTGCAGAAACAGAGATCGGGCGTTGGGCAGCCCGGTAAGGTAGTCGGTGACCGCCGAACTTTCGGCTTGCTCGAACTTCAACGCATTTTCGATGGCCAGCGCCATCTTCGAACTGATGGCCAGCAGGATGCGCAAGTGGTCCGACGTGAAGGCATCGATTTCTGCGTGGTAAAGAGCCAACACGCCCACCACGCCGGCCAGTCCTTCCAGCGGAATCGCCAGTGCCGATCGCAAAGTGCTGAACTTCGTTGGGTCGTTAAGATACCCCGGCTCCACCGAGGGGTTGCCGTTGATGATGGGCTTGCGGTTCTGCGCCACCCAGCCCGAGAGGCCGCTGCCCCACGGAATGCGTAGCGACGAGAACAAGCGGTGATTGTCTCCGCTTACCAGCTCCGGAACCAGTTCCGCATCCCGCTTTACATAGATAGCAATGGCATCGTAGGGCACCAGCCGTCTGAGCTTCACGGAGAACACCGACAGGGTCTCGCCGAGACTGAGCGAAGCGCCCAGGTCCTGACTGAGTTCGAACAGGGTCTGGGCTTCCTGCCGCGCCGCCGCGATCGACGACAGGAACGTAGCTTCCTGGCCGGGTGCATCCTTGACCGTGATGTCTTCGAAGCCCGCCGCTGGCGCCGCCCCAGCTTCCACTTTCATTTCGGTGGAGAGCGGCGATACCGGATCGCGTCTGAAGGTGGACTCGACCAACTTCTCCAGTTGGCGATATCGTCTTTCCAGAACGCGCACGACCTTGGGGTCGAATGATTTTCCCGACTCCGCCGACAGCCGCTTCATGACCTCTTCCAGCGGCAGGGCCCGCCGGTATTGACGGTCAGACGCCATGGCGTCCAGGAAATCCACCGAGGAAAGAATGCGTGCCCCAATCGGAATCTCTTCGCCCTTGAGCCCGAAGGGGTAGCCCGAACCGTCCCACTTCTCGTGGTGGGCCCGGACAATCGGCACCACGGGATAGGGAAAGCGGACCCGTTCCAGGATCTCAGCCCCCACCAGCGGGTGGATCTTCATCTTTTCAAATTCTTCCGGTGTCAGCCGCCCCGGTTTAGAGATGATGTGCTCGGGCACGGCCAGTTTGCCAATGTCATGCAAGAGCGCCGCCGCATGCAGCGCTTCCATTTCGCCCGGAGTCACCTGCAGTTCCTTGGCTACCTCGATGGCATACACCCGCACACGCTGCAGGTGGTCGTGCGTAGTGTGGTCCTTGGCTTCGATGGCCAACGCCAGCGCCTCGATGGTGCGGAGGTGCAGCGTCGCCATTTCTTCCACATGGCGCTTTTCGTCCTCGAGCTTGCCCAGGTAGAGACGATACGACCGGTAGATGAGGTAAATGATGGGGACGATCAGCAGCGAGGTTTCCCATCCGAACTCGCGGTTAAACCAGCCGATCATTCCGGCGAAGGCAGCGCCCACCAGGTAATACGGGAACGACCAGAAGTAGCATTCCACCCACAAGCTCTTGATGGACCTTTGTTCGGTGAGCGCGATCACGGCTGCGATCGAGCCAGTGTTGGCCGCGAAATAAGAGATGGCAGCCAACCCCAGCAGCAGGGGATGACTCTTCACTTGTGCCCCGGAGACCGCCAGGTGGTACACGTTGTAGGCCACGGCGATCGAAATGGCGCTGGCCGACAGATTGAACGTGACCTGCAGCGGGCTGGGGCGGTCGCGATAGAAACACTGCACCAAGATGGCCCCGGTCGCCAAAGCCAAAGTCTCTGCGAAGCCTAATTCCAGTATGCCCAGCAGGATAAACAGGAAGTTCACCGACATGGTTCCGGTGATCCCCGGCAAGCGGACCTTGAGCCGGGCGGCCAGAATCGCTATCAGCAGATAGCAGATGAACTGAGCGATATTCCTGCTGGTGGGCCGGACGGCGCCGTACACGAGCACACACGTCCCCACCATGACGACAAGGCTAATGAACACCTTGGCGCCCAAGGTCAGTTCTCTCCACCGCTGAGAGCCGCTACCCACGTCCCTCCGACAAGGATTCCCGTTGGCGTTCTTTGCTGGAATCTGAGCTTATTGATAACAGCTAAGATGTTTTAATACAACAACTTGCACTGTTTCTAGCGAAACTTTCGTAACCAAAATTGCTTACCACGGCCTCGGCACCCTGCCCGTTCTGGTAAGCGACGCAATTTCAGCCACTTGGGTCGTCATGAAGGCGTGAGCGCCCCGCTCATGCGTCCTTCCTGGCTGGCCAGGTGAGAAAGTTCTTGACAATTAATACTGTGTGTCATACAGTGTATGCCATACACTATGCAGCACACGGTAGAAGGTCCGACGAACAACGAGGTCCTCGAGAACCTGCGGCTTGAGCTCAGGCGCGGCTGCCTGATCCTGGCGGTGCTGGCCGAGCTGCGCCACGAACGCTACGGCTACACCCTGCGCAAGGCGCTCGCGGGCCAGGGCATGGAAATCGACGAAGGCACGTTGTATCCGCTGTTGCGTCGGCTGGAAAGTCAGGGCCTGCTGGTCAGCGAGTGGCGCGAAGAAGGCAAGCGCAATAAGCGTTTCTACCGCCTGTCTGCCGACGGCAAGCTGATCCTGAAACAACTCTCCGCCGAGTGGAAGAGCATCAACGCATCGCTGGACGGAATTCTCTAATGAGGTTGCGGCGAAACTCGTGCTCGGCGCGGTCGTGCTCGCCGCGGTTTTGGGAAGGGCACGACCTTGGTCGTGCCAGCAAGCGATTGAAAATGCTTCGCGCTTTAGCGCCTGGGGTTAGCTGTTGGGTGCTATCTATACCTGAATTTCTCCGCACCTCCCAGGGCCCGACGCTGGATCGACATTCTCTACGGTTTTCAAGGAGCAGGATATGGAATTGATCGAACGCTATCTGCAGGCGGTAAAGTTCGCGCTTCCCCCGGAACAGCGCGACGACATCATCAAGGAGCTGCGCGACAACATGCTTTCCCAGGTTGAGGAGAAGGAGGCGGAGCTCGGCCACCCGCTCAACGAGGACGAACAAGTGGAGCTGCTCAAAAAGCTGGGCAGCCCCATGCGCCTGGCCAGCCGCTATCGCAAGCAGCAGCAAATGATTGGAGCGACTATGTTTCCCATCTATTGGAAGGTATTGAAGGCCTCGCTCGCCCTGGCGTTTCTGGTGCTGGCAGCGGCCAGCATCGCGACCGCCGCCGCCGGCAAAACTCTTATGGAGAGCCTGGGCGTGCTGTTCCGCTATCCCAGCGTCGCACTGATGGTATTCGCCTGGATCACCCTGGCCTTCTCCGCCCTGGAGTTCTTTGGCGCTAGGCTCCGGCTGAAGGACACCTGGGACCCTCACAAGCTGCCGCCGCTGGTAAAGCAGAGTCCGCGCAAGTCGCGCTTCGAGCTGATCGCGCAGCTCCTGGTACAGACCATTTTCGGCGTCTGGTGGCTGGCCGGGCTGCACTATCAGTACCTCATATTCGGCCCGGGCATTGCCTTTCTCCGTTTTGGCCCGGTGTGGCAAACCATCTATCCCCTGTTTGTGGTGATGGTGCTGGTCGATGTAACGCTCACTGCAGCCATGCTGGTTTGGCCGCAGTGGACCCAGGGTAGAAGAGTGTCGCGGCTGGTCATGAGCGCGCTCGGTCTGGTCGTTCTCTATTTCCTGATCAACGCTCCCGACTTGTTTGTGGCCGCGGACTCGATCACGCCGCAACTGCAAGCGCTGGCGAAGGGCACCAATTATGGGGTCCACCTGGGCCTGGGGATTGCCGCCATTGTGAACGTCGTCAATATCGGGATTGAATCTGTGCGGTTCGTTGGCCGGAGGCTTGGCAGCGTGCATCAGGCGACGGTGTCGTAATTTACGGATTGTAGAACTTACGGATTGTCGAATTTGAAGTCGTATCGATTTTCAATTCGGCAATTCGGCAATTCGCCAATTCGAAAATCCGTCAACCTTTTACTTCTGCCGATAAAAGCTCAACACCGCGTCCCCCTGCTCCAGCTTGCGATAGCGGAACAGGGGCGCAAACGCCTCCCCGGGATCGAATCTCTTGTCATGTTCGGCGATAACTACCGTAGGCGGCGCCAGCAAGCGGGATTGCGCCAGCATCTGGAGGACCTGTACATAGAGCGTCTCCAAGCGGTAGGGAGGATCAAGAAAGATAAAGTCCGCAGTAACGTTCCTGGTTTCCAGCTGAGGCAGCGCACGAGTGACGTCTTGGTTCAACAGCTCGAAGCCCGACTCCACTTTCAGCGAGTCGAGATTGCGGCGGATCAGGCTGGCGGCTGCGGTGGAAGACTCCACAAAGTGAACCCTGGCCGCGCCCCGGCTCAAGGCTTCGATGCCGACCGCACCTGTGCCGGCGCAAAGGTCGAACCAGATCTTGCCCTCGAAGGCGGCCGCGTTTCCCGCGCCCAGTACGTTGAACAGGGTCTCGCGCAGCCGGTCGGCGGTGGGGCGCAGGTCCATCCCGCGAAGCGAGTGCAAGGGGCGGCTGCGAAATTTCCCGGCGATCACTCTCACGATGCCGCCTCGCCTGGCGCAGCCCTCTCCGGCCTGCCCTGGGCCATCCCATTACCTTGGATTTGTTGAAATTGCAACTCCCCGCTCCAATCCGTTGTCTAAACTATATAGAATGGTGGTAGCGGAAGAGGCCGCAGGTTTCTCATGAGAAGCTGGTCCATTTCGGCAGGCCGGGTGTTTGGCATTGAACTTCGCATCCACTGGACCTTTTTCCTGCTGCCGCTGTTTGTGTGGTACACCGAGTACTCCGCCCACCGGATCGCAAACGACGGCCGAGGCCTGGCCCTGGTTGGGATTATCTTCGCTTGTGTCCTGGCTCATGAGTTCGGCCATGCCCTGGTGGCCCGGCGCTCGGGCGTTCGGGTAAAGTCCATCATCCTGCTGCCCATCGGCGGAGTCACGCAACTGGACGAGAGTCAGCCGGCAGGAGATACGAGAATCGTCCCCTGGAAGCGGGACATCCGTATCGCGATGGCGGGGCCGCTGGCCAACCTGCTGCTGGCTTTGATCTCCGGCTTAGTCATTGTGGCCATCGCTCCCCATGTGGACCTCTGGACCTGGCCCTTCATGCGCTCCGGCAATCTGCCCCGCAGCCTGGTGTGGGCCAACCTTTATATCGCCGGTTTCAACTTGCTTCCCGCCTATCCCATGGATGGCGGCCGGGTATTGCGCGCGCTCTTCAGCCGTCACATGGATCCGATCCAGGCCACGCGCCGCGCGGTATCGATTGGCCAGGCCTTCGCCACCATGTTCATCCTGGGCGGCATGCTGTTGCCCAACTACTGGCTCACGCTAGTGGGATTGTTCCTGTTCATCGCCTCCCAGATGGAAGAGCGCTCCGCCGTCTTTCAGTCGGTGCTGGAGAAGGTGCACCTGGAAGATGTAATGCTCACTGATTTTGCCACGCTCTCCCCGGCCGACACGCTCGAAGACGCGCTGGAAAAAGCCGTACACTGCCTGCAGGACGATTTCCCCGTAATTCGCGGCAGCGACATGGTGGGAGTCATTTCGAAACAGAAGATACTGGAAGCGCTCCGGGCGGAAGGCAACGGCTATGTTCAGGCCGTGATGAACCGGATTTTTGACGTGGCCCAGAAAGGCGAGTCCCTTGCCTCTGCCTTTCGCAAGCTCACCACCAGGAACCTGAGTATCATTCCAGTGGTCGAAGATCAGCGCCTGGTGGGCATCGTCACCCTGCAAAACCTGATGCATTCAATGGCGCTGCTGGCAGAAAGCCGCAAGCTGCGCAAGCAAGCTTTGAATTCCTAGCCACGGATTTTCACTGATCTTCACGGATAGAAATCTCTTGTTTGTTTTGCCTTATCCGTGTGAATCCGCGCGGCTGTCTTTTTTCTAGAACTTCACCACAATTCCCGCCGAGGGCTCTGCCAGGTGGCCTCTGTCCCCGGTAAACAGGTTCTGCACGTTGAAGTCGGGTGCCTTGTAAACCAGTCCCCGATACTGCAGCCGCAGGGCCAGGTGTTTGGCGAGGGGAGACCTGTGAATCAGAGGCAGGCCTGAAAAAATGCGCCAGTCCACTCCTCCGCCATAGAGGAGGGCTGGCTTGGTCTGCTGCGCGGCCGGAATGAAAGTCTGCACGCCGTTTATGTAGTTGAATTCGTAGCTGGGGTAAAAAACCAGCGCGGCTGCGCCTGCAAAAACGAAAGGTTCGAGTTTATCGCTCTCGTGGAAACTGAAAACGTAAGCTCCGGAGTATTCGCCAATGGTGTCATGAATACGATAAGTCAGCGGTGCGGCAAAGTAAATCTGCGAATTCGCGGTATGGGAATAGTTGATCTCCAAGGAGCTGTGTTCGGAAAACCGGTAGCGCCCGGTGATGAGCACCGCGCCCGAGTTCGTCGGAGTAAGCACCGTACCGTTGCCCGTGGATTGCTTGCTGAACACTGCCGCTCCGCCCAGGCTCACGTCGAAGCGGTTGTCCTGGCCCCATCCCATGGATGTAAGCAGAAGGAATGCCGCCATTGCTATGCCGGATCTTCGTAACATCAATTGTCCTCGCGCGCTTGTGGCCGCATGGCCCAGTTCAAGCTGTTGGAACCAGTCGCAGCTTCCAGGGATGTACCGGCCAGAGTCATAATTTTCTCCGTGGTCGGAGAATCCGGGGCGGTGGAGCCCTGCTTCCAGCAAATTGCGAAAGACTCTTATCGGGTGGGAAGCGCAGCCTCCGGCGCTAAAGCGCGGCAAATATTCAGCGACTGGCGGCACGACCAAGGTCGTGCCCTTCCCAAACCCGTCCTTCCCAAAGCCCCGCACAGGCCAAAACCGTGCCCTTTCCAAAACCCTGCACTGCGTCCTCCGCAGGTTAAAACAGCCGGATCGCATTTGCTTGTTCCACCGCCGGCACCTTCCTCAGTTCAGCCAGAACTTGCGGAGGAACTTTTCCATCCACGTGCACAACCGCAATGGCCTCGCGTGGAGCATTGGGTTTCGCGTTGCCCACCCGGCGGCCCAGCGAGAAGTCGGCGATATTGATCTTATGCTTGCCCAGAATTGTGCCTACCTTCCCGATCACCCCAGGAACGTCACGGTTGCGCAGGTAAATGAGATTGCGCTCGAGGGGCGCTTCCACATCAATCCCATCCACATGCAGCAGCCGCGGCCTGTCCTTGTGCAGGACCGCGCCCTTTACCAGATGTTCTCCGGCCGCGGTCTTGAGCAGGACGGAGAGTACGCTGCCCGAGCCGCCGCTGGAGCTGTGCGGTTTGCGGGACTCGTGGATACGCAACCCGCGGGCGGAAGCGATCGCCTCTGCGTTCACCAGGTTGGCCTTCTCCTCCAGAGCTTCATTCAGGATGCCTTTGACCGCGGCATTGCGGATGAGGTCGGTCTTCGACTCCGCCATGTGCCCGGTATAGCGCAGCGAGATCTCCTCCAGGGTCCCGTCACTCACTTGCGCCAGGAAAGAACCTAGCCGCTCCGCCAGCACGATGTAAGGCTGCAGCTCCAGATACTCATCGTGTGAGACCGAGGGTACATTCACCGCATTCTGGATGACGCCGTGCTTCAGATATTCCTTCACCTGCTGCGCGATCTGATATCCGACCGCCTCCTGGGCTTCATGGGTGGAGCCGGCAATGTGAGGCGTCAGAATAATGTTGTCGAGCGCCGTCAACGGTGAGTTCTTCAAGGGCTCGTCGGCAAAAACATCCAGCGCCGCGCCCGCCACCAGGCCCTGCTTGACCGCATGCGCCAGCGCGGCTTCGTCCACCAGTTCGCCGCGCGCGCAATTTACCAGCCGCACCCCGCGCTTCATTCTCTTTACGGAATCCGCGTTGATCATGCCCGCCGTCTGTGGCGTGAGTCCCACATGCAAAGTGAGGTAGTCGGCGGCTGCGTACACTTCTTCCAGCTTCGCCAGGCGTATGCCTTGCTCCTTGCCCACTGCGGTCGAGACAAAGGGATCGTGCGCGACAATTTCCATCCCGAAGGCCCGCGCCCGACGCGCCACTTCCATGCCGATTCTTCCCAGGCCCACGATGCCCAGGGTCTTGCCCCGCAGTTCGGTGCCTTGAAGAGATTTCTTCTCCCACTTCCCGGCATGCATTAACTCGTTAGCGCGGCCGATGTGGCGGGCCATGGCCAGCATCAGCGCCAGCGCGTGCTCGGCTACGGCGATGGCATTGGCGCCGGGAGTGTTCATCACGGCGATGCCCTTGCGGGTAGCGGCATCCAGATCGATGTTGTCCACGCCCACGCCGGCGCGCCCGATGACCCGCAGCTTGCGGGCGTGCTCCAGCAGATCGGCGTCCACCTGGACCGCGGAGCGAACAATGAGCGCGTCCGCCGATTGCAACTGCGCCGCCAGCTTGCCCTCCGCCTGGTCCGGCGTAACGATGGTCCAGCGCGGCTCGCGCAACAAGTCGATTGCTGAGCATGAAATCTTTTCTGCCACCACTACTTTCATGGTCGGGGTTAACTCTCCAAAGGAATTGAGATGCTTTCCGCAGCCACGCTACTTCTGCTCTGCGTCACAGGCAAAATCTTTACCAGAAAATGACAGACCGTTGACACCCGCACCGGGGGCCGATTCGTACCCTAAGCCATGGGCGTAAACCCCAATCTCGCGTGGAGTCATCATGAAAACAATTGTGCTCATTTTGCTGACAGTCTCCGCCCTCGGATGCGGCGGCTACGGCTCCGGATCCGGCTCCGGTTCTATGGCTGCGGGGATGCCGAATATCGCTGCCCCGCTGGTACCCAACACTGCAACCGCTGGTAGCGCTGCCTTCACCTTGACCGTCAACGGCAGCGGATTTGCCAGTCAGTCGGTTGTCTATTGGAATTCTATGGCGCACAGCACCACGTTCGTGACCAGCGGACAACTGACTGCCGCCATCTCGGCCGCGGACCTCGCTAACGCCGGCACGGTGCCCGTTTTCGTGAAAAATCCGGGCGGTACGGGAATTTACAATAACCAGCCCGCCCAGAACTCCAACATGGTGAACTTCACCGTGCAGTAATTTACTCAGGCGCTGACCGGGTGCCGTTTTTCCGCGGCGCGGCGCGCATACACTTCCTGTGCCGCGCGCACGGCGGCGCCATACTCCACCGGCTTCCCGGTCACGCTGGCGAGCACATGCTCGAGCGCCGCCAGAATTCCGATGGTGTCGAGATAGTCGTAGTAACCGAGGTGCGCGATGCGGAACAGTTTGCCTTTCATCTCGCCCTGGCCGTTGGCCACGACCGCGGCAAACGATTCGCGAAACTCTTTGACGATGGCGCTGGAGTCCGTTCCCGCAGGCGACTGAATGGCAGTGAGTGCGGCGGCCGGTGACGAAGCCGCGAACAGTTTCAGTCCCAGGGCCAGCGCTCCGGCGCGGGTCATCTCTGCCGCGAGCTCGGCGTTGTTCACCAAGGCTTCGCGTCCCGCCACCAGGTCGCCATTCCCCATGTGCCGGATGAAATCAAGCGCCGCTCCGAGCGCCGCAAATAACGACGTCGCCGGCGTGTAGGCCGACTCTCCCTTGGCCGCGGCCTTGCGTTCTTTCCGGAAGTCAAAGTAGTAGCGTGGAGACTTGGCCGTCTCCATGCGCTTCCAGGCCCGCTCGCTGACCGCGCAATAAGCAAGTCCCGGCGGGATCATCAACGCCTTCTGCGAGCCGCCGATGATGACGTCGATGCCCCAGCCATCCACATCGAAGCGGGTCGTACCCAGCCCGGTGATGGCGTCCACGACCAGCAATGTATCGTCGCCCCGGGCGCGGACGAGCTTAGCGATCCCTTTTACATCGTGCCGGGCGCCGGTCGAACTCTCCGTCGCCTGCATATAAACGCAGCGCACGTCGGGAGTCAGCTTTTGCCGAATGTCATCCAGTGAAATGGTTTCGCCGTAGGGCGCGCTAAGCACTTCTACGACACAACCAAAAGCTTTGGCCAGATCGCGCCAGCGTTCGCCAAACTTGCCCGCGGTCAGTACCAGCACCTTGTCGCCGGGCGAGGTCAGGTTTGAGACCGAACCTTCCATCACGCCGGTTCCGGACGAAGCCAGCACCAGCACGTCGTTCCGCGTGCCGATGAAGTCTTTCATGTCCGCCAGCACGCGTGAGTACAAAGCGCGGAAGTCAGCGGTGCGATGGTGCATGGCGAAGGAAGCCATGGCAGTCTGCGCCGCAGGAAGTATGGGAGTTGGACCAGGGGTAAACAGGCGGTTCTTACGCAGCATTTACGAAGGAGTCCTTTGCAGTGAGAGTATTCATTCTAGTGTACCGGAATCGCGGCAATTTCTGCAGGCAGAGGACGTTCGTGCGCGCGAAACGCACAATGAAACCGGTTCAGTGAGGTGCCTGAGCCAGGCTCGCCGGCCAGTTGAGCACAATGTTGATCTGCCGCGTTGCGTATTCAAGTTCGGGTTCGCCAACCATGACGAACTGCCCATCCGGCCTCACGTCGTAGGTGCGGTTGGGAACCGCGGTGTAGTAGAACAGCCCCTCAAAGAGACGCCGCGGCCGGTCCACGGAGAAATCTTCACTGTCGCGAACGTTCACCACCATCATCCGGCCTCCTATGCGATAGAAGAGTTCGCGACCCGGGCGCGACCAGGCCGGCTCCTCGCCTCCGTCGGCTGACACTTGCTGTTTGGGTCCCGGACCGGGAAAGGGCTGCACGTACACCTCGTTCTGACCCGATTCATCAGACACGTACGCCAGCCATCGGCCGTTCGGTGAAAACGTAGCCTGCTTTTCGTTGAAGGGAGATCTCAGAAATAGACGCGGCGGCGTTTTGCCGTCGAGTTGCAGTGTCCAGAGGTCCGCGCCGGTCTGGGGATGCCATTCCACATAAACCAAGTGCTGTCGGTCAGGCGACCAGTCGCACAGGTAATGATCGTATTCACCGGTAGTGACCTGGGTTGCGTCGCCGGTGCCGTCCGCCGGTTGCACAAACACCTGATGAAGGCCCGTTCGACTGGATTCGAAGGCCAGCCGCTTGCCATCCGGCGACCAGACCGGAGTGTGATCGTCGGTGCCGAAGCTCGCCCGGGTCAGCGTCTCGAGCGCAAGGTCATGGATCCAGATGTTGGGTGTTGCATCTTCCAGCCACAACGCGACTCGCCGTCCGTCTGGCGATACTCGAGGCCTGGACCGTCACATCGGCAGCAAGTTGGGGCGGTCGCCACAGCCGCGCGACGCCGAAATCCAGAAGTTTCGCTCCGTCGCGCGTAAGCATGACGTTGCCGGGCTTCAGATCGCAATGAATGATGCCCTGCCGGTGCGCCTTGTCCAGGGCGTCAGCCACCTCGACGCCGATGCGCAATGCCTGATCCAAGGGCAGCGGGCCTCTTAACAGGCGCTCGGCCGCTGTTTCGCCTTCCAGGTACTCCATCACCAGGTAGTCGGTGCCGGTTTCGTGGCCGACGTCATACAAGGTGCAAATGTGGGGATGGTTGAGACTGGAGATGACGCGAGCTTCGCGCTCGAAACGCCGCCTGAGATCAGGTTGGCCGGAAAGCTGATCGGGCAGGACCTTGATCGCAACCGCGCGCTCCAGGCGGGTGTCACGGGCTTTATAGACCTCGCCCATGCCCCCCGCCCCGAGCGGGCTAACGATCTCATACGGGCCCAGTCTAATTCCGGCGGTAGCGCCATCGGGCCACTACTCCTCAGTTGATCTGCGCATTTTATTGACAAAGCCGGCACTTTGGAAGTCAAACGCTATAATTTCCCCATGAGCCTCAGCGAGCAGATCCAAAAAGACATCACGACTGCGATGAAGGCGCGCGATGAGCATCGCCTGTCCACCCTGCGCATGGTCAAGGCCGCGCTCAAGAACCGGGAGATCGAGAAGATGGCCCCGCTCGACGACAAAGAATCGCAGCAGGTTCTAACCACCTTGATCAAACAGCGCAAGGATTCCGTCGAGCAGTTCACCAAGGGTGGGCGCCAGGAGATGGCCGACAAAGAAGCCGCCGAAATTACCCTGATCGAAACCTACATGCCCAAGGCCGCCGGCGAAGACCAGATCGTGGCCGGGGTCAGAGCAGTAATCGCCGAGATGGGATCGCCTACCATGAAGGAGATGGGCACGGTGATGAAAAATGTCATGGCGCGATTCTCCGGCGCGGGAATCCGGGTGGATGGGAAAGTGGTCAGCGATGCGGTGAAGCGCGAACTTGCAGGAAAATAATCTGAACGCATCTGTGCGCATCGACAAGTGGCTTTGGGCTGCCCGCTTCTTCAAGACGCGGGCCCGGGCAGCTCGGGCCTGTGAACTCGGCAGGATTCTATCCAGCGGTCAACCCGCCAAAGCGGCGCGCCCGGTCCGGATTGGAGACATGCTGCGTGTAACCAACGAGGGCGGCGAATTTCACCTAGAAGTTCTGCTGCTCAGCGAGACGCGCGGCTCGGCTTCGGTGGCGCAGACGCTCTACCGCGAGACCGACGCGAGCAAAGAGCAGCGCCTGAAGGTGGCAGCGGAGCGCAAGGCAATGAGGCAGTTTGAACAGCTACCCGCGGGACGACCATCGAAACGTGATCGCCGGAGGATCATTCAGTTCCGGGGAAGGGCGTGAAGTGGTAGTGGCAAGAAAGCAGGGATCACCACAGCCCACGTAGGGGCGGACGCCTCGTCCGTCCAGTCGAGCAAGACTCGACAACGACTTCGCGATAACCCTGCCGAGCTTCGCTCGGCCACCCGGACGGGGCGTCCGCGCCTACGTGATTCTACCGGCTTCGCTGCAACTCCCGATACGCCTCGCTCTTTGACACTCCCATCTCTTTTGCAATTCTTTTCAGCGCCGCCTTCTCATCCAGCTTCTCCGCCGCCATGATCTGCTCTAGCCGCTGCCGCACGCTCACTCCGGCCGCGACTCTCTGCTGACCTTCTTCCGCTTTCCCGATCAGCAGCGTGATCTCGCCCTTGATGTCACCCCGGGAATTCAATGTTTGCAGAATCTCGCCCGCCCGGCCGCGCAGAAACTCTTCATGAATCTTGGTGACCTCACGTGCGATCACCAGTTGTCGTTCTGCTCCCAGAATCTCGACCACATCTTCTACCGCTTCTTTCACACGATGCGGCGCTTCGTAAAAAACCTGGGTGCGCGGCGAGGCCTTGATGCTCTCCAGCATCTGCCGCCGCTGCCCGCTTTTAGGAGGAAGAAAGCCGCTGAAACGAAACGAATCCGTGGGCAAGCCGCTGGCCACCAGGGCCGCCAGAAACGCCGACGCCCCCGGAATCGGCACCACGGGAATATGGTGCCGGATCGCCAATGAAATCAGTCGAAAGCCAGGATCTGAGATGCCCGGCATTCCCGCGTCGGTCACCAGAGCAACCCGCGCTCCGCCTTCCAGATCGAGCACCAGCTCCGGGGCGCGGGTCAGCTCATTGTGTTCGTGATAGCTGACCGTGCGAGTCGCGATGCCGTAGTGATGGAGCAGCTTTTGCGTCTGCCGGGTATCTTCGCAGGCGACCTGGTCGGCTTCCTTGAGCACGCGCACCGCGCGCAGCGTGATGTCTTCCAGGTTGCCGATGGGCGTGGCCAC
This sequence comes from Terriglobia bacterium, assembly GCA_963779255.1. GTDB lineage: Bacteria > Acidobacteriota > Terriglobia > Terriglobales > Acidobacteriaceae > JAIQFF01. The sequence continues at coordinate 37,577 of CAVZXU010000036.1, read as the reverse complement.
CAGGTAGAGTCCCGGCGTCAGCGTGCCTTTGTTCGCAATCGCGTCGTCGCCCGCCTTCATCCAGGCGAGTCTAACACTGGGTACGACGCATGGTCTTGTGACTGGAATATTGGGCTGTGGTGACTTCCGTTGCGTCCTTTTCGGTCAAGGGTTTGACCTTAGTACTGCAAACGTTAAAAGCTCTAACTGCAAAGGAGGCAAAGGCACGGCAAAGGACGCCAGAGTTCTGAATGTAGAAACGAGTCGGACATGCGAATACGACCGCCGCGTTCATTGACGAGGCCGGGTACACACCCTAGAATCAGGAAGGCAGCTATCAGTTGCTAGATCTCAGTTTTCAGTTTGAATACTGAAAGGTGAAGTCCTCACCTGGTTTGCGGAGCGTCTCAGGAAGTCCATGCCACTTTACGAATACGAGTGCAAGAAGTGCCATCACCGCTTCGAGCGCATCCAGAAATTCTCCGATCCCCATGTCAAGAAATGTCCCAAGTGCGGGGGCGCGATCGAACAGGTGATCTCGGCCCCGGCCGTCCAGTTCAAGGGCTCGGGATGGTACGTCACCGATTACGCCAAGAAGTCCTCAACCGGTTCAGCTTCATCCTCTTCAAATGGGGACTCGGCCTCCAGCAAGGACTCCAAGGCCAAGTCGGAGGACTCGTCGAAATCCGAGAGCTCTACGAAAGCGGATGCTTCGAAGTCAGAGGGCTCAAAGAAATCTGAAAGCTCTTCCAAGAAGAAGTAAAACTATCGCCACCTTAGGCTGTAGCCCAACGCCGCCAGGATCTGATTTTCGAACTCATACTCCAGCACAAAGGTAAAGCTGTCTCCTGCTCCTCCCATGAGGCAGCGTAGTGGGTCAAGTCCCGGCTATAGAAGGAGTAGGCGGCGGCATAGCGGACGTTGCAGGGTTTCGGACACGCGATCATCCCGGTTGGATCGGACCGCTCCACGCCCGTCGCGGCCAGCAGATCGCTTGAGCTTACATCAGGCTCGGCGCCCACCCGAAGCTGGTGGGGCATAATCTCAAGCGCCCGTCGGTCCCCGGGACGTATGTCCGCCGGCGCCCCGAAAGATGACCTTTGCAAAGGATTTAGATCCACCTGGTGCGCGACGCTATCCTGAGCCGCCTGCCAGATCATCCAGAGGTCCGCGTCAGAGTGTTTGGTCTGGTTAACGAACCCTGCCGGAGGCCCAGCGGACTGTCCGCCACATCCCAGTAAGGCCAACCCCAGCACAAACTTCCAAAAGTTCTGCCGCATAGACCCCGGTCCCGACTGTTTCCAAGAAAACCATCGGCCGCGGGACGGCTTATCTCCAGTGGCGGCGCCCAGATGAATCGTTTCGGGAATGCGGGCATCTAAATAGTCGTTATAACGAGGATTCTAACTATGATCAACATCAGACGCAGTGAGGAGCGTGGCGGAGGCGACTTCGGCTGGCTCAAGACGCAACACTCGTTTTCTTTTGACACCTATCATGACCCGCGTTTTATGGGATTCCGTTCCCTGCGCGTTATCAACGAGGACTGGGTGCAGGCCGGGCATGGCTTCCCCATGCATCCGCATCGCGACATGGAGATCATCACTTATGTTCTCGATGGCGCTCTGGAACATAAGGACAGTATGGGAAACGGATCCACCATTCGCCCCGGGGATGGGCAGCGCATGAGTGCCGGCACGGGAGTGCGGCACAGCGAGGCCAACTCCTCGAAGAGCGATGCGGCGCACCTGCTGCAAATCTGGATCTTGCCCGAGCGGCGAGGTCACGAGCCGGGATACGAGCAGAAGGCTTTTCCGGAAGCCGAAAAACGCGGCAAATTGCGCCTGATCGCCAGCCCAGATGGCACGGACGGCTCGGTGACCATCCACCAGGACGCCAAACTGTACGTGTCGTTGCTCCAACCGGGCCAGGAAGTAGAGCACGAACTAGGCAAGGGCCGCTACGCCTGGCTGCAAGTCGCGAAGGGCGCGGTGGAACTCAACGGGCAAAGCCTCAACCAGGGCGATGGCGCTGCGGTAAGCGACGAACAGCGGCTGACAGTCAAAGGCACGGCAGACGCGGAAGTGCTTCTGTTCGACCTGGCATAAGCCTAGATTGTGTGGGGCGGACAGGAGTGTCCGCCCCACACGCTGGTTACCCTGGCCTGCCCGTTGCCCTCTGCCCGCTTCTGTGCTAACTTCACCGATCAATTACGCAATGCGCTTCCTCTTCGATCACGAGAGATCTTCCCGCTCGGCGCCTCAGGAGCCGGTCCTGGCCGAGGTTCCGGAGCTTCACGCCGCCCAGCTGGCCGCCGCTTATTACGGCGAGCGCCAGGGGGGCGACCTCCACGATTTCGTTCGGGTCACGCCAAACCGTGTGCTATTCGGCCTGCTGGACATGGCCGGGCGCCTGGAAGAAAACAGTGCCATCGTCTCCGCTGCCCAGCAAACGTTCCGCACCCGCTCTCAGGAATTGTTCGCCGACGATGATGTCAACGAGGCCGACGCCATGGCCGAGCTCTGCCTGGAACTCAACCGCGCCATCATGGCAGCGGAGGGAGGCATCCGCTCCTGTCCCGCGTTTGCTGGCTGTTACAACGAAGACCTGGGGACCATCTGTTATTTCAACGCCGGGCATACTCCCGGATTGCTCCGCGATCTCACCGGCATCACCGAGCTGGGTGCCACTGGCCTGCCTCTGGGACTTTTTTCTCACGCGACCTGCGAGGCGCCCCTGGTCGCCTTGCCGCCGGGCGCCGCTCTTCTGCTGGTTTCCCGAGGTTTACTCGAGGGCAGGCGCAGGCGGGAGGAATTTGGACTGGAGCGCGTCAAGAGCAGCTTGCAACAAGCTGCCAACGAAACCGCGGAAGAGCTGTGCGCTTCGGCGATAGAGGGCGTACAGCAGTTCATGCGCAAGCCCCCCCTGCATAATGACGTGACCGCCCTGGCCCTGGTCCGGACTGCGAACAGTCAAGGGACGACACAGAGTTGAAGGCGGCCTGTACCCCACACTAGTTCTGGCTCAAAAAGAATTCATCTACAGCTGCCGCAATGTCCTGCGATGCCATCAGGATCGCGGAATGGTCGCGGCCTTCCAAGACGCGGTACCGAGCATGCGGAAGTGACGCGACCAGCGCGCCTTGGCGCCCGTGTCAAAGAACGCTTCACTCCTGCCACCTACCATCACCAGAGTCGGTGCCTGAACCGACGCCCAGCGCCTGGCCGGCAAGGGCTTGCCGGTTTGCGTTCCTGCCAGGACCGCCAGATCGTATGGGATGGTATGAGCCATGCCGACCATTTTTGACCAACCAGGCATAAGCAGACGCATCATGGTCACGAACCCGGACGGTATCCCCATTCCTCGGGTGAAGAAAAGTTTGACCGCATCACTGCGCCGCCCCGCAGCCACCAGTTGCTCGATTTGCACGGAAAATTCATCCGGCATCGGTGGGTGGCTGTCATCGATGATGAAAGGTGGCTCGTACATGGAGAGACCTTTAACCTTGTTACCGAGTTTGTCCGTAGCCTCAAGAGCCAGAACTGAGCCTGAGGAACTGCCAAAAAGATAAGCAGAGCCGCCTGCGCCATCAATCAGCGCATCGATGTCTTCGACCTCACGTTCGACCGCGTAAGGATGAGTGTCGGAGCTTTTGCCGCGACCGCGGCGATCATAGTTGATGACAGTGAATTTTCCGGCTAAGTGCCGCGCCAGTTTGGAGGTCCCGTCGCGATCCGCCAGAGCGGCGGATACGAGAACAATCGCCGGCCCGGTGCCTGACCGTTCAAACGCGATGTTTGTGCCATCTTTGGAAGTTACAGTTCCTTGCGCCGCTTCCCCATGATTCCCGCCAACGAAGGGAACGATGAAGACTGCAAACCAGATTGCGAGCAGGCCAACGAGTGCGGCGCCCGCATATAGAAGCATGCGGCGGGGATGACGAATTCCGATCATACCCCTTACCTTACTCTTACCTCTCTCAATCAGCTGGCCTCTGCCGACGCCAGCAACTCCGCAAGGCGGTCGTAGCTCTCCGCGGCGCCGTGCTCCATGCCGGATTTGATGACAGCATCGCGGACCTCCGCCGACGGGTAGAGCACCGTAGCCGTGAGCGTTGTCTTGCCTCCCTGCTCGACCAGGACGGTGGTGACTTGCGACTCCCCCGGGAACTGGTCGAACGACTCCATGTGGACAGAGCGCTCAGGCGGGACGATCTCGCGGTAAACTCCGCGCATCCCCATTTCAGTTCCGTCAGGGCCGCGCAGCACGAAGCGAAAAGTACCCCCCACCTTCAGATCGACTTCGCAGACTACCAGCGACCAGCCGCGCGGTCCGAACCAGCGCTTGAGCAGTTCGGGCCTGGTGAAAGCGGCGAAAACCCGTTGGCGCGGTGCGTCGAACACGCGGGTCATGACGATTTCGCGGTCGCCGACTGTGGCTACTTTCAACGTCCCGGTGTTCTTCATAGGGGATTCCTCTGTCGCCGCATGCGGCGACCTTTCTTCTGCTTGGTTTTGTTCTCTTCGGTCTTCATCTCGTCGAGCAAAGCATCGAGGCGCTGAAAGCTGCCCTCCCAGAACTGCCGGTAGCCCTCCAGCCACTCGGTGGCCGCCGCGAGCGGCCGGGCCTGGAGCCGCCTGGGCCGCCTCTGGGCGTCGCGGCCACGCGAAATCAGGCCCGCCCGCTCCAGCACCTTCAGGTGTTTGGAGATCGCCGGCTGGGTCATCGCGAACGGCTCGGCCAGTTCCGTAACCGACGCCTCACCCGCCGCCAGCCGGGACAGGATCGCCCGCCGCGTCGGGTCGGCAAGCGCCGCGAAGGTCACATCGAGTGATTGGATGTTCACTTTGTCAATAACCCTTAGGTTGTATAACCAATCGGTAATGTACAACAAAAAGAATTCACCGTCAAGCAGCCCGCCGGGGCTGGGGTTATTTCCGGGATGGTCGTAAACGACTTGAAGGCCGTCGCGGCTGATTCGCCGGACTACTTCCTTCGCGACCTTCTCGTCGCTGGCTTCGCAGGGCCGTCCGGCTTCTCCGGCGCCAACTCGTCCGCAGTCACGAAAATTGGCTCGATGTCGGTGGGAATCTCTTGCAGGCGGTCGAGCGCCTTTTGCAAAGCAGGGCGCACCACTCCCATTTCGTCCTGTAGCTTCTTCGCCGCTGCGTAGTCTCCCTGGGCCTCCAGAGTCAGAAGGTCATGATCGAGATCCCGTACGCCCTGTTTGAATTTCTCCAGGTCCAGCGCGAAAGTCTGGTCCGCCCGCTGGGTAAACGCCGCTTTGTCCATGAGGTAATTGAACTGGATCGCCATGCCTTTGCCATGAGCATCGTTCGGCCCGAAGCGGAGGCTGCGGAACATGGACGCCAGGTAGGTGGTATAGAGCTGCCGTTGCGCCGCTTCGTCGGAAGGCACGACGCTGGACAACTTCATCTCCTGGGCATGGTCCATCATGTATTGCAGCGCGAACAGGCCGGTGACATCGGCCTTGGCTTCTTCAATGGCGCTGTAGAGCTCTTTCAGTTCGGCGCGCGGAGTCGTGTCCCGTCCGTCCAGCTTGATCTGGTGCGGCCCCAGTCCATGCATAAGTTCGTGGGCAACAATGTGAGTAAAGAATGATTCGAAGTTCACGTCCTGGGCCGCCCCCGGCAGCATTCGGCGTGCGATTGGAAGCAGCACGCTGCGAAACTTTGCCTCCTGCACATTTTTGAGCATTACCCGCTTGCTGCCCTTCTGATTCACTACCCGCTCGTCGTTGGGCAGATTGTAGGCGGCCGTTGCAATTCCGTGGTTGCCGTCTCCTGAACAAAGAATCTCATCCACCACACGGATCGGCGCTGCCGCCCCTAGCTGGGGGTTGCGGTACTGCGGGTCAATGGGGAGGTTGTCTTCGATTTCTTGCAGATGGGCGCTGAGAGCGGAAAACTTTGCGCTCGCCTCATCGTCCCGCAAGTTCAGGAAAGTCTCGAATGCCGCCCTGTAGCCGAAGATTTCGTCGTTGTAGGTCTCGTAAGGCCCAATGGTGATGTCGATGGGTGCGTCCAGGTCCATCCAGGCCAGATCGCTGGCATAGTAGTCGTTGGAGAGGAATGCATCCGCTCGCAGGTTGAGAAAAGTCTTGAGCGAGGCGTTGTCGGTGAGACTCGCCGCTTCTTTCAGCAAGTTCGCTGCCCGAGTCAGGTCCTCCCTGTAGACCTCGCTGTAGGGAACAGCCACCAGCGTTTTCTTGCCTGCGTCAGTCGTTCGCCGGATGACGGTGAAAAATCCCTTCGCCTGCTCCTGGTCTTCCTTGGACAAGGAGCCAACCCAAGTCTCGAATTCCTCCCTGGTCATGTCCTCGGGATAGAAATTCGCTCCCTTAGGCTTTTCCGAGGGAACGCCGGGAAGAAACGCCCCAAAACCATCCAGCACCGACCAGGGACTCTTGTTGATCCAGAAATACCGCAGTCGCGCTTTGCCCAGCGGCGTGGTGTCTTTCTGCAGCCGCGCATACAATGCCTGATTGCCGCTCCAATACTGGACCAGGAACACGTCATTCATGAGTCGCCCGGCCTCAACTAATTTGACCAGCGCCTGCCGGTCTGCGGCGGAAAGCTTTGATGTATCCACCCGCAAGGTCGTGGGGGCGTAGCGCGCCGTCATTTTTTGTAGCTGGGCGAGTCCGGGCGCTGACTGGCTGGTCTTGCGGGCCTTAGTCTTTTGGGCCCTGGCGGGAACGGCGCCAACTCCGACAAGAACAACAAGGGCAAGAGTTGCTAGAAACCTCATTCAGGTCTCCTTACACTGAGCATTCAGGATTGAACAGAAGTAGAATCTTAAACCGCAAAGGGCGCCAAGAGATACCGCAAAGGACGCCAAGTTTTCAGGGCCCTTCTTCGCGACCTTTGCGAAACCTTTGCGATCTTTGCGGTAGAGGTTTCTTTCCGCCCTGCGAAAATGAACTTACTATCTACCGGCGCGGTCAGTGGCCGCAGACCCGCCTCCGGAGGTACAATCCACATTGCTATGCGAAAACTACTCCCCTGGATGATGCTGGTTTGTCTTGCTGCCCTGCCTCCGCTTGTGTCCGCCGACACGGTGGTCGAGGAAATTGTCGCCCGCGTTAATAATCAGATTGTTACGCGCGGCGAGTACTTGCGCAGCAAAGAGCAATTAAAACAGGAAGCGCAGCAGCAGGATCCGGCGAACGCCGACAAGATCGTGGCTGAGAGGGACAAGGACGTTCTGCGCGATCTGATCGACCAGCAATTGCTGCTCGAAAAGGGCAAGGACCTGAGCATCACCGCCGATACCGAAGTGATCAAACGGCTCGACGAAATGCGTAAGGAAATGAAGCTGGAATCGATGGAGGACCTGGAAAAGGCCGCCCAGAGCCAGGGCATCACCTTCGAGGATTTCAAGCAGAACCTGAAGAACCAGATCATCACCCAGCAGGTGATCTCCAAGGAAGTCGGCTCGCGGATGTCGATCGGCAAGGAGGAGTTGCAGCAGTTCTATGACGCTCACAAGAGCCAGATGGAGCTGCCGGAGCAAATCCGCTTGAGTGAACTTCTGATTTCCACTGAAAAGAAGGACAAGGACGCTCCGACCGATGAAGCCCAGCAACTCGCCGCAGCGCAAGCCAAGGCAGATGACCTGCTGGCCAAGATTCGCAAAGGAGCCGCCTTCGACGAAATCGCCAAGAAGAACTCGGACGGACCCACCGCCGCTCAGGGTGGCGATCTCGGTTACTTCAAGCGGGCCACTCTGGCCAAGGAGCTCGAGGACAAGACCTTTGCCATGAAGCCCGGCGAGGTTTCTGACGTTATCCGCACCAGGCAGGGCTTTGTCATCCTCAAGGTCACCGAACACCAGCAGGCTGGTGTGCCTCCGCTCAGCCAGATCGAGGGCAAAGTTCAGGACGCGATCTACATGCAGAAGCTCCAGCCCGCCCTGCGCGCGTACTTGCAGAAGCTGCGCGAGGAGGCATACATCAAGATCGCCAACGGGTATGTGGACACTGGCGCCAGTCCCAACCAGACCGCACCCGTCGAAACTACTGCCAAGGAAGCCGGCGCCAAAGAGCTGAAGAAAAAGAAGAAGAAGCTGGGCATCATCTAGGAGATTCCCGAGCCTCCGGAAGCGAGAGACAGGCCGTACTCTATGAAAGAATTTTTCGTTTCCGACTGCCTTCGGTTCGAGAACAAGATCATCACTTCCACTTTTGTGGTGGTTTCCCGCCAGGTCAAACCCAAAAAGAGCGGTGAGCCTTACCTGGCCTTCACCCTCGGCGATCGCAGCGGCCACATCGAGGCCAAGATGTGGGACAACGTCGAGGACGCCATCGACGCTTGCGATCAGGACGACTTCATCAAGGTCAAGGGCCTGATCAACAAGTATAAGAACCGCTTCCAGCTGACCATCCACAAGCTACGCCGCATGGGAGAATCGGAAGTCGATTTCGCTGACTACCTCCCCAAGACCAGCAAAGACATTGGCGAACTATGGCAGGCGCTGGCGGGCTACGTCGCTACTTTCAAAGATCCTCATCTTAAGGCCCTGGTGGAGGCTTTTATGGCGGATCCGGAAATCGCGGAAGCCTACCGCAACGCCCCCGCCGCCAAGACGCTGCATCACGCTTTCATCGGCGGATTGCTCGAGCACGTGGTCTCGCTTTTCAATTCCTGTGACCTCATGTGCCGCAATTATCCGCATATCAACCGCGACCTGCTTCTCACTGGCGCCTTCTTTCACGATATCGGCAAGATCCACGAGCTGACCTACAACCGCTCGTTTTCCTATACCACGCGCGGACAGTTGCTGGGACACATGATCATTGAACTGGAGATGCTCCAGGCCAAGCTGGCGCAAGTGCCGGGATTCCCCGAACCGCTCAAGACGCTGGTCGAGCACCTCATCATCAGCCATCATGGCCAGTATGATTTCGGCTCGCCCAAGCTACCCATGTTCCCCGAGGCGCTCATGCTGCACTACCTCGATGATCTCGATTCCAAGATGGAAGCTATGCGTGCCCAGTTTGAGCGCGGTGCGGAATCGGACGGCGCCTGGACCGGCTACAATCCGTCGCTGGGCCGGCCCCTGCTGAACACTGCAAAATTCCTGGCAGAAAAGCCTGAGGAAGACGAGGAAAGACTCGCCGCCGCGCCATTGACGTGCACCCCGCCCACGGTCGGCGGCCTGGAGCCACAGGACCCAGAGAAGGAGAAAGGCCCGCAAAATGAAAATCCTGGCGCCGCCATGACTTCGACTTCTGCGGCGCATGAGGATAAAATCTAGGCACTTGTTAGGGAGCCCGCGTCAGCATCCGGTTGAGAGCATTTGCGCGTAATCACTTTCCGATTAATCATCCCGTCATGGAGGAAATCATGCGAATCCGTTTGACAGCACTCACCCTTGGTCTCTACTCCGCCAAACTCAGGTTCTTCCACTGCGTCACCTTCTTCCAGCGACAATAGTTCGGCGGCGCCGAGTGGAACCACCGCCGGCTCTGGTTCGGCAATGTCGCTATCATGGCCGGCGGCGGTGCAGGTCCGGGCGCATTGATCGGTTGTTCGAGCTTGAAGCTGAGAGCGGACTCGGCGGGCAGGACAATGTCCTTGTTGCCGGTGAAAGCAGCACCGCCGGTGCCCGCGCCGCCGCCCGCCAGACCGCCGATTGAAGTGAAATAGTGGTCCACCGCAAGCATGCGGCCCAGGGCGCAAAGCCCTGGGTTCGCTTCTGCAATCATGTTGAACTTCGATCAATTCCGCCTTCTGACCTTCGACTGCTACGGCACCCTCATCGATTGGGAGACGGGTATCTTCTCCGTGTTGCGCCCCATCCTTGCCGCGCACGGCAAGACCATCTCTGACTCCGAACTCCTGCGCCTCTACTCTGAATTCGAATCAGAAGCCGAACAGGGAGAATTCCGTTCCTATCGCCAGGTTCTCGAGTCGGTCGTCCACCGCTTCGGCCAGCGCCTCGGATTCACGCCGACCGAATCCCATGCACACTCATTGCCCGACTCGGTACCTGACTGGCTGCCTTTCCCAGATACAATCGCAGCCCTCGGCCAACTCAAGGCGCGCTACCATCTCGCAATCATCTCCAACGTTGACGACGACCTATTTGCCTCCACGGCACCCCGCCTCGAAGTACCCTTCGACTACGTAATCACCGCGCAGCAGGCCCGGGCATACAAACCATCGTTGCAGATATTCAAACTCGCTCAGCAACGCACCGGAGTAGTCCCGAGCCAGTGGCTCCACGTCGGGCAAAGCATCTACCACGACGTAATCCCCGCCAAGTCTCTCGGAATTAAGACCGTCTGGGTAAACCGCCCATCGCCCCGTCCCGGGGCCGGCGCCGCCAAAGCCGCCTCTGCCCAGCCCGATCTTGAAGTGCCCAACCTGAAATCCCTGGCGCAACTGACAACCGAGAACAGCGAACTGCAAACTGGTTCTTGAATCCCCAACCAGTATTAAACTGGTAGGGTCACCATCCGCCACGCAATCGGAGAAAGCCAGATGGCAACCACCACCCCCCGCTCCAATCCGCTTTCTTACCTGACCGATCAACTCAACGATCTCAAGGCCAAGGGCACGCATTTTCGCCTGCGCGTCCTCGAGGATGAGCAAGCCCCGGTCTGCACCTTCGACGGCAAGAAGGTCATCAACCTGGCCTCGAACAATTACCTCGGCCTGACCACACACCCCAAACTCCGCGAGGCAGCGCTTGAGGCCACGCGCAAGTACGGCGTCGGGTCGGGGGCGGTACGCACCATCGCCGGCACCATGAAAATCCACATGGAGCTGGAAGAGAAGATCGCGCGTTTCAAGAATGTGGAAGCCTGCGTGGTCTTCCAGTCGGGATTCGCGGCCAATGCCGGCACGGTGTCGGCGGTGCTGGGCAAAGAGGACTTCATCATCTCCGATCAACTGAACCACGCCTCGATCATCGACGGCGCCCGCCTGTCACGTGCAAAGGTTCTGGTCTTCGAACACAAGAACATGGCCCAGGCGGAGGAGCGGCTGGCCAGCATCAAAGACCAGCCTGGCAAGAGGCTGCTGATCACCGACGGCGTCTTCTCCATGGACGGCGACATCGGCCCGCTGCCCGCCCTGTGCGACCTGGCGGAGAAGTACGGCGCCATCATGATGGTGGACGACGCCCACGCCTCCGGCGTGCTGGGCCGCAATGGCCGCGGCACGATCGATCATTTCAAAATGCACGGCCGCGTGGATATCCAGGTCGGGACCCTGTCAAAAGCAATCGGGGCGCTCGGTGGCTACGTCTGCGGCACTCGCGACCTGATCGACTTTCTCTACCACCGCGCCCGTCCGTTTTTGTTCTCGACTTCGCATCCGCCTTCCGTAGCAGCTACTTGCATTGCGGCTTTCGATGTTCTGGAAAACGAGCCCGAGCGCATCGAAAAACTCTGGGAGAACACCCGCTTCTGGAAGAGGGAGCTCGGCCTGCTCGGCTTCGATATCGGAGGCAAGACAACGCCTGCCAGCGAAACCCCAATCACTCCGATCATCATCGGCGACGGCAAACTCACCATGGATTTTTCCCGCGAACTGTTCAAGGAAGGTGTGTTGGGCACGGGCATTGCGTTTCCGACCGTGCCGGAAGGAAAGGCCCGCATCCGGACGATCATGACCGCCACACATACTGAAGAGGAATTGCAGCAGGCGCTGGCGGTGCTGAACAGGGTGGGAAAGAGAATGGGAATCTTGTCGGTATGAAGGTTTGACGATGTTCTAGCCGAGCGTCGCTCGGCCCGGACGGGTCGGAGACCCGTCCCCACACAAGCATGGGCGCTTCAATCTGTTCGGTACACCATTTTCCCGTCCACAATCGTCGCCACCACTTTCCCCGTCAGCTGGGCTCCTCCGAACGGAGTATTGTGCGACCGCGAGTGCGACTTGGACGCGTCAAACGTCCAGCGCTTTTGCGGATCAAAGATGGTGACGTCGGCATGGCTGCCGCGAATCAGCGTTCCACGTCCTCTCAAGCTGAACACACGCGCCGGGCCGGAGGTGAGGAGTTCGACGATCCGGCTGAGCGGGATCCTGTGTCCGCGGTGGAGGTGCGTGATGGCGAGGCCGAGGGCGGTCTCGAGGCCGGTGATTCCGAAGGCGGCGCGCTCGAACTCGATGATCTTTTCGTGCGGGGCATGGGGCGCGTGGTCGGTGGCGATTGCATCCACGGTTCCGTCGGCCAGTGCCACCAGGATAGCTTCGCGGTCCGAGTCCGACCGCAGCGGCGGATTCATCTTGAAGTTGGTATCGTACTCGCCGACGTCTGCATCGGTCAGCGCGAAATGGTGGGGCGTCACTTCGCAGGTGACGTGCGACTTTGCTGCGCTTGCCCCGGCGAACGGCCTTCAGCGCGTCCGCGGTCGAAAGATGCGCCACGTGCAGCCGCGCGCCGGTGAACTGCTGCGCCAGTTGCACATCCCGTTCCACCACCGACGCCTCGGCCGCCGCCTTCATGCCGCGCAGACCCAGGCGGAACGCGGTGGGCCCGTCATTCATGGAGCAGCGGTCGGTCATGCGCGTATCTTCCGCGTGTTGAATTACAGGAAGATTGATTTCGGAAGCACAGGCGCATGGTCTCGCGCATGACGCTGTCGTCGAGAATGGGCTTGCCATCATCGCGTGACGCGCCACCGCCCCGGCCCGCTGCAACGCGCGGAAGTCGGTGAGCACCGCTCCTTTGCTGGCCTGGGTCGCGGCCGCGATCGGAAAAACATTGACCACCGCCCCGCGCTCCGGCTGCTGCAGCCAGGTCACCCACTCCGGCGAGTCCACCACCGGCTGCGTGTTGGGCATACAACAGACGGAAGTGAATCCTCCGGCAGCGGCGGCAGCCGTGCCGGTGGCGATGGTTTCCTTGTAGCCTTGCCCGGGCTCGCGCAAGTGAACATGCAGATCGATGAAGCCAGGAGAGACGATCAGCCCGCGGGCATCGAATTTTTCATGCGCGGTGCCGCGGGTTTTGCCGGGCGGCGCGATCTCGGCCACCGCCCGTCCCGCAGCAGGACATCCATCGCCGCGTCGATCTTGGCCGCCGGATCGATAAGCCGGCCGCCCTTGATCAGCAGACTGTAATTTTCTCTCTTAATCAAATGCACAACCCTGTAATTCCTTGCACCCGGATTCACGCGGATCAACACGGATTGTCTCTCTAAGGTAACGTCTTTAATCCGTGGAAATCCGTGTAAATCCGTGGAGAAGTTGATTTCATCTCGCTCTCCCCAGCGCCTTCGCCAGGATCGCCATGCGCACTGGGACGCCGTTCCGGACTTCTTCCACGATGGCCGACTGCGGGCAGTCGGCAACTTCCCAGGTCAACTCCAGCCCGCGGATAATCGGCCCGGGATGCATCACCATGGCATCCTTCTTCGCCAGTTTCAGCCGCGCCATGGTCATCTGGTAGCGGGCGATGTAATCCTGCAAACTGATCTTCGTACCTGCCAGACGCTCCTTCTGTACCCGCAGTGTCATGATCACATCGGCGCCGTGCACCGCATCTTCCACCGTACGCGCGATGTGCAACGCCCGGCGCCAGGCTAAGGCGCGGTTTCCGGCAGAAACTCCGGCGGCCCGCAGAGCGTAATGCGTCGCCCCGAACTTGCTGAGCAAGTGAATCGCAGACCGCGCCACTCGGCTGTGATAGATATCGCCAACGATCGCCACCTGCAGACCCTTGAGTGCTTTCTTGTGGCGCAGAATGGTGTAGGCATCGAGCAGGGCCTGCGAGGGATGCTCATGCATTCCATCGCCGGCGTTGATCACGGGAATATCGAGATACCGCGCCATCAGCGCCGCAGCACCGGCCTGGGGATGGCGAATCACGATCACGTCCGCGCCCACCGCCCGCAGCGTGTAACCGGTGTCCAGCAGCGACTCGCCTTTTTCAATGCTTGACCCGCTGGAGAGCACCAGGGTGGTCATGGCGCCCAGCGATTTGGCCGCGATTTCAAAGGAGCTGCGGGTGCGGGTGGAGGCTTCGTAAAACAAGCAGCAGCACGCGCTTGCCCCGAAGCAAAGGGCGCGGCTTGAGCGGATTCATGCGCCGGGCCAGCTTGAGCAGGCCCATAATATTCTGCCGCTCCGAGATGTTCAATGCCCAGCAGGGAACCGCGAGCAGCTTGGTTCATGATTTGCCAGAGTATGACTTGTCGAATACGGCTTGCCAGAATCGGTGCGGATGATTAACGCACGAATGAGACCTCCCATTCGGTCCATCAATCTTGCCGTTCGATCAGCAGAACTTTCTCTGCGTCATCCACCTCGCGCAGTTTCACTTCGATAATTTCCCGGTCCGAGGTTTGCACCTTGCGTCCGATAAACCCGGCCTCAATGGGTAATTCGCGATGTCCACGGTCAATCAAAACGCACAGCTGCACCCGTTTGGGGCGACCTTCGCGGAACAACGCGTCCAGCGCGGCCCGAATGGTGCGGCCGGTGTAGAGAACGTCATCCACCAGAATGACGTTCTTGCCGACGATGGGAAAGCCGATCTCGGTTTTCTGCACCACCGGCTTCGGTCCCAGGGTGGACAAGTCGTCACGATACAGAGTGATGTCCAGCGTACCGACGGGCACCGGCGTCTTCTCAATGCGAGCAATCATTTGTCCCAGCCGTTGTGCCAGCGGCACGCCGCGCCGCCGGATCCCGACCAGCCCGAGTTCCTCTGCGCCATTATTTTTCTCGATGATTTCGTGCACTAGGCGGACCAGCGTACGCTCAATTTCCGAGGGAGACATCAGTTGCGACTTTTCGCGCAGGCCCGACGGACGTGGAGATATTTTCGCAGTCATAAACGCTGCATCATACGCGGGCAACGCGACCCGGAGCAAGATGGCGGAGGACCAGCCCAGACCTAACTCTTCCCGAATCAGGAACGTACGACCTCAACAAACATTCGGCAGCCGGATCAGGAGAAAACTGTATTTTGAGGGGCTGCGAGCAACTTAATGGTCCGTGCCGCACCCAAGTTTCCGGAAGCAGGTTCAATCTAAAGGAGGCATGACGCTATGCATGGTCGATACCGGTATCTCAGTTCTTTGCTACTGGGTGTGGCCTTTCTCGCGCCGGCCCTGACCACGGGTTGTGCAACCCGAGGCTATCGTGTCTATGACCTGTATCGTAACGAGTATCATCGCTGGGACGATCACGAAAGAATTTACTATCACCAGTGGGTTGTCGAGAATCATACCGATGGTCGCGACTATCGCAGACTTGAACGCGATCAGCAAAGGGCATATTGGGAGTGGCGCCATAACCACCACGACGATCACGATCATGATCATGACCGTGATCACGACCGGCACTAGAGAGATGTGAACCCGCCACGACCACAGGGGGCGGCCGCTCTCGGCCGTCCCGTTGGGCAAACCGCAAGCACCGCTGTCCCCGACTTCCAGGGCGACCGCACCTACATCGAAAAACGCCACTTGCGATTGCGCCAGCACCTTCCCAGGCGCATGCCCAGACCGGTGCACTATAGTGTCTAACGACTGCGCCTGCTGACCTTCTGCGCTCTCTGCTCTGGAAAGGACAAACTTCTAATGGTGGACGAAGCCTCATCTGAAGTCGCAATGCCGATCGGCCCTCGCCTTGACACCGCCCCAGCCCGGCGCCCGGCACGGACCACGCTTGAGGGGCGACTGGTAACGCTGGCGCCTCTTGACCCTCGCGCCCACGGGGACTCGCTCTATGAAGGGACGCGTGGGGAGTCCGGAGACCGGCTTTGGCGATATCTTTTTGAGGGACCATTTTCCGACCGCACGGCTTTCGACATCCACTTACAGCGGATAGCAGCTTCCGAAGATCCGTTATTCTTCGCGATCGTAGATTCGGCCTCCGGAAAAGCCCTGGGATACGCTGCCTACATGCGCATCGAGCCCGACCATCGGGTGATCGAAGTGGGCAGCATCCTCTACACTGCGCGACTGCAACAGACCCCACAAGCGACCGAGGCCATGTATCTCATGGCGCGTCATGTTTTCGAGGACCTGGGTTATCGTCGCTACGAATGGAAGTGCAACGCCCTCAACGCGCCTTCGCGGCGAGCCGCACTGCGCTTCGGTTTCAGCTTCGAAGGGATCTTCCGCCAACACATGATCGTCAAAGGACGAAATCGGGATACCGCCTGGTTCGCCATGCTGGATTCTGAATGGCCGGTGCGGAAGGCCAATTTCGAGCGCTGGCTCGATCCGGAGAATTTTGCTGAGGACGGCCAGCAAAAAGTGGCACTCTCCCGACTCAACGGGGCCTCAGGCGGCTAAGGTTCGGCGCTCTCTAGGATCTTGCATGGGCCGCTGAAGTTCCAGTTTTACGACGATCAGCACCGGCCATTCCGGTTTTCCGACGAACAGTGGAATTTAATCCGCAACTGTCTCATTACAGGCCACAATCGAGCTGCGACAGAGCAACAGAGCGAGACTGGCGGGGAGGGGTTTGCGGGAATGGGTTCTCCTGGGGCAAGCGCTTCCATGGGTCGGGTGCTTCTTGTCTGCGATGATTCGGCCGCGATTCAGCAACTGGCCGAGGGCATGCAGCAGCTCGCAATCGCGACCGAGGTTTGTGTTGATGTCAACATGGCTCTGGCCTTGCTGAGGCGCAAGAAATTCGAGGCGGTCATCATCGACTTCGGGCTGCCGGAGGCCGATCAAGTGCTCGGGCAGGCCCGTCTATCCCCGTCCAATCGGACGGCTGTGACCTTTGCTATTACGGATCCGGACAAACCGGCAAAGTCCGAAATCCAAGCGAATTTTTTGATGGAAAAACCGCTTTCCGCCAGTTCGGTGGGGCGAACCCTGAAAGCCGCCTTCGGATTGATCGTGCGGGAGCGCCGCCGTTCCTTTCGTTGTCCTACCGAAACTTCGGCAACCCTCCTGGCTAACGGTGAGGAAGTCGATTGCCGTCTGATAAATATCAGCGAGGGCGGCATGGCCGTCACTGAATCACCCGCCGCCCTGAAGCCCGGAGCGCAGGTGAGGGTGATGTTTATGCTGCCCGGCGAATCGGTCCGCCTCACGATCGATGCGGAAGTTTGCTGGCGCGACGAAAACGGACGAGCCGGGCTACGTTCGCTGATGATTCCATCTGAGCAGCGGTCCGTACTGCAGCGCTGGCTTGCCGCCAAACTGGAGGAGGACTTGCCGGAATCGGTGGCCCAGCAATTCCGGAAGTAATCGGGGCGGTTAGGCGTCCCCGCCGGGCAGTTCAGTGTTTTCACCCAGTTTTGTCCGCGCGATCCGGCAAAAGCCTGCCCGCAGCATGCCGCAGCCAGCGGAATGAATTCCGCAGTTACGGTGGACATTTGTCCTTTGGGACAGGTAACCGGTGTGGCGGTTACATGGTCCGCGGCGGCCGCCCGCCGGGCAGTTCGTAACTTGTGGCTTCGCCGCCTCCAAACTAGTCTCGTTACTATGTGGCCACACTCTCTGCTGTTCTCCTCCGATGAGGAGGCCTCACGCGCCCTCAGTCATGCTTTCACAGATCTCGAATTTGAAGTTGAGACTTGCCCGGAAATCTTCAGCGCAGTGGAAAAGATCACCAGCCGCAGCTTCGATGTCGTGGTCTCGGACTGGAACGAAGGACTGGAAGCGGTTTTCCTGCTGAAGACGGTGCGTGAACTGAAGGCCAACCACTCGGCCTTTACCATAGCCATTGCCAATACGGAGGCCGCTGCGGCCGCCGTGGCAGCCGGCGCCGATCTGGTCCTGGGCCGGCCGCTCCTTCCCGATAAAGTGAAGTACGCCTTGCTGACTTGTGATCCATTTCTTGTCCAGATGAAGTCCTGGCTGCCACGCATGGGTCCTTCCTCCGGGCAAGATGCGATCACGAAGCGCGCTGAAGCTCAGCCGTTTCCGGCTTTCGAGAACAAATGTTTGGAGAACCTAGAGAATAAAGATGTCGAAGAAAGCACGGCTTCGGACGGCAAGGCTCCGCATCCCCTGCCGCGTCTTCGTGCCTGGCCCTCCCCACCTCCCCCACGCCGTACGGAAAGTGTTTCGCCCGTGGTCCCAGCCGAGCCGATTTTTGACGACGATCTGTTGTATCGATCCCGCGTGCAAACCCTGTTTAACGCACCGCAGCCGAGTTTTTCGTCATCGGCGAGCCTTCGGCCCAAGGGTCGAAGCCGGGTGCTGCCGGGTTTGGCCATTGCGATCGCCTTTCTTTCCGTAGGTTACGTATTCAGCGAACCGCTGCGCGGACAAGGTACGAAGACCTCCGTGGCCAGAATCTACGGACGCATGCTGGAACAGACGCAAGCCTGGCTGCATTCGCCCAATGGCAGCGACACTCCGGGACCTCCGGTCCAGGTGGCCCAGAATGACGATCAGCAGTCCGCGCCTCCAGGCCGGGCGGTTGGGCGCATCCGCGTCACTCCGGTCCGAGACCCATTTCAGGGCGCCGCCGTCACTAAGCCAGTGGAATTGCCCCTACCAAGTCATGTTGAAGCCCCGCCGCCCAGTCAGCAACCGGCCGCAGCCACGACCGCCGTCCGCATTCCGGATAGTTTGAACAATCCGGTGCAGAGTGCGAGCATGCGCAGCGTGGCCCGGATTGCCCCGTCGCTTCTCGCCGCCCTCGAGCCCGTGTCCCTGTCCGAGGAACTTTCTCGCAGGCTGCTGCTGCGGAAAGTTCTGCCCAGCTATCCCGAACAAGCGGTCAAGGCGCGCTTGCAGGGTCCGGTGGTACTGCAGGCATGGATTGGCCGAGACGGTACCATTCAGGATCTGAAGCTGGTACGCGGCTCTTTCCTTCTCGGCCAGGCCGCGTATCGGGCCGTGAAGCTGTGGCGCTACCAGCCTTATCTGGTAAACGGCCGCGCCGTCGAGGCGGAAACCCTCGTTACGGTTGACTTCAGACTGCCCTAACCACAAGAAAGACCCGATCAGCCGCGGATTCTCACTGATTTTCACGGATCAAGATTTTGTTCTGATCGGTGTGAATCCGCGTAAATCGGTGGCTGCTTTCGAAGTGCACCTTTCTGATCAACCAGTTCACAACTTTTTACGTATTTTTACCCCCGATTGACACTGGCATGGCCCCATCTGACTATGTTTAGTTGCGGGCAGGTGGTAGCTGATACCCCCGGATCAGGAATCCAGGAATGAAAACGAAACGGCGGAACGAACAATCCCGGTTGCTCCTTACCCTAGAGCTCGCGGTCGTATTGCCCGCCGCCGCCCTGGTGATCCTGAGTGTCTGGCATGTCAGACACATTCAGCGCGACCGTGCCGTGGAAGCCGCCTTCCAGCGCGAATACAGCCAGGTCCTGGCCATCTCAGAGAAGCAGATCAACCACACGGCGTACGAACTGACGGACGACGTGCGCACCGAGTTCCCCACGCCCAGTGAGTTGTGCGCGCCGACGTTGGACAAAATTCTGGCCGGGCATCCCTACATTGCGCACGTATTCATGTATTCCCCGGAGACTGGAATGGTGTTTCGTTCCCAATCCAGCCGGTTGAAGAAAGAAGAGGGGTTTCGCGATGAGGCCGACTGGCTGAACAAGATGTACGAGGGCTGGCTGAAGATGGACTTCCACGACACGTCCGAGAAACTTGTCCATCTCCAGAAGAAGGCGTCACCCTATCTCTTCGAGGGGGAATGGGTGCCGCGTGGTGATAAGAAAGTCTATCAATCAACCGCACTGTTTGCCGTAAAAGACGAGAAGACAGGATCGCTCGCCATCGCCGGTGCGGCTCTGGACGCCGACTACTTGAAAGACCAGTTCTTTCCGCAGACGCTGGATGACGTCATCAACCGCAACGTGGCCGACGCCCAAAGCGACAAGAACCACGCAGTCATGATGCTGCACGGCAAGTATGAGTCCACGGCCCTGGCTCAATCCACCGGGTGGGATGGCGGCGCGCCCGAAGTCGAGAGAAACCTTGAAGGTGCATTCCCGGGATTGACCCTGGCCATCAAGCTGCGTGGAAGTACTTTGGCGGCCATCGGCGAGCGCTTTGCGCGCATGAGTTTACTCACCCTGGCCGCGCTTTCCCTGGTGCTGGCCGGCGGAATTGCGCTGACCTATCGCAACGTGACCAAGGAAATGGCGTTGGCACGGCTGAAATCCGATTTTGTCTCCAACGTTTCGCACGAGCTGCGCACGCCGCTTTCGCTGATCCGGCTGTACGCCGAGACCCTTGAAATGGGCCGGCTCACCAGTCCGGAGAAATATCAGGAGTACTACCGCATCATCCGCAAAGAGAGTGAACGCCTGACCGCGCTGATCAACAACATCCTCGATTTCTCGCGCATCGAGGCGGGGCGCAAGGAATACGACTTCCGCGAAACCGACATGAGCGAACTGGTGCACAACACGCTCGACTCTTATCGCTACCAGCTGGAACAGAGCGGATTCCAGTTTGAAGAAAAGATTGACGAAGTGCCGCCCATGCGCGTGGACCGCGAAGCCATGGCCCGGTCATTACTAAACCTGGTGAACAACGCGCTCAAGTATTCGCAGGACAGAAAATATATCGGCGTCAATCTCTACCGCGACAACGGCTCGGTGAAACTGGAAGTGGTGGACCAGGGTATTGGCATCCCGCACCAGGAGCAGCAGAAAATTTTTGAGAAGTTCTATCGCGTGGGCGACCCGCTGGTGCACAACACGAAAGGCAGCGGCCTGGGCCTTTCGCTGGTGCGTCATATCGTGCAGGCCCATGGTGGCGAGGTCTCGGTGGACAGCACGCCGGGCCAGGGCAGTAAGTTCACCATCGTACTGCCGGTCAGGCCCGGGCTGAACAACGGTAAGGCAGCATCGGCCTAGCAGGAACCACGTGGGGACAGCCGCCCTCAGCTGTCCAGTCGAGAGAAGCTCGACCATAGCGGAAGCAAGGATTTACGACATGACCAGAATCCTGATTGTCGAAGACGAGCCCAACATGGTAGCGGGCCTGCGCGACAACTTCGAATTCGAAGGGTATGACGTCATCACCGCTCCGGATGGCGTGGCTGGCCTGGAACGCGCCCTGAAGGAAGCTCCCGACCTGGTCATCCTCGACGTGATGATGCCCCGCATGAGCGGCCTCGACGTCTGCAAGCAGCTCAAGGCAAAGCGGCCCTCGGTGCCGATCATCATGCTCACGGCGCGCGGCCAGGAAGTGGACAAGGTAGTCGGCCTCGAGCTGGGCGCGGATGACTATGTCACCAAACCGTTTTCCATCCGCGAGTTGCTGGCCCGGGTGAAGGCGGTCCTGCGCCGCGCCAAGACTGTTCCCAAAGACCAGGAGCGTTATTCCTTTGGCGAAGTCGAAGTGAATCTGAAGAGTTGCCAGGTTTCACGCAGTGGCAAGGCCATGGATTTTTCGTCCAAGGAATTCGAGCTCCTGAAATATTTTCTGTGCCATCCGGGCGAGACCCTGAGCCGCGACCGCCTGCTTGAGGATGTGTGGGGCTATGAACGCTTTCCCACTACCCGCACCGTGGATGCGCACATTGTGCGCTTGCGGCAGAAGGTTGAACCGAAGCCGGACGAGCCTCGCTTCATCCTCACGGTGCACGGCACGGGTTACAAGTTCGTCGGGTAAACGGAGATGAGTGTGCCTGAGATAAGCAAAATTCGTGGGACACCATACGGGAGCCGTCCGGTACTCGGTCCGGTGCGGCCGGGCGGCGGAGCGACGCCGATCCGGGTGGACAATTCCGCGCTGATTCGCGAAGCTCAACAGGGCAACACCGCCGCCTTTGAAGAACTCGTCCGGCAATACGATCGCGCCGTGCTGCGGCTGGCCATCCACCTCACCGGGTCGCCGGAAGATGGGCAGGACATCTATCAGGAAGCATTTCTCCGCGCATACATCAATCTGGCGCGTTTCCGTTTCGAGTGTTCGTTCTACACCTGGATCTATCGCATCGTCACCAATCTCTGCCTGGACCATCTGCGCAAGAAGCATTCTCGCGGCCGGGACTTGAATACGACGGCTTCTCCCGACGGCGAACCGGAAGATCTGCTTGACCGCATGCCCGATCACAGCCCAGCCGCCAGCCCCGAGCGAAGTTTTGCCGGACGCGAGCTGCAACAATGCATCGTTCGCGCCCTGGGCCGGCTCTCTCCCCGCGAACGGATGGTGTTCGAACTCAAGCACTACCACGGCATGAGGTTGCGCACGGTGGCCGGAATGCTTAATACGACCGAAGGCACGATCAAGAACACTCTGTTCCGCGCCACCCACAAACTGCGCACTCAACTGGCGGAAGTCCGTTGAATCCAGCATCCAGGTAGGGGCAGATGTCCTCATCTGCCCAGCGGAGCGAAGCTCCGCTAATTTCCCTCTGGCAAGCAGGCAGTCGAGCTACACTCGACCGGGCAGATGAGGACATCTGCCTCTAAGTGATTCGTGGTGGAGGCTCGGGATCGAAGGCCTGGTCCAGATAGATCCAGAGCACGCGGGCGAACAGTGAAATGGTCGGCGCGAGGGGAACGAACAACACGACCGCCCAGGTCACGTCCTTAGTGATCCACCAGCCGGTAATGGCCCACAACAGCACTGCGATCAGCGCGATGGTCGCAAGCGCCAGGCCAAAGCTGATGTACATGGCCCCCAGAAAGTAGCCCTCTTCCCGCTGAAATCTCAGGTCGCAGATAGAACAGCGCTGGCACATCTTCGGGAAACCTCGGAAGATGGAATAAGGGAAAATTCCTCCCCTGCGGCAACGGGGACAACGCTGCCGAAAAATGGCTGCCAGCGTTGAAGATTGTTTCGGGGTTGTCATCCGCTGATCGGTGCTAGTCGTGACGACAGTGTATCTGGAGTGCTCGGACGCGGGGCTAACGTTCTAGCGAGGGATAGAGATCTGGAAACCTGTATGACGCCCGTTCACTTTTGCGGTGGCGCGTCGTCCGCAACTACTAACTGCGGCTTCGGGGCCTCAGCATGAGCGGCGCGGGCCCGGCGGGCAATCTCTCCCAAAGATGGATTCAATTGTGGCAATGCCTTAGGCTGCACGACCGGAGCGGGTCGCTGGGGCGAGCCGGTGGCGATGATCTGCTCTCTGGATACTTGGGACGCCGAGACCGGGTCCTGCGGCAGGGCGCCGCGTTTTAGTTCTTGCGCGAATCCTGTGGCCATCAGTACGACGCCGCCGATGAGTAGTTTCAACAGTATCTTCATAAGCCTTAGTTCTTGTCTTCGTGGGGCGATACCCTTTTAATCTTGCTGGTCAATATAGAGCACTTTTAAGACCACGAACCACCGGTGTATCTCTATGAAAACAAGGTTGATAGTTTGAGCCTAAGGTGCGCGAAGGAGAGCCGTGGAAGCGGTTTTCCACTTGCAGTGGAAGTGATCTTCCTGGCGGGCGAGAGATGGGAGGAACGCTTTAGACTGTAAGCTCATGCCTTCTTCCATTCCAGACATGCGCCCCATCCCGGTTAAGCCTGAAGTGGTGCGGATCCCCGGGGGCTGGTTCTGGATGGGATCTGCAACCGGGCAGGACAACGAACGTCCCGTTCATCGCGTGTGGGTGGATGAATTTCTCCTGGCGTCCTGCGCGGTGACTAATGCCGCCTACGCTCACTTCGTGCACGCCACGGGAAATCCACCGGCGCCGTTTTGCGAGGACCCTGCTTTCAATCATCCGGAACAGCCAGTGGTCGCGGTTTCCTGGTTTGAGGCGGTCAAGTATTGCGAATGGCTCAGCCTGAGTACTGGCTCGAGTTGGCGCTTGCCGACCGAGGCTGAGTGGGAACGGGCAGCCCGCGGCGGCGTTGAAAATCGGCTCTATCCCTGGGGAGACGCCCCGCCGCAGTCATTGCCGGATTACGAACAACGTTGGAAGAAAGGTCCGGAGCCGGTGGCCCAGTACGCACCCAATGCCTTTGGGCTTTATGACATCTGCGAAAACGTGCACGAATGGTGCAGCGACTGGTATCAGCCCGACTACTATGCGATTTCGACCGAGCGCAATCCTGCAGGTCCTGACCGGGGCGATCGCCGGGCATCGCGGGGCGGTTCCTGGCGGCATCACGTCAAAGCGAGCCGGTGCGCGGCCCGCTCCAGCATCCCGCCGGACTTTCACTACGCCGATTACGGATTCCGTGTGGCCTGTAGTATGTAGCGCCGTCGTCCCGCCGGCTGTCGCGAGGGCGTCTCGCCCTCGCTGTCTTCAAACTGCAACGAAGTCTAACTCCGGTCTCTTCCCGTTCCCGCCAACCAGCGGAAGAACATGTTGACCAGGGCGAGCACGATCGCGCCCACGAAGGCGGCGCCGAAAGTATCAACATGGAATCCGGGTACTACCGCTGAGGCCAGTTCGATCATGGCCGCATTGATCACCAGCCAGAATAATCCCAGGGTGAGCAGGACCAGGGGAAAGGTGACGATTTTCAGGAATACTCCCAGAGTAGCGTTGACGAAGCCGATCACCAGCGCCGCAATCAACGCGGCCAGCGGTCCGCTGACGTGAAAGCCCGGTACCAGCCGGGCTACGATCCAGACCGCCAGCGCGCTTAAAGCCCAGTTCAGGAGATGTCTCATGGCACTCTCCGAAAATAACCGTGACTATAGACCGCCTTACGGCGGCGCGCAACTTGCGCGGCGAGCTTGGGGTGGAGCAGGGCCTTGGCCCTGCAATGGGCTCTGCCTCCCATTTGTCCTTGTCCTCCTGAGCGCAGTCGAAGGATCCCTATAAACGGCGCGACGGCGTTCCAGCGTCTGGCAGCACGAGTAGACTCGTGCCCTTCCCAATCTTCGCGGACGCGGTTTTTCCGCAGGTGAAAGCCGTGCCCCTGCGGCGTGTGCAGGCTAGAGGTGTTCTTTGCGGCGACGAAGCAGTGCCGCGCCCAGAGCCCCGCCCAATCCAGAGAAGATTACAAAGGCCACCAGTGTAGTGATCATGGCCATGCTGAGCAGCAAGACGACGCCCTGAGGAGACTTGAGAAATTCCACGACCTGGTGGGTTTGCGGGTCTGGATTGCGCGCCGCGGCTTGCTCGACTCCAGCGATCAGATCTTGGCGGACGCTGTCCCATCGGTGAAGCAGCAGGGTGCGGATCGCGAGCACGATGGCAAGAAGACCGCTGCCCAGAACGCCGGTAACCATGCCGAGGCGGGCTCCCATCCCGGGAGTGACGCGGGCCGCCGGGACCCGGCGCCGGTAAAAGACTACCGACAGACTGCCGCCGATCAGCATCCCCAATCCGAGGCCGGCAAAAGGAGTAATCATGAGCAGGGCTGCGATCAGACCGGCCAGGGCCGTGGCCGGCCACGCCTGTGACCATTCAATCCGTGTCCCGAGCGATGCGCCGAAATAAACGGGCAGCGGTGGAATGGACGATTCAGAGATGGTCCCCGAAGGCGGTACCGTCTCCGCCACAGCCACCCGAATTTGCGGCGCATTGCACTGTGGGCAGAAGGCGGTACCTTGTTCCACGGCAGCACCACATCGATGACAGGGATACTCCACTGAGTTTCAAGTTACAGCAGGGCGGCGAGATCAGGCAAGGAACGTGTCCGGTAGTGGCCGATGAAACATGATTGTCGGGTTTTCAGATTGTCGAATTTAGGAGCCACGGTCGGCTGCTCTAAAATTCGTCAATCCCTGAATTCGACAATTCGACAATCAGATGGTGTCCTTGCCGCCTCGCACCTGAACATAGACCAGGCCGAAATCCGAGCCTTTGCCGTCGTCACCGGGTTTGATGGAAGCGATGTGCTGGTTCTGCTCGGTACCGACTTTCAGTTCCACCGTCTTGCCGTTCTGGTCTCCCTCGCACTTCAGTCGTTCGGAATGGCCAGAATGATCGCCGGGCTTCATCATTGCGCCGGCGTGATTGCTGGTGGTGTGGCATTCCAGCACGTTGCCATATTTCCTGAGCTGGTCCTTGTAGTAAGCGATGATTTTCTCGGGCGGATCGTCGGACAAGTATTCGATGGCCACCACTTTCAGGCCGAAGAGGCCGCTGGAAATATTAACGTGGGCGTTGTTGTCGTTACCGTCGTCGCCATGCTCCTTGCGGCGCGCGCCGGGATAAACTGGGAGGCCGATATCGCGGACGTCGGCGTCCTTGGAGACGTGAAGCGCCCCCATGGGCGTCTCGATATCCACGTTCTTTTCCTGCCCTTCACTGTCCTTCTTCACGTTGACGCTGCAGCCGGGCAGGGCCAGCAAGGCGCCGAAGGCAAAGACAAAAACACAGGTAAAAACAAAAATCAGACGGGAATTACCGTTTAGCCGCTGTGGTGCGCGCATATTGCGATCCTTCCTGGGCGATTTGTGCCGGGCGCTCAATGCCGGCGCCACGTTGAGCGATATGGGGAATGCTGACCGGCAGGTGGCCGCGAATGGCAATCTGGCCAAAAAGAGCTTTGACCGCGCTGATCTCCGAGATGCTGGCATTGGAAAAAGTACAGAGATAATTCTGTATCGTGGGAAAATCCTGCGCCACGTACGGATTTCCCATAGCCACGACTGCAGTTTTGGCTGCGGCACGATCCAATATCGACTGCAACAGCGTGCCACTGGCATCATTTAGCGCAACCGAATTCGTGGGACCGTTCGCGCCTGGGATGGCTTTGCCTGCGGTCGGCACGACGTAAACGGTCGCGATCACGGACTGCGCCTGGTCCACAGCCTTCAGTATCTCGTCCGACATGAGAGTTGCGATGCGTGGGTCCACGTAAATCACGTTGGCGTCGGGCACGCGGGCCTTGATTGCCTGTTCCACAGCACGGCCGGCTTCGGTGCGCACGTCTTCAGAAAGCACCACGACCACTACCCGGTTGTGCACTTCTACCACCTGTTGATACGGAAGCCCGTTCTTAACAGTTCCCGATTGTTTCAAGGGCAGCAGCTTGCCGTTGTCCCGCACCAGGGTAATGGCGTCGTCGGCTATCTGCTGGCCCAGGGCCAGGTTCTCCGGCTTGCCGACGATTTCAGGCAGGGTGTCAACAGCCACCAGCCGGGCCTTGTCGAGCCTCAGTGCGGCTTTTGCCCTCAATAGCTTGAGGACCGAGGCATCGAGTTGGGCGGAGGGAATTTCTCCGCTTCGGGCGGCTTCGAGGACGGCGTTGTAAGACGCTTCCAGGTCAGCCGGGATGAGCAGCAGATCGCTGCCGGCCTTGAAGGCGTCCACGGCGGCGCGACCGATATTGGCGGAGTAGAGACGGGTCAAACCGGCCATGTCGAGCGCGTCGGTGACCACGATGCCCTGAAAGCCGAGCTGGTGCTTGAGCAGGTCGGAGACGATCGCAGGAGAAGTTGTGGCCACACGATTCGGGTCGGGCTCGAGCGCAGGAACGGTGACGTGTGCCACCATGACAGAATCGACTCCCGCCGCGATGGCCTTGCGGAAGGGCGGCAGTTCGACAGAATTCAGACGTGCCCGGTCGCCGGTGACCTGGGCCACGCTGAGATGGGAATCGGTCGCGGTGTCGCCGTGGCCGGGGAAGTGCTTGGCCGTGGTCATCATTCCGGCGGCGCGTGCTCCCCGAATGTACGCGGCCACGAGATCTCCAACCTGCTCGGGATCTTCTCCGAAAGAACGTGTGTTGATGATGGGGTTCGCCGGATTGGAGTTCACGTCGGAATCGGGAAAGAAATTCCAGTGCACGCCGACGGCGCGAGCCTCCTCGGCCGTGATGCGGCCGAAGGCTTTAGCATAATCTTCCTTTCCAGCCGCACCGAAGGCCATGGCGTGCGGGAACGGGGTTGCGCCCCGAAGGCGCATGGTCACTCCGCGCTCAAAATCGGCGGCGAAGAGCAGCGGTAGTTTGGAATCCTGCTGCAATCGATTGAGCAGTTCGGCAGCCTCATAAGGCTCGCTGCGATAGAGGAATGGAGGCTCCCAGGGGACTGTCATAGCGAATGATCCGATGTGATATTTGTTCATGATGTCGCGCAGTTGCAGATATTCGGGACTGTTTACATTGAGAAACTCCGCCCGCGCCCAGACCATGAACAGCTGTCCAACTTTTTCTTCCAGAGAAAGCTTGCGGAGGGTCTTCTGCGCCCACTTTTCGCCGCCATGGTCGAGATAGATGGGTCCAGGGTGTTGATACTTTTCTTTGGCCAGGCCGGGCACAGTGGCGGACACCAGCAGCATGAAAACAGCCAGGGTTCGAATCATGGAAGGACGATAGCACGGAGTTGTGTGGATGTCAGGACTGGCACCGCAAGTGTGGGTCGGACATGAGTGTCCGACCCACACACACGCGGGATCAGTTCTTGTGGGTGCGCTGCCTGGCGAATTCTTCCACACGCTCGCGCACGCTGAGTACGTGCCTGGGCAGTTTGAGCCGGCTGCCTTCTTCGAGTATGGGAATCAACTTGTCGAATTCCGGCCCGGAGTGTGAGCCGGTGATCACGATGCGAATGGGATGAAACAATTCTTTGCCCTTTGCCCCCGTCTCCGCCTTCACTTCATTCACGATCTGTTTGAATCTTTCCGGAGTGAGCTGCGCCGCCGTGGCCGTTTCATCTTCCAGAATCTTGACCGTGAATCTTCCCAGGACAGCGCCGGTGTTGGCCCAGCCGAGCACCTCAGCATTGTCGGGAGCGACCAGGGCGGCCTTCGCGTCATAGTTGAAGATCAGCGCTGCGCGGTCGGGCAATTGCTCCATGCGGTCAACAGATGGAGCCAGCAGTTCCGTGACCTTGGTGAGCCAGAGTTGTAGCCCGTCATCAAGATGAATGATTGGAAAGCTTTCTGACGTCAACCATTTCGCTTCCGCAAGCTCGATGTAACCTGCATTGGAGAGGAACCAGGCGCCCAGTGCCGTAAGATTTCCTACCGGCCAGCTTTTGATGTAGTGCCGGTTCAGCCAGTACAGCTTCTCCATGTCGAACATGGCTGCCGCAGGCATCACCCGCTCCAGGGAAAATTCTTTCTTCAACTCTTCAGGGCTGAAGATTTCCCGAGTGCCGCCGGTCGGCGCCCATCCCAACAGCGCCAGATAATTCACCAGCGCCTCGGGCAGCACACCCATGTTGCGGAAATTGGCAATCGAAGTAGCGCCCTGCCGTTTGGAAAGTCGCTCCCGGTCGCTGCCCAAAATCGTCGAGAGGTGCGCGAACTCGGGAACGGGCCAACCCAGGGCCTCGTACAGCGCAACCTGTTTCGGCGTATTCGAAAGATGATCATCGCCGCGGATCACGTGCGTGATCTTCATCAGCGCGTCGTCGATCACCACCACGTAGTTGTACACCGGCATTCCGTTCGAGCGCAGGATGATGGGATCGCTCACCACTTCGTTCGAGAATTCGACATCGCCATGCACAATGTCGTGAAAGCGGATAGGATGCTCGGGAATTCTCAGCCGGATGGCACAGGACTCTCCCGAAGTCCGCCGTTTCCCGGCCTCGGCCGGATCGATGGCGCGGCATTTGCCGGAGTAGATGGGCTGACGATGCTCGGCCTGGGCCCGTTCGCGCTCCTTCTGCAAATCTTCTTCGCTGCAGAAACACAGATAGGCCTTGCCCTGATCTACCAGGCGCTCGGCGTGTTCCCGGTAAATGTCCAGACGCTCGGACTGGCGATAGGGCGCATACGCACCGCCGAGGTCGGGCCCTTCGTCCCAGTCCAGACCCTGCCACTTGAGGTCGGCGATGAGCTGGTCTTCGAAACGGGCCTCGCTGCGTTCGACGTCGGTGTCCTCGATGCGCAGCACCATGGTGCCACCCTTCTGCCGGGCGAAAAGCCAGTTGAACAGAGCGGTACGCGCATTGCCAACGTGCAGATGCCCGGTAGGCGAGGGCGCAAAACGTACGCGGACAGGAGAAGTCGGAGTCACCAAAAGATGTTAGCAGACCACCCCGACTCACGTAGGGGCGGGTGCCCTCACCCGCCCGGCGGAGCGAAGCTCCGCGGTTCCGTCGTTTTTGCTCTGGGCTTCAAAACCGTCAGTGAGCTTCGCTCACCCACCTGGACCCGGGCGTCCGGGCCTACGTGGTCGGCGGCACTACTTGCTTTTGGGCGCCATGTAGGTCCGTGTGATGCGATCGTGCCAGCAGAGCCGGTCTTCGTCGAGGAAGCACCAGGCATAGCCGAGGCCCAACGACAGTCCTGATAGGACGGACGTCAGCACGCGCCAGCGGCGGACCCGCAGCGGGACCGGGCCACCGTCGAAACGGTGCAGCTCGAGCCTGGCCAGCTTCAAGCCGGGCGTGGCGCCGCTGTAAACCAGCAGCAGATATTGATAAGCGGACCAGAACAAGGCGATGAGGAGAACGCCGCTTCCAGCTATCTTTGTCAGGGGCGGCAGCTCAGCGGTGATCCGAACAAAAATGTACGCGAAAGCAGCGAAGGCGGACATCACCAGGGTGGCATCGATGGCGGAGGCCGCGATGCGTCGTGCCATGGGCGCCGCCTGCAGCGGAATCTCGAATCCAGGCCGCCTCTCGTTCGCGGGCTCTTCCACTGGCTCAATCAGAAAACCACCGAGGGCTGGTGGGGGAGGCACCAGTTCGGGAGCCTCCATGATTCTGGGACGCTCCAGCACCGGTTCGGCCAGTTCGTCATGGGCCCGCGGCGCCGGACTGTAGCTGGCAAATTCAATGACCTTGGCCGTCGTCTCCGTAATGGCGGGCATGATTCGCGGATAGTTCGCCGGCTCAGCCAGGGTGATGCGGGGAGCGGCGGCTGATGGAAGGTAGTCCACGGTCTGGCGCACCGCGGGGGCAGCAGGCGGCTGCGGCGGCTCAGTAGTAGCGTCGGCACTCGGCTCCGGCTCGAACTTCAATTGCAGCGAGGGATAGCGTGGCTCCCGTGTACGCCGGCGTGCCCGATAGTGACTCAATCGCGCTGCCACCTCGCGCCGCCAGGCATCGGGATCCTGCGCCTGCTCCGGTTCCGCCTGCACCGCGGCAGGCATAGCGGTCTCCGGAGCTTCCGCACTGGTTTCTACCGCTGGAAGGGATTTCTCGGGCTCTTTCCCGTTCGCGGTCTTAGGCGGTTCATCTTCCACGACAAACCTGGGTTGAGCGCGGGGAAGAGTTGTCTCCAGGCTGGCAGCAAATTGCTGCTCGCTGGCATCGTACGCTTCAGGATCAATCAGAATCTCTGAAAGGTTTTCGCTTGCCTCCGCCGGAACATCGGGTTCGAATCTTGGCTTCATGAAGGAACGATCGGGTCCCGGTGAAACTCCAGCGGCAGAACGACTGCTATGCGGCAAGAGATGAACTGGTCCCGGAAGAAGAATGCCACAGCTTCAAAAACAATTGCGCGGATGCCTCGGACTTTGCCTGAACTCTGTCCTGAACTTTGCTACCGGGCTGGGGCCGTGCTAACGTCACCATACCCCAGCGTGGATCTCGTCACCAGGGGTCTCGTCCGCTTGCGATGACATCCCGCACTCGATTCCTTATCACGGCGGCGTTTGTTTGTCATCTGCTACTCGCTCCCTCCGTAGTTACCAGCCAGTTGCTTTCTGCAGCCGAAACGCAGGGCGCGCCATCCTCGCCGCCTTCTGCGCCCTCCATAGTGCGAGAGCAGGACGTCACCATCCGGGCCCTGCAGCAGGAAAAAGATGGCGCCGTGTTCAAACTGCGTGGGCAGGCTGAAATCCACTATGGCACATACATTCTGTATGCCGATTCAGTGGATTACAACTCCGACACCGGAGAGGCGATCGCGGATGGTCACGTGGTGCTCGACGGCGGGCCCAACGATGAGCACGTTGAGGCCACTCACGCCACCTACAACGTCCGGGCTGAATCCGGGCGCTTCGAACACGTAGTGGGAACGACGGGCATGCGGTTGCGGGGGAAGCGGATGACCCTGACGACCACCAACCCCTTTGCATTTTCCGGTGGCGTAGTGGAGAAGACCGGTCCCGACCACTATGTCGTTTACGACGGGACCATAACCACCTGCGAGCTGCCGCGCCCGAAGTGGGAGTTCAACGCGCACAAGATTGTGGTGGAGGTTGGCGGTAATGCCACCATTTATCACAGCACTTTCCGCATTGAAGGTGTCCCGGTCTTTTATTTCCCTTTCGCCACCCACCCGGTGGAGCGCGAACCCAGACAGACCGGGTTTCTCATTCCTAACATCGGGAGGTCTTCGATCAAGGGGACAATCTTTGGGGATTCGATCTTTTGGGCCATCAATCGCAGCATGGACCTCACCGCCGGGGCCGAATATTTCACCCGGCGCGGGTGGGCGCCGCAGATTGAGTTTCGAGCACGGCCGAGTGAAAAGTCGTATGTGTACCTGAACTATTTCGGGGTCTTCGACCGGGGCATCGGAAGTCCACCGGTGGACCAGGGGGGGCACGAGGTGCGCCTAAGCGCAGAACATACTCTTGGGCATAACTTCCGCGGCGTCGCCAGCATCGACTATCTGAGTTCCTTCGTGTTTCGCCTCGCCTTTAACGACGTCTTCAGCCAGGCGGTGAACTCGGAGGTGAAGTCGGAAGCTTTTCTCTCCAACGCCACGCGCGGCTTTTTCTACAACGGGTCCACCCAGCGCTATCAGAACTTTGAGAGCACGACGCCCGGCGATGTCATCACCATTCTGCATGCTCCCAGCTTCGAGTCTTCCAGCGTGGATCACGCCATCTGGCGCTCGCCGTTTTACTGGTCGTATGACGTTGCTGCTGAAGGACTGTCCCGCAGCGAACCTTCATTTCGAACTGCGCCGCTGGTCGGACGCTTCGACCTCCACCCGACGCTCTCTCTGCCGCTGTTGCTGCACGGCTGGTCGGTGCGTCCGGAGCTGTCTTTGCGCGAAACCTTTTACACCCAGCAACTCGTCCCCAGCAGCGGCGGCGTGGGTGTGGGTGTGGCGCAGAGCGACGTCATCAATCGCAGGGCGGTCGAGGGATCGATGGAAATTCGTCCGCCTGCCCTGGAGCGGGTGTACGATCGCGAGTTCTGGGGACGCAAATGGAAGCATGTCATCGAGCCGCGAGCCATTTACCGCTACGTTACGGGAGTCGATAATTTCTCGCGGATTTTGCGCTTTGACGAGCGCGACATCCTGAGCAACACCAGTGAAGTCGAATATGCAGTGGTCAACCGGCTCTACGCCAAGCGTACTTCGGAGAAACCAGAGGACTGCGACGCCACCGGCATGGCTGCTCTTGTTATTGGTCATCCCGCGGCAGAGAGTCCCGTTCCGTGGGAGCGACAACTGGATCGCGGTGAGATTCCCTGTCAGGCTGAACCCCGGGTGAGAGAAGTCGTCACCTGGGAGCTGGGCCAGAAATATTTTCTCGATCCCACCTTCGGAGGGGCCCTGGTGCCCGGGCAGAGGAACGTGTTCACGACGACCGCCGACTTTACCGGTATCGCTTTCTTGACCGAGGCTCGGCGACTCTCGCCCCTGATCTCGCGGCTCAAATTCCAGGCCACCAGCCGGACTGAAGCGGAATGGGACATCGACTACGATTTCAAGCAAAGCCGGATCAATGCCAGCACCGCCTTCGTGAACTATCGTTTCGGTCTGTATACCATCGGCGGTGGCGACGCCTACCTGCTGGCGCCCAGCGATACTCCTACCCCGGCCGCGCAACAGGCGTTCAACCAGTTCCGGATTCTGTTTGGCTATGGACAACCCAACAAGCGGCGATTCAGTGGAGCGACCAACCTGGGCTTCGACGCCAACCTGGGCTTTCTGCAGTATGCGGCGGTTCAGGCCGCCTACAACTGGGACTGCTGCGGCTTGAGCGTCGAGTATCGCCGCTTTGCCCTGGGGTCAGTCCGCAATGAAAACCAGTTCCGCTTCAATTTCGCGCTGGCCAATATCGGCTCATTCGGGAATCTACGCCGCCAGGAAAAACTGTTTTGAAAAATGTGGGCGCGAGCGTCCCGCTGGTGCGGCGGTGGCAATGAGCGTGTTTTCGATGGGCGTGTCGATTGAACCAGTGAGCCTCTACCAATCCAGTTAGCCTGTGCCGTGCCTGCACGAGCGGGACGCTCGCGCCTACATTGCCTACGGCACGGTAACCGTGACCGTTGCCGTGGTAGGTCCGTACTGGTTTGTCGCGTAAAGCTTGTAGGTTGTGGTCTGGCCGGGCTGGACGGTCACGCTGGTGCCGCGCACAGCTCCGACCTGCGGCGAGACGATGACGTAAGCAGCATTGCTGACATCCCAGGACAAGGTCACGTTGCCGCCCGCACTCACGCTGGTGGGCGTTGCCGTGAAGCTGTTAATGCCCGGCGCTGCGCCCTGCGGCACGTTCGAGGCAGTGTAAACCGTATCCATCTTCACTACTTCGAACGCCGAGGCTGGTACCTGCCCGAGATCGTGCAGGTCGTCGTTGTTCCAGCGACTGTCGGGCGCGCCGCTGATGTACATGGAGCTGCCGTTGTCGGCCATGATCAGGCCGTACTTCTTCATGGCGGACAGGATGACCTGTACTTGAGCAGAAAATCCGGAGATGTTGTAGTTGGCTTTCAGGCGCATCCGCATGCCCATGGGTGGAGCATTCGCGCTGGTGGAGTTCGCCGCCCAGTGGGTCGCGGGCAGCACCACCGCGGCCCGGCTGTCCTGCAGGGTGACGCGAATCGCGTGCTGAATCTGTCCGGCGGCTACTTCGTCGTAACGCACCAGCCCGGGAAAAATTGGCAGACCCGCGGCATCAGCCGAAGTCCAGGTCCAGGGACGCTGCGTGTTGCCATCACTCAGCAGGTCCCAGACCGCTGCCGAAGCCGCACTCCAACTCCCGTTGCCGTTGGGGACGGCGCTAAACAGTTCGTAGAGAAAACAATTGCTGTCATCGAGCACCAGCACATGGCGATCGCCGTTGCCCGGATTCGGATCGCCTTCGATCGGCGCATTTCCGGGCACTGGCATCGGCCCCGGATCACTCTCGGAGCCATAAGCGGTGAAACTGACGCCAACCGGCGCCTGGGTTCCACTTACCACCGAATACGGGATGCCGATATTCGAGCCCTGGTATTGCCCCGATCCAAAATCGGCATGCATTCCGATGCTCGATCCGATGAAATTGATGATGGCATCCGAGTTGGGATCGACCGCTGCGCCGGAAATGTCCTTGTTCCAGAGGCTGTCGCTGCTGAACGGACGGAACCCGTTGAGGCTGGCACCCTGTCCCGCACTCATGGCGCTGCAAGCGCTCTGGTTGTTGCCCCCGCCGCCGGAGCCACTACCACCGCCTGAGCCTCCTGTGCCGATGGTCGAACCGCTTAGGCCCCCACCACAATTGGCACAGGCAAGAGCCAAGGCCAGCGCGCCGGTGGCGGCCAGCAACCTTCTCCAAAAACATTTCATTCCTCTATTGTCACAGGAAATGGGCGCTAAACCACGTGATGTCAGGTCATGTCCCGTGGAAAATCGGGACATGTACTCTCAGCATCTGGCCACGTAGGGGCGGGGTGTCCCCACCCGCCCGGCCGGGCGAAGCCCGGCTGGATTGGCTGAACACGGAAACCCTGGCGAGCTTTGCTCGCCCGCCCGGACGAGGGCGTCCTGGCCTAGGTGGTTACAGCTTGTTCAATCCGTCCAATGCGGCGACCTTGTAGGCCTCCGCCAGCGTGGGATAGTTGAACACGGCGTCGCGAAAATACTCAATGCTCGCGCCCAGCGTAAGTACAACCTGGCCAATGTGGACGATCTCGGCCGCCCGGTCGCCAATCACGTGGACACCTAACAGTTTGAGCGAGGTCGGGTCGAAGATCAGTTTCAGCAGTCCCTGCTCGTCACCCAGCATCTGTCCCTTGGCCAATTCAGCGTAGCGGGCGAGCCCGACTTCATAGGGGATCTTGTCTTGCGTCAGTTGCTCCTCGGTAAGCCCGACCATGGAAATCTCGGGAATGGTGTATATGCCGTAAGGAATCAGATTGGGAGGCATTTTGCCCGGCGTTCCGAACATGTGACAACTGGCCAGGCGTCCCTGCTCCATGGAAGTGCTGGCCAGGGCGGGAAATCCGATGACGTCGCCGGCAGCATAGATGTGGGGCACAGGGGTTTGAAAGTGCTCATTGACCTTCAGCTTGCCTCGCCCGTCCGACGCCAGGCCCGCCGCCTCGAGATTGAGCAGATCGCTGTTGGCCTGCCGCCCGATCGTGTAAAGCAGCCCCTGGCCGTGCACGTTTTTCCGCTTTCGAGCTTGGCAAACACCCGGTCCCGGGCCTCGTCGAATCCGACCGAAACCACTTTCTCGCCCAGCCGGAAGACCGTGCCCAGCTGCCGCAGCTGGAAGCAGAGGCTCTCCACGATTTCCCGGTCAACGAAATCCAGCAGGATAGGACGCTGGTCGAGCAGCGTAACTTTCACCCCCAGCGCGGCAAACATCGATGCGTACTCCAG
The DNA here is from genome assembly GCA_963779255.1 of Terriglobia bacterium. Classification (GTDB taxonomy): domain Bacteria; phylum Acidobacteriota; class Terriglobia; order Terriglobales; family Acidobacteriaceae; genus JAIQFF01. Next base: position 1,365 of record CAVZXU010000036.1, on the reverse strand, counting down.
CCCGATGATTCCCGCGCCCACGATGACCAGGTCGCGCGGCACTTCTTCCAGGCAGTGGACCTGGTCCGAATCAAAGATCCGCTTGCCGTCGATAGGGATATCCGCACTGTGCGCCGGCCGCGTGCCGCAGGCAATCAGGACGTGATGGCCGCGAACCAGTTGGGAGCCGTCGTCGGCCTTGACTTCAATCGTGTTGGGATCGATGAAGTGCGCATTGCCTTCGAAGGTGGTCACGTAGTTGCGGCGAAGCTGCGCCTTGATCACCTCGACCTCGCGCAGCATCACGGATTGCGCGCGAAAGGTCAGATCCGCCATCGCAATGCGGTCCTTGAGCACGTAGCCGCGCCCATAGAACGTGCGCTGGCGAAAGCCGCTCAAATAGAGGACGGCCTCGCGCAAGGTCTTGCTGGGAATGGTCCCGGTGTGAACACAAACGCCGCCAATGGTTTTCTTGCGGTCAATGATGGCGACCTTCTTGCGCATCTTGGCCGCGCAGATGGCCCCCTTCTGCCCCGCCGGCCCGCTCCCAATCACCACCAGGTCGTATTCGTTGGCTTCCATGATGTGTCCCGAGCCAGAATTCGTAACCGAGAAACTAACATTACTTCCCGGCTAAAAAAAGGGGGTTGCGGGTCTGTAACCATCAATTCATAATCCCGCAGACTACCCGCTACGCCGCCTTTGAAGCAGTCGGCAGCTCGAGGCAGCGGCAGCAGTTCGTAGGATTCGTTCCGAAGGCGAACCGTGGGAACGGGAGGGAAGAAATCAGGCGGGCAAAGAAGCCGCTTGGTGGGGAGCTTGAACTTGCTATCATTCGATAGGAAGATCCTCAGACTGAGGGCCCGTAGCTCAAACGGATAGAGCATCGGATTTCTAATCCGACGGTTGCAGGTTCAATTCCTGCCGGGCCTACCATGTTTAGGGTTGGTCCGCTCCGCCATGGTAGCGACTAAACTTTGGTTGCTGTCTTCGGCAGTCTGTGCTCGCAGGTGGTGTTGAGGCAGGAGTCGGGCAGCGTCAGTCTCTCCACCCGCTTTCCTCCCAGGATGTGTGACTCGATAATCTCATCCACATCGTCCAACGTCACTCGGCCGTACCAGACCGCATCCGGATAGACCACCAGGTTGGGACCGTGCTCGCACTGGTCGAGGCAGCCGGACTGATTGGCTCGCACCTTTCCTTTGAGTCCGCGCACCGCCAGTTTTTCTTTGAATGCCTTCTGCAACTCCGCCTGGCCCGCAGGATCGCAGCAGGCGCGTGGAGCCCCGGCCGGGCGCTGGTTGCCGCAAATGAAGATATGCTTCTCGAATTTGGGCATACTAAAAATGTATAGGATTTGTGGAGTTCGTGCCTGCGGCGGGGAAG
>CAVZXU010000035.1:0-28836 GCA_963779255.1 Terriglobia bacterium | reverse complement strand
GTCGGGCAGGATTCTGCCGGACTTGAGAACCTGAAATAGCCGTAACCAATCGAGATTAGAAAGGACACCGTGATGAACACCAACGCTACGCAAGCACAAAACAAGTCTCGCGCTGGCAATAAACGCACACTGCTCATCTCTGCCGCGATGCTGGCGGCTATTGTCCCGGCGATCGCCCAGACGGGTGCCGGAGCGGGCGCAGAGCTACAACAGAAAGTGGCAGCGGTTAAGCAATCAGTTGCCGAAAACCAGCAGAAACTACACCAGTATCAATGGAAAGAAACAACGCAACTCACACTGAAAGGTGACGCTAAGCCTCCCAGCCAAGCAGCGTGCCAGTATGGTCCGGACGGGAAGGTACAGAAGACACCACTCGGTCCGCCACCTGCACCTCCAAGCGGAGGAAGAATGAAGCAGAAGGTGATCGCAAACAAGAAGGAAGAGATGAAGGACTACATGGGAGAGGTAAAGGTCCTGCTCGGCAAGTACGTGCCACCCGATCCGCAGAACATGCAACAAGCCTTCCAGTCCGGGAAAGTCTCGTTGAATCCCAATGCAAGTTCCGGCGTCGCACAGATTGTATTCAAAGACTATGCCCTGGCCGGCGACCAGATGACGATCTCTTTCGACACTGCAGCAAAAAAGATCACCTCGGTGAAGGTAAACACATACTTGGATGATCCGAAGGATGTGGTCACATTGGCGGTTCAGTTTGCCAGCCTGCCGGACAGCACTAACTATGTACAGCAGACCGTTCTTGATGCGACGGCCAAGAAGCTCGTGGTGACGACCACAAACTCCGATTACAAGGCGCTGGGAGCGCAGTAACTGGTGCACGATGTCGCAGCAAATTCCGAACGAAGGAGATTCTCCATGTCAAGAATTTCACACTACGTAGGGGCGGCGATGATGTCGCTTTTGTTGGCGACGAGCCTTACCTCGGTAATCGCCGCTAAAACACCGCAGCCCAATCCAGCGCCATCGTCAACCGCATCTTCGCAGGACAAAGCGAAGGCCTGCAACGACGCCGCCGACAAGAAGGGCCTTAAAGACCAGGAGCGCAAGACATTCATGCAGAGCTGCCTCAATAAGGCTGCAGACTCCGGTTCCGGTGGCAACGTGAGTCAGCAGGACAAGGCAACTACATGCAACAACCTCGCGGACAAGAAAGGCGTAACGGGCGCGGATCGTCGGTCGTTTGTGAAGGACTGTATGAAAAAAGCCAACCCCTAATAGGTTGGTATGGCAACTCTTCAACTAGAGGAATATGAGCCGGGCTGGGGATACTTCTTTAGGCTCGGATTGGCGGCTGCGTTGCTGTTATGTCCGGTGCGGGTGCTCCGTGCCCAAGACCTTGCGCCCCGAGCCTATCTCATCACGCCTCTCCATTCCAACGCGGTCACTCTGACCTGGTCCTTCTTCGATGGCAGCATCAATTTCAATGGCGCACTGCCATCCAGCGATGCAACGGGGAAATACAGCCTACCAATCTTCAACTACTATCACTCATTCGGCCTTTTTGGCCGCTCGGCCAACATCGTCGTCGCAGTGCCATATGGAATCGGAAACTTCCAGGGAACTGCGGTGGGAGTGGAACATAACCTTTACCGCTCCGGTTTTGTGGATTCGGTCTATCGCTTATCGGTAAACCTTAAGGGTGGCCCGTCGATGCCGCCGCAGGAGTTCATAAAATGGCAGCAGAAGGTCTTGCTAGGCGTCAGTCTGAAGGTGACGGCTCCGACAGGCCAGTACGATCCCACCAAGCTAATTAACTGGGGCACCAACCGCTGGGCATTCAAACCGGAATTTGGCTATTCCCAGCGCTGGGGCAAATGGATTGTAGATGGGTACGCCGGAGTGTGGTTCTTCACGACGAATCAGGATTACTGGTCGCGCAATACCTTCTTTCCGGGGACGAGGTCTCAATCGCAAACGCCAATGGGAGCCTTGGAAGGGCACCTGAGTTACGACTTCAAGCGTGGGTTCTGGGTCTCGCTTGACGGCAACTTCTGGTTCGGCGGAATCACGAGCGTGGCTGGCGTAGAAAACCCGCTCACCAAACAGACGAACTCTCGTCTCGGAGGCACAGGCGCGGTCAGGATCACCAAGCGCCAGTCTCTGAAATTCGGCTACAGCAACGGCACCCACATCCGGTTTGGAGGCAACTACCAGAACGTGTCCGTTGCTTGGCAATACTCCTGGCTGGGTAGGCCGAACTAAGGAAGAGGAGGCTGACAGGGGTCAGCCGCGTAGAAGTTGGGTTTATGGGAGGCAACATGGCAATAGCAAAGATTGAACCACTGCCGAAGTTCGATTTCGGCGAGAAACTGCTCGAGTGGAAGCAGCGGCACGCCGAAGGCAAGGAATTGCGGCGGGCCGTCCCGCGCGAGTCGCACGCCGAGTGGAAGCCGCGCAACGACCGGCCAGACCCCTTGAAACTGCTGGCGGAGAGCAACAAAGTCCTGGAAACCTTTGTTGCTCGAGGCCAACTGCAAAAACTGGCTGAGCCCACCACCCTCACCAACGGAAAGCGGATCCCTGGCCTTAAGCTCGACCACCCCCGGCAACTGGCGGTCATGCATGCTCTGGTGCGCTTCGCTAACTGTCCCGCCTCAGCTGGAAATGGAGAACGCGTTCTTTCGCTAAGATAGCGGAGAGAACGTATGAGAGAAAAGAGCGCAAGCACTACACTGCTGAAGAAAAGGTGGCCATTCTTACGGCGCCATCTGGTAGAGAAGATCCCCATTTCGGATTCTGTGTCAAGAGTTGGGGATCCAACCCACCCTATTTTACCGCTGGCAGCAAGAGTCTCTTCGAGAACGGGGCCGTCACCTTCGAGGCGCACGGATCGGCCCCGTCAGTCAGGCCGACGCGAAGCAGAAGCGGATCGGCGTTCTTGGAGAAGAAGATCCAGACCAAGGACGAAGTGCTGGGCGAACTGATGGACGAGCACGTCGCGCTAAAAAAAAGCCTTGGGGCGCTCTGAAGGGGATCTGGGTCCCGCATGATATGCGGGATCAAGTCCTGGATTTTGTAAGACGCTGGTCGGAGAAAACCGAGATCCGGCGTCAGCCGATTCGTCCGCAGCTGGCTGGGCATTGGGGCCAAGAGCAAGTTTTACGACTGGCGCGCGCGCTACGGGCGAGGTGAATGAGCACAACGGAAAGGTTCCCCGCGACTTCTGGCTGGAGCCTTGGGAGAAGGAAGCGATTATCGATTTCTATCTGGAGAATCCGCTGGAAGGCTATCGCCGCCTGACGTTCATGATGCTCGACGCGGACGTGGTGGCGGTGAGGCCGGCGAGCGTATGGCGCGTGCTGCAGCAAGCGGGCCTGCTGACGCCGCTGGAACGGCAAGCCATCGAACAAGGGGACGGGGTTTGTCCAGCCGCTGGAGCCGCACGAGCACTGGCACGTCGATGTCTCCTACATCAATTCTGTCGGGCACTTTCTACTACCTCTGCAGCGTGCTGGACGGCTCCAGCCGCTCCATCGTCCATTGGGATCTGCGGGAGTCGATGACCGAAGCGGAGATCGAAATCATTCTGGAGCGAGCCAAGGAAAAGTACCCGGAGGCGAAACCCACGGATCATCTCGGACAACGGACCGCAGTTCATCGCCCGGGACTTCAAGGAGTTCATTCGGATCTCCGGCATGACCCACGTGCGCACCTCGCCCTTTTATCCGCAGTCGAACGGAAAATTGGAAAGGTGGCACAAATCGCTGAAAAGCGAATGCATTCGGCCGGTTACGCCGCTGACGCTGGAGGATGCGCGGCGCCTGATTCAAAGCTACGTGGACCGCTACAACACGGAGCGTCTGCACAGCGCGATCGGCTTTGTGACGCCGCAGGATATGCTGGCGGGCCGACAGGCTGAGATCCATGCGGCGCGCGATCGTAAGTTGGAAGAGGCGCGCCGGCAGCGGCAACTTCGTCGGCAGCAGGCAACGCCCTCGATGTTTGCGCGGTCCGACTCTGCAGGTACAATGACTTCGCCAGGGGAAACGGAAGCGGGCTCTGCGGGGACGCAACCATGCTGAGGGATAACTTGGCGGGGCTCATCGAGCCGATGGTCGACCGCGAGGGAGTTCATACCCCTTGGTGGTCATCCAAAAGAGGGACAAACAGGGGGATGCTCTAGGTCCACCGCGTTGGCAATCGTCGCTCTGAAGCGCTCCTGGCGCCAAATTTTTCGCTGGAAAACGCGGCGACAGGCAGAAAAAGAAAATGGTCCGATTTTGAAGTGACCACGGAGGCTCATGACTCTCGCGCGGTTGGCACCGCACAGCACAAGAGTCATCGGACGATAGACCCCCCATGCCTCAAAAAATCCCCGCCCCGAAAGGGCGGAATCTACACTAACGGGGAACGTCGCTTCTCCATTTCACGCTGAGCCAAGACACTAACATCGCCGCCGGCTCCACCTTCACCACCGCCGATCTCTATCCGCCCGCTTTGGACGCTCTCGGCCTGCCCCAGTCCCAATACTCGCTGGCCTCCCTGTGCTACGACCTTTCGAAATTGCGCGCCAAAGGCTTTGATGAAAAAACTGCCACACTCTCGTCGTTACCGTCTCGTGAACAAAGGCTATTCCATTTGCGTGCTCTTCCTAAAGCTGTTCGAGCGTATCTATGCTCCCCTCACCGCTGGCCTTCTCCAGCCCTTTCCCGGCGATCGCAACCTCGCCCAGGACAAACGTTGCCAACTTGACCGCCTCTATCAACGCCTTACCGACGATCTGGACTCTCTTTTGTTCGCGGTGGGCCTCAAGACCGCTGCTTAACGTATCCAACGAGAACGAAATTCTCGTTTCAGCGTGCATAATCGACTAAGTCGAGCACGGTGGCGATTGCGTCGCCGTCCTCATGCTCGAGTCAGCCGTGGGTGCCGCTTTGAGTTCTTGTTCGCTGAGTTTTTGGATGTCCGTTTCCAGTTTAGACGTAGCCATCACGCAATCCTCCACCACGTATTTTCGCTAACCGAACGGCCCGCCGAAATACGGGGGTAATGTGCTACAATCCCCATCCTTACCTCAGGAGTAAAGCCCATGCGAGCGCTAATCGGCATTGAATATCTCGACCATTTTGCGGACGTCCGTGCAGCCCCCGGCGAAGTCAGTAGTGGTGGCCAGGACCTTTCTTGTCCGTACTATATTGCCAACTGGTTCGGTCCGACGCTAGCGGAGGCGGGCCATACCATAAAGTTCCTTCGCAGCAACCACAGCGTCAACGAACGTCACCTGCGTGACACCGCTAACGGCGGCGACGATGCGGAGAACGCCGACAGCGTCGACCTTTATTTGATCATCACGCATGGCAACTACCAGGACGGGGAGGTGACGCTGCTCTTTGACACAGAAGTCGACACCTGGAGGGGCCATTCCAAGAGCTGGAGATTCGGCGACACTTGCAACATGGAGTGGTTGCTGATTTACGGATGCGATTCGATTGATGGCGACCACGTTCTGGACCATCTCCACATGTTCCGCCGCATGCACCTTATGTGCGGTTCTTATGGTCCCATGTACGACAGCTGGACCACCGATGATGTGGGCAATGACACGGCGAACAACCTAGTCGCCGGCAATACGGTCACCGATTCCTGGCATGACGGCGTTTCGGACTGGTTGGTTTCCAACCATCCCATGGTGATCTCTGTGGAGAACCGCAGGACCTATAACAATGGCGATCCGGACTGGGAAGCAACCGCGATCGGCTGCGACCACCTCTGGGGGCAGGGCTACACCACCGCGGACATTGCGCCGGCTGACATTTACTACATGGCGGTCATGTCGTGGGACAGAGGTATCTATGGCTAAGAATGCGGCTAAAAGCACAGCCAAACGTGGGAAGGACGGTGATCTTTTTGCCGCCCTGGTGAAGCAGGCGAAGAACTATCGAGACCGCGTGCCGGCGTTTCAAATTGAGCAGCCGAGCGTGGAGAAGTCGCTGGCGCGCGTGGCGGGTATGCTCAGCGTGATCTGGCCTTTCGCCGGCGACTGCAGCCCGTTTCTCACGGTCAATAACGGCGCGATGGCGCAAATGCGCCTTTCGGATGACGGGCGGGTGGATGTGTTTCATCCCTCCGGCGCGATCGCAGGACTGATGCGTCCACCGGCAGCGCGTAAGCCGATCGCAAGCGACGAGCGCAAGGTTGACCGCAAGCCATTTCTCGATCTGGCGGAGAAAATTGCTGGGGACATGGCCATTCAATATTCCGGCCCAGAGGACAAGCTTCAATTCGAGAGCAAGTGGGAGTGGAAGGGCTGGGGCGTGACCGTCCCGCAGGGAAAAAACCGTGGCGGCGAAAAGACGCCGGTGGCGTTGTTTGAAGTGTTGAGCGCCTTCCGCCGCTATCTGCACGGCCTGCCGTGCTGGGAAGAGCGTCTATCCATGTATCAGTGGGAGCAGGTCAAACGATCACGCGTTGGGGGGTCGACTGGCGGGAGGTCCGCAGCAAACCGTTGACGCAAACGGCAGTCATTGATCCAGAGGAAGGCGCAAAGCGGGTGCTGGATGATCTCTGGTGGCGGCGCCCGGAGAGGCCCTTCGCCCTAAAAGACTTCGAGCCGAGGAGCTTTCGCCTCGGCTATATTTCGTTCTCTCGCCGACAGGAGCAGTTCGTGATGCAACCAGTTTGGGTCGCAATACTCTCCCCGCGCGGCGGAACGAGCATGGGACAGGTCGTCGCCGTGCCTGCAGCGCCACGAGCGTTTGAGCCCATCTGCCGGCCGGCGAGAGTGCCGTTGGTGGCGTGAATCAGTTGATACAGAGATTAGGACATCCCCTCCCTGTAGCACAAAGCGCGACAAGGACGGGGCACCCCGAACCTAACCTGAGGTGAAACCAGAAAGGGTGGGCCAACCCCCAGGGCACGCCCTACTTCCCTAAGGACTCCTTGGAGTGCTTTGCCCCATGGACAGATAGGCACCCTAAATAAAAAACAGTCCCAAAAGGACTGTTCCTCTGACTCAACCAGCAACCAGTAGATCAAGACCTGGCAGGTTCCAGGCGTTTGTTATCGTACTGAAGCGAGCTTCGCATCATCAATGAGTCGTGGAGATGACAGATGCCCCCTCAAATCTTCTTCGCCTTTCGATAGATCCACACTACAAGTGATATCCAGCCAAAAAGACTTGCTATATCAAGTAACATCTGCCAGATAACACCCACTCCGGGAAGTCCTGCTAGAGCCCCTGCTAATATACCCGTTACAGCCGCCTTACCCCAGTCAGCTGTTGTAAACTCTTTTACGCTTTTAAGCTTCATGTGGCTGTTTTTACTTTTTAGTTACAACTTCATAGACCTCCGCGCCAGATAAGTCCCTTGCGACCGACGACGTGGACTATTTAATATTAGTTAACAGGTAGGAATGAGCAAGGGATGAAGGAATTCGGGGGATGAATCTGGCACTTTAGCTGAAACACCATGATCCATGGACACGGACTCGGAAGAGTGAAATGACCGTCCAAAGGTCCATGCCGTCTCTTGCCCACGCGGGACCGACTGATACCTAGTTCTGATTCAATCCGCTTTGTCTGGCGCTGATATTTTTCTCTGCCTGGCGCCGACGGCGCTCTTCCCACTTCTTCTGCCAGTCGCTATGCCAAGATGGCAAATGTAGGTAAAGTTGTTGCGTCGTATCACAAAGTCCGAGCAGTCCTTGGACGCGCTCGAATTTCTTCTGCACGGATTCATCCCAGCAGTAGGGTGGACCGTGCCAATGAAGAAGTTCAGTACCAGTTAACACCAACACCGGATTGAGGGGGTGGTCGGCTTTCCAATATTTCCTGCCTGCCCGAGAAATGCGAGCAATATCAGATATTTCTTTCGAGGTTAATGATTTGCGAAGGGTACTAAATACCAAGATGGCCCCAGGGAAATTCTTTGCCAGCTGGCGCATCCGATCAAAGTCCCGTGCCTCAAAGCGGCCGTATGTCTTACACTCGCCGAACATGATTCCGTCTTTTTTCTTGATTCTGTTCGGACCAATGCCGTGAAGCTTTTTATGCGAAGGCGCCCGATTACCACAGCCGTAAAGCAGCCAACCAACGGAAGTATCGTGAGAACCTGAAACGTAACTTGGCCGTCCAAGGTTCCGTCTGGAAAGGAGATAAGCATGGCGAGGAAAAGGAAACGTGACGATGATCGGCCGATGTCCCCGGTGCTCGCACTCCCCGCGCGGGGCGTAATACCGCTCCGAGTCTTTCGATCCATGTACCCGCTTTCTTACGCCCTCGGTCTCAGACCGGTCTCTGTTGCTGGTGTCGATCATGAGGGCTTCGACATTGATGAGGTGGAAAAGAAACTAGGTGCCGACCAGTTCAAGTCTCTGACGGCCGGCCTGAAAGAAGTGTTTTGCTGTGGCCACCGGATATGGCCAACAGATCACCCTGAGTCACACAAGCGTCGTTGCGAAGTTCACTGCGTGTACGCCCGCGATCTTGAAGGTTTTCTGCGGGCCGAGATGCTGCGAAAGGAGAATTAGGATGGCGGTTTACAGACCAACGAAGGACTCCAAGGTTTGGTGGTACGACTTCATCTTTGAAGGGCAGCGCGTGAGAGAAAGCGCCAAGACTCGCTCTAAAACGCTTGCGAAGGATGCAGAGCGTGCCCGGCACCGCGAGTTGGAGGAGAGCTATAACGGTATAAAACGTCGCGACCGCGCCAAGCTCTTTGCGGTTGCCGCCGACGAGTGGCTCGTTCTCAAGAGTCTCACTCTTGCCGCCTCTTCGCAACGCATCGAGCGCGACAATCTCAGGCACCTTCGCCCGCACTTTGCGAAGCGCCTTGTTACCGACATTCAAGCGAAGGACGTGAGCCGCTACCAGCAGGCCCGCTTGGGAGAAGACGCATCACCCAAGACCATCAATCTCGAGGTGGGCACTTTGCGCGCCATCCTACGGCGGCATCGTGTGTGGGCGGGAATACAGCTAGACGTTCGGATGCTCCCAACCCTCGATAACGTTGGGCATGCCATCACCCCAGAGGAAGAAGCCGCTCTGCTTGATGCCTGCCTCAAGAGCCGTTGCCGCTGCCTCTACGTTGCCGTTATGTTGGCCCTGAATACTGGAATGCGTTACAGCGAGATCCGCTTGCTACGCTGGCCACAAGTAGACTTCGTGCCCAGAATTTTGACGGTAGGCAAGTCCAAATCGCCAATGGGAACCGGACGCGCAATCCCGTTAAACAATCGAATCCTTAACGTGTTGGAGATGTGGGCTGCACAGTTCCCCTGCCGACAGCCGACACACTTTGTTTTCCCCAGTGAGAAGTACGGGGCCGCAGGCGAGGTAGATAGCTTTGGCTTCAGCGCAGGCCCAGTCGTCTACGACACCGACCCGACCCGGCCTATTGGCGATTGGAAGGAAGCTTGGGAGAAAGCCAAGGAACGCGCTGGCGCGCTTCTGAGCGGCAACGCGGAAGAAACAGAGTCAGAACCGCTCCAGTGCCGGTTCCACGATCTTAGACACACCGCAGTCACCCGCCTGCTGGAAGCTGGCATACCTTATCCGGTAGTGGCGAGCATGATGGGATGGTCCGCGGCGACCGCGATCCGCATGGCGAAGCGTTACGGACACATTGGAAGCAAGGCTCTCCGCGATGCCGCCGAAGTACTGGGAGCAGTGAGAATTCCGATCGAGTCCCTCAAAAAGTCCCCAAAGTCGCCAGAGGTTCAAAATGTCTGTGTGCAGTAAACCGAAGAAAAGAAATGGCTCCTCAGGTAGGACTCGAACCTACAACCCCCCGGTTAACAGCCGGGTGCTCTGCCATTGAGCTACTGAGGAGTGGTGGGGGACGCATCAAGAAGACGCGTCGCCTGAATTGTCGTCATCCATATTAGCATCCGGCCCGGCTGGCTCAAAACTGATCGGTGCGGTTTTTGATACCCTATTTGGCGGCCCTGTGTCCTGCAAATCTTGCGAGGTGCTTTATGCCAGGAGGTTTACGTTTGCTCTGGATTGCTGCTGGTTTGTCTCTGATGGCTGGGGTAGCGTGGGCGGGCGACAACTCGGCTCCCAGTACGACCCCGCCGGCGGGGCCGCCCAAGGCCAAGGTGGATACAGTGGTCGAGACCATCCACGGCCACAAGATCGCCGATCCCTACCGCTGGCTGGAGGATGCCAACAGTCCGGACTCGCAGGAATATGTGCGCGAGGAGATGGCTTACACGCGCAGGCTTCTTGATCCCCTGCCCGGCCGGGACCGCCTGCACGAGCGGCTGACCCAACTACTTTCTATCGGCACCATCGGAACGCCCCAGATCGACGGACCTTACTTCTTTTATACCCGGCGCGAGGGCACGCAGAACCAGCCTGTCCTACTGGTGCGGGAGGGCCTTCACGGACAAGACCGGTCGCTGGTGGACGCGAATCAGATGTCCGAAGACGGTACGGTCGCTCTCGACTGGTGGTTCCCTTCTGACGACGGCAAGTACGTGGCCTATGGCACCTCGTCCAGTGGCTCCGAAAACAGCACCCTCTACGTGATTGAGACTTCCACCGGTAAGCTGCTGCCCGACACCATTCCGCAAGCCCGCATCGCCCAGGTGGCATGGAAGAAGGACAATTCCGGTTTCTATTACGGACGCAATCCCAAGAAAGGCGATGTGCCCGAGGGCGACGACGTTTACTATCTGCACATTTTTTATCATCAGCTCGGAACCGACCCGGCGAAAGATCCGCTGATCTGGGGCGAAGGGCGCAAGAAGGAAGAGATCCTGGTTTCGCAGCTTCCCGACGACGATGATCGCTGGCTGCTGCTGACTTCTTACGAGGGCTCGGCCGGCAAGAACGAACTTTTTCTCCAGGACCTGAAAGCCGGCACGCCACCGGTGCAACTCACCAGTGGCAAGGATTTCCAGTACAGCGGCGAGATTTTCCAAGGCAAGATTTACATCACTACCAATGAGGACGCGCCCCACTTCCGCCTGTTCGTAGTGGACGCCGCCAATCCCGCCCGCGCCAACTGGAAGGAAATCATTCCGGCGACGGACGGCATTCTAAAGGGCGCCGGAATCGTGGACGGAAAGATCATCGCGCAGTACGAGAAAAACGCCAGCTCGCAGCTCAAGCTTTTCGATCTCGAGGGCAAAGCGCTGGGCGACATCGAACTGCCCGGCATTGGCTCGATCGAGGCGCTCGGTGGCAAATGGAACCGCAAAGAAGTCTTGTTCGGATTCCAGTCGTTCACCGTGCCCCCTTCAGTGTATCAGGTGGAACTGGCCTCGCGCAAGACTTCGCTGTGGGACAAGGTGACCACGCCCGGTATCGATCCCTCCGCTTATGAAGTGAAGCAGCTCTGGTTCACCTCGAAAGACGGCACCAAGGTCCCCATGTTCGCCTTCCACAAAAAGGGGATAAAACTGGACGGCAAGAACCCCACGATGCTGACCGGCTACGGCGGCTTCAACGTAAGCCTGACGCCCAGCTTTTCTGGCGCGCGCTATCTCTGGCTGGAGCATGGCGGCGTTTTCGCCGTGGCTAACCTGCGCGGCGGATCGGAATTTGGCGAAGACTGGCATCGCGCCGGCATGCTGGATAAGAAACAAAATGTTTTTGACGATTTCATCGCCGCCGCCGAATTCCTGATCTCGGACAAGATCACTGACAAAGACCACCTGGCCATTCAGGGCGGCTCCAATGGCGGCTTGCTGATGGGCGCGATGATCACGCAGCGTCCTGACTTGTTTCGCGCCGTGGTTTGCCAGGTCCCGCTGCTCGACATGCTGCGCTACCAGAATTTTCTGATTGCGAAATTCTGGGTGCCGGAGTACGGCTCAGCCGAAGATCCGAAACAGTTCGACTGGCTCTACGCCTACTCGCCGTATCAGCACGTAAAGCCGGGCGCCGAATATCCAGCCATTATGTTCATGACCGCGGACAGCGACAGCCGTGTCGATCCTATGCACGCGAAAAAGATGGCCGCGCTGATGCAGGCTGAAGCCGCCAACGGAAAGAGCCGCGAGCGTCCGATCCTGCTGCGCATTGACAGCAAAGCCGGGCACGGCCAGGGCAAGCCGATCACAAAGCAGATTGAAGACGGGACCGACGTTTATTCGTTTTTGTTTTGGCAGCTGGGGGTGAAGCCTTAGTTAGGGGCGGTCGTTGGCCGGTGGTCGCCGGCTCATGGATCACCCTGGAGGGTGCCCCGTCCAAGCTTCGCTTGGGCGGGGGCTCTGCGATCCCCATGCCGTGGCGCTGAAGAAACTCTGGTCTTGGGTGGAGCAGGGCCTCGGCTCTTGCATGGGTGGAGCAGGGCCTTGGCCCTGCAATGAGCTCTCCCAAATGAATGTGGGCTTCAGCCCCTGAGGTGCTTATCTGGACTCTTCCATCAGGCCGCCGCGGGGCCAATGAAAAGTTGGCGTAACCGTCTCTGATCAGTGCCCACGACTTCGGCATCACACCTAACACGGCACGTCCGTACCGGCTAAGGGCCGAACGCCATGACGGCAAAGTACTTCGTTTGAATAGCAGCGGTCGCTGTACCGAAAAGTGAATCAAGAAAAGTCTCCTCACTTCCCGGCAGCCAAGTCCGAAAAGGTACCGCGATAGCTCTATTGCCTTGGTCGATAGAGATACGAATTAAATTGAGAACTGAAGACTTCCCCTCGCCAAAATCCGCAGTTATTCCAATGGCTGGCTCCCCGTTGACCAGCACGCGGGCAACAACGGTCTCGACGAAGTCTTGACGCCCCACGGCATCTTGCTCCCAATTTTGGATGGGCTTGTCGAATCCAATAGCCGAAATGCTGCCTTTTGCTTGATGGGGTATCCACTTGGCTATCTGATCGAAGGAATAGGCCTCTGGTTTCCGTCGTCGCTCTCTAAAATGGCTAAGGATTTCGAAGACAACTCCCGCTGAAACGAAAAAGAGTTTACCAAGTTGTCCAATACCAGAATGTGGCTATCGCACCGACGACCCCGGCCCCCCGAATAAGGCCCACCCACCAAGAACGGACGAGGCAGGCGGACTTCCTCAAGAACCTCGGAAGGATTAGGACTAGAAGAGCTAGCAATGCCGCTATGGTCGGCGCGCGAAAATTTGGGACACGGATCGCAACACTTCGCGCTACTCCTACCCAAAATTGTTCTGACCAAATGCGCCAGATTGAAACCAAGACCGAACAGCGAGCCGAAGAATATGCCCCAGAGGTAATCACGTGCATGAAATCTGGTCCAAACGGATCGCAAGTCGGTCTATCTCCTCTCGGCGGGTCCGCACTTTGACGGAGAAGTATAACCCTGGCTTGTCTCTGGAGCGGGTGGCCCACTCTTCTCGCCATGCTATCAAAGAGCTTTCGCCCCTCCGCGACTCGCACTTTGCCGATCTTGAACCCAGGGCTTGCGCCCTGGGCTGCAATCTGGCGCCGCTTCGCGGCTGGGCGTCAAGGTCTCGGGGGATGGCGGCGCCTTCGGGCGGATACAATGCTGACAGCTACCACCTGTATTGGGCGCGGCCGGACCGAAGGGCCCATCATCGCAGGAACTCGAGGAGAAACCTGGATGGGAAAAACCACAACAGAGATGAAGCTAGTCTCGGTGAACACCGGGCTTCCGCGCGAAGTGATGTGGCACGGGATAAGCGTGACTACCGGGATCTTCAAAGAACCGGTCGAGGGCCGCGTCTCGTTGCGCAAACTCAATCTGGACGGAGACCGTCAGGCGGACCTCACTGTCCACGGAGGAGAGTATAAGGCGGTTTACTGCTATCCGCTCGCACACTACGACTACTGGCGGAACGAGTTGCCGGGACGGGAGGTACCGATAGCTATGTTTGGAGAAAACTTTACGGTCGATGGCTGGGCGATCGATACTTCGACGAGCGATGCCTCGACGAGCGATGCCTCGACGACCGGTGGCTTGCTGGAAGACTCAGTCCATCTGGGAGACCAGTTCTCCGTCGGCTCTGCGGAGGTGATCGTTACCCAGCCTCGGCTTCCCTGCTACAAACTGGGCGTGAGATTTCAGGCTGGCGACATGGTGAAACGGTTCCTGGCGAGCGGGCGGACCGGCTTCTACCTCGCCGTCACCCGCGAGGGAGAAGTCGGCGCCGGAGATGAGATCAAGTTGATGGGTCGTGACCCGAATGGCGTCCCAGTCTCGGAAATTACGCGACTGTATATCGCGAAGAGGTATGGTGATGATGACGTGACCTGGGTGCGGCGTGCCCTGCGAGTGGCCGCGTTGCCGGAGAGTTGGAAGGAGTACTTCCGGGAGCGGCTGCAGATGATGCATTGAAAGACCATTCGAAACCAAGGTGAGACCGGGTCAGTCATGATCTCCGTCACGCACCCTTGCGCAGAAGGCCGAAGCGGGCACCCTTGGCCACCCTTTCGCAAAGTAAGCGAAGAGGGTGGGGCACCCGGTTTGGGGACACGCTCGATCCGCCCGGCGAACCTCAGGAGCTACCCGCCTCTACGTGAACCACGCCATCCGTCCACTTAGAATTGGAGTACCATTGCGGACGGAAAGCTGGCTTCATCCTACGCAGGCGATGACGAGGGCCGCGAGTCGGTTGTTTTTCTACTAATTTCTGATGTGCAGACTCCGGCTACCTCCTGGGAGGCGGAGCCATGGCTTGTCGAATTGAGTTCAGCTGCTTGAATCGGTCCCGCAGGATACTTCTCTTTTTCTCCATCGGCCTTTTCCTCGTTGCATCCGCCGGCGCACAAAAGGCCGCCAAGGCGAACGCTCCCAAATACGATCTTCAGACGGAGACAAAGATCAAGGCAACGATCGATGAAGTAAAGCTGCCGCACAAGGGCAGCGAGAAGGAGATCGCTCATTTGCTGGTGAAAAATGGGACAGACCCGATGGATGTCTATCTATGTCCCAAAACCTTCATGGACGACATGGGGATGGACTTCAGCAAGGGAGACGAGATCTCGCTCACCGGCTCGAAGATCAAGCAAGGCGAAGCTGAACTCTTTCTGGCGCGGGAAGTAGTAAAAGGAAACAACACCTTCACGCTGCGCGACGCCAAGGGAGTACCGGTCTGGTGACACTAGAGACCGCGTTCATCCGGCCCAGGTTCTAGATTCTTCCCCTTGGGATGTGGGGCGTCAGTCTCCCGCCCGGGCACACCGATGATTTCCGTCACCCATTTCGCAAACTACACGAAGTGAATGGGGCACGCTCCATCATGTGCAAGTTTCAGGAAATCAGAACTCGAAGTAACCCCCGGCAGCGGCACGACGCGGGACAGGCTCGGGTTCGCCGGAGGGCAGCAAGCCTACCACTCCTCGCAGGTTTTCCCAGGCGGCCTGGTTCAGCGCTGGGTCGGCGCCAACCAGGTCGCGGATCATGTTCCATGCCGCCAGGTTCAGGGCGCCCTCGGGCGGAGGTCCCATAGCCAGGGAGACGGAACACTGCGGGCAGAAACAGATGCGCTGCGCCGACGACTTTTGCCGCGGTCTGATGCCGACCGTTTGCGCGAACATATATACCGCGACGGATTTGTGTCCGACTTCGATCTCGCGATTGCAGCGCAGGCAAAACAAGTTTTCCAAAGGATCCCTTCCTGGCGGTCGAGAAGAAATACTGTCTCGCGGACAAGGTGGGGCGCAAGTAGGTAGAGAGATTCCTCTTGCGGGGAACGCGGGGCCACGGATTTTCGCGGATTATACGGATTAAAGATTTCTTTCTTCCGCCTTATCCGTGTGAATCCGTGTAAATCCGTGGCCCGCTCTTGCTATTCGGGGATGCCGACGACCAGGGTGCGTCGTTGCGGCAGTTCATTTTCGGGGATTTCCGCGATAAATTGCAGCTCGGAACCGTGCATGTGAATCAGGTCGCGGGCGGCGTCGTTGAAAAAATAGACTACGTCGCCTCCGAAGCGGTCTTTGAAGCGGCGGCGTTCGTCGAGTGCGAACGGGCTTACCGAATACACTTTCAATTCCTTCGATTCACTCAAAGCGGCGCTCAACTGCCGTTGGAATGCGAGGGCGCCCTGTCGCACCTGCGCCATGGTAAGCGCAACCACGTGATAAGTCATAAGACAGACTGAGGATGGCAGAGCATGGGCTGGCTGTCCAGCGGAGCGCCGGGTTGGGATGGAACCGCGTCATCGGACTCTGCCCCGAACCAAGGTGTGCTCTAGCCAGAAGCGGATCGGGTCGTGCACTCTGCTGCTATGGCTATGGACGGCAGAAATAACGGGGAGTCGCGGTTGACCGTTGGCTGGTCGCAAGTGCAGACGTATCAGGTATCGGCCAAATTTTTCAGGCTGGCGGAACTGCGCAAACTTAAGCAGTGCGAGCAGGTGGCTGCGGTTTGCTATCGGGTGCGCGGCGGCATCATCGAATTCCTGCTGGTCCAGACCGGCAAGGGACGCTGGATTTTTCCTAAAGGCAGCGTGGAGCCCGGGCTTACCCATGCCCAGGCTGCCGCCCTTGAGGCCTTCGAAGAGGCCGGTGTGCATGGCCGGATGGAGGAAGCGGCATTCACCCGCTACGTTCGGCGAAAGCGAGGCGAGGCACGGAATTCCGCGGCGAGGTCCGCAGAAAGAGAACCTGCCATCAGCGCTCATCTTTGTGAGGTCTTGCGGCTTGTGCCGCCGCAGGAGACCAATCGCAATCCCACCTGGTTTTCTACCGAGAAGGCGAAACGGCGTTTGCAGGAGGACCGCCCCGCTGATTTTGGCGCCGAACTGGCTCGCGTGGTTGACCGCGCCGTATCTCGCATTCAGCGATCTCGTAGCCGGAATGCCACGTCGATCCACGGTCTGCAAAAAGTACAATTCATCGACATCGACCGAGTGCGGGAGACGGCCGGCAGAACCAGAGCTTCTCGAATTGGATGAGCGGCGTGCGGTCAGGAAAAATAGTCGCGCATCAACTCAGTCATCCATTGCGGCTGCCGGACCTGCGCCGGATCGGGCTCGAACTCGCGAACGTAAGGTTTGATATCCAGCACCGGCGTGCCTTCGATTGCGTCCAGCGCCTTCACCTTTAGCTTCAGGCCATCCACCTGGAGCAGTTCACAGATGGAAACGCCCAGCTTGTTGGGCCGGTGTTTCTTCCGTTGCGCGAAGATTCCAACGCGAGGCCAGTCCGGATTGTTGCGGGGATGGCTGGCGGTGCTGACGACGCTGTCGTCAGGAACACGGTCAAGATGATAGATCACCAGAATGTGTGAAAAATCAGAGAGACCGAGGACGGATTCTGGAGTAAAACGCGTGCAGTCGAGCTCGATGACAGATATTACGTCTCCCCAAAAATCGTCCTTCGCTTCGATTCGTGGCGAGTGGACGCGGCCGATGGGATCGAGCGCGATTGCAGCCATGACAATATCCTATCTCGAACAAGATATGGTTTTGTCTCCTGTCGCCGTGTTATGGGGCGCTGTCCATGGCTGTTGATCACTGAATTGGAGCAGCCCTGAGTCGTTCTCAAAATGGGCCGGCACTTGCCTCGGCGGCCAGGCCAGGTGCCACAGGATGTTTTGCCGTGTTACATTTACGGCATCGCCCCTGAAATCGAACCGGTCGTACACCTCTTGCGGCGAGGTGACGATAATGCTTTGGAGCAGGCCCTGGCTCTACTTCAAAATACCGTGTTCTCTTTCAGCATGGGCGTTTGCGGCCCGCGCCAGGACGCAGAAGATACCATGCAGGAAGTGCTGATCAGGTCGGTTCCGTACCTGCCAAATTCGATAGTGCGAAAGCACTGGTGGTGTGGCTGTATAAGGTGGCCAAGAACCGCTGCCTGATGAGCCGGCGCCGAAGCAAGGTTGCTCCCCAACTAGACCTTTCTCTGGAGGAACTCATGCCCAATCGGAAGAAACTTCAGCAGTTGGAGACCGATAGCGGCATCAACCCGGAATCTGTCGCGATCCGGAGCGAGGAAGCGGCACGGTTGCGAAAGATAATTCAGCGACTGCCGCCACAATACCGCATCGTCCTGGTGTTGCGCGACATGGAAGGTCTCAAGGACGAACAGGTCGCCGAGATCACCGGGCTGCGTCCTGGAACCGTGCGGGTTCGCCTGCACCGTGCCCGGCTGTTCGTCCGTATGGAATTGATGAAAGGGCTGAAGCCACGTCTCGGGAAAGCGGCAGCCTCGTCGCGCGCGGTCTTTGACGAACAACCCAGACCGGGCCGCTGTAAAGCCATGTTCGCCCAGCTTTCAGACTATCTCGACGACAAGTTGGACGATTCGCTTTGTGAAGAATTGGAGCGGCACATGAAGGGCTGCAAGCCATGCCAGGCCTTCCTCGCGAGTCTCAAGACAACGGTCGAGCAGTGCAGAAGATCACCCGTGGAAGGCCTGGACCGCAAGAGAGCGGCCAGACTGCGCAAGAAGGTTCTGGCTGATTACGAACTCGTGATTGGGAAGAAGGTCCGCCGCTAGTCACACCCGCTGGTCGGGCTAAATCGAAGAAACCTGGCTACCATGGACCGCAATACTCCATGGACAAAAGGGTAGGAGCGAACAAATGCTGAAGGGTGTTTTGATCGGTTTCGTATTGGCCGTCTTAATTATAGTGGGCGGGCTCTATTACTACTTTGCGGCAGGCATGGCGCCTGTGGCCGTCGCCGATCTTCCCATGCCGTTTGAGCGGAAGCTGGCGCACCTGGCCCTGGATGCGCACATCCAGAAACAAACGACCGGCGAGCCTTCTGTGCCCGCTGACGAGTCGACCTATCTGGCTGGTGCGGAGGTGTACAAGCAGCACTGCGCCGTGTGTCACGGGATGCCCGGCCAGGCACCCACCGACTATGCGACAACCATGTTTCCCAAACCGCCCCAGTTGTTTAGCGGCAAAGGCGTGACCGATGATCCGGTAGCCGAGAGTTATTGGAAAACGGCCAATGGCATTCGCTTGTCCGGAATGCCCGGTTTTAAGAGCAAACTGACAGACACCCAGTTATGGCAGGTCAGCCAATTGCTCGCCCACGCCAACGAAATCTCCGACCCGGTCAAGAAAGTGCTCGCCCAGGACCTGACACCGTCCACATCGGCACCTGGACTGTCCCCGCTATCGGCACCAAACTCGAAAAGGTGAGGCGGAGAATCCAGTAATGAAGGAGAGGCACACTGTCAGTTCAAGGCCGGACCCGCCATGATTCAGTCGGGTAAGGTGGTGGCGCGGAAGCGGGCTTCGAATGATGCCGACGTTTCCACCACCTCCCCTATCATTCCGTACGGTGAGTTTTCCCCAGTACGGCTGGAAGGTTGGCCTTTCAGGTAGCGCCTTCCCTCATGTCACACAGGTTAAGCCAGCACCAGGCATACCCTGCGTTTCACGTAGGTTTGCGTCTGCCCTTCGTGCACTCCGCTGCCACACTTTGCGTCCCGCACTGTGTCGGAACAGTGGGCTCGGTGGTGCACTGCCATTCGAGAAGATTTCTCCTCTATCCCAGAGGTCCTCGCTCCGGTCCGGGTTCTATTGTCCCGGTCCATCATCACTTATTCGACCTCATCCGCCCCACTCGCCGTTCCCTCTTGGCATGCCATTCTCTGCGATCGCGGGGAATCCATTGGCGGTGTGTGCTCAGTTCCTTCGCCAACGACACTGGCCTTCACCGGAAGTAGAACGGCTCGGCACTCCCAAGAAACCCCATCATCCGCTTCAGATGGGACGAACTTTCGCGGCTTCACCGGTTCGCTACTCACTACAGCCTGCCAAGTTGCTTGCCACCCTGGCGGATCTGACCGGGTATTTCTCCCAGCCATCGGTGGCTTTTACTTCCAGGCTTTCGACGGGTCGGTCGCCCTTCCCGCCGCTGGATATAACTACGGTGGCAACTGAGCAAGTTCCACCGGCGGGACTTTCACCCGCTGGAACATCAGCTAGCATCGCTGCACCTACTCCATTTCGAATGACACGAACTGATACGTGCCATGGCGGCGGGTGCGGCGGTAATGTGCTGGCTGCCAATCTCGCCTGGTGCAAGCCGTCTCACACTTGGCCGCCTTCTAGGCGGCTTTTGACACACGCGCCGTGTCGCCTTCAATGGCGTAGCTGCGTTCACAAATTCCCTTCAGAGTGTCGTAGAGCAGGGTTTTGTCGACCCCGTCACTTCGGATGAAATCACTGATCGAGAGCATCCCCTGAAGTTGCATCTGTTGGTCCACCACAGGCAACCGTCGCACTCGCTTGTCCCGCATCAATTGCAGTGCGGTTTCCACACTATCTTCGAGATGGCAGCAAGTTGGGTGCGATGTCATACATTCTTTCACCCAGGTCTGCGCCGGATATTTCCCCGGGGCTACTACTCTGAGGCAAAGATCCCGGTCGGTTACAACCCCAGCCAGCTTGCGATGAAGCAGTTCTTCCACCACTGGCACGATACCGGTGCCCGCGTGATCCATCAGGGCGGCCACAGCTTCGACTGTCCAATACTGCGTGCAATAACTGGGCTTCGAGGTCATGACGTCTTTTACTTGCATGGCACACCTCCTGTTCGGATGTTAGTGAGATGACGAAGTCGGAACAGTGACCAGGGTCACCCCGACCTGTGATTGGAGGACACTGCACCAACCGTCTTATGACGCTTAGAGTCAACTACCGCGGTATTAAAAAGGCCTACTCCAACACTAAAATGTTCCTTCTCGCGCACATCTCCCTAAGGATCTCCGGCCACACCGTGACGCTGACTTCCCCAAGATGGGCCTTGCGGAGCAACAGCATCAAGGTGCGCGACTGCCCGATGCCGCCGCCGATCGAAAGCGGAATCTGATGGTTGAGAATGGCTTGATGATAGGGCAAGTGCAGGAAGTCAGCTTGACCCGCCATCTGCAATTGTCTTTTCAGGGCGTCGGCAGTGACGCGAATCCCCATCGAAGTCAGTTCATGCCGCCGCTTAGTGACCGGGTTCCATACCAGGATGTCGCCATTCAGCCCGTGCGTGGGTTTACCGGTCTGCTCGCGGGTGTCGGTCACCCAATCGTCGTAGTCCGCAGCCCGCATTTCGTGCGGGTAGCCATCTCGCAAGGGGTAGCCGATTCCGATGATGAAGATCGCAGGAAACTTCTTGAGTACCTCGGTTTCCCGTTGTTTGCGGGGCAGGTCGGGATACATCTCCAGAAGTTCTTCCGCATGTAAGAAGACCAATTGCTCGGGCAGATCGGGATAGCGGGGGTCCTTCAACTGTGGAAACATGCCTTGGGCAAACTTTTCAGCCCCCAACAGCACTCTCCAGATCTTCGTCACCACCGTCTTTAGAAAAACGACGTTGCGCTGCTCCGGCGTGATGGCACGCTCCCAGTCCCACTGGTCCACGTACGCAGAATGGTCGTGGTCCAGAAAATAGTCCTTTCTTACGGCGCGCATATCGGTACAGATGCCTTCCTCCACTTTGCAATCGAATTGTCGCAGGGCGATACGTTTCCACTTGGTGGCGGCCTGCACCACCTGTGCATCGACGGGGTGAAGGTTGTGGTCGTTCGAAATGTGAAACTGGACCGGCGTGCGCGAGCCGTCGCGATCCAGCATGTCGTTGACGCCGCTGTTCACATCAACGATAAGCGGCACCTCGACCATCATCAGGTTGAGCTCGCTGCACAGGTTGTCTTCGATGTAGCGTTTTACGCGGAAGATGGCCTGCTGCGTCTCTTTCGGGCTCAGCAGCGAGTGATAGTCTGAAGGCAGAATCTTTTCCAGTTCGCGGTAGTCGCCGACGCCCGGTCCCGCCAAGTCGGCTGTCTTGTCCATGACATGAGTGCTCATAAAATTTCTCCTTACTAAATACCACTATTACCCACACAGCCAACGTACTGACAGGCTCTCAATCACCCTGCGGATACGCTCGAAGGCCCAGTCAATCTCGTCCCGCGTGATGACCAGGGGTGGTGAAATCCGCAACACCCGGTCGTGGGTTTCCTTGCACAGGATTTGTTCTTCCTTCAAAGCCTCACAGTACGGCCGAGCCGGGCTGAGGAGTTCGATCCCGATCCATAATCCTTTGCCGCGGATCTCCTTCAGATCGCGACTGTGGAGGGTCTGCAGCAAGCCCAGGAAGTAGGCCCCCAATTCTGCGGAGCGTTCGACCAGCTTCTCTTCTGTCAATACTCGTAGGGCAGCACGAGCTACGGCACACCCGAGCGGATTGCCACCGAATGTGCTGCCGTGATCTCCCGGCTCGAACAGCCGCATGATTTCCCATGACGAGAGCACGGCCGAGACGGGATAGAAGCCGCCGGAGAGCGCCTTGCCTACGATCAATACGTCAGGCTTGATGCCTTCGTGCATATACGCGAACAGTTTGCCGGTCCGACCAAAGCCCGACTGAATCTCGTCGGCTAGAAGGAGAACGCGGTTCTCACGGCAAATTTCAGCCGCACGCTTCAAATATCCCTGCGGAGGCAGAATGATTCCGGCTTCACCTTGAATGGGTTCGACCAGAAAGGCGCAGGTGCGCGGCGTGATTGCATCTTCCAGGGCCTGCGCGTCGCCGAAGGGGATGGCTTTAAAGCCCGGCGTGAAGGGCCCAAAGCCGTCGCGGTACTGAGCATTCGTCGAGAAGCTCACTTCCGTGATGGTTCGCCCGTGGAAATTGTTGAAGCATACGATGACTTCCGCTTTGTCTTCAGGGATGCCTTTGACCTTGTAGCCCCACTTGCGGGCGGTTTTTATGGCGGTTTCCACGGCCTCGGCCCCGGTGTTCATGGGCAGCGCCATGTCATAGCCGGTCAGCTCGTGAATCTCTTTGTAGAACAGTGGAAGCTGGTCATTGCGGAAGGCTCGCGAGGTCAAAGTCACCTTGCGTGCCTGCTCGATCATGGCCTTCAGAATTTTGGGATGGCTATGGCCCTGGTTGACCGCCGAGTATGCAGCCAGGCAGTCCAGATAGCGGTTGCCCTCGACGTCGTAGACCCAGACTCCCTGGGCGCGCTCGATCACTACCTCGAGAGGGTTGTAGTTGTGCGCTCCGTACTGATTTTCCAGCTCAACAAGATCACGCGTGTGCAGACTCTCTTCCGTCATCAATCCGGTATGCATAAGACCTCCCTCTCAATCCTTCTCCAACAGCAGGGTCAACAGTGCCATCCGCACGTAGAGCCCATTCTGGGCCTGCCGGAAATACAGGGCCCGCGGGTCTTGATCCACTGATTCGTCAAGTTCCACGGTGCGTGGCAAAGGGTGCAGGATGAGCGCATCCTGCTTCATTCTCGGCAAGAGTGCCGAGTTAATCGCGTACTGCTGCAGGCTTCCGTTTGTACGCTCGGGCCGGATGCGGGTTTGATACACCACATCCACCTCTCCGATGACGCGGTTCATGTCGGGCTCGAGTTCGTAGTGCACGCCATGCTCATCCAGGTAGCTAAGGATGTCGGGTTTCATCTGGAGTTCGGGAGGGCTGACGAAGAAGATCCTGACGCGCTCGAACTTGGCTAGAAGGTACGCCAGTGATCGCGCCGTGCGGCCTTTGTCGAGTTCGCCAATGATGGCCACACTCAGGCCATCGAGCGGGCGTTCGCGGTAGATCGTGTACAAGTCGAGTAAGGCTTGCGTGGGATGCTGACCGCCCTCGCTGTCCCCTGCGTTGATCACGGGAACAGGCGAGACTTGTGCCGCGCGTTTAGCGCCGCCTTCTTGATAGTGGCGGATGACTATTACATCCGAGTAACCGCCGATAATTCGGATGGTGTCTTCGACCTGTTCCCCCTCAATTTCGGAAGAAAACGCTTGCGCATGTTCCGTGGAAAGGACCCTGCCGCCCAACCTGTGCATGGCTGCCTCGAAGGAAAGCCGGGTGCGAGTCGAGGGCGCATAGAACAGCGTTGCCATGATGCGATTCTGGTACTCGAGAGAACCTCCGCGAGCAACCACCCGCTCCATTCCGCGCGCGCGATCGAACAGTTCCATCAATAATGGCACGGTGAATTGCTGCGATTCGATTACATGCCGCAGTTTCCCGTCGCGCTTCGGCCTGGCCTCTACCCGCCCGCTCTTTATCTGCACCACCGCCGCAAGTACATGTTCTTCCATAGATCACCCGCTTTCTACTGGAAGCTCCATTTGTCCACGCACGTCGAGGGCAATCGGACTCTCCTCCAACACCACGCGAGTACCGGTGAATCCGGCCACAGCACGGCACAGGTTCTCTGCGGAAGTGATGATCGCTTCCCGCTTCTCACGCGTTACAAAACGTAAGACGGATTCGACTTTGGGTCCCATATTGCCCGGTGGGAAGTGACCTGCATCGGCATACTCCCGCAATGCCGCCGGGCTCGCTAAGAGAATCGGTTCTTGCGTAGGTTTTTTGTAGTTGAGATATACATAGTCTGTATCGGTTGAGATCAGGAAGAGATCTACGTCAAGGCGCGAGGCCAGCAGGGCGGAAGCGCGATCTTTATCAATGACCGCCTCAACCCCCTGCAGTCTGCCATCTTTCCAGACCACCGGGATGCCGCCGCCTCCGCAAGCAATGACCAGCACGCCCCGGTCAAGCAGATAGCGAATTACCTCCAGTTCCAGAATCTCCACCGGTTCGGGTGAGGGCACGACGCGACGCCAGCCACGCGCTGCATCCTCGACGGTCTCCCAGCCAAACCGTGACCGGCGTTCCTCGGCCTCGGCATGCGAGTAGAAGGGGCCGATCGGCTTGGTCGGTCGCTGCATTGCCGGATCGTCCTGCGCGACAACCACCTGGGTAAGTACCGTCACCACGGGCACGCGCAGACCGGCCCGCCTGAGCTCGGTGTCGAGAGATTGCTGCAGCAGGTAGCCAATCTCACCTTGGGTGGAGGCATCACAAACATCAAGCGGATGTCCCGGAACCTGGCTCGCTGCCCGTTCCGAGCGCAGGAGGGCCGCGCCGACCTGGGGACCGTTGCCATGAGTGAGGACGATGCGATAGCCGTCACGGATCAGCTTGGCGATCTCCGCCGCTGTGCGCTGGGCGTTCGCCATCTGCTCGGCGATGGTCCCCTTTTCGCCTGCGCGAATCAGGGAGTTTCCCCCCACCGCCAGCAATATGGTTTTCATCGCTGCTCCTGCTATGCGTGCACAAGTTCCGGCATCGCCGCCGGACGCATCAGGCCCACGGATACGTCCTTCATCAATTCCAGCATGATTGCTTTCTCAGCATGCAGGCGGTTCTCTGCTTGTTGGAAGACAACTGAGTGTGGCGAATCAATCACCTCATAGGTCACTTCCTCACCACGATGCGCGGGCAGGCAGTGCATGAAAATAGCATCAGGTTTGGCGCACGCAAACAGTGCGGAGTTGACCTGATAGCTCCTGAAAGCATCACGCCGCTTCCCTGCTTCGGCTTCCTGGCCCATGCTGGTCCATACGTCGGTGTAGATCACATCAGCTCCGGCGGCAGCTTCTTTCGCATCGTTCGTGATCCGACAGCTTCCGCCCGTCTCGCTGGCTCTCCCCTGGGCCCAAGCAATGGCGTCCGCTCTGGGCTCGTAGCCGGGAGGGGTCGCGACCCAAACCTCGGCGCCAAGCTGTGCGCCCGCGAACATGAGCGAATGCGCCACGTTGTTGCCGTCGCCGACATATGCAATCTTCAGCCTTTCCAAATTGCCTTTTGTCTCCCACATGGTGAGGTAGTCCGCCATGGCCTGGCAGGGATGACTGTAATCGGTCAAACCGTTGATCACGGGGACCCCGGCGTAATGTGCCATGTCTTCCACGACCTCGTGCGCAAACGTCCGGACCATGATGCCTTGCACCATGCGCTCCAGGTTCTTGGCCACATCATAGACGGATTCACGCTTGCCGAGGCTGATCTCTGAAGGAGAGAGGTACAGTGAAAAACCGCCTAGTTGCTGGATCCCGACGTCGAAGCTCACTCTGGTTCGTAGTGATGGTTTCTCAAAGATCATGGCCAGGGTCTTGCCCTTGAGCGTATCGATGTAGGTGCCGGGGTGGGCCTTGATCTGTCGCCCCAGCAGCAGCAGATATTCGATCTCCGATGCCGAGAAGTCCCTGATCGAGACGAAATCCTTGATGTTCATTGTTCCACCCCCGCCGGCACTTGAAACTGAGCGAGTATCTCAACTAAACCCGGATGAGTGAGTTCTTCTACCCTGTAGGTGACGCGCAGGCTCGGCTTGTCGATCCGAATCACACGCCCCAGGTCGATGGGAGTAGCGATCAGGACCAGGTCACACGGCACGCGGTTGATGGTCTCCTCCAGTTCATGGCGCTGCATGACGCTGTAGCCCATAGCGGGCAGAAGATTTGTCAGGTGGGGATACTTCTCGTAGGTGCCGCGAATAGACCCGACCGCGAAGGGCTTCGGATATACCAGCTCCTCGGCTCCAAACTGCCGCGCTGCTACAACTCCGGCACCGTATGGCATTTCACCGTGGGTGAGAGTCGGGCCATCCTCGACCACCAGTACCCGGCGTCCTTTCACCAGTTCGGGAGCGGACACCGAAACCCGGCAGGCAGTTTCGATGATCCTGGCCTTGGGATTGCATACGTGGATGTTATGTCGGACGGTCTCGATGTCCTGCCGTGTCGCAGTATCCACCTTGTTGATCACCGCCACATCGGCGCGGCGAAGATTAACTTCTCCAGGGAAGTACGCCAGCTCGTGCCCGGGACGGTGCGGGTCGGCGACTACGATTTCAAGATCAGACTTGTAGAACGGCGTGTCATTATTCCCGCCATCCCAGAGAATGATGTCTCCTTCTTTCTCTGCGCGCCGCAGGATACGCTCGTAATCCACGCCCGCGTACACCACCGTACCGTCACGAATATGTGGCTCGTACTCCTCGCGCTCTTCGATCGTGCACTGCTGGAAGTCAAGGTCCTCCATAGTCGCGAAGCGCTGTACGGCCTGTGCTGCCAGATCCCCGTAGGGCATGGGATGACGGACCACGACCGGATTCCAGCCTTGCTTCCGAAGCTCGAAGGTCACCAGTCGCGACACCGGACTCTTGCCGCAGCCCGTGCGCACGGCGCAAACCGACACCACGGGAACTGAAGACTTCAGCTGGGTATGCTCTGTTCCCAGAAGCCAGAAATCCGCGCCGGCAGCCACAGCGCGCGATGCCAGGTGCATCAGGTTCTGGTGTGAGATGTCGCTATAGGAGAACACCACCGCATCCACGCGCTCCGTGACAATCAGTTTCTCTAGATCCCTCTCTTCAAAGATCGGGATTCCGTCGGGATACTGCGCATCATCGGCCAGTTCCGGCGGATATCGACGATTCGCGATGTCGGGGATTTGCGTGGCGGTGAATGCAACTACCTGGTACTCGGGATTGCCGCGAAAGACTACGTTGAAATTATGAAAGTCCCTACCTGCCGCGCCTACGATGATGATCCTTTTCATGGGCTCACCTCGAGCAAGACTGCCCTTATTTTCAGGCCAGGCCGGAAGGGGCGGCTGTGCGGGTTATCACCACTGGGTGTGACCACAGACACATGGCGAGGCTGTGCAAGTCTTTCCGGCTCGATTTTCGAGTAGCCGGCCGCTGGTATCCTGCACCGGCCATGGGCGGCATCAGCAAGGTACCGGACGAGGGTAGCTCCAGGCGGCTAGAGGATCATTTTCGGTTGGTGTTCTGATGCAACATGTCTAGAACGGACTGGACTAAAGGCCCGACGTTCAAGTTGGTGGATGAGTCACGGTTGCGGGAGGAGTGCTCCAGAATCTGCTGAATGTGAACGTCCACCTGTCTGAGCACAGCAGGTGCAACCGGGTAGCCGTCGGTTTGGTAGGTTAGTAATGGCATGCCTTGTTGAATGCTGATCGGCTTGAGGATCGCCTCCGAGATCCGAAATGGCAGGCAATTGAATGGCCCGATCAGGATGATGCCGTCGTAGCCCTGATGTTCAGCATTCAGGCCCGTGCCCACCGTGGGGGTAACTTCGCCGAAGATTTTGGAGGAAATGTGTTCTGAGCTCTTTTGAAACATAGCAGGAACATCATTGGGTCTGGAGACGAGCAACCCGGTACGACGTGCGGCAAGAAGACCAGGTGGACGCCTCGTTGTGCCAAATCCAACGCTGCGCCGTGTGCAATCTGTGCCGGCAGACAGAAACCGGAATGCGACCGCAGGTCACCGCGCGGGTCCACGTCGGACAACACCACCTCCATCCCCAGAACCGAGAAGAAAGTGGAGTAGAGCGGGAACAGGGAGTGGGTCGTCAACGCGCGGGGAATCCCGATGCGGGTCCCGCCGGCCGACGCAGCCGCAGTGGGTAGCCGAAGGACTCTTCCAGGAACGATTTTGCGGCTTCAGTACGCCGGTCCGACTCCCCAATGAGCTCGTTCCGCCGGTTCGTGCCTCGGGCTCTTGTCGATGTGTTTCGTAATGCCAAAGAGTATCGCGGCCCGTTGTTCGACCCGGTCGGGCACCGGAGCAATGCGAGTCTTTCTCTTCCATACATTCTCGAACAGGCTGCAGCGCCCGCCGAACGGGAACCGCCGCCCAGACACCTCGAAGCGGTCAATACTGCAGTACATCTTGCACGCCTGACATGTGAATCGACCCACCAGTTTCATGTCCGCTGCTGCGAGAGTCTGCAGGTCGGTGGCCGTAGCCACTGGCCTCCTGACCTTTCGAGCGCGAGCAGCCCTACGCCAAGGGCCCCCGAGCAGCTCCGGGTTGGCGGGAATTACAATCGGGCGCCCAACACTATGAGCGAACGCATACCCGAGCGCCCGGTTCAAGGCCACTCCTCCTTGCAGCAGTACCTTGTTGCCGACCGAGCGTTGCCCTTTGACTTTGGTGAGGTAGTTCTCGGCGATCGCGTACACCAGGCCGGCTAGAATGTTGTCGCATCCTTGACCTTGCTGTTGCGCTATGCGGATGTCGGAATTGATGAACGCCGCGCAGGTTGTCTTGAATTGCACCGGCGACTGGGCAGCCAGGGCGCGACATCTGCGATGTCCGACACTCTTATCCCAAGATCACTCT
>CAVZXU010000034.1:0-19723 GCA_963779255.1 Terriglobia bacterium | reverse complement strand
TACCGAGGGCGCGAAAATAACCTGCACTGGCTGGGCTGTAATTTGCGTGCCCGGTGCGCGTGGCGTTGTCAAACCAGCGCTCCAGTTCCCTCATGGCGTGAGGGGGCTGCTCGCCGGGTGCCAACAAGACGTAGGTCCGTCCGACAGCGGTCCCGTCAACGGCAGGCTTCCTGTCCCTCCAACTTCCAGGACTCCGGGAATGGCGCGCATCTGCGCCAGCAGTTGATCGAGGAACTGAATGCGGCGCGTTTTGTCGGCTTCCTTTTCGGCAAATGACGCGCAAGATCCATCGTAATGATGTGCTCGGCATGAAAGCCCGGATCCGTGGCGAGCACGCGCAGCAGACTGCGTCCCAACAGGCCCGCTCCGGTGAGCAACACTAATGTGATGGCCAGCTGCCCGGCGATGATGGCGCGGCCCAGACGTTGGCTGCGTGGCAGACCGCTCTGCGACCGGCCACGCTCCGCTAACGCGGGTTGCGCGGCTCCCGTAGTAGCCCGCAGCGCACTGAAAACTCCCAGCCCGGCCGCCACGACCGACGAAATCCCTAAGGCAAGGAGCAATACCGGAAGGCTGATGGAAATGTTTCCGGCCATTGGCAGTTCAGGCGGAGCCATCCTTACCAGTGCAACCACTCCCCAGCGCGCCGCCAGCACGCCTGCGGCACCTCCCGCCAGAGAGAGCAGCAAAGCTTCCGTGAGAAACTGCTGCACCAAACGACCGCGCGTCGCACCAATTGCTGCGCGGACCGCCAACTCTCTTTGCCGCGCGGCGGCCTGGGCCAGCAGCAGGTTCGCCACGTTGGCGCAGGCAATCAGCAAGAGGAAACCAACTGCGCCAAGCAAAATGAATAACGCCGGACGCACGTTGCTGGTCATTGCATCCTGCAGACGTGCCACCGCAACGCCGGTCATATCCACATCTTGTCCGTACTGCTGACGGATCTGACGGCCAATCAAACCTAGCTCGGCCTGCGCCTGCTCCCGAGCGATCCCGTCACGCAGACGTCCCAACACATGCCAGTTGTGCGCACTACGGCTCGGCAGGCGCTCATAGATTTCTCGCGGCATCCAGATGTTGGAGTCATCGGGGAAGCGAAAGCCGGGCGGCAGCACGCCAATGACCGAGACTGCGTGATCCTCAATGGTCAACTTGACCGCCGAAAGATCGGCGGCGCTTCCAAGATATTGTTGCCAGTATCCGTAGCTCACCAGCGCGGTGGGCGCTGCGCCGAAACGCTGGTCATCGGGCAAAAAGGTGCGGCCCAGCGTGGGCCGTACGCGCATGAGCGGGAAGAAGTCACGGGAAACCGTGGCCACCGTGACCCGCGTCGGCTCGGAACCGCCGGAAATCGATTCCGGCAGCGCTCGGTACTCGGCCACACCTTGCAGCGAACCGCCCTGCGACCGGATGTCTTCAAAATTCGGGTCGGTGAAACTCATCCGGTGGCCCTGTGCATCTACCTCCCAAAGACGGACAATCTGGTCAGGATTTTCGTAAGGCAGTGGCCGCAACAGGACTTCGTACATCACGCTGAAAATCGCGGTGGTCGCACCGATTCCCAGGGCCAACGTGAGGAATGCCACCAGGGTAAAACCCGGGTTCTTCCGCAACATGCGAAATCCGTATCGCAGATCTTGAAGCAGGCTTTCCATGTTCCTCACTCGTAACGCAACGCCACCATGGGATCGACTCTGGCTGCGCGCCGCGCCGGGACGTAGGCCGCAAGCAGCGCAATCACAGTCAGAACTACGGCTCCGCAGGCGATCGGGAAGGCGCTTCTTAACTGCAGCTCGGGCACCAGGCTTGCGGCAAACCTTTCGCTCCAGTACGCGATAGGCGCTCCTACCGCCAAACCGATACAAACCGTGCCCAGCGCGTCCCCGAGCACCATCCGGATCGCGTCACCTCGGGTTGCGCCCAGGGCCATGCGAATGCCGATCTCGTTGATGCGACGCGCCACCGTGTAGGCCAGCAGTCCATAGAGGCCGATGGCCGCAAGCAGAGCCCCCAGCACGCCGAACCACAGGGAGAGCGTCGCCATGAGCCGCTCTGGAACGATGGACGCATTCACTTGGTCGGTGAGCGTCGTGATGCTCTTTACGGAGACTGTTTTCAGCATGTCGCGCACCGTGCGCCGGACATCGAGAGCCACAGTCGCGGGGTCGACACCGGTGCGCAACGCAAATCGCGAATCCACCGAAGGTTCCTGGAAAGTGTTGAGGTAGATGGTGCGCCACGTGGCTTCGCGCATTTCCAAGTACTTCGCATCACCGGCAACGCCAACAATTTCGTATGGCTGGCCGTCACCGTCGAAAGTGACATGTCTCCCGATGGGATCGCCGTTGCCGAAATAATAGCGGGCCATGGTCTGATTAATGATCGCGACGCGTGGCCCACCCTTGTCCTGGAAGCTGAAGTCGCGGCCCATCAGCAATGGCGTGCCGAGGGTTGCAAAGTATTTCGGCGCCACCCAGCTTTCCATGACGTTGCGGATTTCTCCCGGCTTGGCCTCGTAGCCTTCTACCGTGACGCCGCGATTTGCTCCCGCTCCCGAGATTGGAGAAGGGGCACAGATTGTAGCGGAGCGCACGCCCGGGATCGCTTCCAGGTGTTGCAGCAAATCCTGATACGCGAGTGACAAGTGGTCGTCGTCATATCCACTGCCTTCGGGATCGAGAGTCACGAGCAGAACGTGGTCGGGGTGGAAGCCCAAATCGAGATGGCGGAGATTCAACAAGTGCCGGACAAACAGCCCGGCAGCACTCAAGAGCACAACCGACAAAGCCACCTGGACAACCACCAGGGTCTTTCCGAACAACCGGCGGGGCCTGGTCTCACTGGTACTGCCCGCTTGCCGGAGGGAGGATGCCGGGGCAGCCCTCATGGCGCGCAGAGCGGGAACCAGTCCGGACAGCAATATGGTCAACAAGGTGATTGCCGCGGTGAAAAGCAGCACGTGCATATCTGTCTGGACATGGAACTCGAGAGGCGGCCCCGGCCGTCGTTCCGCAACGATGATTGCGGCTAACACTCCGGCGCCGAAATACGCCACGTAAACGCCCAGCAGACTGCCGACTGCAGAAAGCAGCAAGGACTCGGTCAGCACCTGCCGCGCCAATCGAAAGTGACCGGCTCCCAAAGAGAGGCGCAACGCCATTTCGTGTTCCCGCGTTGCCCCGCGCGCCAGCAGCATGCTGGCCAGATTGGTGCACGCAATCAGCAGCAGCAAACCCACAACGGCCAACAGCAGCAGCAGTGGCTTGGCCCATTCCTCGCGCAGCTGCGAGAGGCCGGCACCCGCGGGCTCCATCTCAAGTTTCATCTTGCGAATAAAAGGATTGTTGGTGGCCTTGGCCTGCTCCTCGAGAGTCGACTCGTATAACACCGCCATCTCTGCTTG
This sequence comes from Terriglobia bacterium, assembly GCA_963779255.1. Taxonomy (GTDB): domain Bacteria; phylum Acidobacteriota; class Terriglobia; order Terriglobales; family Acidobacteriaceae; genus JAIQFF01. Next base: position 16,320 of record CAVZXU010000034.1, on the reverse strand, counting down.
CGCCTGATTGATGGAGACGCCGGGTTTCAACCTGCCTACCAACCACAACGACCCCGACCCGAGGCCGGAGTGAACGAGGGTCGGCTGCATGGCCAGAGGCAGCCAGACGTCCTGGCGGGACTCCACCTGCAATCCGGAAAACTTGCGCGCCGCCACCCCGACAATCGTCACCGGCACATCTTCCACGATGATTTGCTTGCCCAGCATTGCCGGGTCGAGATTGAACCTGCTTTTCCAGTAGGACCAACTCACCACAGCTACGGCGGAAGGATCGCCGGTGCGGTCATCCTCTGGACCAATCAGCCTTCCGATCGCAGGTTGCATCCCGAGGACAGGAAAAAAGTTTCGGTCTACATATCCGCCTTGCACCGTTTGTGGTTCCAGACCTCTACCGCGCAGGTGGAAAGGCTGGTAAGCTGCGGCGACCAGGCCCGAGAACACATGATTGTGGTCGCGCATGAGCTGGTAGGCCTGCGGGGAGAAGCCATTCAGATGCGGCTCACCCGGATACCTGTGCAGAAGTTCGACCAGTTGCTCCGGTTCCCGAACCGGCAGCATGCGCAGGATGAGGGTATTGATCAGGCTGAAGATTGCCGTGCTGGCGCCGATTCCCAATGCCAGCGTCAGCACCGCGACCGCAGTGAACCCAAGGTTCTTCCGGAGTTGCCGCAGGGCGTACCAGAGGTCTTGGATCAAGCCGCTCATGCATGCACGTCCGCCATCAATTTTTTCAGTTCTTCTTCCGCCACCACTTTGCCGTCGAACAAATGCACTTCACGTTCGGCATGCTTGGCAAAGCGCGGATCGTGTGTGACCATGCAGATGGTCGCGCCCTCGCGGTGCAGGTTCTGGAGCAACTCCATCACGGCTTCGCCGTTGCGGGAGTCCAGATTTCCTGTGGGCTCGTCAGCCAGCAGAATGGAGGGCTTTCCACCCAGCGCGCGCGCCACAGCCACGCGCTGCTGCTGGCCGCCGGAGAGTTGCGAAGGATAGTGCCGCACGCGGTGCGCCATGCCCACGCGCTCCAGCGCCTCCATCACGCGTTTCTTGCGCTCGACCGCGGGCATCTTTTGCCTGTAGGTCAGCGGCAGCTCGACGTTTTCGTAAACCGTGAGGTCGCCAATCAGATTGAAACTCTGGAAGATGAACCCGATCTCCTGATTGCGAATGCGAGAGCGCTCCGCAAACCCGAGGTTCTCCACCGGCTGGCTGTTCAGCTGGTAACGCCCCCCGGTCGGCGTATCGAGCAGGCCGATGATCGAGAGCAGGGTTGACTTACCGCATCCCGAAGGACCCGACATGGCTACGTACTCTCCCTTGCGGATCGCCAGGTGCACGCCGGAAAGCGCGTGGGTTTCAACTTCGTCGGTGTAAAACACTTTGGTGAGATCTTCAATCTGGATCAGCGCTTGTCCTGCTTCAGTCATGGCGTGTGCCTCAATCGGTTGTCTGGTCGAGCTTGTCTAATCAAGCTGGTCTTAATCAAGTCTGATACGGTCGGTGTTATCCGAGCGCGACATGTCGGAAAGAATCACCGTGTCACCTTCACGCAGCCCTTCAATGATCTGAATTGAATTTACGGACGCGCGCCCTACCTTTACCGGAACGCGGACCGCGCCGTTACCATTCGCATCCAGTTTGAACAGGCTGATGGTGCTGTTTTCCTGTCCAAAGGCGGGGCGGCCGACGTAGAGCACGTTCTCCAGCCGCTCCAGGTCGATGGTTCCGTCCACGCTCAGATCGGGCCGCGCTCCCTTGGGGAGTTCACCGGTGAGCTGCACGTCAACCGTGACGGTACCGTTCTGCACTGCGGGATCGACTCGCATCACCGTTCCTGGGACAGTGCCGTTGTGCGTGTCAACCATCGACGGTTGACCAATCTGAATGTCTCGCGCCTGGGTCTCGGCAATTTTTAACTCGGCAATCAGATGATTTGGCTGGACCACCTTTGCCAGCATCGCTCCCGGCAAAACGTGTTGTCCCACCTGCAATGGCAGATCGACCAGGACGCCGTCGATGCCGGCGCGGACCTTGAGCGCGTCCAGTTGTTTTTGCTTCAGCTCCGCCAGCGCACGCATCTGGTCCACTTTGGCCTGCTGTTGGCCCATCTGCGATTCGATCGCTTTCTGGTTGATGGCCAGCCGTTCATCTTCAATATTGTTTCGCGTGGTAAGTTCGTCGGCCTTGCCCTTCGACGCTTTGTACGCGAGACCCGAAATCACGCCGAGATCGTAAAGCGCTTTGTCAGTCTCCGACTGCAACTTGGCCTGGCTGTAGTCGGCGGTCACGGTGGCGGCGCCCGCTTTCTGGTTCATGAGATCGCTCTGCAGCTTGACCCGCAGACTCTGGTATTCAGCGTCGGCAGCTTTCAGCTGAAGTCTGGCGTCGAGCGCGGCCTGCTCGACTTGCGGATTGCTCATCTCGAGCAAAATGCTGTCAGCTTTCACCTGAGAACCCGGCAGCATGCGAATGCGAACGACAGTGGCTTCCGTCTCCGCTGGTATTTGACGAGTGAACTCCTGGCTGGGAATCAGGGACCCAAGTCCTCTGACCTGGCGCAGCATGGGGCCGCGCTTGACGGTGTCAGTCCACACCGTACTGCGTTCCACTTCCTGTGCCGCCGGTTTCAGGCGGGACACGCCGATGGTGACGATCCCGAGAACTACTACACCGAGCACCACCCCGACGATTTGGCGGCGTCTCTTCTGGCGCTTGATGTCTGGACGTGCGATATCCATCATTGTCCCTGGGTCTCCGTTCGCAACTGTCGATCCATTCGCGATGAGGGGGTAAGTGTATGCGTCCACAGCGAGATATCGCTACACTGACGTCAGCAAATAGCTCAACTCTGTTCGGATTCGAACTTGACTGTCCATTTGCGAACACTGGGGGCGAAAGCTGTCAGTCTGTCAGCCTTCTGCTGTCAGCCCTGCCACCCGCGGTTCTTGGTGAAAAGCTGGTAGCTGAGAACTTCTCGCCGGCGCATGCAGATTTAGAAAGAGTACCTGCACGGACGATTTCTTACTTCTGTTTCAGCGTCAAGCGAGTCTTCTGCCGGGCAGTGGATAAGTTTGGATAAAACTTTCTGAAATCGGAGTCATGCCTCGGGAATTTAAGTCCCGAGGATCTTGCGCGCATCACTGCGTTGCCCGGTCCATTTCCGCTGCACGCCAGATGCTTCAAACTCCAGCATGACGCCTCGCAGAACGGAAGAATTCACTCCGTCCGCAACGCGCGGATCGGTTCGAGAGCTGCTGCTTTGCGGGCGGGCAGCACCGTAGCGATCAACGCAGTCAGGCTCAGCACAAGCGTCGTTACCAGCAAAATGTCCGGAGCGTAAGGCTTCACCCCAAACAATTGGGTAGTCATCGCATAGCCCGCGAGAATGGTGGCCGGAATGCCGATCGCCAGCCCGATGCCAATCTGCACAAACGCGCCCTTCAGCACCAGCCTCAAAACATTCAGCCGGTCGGCACCGAGCGCCATGCGGATTCCGATTTCGCTGGTACGCCGTTCGACCGAGTATGCGGTCACGCCATAGAGACCGACGGAAGCCAGCACCAGCGCCAGGAATCCAAACAATGACGTCAGCTTCGCGAGCATGGCGTTCTGGGCAAAGTTCCGATCCACTTGCGCCGCGAAGGTCTTGAAATCGATCACCGCAAGGTCAGGATTCACCTGGGCTAGAGCGCGCCGGACCTGCGGCTCCAGGCCGGATATGTTGCCCTGCGTCAGCAGCACCGCCGTATTCAGATAGTGGTTGGTGGTTTCGAAGGCCTTAAAGCGCTCGTTGTCGTACATGACGTGCTGTGCTCCGGCTAGAAAGAACATGGGCCGAATTTCGGTGGTTGGCCCGCGATATTGCGTATTTTCCGTGACTCCAACAATTTCAAACTGTCCGGCGTACTTTTGATCCAGATCTCCAAAGTGTTTCCCGATGGGATCCTCGTCTTTGGTGCCAATGGACTCGAAATAGCCGTCGCTGACCCGTATCCACGACGTCTGATTCTGATCGCTCCCCGCCGGAGGCGGAGCCTGCCCTTCGATGTAAACGGTTTCGCCCCAATTGTTGCCCTCCATCGGGGTGTAAAGCGCGAAACTCACGCGATCTACGCCGGGAATCGCCGCCAGGTTGTCATGGAGCTGGCGATAAAACGCGGGCAGCCGCTCCGGCATGTATCCGGCCATCGAGGGATCGATATGCAGGATGTAACGGTTCGCGACCTCGAATCCGAAGCTCTGATGCTGCATGTTGCGCAAGCTCCGGGCCAGCAATCCCGCGGCGCACAGCAGAACCAGGGACAACGCAGCCTGGACCACGACCAGTGTTTTTTGCGTAAAGCCAGCACTGTGCGCCGTCGATCGGTGCGCCCCGCGCAAAGCGTCGGCGGGATCGGCGCGCGCCATCATCCACGCCGGCGCCACTCCAAACAGAATTCCCGTCAGCAGGGAAACTCCGAATGTAAATCCAAGCACCGGCAACGAAGGCATGGCATCGATGGCTACATGGTTGTCTTGAAATGCGAGCCGCAGGATAAGGCGCGTGCAACCAAACGCGAACGCTACTCCTACAATTCCGCCGAGCAAGGCAAGCAATGTGTTCTCCGTCAGCACTTGCGCCATCTGCCGCGACCGGGAGGCGCCCAGGGCGGTGCGCACTGAGGTCTGCTGGCGCCGGCTGGCGGCCCGCACCAGCATCAGGTTCGCCACATTGGCGCACGCGATCAATAGAACAAAGCCGGAAACCCACATGAGCAGGTGCAAGCCCGACTGGTACTCGTCGCGCATCATCTGCACGCCCGCTCCGCCGGGAGACAGATGCAGAATCTGTTTCGGCACCAACTCCCGTTCACCCGACTCCAACTTGCTGACTGGACTCAACAGCCTCTGTTTAAGCTCGACCTGCATCTGTGCCTCAATGGCCTTGGGATCACCCCCGGCGCAATCCGCCCGATCAGATCAAGCCAGTCCGAGTCCGGAAATTGCATTAGGTTGGACGGACCATCGATCATCACTTCGGCATTGAGCGGCATCCAGAAGGCGGGTGAACTTTCTATCCGATCGCCATAGAATCTCGGTGGCGCGACGCCGATCACCGTGAAGGGCTGCCCGTTGAACGTGAAGCTTGCCCCTATCACTGACGGATCGAGCCCGTATTTCTGCTGCCAGGTCGCGTAGCTCATGACCACAACCGGCTCCGCTCCCTGCCGATCGTCCTGCTGCGTAAACATCCGTCCTGCGTACGCGCGGATCCCAAACATCGCGAAATAATTTCCGGAAACGTACTGCGTGACCAGCGACTCGGCCGGCTGGTTGCTGGCGTTGCGCCGAACCCCCATCAGGCTGCGACCGGCCTGGAAGGCGGCCAGTTCGGTAAACCCGCGCGTCCCGTCGCGGAAAGTTTTGTACTTGTCGTAGGAGAAGAGCGACCAGCTGTCCTGAAGCCCTCCGTTCACGCAGCAGTTCTCGTTGTCGCCGATGCGGATCAGTTCGCTGGGCGTGGCCACCGGCAGGGACTTCAACAGCACGGCATGCACCAGGGTGAAGATTGCTGTAGTCGCGCCTATCCCGAGCGCAAGGGTCAACACCGCCGTCGCAGTGAAGCCAGGGGCATGAGCAAATTGCCTCATCGCATAGCGGACATCATCTATGAATTGCATAGCGCCTCTGATCGTCTATACGGTTGGGCCTTATTCATGGTTCCAGGCCAGGCACAGGCGGAAGAAGCTTTCCACTCAGCCCGTGGGGGTTGGACGCCCTTCATAGCCCTTCGTGAGCAAGCTCGGGAGACCGTCGTCGCCATGCAGGTCAGGCGTTGTCGATCTTGCTTCGACAGCGACGACACCCGGCATCGAACGTCGCCGGCTCCGGACGCTGTGAGTGTGAAGCCAGGACTCTTGATGAGTTGTCGCAGGCTGAAGCGGAAGTCCTGACGCAGGGTCTGCATGGACGTGCTCCCTCAGGTCTTGTGACAGTCTGGTCATGTTTGCACGTGAGCCGCCAATCATAGGAGGCCCCATCTCATTCAATTTTCATGGGGAGGCAAACTTTATGAGCGCACTGGCTGTCCAGTCTTGGTCCGCAGTGTCCACAACCGAACAGTCCTGTCGGGCTTGTCCGAATGGATCAGCGGGATGATTCCGGACTGCTCACAATCATCTTAGACAAACGTCAATAGCTGCGGGCGTCGGTCACCTGCCAACACAAAAGCTTGCGTTGGTCGATTTCAAGTGACAACATTCCGACGCGAGTGAACGCCATGGAAACGTTGCTTCAGGATCTGCGCCAGGAGTTTCGCATGTTGCGGAAGGCGCCCGGTTTCACGGCTGTGGCCGTGATCACCATAGCGCTTGGAATTGGAGCGAACACAGCGATATTCAGTGTGGTGAATGCCGTCCTGTTCGATCCGCTGCCCCTGCATCAACCTGGCCAGATCGTGCGGTTGCAGGAATTCCATCAACGCCCGATGAATGTCACGGGAGCGACATTGCGCGATGTGCGCGAGCGCAATCGCGTGTTTTCTCAAGTCGCTGCTTACCGCATCTTTTCGCAAAACTTGAGCGACCCGCGGCAAGCAGCGCCGCCGGAGCAGATCGACACCGCATTCGTTTCCCAGGATTTCTTGCCGCTACTAGCGATGACGCCGTTCCTGGGGACGGGGTTCACCGCGGAGCAGTTTCACAAAAATGCTGGAGGCGCTGTGATCCTCAGCTACGGACTCTGGCAGCATCATTTCGGGTCGAACCGCGAGATCGCCGGCAAAGTGATCACCCTCCATGGAGTGCCTCATCTGGTTGCAGGTGTAATGCCGATGGGATTCTCGTTTCCGGAAGCGGTGCAAGCGTGGGCGCCGCTCACTGACGACCGGGCGTTCCCCGAGAACCGCCGCGCGCATCTGTTTACCGCCCTGGCGCGGGTCAAACCGGGCGTCTCAATGGAGGTTGTGCGTGCCGATTTGGAAGCAATCTCCGCCCAGGTCCAGCAGGAAAATCAGAACATCGATCCTGGCTTCACATTTCACGCGGAGCGGCTGCAGGACAACCTGGTTTCAAGCCTTCGCCCTGCTTTGCTGATCTTGATGAGTGCGGTTGGCTTCGTGCTCTTGATTGCATGCGCCAACGTCGCGAACTTGCTTCTCACGCGGGCGGTCACACGGCAGAAGGAGATTGCGATACGTTCGGCTTTGGGCGCGACGCGCTTGCGTCTAGCCCGGCAATTCTTGACTGAGAGCGTTTTACTTGGCCTTCTCGGCGGAACCGCCGGATGTCTGCTCGGACTGTGGGCGGTGAAAGTCTTATATGCCGCGTACCCCGGCGCCATCCCTCGCCTGACCTCTCCGGCGATTAACGTGCAAGTCCTGCTCTTCGTATTTGCGGTCTCATTGCTGACATCGATTTTGTCCGGAAGCATTCCCGCCGTGCAACCTCCGGCGCTGAATTTGCAGGTGCAGCTTGCAGAGGGAAGCCGCACCACCGGGACCTTGCGCCATCAACGCGTTCGCTCATCCCTGGTGATCACGGAAGTGGCGCTCGCCATGATGTTGCTCGCTGCGGCGGGTTTGCTTATCCGAAGTTTCATTCTGTTGCAGCGGGTTGATCCTGGTTTTGACAGCTCCCATCTGGCCGTCGTTCGCCTGTCACTGCCAGACTCCCGGTACCCTGAACTCCCCGAGCGGACACAGTTTGTCAATTCGGTTCTGGAACGCCTTCACGCATTGCCTGGAGTTCGAACCGTTGCGGCCGCCGGGACTCTGCCCTTTGATTCGGTGCCTGAGACCGACCTTGAGCTCGAGGGTCACGCCTACGAACCGGGGGACGAACCGAGCGCGGAGATTTTGACCGTCAGTTCCGAGTACTTTGGCACCATGGGAATTCGCCTGCTGGCTGGAAGAACGTTTACCCCGCACGACATTCCGGGGCACCCAACCGCTTTGGTGATTAATCAAGCCATGGCACAACGTTTCTGGCCCGGGGAAAGTGCGTTGGGAAAACGGGTGGTGATGAAAGATTGGGGACCGCCACTGCCTGGCCAGATTGTGGGCGTCGTGTCCGATGTAAAACAGGATTCGCTCGAAACCGATACCCAGCCCGCAATCTACTACAGCTTCGCGCAGTTCTCGCAAGGTACGCTGACCACGTACCTCATTGCACGATCCACCCCGGATCCGCTCCGCCTCGCGCCTGCCATTCGGGACCAGATCTGGTCGGTTGATCGCGATCAGCCTGTGAGTGTGTTAGCCATGGACCAAATCGTCTCTGGGTCCTTGGAGCGCCGCCGGTTTGTCCTCACCTTGCTGGGCACCTTCGCCGCACTTGCTCTGCTTCTCGCGGTCGTGGGCATTTACGGCGTCGTTGCGTATTCGGTGGTCCAGCAGACGCATGAATTCGGCATACGCATGGCACTGGGCGCACAGCGATATCAGCTTCTGCTCATGGTGCTACGCCAGACCATCCGGAAGCTGGCAGTCGGCCTAAGCATCGGGGTCGGAGGCGCCCTGATTCTGACTCGATTGATGGGAAGCTTGCTCTTTGGAATCAGCGCGACCGATCCGCTGGCATTTTCGTTGGCGGCGGCGGTCCTGCTGGGCGCTGCCCTGATCGCCAGCTTGATTCCTGCACGGCGGGCCGCCACGGTCAATCCCATGTTGGCGCTGCGGAACGAGTAGCGTAGCGTCGGCATCTTGCCGGGACGGCGGCGCTACAAAACCCAGGGGTCGCTGGCCGGAGGCGTGTTTCGGAATCCCGCCTCGAAACTTTCTACTCACAGCGCAGCGCCGTCATCGGATCAACGGCTAGGGCCCGTAGCGACGGGACCAGACATGCCAGAGCGGCAACTACAATCACCAGCAACGAAACTGCCAACACCATCAGCGGATCGTGGACCCCGTTCTGGACCCAACGTGTGATCATGCTGCCCAGCCCGATGCTGAGCGCCAGGCCGGCGGCGAGGCCGATTGCCACACTCGCTCCAGCGGACCACACTACAATCCGCAGCACATCGGCTCGCCGCGCCCCCAGAGCCATGCGGATGCCAAACTCGCCCGTCCGCTGCACCACGCTATAGGACACGACGCTGTACAGGCCCACCCCAGCCAACGCCAGGGCCAGGCCCGAAAACGCAGCAAACAGGATGGAGATCAGGCGCGAAACGGCAAATTCCGGCTCGCGTCTGATCCACCCCTCGAGATCTTGGACATCCGAGTCTATCTGCTGATCAGGATTGACGGCGGCGATCTCCTTGCGGACGCCGTGCAGCAGGGACAGCGGTTCACCCTGGGTCCGCACCAGAATCTGTGTGCCCATAAACATGTTGACGGTATACGGAAGATACAGCGCCGGCAAGACAGGTCTATCCAGCCCGTCGTCGAGCGCGTCGGCAACGACGCCAATGATCTGCAGCCAGCCGTCGCTCCCGGTGGCGTTCAGCCGGTAAGGCGGTTGGCCGGTCAAGCGGGGCATGCGCACGGAGTGGTTGAGGACGTCTTCGCCGGGAAAGTAGCGGCGAACGAATGTCTGGTTGACCAGCGCCAGCGTAGCACCACGCGAGATTTCGCTCTGCTCCCAGAGGCGTCCTTCAGCCAGCGGAATGTGCAGGATGGTGAAGTATTCCGGGCTCACAAAATTTGCCCGCGCCTCCTGCTGCTCAGTCACGGTCTTGCCCAAAATTTCGAGAGGTTGAGTCCACCCATTGCTCGGCGGCGTAGCGTTGCTCGAAATGCCCGCCGAAATCACTCCGGGCATGGCAGCGACCCGCTCACGAAGTTGCGTGAAATATGCCGCCCGTTCCGCCCAGCCGTTGAGGGTATTTTCGTGGACGGGAATGCCGACCGACATCACATGGTGAGGGTCGTAACCCAGCGGCCTCCGCATCATGCGGGAAAATCCCTGGATGGCCGCGCCCGCGCCGGTGAGCAGCAATAAGGTCAGGGCAATCTGGCTGGCGATCAGTCCGGTGTGCATGCGTTTGCCTCGGACGCTCCCGGCCATCTTATGCGTGCCGGCCTGGATTACATGATTGATCTCCCGCCGCGCCGATTCCAGCGCGGGGAAGATTCCAAAGAGCACGCCCGTCAAGACGGCCAGGCTGACGCTGAAAAGCAGCACCGTCAGATTGATGTGGAAGTCGGCTTCGTGGGGGAAGGAGTATTCCGGCAGCCGGGCCACGATGAATCCCAGCGCCTGGTACGCCAGCACCACGCCCGGGCCCGCGCCTATCAAAGACAGCAGCAGCGACTCGGTCAGCAGCTGGCGCACAATTCGCAAGCGGCTTGCTCCCACCGCCGAGCGCACCGCCAATTCATGCTGGCGGGCGGTGCCCCGCGCCAGCAGCAGAATCGAAACATTGGCGCACCCAATTGCCAACAGCAAAGCTACTGCGCCGAAGAGTAGATAAAGCGTGCCACGAAGGTCACGCACATAAAACTCACCCATCTTTCGAAGCACGATTCGATATTGCGGAGGGTAAGTATTCGGCCTCTCCTTTTCGAATTGTTGGAGCAGAGGGAGAAGCTCCGCTTCGGCGGCTTCGATACTGGCGCCGGTCCTCAACTTCAGGTTCGCGTTGTAGGTTAAGTCCTGGGCCTGCGACATCTTGAGCGGCAGATAAACATCGCCGTCCATCCAGGTAAAGCGAGGTGGCAGGACTCCCAGGATGGTGTAGTCCTTGTGCACGAGCTGGATGTTCTTGCCGACGATGGTGGGATCGCTGTTGAAGTGCCGCCGCCAGAAGTTGTAACTCAGCACCGCCACCGGTTGTGGGTCCTGCAGGTCAGGTGCATCCGAGGGCAGGAAGTAGCGGCCGAGAAGCGCCGGCATGCCAAAATATTGGAACCCATTTCCGGTGAAGTAAACGGCATACAGGTTTTCCGGGACATCATTCCCGGTGATGACCAAGTCCCACCGCTGCATGGCGATCACGTCTTCGACCGCACCCACCTGGCGCAGTTGGCGAACCTGGGGCCCGGTAAAACCTGGCCCGCCTTCGTTTCCAGCCTTGTCGATGGTGTTGATCTGGCAGACTCTGTCGAACCCGGCATAGGGCCAGGCGTTGAGCACCGCGCTGTAGATGACGCTGAAGACCGAAACCGTCGCGCCAATCCCCAGCGCCAGCGACAGAACCGCAGTCAGGGAGAAGCCCGGAGTCCTCGCCATCTGGCGAAATGCAAAGCGCAAGTCTTGCAACAGACTCTGCATGTGAGCCTCGCTTGAAAAAATGCTAGCTGGTCCCGCATGCCGAAGCAATTCAGATACCAGCGTCGAGGTTCGTTAAGTTGCTCATTCTGCTAAGAACGCCGCCGACAGCGCGGGGAGCGGAGTGTCCGGTTCCTATGACGGCTGTTCGGAAATGGAGAAGAAATTTTTCGTAAGATGGCAACATGAAATTTGAATGCACGCTTACGCCAACGCGGACAGGACAAAAATAGGTCATCTCCACAGATGTTGGTAAAGCCGTGCGTCAAGGAAAACCCGTGCCCTGGGGATGGGGGGCGATTTGAGTTCGCCGTAGTAGTCAAAACAATCGTGGAACGTCCCGTCTGTCCCCGCCACTGTTGTGGAGAGTCAGATAGGCGCGAGTGGGGCACCACCGCCTCGAACCGCTTGTGTTTCAAGGGTGCCGTGGGACAGGTACAATCGTCAGGCAATGGCCGCCTCCGATCCAACCCGACCCGACGAAACTCGATCGGACTCCACTACCCGGGGTCGTTTAAAAGTATTTCTAGGCTATGCGTCGGGTGTCGGCAAGTCGTTCCGCATGTTTGACGAAGCGCGGCGGCGCAAGGAGCGCGGGCAGGACGTGGTAGTCGGTGCGCTCCAGCCCGATGTCCCGCCGGAACTCAAACCTCTCCTGAGCGCGCTCGAAATTGTCCCCACCATCGACGTTGAGGGCGTGCCCGTCATTGATCTTCCCGCCATTCTGCGTCGTCATCCCCAGGTTTGTCTGGTCGATGGGCTAGCTTACGACAACCCCTGGAGCCGCAACCCATACCGCTGGCAGGATGTCGAGGAGTTGCTGGCACACGGCATCAACGTCGTTGGATCGGTGAATCTGCAGCACATCGCCGATCAGCGCGAGGCCGTGGAAAAGCTGACCGGCAGGCCGGTGAAAGAAACCATTCCGCGGGAGTTTCTCAACAAGGCGGATGAGATCGTGGTGGTCGATGCCCCCACCGAAGGAGCGCCGCCAGAGCTTTCGGAGTTGCGCGAGATGGCGCTCGTTCTTACCGCCGACGTGATTGACTCCGGACTGCAACGCTATTTGCGGGCCCACGATATCGAGCCCGCGTCCCAGGCACAGGAGCGCTTCCTGATCTGCCTGACACCGCGCGCCAACACGGACCGTATGATCGCCAGCGCCCGTCAGAGCGCAGCCCGCTTTCATTGCGACGTTCTCGCCATTTATGTGCGACAGCCAAAGTCCTCCGAGGAGGACCACGCCGAAATGGAAGAAAAACTCGCCCAGGCTCGCGCCGCCGGCGCCCGGGTGGATGTACTGGATTCCGACGATCCCATCGAATCCATCGTGCAGTATGCGCGCACCCACGGGGTCACGCAGATTTTTGTGGGACACAGCATGAAGAAGGATTGGAGGGCGCGCCTCTGGGGAACTGGCGTGAGCCGCCTGATCCGGGCTGCTGCTGGTATGGACGTTCGGGTCTTTCCACACTAGGCGAAAGGCAAATGCCATGACTCATCTAACGGTTGGAGGCCATCTCAAGATCTATCTTGGCTATGCCCCCGGTGTCGGGAAAACCTATCAGATGCTGGAAGACGCGCGGGGGTTGAAGGCCCGCGGAACGGACCTGGTCATCGGATGGGTGGATTCACACGGGCGTACCGACATCCGCGAACGGCTTGACGGCCTGGAAACCGTTCCCCTGAAGCGGGTCGTACACCGCGGCACGGCCGAAGAGCTGGACGTCGATGCGGTCCTGCGAAGGCGTCCGCGAGTTTGTGTGGTGGACGAGCTGGCGCACTCAAACGCTCCCGGCTCCGAGCGGCAAAAACGCTGGCAGGACGTCGAGGTGCTGCTTCACGCCGGCATCGACGTTCTCACCACCATGAATGTGCAGGACCTGGCCAGCCTCAGCGACCAGATCTGGCAGCTGACCGGGCTCCGCGTGCGTGAAACTGTGCCGGATTGGCTTTTTCAGCAGGCCGACGAGGTTGTGATCGTGGATGTCACACCGCGGGCGCTGCTGCACCGCCTGGAACGCGGTGTGATCTATCCTTCGGAAAAGGCCCGGAGCGAGTCAGGACAGATCTTTCAGGAACCCGTGCTGGTGGCCTTGCGGGAACTGGCGATCCGCCAGACCGCGCAGGCACTGGAAGCGCGACAGACGGGCAAGGCCACGCCGCCGGAATCGCAGACGGAGAAAATCCTGGTCAATGTCACGGCTGACCCGTCAACCGCCATGTTGTTGCGCCGGGCGAGGCGGGTGGCCGATCATCTGCAGGCCGTCTGTATCGCGGTGTACGTCCATTCCAAAGAAGAATCGTCCACGGTGCATGCCGAGGACCGCCCGACGGTTGATCGCCATCTCCGATTTGCCGAGAACCTGCACATTCCTACGGAGATCATTCACGGCAAGAACCGCGCCCAAGCGCTGGTTGACTACGCGCGAAAAAAAGGCGTGACCCAGCTCTTCCTGACTCGCGGACCGAAACCTAAGAGACGCTGGTTTCCCGGCCTGGACTTTACTGACCAGGTGCTGCAGCAGGCAAGCGAGATGGAAGTCGCAGTGGTTGCGGAACGAAGCCGCCATGGCCTGGCTGCATCCCCCTATCCCGAAGACGAAGCCGGCGCGCTCATGCATGCCGGCTACGTCAGAATCTCGCCCGACGCAACCGTGGAAGAAGCTATCGCCGAGACTCGCCAACTGGCGGGACAGGTCGAGATGATTTATTACGCGTACGCGCTTGACGAATCAGGGCACCTGTTGGGGGTGGTTTCATTCCGCGAACTTCTTTCCGCTGAAAGGTCGCGAAAAGTTCGGGAGGTGATGCGTACCGACTATGTTCATGTCGTAGAAGATGCTGACCAGGAGACCGTCGCGCAACTGCTGGCCAAGCGCCGTTTGCTGGCCGTACCCGTACTGGATCAGGAAGGGCACATGCTTGGTATTGTCACCAGCGCCGACGTTGCCGGTCTGGTGCAGCAGGAGGCCGGAGAGGACATCCTGAAAATTGGCGGTATGGAGGCGCTCGACGGCCCCTACCTAGAAGTGACGTTCGGTCAGATGGTACGCAAACGTGCCGGATGGCTCGCAATTCTGTTTGTGGGCGAGATGCTGACTGCCACCGCCATGGGTTTCTTTTCCACGGAAATCGAGCGCGCCGTCGTACTCGCTCTTTTCATTCCACTCATCATCAGCAGTGGAGGAAACTCGGGCTCACAAGCCACAACCTTGGTCATCCGGGCAATGGCGTTAGGGGAAATCCGATTGCGGGACTGGTGGCGCGTCATTCAGCGGGAGCTGGCAGCAGGTCTTACGTTGGGGACGATCCTTGGCGTGATCGGAATATCGCGGATTTTCCTATGGCATGCGCTGCGTGGAACATACGGCCCGCATTATGGGGTGGTTGCCCTCACCATTGGATGCAGCCTCATTGGGGTGGTGATGTTCGGCACCACCGCAGGATCGATGTTGCCTTTCATACTCCGCCGCTGCGGTCTTGATCCCGCCAGCGCATCAGCCCCCTTCGTCGCTACCTTGGTTGATGTCACGGGACTGATCATTTATTTTTCGGTCGCCAGCGTCATTCTGCGGGGAATACTGCTTTAGCGAAGTAGAGTTAGCTTGCCTGAGTCTCTCGGCGCTCTATCTTAACGATTAAAATGGCGCCGCAAGCTCCACTCCTCAACAGGATGCTCTGCATCCGAAGCAGAAAAACCGATGCCAAGACTTGCAGGCCACTTGCGGGCCAAGGTTGAACAGCAGTTTCGGCCTTAAACTAACAGGACAAAGACAATATGGTATGGTAAGCACGTGGGGACTCGAACTGAGACAGTCCTTCTCCGGGAGGAGGAAGCCTTCTGAAGCAATGTAGGCCCCTTTGTCTTTTGCAAAATGCAAAAGACGCCTTGCCCGAGCTACGGCAGGAGGATTGAGCCCGGAACGGTCAATCTCCACAGTGTCAACCCACCATCGGTACAAAAGGGAGCACAGGTACTTGAGGAGTGGCGGTCTCCCTGAGGCTGATTTAGAGATTAAGTCTTTTGTCGAATTCAGTATTAAAACCCAGAGCGATTAGGCTTTCACAGCGATGAGATGAACATGAACGAATTCAATAAGCAGGTGTTCGAACAGGCTGCCAAGTGGAAATGCGCGCGTGGGTGCGACCGCCCCACCACCCACGTCATCGAATGGCGACATCAAGATGGCGACCACGAACGCCGCATTCTGTGTCCGGAACACGCGGTTGAAGACCAAAAGTACTGGTCTGCGATGTATTGGGATACTGGCATAGAGGTCTCGGACATTGAGGAATAGGAACTCAGCGTCTCTTATGGCGGCAAACGGCACCCGGGTTGGGAACCGGTTTAACCCAAAGCGCTCGACTGTAGTCGACTCACTGCGGCTCAGGCCGGGACAATGCTGGTGGGGATCAAACTTCCCTTGAGCCGTGCCGTGCGACACATCTACACAGTGTCAACCTACCACCCTTCGGAAAGATAACAACTTACACCGTATCGAACATCCTCTCTTCAATTGTTCTACCCGTGTCACAGGTAGGAATCACAGGTAGCTTCAACGCGCTCAGCTGGTCTCAGACGCCTTCCTCGACTGAAAAGATGAAATGTGGGATAACTTCTTGAAAGGGGACGGTTATGCAGCAGCGTACGACCAGAGTCAATGCTTCGGAAGAGACGATCAAGATTGGTCCGCTAGGAATCCGGTTCCTTCTCACCGGCGATGATTCCAATGGCAGCGTCTCGGTGTTTGAGTTTCTCGTCCCGGTCGGGCAGAAGTTGGCAGCGCCGGCCCACAAGAACGATGCCTACGAGGAGATCCTCTACGGTATCGAGGGCGTCCTTACCTGGACGGTTGACGGCACGCCCATCGAGGTTGGTCCCGGGCAGGCGCTGTGCATCCCTCGGGGCGCCGTGCACCGCTTCGATAATCTCGGCAACGAGGATGCGAAACAGCTCGCCGTCATATCCCCTGCGATCATGGGCCCCGCGTACTTCCGCGAGGCCGCCGAAGTAATCGACGCCGCCGCCGGCGGCCCGCCCGATCGCGCGAAAATGATGGACGTCTTCCGCCGTCATGGCATGACGCTGGCCGCGCCCCCGCCTGTTAAGTAGCGGCGTTTGTAAGCC
>CAVZXU010000033.1:0-11891 GCA_963779255.1 Terriglobia bacterium | reverse complement strand
GGGCTGCTACTTCGGCATGTCGACGCGCGGCGGTACGCAAGGCGTGGGGCGCTCCACCACCCAGGCGGTGGTCGTCGCCTCGGTAATGATTCTGGTCATCGGATTTCTTTGTCACCGAAACTGCTCATCACCCTGTTGGGGTACCGATAGACGATGTCAGCTCCCACGCTTGCCGCTCGACATGCGACCGCGCCTGCGGCGAAGCAGCAGGGCAGCGAAGCCATCCGCTTCGAGAATGTGACGCTGGCGTTTGACGACAAGGTGGTCCTCGACGGAATCTCCTTCCGCCTGGCCCGTGGCGAAACCAAGGCCATCTTCGGTGTCGCGGGGAGCGGGTAAAAGCACCATCCTGAAACTCGCTCTCGGTCTCATGAAGCCCGACAGCGGACGCATCTTCGTTCTCGGCAGTGAAGTGACGGCGATGAAAGAAGAGGAATTGTTTGAGTTGCGCCGCAAGATCGGATCGTCTTCCAGGAAAGCGCTCTCTTTGATTCCCTGACCGTGGAAGAAAATGTCGCCTACCGCATGATGGAAGAGCACTTTCCCTACGAGGAAAGCCATCAGCGCGTGCTTGAGGCGCTTCGCTTCGTAGAACTCGAACACACTTTGGAATTGTTCCCCAGCGAGTTTTCGGGGGCATGCGCCGCCGCGTCGCTATTGCGCGGGCCATCATTACCCAGCCTGAAGTTCTTCTCTACGATTCGCCCACTGGCGGTCTTGATCCGGTCACTTCGACCACCATCATCGAACTCCTGGTCAAGCAGCGGGACGTTTACAACACCAGTGCCCTGCTGGTCACGCATCGTCTGCAGGATGCCTTCATCATGGCCACCCACGTCTTCAACCAGAATCACCGGTCAATGGAACCGTTGCCCGAAGGCTCCCATGAAACATGCACACGAATTTCATCGTGCTCCGTGACGCCAAAATCATCTTTGAGGGCAATGCAGCCCAACTGGTCCAGTCCAGCGACGAATACATCCGCGAATACATCGCATAGCGAGCGCTGCTAGCTGCTAGCTTCTGGCCTTTTAGCCTTTAGCTCCTGGCTTCCAGCCACTTGTCATCCTGAGCGGAGTGGCTGCTTCGCTGCGCGAAGCAGCTGCGCAGTCGAAGGACCCCTACCAGCTGGCACGGCCTGGCTCGCCTTCCAATCCCGGCAGGAGATCTCAGCTGCACCGGCGCCGTATCGAGACACAGAGATTCCTTCGACTCCGCGAGATGTTCCGCAAGCGAAAACATCTCGCTACGCTCAGGAATGCAGAGAACCTAAGCCATGGCGGCCCTGCGCTTGTAGCGGTAGTACTGGACCAGAGAAACGATCCCCCCGAGCACTCCTAGTCCAATGAGTATAAACATCGCTGGCTTGTAGTATTGCGAGAAGAACCTGACGATGTGCCGCCCATAGATCGCACCCAGGCTGGCAGCAATGGTGAAACGAACTCCACGTCCCAACGCGAGCGCTGCCACAAATTTCTTGCGGGAATATTGCATGGCCCCGGCCGCCAGCAGAAAAGGGACAATCGGAAAGGGCGGCGGCAACAAAGCGGGGACTGCCACCGCAAAAAATCCCCAGCGTTCAAAGCGCTTGAACACTTTCTTAGCTCTGCGCTTGGAGAGTTTGCGCTCGAAGGCCTCTTTGCCGCCCTTCCGCGCCAGGCCGTACGTGATGTACCCACCGATGACGGCGCCAACCGTGGCCATGAACGCGTAGTACCACCACAAGTGACGCTGGTGGGCGGCGAGGAGAATAGTCAGAACATCCATACTCCCCGGCAACGGTACAACCGAGTTGTCCGCCAGTGCCAACAGGACCAGGCCGACGCCACCCAGGTGGCGGAGCCACCTCCAGACCGTAACGGCGATCAAGAAGCGAATCTGGGTTGGCATTCGTTACCTTAGAGGCGACTTTTTAGATGCGAGTGGCACGACGAGACCAGGCGATAGCTAGGTGGCGGCAATTTTGGCCACATCAAGAAAGCGCAATGACGGCGCCGCCGGCAACGCGCCGCATTCGCTGGCATAACGATAGAAAAGCTGCAACCCTTCCAGGCACGCGGGATCAAGATCATAGTAGATATTTTCCGTCAGATAAGTCCTGATCTCAGACTCGCTCAAACCCAGGCGTGGCGCCCATTCGCGAGCGATCTGCTCAAGATTGGACGGTTGCAAACCGTGGTCGCGCGAGTCCTGAAAACTCCCGCCAGATCGAGAGCCGCGGGCGCATCCCTTAACGCTAATTGCCGGAACGCCCAAAAGGCGAACACAAAAGGTTTGCCGGTCAAGCGAATCCATTCTTCGGCTAGATCGTAGGTGAGGTATCGCGAGCGATCGACCTTCAGTGCGGGATCCCCGATCACCAGGCCGGCGTCATGCGCCTCCATCATCTTTTGTATGTCCGGAGCCATGGGCGCAAAGGTCCTGCCCTGCCCCCACCACTTCGCAAACAGCACTTTGGTCAGCGCTACAGATGTCAGGGAGGAAGTGTCCAGAGCAACCGAGCGGATCTGGTCCAACGGAACTTTGCTGACCAGAAGGATGGAGCGAACTGGGCGACGTGAAGCAATGGCCACCCCGGGCAGAATGGCAAGCCCCGGAATAGTGGCATAGGCGGCCGCCGGAATGATGCCAATATCTGCTGACCCTGCAGCCAGATTGGCGGCGCACTGCGATGGCACCGTATAAGAGATATCGAAGGCCGAACCCGCGCCGCCATGCTCGAAATCCCACATCAGAGGGGCAGTATTAAGGTAGGAAATCGCGGAAATACGAAGGGGCTTCATGCGTCCGATGTTCAATTTTAACAGAGGAGTGTGTCGGCTGACCTTGACATCGTTTTTTGCGGATGTATAGAGTCCGCGAGTCAGACGATGTGGAGGTGGTGCGGTGCCCGAAGCCCTGGCTGTGAGTCCCAAACCCCGCGAAAGCCTCGCCTTACAGTGGCTGGCTCTTGCCCTGACCCCGCGCCTCGGCCCCGCCAAAGCGCGGCGGCTGGTCGAATATTTCGGCGGCGTGCAGAATGTCTTCAAAGCCTCGCTGACCGAACTCGAAGCCACTGGCATTCAAACCGTTTCGGCGCAATCGCTCGGCACCGGCCAGTCGATGGAACTGGCGCATGACGAAATGGGACGCGTGGCGGCAGCCGGAGTCTGCCGTCGTCTGCCTCGATGATTCCACCTACCCTCCTCAACTGAAACAGATTTACGATCCGCCGCTGGTCCTTTATGTGCGGGGAAATGTGGATGCGATCGCCCAGCCCGGGATCGCAGTCGTAGGCACTCGCCACCCGACTCCTTACGGGCTCGGAATGGCGGAACGGCTGGCGTGCGATCTCGCGGCACGCGGCCTGGTCATCTTCAGCGGCATGGCTCGCGGCGTGGACGCAGCCGCGCACCGCGGCGCCATCAATGCCAAGGGCAAGACGGTCGCTGTTTTCGGCACCGGTGTGGACATTATCTATCCCAAGGAAAACACCCGGATCACGGAGCAGATGCTGGCTCTGGGGGGCGCGCTCATCTCCGAATTCCCCATGAACACTTTTGCCGCACCGCAAAACTTTCCCATCCGCAATCGCATCATCAGCGGCATTTCCATCGGTGTACTGGTAGTTGAGGCGGCAGAATACAGTGGCACCAGGATCACGTCACGCTGTGCCCTGGAACAGAATCGCGAGGTGTTCGCCGTCCCCGGCAATGTCACCAACAAGAACTCCTGGGGACCCAACACGCTGATCAAGCAGGGCGCCAAGCTCACCGCCACATGGGAAGACGTATGGGAAGAACTCCCTACGCCAGTACGACTTGCGCTGACTCCCGCCAGCGGCGATGAATCGCAAGCGGGCAAGACTGCATCTCTATTCGGGGAAAGCGAGCTGCCCCCGCACGAAAGAAAGATCCTGAAACTCTTGAAGGCCGACGAAGCCACCCACATCGACGAAATTGTGGAGCTGCTGGAACTGGACCTGTCATCGTCCGAAATCTTCGCCGCATTGCTCGAGCTGGAGCTGGCAGGCAAGGTGAAGCAGATGCCGGGAAAGAATTTTGTGAAGAGCTTCTAGCTGCTGGCTGCTGGCTTCTAGCTGGGAAAGGGTGGTCCGGTGGGGAAGATGCAAGTTCAAGGACTTGCGGGTGTGGCAGAAGGCGTACGAATTGACGCTCACTGTGTACAAAAAGAGCGGAACCTTTCCGAAGGAAGAAATGTATGGGCTGACTAGTCAGCTTCGCCGGGCGACAATGTCGATCGGCTCGAATATTGCTGAGGGTGCGGTCGCAGGTCAGATCCGGAGATGCGGCACTTCCTGCAAATCGCTCGCGGCTCGGCAAGCGAAGTGGAGAGGCACCTGCTGCTAGCCCGAGACTTGCGATTCTTACTCACCGGATGATTTCAAGAATTTGGAAGAGATGGTGCTGGAAATCCAACGCATGTTGGCATCTCTGGTACAGCGGCTGTCGATAACAGTAGTAGCCAGAAGCCAGTAGCTAGAAGCCAGCAGCTTCCTGACAAGACTTGTTGCCCACACCGCATTCATGCTAGCTTCGAAACCAGTAACCATGATCAGAGGACACATTGTCTAAAGGTTTAGTCATCGTTGAGTCGCCGGCCAAGGCCAAGACCATCCAGAAATATCTGGGGAAGGGCTTCACCGTCGAAGCCTCGCTTGGGCATGTCAAGGACTTGCCCAAGAGCACTCTGGGCGTCGATATCGACAACGAGTTCGAGACGGAATACATCGTCATTCCCGGCAAGGAGAAGGTTCTCGCCAAGCTGAAGAAGCTGGCCTTGTCCGCGGACAACATCTATCTGGCGCCCGACCCGGACCGTGAAGGCGAAGCCATCGCGTGGCACCTGGCGGAAGAACTGGGCGAAGAAAACAAAGGCAAGAAGAAAAAGAAGAAGAAGGATGGCGACGAGCCCGACCGCATCCGCCGCGTGACCTTCAACGAGATCACCAAGCGCGCCGTGCAGGAAGCTTTCGAGCATCCGCGCGACATAGACCAGAACCTGGTGGACGCGCAGCAGGCGCGGCGTGTGCTCGACCGCCTGGTAGGCTATCAGGTTTCTCCGCTGCTCTGGGACAAAGTCCGGCGCGGATTGTCCGCCGGCCGCGTCCAGACCGTCGCGCTGCGGCTCATCGTCGAGCGCGAGCGCGAAATCAAGGCCTTCCAGAAGCAGGAATACTGGACCATTGATGCGCACCTGGCCGGACCGAAGCCTCCGGCATTCGATGCCCGCTTCGTCGGCAAAGGTGAAGAGAAGGTCGAAGTCACCAATGGCGAAGACGCGGAGAAAATTCGCACCGCTCTCGAGAAAGCCGACTGGCTGGTTCGCACCGTCGATCGCAAAGAGCGGCGGCGCAACGCCACTCCGCCTTTTACCACCAGCAAACTGCAGCAGGATTCCTCGCGCAAGCTGCGCTTCAGCGTAAAGCGCACCATGATGATCGCGCAGCGCCTCTACGAAGGTGTGGAACTGGGTGAAGAAGGCTCGGTCGGTCTCATTACCTATATGCGTACTGATTCCACCCGCGTTTCGAACGAGGCGCTGGCCGAGGTGCGCGAATACATCACGGCGCAATATGGCAAGGACTACCTGCCTGAGTCGGCGAACGTCTACAAAGAGAAGAAGGCGGCGCAGGCGGCGCACGAAGCCATCCGTCCGACGTCGGCGATGCGCTATCCCGACCAGATCAAACAGTATCTGAAAGAGGACGAGTTCAAAGTGTACAAGCTGATCTGGCAGCGCTTCGTGGCCTCGCAAATAACACCCGCGGTCTTCGACCAGACCACCGTGGACATCGACGCCAAATCCGGCTCCGAGACGTTCTGGTTCCGCGTGACCGGCTCGGTGCTCAAGTTCGACGGCTTCCTCAAAGTCTATGAAGAATCGAAGGAAGGCAAGGACGAGGAAGAAGAAGAGCTCAAACACAAGCTGCCGCCGCTCGAACCGGGACAAAAGCTCACTCTACGGGAACTGAAACCGGAGCAGCACTTCACCGAACCTCCGCCACGCTATAACGAAGCTTCGCTGGTGAAGGAACTGGAAGAACGGGGCATCGGACGGCCTTCCACGTACTCCGCGATTCTCAGTACCATCCAGGAGCGGCAATATGTGCAGAAGCTGGGTGGCAAGTTCTCGCCCACTGAGATCGGCCTGGTTGTCACGGATCTGCTGGTGGAAAACTTCCGCGACATTTTTGACGTCCAGTACACCGCCCGCCTGGAAGAGGAGCTCGACGAGATCGAAGAGGGCAAAGAAACCTGGATTAATGCCCTCACCGAATTTTACAAGCGTTTCGCCAAGGACCTCCGCTATGCCGAGAAGCACATGGAGAACATCAAGCGGATGGAGAAGCCGACCGACGAGAAGTGCGAGCGTTGCGGCTCTCCCCTGGTGATCAAGTGGGGCAAGCACGGGTCTTTCTACGCGTGCAGTTCGTACGACAAGGAGAATCCCGACAGCTGCACCTTCACCAAGGAAAATCCGATCAACCTGCCCGACCTGGATTCGGCAGACATCCAAGAGACGACGCAGGAAGAATATTGCGAGAACTGCGGCCGGGTGATGGTCCTGAAGCGCGGGCGATTCGGCCAGTTCATGGCGTGTACCGGTTACCCCGATTGCAAGACCACGCGCCGGCTTGATCAAGGCAAGAAGGTCCCTGACATCCCGATTGATGAACTCTGCCCCAAGTGCGGGCGGAACATGATGATCCGGCACGGCCGCTTTGGCGAGTTCACCGCCTGCAGCGGCTATCCCGAATGCAAATATGTGAAGCAGAATTACATCGGGGTGAAATGCCCGCTCTGCAAAGAGGGCGACCTGGTGGAGAAGAAGGCGCGCAAGGGGAACACATTCTATGGCTGTGGAAATTACCCCAAGTGCAAGTTCACCTCCGCGGGCAAACCGCTGGCGGAAAAATGCCCGAGTTGCGGCGGCGAATATCTGGTGGAGAAAATGCTTAAGGCGGGCCCAGTGATTGCTTGCCCAAATAAAGAATGTGACTTTGAGCGCGAGATACCCGTAGAAACCGCTTCCGGGGCCGCATCCACAACTTCTGACGGAGGGTGCCCCGTCCGGCCCCGCTCGGGCGGTCTGTGCTCGCAATCCAGCCGGGCCAGTCTCGGCATGCTACGAACCGCGGAGGATTGAATGGCGAAACCGACTGCTGCTGATGCTCAACTGATCCTTAAACTCTACGATCTCCGTCGCGAAGCTGAGATTCGTAAAGCCCGCAACTGGTGGACGGTAACCTTCTGGCCCCAATGTGCGGATGACTTCATGAAAGTCTCAGCCGCAATGGGGACGCCCGAAAACAACTGGATGCGTCAGGTGCTGGGCTACTGGGGCATGGCTTCGTCACTGGTGCACCACGGCGCCTTGAACCGCGAGCTGTTCCTCGAACCCAGCTTTTGCGGGGAAATGGTCTTCGTTTACCTCAAGCTAAAACCATTTCTGAAAGAGCTGCGGGAAAAGATAAAGAACCAGGAATTTCTCGCCGGCATCGAGTCGCTGATCATGAGCACGAAGAAAAGCCGCGAGTTCGTGAAGCGCATGGAAGCCAACCTGGCCGCCCGGCGCAAGACATGGTCGAAACCGCAAAGGCCAGCTAGCAACTGCCCGACTGGCCGCTCGCCGCGCTACCGTGGCTCGAAACGCCCGGCAGGGACCGAAACGCTGGTGCCGGTTTTGCACCAGCCCCCAAGTCCGTTAGAATCTTAAGTAGCGGTGCGATAGCCATGTCCCTGACCAAAGAGCAGGCTCTTGAGATGTTCCGGTCCGACGATCTGATCGGGATTGGCATGGAGGCCGACGCGGTGCGCCGCAAGCTGCATCCCGAAGGCATCGTCACTTACATCATTGACCGCAACATCAATTACACCAACTTCTGCACGGAATATTGCACCTTCTGCGCCTTCTATCGCCCGTTGAAAGGGCCGCCGCCAAAGAAGGATACATCCTCGATTTCGACACCATCTACGAAAAGATCCGTGAGACCGTCGAGCTCGGCGGCACCGGCGTGCTGATGCAGGGCGGCCTGCATCCCGACCTCAAGATCGACTGGCACGAGCGGATGCTGAGCGGCATCAAGCAGCGCTTCCCGAAGATTCACCTGCATTGCTATTCCGCGTCGGAAATCCTGGCCATCGCCGAGTACAGCTCGCTCAGCGTGCGCGACACGATCGCGCGCCTGCGCGACGCCGGCCTCGATTCCATCCCCGGCGGCGGCGCCGAGATTCTCGACGACGAAGTCCGCCACCGCATCGCCCGGCTGAAGTGCCTGACCGAAGACTGGCTGCAGGTGCATCGCACCGCGCACCAGCTCGGCATGCGCACCACGGCGACCATGATGTTTGGCGTCGGCGAAACCATTGAGCACCGCATTAACCATTTCCAGCGGCTCTACGAGTTGCAGGAAGAGACCGGCGGGTTCACCGCGTTCATCCCGTGGAGCTTCCAGCCCCAAACACCGCGCTCGGCGGACGCCACTGGGATGAGGCCACGGCGGTCGAATACCTGAAGGTGCTGGCCATCTCGCGGCTGTATCTTTCGAATTTCCTGAATGTGCAGTCGAGCTGGGTGACCCAGGGACTGAAAGTCTGCCAGATGGGCCTGCGCTTCGGCGGCAACGACGTGGGCTCGGTGATGCTGGAGGAAAACGTCGTCCGCGCCGCCGGCGTGACCAACTGCACAACCGAAGAGGAATTGCGCCGCATCATTCGCGACGCCGGCTTCAGGCCGGCCCAGCGGGATACGCTGTATCGCACTACTTCCTGAACTGATAACGCGTTCTCTCGCCCGTGCAACCCCGCGGTTGAAGTACAGCCTCAAAGTTCAATGCCTGGCCGCATCGAAGATTACGCGCTGATCGGCGATTGCGAGACTGCGGCGCTGTGCAAAAACGACGGATCCATCGACTGGCTTTGCTGGCCGCGGTTTGACTCGGGGGCCTGCTTCGCATCGCTCCTGGGAACGCCCGACAATGGACGCTGGAAGCTGTCGCCCGCGGAGGGCACAGCGCGGACCGCCAGGCATTATCGTGATCGGACTCTAATCCTGGAGACAGATTTTCAGACCCACGAAGGCGCCTTCACGCTGGTCGATTTCATGCCGCTGCGCGGGAAGCACTCTCACCTTGTCCGGCTGGTGCAGGGGAAACAAGGCAAGGTGCGGGTGAAGATGGAAATGTCATTGCGCTTCAACTACGGCAGCACCGTGCCCCTGGGTCACGCGGCAGGAACGGCGGTAGGGTTCGCGCCATTGCCGGGCCTACCCTGGTGGTCCTTCGCACCAAGGCGGCGCTCCAGGGCCAGGGATATCACGACCGTGCAGCCAGCTCACCGTCAACGCAGGAGAGAGCGTCACGACTTCGTGATGACCTACGGAGCAGCGTCACAGACCTGCATATACCGCGCGCTATCGATGTAGAACAAGGCACTAGAGGAAACCCAGGATTTCTGGGTGAAGTGGGCTGCCCAAAACTGCCCATTTCAGCAGCTACCCTACTGCGACGTCGTGGAGCAGCTCCCTCATCACTCTGAAGGCGCTCACCTATCAGCCGACCGGCGGCATTGTCGCTGCGGTGACCACCTCCCTGCCGGAGGGACAGTTGGGAGGTTCCAGAAATTGGGACTATCGCTACTGCTGGCTGCGCGATGCCACCTTCACTTTGCTCTCATTCATGTTTGGCGGGTATTTCCAGGAAAGCAAAAGGGCTTGGCAGCAATGGTTGTTGCGCGCCATTGCCGGCAGTCACCGATTCAGGTTCAGATCATGTACGGCCTGGCGGGTCAGCGCTATCTGCCCGAACGCGAAATACCCTGGCTTAACCGGCTACGAAAGGGGATTCCAAGCCAGTGCGCATCGGAAACGCAGCCTCCGAACAGCTTCAGCTGGACATGTACGGCGAACTCGCCGACGCCCTGCATCAGGCGCGGGAGGGCAAGCTGCCGAAGAATGAGCCGGCCATTGAACTGCAGCGAACGCTATTGGAACGCCTGGAGCAGGTCTGGCAGGAACCCGATGAAGGTATCTGGGAAGTGCGGGGTCCGAAACGGCACTTCACCCATTCCAAAATAATGGCGTGGGTGGCGTTTGATCGCACCATCAAGAGCGTTGAAGAGTTCGGCCTCAAGGCGCCGCTGGAGCGTTGGCGCGCGGTGCGAGACCAGATCCACGACGACGTTTGCCGCCACGGCTTCGACGCGATCTTGGCAGTTTCGTGCAATCGTACGGATCGAAGAACCTGGATGCGAGCCTGTTGCTGGTTCCGCTCGTCGGATTCCTTGCCGCCGTCGGATCCCCGAGTGCGCGGCACGATTGAAAAGATAGAGCGCGACCTGGTGCGCGATGGTCTGGTCCAGCGCTACAACACCCGCTGCGGCAGCGGACGGACTCCCGCCCGGAGAGGGTGCGTTCCTGCCTTGTAGTTTCTGGCTGGCCGACAATTATGTGTTGCTGGGCCAGAAGCAGCGCAGCCCAGAAGCTCTTCAAAAACTTCTGAGCTTGCGCAACGACGTGGGACTATTGGCCGAGGAATACTCGCCTGAAAACAGGCGGTTGCTGGGCAATTTCCCCCAGGCATTTTCGCATGTCGCATTGATCAACACGGCGTTGAACATCAGCCGGCAACATGGACCCGCGGGCCAGCGTGCGAAGCGGGATGGTTCCGGCAAGAATTCCACCGTTAGACGATCATCCTCACCCAGCCGAGGGTGATATGGAACGAGGCCTGGCTCATGACTCACGTAATCTCCGATGCTTGCGCTGGTATTTTTCGGGGCAACCGGGCGACCTCGCCCACAAGAAAGATCTTCCCCGCCCTGCAGCAGTTGGCCAAGCGCGAACGAGCTGGACATGCCGGTAATCGGAGTGGCCAAGTCAGGCTGGGACCCTGCGGAACAGCTCAAGCAAGCGCGCCCGGGACAAGCGTCGAGCACAACGGCGGTCTCGACCCGGCGGCCTTTGCCAAGCTCAGTGCAAAGTGCTGCGGGTCAGCATCGACGGCGACTACACCGACCCGCGCAACCTTCCGCGAGCTGCGCCGGCAGCTCGGTGACCGGCCAGCGCACCCGCTGCATTACCTCGCCATCCCGCCGGACCTTTTCGGCGAGGTGGTGAAGCAACTCAAATCCTCCGGATGCTCGGAGGGTGCCCGGGTGGTGGTGGGTAAAAGCCCTTTGGCCGCAACCTGGCTTCCGCCCAGAGAGCTGAGCCAGGATACTGCACGCCGTGTTTAACGAACCGGATATTTTTCGCATCGACCATTACCTGGGCAAGAACGCCCCGTGCAGAACGTTCTTCTTCTTTCGTTTTGCCAACTCGTCTTTCCTGGAGCCGATCTGGAACCGCCAGTACGTGGAGAGGGTGCAAATCACCATGGCGGAGGATTTCGGGGTTGCAAGGCCGGGGCGCATTCTACGATCAGGCGGGCGCCATCCGCGACGTGGTGCAGAACCATTTACTGCAATTGCTCTGCCAAACATTGCCATCGACCGCCAACCGCAATGTGGAAATCGAAAGAAGTGCGCAAGACGAGAAGGTGAAAGATGCTGCGCAGCATTCGCCGGACCCTGCGCCTGGACGACGTGGTGCGCGGCCAGTTCCGACGGCTACCGCAACGAACCCCAGGCGTGAAAGCCCGGCTCCCCAGGGTCGAAACCTATGTGGCGCTAGCGCCTCCTCCTGATCGACCCATCGTGGCGCTGGAAGGGCGTGCCATTTTTCATTCGGGCAGGAAAATCGTTGCCGGTGACGGTCACCGAGGTCAACGTCACCCTGCGGCAGCCTCCCGGAATCTTTTCGGACAATTCCCCAACCCGCAATTATCTGCGGTTCCGAGTCATGCCCGATCTCGCCATCGCGATTGGAGCGCTGACCAAGAAACCCGGGGA
>CAVZXU010000032.1:0-61705 GCA_963779255.1 Terriglobia bacterium | reverse complement strand
TGCGGAAATTCAATGCAATGAGGAAGACAAAGATCAGGCCCAGCCATATCCCCAAACGGAAGTAGGGCTGCTTGAAGCTCAGCAGCAGCGCGCCCAAGATGAAGTGCAACGCGCCGCCGACTGTCTGCACGAACGCATAACGGCTGTGCTCGAGTACGCCCAAGGATGCCCGCAGGGCATGGTCGGTTGCGGGCAGAATAGACAAACCTACAGAGCGCACCAACAAAGAGAACGGGTCCAGCCACCCGACGATGCCCGTGCCTAATACGGCCGCGACTAGAGATGCGATGAGCAAGTAATATTTGGTCGTCTGCCAACGTTTGTAGCGATTCGAGTCAATGAGTTGTTTGCCACGTTTGCGCTCAGATTTGAAGCTGCTGAAGAAATGATGAATGGAACCGAGAGGACAAATCCATCCGCAGAAAAAGCGGCCCAGGAACATGGTGGGGATCAGAACCACCAGGCTCCACAACAGGCCACGGTAGAGTGCATGGCTCGACAGTGCGTTCGAGATCGCCACCAGGGGATCAAACTGGAAAAAGAGCGAAACAGGGTAGGGCAGGCGGATCTCGCTGGCCGAAGCGGTTAGCGAGCCTCGGAACTCGGTACGCAACAGAAGAAACAGAAAGAGAAAGAAAAAAACGATTTGCGAGAGAATCCGAAGCTTGGTTGGTTTTGGAAAACGCAAGACTACACCTTTAGAGCCTCGCCGGCCGCCGATCACGAGACCAATTTCTGGTAAAGTTACGAATCTATTCTGCAGTCCTTGCGCTCTATGTGTCTGTGACTCGAATCACGTTTCGTCGTGTTTCCCGCGAGCCGTCGAACTAAGGAGATTCTCCTCCGGCTCCGGGTGGCAGAAGCGAGTTCAAGCGAACTCGGGCATCGGAGCCGTGCCCTGGTCGAGCAGCTCCGGAGCACCGTGAAAAAGGATGAAATTGAGGCTATGGAACGGAATGTCGCAATCGCGGTCAAAAACAATAAGCTCTTCGCCAACAAACGCCCCGCTGAATTCATCAGGCGAAGTTCGGCTTCGTCGCCGCTGCGGAGAGTAATATAGGGTGGCTGGTAAGCGAAAACAACTGATAGAGCGGACGAAGGTGCTCTAGGTTTCTGATTTTTTCCTTTTGGCGCTGACGTATGAAGGACGTTTACGAACTTCTGAGACAGAAAGAGCTTCAGATCTCGACGCTGGAAATAGAAGTAGAGGCGTTGCGTATAGTGGCTCCTCTTCTGTCAGATGACGGGGAATTCGGCAATGACGATAAGCCGACCTCGTCCCGTTGGAGTGCGCCGTTGGCGCCCATCCCGGTTCCACAGGCAGTCAACGCCAATCCAGAACCCGAGCACGCTGCTGAGTGGAAAGAAAAAGCCCAAGGCTGGCCGTAGCCGTCCGTTCCAACTCTTTGGTATGAGCGGCAGGATTGAGCAGAATCGCTGCCCAACGCATCTTTCTTGGATTTGGTTCGATCTTCAATTCTGCCATGGCGTGAACCGCTCCCCTCTTTGCGTAACGTACGTAACGTTGGAGGGCTCCGCTCCGCGCGGTTAGAACGCAATTTGGTTCTGGTCAACTCAGGATAGAAAAACAAGCACTGGGGGCAGGCGCGCTAGGCAGCTTACCTTGCACGGGGCGGCGGTAGTCGGCGAACGACCAACGCGAAGTAAACCATATGGCGAACGGTCAGTGCGAATTCGTGAAACCCAGCGAAGTTCGTTGCTGTGCCGCAGCGCGGACGGCGTCGAGCCACTGCTGGTTTCATGACCCCAGCTTGGCACGGGTTACAGCGCGGAATCCTTATGCCGCGGCCCAACTACGCTGGTGGCGTTCGTTAGACCGTGGTGCAAGCTTGCACGCCTCTTCGGTCGGGGCCCGGCGCGTCGCCCGTTCGATGATCGGCACCAGCCGTTCCGGCAGTTCGCTCTTCATCACGTATTCATCCACCAACCACAGGATCCGCTCTGGCATCTCGGAGTACGCTGAAAGCAGGATGATCGGCAGGCTGGGAAACCGTTGCTTGATATGGCAGGCTATGGCTTCTGCGTCCATGCCTTCCAGTTTGTACTCCAGTAGAACCGCGGCCACCGACGTTTCCTCCAACATCTTCATCGCGGTAGTAGCCGCTCGACGCTATCTTGACGCAATAACCATGAGATTCCAGAGTCGCTTTGCGAAGCTCCAACAGTTGTGGACGGTCGTCGATGCACAAGACAGTCGGGGAGTCCATGGCCACATCTCCTTTGGATAGCCCGACGCTATCTCCGGAATCACCTACACGATTGCTAAATTAATTTATACCCATCGATGTTGCGAAATCTGTGACCACTATCACACTTGTTGTGGACTGGGGCTCAGCAGCTTGCGCATGGTGTTGCGTGATTCCCGCAGTTCCCCGCACAGCTACGCAGCCGTTGGCTTAGTGTGAGATTTGATTTTTTGTGGCGCTGTAGCGTTTGTAGCATCTAAACAAGTGAAACAGTGTGTCAGCGTGGAGGAGGATCGTATGGCAACCCCACGAGAAGCTGTCGCTGCTGCTGTTCCTCTTTCGAACAAGGATCAGCGTGAAATACAGGACATCCACCGAAAGCTGAGAACCGCCGACGCAAAGCTGGTCGGGCCTGACGGTAAAACGCAGGTCCTACCGAGCAAACTCTATTCGTTCCTGTGTACATTGCTTGCAGATTTGAAAGCCGGCCACTCTGTGACCATCCTGCAAATCAACCGAGATTTACGACCGTTGAGGCAAGCAAGATGCTCGGAGTTTCACTCCAGTTTTTGAGTGGCTTACTGGAGAAGCAGAAAATCCCGTATCACATGGTAGGAACCCACCGTCGCTTGTACGCCCGAGATGTTCTAGCCTACAAAGCCAAACGCGACACTGTACGTCGCATGACTTTGGATGATCTAGCACGCGCAGAATACGGACAGGGTATCGACATGGTGCCCGCTGATCTTAACTCGGGACAAATGAGGCAGTTCTAGACACCGCGCCGGCAGGTCACAGGGGTAGTTATGCCGGTTGGCGAAGTTCGCGTAGTTCTCTGGCTGTCCGGCGTCAAGCATTTGTTCCGGTCGCATTGACTCACCAATATTGCTGCTGAGAGGTGGGCGGTTGCCTCATTCAAAATGCTACCGGCGTGAACCCACGCCGGAAGGCGAGACACCCAGGTGACCGGGTATCACCGTAAGCATGCGATACGGGTTCTCACCACTCAGCCTGTGAGCGAGCCCAAGGCGCGTGCGGTGCGCCGAGTTTATCAGGAGGCGGTGAAGGAAGCGTTAATCGTGCTCTGGGAAGCATCGGACCGCATTTGCGGCAAGCGGCTGAAAGCGTTATTGCCGTTGCTGGTGGAAGCCATGCAGCGACACGAGCATCTCCAATTGCAAGACGGCGTGCGGACCCAACTGCTTGCCATGAGTGCCGCCACGATCGATCGGCAGCTTCACCTTGTCCGCCAACGAGCCCGCGGAGGGCATAAGAAATCCTCTGCGACGAACCGTGTGCGGAAGATGGTTGCGGTCCGCACCTTCGCGGACTGGGAGGAACAGCTTCGTCCCGGCTTCATGGAAATGGATCTGGTCACGCATTGCGGACCAAGGGCAGAAGGAAGCTTCGTGCATACTCTGGTCTTGACCGACGTGGCATCGGGCTGGACAGAGTGTGTAGCGCTTCCTGTGCGAGAACAATCTCTCATTGTCGAAGCCATTAGCGGCCTGCGCCCTAAGTTACCTTTCGCTCTGCTGGGGCTGGATACGGACAACGACACTGCCTTCATGAACGATACGCTGTGCAACTATTGCCGGGAGCAAGGCATCGTGTTTACCCGTAGTCGGGCCTATCACAAGAATGACCAAGCATGGGTAGAGCAGAAGAACGGCGCCATTGTCCGCAAGCTGATTGGTTACGGCCGGCTGGAGGGGCTTACTGCAACCGCGGCGTTGCGCCGTGTCTATGAGGCTTCGCGGCTGTACATAAACTTCTTCCAGCCGTCGTTCAAACTGAAATCCAAGTACCGAGAGGGCGCGCGAGTTCACAAACAGTATGAGTTGCCCGACATGCCGTATCGGCGCTTGCTGGCGCGGGACAACATTGCACCCGAGACCAAGGAGATGCTGAAGCAACAGATGGAATCGCTCGATCCCGTGCTTCTGTTGAAGCATATTCGTGATGCCCAGGACACCGTGATGGCACTCAGTCAGAACCGAACACCGGAGATCGTCGCACCGGATGTTACGCGATTTGTAAGTAGTTTGGCGACCGCATGGCGCGCCGGGGAAGTGCGGCCAACTCATCGGCAAGAGCCAAAGCCGGGACACTGGTGGCGAACACGACCAGATCCTTTTGCCGAAGTCTGGCCTGTCTTGCTGAGCTGGTTGGAGGAAAGGCCGGACCTGGAAGCCAAAGAGATGCTGAAGCGATTACAGGCAAGCGGTTATGGCGATTTTCCCGACGGGCAGTTGCGCACTCTGCAGCGCCGAGTACGGGTGTGGCGGATGCGGATCGTCCAACAATTGGTCTACGGCGCCGATGGAGCTGCCGCACAGAACAAGGACCTAACTCCCGAATCGCCTCCTCGCATATGATCGCAAGCAAACGATGAGGAGCGTTGGCGCATTCATCGCGTAGAGAGGTCGCACGACGCAACGCGGAGACGTGAGCACAGCTTCTACATAGATGCTGGAGAAGGGGACTCAAGTGCCGTCCCCTTCTCCAGACCTCATCCCCGCTGGTACAGTAAAAAGGGACAGGTCAGAGCAAACTTTGTTCGGTAACATTTCTGAGTGAGGCAACACGACCGGGAGTTCTGATTGTCGCCCATCATCTGGCCTCGGGATGCCAAAATCAGCCAGCCGGCGGACCACATTCGGTAGCGTCGCGACCATTTTTGCTCTGCAAATGCGCATTGTTCCACCTCATCCTCCGCTACCCCTCATAAAATTGCTTTGGCGCCGTCTGGCTTGACCGTGGATGGACGAATTACAGTCACCACTGGTATTAGGTCCCACTGACGAATTTCTGTAATTCCCGAATCCTGTTGCCGATCATTGTTCTCTTCCTCGGTCACTCGTAGCGAAGAGCTTGAATGGGATCGAGTTGCGATGCTTTGCTGGCGGGATAGTATCCAGGAAGAATTCCAATGCTGGCAGCAAATAGGCCGCCCATGGCGAACACCTCGGGCGTCAATTTGGCGGGAAACTCAAAGAGCTGTTCGACGCCGTCGACTTTGATTCATCGCCGGCTGTCATACTATCAGCGGAACAAGCCAAGCATGTAGGCGATCAGGAGAATCAACAATATTGTCCCCAGCCCTATGCCGGCCCCGCCGCCCGGACCCCAGCGGGTGTGCCCGTAGTACCCTCCACCGAGGCCAAAAACCAATATTAAGATGATGATGAGTATCAGCATTGTCGGTCTTCCTTTCTTCGACGAATCGCGAAGGTATTCCGGCACTAACCCATGACCGCGCGGTTCGGGGTTACATACTGAAACGCTACCCGTTTACGACCTCTACAACTGTTCAATTTTATACAGCGTTGGAGAATGAGAGCGAGTTACGCTGGGTGTAAGCAGACTCCGGGGGGAGACTGTCCGAGAGCGCCCACGACTCAAATCTGGGGTGCTTTTATTTTATGAGGTGCCGCACCTTGGGCAGGCTAACGCATGGAAGCCAGCCTTTCGGTGAGCAATATTGCACAGAATTCAGACCCTCGCCCTGATACTTTTCTTCCAACGGTGGGGAGGTCCTATGAGTGCTTTTCGCATTTTTCTTGCTGACGATCATCCAATATTCCGTTTAGGTCTGTGCTCACTACTTGGTTCTCGCAAGGGATGGGAAGTTTGTGGACAGGCGGCTGACGGACGGGACGCAGTTGAAATGTGTCGGCAACTGCAACCAGACCTTGTCATTCTGGACATTTGTATGCCAAAACTAAATGGCGTCGATGCGGCACGGCAAATCCTTAAGGACAATCCAGTCCAAAGAATACTAATCGTCACTGACGTTAACTCCGAAAATGTGGTTCGAGACTGTTTAGGGCTGGGTATTCTTGGGTGGGTTTTTAAGTCCGACGAAACCGACGACCTAATGAAAGCGGTGGAGGCATTGGAACGGCACACATCCTTCTTCAGCTCCAGTGTTTCAAATCAGATTCTCGACGGATACCTACAGGCGAATCACGTCCGTCCGACCGAGCGCACGCATACAAAAGCTGTCGCCTCGTGAGCGAGAGGTTGTACAGCTTCTGAGCGAGGGCAAGACTACTAAGGAAGTCGCGGTAAGTTTGAACATCTCAGTGAAAACAGCCGAAACACATCGAAGCAATCTCATGCTGAAACTCAAGATTCACACCATCGCCGAGTTGGTGCTGTATGCGGTAAGGAACGAAATCGTTCACGTGCAACTCGCTTCCCTGCTGCACTTTCCCGAGCCGCAATTGGTTGGGCGGACATCGCAATTAAAGAGCGCTAGCTGAATCTTAGCTCCGATTCAGTGCACTCAGACCCCGCGCGAATCAGTTCATTGAACATTGAACGGCTCTATGATCAAACTCCCACCATTCATGTCCGCACTCAGTACAGT
This sequence comes from Terriglobia bacterium, assembly GCA_963779255.1. Lineage (GTDB taxonomy): Bacteria > Acidobacteriota > Terriglobia > Terriglobales > Acidobacteriaceae > JAIQFF01. Next base: position 55,123 of record CAVZXU010000032.1, on the reverse strand, counting down.
AATTCTTGCACGGTTGCGGTTCGTCGGGTGTAGCACGGCTTAACCATATTGCTTTTCTTACAGTTCGGACAAGTTTGCCTTATCCTGCCTGCGATCTTGTCGTGGACGGCTTTCACGTCAACTTAGGACGCCATTGGGTGATCTCCCGTTGCCCGAGAATTTCAAATTACGGCCTTCGAACTATCACGATGCTCGGCAGATGAGGGCTATTCCCTTTTAAGCCCCTCGATAAAGTCTGACGACTACTGCCCCTCCGCAACCAGCCTGCGAAAGTCTTTTGCCGCCAATTCCAGCGCACGATCAGCGCACAATAACAGCCGACCGTAAGAATTTTCCCGCGAGTCCACCAGAGCACTTATAACTTGTCGGGCATGTTGATGTGTGCCTTCAGGATGGCCTCTGTGCGCTCATCATCCACGGTAAGATTCTCAGCCAGCTCTTCCAGCTTTGAAGCGGTAGCTGACCTGCCTCGCTTTCCTCATCCATGTAGAACTGAGGATCTCAGCGTTTCGGCAAACTCGTTGGGCGTGCGATAGCCCAGGCTACTGTGCGGTCGCTCGCTGTTGTACTCCTGATGCCAGTTAGAAATCTTCGTCCTCGCATCGGCCAGGTTCCGAAACCAGCTGGCGTTTAAACACTCATCTCGCAGTCGTCCATTGAAACTCTCCACGTGCCCGTTCTGCATTGGCCGTCCCGGCTGAATGTGGATCAACTGGATTTTGCGCTCCTCGCACCAGCCCAAGAAATGCCGCGAGGTCAGCTCCGGCCCGTTGTCACAACGAATCGATTCCGGCAGCCCTCGCTGCTCGATCGCTTGCTCTAAAGCACGGGTTAGGGACCGCCGCAAAATAACTTGAACAACTAACTACTTTGATTTTTGCTTTCGGGGCCGGATGGTATAGTTCCATTCGCCGTGAAATTTGTGGGGCTCAAGATTCAGAGAGCGCATCTGCTCGTCCGTTACTTTGACTTTCAGGGGATACTTGCGCTTGTCGAGTTTGGCTTTGACCTTTAATCCTGTCTTGGTCATGGTTGCTCCGATCAGTTTCACAACGACTTCGTGGCTGACCAACGGCCGTCCTCGCCAGTTCATGCTGATGTGCGAAAAGAGCCGATGCTCGATCTTATTCCACTTGCTCGTCCCCGGCGGCAGATGACAGACCACCACCTCTAGGTTCGCTTCCTGCACAAACGATTGCAGCTCATACTTCCAGAGGCGAAGGCGATACCCGTTGCTGCCGCCACTGTCCGCACAAATCAATAGACGCCGGGCTTGTGAGTACTGTTGCTTCCCCATGGAACGCCACCAACGGCGGATACTGCCTACCGCGAAGCTGGCGGTGTCGTGATCGCAACCGACATTGACCCATCCCTGGTTGCGGGCCAAATCATAAATACCATACGGGATGGCTTTGGGCTCGTCCGGATCAATAAAGTCGTGAATCTGAACCTTCTCTGGTTTTCCCTGCGGCCGCCACTTTCGGCCTTTATTGGAATAGCGCCCAATGAGCTCTTTCTTCTTGGTATCTACGGAGATCACGGATCGCCCCGCCTCAGAAATCGCCCAACCTCGCGGTTGAGGTAGTGAAACTGACGGTCCCGATCGGGATGATTTGCGCCCTCCTCCAACGTCTTCAGGTTGGCTTGCAGGCTGTACCCCATCTCAGCCAACAATCGGCCGACGGTGTCAGGGCTGATCGGATTTCCTTCCTGGGAGAGGACGGTCGCTAGTTGGTGAGTGCTTTGACAGGTCCACAACAGCGGCGACATGGGATCTCCCCGTGTGCTCGACTCCACCAACTGCTTCAGGCGCTTAAGAATCTGCGGATTCTGGGCAACAATTCTCTTCCGTCCGCCCCCAGGAGTTCGCACTCGCTCCCGCGCCGGCGTGCTGGCTGGACGTTGGAGTTCTTCCAGTCCCCGATGAATCGTGCCGCGCGCAATCCCCGTGACTTGGCCACCGCTAATACCCCCCCTATCCCAACGAACGCGCTTCCAAAGCAGCGGCCAAGCGAAGCTGCCGCTCGTTGAGATGTGGCATCAGCGCCAACAACCGATCTTGAATCCCTCCGCGTGGGGCACACCTACAACATACAGAAACCGACAAACTTGTTCAAGTTAATTTGCGGTGGCCTCTTCTCTCTGACTCGACAAACTACCTCCGGGGTCAGACACTCGCGGGTAAATGCATCCACAATCGCCAAGATGCGAATGCCGCGTCCCGTCGCCAGGGCATCACAGGCAAAGTCCACCGCCCACTCCTGGTTCGAGCGCAACAGCAGACGCCCTTCGTTCGCCGGCCGCACTAGCCGTTTCCTCCTTAGTCGTCGTACCATCAGCCTTTCCTCCCGGTACAGCCGGTAAATCCGCTGAGCACTGGCCGGATGACCGCGCTTGCTCAGCAAAACATGCAAACGCCGGTATCCGTAGCGCGGCCTCTGTCGCGCTAACTTCACCAACTCTTCCCGCAGTTCGGCGTTGTGATCCGCTCTCGGCTCATAACGATAACTGCTGCGGTCTAGCTCCACGAGCCTGCAGGCCCGGCGCTCGCTCATGGCGAACTGCTTCATGGCAAACGCCGCGTCCGCCCTTAAGCCGGCAAGCTCCAGCCGGCGGTTCTCGTCTTCCAGACTCCTCAGCCGTTGCGCTTCGCCGACCTCCATCCCGCCGTACTTACTCTTCCAGCCGTACAGCGTCGCCTCGCTGACACCGTGCTCCCGAGCTAGTTCCGCGATCTTCCAACCCGCCTCGTGCTCCTTCAGAGTAGGTGTCAGAGCAAACACACGGTTGACAGATTGACTCCGCAGCCAGCGTGACTTCACCACTTGAACAGAAATTTCCAGGCGGCCAGTCTTCGTCGCTTAGTTCAGGGCGGATTACTACCGGTCAGCCCGTAACACAATCGGGATCATCGAAACCGCTTGATACAACGTCTCCCGAGCGTGAATCAGCGCGTCAGCACGCCGGGACGGATCAGGTCATTGTTCACAGACTTTTGCAAAACGCGCGCAGGCGCTCATTGAAGCCTGCTGCATCGTCCCAGAACGCTGCGTGACCCGTGTTGGCCATCAACTGGACTTGTGCGTGAGGCATCGCCGCCTTGTGCTGATCGACGACGGCGGGTTTGACAATCGCATCTGCAGCGCCATGCGTAATCAGCACAGGCTTGCGGATCTTGGGCAGGAGGTCGTTATTATGGAAGGCCCGCGAGAACAGGCCCTGACGGACATGGAATTCCGATTGAGTTCAGGAAGACTTGGAAATACGGCGGTGAGGCGCTTTACTTCCGCGACCCCGATGGTCATCTGCTGGAGGTGGTCACACCGGGGTGTATGGAGCATCTACTGACGCAGTCCCTCGGATAACTGTTGAAATATCGCCATGGCACTCACAACCCTGGAATCGGTCCGCCAGTGGGCGGATTGTCGGTCGTCCGCCCACTGGTTCGTCAGCGTATAATTCTCAGCCACGTATGGGGCTGGCTGCGGGCACAAAACTCGGGCCCTACGAGATTCTTGCGTTTCTTGGCGCAGGCGGAATGGGCGAGGTGTACCGAGCCCGGGATGTCCGGCTCGACCGCACCGTCGCGATCAAGATCCTGAAGGATCGTGAAGCTCAAAAGGCCGATGCGAAAGAACGCTTCGAACGCGAGGCGCGAACCATCTCTTCTCTCAATCACCCCAACATTTGCCACCTTTACGACGTGGGCGAGCAGGACGGGGTGAGCTATCTGGTGATGGAGTTTCTGGACGGTCAGACGCTGGCAGACCGTCTCTACCGCGGCCCGTTGCCCCTGGGGCAGGTTCTCAAGTACGGGATTGAAATCTGCGACGGATTGGAGACGGCACATCGCAGCGGCGTGGTCCACCGAGACTTGAAGCCCGGCAATATCATGATCACCAAGGCGGGCATAAAACTGATGGACTTCGGGTTGGCAAAGCCGGTCAGCTACGAGGGCTCCGGACTGACCCAGACCCTCAGCACGCCGAAACAGCCCCTGACCGTCGAAGGAAACATCGTGGGGACCCTTCATTACATGGCCCCCGAGCAGGCGGAAGGGAAGGAGGTTGACCGGCAGAGCGATATCTTCTCCCTCGGTGCCATCTTGTACGAAATGACAACGGGCAAACGCGCGTTTGCCGGCAAGAGCCAACTCAGCGTGGTCTCGGCAATCCTTGAGAAGGAGCCCGCGTCGATCAGTGCTCTGAAACCCGCGACGCCACCGGCATTCGAACATGCAATTGCCAGATGCCTGGCAAAAGATCGCGAAGGCCGCTGGCAGACCGCCCACGACGTTGGTCTTGAGTTGAAATGGATCTCCGACATCGACGCGACCTTGGGCATGCCGGCTCGACTCGTTCGCCGCCGCCAGTTGCGCGAGCGGCTGGCCTGGGCGATCGCAGCAACCTTGGCTTTGGTATGCCTGGCGTTGGCCTTTGGCTTTGTGGGACGCGCACCGCAGTCCCCGCAGGTGTTGCGTACTTCTGTCCTCCCGCCCTCTGGGGCATCCTTTTTGCCATACAACTTTGCCATCGCGCCCAACGGCAGCCGCTTGGCCTTCGTGGCCATCGGCCCAGACGGCAAGACCGCTCTTTGGGTTCGAGGGCTTTCTTCTCCCGATTCGCAACAACTCACTGGCACAGAGGGAGCGATCTACCCGTTCTGGTCGCCCGATAGCCTGCACATCGGCTTCTTCGCGCAAGGTCGCCTGAAGTCCGTGGATCTGGTCAATTCCGCGGTTCAGACCCTCTGCGATGCGTCCGGGGGGTTCGGTGGCACGTGGAATCAGGAAGGTGTCATTGTGTTCGCTCCTGGGGTTACCGGTCCGATTTTCCGTATCCCGGCCGCCGGCGGGACCCCCGATGCAGTTACCAAGATCGCCCCGGGTAGTGTTGAATCTCAGCATTGGCCATTCTTCCTTCCGGATGGCAAACACTTTCTCTATGTCGTCAATTGGAGCGGTCCTTCGAACGCCCGGCATAATGGTCTCTACGTCAACTCGCTTGATAACGATGCACCGCAACTCATCTCTACCGAAATCACGGGTAATGTCCTTTTTGCCTCATCCCAACTGCTCTATGTGCGCGACCGGACCATCGTGGCCCAACCCTTCGACAGCACCAACCTCAGAACGACCGGACCTGCGATACCGCTGACCCAGCCGGAGGTCGATAGATTCTTTGACTTCTGGCAGTCCGGTTTTTCCGTTTCGCAAGACGGCAAGTTGGTCTTCCAGTCGGCGGCCGATTCCCCATCTCGTCTGGTTTGGTACGATCCGTCAGGGAAGGAACTCGGTCAGTTCCCCGAGATCGGCTACGAAGGCCCACAGTTCTCTCCTGACGGTGGATCGCTCGCCGTCTATTCTGATGACGAGCACAACGGCAAGCACTTCATCCGGATCTACGATCTGAAACGCGGGATGAGCAGCCGCCTGACCGACGGCGGGAACGAGAGCAACCCGGTGTGGTCTCCCGATGGGAAAGCCATTGCCTTTCGCGATGCTTCGTTGAGCATCGAGGAGGTTCCCATTGATGGCTCCAGCACTCCTCAGCCGCTCGTGAACGGCACCAACCTCATCCCCTGCGACTGGTCGGCGGACGGCCAGTTAGCCTACATGAGTATCGAATCAGGAGGACCATTCCCCACTCTGGAGGTCTATTCGCTCCTCGATCACAAATCCACGCAATTCGCAAAGTTCGGCGCGGAGCCTCGGTTTTCTCCGGACGGCAAATGGGTTGCCTACATCGAAATACCCGCCCGCCAGATCGTCGTGCAGCGATTTCCCGGTCCAGGAGCCCGTATCCAGATATCGAATACGAGCGGCGCGGCGCAGCCGCGATGGAGCAGCGACGGTCGGAAGGTTTTCTTTGTTCAGCCTGATCGGAAGCTGATGGTCGTTGCCTTCGACCCGGCAAGCGCTTCGGCCGGCCCGCCGCAGATCTTTGCCCAGACCCGTATCGTGGTCACGTCATTCGGCTGGTTTCAATATGCGGTCTCGCCTGACGGTCGCTTGCTCGTGAACTCGTTGCCAGCGAACAGTTCCGCTCCCCTCACACTTGTGTCGAGCTGGGATACGCTTCTGAACCACCGCTGACCCATGGCAGCGCAAGCCGTCTCCAATGCTGTTCGCAAGTCTGGGGCCGTCATCCCTTACCCTCGGTACGGTTGGACGCAAGAACGCGCTACCCACAGGTGGCGCGCCATTTCGTTCGAGGCAAGCGAGATAACTTCAGGATTGTCGGCAACACCGGGTTAGGTAAGGTTAGCCCGTTACCCACCCAGAATCCGAAACCGGTCAGTCCGGGTTCTGAGCTCTAACGCCCTGGTTACATAACCTATGGGGCTTCCCTCTTGTCTGTATTGGAGGCGCTCAACTGCTCCAGTAGGCCATGAATGTCCGGGAGGCCCCACTGCTCGACAATCTTGCCGCCAACCAACCGATAAATAGCAACCTCCTGAATCTGTACCTTTCTTCCAGTAGGCGCGATCCCCTCGAACTCACCCCGCTGCGTACCAGTGGAGGTAAACCGTATGACCACCTTGTGTCGCCCTCGGCTATGATGTCCTCCACTCGCTCATTCCAGTCGGGAAACGAAGTCCGATGCCGTCTGACCTCACCCTTGATGCCTTCCAGTCCCCTCCACTCCGGTCCAGCTACGAAGTGACAGACAAAGTCAGGGGAATATAACTCATCTGCCACAGCGAGGTTGCCATTGCTCCACAGTTCCCTTGGGGGAGGGGCGATAGCCCGCGACCCTGGTTGATGTAAGTTGCGGCACGCTTTCCGCTCCCGCCAGGAGGAAGCTTATGGCTTACAGAATAGCGGGAATTGACGTTCACAAAAAGATGTTGGCCGTGGTTGTGGCCGACGTCGAAGGCGAAAGCGAGTACCAGTTTGAGAGGCGCCAGTTGGGCACCACCCCGGACCATCTGCGATTGCTATCGGAATGGTTCGTCGAGCAGGAGGTCGAGGAAGTAGTGATGGAGTCCACGGCGCAATATTGGAAACCGGTTTGGGGAGCACTGGAACGGTACTGGAAGCCGACCTGCCAGAAGCGGGAAGGTGCTGGCCCGATGTCAGGAGCGCTGCATCTGGCACAGGCGCAATCCAATCGCGGGCCGCAGGGGCGGAAGAAGGATTTTCCCGATGCGGAACGGCTGGTGAAGCGGTTCGTGGCCCAGGAGCTGACCTTGAGCTTTGTGCCCGATACCGAACAGCGACTGTGGCGCACCGTAATGCGCAGAAAGTACCAGTTAACCTGCGACCGGGTACAGTTGCGGAACCGACTGGAGAGTCTGCTGGAAGAGACCCATATTAAGTTATCCAGTCTGGTCTCGGATCTGCTCGGTCTGAGTGCACGGCGTATGCTGCAGGCGCTGGCCGACGGGGAAACCAAGCCCACGTCTCTGGCCGCTTTGGCCGATAAGAAGTTGCGTGCCACGCCGGCACAATTATGCGACGCGCTGAGTGCCTGCACGGAGCTCAACCCGGTTTACCGCCGGCTCCTGAAGATGGTACTGGAGGAATTGCAATTCCTCGAGCAGCAGATCGTCAAGCTGGAGCAGGAGATGGGGAGTCTTCTCATCCAGCACCAGGAGGCAGTGCAGCGGCTCGCCGAGGTGCCGGGCCTAGGAGTGGCTTCGGCGCAGCAGATCATTGCCGAAGTGGGTGCCAAAGCCGCGACGTTTGCTTCGCAGAAGCACTTGTCTTCCTGGGTGGGAGCGTGCCCGGGAGATGACGAGAGCGCGGGAGTATCCACCAGCCACCGCTCCCCCAAGGGCAACCGCCAAATGCGGCGCATTCTCAATCAATGCGCCAACGCTGCGGTCACGACGAAAGGAAGCATCTTCGAGATCGTGTATCGCCGCCTCCTACTACGCCTGGGACACAATCAGACCCATCGGGGCAATTGCCCATCGCCTCAGTCGGCTGATCTGGATAATCTTGCACCGAGGGGTCCGCTACGAGGAACGCGGCCAGGTCGTGCGAAAGGTTGAAGCGAACACGCACCGCGAGAATGATCCGGCAGCTCCGAAGCCTCGGCTACCGCGTCGAACCGCTGACGGTTCAAGTCAACCCAGCATGAGACCCGGGGCGGGCGGCGGCGGGATTTTCGACCCTGCCCGTCGCTCGGGAGGAATCTCACTGATTGTCAGCGGCAGACTTCCCAGAACAGAACTTCTGGACCGTGAGGGCAGCTCTTGCGGGATCACCATGCCTGTGATACGAGGATTGCTCGCGAGTTTGCCGTTACGCTGCCCGAACTCCCGGTGGCAGCAAAAGCCTCCAAACGTTCGAACAGCGCAGCCACACTTACGCGACAAGCTGCATCCTAAATGCAAGGTCAAGCGAATTCGTAGTTATTCCGACGAGGTCTAGTGGTTGTCGCCGTCATGGTCTACGTCGCCGGTACTCTTCAGGGTGACTGTGTCCTGAGGGCCCGAACCACTCTTGGGAGCCTGGGCTTTGGGTTGAGGTTGTCGGATCGCCTGTTGTGAGACCTGGTCGGCATAGTTGGCAGAGACGCTGCTGATAGGGTTTGTCATAACAAGGATATGATCGGCTCATGATGGAAAATCTTCACACCGAATCAGTCCAGAAGGATGCAATCTTTGGTAACGATTGCGGAGATAAGAAATGAATTATTTTCGGCGAGCGAGAAATGACAGCCGACGCCGTGCGATTTGGATTCTCGCGAATTTAAGAACTATGGGCGGTCAGTGCCGTCGGTTCCTCGAAAATTACTTTCCTACGATTGATTTCAGATTGAAGGCAGCTTGCTGCGCTATTTTATGCCTCCTCCTGTCATTCCACGCGGGAGCCCAATCGACGTCACCCGATGCCCAACTGCTGGACGCAGGCTACCGCAAAATGTACAACCTGGACTTTCCGGGTGCACACAAAAGTTTTCAGCAATATGAGCAGGCGCACCCGCAGGACCCGCTCGGCCCCGTCTCCAATGCCGCGGCCTATCTTTTTTCCGAGTTCGACCGTCTGCACATCCTGGAAGTAGAGCTTTTCACGGACAATCAAAAGTTCAGTAGCCGTGAAAAGCCGAGCCCTGATCCCGCGGTTTATGCCGCTTTCGACAAGGAACTCAAGGTCGCGACCGAGATTGCTGATGGAATGCTCGCACATGCCTACAACAGCGATGCCTTGTTTGCCAAGGTCCTTGCCAACGGTCTGCGTGGCGACTATCTTGCGCTGATTGAAAGGCGAAATTTTGCCGGACTCAGCTACATGAAAACTGGGCGGCTGTTGGCTGAAAAGCTGGTTGCACAAGACCCCTCGTACTACGATGCTTATCTGGCGATTGGCGTAGAGAACTATCTCCTCGGCGTGACTGTTGCGCCGGTGCGCTGGTTGCTGCGCTTAGGCGGCGCAGAAACGAATAAAGATCACGGAATCGCCAACCTGAAACTCACCGCCAATAAAGGACGCTATCTCGCGCCCTACGCGCGCCTGCTGCTTGCCGTTGCCGCATTGCGCGACCAGGACCGCACCACCGCCAGGAACCTGCTTGCCGGGCTCTCCCGTGAGTTCCCGCAGAACGCCTTGTTCCAGAGAGAATTTGCGCGAATCCGGCCCTGATCCCACGCTGGTTTTTTTTGGCAACCAACGTCGCCAGGCTCGCATCAGACGTGACAAGTCCCGAATCGTATCCGTAGAAAGACTTGCGAAAGAACTTGTGCGGCCCCATGAGGGTTCGACCGGGATAACTTTGTTCTTTCATCTCGGACCATGCCCATTGGCGAACGGCTGACCTCACACAACTACACAGAGCACGTCAATCCGCATTGGGTCAAGCTGCTGCGTCTGCTTGAGATGGATATCCAATACGAATACTGCCAGGGAGCGGAATTGTTCGCCACGCAAGGACGGCGCGTTCTCGATTTTCTTTCCGGCTATTGCGTCCACAATGCGGGCCACAATCATCCGGCAATTGTGGCTGCCCTCAAAGATGAGTTGGAGAAATCGGGGCCGGTCATGCTGCAAAGCAACGTCCCCGAACTTGCAGGGGAATTGGCGGAGTGCCTGTGCGAGCTGGCTGGTGGTGATCTCAGCAAAGTGTTCTTCGCCAGTTCGGGCAGTGAAGGCGTCGAAACCGCGATCAAGTTCGCGCGAGCGCACACTGGTCGCGTTGGACTCCTCTCCTGTGACCGCGCCTTCCACGGCCTAACCTGCGGCGCCTTGTCGCTCATGAACGGCGAGTACTGGCGGAAAGGTTTCGGACCTCTTCTTCCCGAAACCGCAACCGTACCATTCGGCAACGTTGCAGCTCTTGAAAAGGAACTGGCAACCAAACGCTATGCTGCGTTCTTTGTCGAACCCATCCAGGCAGAGGGCGGCATTCGTGTGCCCGAGCCCAACTATCTTAGAAGCGCTCAGAATTTGTGCCGGAGATACGGATCACTCCTGGTTGCGGACGAAGTCCAGACGGGCATGTTTCGCACCGGTCGATTCCTAGCGTCCCACCATTTTGGTATCTCGCCAGACGTTGTGATTCTTGCCAAAGCCTTGAGCGGAGGCCTGGTCCCAGTGAGCGCGGTGCTCATGTCGGATGCTGTACATAGTTCCGTGTTCAGCTCTTTCAAACGCTCGATTGTCCACGCATCTACTTTCAGCGAAAACAGCCTATCCATGCGTGCTGGTTTGGCCACCCTCGATGTGCTCGAAAAAGAGCGCCTCGGTGAACGAGCCGTGAAGATGGGCGCGGAACTCCAGCTCCAACTGACGGAGGCACTCTCCGGTTACGAGATGGTGAAAGAAGTCCGTGGCAAGGGCCTGTTGCTGGGAATTGAGTTCGCGGCCCCGCGGCGTCTTGCGTTACGCGCCCCGTTCGAGGCATTTGCGAGAATTCATCCCGCCATGTTCGGGCAGATTCTAGTCATGCGTCTGTTCCGCGATGGCGGGATACTCACGCAGATTTGCGGAAATGATTTCATGGTGCTGAAAGTTGCCCCTCCGCTGGTGGTCACTTCGCAGCAGATCACCGACTTCGTCTCATCGGTTCGCGAGGTGGTTGATCTCGCGCACCACCCCGGCCCGTTCTGGTCTGAAGCTCTGGGATTGGCGCGAAGGGCTATCGGCGCATGAACTCACGGGACAAACGCCTGCTCTTGAAGGAATAAAACAACCCTAACTATGCAAATCGTCAGCGCCGCCAGCGCATTCCCCAAACATTACTATCCTCAAGCAGTCCTGCTTCAGGCATTGGAGAAATACTGGGGGACAAAACTCGAGAACCCGGAACTGCTTCACCGCCTGCATCGCAATACCTGCGTCGATGGACGATATCTGGCCTTGCCGGTCTATGCCTACCCAAAACTTTCGGGGTGGGGCGAGGTCAATGATCTGTGGATTGAAGTGGCGCTCGATCTTGGCAAACAGGCGATCTGCCGCGCTTTGACCCATGCCGGACTTGCAACTCGAGACTTGGGTGCGTTCTTTTTTACATCGGTCACCGGCATTGCCAGTCCTTCGATCGATGCTTTGCTGATGAATCGGATTGGGCTGTCTCCCAACATCCGCCGCGTGCCCATGTTCGGCCTCGGCTGCGTGGCCGGAGCTGCCGGAATCGCGCGCGCGGCCGATTATGTCAAAGCTTATCCGTCGCAGCTGGCGGTCCTGCTGTCGGTGGAATTGTGCTCGCTGACCATCCAAAGAGAAGATTTGTCTCCGGCCAACTTGATCTCCTCAGGGCTCTTCGGAGATGGCGCCGCCGCAGTCATTGTGGCGGGTCAAGAGTGCCGTGCTTTCGCGCCGGACTCCGAACAGCCCGGACCCAAGATCCTTGCAACGCACTCCGTATTCTATCCCCACACAGAAGAGATGATGGGCTGGAACATTTCCGAGAAGGGTTTCAGCATCATGCTCTCTCGCGAGGTCCCGGACCTGGTACGTAAACAAATCGGCCAGGATGTGGACGCATTCCTCGCAGAATACGGGCATACGCGCAACGACATCGGAAGCTGGGTCATGCATACCGGTGGCCCCAAGGTGCTCGAAGCCATACAGGATTCGCTCGACTTGAACGACGGTCAACTCGATGCTTCCTGGGACTGCCTGCGTAAGACAGGCAACCTATCGTCGGCGTCGGTTCTGACCGTGTTGGAAGAGGTCATGAAACATCGCAGGCCAACGCCTGGGACTCTTGGACTGATGGCGGCGATGGGGCCCGGCTTTTGTTCTGAACTTTTACTACTGCAATGGTGAAATCGACCGACATCTTCGTGATCGGCGGCGGTCCCGCTGGTTTGGCCACAGCCATCGCTGCTCGTCAACGCGGCTTCGACGTGGTGGTGGCGGATGGTGCGCAACCACCCATCGATAAACCATGCGGCGAAGGGCTGATGCCCGACGGGCACGAGGCGCTGGGGAAGCTGGGCATTGTAGTTCCCGAGAAGGATTCGTACCCGTTCCGCGGAATCCGTTTTGTCAGCGGTGGTCTGAATGTGGACGCAAGCTTCCCCAGCGGCCGTGGCATCGGCGTGCGCCGGACGGTGCTGCACAGCCTGATGGTGGGAGGCGCGGAGGCTGCGGGAGTATCCCTGCTCTGGCAAACCCCAGTTACAGGCCTGCACTCCGACGGTGTTTTGCTCAGCGAGCACTTGGTGCGTTCCCGCTGGATCGTGGGCGCGGATGGAGGTCACTCCCTGGTTCGGCAATGGGCAGGCCTCGATCGTTACAGCTGCGACCGCACCCGCTTTGCCTTCCGCCGGCATTACCGCGTTGCGCCCTGGAGCGATTGCGTTGAGCTCCACTGGGGTACGAAGTGCCAGCTCTATGTCACGCCGATTGCGGACGACGAAATTTGTGTAGCGCTGATCTCGCGTGGTCCTCATTTGCGCCTGGACGTGGCGCTAACTGCATTTCCCGATCTTCTTTCGCGGCTGCGAGACGCCGAACCGACCTCCGTGGAGCGAGGCGCAATCTCGTCAACCCGCAAGCTGAAACGTGTGTTCCGAGGACGGGTTGCCTTGGTCGGTGATGCTTCAGGCGCGGTGGATGCCATTACCGGAGAAGGATTGTGCCTTGCGTTCAGACAAGCGCAGGCGCTGGCGGAGTGCTTTACGACGGGAAACCTGAAACATTATCAGGAAGAGCATAGAAAGTTGGCGACGCGTCCCGCGCTTATGGCGCGGCTCATGCTAACTCTCGATTGGCAAACCTCCTTCCGGCAGCGAGTGATGCGGGCTTTCGGCTCCGATCCTCGGTTGTTTGCGCGCCTGTTGGCCATGCACGTCGGCGCGTCCTCCTCAATCGAGTTTGCGGCCACCGGGCTCTCGCTGGGATGGCGGGTGTTGAATGCTTAGAACTCCTGACGCTAAGAAGATGATGATGCGACTCATTACCATTATTTTTCTGAGTTTCTCTGCCACACTCGGATTAGGACAAGTGCAAGAGGCCACGCTGAACTTTGTCCCCGCGCAAACTACCATCAATTTCACTCTGGGCGATGTGCTACATACCGTCCACGGAAGCTTCAATCTGAAATCCGGCCAGATTCGTTTTATTCCGGCCAACAATTCAATCAGTGGCGAGATTGTCGTTGACGCTACCAGCGGAAACAGTGGCAGCGGCGCGCGTGACCGAAAGATGCACAAGGACATTCTTGAGAGTGCTCGCTATCACGAGGTGACGTTTCTAGCGGATCGGGTTGAGGGAAAAGTCCTAACGGTGGGAACTTCGACGGTACAGGTCCACGGCATGTTCGGCATTCACGGCGCAGAGCACGAGGTCACCGTGCCTGCGCAGATTGAATTCGCACCGGACCACTGGAGCCTAACCGCCAACTTTACCGTGCCCTACGTGACGTGGGGAATGAAGGACCCGAGCACGTTCATTCTCCGAGTGGAAAAAACGGTAACGATTGATCTGCGTGCACAAGGGGCAAATCCGTGGGCCTCGCAGCGATAACTGCAAACGTGACGTGCTCCTAGTCCTGTTTCCGTCAACAAACTACATCGAAACAATCCGTCACGGAGTCGCGGTGGGGATTTTCCATCGGGAGAGTCCGGCGTATTCACTTCTTATTCAGAGCTTTGATCTGCTCCACCAGTGCGTCAATTTCTTCCGATGTTAGTTTGCTGGCGTACTTTGGCATGTGGCCCTTGCCGTTGGCAATGATGTTATGCAGATCATTGTCGGACATTGCGGCCGTCTTCTCCGAGAGGAGCGATGGACCGCCGAAATGACGGCCCGTGGCTGTTTTGCCATGGCACTTAGCGCAGTTTTTCGGGAAGACCGGGTTCGTGGTCAGGGTGGTGCCAGGCAGGGGAGTTTGGGCGAAAACCACGGTATGCGTACATAACACAAAGCATATCGCGACCATGAATCCAGATGTTTTCAAGTCAACCTCGAAGCTTGATATGTGGATTTGGGAGTTGGATGCGTCAAAAGGGCTCCGGGGTGTACGCAAGCCAGGAGATTGGTGTGAGAACGTTCCCCACAACCCGAACCCGACGATCCTAAGTGATTGGTCATGCACATAGCAATGGTCCACAAACGACCTTGGCATGAGCGGCGGCTCCGTTGAGCGAGCGAGCAAAGGTGATCCCCGGCAACGTGATGCTGCACGCCTCACTCTTCGTATCTTTGGCAGATGCTTGAAGGGATACGACACAGAGCAAGAGAAGGGACAGTGCGGAGAGATGTTTCTTCATGGTTTCTGGACCTTTCTTTCCTGATGAAGCCAGAATTGGCCCGTCCGAACTACAGCGATAAGGGTTCACTAAAGACTAAGGTAGAAGGTACAACGATTGCCCGAAACTTGACCCGTCGTATGAAGTTCTACTTCGGCAGGGCTGCGGTTCCTTTCACGGTGAAGACCGCCTCCGACTTTGCCTGGGTCTCTTCCGGCTGTGCGCCACCCACGGCCAATGAGTATTTGCCTTCGAGGACCGATCGGTTGCCCTGGTCGTCGACGCTTGACAATGACCGCGGGTCGATCTTGAGCGTCACTTGCTTGCTCGCGCCCGGCGTCAGGTTCACGCGTTCAAACGCGACCAGGGAGTGACGCGGCCCATCGGCTTGTGGCGTCTTCAGGTATGCCTCGACCACCTCATCGCCGGCCACAGCGCCCGCATTGGTTACGGTGACGGTTGCCGTGATCGGATCCCCGGCTTTCAACGACTCAGCCGATAGCTTCACCGGTCCATACGTGAACTTCGTGTAACTCAGTCCGTAGCCGAAGCCCCACAGAGGCTTGCCGGTGTAGTAGCGATACGTGCGGTTCTTCATCGAGTATTCGGTGAAGGCTGGCAGATCGTCGATGCCTGCATAGAAGGTCAAAGGCAACCGGCCGGCGGGGTTGTTCGTTCCGTCGAGCGTGCGGCGGATGGCGGTGCCGCCCTCGCCACCGGGATACCAGGCCGCGACGACTGCATTAGCGTGATCCTTGGCCCAGTTGAGCGCCACGGCGCTGCCGCTGTGCAGCACGACGACGAGCGGCTTGCCCGTGGCCGCGATCGCCTCCAGCAACTTCTGCTGTGACGAGGGCAGGTCGATGTTGGTGCGGTCACCGCCGCTGAAGCCGTCAATCTTGATGCGCATCTCCTCACCCTCCAGATGGGGCGAGAGGCCCACGAAGGCAACGACCACGTCGGCCTGCTTCGCCTGGGCGACTGCCTCGTCGAGTTGGGCCTGTGCGGGGGCTTCCCACGTGAGCGTTACTCCGCCGCCGGAACGGTCGCCAGAGTGCGAGTACTCGAGCACGAAGGTGTGCGGCTGGGTGTCGGCGAAGTCATAAGGGATCGACGGCGGGTTCGGGAAGTCCATCAGCGGCGGCGCTGTGGGCGAAGCTCCCGACATGGCCTTGAAGTTGCCCATCGTCGAGATGTCAACATGCTGGCGCAGCGAGCCCTCGCCGAGAACCTTGCCATCGAGGATCAGACGGTAGGACTCCTTGGGCGAGTACGGAAAGCTGTCTCCGGGGTCGAGCGAGAAGACGTAGCGGCCGGCGGCGGGTGCGGTGATGGTGCCCGACCAGCGGACCGAGTAGTTGACGGTTTCCACCTGCGGCGCAGGCTTGGCGTTCTCCCAGTCGGATTGGACGGCGGGTTGCGTGGTCACGGCCACGGGGCGCCCTGTCCAGTCGGGCGTCGCGAACATCTCGGTTTTCAGGCCCTTCTTGATGCCGAAGACCGTGCGCGGGACCGGGACAGCGAAGCCCGCAGCCAGACTGGAGCCCTGTGCGTAGAGAACCTCGCGGCTTTTGTCGGCCAGCATGCCGTCGAGCGGCGTGACCGGCTGCACGGGCGTGCCCACGTAGTTGCCGAGGATGGAGGCCAGCAGATCGGCGGTGGGGCCGACGACCGCGATGCGCTTCGCCGACGGCTTCAGCGGCAGAGTGCCGTCGTTCTTGAGCAGCACGATGCTCTCCTCGGCGGCCTTGAGGGCCTTGGCGCGATTCGCATCGGAAGCCACATCCGCATACGGAATCTTGTCCAGAGGATTCGAGCCCTGCGGGTCGAATAGTCCAAGCTGGAAGCGCGCGGTGTAGAGCCGCTCTGCCGCGGCGGTCACCTCGGCCTCGGTCGCCAAGCCGTGGCGCACCGCGTCGGCCAGTGTATTGAACCCGGCAGACCAGATGCTGCAGGAGAGGTCGGTGCCGGCCTGGAGCGACATGGCCGAGGCGCCCTCGATGTCGGCAGCTTTCTTGTGCCCGTTGTAAACGTCGACGATGGCGCCGCAGTCAGAGACCACGAAACCCTTGAAGCCCCAGGCCCGGCGCAGGTGGTCCTCGAGGAGCATCTTGTTGGCACAGGCGGGGAACTTATCGATGGAGTTGTAGGCGCACATCACCGACTGCACCTGGCCCTCGGTGGCGGTGGCGCGAAAGGCGGGCAGGTAGGTCTCTTCGAGGTCGCGGGGCGTGGGTTCGGCGTCGAAGGTGTGGCGCAGGGACTCGGGGCCGGAGTGTACGGCGAAGTGCTTGCTAGTAGCCACGGCGCGGAGGTGATTCAGGTCGGGGCCCTGCACGCCGCCGATGAAGGCGCTGCCCATGCGGCCGGTGAGGAACGGATCCTCGCCGTAGGTCTCCTGGCCGCGGCCCCAGCGTGGGTCGCGAAAGAGGTTGATGTTCGGCGACCAGAAGGTCAGCCCGAAGAAGATGCGGTGATTGCCTTCGCGCTGTGCCTGGTTGTATTTAGCGCGTGCCTCTTGGCTGATAGTGTCACCCATCATTTGGACCGTTGCGGCGTGCCAAGTGGCGGCCATGCCGATGGCCTGGGGGAAGACGGTGACGTAGCCGGCGCGTGCCACGCCGTGCAGGGCCTCGTTCCAGGTCTGGTAGTCGGGAACTCCGAGCCGCGGGATCGCAGTGGCGTAGTCTTCGAGCTGGGCGGCTTTCTCTTCGAGCGTCATGCGGCTTACAAGATCATGTGCGCGTTCCTGCGGTGAAAGGCTCGGGTTCAGGTAAGCGGGTTCTTGTGCGCGCCCTAAAGAAGATGCGAGCAGAAGAACGAAAAATGCTGAAATCCATTGGCGAAACGACATCGATTTTCCCTCCGTGCCAGAGACTTGCTGTTCTCAATTTGACCGTGCAGCGTTCAAATTGGTCCGTGCGGTCTCACAGCGACATACCTCGTAAGTGCGATTCGGATAAACACGAGAAGGCGACCAAAGAGTATAGAGCATGGTGTCTCGCCGGGTTTGATAAGGGTGATTCGGGGGAACTGGGGGACGCTTAACTGGGGGACTGACGGGACGTTCACCAGAGCAAGTTGGCAATACCCAAAATGGGTCTTGCCGCTCGGACGAACGGGGCGCAGCCCCGCGCGGCTGGCTTACGACAGTTGGCGAATTTTTCAACAATAAACCACGGTATCGGTTGCGGGGAGACAATCCCACCAACCCGTTTGCTGCCAAGCCTTTCTACCGACTGACCTTAGTTAGGAGGCTGGTTGGCAGAGTGCAACCGTGTAGACAACGACATTGACTTCCGTCAGCACAGGTGGTTTGATGATTGAAGTAGGCGAGGTGTAGTGCTTCTCAGCAGGACTTTTA
Source organism: Terriglobia bacterium (assembly GCA_963779255.1). Classification (GTDB taxonomy): domain Bacteria; phylum Acidobacteriota; class Terriglobia; order Terriglobales; family Acidobacteriaceae; genus JAIQFF01. Next base: position 37,113 of record CAVZXU010000032.1, on the reverse strand, counting down.
TTCCCGCCTTTTTTCTCTTCATTTTTCATAAGACAACTGAGGGAGTTCACGCAATTGTTCTGGGACTCTCTCCATCTGGGGGGAACCGACTATGACTTTCGTCGCAGCGCCTAAGAAAGGACGCGATTTTGACCCCAAGAACTTCCTCGCAACCATCGGGGAGGGCAGGAAAGCTATGCTCTTTCCAAAGAAGCAAACCATCTTCACGCAGGGGGATCCCGCAGACGCAATTTTTTATCTGCAGACGGGCAGGGTAAGACTCACCGTTGTCTCCAAAACTGGCAAGGAAGCGACGATCGGCATATTGAGTGATGGGAGTTTCTTCGGCGAAGGTTCGCTCGCAGGCCAACCTCTCCGGATGGGCACTGCAACCGCAATGACGGATTGCGCTGTTCTGAGAATTGAGAAAAGGGCCATGGTGGACACGCTTCACCGGGAACACACCCTTTCCGATCTGTTCGTCGCATATTTGTTGACACGGAACATCCGATACGAAGAGGATCTGGTTGACCAACTGTTCAATTCCAGCGAGAAAAGGTTAGCCCGCGTCCTTCTTATGCTCGCTCATTTTGGAAAGGAAGGGGTTCCTGAGACCGTGGTTCCGAAAATCAGTCAGGAGACACTGGCAGAAATGGTGGGCACCACTCGTTCGCGGGTGAGTTTTTTCATGAACCGGTTCAGGAGATTGGGATTCATTCACTACGCCGGGGGGGTAGAAGGTGGGTTACAGGTTCACAGCTCACTTCTCAACGTCGTGCTCCATGACTAGTTTTCGCGCCGAAATTTCAAAGCCCAGCTCGAAGACAACGAGCAGCTCAGGCTCTTGCTGGATCTATGCCGGATAGCAGCGGCATTTTCATCGCGACCACCACCTCCAGCAACGTGGCGCTATTACGAACGCTTCCCGAGATGCCGATGAGTGCGTCTGAGACGAGGGGATGTTGTTCCGCCAGCAAGTCAAGGCGGTCACTCACGTTGTAGAGTTGCCGAATTTCGTGCAGGATCGCATTCGGATGCATGGGGTACGCGGCTTTCCTGAGGGCCTAACAACCCGTGGCGGAACTGCCGGAAAGTTCGTGGGCGACGACGAGTTAGGCGCTTGTCACTCGGGAAGACGGGAGTCAACCGCCCTCCCGCGCGACATGTTTACAGACCTCTACGCTGCTACGGCGAGTTTATGGAAGGTCGACGTAACCGCCTCAAACGTCTGAACCTTGGGCGTTCCATCGATCATTCTTTCAAATGTTCTCAACACTTGTGGGTAGGTATTGGTGTTGTACGTTTCTGCATTGGCCTTGCTGTCCCACAGACTAATGGCAAAAACATCCAGGCTGCCGGGATTTGACAATGTGATTTCGTCCTTGAAGCCCTTCTGCTGGCGAAGCAAAGGAAGAGTGTCGTTCTCAAAGGTCCGGGTGTAATCAGAAAGCATGTTCGATTTCAGATGAATAGAGACATGGCGTGCAAACATATAAACCTCCTAAAAAGGTTGTTAGCTGCTAAGGGGAGAGAACTTCAGATGGGCTGACTTAGTTCAGGGAACCTGAAAGAGGAGAAGGATGCTCACTCCACCCAACTGCTGCACTTGAGTGGCCCTTTGTCTCAATCCCGCAACTTGTTGTTTCGATACGTCACGGAGCAGATCCGGCACCGCAAATTCCCGGTTTCGTCGTGCATCTTTGGCGGAAAACGGGCACAAACGGCGCCCCGAATCGCTGTTGTAATCACGGTGCCGACGACACCCCGATTGCTCTAAACTTCCAAATAGGGATTTCTGAACAACGGACAACGCATCATTGGCGAGCTCCGGGATGCCAGCCCGAAGGGGAGATGTCTTGCCCTCCCGGTTTCTTGGAGAACCAAGTCTGAGGGTCCCAAGTTATGGAAGGGAGAGCGAGCGTGAATTTGTAGTCCCGCGCGACATGTCCGCCGTCACTGCAGCCACTCTAGGGAAAGGCATAGAATACTTGTATGAAGTTGGAAGCGCGGAGGTGGGCTTATGCCGAATACCCCGAACTCCACCCACACCTTGTGCCACTCCTTGCTGCAGGGTTTTCACCAAGAGCGTGAGGCGATGGATCAGGTTTCCGAGTTGGGATTCTCCATCCCACTATCGGCGATCGCCACGGCACCCACGGATCGCAGAACGTTCTTGAAAGTAACGACTCTTCCCTGCCTGGCGGCCGGCGTCGCAGCCTGCCTGCACAGCAGCCCGGCGGTTGCTTTCGGAACGCCCTCCCTGGCAGAAGATGATGCACGTTTTCGCGTGGAGGCCAGATTCTACGAAAAGCTGCCGGGCAAGAACGTCCGGTGTAAGCTGTGCCCGCGCGGCTGTGTGGTTGCAGATCGACAGCGCGGACACTGTCGTGTCCGCGAAAACCGGGGAGGGACGTACTATTCGCTAGTCCACTCGCGGGTGTGTGCGGCTCATATCGACCCGATCGAAAAGAAGCCCTTTTTCCATTTCCATCCAGGCATTCTGGCGTTCTCGCTGGCCACGGCGGGATGCAACGTGAACTGCAAGTTCTGTCAGAACTGGGAAATCTCACAGGCCAAGCCCGAAGATCTGCCGGCCCGGTATATGCCGCCCGCAGACGTGGCGGCGCTCGCCAAACAGAACCAGTGTCCGGCGGTAGCTTTCACCTACAGCGAACCGACCGTGTTCAACGAGTTCGTTACCGACGCCGCGGATGCGGCACGGGAGCAAGGGACGAAAGCCGTCGTGGTGTCGAACGGCTTTATTCAGCAAGAGCCACTGAAACGACTGTGTAAGCACGTCGATGCCATCAAGATCGATCTGAAGGCGTTCTCCGCGAAGTACTACCGCGAGGTGGTGAACGCCGAGCTCCAGCCCGTGCTGGATACGCTAGTCACGACCCGGAAGGAAGCCAAGTGGATGGAGATCGTACACCTGGTCGTTCCGACGCTGAATGACAGCGACACCGAATTTCGCGATCTCGCGCGGTGGATCAACGCTAATCTGGGAAGCGACGTTCCGATCCACTTCACGCGCTTTCAACCGCTGTACTTGCTGAAAAACCTGCCTCCTACGCCGGTCGAAACCCTGGAACGAGCCAAGGCGATCGCTGACGCCGAAGGATTGCAGTACGCGTATATCGGAAATGTGCCCGGGCATCCCGCCGAAAACACTCGCTGCCCGAAGTGCCGCCGTCTGCTCATCGAGCGTGCCGGGTTCACGATCACGCAGAACCATATTCGCAAAGGAAAGTGCGAGTATTGCCAACATGTGATTCCGGGCGTTTGGAGTAGCTGAGGCGGCGGGAGGATCGGAGTTCATATGCGTGCCAGAATCCGAATCACGCTGCTGATCGCAATTACCTTGTTGGTGGCATGGTCAGTGATTGCGAAGAGCCCGCCCGCGGGATCGGGGGAGCAGGTCCGGCAAGCGGCGGTGGCGGGAGGTTTTTATCCTGCCGACCCCAAGGAACTGGCAGCGACCGTGGACGGGTTCCTGGCCCATGCCAGTGTGCCCGCGCAGAAAGGGAAAATCATTGCGTTGGTCGCGCCTCACGCAGGCTACCCGTTTTCGGGCGCGGTGGCGGCGCATAGCTATGCTTTATTGAAAGGGCGGCCGACGCATCGAGTCGTCGTGATCGCGCCCTCCCACTATGAGGCGTTTTCGTTTGCCTCGGTTTACGAGGGTGACGCCTATGCCACTCCTCTCGGTACGATCGCCGTGGACAAGGAGTTCGCCCGGAAGTTGGCACGCTCGAGCCCCGAGATCAAACTCTCCAGCCGCGGCCATATTCCTTCTCAAGATGGGGCGGAACATTCTCTCGAAGTACAACTGCCGTTCCTGCAGCGGACGCTCTCGGATTTCCAACTAGTGCCCATCATCATGGGCGACCAGAGCTATGAAGCGAGCCGTGCCCTGGGGGTCGCACTCGCAGAATTGGTTCGAGGGACGGATACGGTGATTGTGGCCAGTTCCGATCTTTCGCATTACCACCCCTACGAGCAGGCGGTCACTCTGGATGGAAAAACCCTGAATGCGATTGGGGAGTGGGATTACCTCACGCTCTCTGACAACTTCCAGAGCCGGACGTGGGAAGCCTGCGGGGGAGGCCCCATCGTTGCTGCGATGATTGCCGCCGAGCGGCTGGGGGCTACGCGCGCCAAGGTGATCAAGTATGCGAACTCGGGCGACGTCACGGGCGACCGTCAGCCGCGTCGTTGGTTACAGTGCGGTGGCGCTGTTTCAGGACGAGGGTCGGGATGCAGAGACGCCCAAGTTCTCTTTGACCTCGGCCGAGAAGCGGCAAATGCTGGAGATCGCCAGGAAATCTGTCGAGTCTGCGGTGAAGGACGGTAAGCTCTATGAGCTTCCCGCGAACCTGCCTCCGAGCTTGATGCAAGATCGCGGAGCTTTCGTCACGATTAAAGAAAATGGAGATCTTCGTGGTTGTATCGGGTACACAGCAGCCATTCAGCCCCTGGCGCTGACGGTCCGCGATGTGGCCGGGTTTGCCGCGTTGCGGGACACGCGCTTCCGGCCTGTGACGGCCGGCGAACTACCACAGCTGAAGTACGAGATTTCCGTCCTGTCGCCGATGCGGCGAGTCTCGGACCTGAATCAGATCAAGGTCGGAGAGCACGGTCTCATGATCAAGAAGGGCCGCTACCGCGGGCTGTTGCTTCCTCAGGTCGCGCCCGAGCAACACTGGGATCGAAAGACGTTTCTGGACGAGACAGCAATGAAGGCAGGGTTGCCTGCCAAAGCCTGGCGCGACAAAGACGCGGACCTTTTCGTGTTTACGGCTGTGGTGTTCGGGGAATCCGAAACCTCGCGCGTTTTCACACCTGAGGTTCCAGTTTGGACCGAGCCACCCAAATGGCCAGGAGAGCGGCTACCAGGTTCACCGCCGCAATAAACATAGCTGCCTTGAGAAAACCAAAGAGCGGGAGCAGGAACGCGCTCAACACCAGGGCGCCCAGGCACGCTCCCAGCAGATCGACACCGTACAACATTCCCATACTCGCCTGCGGCACTGGTGAGCCCGCAAAAAAGACTTCTGTGGCAAGCGCGAACTCATATCCACCGAGCACGCCCGCCAGCAATGCCATTGCGGGAAAGATAATCTGACTCACCAAGACCAGAAGGCCGGAGCTTCTGACTCCCGCGAGAGAACTGAAGAACAGATAGAGCAGAACTGGAGACATCGCAGCCAGAATCTGGAGGCCCGCCAACCGCATCAGACCCGCACGAGGAGTCAGCGAGCGTGCAGAGCGGGCGACCCGCAAACGCCACCAACTGCCGAAGGCCATGCCCGTCATGAACAGTGCAATCAGGATTGCGAGTTCATGGTAAACGTATCCGTAGATGGCTTGAAAGCCCAACAAGAGCAGCACCTCCAGGCTGATTATGGTCAGGCCTGCAAGAGCGATGCAGAACCCCGCGCTCGCGCGCACGCGGGCAGCAGGCCGCGGCAAGCAGCGAATGATCGCGGCCAGACCGAAGAGCAGAGCAACCGCCAGTGCCACCAGCCGCCCAAATCGCACTTCGGGCTATGGAGTCGAAGATGTATTGATACTCGCGATTGAACTGCGTGCTCCACAGGGCAACGTCGAAGTAGTAGGCAATCGGAGCCAAGTCGCGGTTGACGGGCGTGTCGGGCCGAGGCTGGATCTTCTGCTCGAGATCGGCGACGCGGTCGGGCATCATGCGAAACGGGATGTAGTATTCGCGGACGTAGCTCGTTTGCAGATGCCGGGATCGCAAGCGAGACAGCAATTCGAGGTAATCGGCCGCCAGAACGCCCTCCCGCTTTGCTGCAAAGAAATGTACGGTGTCGCCGGGGATCGTTCGCACTACGGGAAATGCTTCCTGCAGCGATTTGACCACGCAGCGCAGGAAGGCGCTCAGGTCGGGACTCAGGTACTCCTCCGCAGCATGCAACTGAAACGAGAAGACTCCCCGGTCCGCAAGCTTCTCCGCCGCCTCGCGAAAGAAATCCGAGGTATAGAAACGGTTCAGCTGCGCGGTCTGTGGAGCGGGCAGATTGACGATGATTACATCAAACAACTGGTCGTTGGTCTTCAGGAATAACCGTCCATCCGCGTGGTGAACATGTACGCGCGGGTCGGCGCGTGCGGCGACCCACTGTTGCGGGAAATATTGCTGTGCAAGCTCGAGCACGGTGGGATCGAGCTCAACGTAATCCACCCGCTCAAGACTGGGATGCTGCAGAGCTTGCTGCAGGCTTCCGCCAGCGCCGCCTCCGATGAGAAGAAGGCTCCGGGGAGCGGGGTGCTCGAGCAGGGCATAGTGCACGCTCTCTTCTGCGGTGGCGGGATCCGGCGCATTGAACATCAGCAGCCCGTTCTCAGAGAGACTGCGGATTCCGCCTGCTTCTAGGACCATCAAATTGCCGTACACGGAGTTGCGCGTGTCCAGAAGGCGAAAGCCCGGCCACAAGCGAGCCAGAGAGGCGGTTTCCATGCGGCCGCCTTCCGGCAGACCGACAAGTACCCACCCGACCAGCAAGGCTGCAGACCGCGACAAGCCGATGCATTCGTCTTCGCAGACTGAGAGTCGCGGCGGCCATGAAGTTCAGCGCGCTCACCAGGAATGCAATCTGAAGGGAGTTCAGGGAACGGAGAAAGATCAGGCTGGCGAGAATGCCCCCCAATGCCGATCCAGCCGCCTCGAGTAGATACACCGAATTGACCGCGACCGGGGCCGAGGAGCCGGACTCGTGCGCATGGAACCGGCTTCCAGCGACAAAAACCCAGCCTGAGACGGCACAGAAGCAAATCAACGTGACCAGGCAGGTCAGAAAGATCGGCGTGGGTCCGAGGAGTTCTCCCGGAAGCGCATGAAACAAGCTGCGGCTAGCACGCACCGCCAGGATTGTCGCCGGGAAGAGGAGGGCGAGCAACGTTTGCAAGGTCGCCATCAGCTTCGCCGGATTCGATGCCCAAGTCGCGACCCGGCCGAGCAAGCTGCTGCCCAATGCAGTCCATAGAAGCCAACAGGCGAGCATCAACCCCAGCGAGATCTCGTTGCCATAAAAGACAATCATCAGCTCGCGCAGCAGAACAATCTGGGCGACTGTCGCCGTGAAACCGATGAGAACGAGAATGGCCCGAAGCTTTAGGGTTGGGAAGCTTGCCGAGAGTGTCCGCGCCGCGGTCACAGCACGATCATTAGAATTCAAGCCCGGCTAAAAAACAAAGATGGCAGCTCTGATCCGGCTTCTTTCTGAGCAACATCTACGCAGCTTGCCAGAGAGATGCCTCGGACCCCCTAGTTGGCTAACCCCGAACAGGGAATTTCGGCAGCGAATGCCACGCTCTGTATTGGCAGCCTTTGCCTGCACGAATTACGCGTTCCCCGATCAAATCTCCAGACGCGCCTCAATGATTGTTTGGGGGTTATCATGTCTCTGATTTTATTTCCTTTAATTTTCGCTTGGCTTCTTTGTAGTCAATTGACGCCCTGACAGCGAAGTACCGCGTACCCCACTGCTGAAACAGCCAACAAGGCGACATATCCGGCATGCGTTGTCTTGCCAGCGATTCGGGGCGGACCTTACCGTACACGGCGGATCGGAGAAGGCAGTTTACGCGTATCCTGCCGAGCACTACGATCACTGGTGAAAAGAGCTACCCGCGGTGTCGTTGTGGCGGGGCAAGTTCGGTGAACCGACCGAAGGGGGCCACAGCTAATGCCGAGGTGGTGAGACAATATCCAAGGATGCTGAGGGACCATGTCGCTCTTCACTCGCTCCCTTAGGCGTGCGGCCCTTTTTCTTGTCCTGTGCCTCGTAACTACAGCCCGGGGGCAGGTTGCTAATTCATCCGCGCACCCCATTTCCCACGCAGCGCCTCCGGCAGCAGGCGAGAATCTTCTCATCACTGTCGTTGACGAAAATGATGTTCCAGTCCCCTCGGCTCTGATCTTCCTTCAATCCTCAACCGGCGTGTTCCAGCTGAAATGCGAGACCGACTTTGTTGGTCACTGCTCCTTCCAGGGACTAATCGCGGGTAGCTACCAACTCCGCGTCGAGAGGGAAGGTTTCTACGCTCTTTCTCCAACGGCAGTGCAGGTAGGCCAAACCCTCGCAGTTGACGTCAAGCTCTCCCATCTTCAGGAAGTCCGCGAAGTAGTGAACGTCGTTGAGTCGCCGCCCGGCATCGATCCCGCGCAAACCGCCTCCACCGAGCAACTCACCGGTCTGGACGTCCTTAATATTCCGTATCCGGCTACCCACGATTACCGCAACGCTCTGAACTTTATTCCCGGAGTCGTGCGGGACAGCTCTGGCCAGCCCCACGTCCTGGGCGCTGAAACCTACCAGACACTTACCCTCTTCGATGGATTCAACGTGACCCAGCCCGCCAACGGCATGCTTCTGCTTCGCGTGAGCACCGATGCCATCCGCTCCATTAATGTGCAAAGCAGCCGCATCTCCGCCGAGCAAGGCAAGGGCTCAGGCGGCGTGCTGAGCATCAACACCGGCATCGGCGACGACCATTACTTCTTCGCCGCCACCAACTTCCTCCCTTCGTTCCAATTCAAGGAAGGATTCGGCTTCGACCAAATCAATCCGCGCGTGACCGTCTCTGGCCCGCTAAAGAAGGGTAAGGTCTGGTTCTTCGAGGGCTTCGAGGGCGAGTACGACAACAATATCGTCCCGGAAATCACGACCGGTCCCGACTCAGACAAGTTCTGGCGGGTCGGCAATCTTCTCAAACTCCAGGCCAACGTCGCACCCGGAAACATCCTGACTGCCAGCTATCTCTTGAATCACCAGCATGACCAGTATGTGGGACTCTCCGTCTTCAGTCCTGCTCCCACCACACCCAGTGACACGGAATCGGGCGACTTCGCGATCATCAGAGACCAGATCTACTTCCCCGGTGGCGAACTGCTCGACTTCGGTTTCAATTTCGACCAGTACGTTTCGAACCTGACACCCCAAGGCTCGCAGCCTTACATCTTCAGTTCCCAAATTGCACAGGGGAGCTTCTATTTAAAGTCGCACACGGTTGCACGTCGCTGGCAAGCATTGACGAACCTCACTCTCGCGCCTCATCCCTGGTACGGACGCCACGAGGTCAAATTCGGAATCGACCTTAATCGCCTCGCCTACAATCCCATTTTTCGGCGTGATTCAATTTCTTACTTGCGCATTGGGCAGCAGCCCCCCGTCTCGGGTGAAACGTGCCTGTCTGTCATTCCGTCCCCGTGCTCACGTTTCTCGGTTTTCCCCGTCAGTCCCCAAGCCGAAACTCACGACATCGAAGTGGGAGGTTATGCCCAGGATCGCTGGTTGCCGACCAGTCGTCTGCTCGTCGAGGGAGGCTTGCGCTTCGATTGGGATGAAATCGTGCGTCACCCTGTCCTCTCCCCGCGCATGGCCACCACGTATGTCCTCGATAGCCAGGGCAACACCAAATTCTCTGCCGGGATTGGAGTCTTTTACGACCCCACCAACATGGTGCTTATCTCGCGCCCCTTTGAGGGACAGCGTCTCGATTACCTCTGGCTCTTTGACCAAAACGAAAATCCGGTTCCGGTTCCTGGTTGCGCCACCACGAGCATCCCTTGTGCGGTGTCCATGATCTTCACTGTCAACCGGGGCTCATTGCAGGTGCCCCGCTTCCTGAACTGGAGCATTGCCATTGAGCACAAGTTCCCCGTCGCGGTCTACCTGAAGGCGGAATTCATTCAACGACACGGCACCCACGGATTCGTCTACAACCTACCCCCGGGTTCACCGGTCTTGAGCGGGAACTACGTGCTGGAGAACACGCGCCAGGACCACTACGACGCTTTCCAAATCAGCGTGCGCAAAGCTTTTCACCAGAGCTACGTGGTGACCGCTTCTTACGTTCGCTCGAACACACGCTCCAACCAGGTGCTCGACTTCAACGTCGACAACCCTATCTACGGCCCGCAGCTTTCCGGTCCTTTTCCTTGGAATGCCCCCAATCGCTTTCTCTCCACCGGAATCCTGCCCGGAAAGCTGCCCTTGCTTAAGCAGGTGGATGTCGAATACTCGGCCGAGGCTCGCACCGGCTTTCCCTTCTATCTAGTAAACAACGAGCAGCAGTTGGTTACACCCCCCGGATCGCATCGTTTCCCGGGCTATTTCTCACTCAATCTGTTCCTGGAGAAGCGCTTCGAATTTCGCGGACGCTACTGGGCGATCCGTGGCGGCTTTATTGACATTACCGGACGACGCAATCCTAACCTCGTCAACAACAACATCGACTCGCCCGAGTTCCTCACCTTCGGCGCTTTCGACCATCGTGCCTTCACCACCCGCATCCGCCTTCTTGGCCGCAAGTGAAGTGTCCCTGTTCAACCATTTGAGCAGCAAATCAGCAGATATTGCTTGAGCATCAAATGGTGAACTGGTTTCCTTAGTTTTGCGGAATGTGGCGTCTCAACGTCGCTCGTACGCTTCGGCACGACGGGCGATGCTAGGAGCTGCTTGCGTTGCATGATGAAATGCGCCACGCGCCCGATAACTGGCAATCCGGAAAGGTACTAATTCACACCTTCCCAGCTGGCTACAGTGGGAAGATCGAACTTTGCCAGAACCAGGGCTAGGCGTCCAGCCTTGGGTTCCCCTCGTCCCCTAAAATGTATGTAACTTCGTTCGATCTGCAGCGTACTGCTTTATGGACGCCAAGAGGAACAAGGCGATAGGACCGCAGCCCCGCGAGGGCGAAACCAGGCAGATGGAGGGGCTGGATTTGCAGAGCGTAATAGAGCGCGCACGGGGCCACGATGCCGAGGCCCTGGGGGAGATCTATCAGCCGCCACGTCCGGCGCGTATTCGGATTGTGCCGATACATGCTGGACTCACGGGAGAGCGCAGAGGATGCCACCAGCGAAGTCTTCCTCAAGCTGCAGCGCTCCATCGATAGCTACGACGGTTCGATACCGTTCCCCAGGTGGCTGCTGCGGGTGGCTGGCAACCAATGCATTGATGCTTTACGGCGCCGGCAGCGTGGACGGCAGGTGATTGCGGAAGTTGAAGACGGAGCCGCTGTGATCGAGGCGGCCAGTTCGGAGCCGTCGCCGCTGGGTGCTGTCATCAGCACGGAAGAGAGGGCGCAGGTGCGGGATGCCATCGCACGCCTGCCGGAGAACTATCGCGTGCCGCTGGTCCTGCGCTATTACAGCGAACTGAGCTATGACGAAATCGCGCAGCAGTTGGGCCTGGAGAGGAACAACGTGGCGGCGCTGATATTTCGGGCCAAGCAGGAGCTGCGCCGGAGAACTGGCCCATAGGAGCAAGTGATCATGGAATGTTATTCGGAACAGACTTGCGCCCTCGCCGTGGACGGCGAACTGGCGGTGGACGAGGTGCGGCGCCTGCGAGACCACCTAACCACGTGCCGGCGCTGCCGGGAGCTAGTGGACGCATTGCGCGCCGAGAACCGCGTTCTGAGCGAAAGTCTGCACGAGCTTCCGGAAGAAGCAGCCAGCCCAGCGGGCTTCTCCCATCTGCGCTGGTCCTGGGTGTGGGGCGACCTGGCGGTGATGGCCGCGGTGCTGGCGCTAGGTTCGATCGATTTCCGTTTGGTTCGATGAGCTGAGTATTCCGGCAGCGCTGGAATGGTTCAATCCCTTCAGCGCAAGCGGCCGCACGAACCTGATCTTCAACCTTTTTTACCACTTTGCACACGGAGGTACTGCCATGCTGAGCTGACTATGCTGCTGTCGTTGGGTGGCTTTCTTTGCTGTTGCTGTTGGGCGGCAGCGCACTGCTGCTGGGACGCCGAGGGCGGCTACGCCAGCCTGGCCTGCGCCTGCTGATCGTGCTGCTTGCGTTGTCGTTGCCCAGCTTTGCCCTGGAGCGGCGTCACGCTGAGTTCGTCACCGTGGCGGCGAACGAGACTGTGGACGACACTCTTTTGGCCACCGGCAACACTGTGCGCGTGGAAGGCGTGGTCAATGGGGACTTGCTGGCTTTTGGCCGGACCGTGGAAGTGCGTGGCACCGTCAAGGGCGACCTGGTGAGTTTTGCCAAGAGAACTGTGGTGAGCGGAAGCGTGGAAGGCCAGCATCTACACCTTTTCGCAGTCGCTCGACTTGGACGGGCAATTGGGTCACAGCATCTACGGCTGGGTGCAATCCTTGCGTGTGAATGACCGGGGCCACGTGGGCGACGGTATCGTGGTTGGCGCCGGCGACGTCAGCCTCGAGGGCGAGGTGAAGCGCAGCGTGAACATCTTCACTGGCAATGCCGATGTGAGCGGCAGTATCGGCCGCGATCTGACCATGGCCGGAGGTAGCCTTACGCTGACGAACACGGCCCGGGTCGGCGGCAACCTGAGCGCTCGCGTGCACCAGTTGAAAGATGTGCACATCGCCGACAGCGCGACCATTGCGGGCAAACGTGACATCCAGGTGCAGGTGAGGAAGAGCCAGTTCACGCGCCCCAGATTCTACTTCCACCAAGCTGTCTGGCTCGCTGCCGCCATGCTGGTGGGATGGCTGGGCCTGGTTCTGTTTCCCGGCTTCTTCCGGGCCACGACTCAGGCGGTGGGCTCAGGCTGGCGCAGCCTCGGGCTGGGGGTTGGGGTTCTGGCGGGCGTGCCGGTGGCCATGGTCGTGGTAGCCATCACGCTGGTTGGCATCCCGGTCTCGCTAATGTTGCTCGCGGTGTATCTGGCTGCGATCTACCTGGCGAAGATCTGGGTTGGAGCCTTCCTGGGGCGGATGCTTCTGAAGCCATCCGGAGCCACGAAGGGCGATTGGTTGCTGGGACTCCTGGTGGGCCTGTTGATCCTCACCATCGTTGGGTTCATCCCGTATCTTGGCGGGCTGGTCCGCTTGGGTGTGGTTTGCCTGGGTTTGGGAGCTTTTGCCGGGCAGCTTTATCGGGCTTCACGACCGGTAATAACGGCCTGAAGAGACCTGCTGAGGGGCTGGTCGAGGCCAAGCAAAGTTCGGCAATGGCATCCTGGAAGCGAACTACTCGTGGTTTGTTGACGTAAAATCGACACATCATTCACAATCCCAGAGCTCCTGAAAAAGCTGGATGCTGCCTACCCGACCGCCACTATGTTGCGACTGATTCTAGACAATCACTCTGCCCATATCTCGAAGGAGACGCAACGCTACCTGGCGAGTCGGCCGCAACGCTTTCAGTTCGTCTTCGTTCCCAAGCACGGCTCGTGGCTCAATCTGGTGGAGAATATGTTCAGCAAGATGGCGCGCAGCATGCTCCGGGAGATCCGAGTGCACAGCAAACAGGAACTCATCGAGCGAATCCACCTGTACTTCCAAGAAGTGAATGCAGCTCCGGTGGTATTTCGATGGAAGTATAAGATGGACGAGGTCTCTATTGATTAATTACTTAGAGAACGATGATCTAGTTGATACGCCTCTTTTCCAAGACCAGCCCGAAGGGTGATGTAATGTTGCTGGTTCCGGCCTTGTGTCACCGCGATGAAACCCGCGGGAGCAAAGACAGATCCGGGATTGCTGACGTTGAAACGAACTCCTTCTTCGAGGATCCATGGTTTCTCGAAGTAGTAAGTAGAACCGACGAAGAAGCTGTGATCTCGGTGGGCGTCTTTGGCGGCGTAATAGCCGAAGCCGAGAGTAGTGATCAACTGCCGGCGGCCCATCCACTTCTTATTAATGAATCGGTCCGCTCGGAAACGAGGCCAGAAAAAACCTCCTGTACTGGAGCCCAGAGTGAGTGAGCCGTAGCAATCGGGGTTAAAGTTGTAGGTGTCGCCGACCCCGAAATATACTCCTGCATCGCCGAATTCGTGCTGACCATTGATTTCTGCATTCCAGATACTGTTTTTCTGAGTGATGACGCCGCGGGCATATCCGCCGGTCCAATTGCCAAAGCCATCGGTTAGGGCCAGATAGTTGCCCCCGCTTTCAACATAATTGGTAAGCAGCTTTAGTTCTGCTGGTGGGGCCTCTTCAGCTGGCGCTTGCGGACTAGCCTCTGGGAGGCTCGGCAAGGCCGCATTTTCCTGGGCATGCGCGGCGCACACGAAAGCAATGCCCAGGATCAGGAGCCATGTTGCGAGTGGACGACCTCGGCGGGCAGAAATGCTCATTTCGTCAGCACCTTTGACTGGTCAACGTTTTGGGTCTCGAATTGCAGCATCGTCCCTTGGCCGGCTACGATCATCTAGGCATCCTGGCGCCGGATTACCTTCGCCGAGCCCTGGACAATTCTTGGCTCCGCAAATGTCGCTGATGACAGATGCCACGTCGCGTGCTCCAGGTTCTGGGGGTGAGTGGCCTTGATGCTCATCAGCTTGCCGCGAATCGAGACCTTCCACTCCACTTGCTTACGCGAGTTTAAAAAGTTTGCGAGTTCGGTCATCGTGTACCAACGAAATGTTCCTTTGGCTCTCAAGTCAGCCGTTTGGTGCAACCACTTCTCGACAATGTGTTGATAGGGCAAGATTCCGGGAGGATGGAAATAGGTCAGTCTCACCGATTGATGGTCTGACGCAAATGCAGTGATTGCATCAAGCCAGTGTCCTACCTCGAAATCGGAATATCCCTCGGAGCCCATTTCCTCAAACCCCGCAGCCCGATCCAGATGAAGAATGGGAAATGCCCAGATGTTTTGGCCTTCGCGGGTTCCACCGCGATAACCCTGGGTGGGCCCCATTCCGGTATCACCGGTGAATAGGCGACAAAGCCATGCGACTCCAGCCAGTGCGTGACCCAGACCGGATGATTGCCGTCCGGAGCGGAATACTCGAAGACCGTTTTCCCGGTGATATGCTCGAGTGCGCTCTTGTTTAGCGCCAGGAATTGTTCCAGATTCTTGGGATCATCCTTATCCACATGCGAAGCAAAGTAATTGTGGATCCAGCCTCCGTGGCTGCCTATTTCGTAGGCTAAGACTTGTCAGTACCGATCTGCATGTCCCAATCCGGATTACTTCCGGATAGTCGACAATCCTCCCAGAATCGTTTGAGTGCTGAGCTACTTCGACAGGGAGGCTTTAACGGCCAGATGGGCGGCCATCCTCGAGTCGGCTTGTCTTGCCTGTCACAGCCAGATGTGAGCACCGTCACAGCCAGGTGGATACCGAGGCAGCGATAGTTGTCTCAGGCTCCGCATAGATCCCGCGTATTTTTCCTTGGATGCTGGATGACCCATCCGCCGCCGGCGCGCTGGTCTCTTCCCGCTGGAGGTGTTGCAGGCGATGTCGTTCAACGCCACGAACTCTGGCGAAGCGAGCTCAGGACAGCGGGATCATCACCGAAGAAGCAGATTGCTTCCCAACTTACCGCGGAACGAGAACGATTAGAGCAGGCGGCCGGCTTGGCGCAGCCGCAGGTACGGCATTTCCGCCGCCCGGAGGAGCGGCCCTTCACCGCCGAGGAGCGCGAGACGGGTCACCATCCTCTTCGGCGGGCTCACCTGGAAGCACGAGAAACTTATCCAGGCTGTTTTTCACGGGAGCGGCTACCGCTGTGAAACCCTGCCCAATCCGAATCTTACCGCCTATCACCTGGGCAGGGAGTTCGGTAACCCGGCACAGTGCAATCCCACGTATTTCACAGTGGGCAATCTGATCCAGTACCTGCGCGGGCTGGAAGCACGCGGGCTCAGCAAGCAGGAAATCCTGGACAACTACGTCTTCTTCACGTCCGGATCGTGCGGGCCGTGCCGCTTCGGAATGTACGAATCCGAGTACCGGATGGCGCTGGACAACGCGGGATTTGGAGGGTTTCGCGTCCTGCTGTTTTCGCAGAACGAGGGCATCAAGGCCAATTCGGGCGAGCCTGGACTGAAATTCACGGTAGATTTCGGCATGGGAATGTTAAACGCGCTCAATCTGGGCGACGTCACGAATGAGATGCTTCACCAACTCCGTCCCTACGAGATTGTTCCGGGCGAAACCGACCGCGCTTTCGCCGAGATCATGGACACTCTGAGCACGTTTCTCCACGAGCGCCCACGTTTTGAGATTCTGGAGCGGGCGCCAGTGTGGCTGCGCTCACGCCTCGAGCAGAAGAAGAAGTTGAAAGACACGCTTAACACGCTGGGCAAGGTGCGCGATCACCTGTACGGCAATGCCTACCGTGACGTGCTACGCCATTGCCGGGAGCGCATTGGTCAGGTCGAAGTGGATCGGCTTCGAGTCAAGCCGATCGTCAAGATCACTGGCGAATTCTGGGCGCAACTCACGGAAGGCGACGGCAACTTCAACATGTTTGCCTTCCTCGAACGCGAAGGTGCCCACGTGCTGGTGGATTCTGTGGGCAACTGGATCATGTACCTGATGCACCAGGCAAAGGCCAACGCGGGTAATCGCAAGGGCCTCGATGCTCCCTACCCATGGCCGGCTTGGTGGGAATTGAAGAAGCTGCTGCGGAATGAGTGGCACTTCCGCAAGAAATGGCTATTACTCAGCCTCGGCGAGCGCATCTGGGCGCACCAATACGCGCGGGTTGTGGAGAGGTTGGGTCACGTCGCAGACCCGCTGCCCCCGCAACAGGAGTTGGCGCGACTGGCCCACCCCTTCTATCACTCGCTGGCACGCGGCGGCGAAGGCCACTTGGAAGTGGGGAAGAATGTCTACTACACGGTCCATCACCTGTGCCACATGGTGCTGGCCCTGAAGCCGTTTGGCTGCATGCCGTCGTCGCAGTCGGACGGAGTGCAATCGACGGTGATCAGCCGTTTTCCCGAGATGATCTTCCTGCCCATCGAGACCGCAGGCGAAGGCGAAATCAACGCCCACAGCCGGGTGCAGATGGCGCTGGGAGAAGCCAAAGCCAAGGCCAAAGCCGAGTTCGACCGCTGCCTGGAGTGTACCGCGCAGCGCCTGGAAGATATTCGGGACTACGTTGCGGAGCACGCAGAGTTGCGCAGCCCGCTTTACCGAGTTCCGCGCCGCCCCGATGTGGCAGGCGTGGCCGCCAATTTCGTTTTGCACGTGAGTGACCTGATGAGCGGGAAGTCGCATAGGTCCTGCGCCAGAGGGCGCAAACTAGCATGAACCACAACGGCATCGCTTACTTGGTCGGCCTGGATGTCGGCTCCACTACGGTGAAGGCCGTGGTGGTTGATGTGCGCAGAGACCAGATCGTGTGGCGGGATTACCAGCGTCACGAGACCCGCCAGCCGGAAAAGCTGCTCGAGTTCCTGCGCAGCATGGAGAGCGAGGTCGGAATCACTCCCGGCAACTGCCGCGTTTTCATCACCGGGTCGGGCGGCAACTCGCTCGCTGGGCTGATTGGAGCCAAGTTCGTGCAAGAGGTCAACGCCGTCTCGCTGGCCGTCGAAAAGCTGCACCCGGAAGTGAATTCGGTCGTAGAGCTTGGCGGACAGGACGCAAAGATTATCATTCTTAAAGAGGACGCGAACAACGGGCACAAGAGAAAGATTCCCACCATGAACGACAAGTGCGCGGGTGGGACAGGCGCAGTGATCGACAAGATTGTGGCCAAGCTGAAGATCCCTTACGAGCAACTCTGCGAGCAGGGCTACAACGGCATCAAGCTGCACCATGTGGCGGGGAAATGCGGCGTCTTTGCCGAGACCGACATCAACAGTCTGCAGAAACAAGGCGTCCCGGCGGATCAACTGATGGCTTCGCTGTTTGACGCCATCGTTTTACAGAATCTGACCGTCCTGACGCGGGGACACACGCTCCGGCCGCATGTTTTGCTGTTGGGTGGACCGAACAGTTTTATTCGCGGCATGCGCGAGGCTTGGCAACACAACATCCCGCGAGTGTGGAAGGAGCGCGGACTCGAACTTGACGCGAAGGCGCCAGCCCGGAAGATCTCATCAAGGTTCCCGCGGACGCTCTGTACTTTGCTGCGATCGGCGCCGTGGAGTTCGGTCGGGGAGAGGACGAAGCCGATCGGCCGGTACTTGGGAACGGATTGTCTCGAGCACTATCTTCGCGAGGGAAGGCAAGAGGAGAAGGCGAAGGCGGGCAGCCGCGGGCTCTGGGCCTCCGCCTCTGAGCTGCAAGAATTCCAGGCGAAGCATGCGCACCAGCCCTTCATGGCCGGCAACTTTCCAGCTCGGAGAGAGGGTTGGCGCACTTATCGGTCTTGGACGGCGGTTCCACCTCGACCAAAGCTGTCCTGCTGTCGGAAAGCGGCGACTTGCTGTGCAAGGCCTACCAGCTTTCTCAGGGCAATTCCGTTGAAGACACGAAAGAGTTGTTCGAATCTCTCCGCCAACAAGTCGAGTCCCACGGAGCGCATCTCAATGTGCTTGGTGTCGGCACGACCGGCTATGCCAAAGATATCCTGCGCGATGTGCTGCACGCCGATGTGGCGCTGGTGGAGACCGTAGCCCATACCCAATCGGCGCTGCGCTTTCATCCTGACCCGCACTGCATCGTTGACGTTGGTGGGCAGGACATCAAGATCATCGTGCTGCATAACGGCCGTATCAAGGACTTCCGCCTGAATACGCAATGCTCGGCAGGCAACGGCTACTTTCTCCAGTCCACCGCTGAGGGATTGGGTGTGCCGGTGGAAAAGTACGCTGACATGGCCTTCTCGGCTGAAGTTATGCCGGTTTTCGGCTACGGCTGCGCCGTGTTCCTGCAATCGGACATCGTGAATTTCCAGCGCCAGGGCTGGCGCGCTGAAGAGATTCTGGCCGGTCTGGCCGCTGTTCTCCCGAAGAATATTTTTCAGTATGTCGCCAATGTGCCGAATGTGGCCAAGTTGGGCACGCGCTTCATTCTGCAAGGGGGCACGCAGAAAAACCTGGCGGTGGTGAAGGCGGAGACCGACTTCATCTGCGCCAACTTCCGGGACTCGGGGCGTCAGCCCGAGATCGTTGTTCATGAGCACTGCGCCGAAGCGGGCGCCATCGGGGCCGCCGTCGAAGCCTTGCGATTGTGGCAGAGCGGCCGTCGCACGACTTTCATTGGACTGGATGCGGTTCGCAGAATTACCTATCACACTACACGCAACGAAGACACGCGTTGCCACTTCTGCAAGAACAATTGCTTGCGCACCTTCGTGGATGTGCAGACCGGCAGCGAAGCGGAAGAGGGCAAGTCGCCATTCCAGTCCAAGGTGCCATTACCGGCAGGTGAGCAGCGCATGATCATTGCTAGCTGCGAGAAGGGCGCTGTCGAAGACCTGAACAGCATGCGTGAAATCAAGGCGGGCCTGGACGCGATCAAGTCCGCCCACCCAAACCTGGTGGATATCGCGGCGCGGGAGGTGTGGAAAGCGCGTAGTCCAGCCTTGATCGCCGATCCGATCCCGTCCACCTCCTGGCGAAAGTCGCTTCGCGCGCATCGATCGCATGAAAGATCGTCCAAACCTGCGCATCGGGATCCCACGCGTGCTGAACCTGTACGTGTATGCGCCATTGTTCAGCGCATATCTGCAGAGTCTGGGAGTGCCGCCGGAGAACATTGTTTACTCCGATTTCACCACCAATGAGATGTACCGCGTTGGTTCGAGCCGTGGGTCGATTGATCCCTGTTTCCCCTCGAAGATCACCATCGCGCACTTTCACAATCTGATTTACGCCAAGCACGTTCGCGAGCCGCTCGATTGCATTTTTCTGCCGATGTTCGACGTATTGTGCTCACCGTTGGTGAGAACTCGCGCCTGCAACGCCTGCCCGACCGTCGCAGTGACCCCCGAAACGGTGGAGGCGGCCTACACGAAAGAAATCGACGTCTTCGTCCAGCACAACATCCGTTACCTGCATCCGCTGGTGAACCTGTCCGACCGCAAGCTCTTCACACGGCAAATGCTGCAGTGCTGGCAGCCGGTGCTCGGTCTCTCGGAAGAAGAAAACGAGCGGGCTGTCGAAGAAGGTTATAGAGCCTGGCACGAGTATGAGAACTCCATCCGAAGGCGCGCCCGTGACGTGTTGGACATGTTGGAGCGGGAGAATCGATTGGGCATTGTAATGCTGGCGCGGCCCTACCACCACGATCCTGGACTGAACCACGGCATCCTGGAAGAGTTCCAGAAGCGGGGCTATCCGGTGTTTTCCCAAAACACCCTGCCGCTGGACGAGGATTTGCTGGAGCGCCTTTTTGGCGATGAGGTGCGCGCCGGCATCATCAGTCACCCGCTAGACATTTCCGACGTGTGGAAGACAGCCACCGCGGCCAGCAGCAATATGAAAGTATGGGCAGCGAAATTCACGGCACGGCATCCTAACCTGGTAGCTCTGGAGATTTCCAGTTTCAAGTGCGGCCACGATGCGCCGGTTTATACGGTCGTCGAGCGCATTGTGGAGCAGTCCGGCACACCGTACTTCTGTTTCAAGGACCTTGACGAAAACAAGCCTGCCGCCTCCATCAAGATTCGGGTTGAGACCATTGATTATTTCCTGAAGCGCTACCGCGACGATCTGCTCCGCAGAAAGCAAGTCCAGGAGAAGATTGAAACGCGACTGGGCCAATACGAGCGCTGGTTGCGGCAAGCACACGGCTTACCCAACGTGGGTCGCCCTGATTATGAACGCGGGGAAATCCCTGCCGCCGCTGGATGGGAGCGCTGTCCCGAATGATGCACAACGGGAGGAAGACGCTAGTGCTTTTTCGGAGGCGCGCCGTTGGTGAGCAAAGTGGAGCGGAACAGAGGATTGGGGCGCGCGTTCGATAAAACCGTCAGAAGGAAGCCGCTCGCGGGTGCGGCGGACGCGGGATGCTATGGAAATTCAATCGATTTCTGCCTGAAAAGCCTTGCCAGACGGGGACTTTGACCAAAAGACAGTTATTGATGCTCATCGATGTAGGATTTGTTCCAGTCATCTGCGTCATCCTACCTCCGCCGCCATCCGTTTTTCAAGAGGACAGTTCCGAGGCCTGTGTCTATACACGCGGCAGCGTCCGCCGCGCCAGCGGCTTCGTTCTGACGGGCGATCCGGAAGTAACCGAATTACTTCCTGTTTGCCGAGCATCCACCAGGTGACCGGTCAGAGACGTAAACAGGTAGGGCGCTAATCGCTACCAATTTTTTCCGAAAACGTAGTCTTCGATTGCATATTGCCTCTGGAAGTCTTTGTCGTGAGTACCCATGTGGACGAAGGTGGCGGTCATAGGGGTTCCATCCAGGGCGGGCGCTCACTATCCCGGTCAGGAGTTAGCCCCACAATTGCTCCGGCGAGCGGGCCTGATTGAGCGACTCGACGCGGTGTGTTCCAAGGTGGTCGACTTGGGCGACCTGCCAAGCTTCCGTCCTGACCCGGCGAATCCATAGCAAATTCATCATAAAGGGAGGAATCGGGCTCAAGTCAGTAGAGGCGCGTAATCTCGAAAAAGGGCCGATCAGTGCCTCCCGATACCGGGACGAGATAATCAAGGCATTGACTGCGGCAATAGTGGAAGAACATCACATTTCTGGGACATCCGGGGGATACAACGTTCGCAAAGAGGCCGTAGAAGCGATCAAGTTCTACGCATCCAACAACGCTTCAAGGAATGCAACGGTGCAAGCCCTGGCCGGCCTGCCTCATCATTCGGGATCGAGCCGGGCCATCCCATCGAAACCCGCTTGACCGCCGCCGAAGAGGGCTCTGTGGCGGCCCAATTCGTTGTCGGGCTGGCACATGTGGAGGGTTATTGCGTAGAAAAGAATGGTCGGTCGGCGCACTACTGGTTGAGGCTGGCGGAAGCCAGTTCCCACGAACTCGGAGACCGTAGCCGGGCCCTGGTAGAGCAGATCCGCAGCGGTGTTGAGGCCAGCCCTTTCGGGACGCGCAGGTCGGCGCGGACTTTGCACAGTCAACCGGTCGTCGGTTTTCTCGTCATTTCTCCGTCCAGCATTCGCCAGATACCCAGCGGATTGCTGTCTCGCAGTTCGTCGGGCAGGGTGGACTCGGGAAATCCCTGGTAACAGACAGGCCGGCAGAAACGGAAGATTGCTCCGCTGCCAACTGACGTCGAGCGTCCATCTGAGGTCGATGGATAGGGGCCGCCGTGCACCATCGCGTGGGAAACTTCCACTCCGGTCGGGAAACCGTTAAATACCAGCCGGCCGACTTTGGTCTTCAAGATTGCGAGTAGATCACTGAACTCGCGGAGATCGGCCTCCGTGCCGTGAATCGTCGCAGTCAGATGTCCGCCCAGATTGCGTGCGAGTTCCAAAACTTGCGCGCGAGTGGAGTGGCGCACGACCAGCGTAGCGGGGCCGAAGACTTCCCCAGCCAGTTCCGGATTTCGCAGAAATGATTGGCTGTCGGCTTCGAAAAGCGCGGCCCCTACCCCGAACTCCTGGTCATCGCTGGAAGCGTGCCTTGCAGCCAGGAGCTTGACTCCTTGTTCGGTCTGGCGGCGCGCAGTGGCGGATTGATAAGCACTCCGTATGCCGGGCGTCAGCAGGTTGAACTGACGAGACTCGGCGACCAGCTTCCCCAGCTTGTCAATGAAGGTCGTGGCGTCGCCGTTCTCGGGCAGGAAGAGAAGTCCGGGTTTGGTGCAGAACTGGCCCGCTCCCATCGTAAGAGAAGCGTACGTTCCGGTTGCGAGGTCGTCGCCGCTTTGCCGCAGAGCGCCCGGCAAAATGAAAACCGGATTGGTGCTGCTCATCTCGGCAAACACCGGAATGGGTTCGGGACGCGCGGCCGCCAAGTCCATAAGCGCCCTTCCGGCATTATGTGATCCCGTAAAACCCACCGCCTTTACCAGCGGATGTTTGACCAGCGCCACGCCCACACTGGTGCCGGAATCGAGTAGAAGCGAGAACACTCCTTCCGGCAAACCACATTCCTGAACGCTGTCGCGCAACAACTGGCCCACCAGTTCGCTGGTGCCAGGATGGGCGGGATGTCCTTTGACGATCACTGGATTTCCCGCAGCCAATGCCGAGGCGGTGTCTCCGCCTGCCACCGAGAAGGCCAAGGGAAAGTTGCTCGCTCCGAAGACAACCACGGGTCCGAGAGGATGCAGCATGGAACGTAGATCAGGCCGGGGAGCCGGCTTGCGGCCGGCATCAGCCCGGTCGATGCGGGCCATGACCCACGAACCCTCTTCCGCCACTTCCGCGAAAAGACGAAGTTGGCCGCAGGTCCGTGCAGTTTCGCCTTGCAGGCGGGTCTTCGGCAAAGCGCTCTCCTGCTCGGCGCGCTCGACAAGCGCATCCACAGCGCCTTCAATTTTGGCCGCGATGGTGCGAAGGAATTTCCCTTTTTCACGGCCCGAGATCTGGCTGTAGATGGCAAACGCTTCATGCGCCAGGCTGGCCGCAAGTCTTACATCGTCGGTCCCCGCGGCGAAGAAGTCCGGCGGCAAGCTCTCGCCCGTGCGGGGATTGGTAGCGAGAAAAGATGGCCCCGCGTTGCTGCCCGCACGGAATCCGATGATTGACTGTCCCGATATTTTCAAAAGACTCCGCCTCCGACTGCCTGGTGCTTCCTACCGGCGATAGTATATCGGCTGGGACCTGTGACTGGTGGCCCCATCGGCACTTCAGCGCAATCTCCACCACCCGCCAGGTGGGAACGGGCGCCCCCGCCCGTCCAGGCCGAGCAAGGCTCGGCAAAGTTTTGCACTTAGCGCAAACCCCGAGTTCTACGATCTTCCTGCGGCCTGGATCTTCATCTTGAGCACCACCCATCCTCCCGGTTTATCATCGTTTATCATCGGCGGGCGAGTGCTGTAGACTGTCGCCGCACGGAATGGTTCGTCTCCCCACGGAGGTCTGAACGTGTCTGATTCATTCGCCAAGGAAATCACTCGCCGAGGATTCATCGCCAGGGTTGGACAAGGTCTGGCGGTGGCCAATCTTGCCGGGACGCTCTTCAAGGGGGCTGAGGCGCTGGAAGTACCGGATCCGCCGGGAAAGAAATTAGGATGGGCGATTGTGGGGCTGGGCAGTCTGGCCATCAACCAGATCCTGCCCGCGTTTGCGAAATGCGAGAAGTCGAAGGTGGTGGCCCTGGTCAGCGGCCATCCCGACAAAGCCAACAAATTGGCGCTACGTTACGGCGTGAACCCGAAAAATATCTACAACTATCAGAACTACGACACGATCAGGGACAATCCTGAAGTTGACATCATCTACATCGTGCTGCCGAACGGGATGCATGCCGAGTACACGGTTCGCGGCCTCCAGGCAGGCAAGCATGTGCTCTCGGAAAAGCCCATGGCCAACACTCCCGCCGATTGTCAACAGATGATCGACGCCGGACGCAAGGCCAATCGAAAACTGATGGTGGCTTATCGCTGTCGTTATGAACCCTACAACCAGGAGGCGGTCCGCATGGCGCGCCAGCAGGAGCTGGGACCGACGAAGGTGATTCTGGCGGATCATGGATTCAATATTGGCGACCCTACCCAGTGGCGGCTGAACAAGACACTCGCGGGAGGTGGATCGCTGATGGACATTGGCATCTATTCCTTGCAGGCGGCGCGCTACCTTACCGGAGAGGAACCCAGCGAGATCAACGCGATGATGTACACGACGCCGGGGGACGTGCGCTTCAAGGAAGTGGAGGAGACGATAAATTTTCAACTGCGATTCCCCAGCGGAATCCTGGCCAATTGCACTTCCAGTTACGGCTACTCGGGACAAAATCGCTATCGGGTGGTGACCACCAAGGGGTGGTTCGAACTGGAGCCGGCGACCCAGTACAGCGGCTTGCGGATGTATGTGCACCACGACAACACCACCGAAGAGTGCGTGCTTCCCGTGCGCGACCACTTTGCGCTCGAGATGGACCACATGTCCGGTTGCGTGATGGAGAATAAAGAGCCGCTTACGCCGGGCGAAGAGGGATTGCGCGACTTGACCATCATGGCCGGCATCTATGAAGCGGCCAGGACTGGTAAGACGATCAAGCTGTAGAAAGAGGGTCAACTATGGAACTGATTCCTAGTCTCGTCTGCGCTCTTCTGGCTTTGTCACCCTTGGCGCATTCGGCATCCCAAACACAGGTCTTCCCCACATCGGCGGGGCCGGTCAAGATCACGCCTCTGAATCACGCCAGCACACTCATCGAGGCGGGTGGAAAGATCATCTACCTCGATCCCGCCAAGCCGGTGGCATTCTCCGGACAACCAAAGGCAGACCTTATCCTGATTACCGACATTCACGGTGACCACATGGATCCTGGTTCCATCAAGGAAATCAGCAAGGCCGGAACCGACATACTGGCGCCGCCCGCCGTAGTGCAGACCGTGACCAGCGCCAAGCCCATTGCCAACGGTGAAACCAAGACCTGGCAGAACTGGACCATTGAGGCCGTCCCGGCCTACAACCTGAAACGCGGCCCCGCGCCGGGAAGACTCTTTCATGACAAGGGACGCGGCAACGGCTACGTCCTCACTTACGGCGGCAAGCGTTTCTATTTTTCAGGTGACACCGAAGGCGTGCCTGAGATGCGTGCGCTCAAGAACATCGACGTCGCTTTCGTGTGCATGAATCTGCCCTACACCATGCCGCCCGACGAGGCCGCAGATGCGGTCAAGGCATTCCACCCGAAGATTGTCATTCCCTATCACTATCGCGGCTCCGACCTCTCCGTGTTTCAAAAAGGATTGGAAGGGACCGGCATCGAAGTCCGGCTGCTGGAGTGGTATCCGAAGTAGGACATCTTTCGAGATCGAAGTGCAGAATGGATAGAGGGGCGGCCGCCCCACCCGCCTTGTCCTCACTTAGGAATTTTCATTTCCCGCAGGGCTCAGCTTCACCTCGCTGATTTGGATTGTCGGCTGGGAGTTCGTGTAGTTGGGAATATCTCCGACTATAGCCGGCGCATGCTGGCCGAAGCTTGCCTGGAACTCCTCCACTGAATCAAACAAGAGATGTCCCATTGCAATATAGGCCGGAGATGAATCGGCCTGCACGCCGGATACGCCTTGCTCAACGAATACTCCGCGCAGTGCCGGTCCCACCAGTTGTCGCACTAGCGGAATATGGTGCGCGAGATAGTAGTCCATGTCGAACTTCGTCGTCTCAGAGTTGGGATATAACCCGCTGACCTTGACCATAGTGTCTCTGTTTGTCGGACGAATTCTACCGTAGGCGGGTGGGCCAGGTCTTTGGGTGGGAGGGCCGCCCTCTTCTGCCCACTTGGATGCCAGCTTATTTTGCGCTCGGCACCGGAGAGCTGATGGTTTGCGGCCGGGTCTTCAACGCATGCCGGATAAGCTGTTTCGCATTTTGTAATTCTTCACCCGCCAGCTCCAGCCGCGGTGGTCGCACCCGCGCATTTCCCATGCCCGCTTCGGACTGCACCAGTTTGATCAGTTGGACGAACTTGGGGACTGTATCCAAGCGGAGCAGTGGCAGGAACCAACGGTAAAGCTCGAAGGCCCTTCCGCGCTCGCCGTTGACAGCGTAGTTGAACAGTTCGACGGATTCACGCGGCAGGGCGTTGGCCAAACCGGCAATCCAACCGGTGGCTCCGACTGAGATGGCTTCTACGATGGCGTCATCCACGCCGACGAAAACCGCGAGGCGATCTCCCAGCAAAGCCCGGATGGCGGCAATCCGCCTGACGTCCATGCTGGATTCTTTGACCGAGGCCAGATTCTCGTGTTCCGCCGCCAGTTCCTGAATTTGCTGGGGAAGGAAATCAGTGCCGTAAGCCACCGGGTTGTTGTAGAGCATGCACGAAAGCGGAGTGGCCTCGACCACAGCGGACACATGGGCTTTCATCTCCCGCCAATCGCCCTGATAGACGTAGGGCGGCAGAGCCATGAGCGCGTCGCAGCCCGCATCGGTCGCGGCTTCGGCCTGGGCCACGGCCTCGGCAGTGGAGAGCGCGGAAATTGCGGCCACCACCGGGCCCCGCCCGCGCACGGCCTTAACAGCCGTCCGCACAACTTTTACTCGCTCCTCGAAGGAGAGAGTCGCGCCTTCACCTAAAGAACCCAGCACTACGATGCCGCTGCAACCATTGTCGAGCAGCCACCGGCAATGTTCGGCCAGGAAGCCATGATCGATCTGAAGGGCTTCATCAAAACAGGTCGTAATCGCCGGCATCACGCCTTTCCAGATCATCCGCGGCCTCCTTTAATTTCGCTAGGCTCGGCTTCCGGGTTAAACGCTATGAGGTTTTCAAAACGCGTGGGAAAAATGGGTGGCCGTATCGAGTCCTGCGCCCAGCCAAACAAGAAGCCGGTTGCGGGCCCACAGACGCGGGCCTGGCATGGCCCCATTCCACAGCGAGTCTGCAGTTTGGCGGCGCGCCATGAAGTGTGTTGAGCCAGGCGTGAGCAGGTAACATCTTCACACCGGCACACGATGGTTTCGGGAAGGGGCAAGCCTCGCAGTTCGGCGCGCAGGCTAAATGTGCGGTCGAGCACGCGGGCGAACTTTCTCAGCTTCTCGCGTTCCGCGAATAGGGGCTTGGCCGCCGGTGCGCTTCCGCCGGCAGCAAGGCCCGCGATCTGGCCCTCGACCAGCGATAGCTCAAGGCCGCCGATAGCGGTGGGTTCGCCGGCACAAAAGATTCCCGCGACCGAGGTCTGCTGATAATCGTCTACCTGCACCAGGTCGTCCCGCAGTCCGCATCCCAACAGCGCCGCCAGTTCGCTATTGGGTACCAGGTGAAATCCGCAGGCCAGGTAGTCGCACGGAACGGTTTTATTCTTGCCGCTTTGTGAGATCACGACTTCCTCGACGGCACCTTGTCCTCGGGCGGATACCGGCCAGGAACTGGCCGCGAAGGGAATTCCCGCGAGTTGCTTTCGCAAAGCGAATCCCTGGCGGACTTTTTGCGGCTGACGCAAAAGGGCAAGACCGAAGCCGGCCAGAGAGCTCCAGGAAGCTTGCTCGCAAATGATGGGAATTTCGGCGCCGTGTTGGCGCAAGTATGCTGCCACCGCCAGAAGCAACGGGCCGCTGCCCGCAACCACCACTCGTTTGCCCGCAATCGGGAGGCCGGATTTCACCAGGGCCTGCAGTCCACCCGCGCCCATGACGTTGGGAAGCGTCCAGCCGGGAAAAGGAAGGAAGCGTTCTCGGGCACCGGTGGCCAATATCAATTTTTTGTACTTCAGTTCGAGAGGGCCGTCGTCCGGCGCCTCCGCAAGCAAGACTTCCGGTTCAGGCTGATGAAACACCCGGGCTCCGCAAAGCACAGTGGCACCGGCAGCACGAAGCCGGGCATACCAGTCAACGGCCTCGGATGCGGCGTTTCCAACTTCGCCACGCCAGATCTGCCCACCAAGGGCGGGGTTGTCATCCACCACTCCCACGTGCAGACCGCATTCCGCCGCGCACGTGGCTGCTGCGAGACCCGCAGGGCCTCCGCCGACTACGAGCACGTCGAATTGTTCCCTGGTTATGCTACTCATCGGTCCTGACTTCCATGCCGGGCTGACAAATTGTCTGGCAACTGCGGCAATGTAGCTGCCCGTTGACGACGGCGCGGCATTCAAAACAAATCCCCATCCCGCAGAGCGGGCCACGCGTTTCTCCGGTGACGGACTTACGACACGCCGCACCCGCCAGAACAATCGCCACTGCAACCGTGGCGCCGCCAGGCACGGCCAACGACGTTCCGTTGACAGTCACAGTGACCGGCTCAGGCATAAGCGTGCTCCGCTGGAACGCGAGACGGCAAATACGGCTTGACCGGGATCGCGGGATTTCTGCCGGCAATCTGATCGACCAGCAGCCGCGCGGTCGCGAGAGATGTAGTAATTCCCAGCCCTTCGTGGCCGGTGGCGAGGAATAGTGTTGGGTCTCCCGGCCAGGGGCCGATGAGCGGCAGCTTGTCGGGAGTCGCGGCGCGAAATCCAGTCCACACTCTGATGGTAGAGAGCTCTGCCAACCTCGGCATGTACTCCTGCGCGCGTTGCAGCATGCGAGTGAGAATGCCGGTGTCGACTTCCCCGTGTTCTGCCCCGTACTGACGCGATGAGCCCACAAGAATCTGCCCGGTCTTGCGGGGTTGCACATTGAAAGCCACGGAATCGGCGGAGGAGGAATGCGCGCTCTTCAAGTATCCTAACTCCACCAACTGGTGGCGGACAAATCCTGGATAGCGATCGGTGATCGCCAGATGGCCCTTGCGTTTCTTGACGTTCACACCGGGATTGAGTGCGGACGCCCAGGCTCCGGTTGCGTTGACGATAGTGGCCGCGGACAACTCAGTTCCGTCGGCGAGGCGTGCCAGCCCTTTTCCGATCTGTGAAACTGAACTGCCAAGATGGAGCTTCGCGCCGGCCGCCTGCGCGCGTTCGATCAAAAAGCGCGCGGCGCAGGGAGGATACAACACGACGTCCTCGGGCACGAGCAAGCCGCCGGCCATGCCCTTGCGCAAATTGGGTTCGAGACGCTCCAAGGCTTGGGGATCGAGGACCTCAGTTGGAACTCCGCGCTGGCCGTAGTAATTCTGCTTGCGCCTTACTTCTGCCATCTCTTCCTCGTCTGTCGCCACCCAGATCGTTCCACATGGTTCGTATTCGACATCAGCAGGAAGTTCTTGCCGCAGCTGCTGCCATAGTTGCTGCGAGTAGCGGGTTAGAGCAAACTGGGCTTCGGAGTCGTCCATCACCACGATGTGACCCATGCCGGCAGCGGTGGCGCCTCCTCCAATCACATCGTGGTCGAGGATGGCGACCCGCAAGCCCTGGCGGGCACACTCTTCGGCGCAAGCCGCGCCTACGATGCCCGCCCCCACCACTACGACGTCATAGGTGAGCCCGCTCATCGCCGAATGCCCATGCAGAACGGATCGCGTGGGTTCAGAACCAGGTTCGCGTCCGCGTTGACGAACGCAGAGCCCTTGATGCTGGGGTGTACCTGGCCGTCGCGTATCTTGATGCTGCCTTCAAACACGCTGCCTACAATGCTTTCCTGCTTCCACACCTGACCTTCGCGCAGCTTGCCGTCAGCATACAGGCAGGCCAGCTTGGCGCTGGTACCGGTGCCGCAGGGCGAGCGATCATAAGCTTTGCCCGGGCACAGGACGAAGTTCTTGCTGTTGACTCCGGGCTCTTGCGAAGGACCGAACAGTTCGATGTGGTCTATTTCCTGCCCGTTTGCCCCGGTGATTCCATGGCTGTTCAGTGCCTGGCGGATCGCCCAGGTAAAGTTCGTCAATGACTCGACATTGCTGAGTGCAAGTTCGTGGTTGTGCGCCTCGACCAGAAAAAACCAGTTTCCGCCCCAGGCAACATCGCCGCATACTGGTCCGAAGCCGGGGACTTCGAGAACGACCTTCGCCGAGCTTCGATAGCTGGGCACATTGTTCACCGTCACTTCTCCGTTGTCATGGAGGATGGCGCTTACCGTGCCGACCGGAGTCTCGATGCGATGCTCGCCCGGCCTGATGCGGCCCATGTAGGAGAGGGTCGCGACCAAGCCAATGGTGCCGTGACCGCACATGCCTAGGTATCCCACATTGTTGAAAAAGATCACTCCGGCGGCGCAGGTCCGGTCCACCGGCTCACACAACAGCGCGCCGACCATAACGTCTGAACCGCGCGGTTCATTTACCACCGCGGAACGGTAAGTGTCGTGTTCGGCGCGGAATCGTTCCAGCCGGGCGTTCAGCGGGCCACTTCCCAGCTCAGGGCCGCCGCTCACTACCAGGCGCGTGGGCTCGCCGCCGGTATGGGAATCGATGACGCGAATTTTCTGGATATCGTTGCCGGCCATGAATGGTTACGCCCTGGTTCGCCCCTTATCGTCTCACGCCGTCTTTAACTGGCGGACGATTTCGGAGCCTGGGAACCCCCGTCAATCGTGCGCTAATGTATAGAATATCCGCTGGCAAGGGCAAGTCTTGTCATCGAGCCCCCTGGCCAATGTGAGAAAACCGTAGCGCCGATGTCCCGCCGGCTGTCTGGCGGGCGTCCGGAGGCTGGCGCTACGAATCGGGAGACCATGATGAACATTGGCGTAGCCCATAGCTGTGGTTTTGCGGTTCTGGTTGCAATCGCGTTGTTGCCGGGCGCCCTGCGGGCGCAGAACACGTCAGCAGCAGGGAAGGCTAGCGACATCGAGGGCCGGCGAACCCAGTTGCTGGCGCTATTCGACGAAGAATGGCAGTACGAGCTGCGTTCCGACCCCGAAATGGCGACAACATTAGGGGACAACCGGTACAACGATCGTCTTGGCGACCGTTCCCCGCAGTTTTATCAGTCTGACGGGGAGGCCAGGCGCAAGTTTCTAACCCGCTTCCAGGCCATTGATCCGGCGGGATTGTCTGCGCAAGATACGCTGAGCCGCGAGTTGATGATCCGAAACCTGCGCCAGGACATTGAAGGCGCGCGCTTCAAACCCTGGGAGATGCCGGTCAACCAGATGAATGGGCCGCATCTCGGCTTGCTGGAATTGGTGACGTTAACGCCTTTCAATAGCGTGAAGGATTACGACGATTATCTCTCTCGATTGCATCAGGTCCCCAGGATGCTCGAGCAAATGACCGGCAACATGCGCCAGGGAATGAAAGACGGGTTAATGCCGCCTCGTTACCTGCTGGAAAAAGTGGTGCCGCAAACTCAGGAGATCGCCGGCACCTCAGCCGACGCCAGCCCGTTTGCCAAGCCGGTGGACAAATTTCCTGCCGGCATTTCTGCCGCCGATCAGCAGCGCCTGCGATCGGCGGTGCTGGCGGCGATCAACGGTGAGATTCTTCCG
This sequence comes from Terriglobia bacterium, assembly GCA_963779255.1. GTDB lineage: Bacteria > Acidobacteriota > Terriglobia > Terriglobales > Acidobacteriaceae > JAIQFF01. The sequence goes on along the minus strand of CAVZXU010000032.1, from coordinate 5,592 downwards.
GCGTACAAACGCTTCGCTGCCTTTGTGCGTGACGATTACGCGCCTCATGGCCGCGCCGAGCCCGGAGTGTGGGCGCTGCCCGATGGCGCCGAACGCTATCGCTTTCAAGTTCGACGCATGACCACCACGGACCTGACCCCGGAGGAAATCCATCAGATCGGCCTCAAGCAAGTGGCCGATACTGAGGCAGAGATGCTGGCCCTGGCCCACAAGCTCGGCTTCAATGATCTGGCCAGCTTGAACGAACATATCAAGAACGATCGCAGGTTCTATGCCACTTCGGGTGAGCAGGTATTGGGCCTCTACGCCAAGTACACGCGGCAGATGGAGAAGCAATTGCCCAAGCTCTTTGGCCGGCTGCCGCAAAACAAACTCGAGGTGATCCCCATGGACCCGTTTCGCGCCAAGAACGCGGTCCCGGCGGATTACATGCCTGGGGCGCAGGACGGTTCACGTCCCGGACATATCAATGTGAATGAGTGGGACCCGGAGCATCGCCTGACCTTGAACATTGAGGCTATCGCGTACCACGAAGGCGTGCCCGGACATCACCTGCAAATCTCCATTGGTCAGGAACTGAAGGACCTGCCGGCTTTCCGCAAGAACGGGGACTACACCGCGTTCATCGAAGGCTGGGCGTTATACTCGGAGCGGCTGGGCAAAGAGATCGGGTTTTATGAGGACCCTTACAGCGATTATGGACGGCTGGAAAACGAGATGTGGCGGGCCATCCGGCTGGTCATCGATACCGGAGTGCACGAGAAGCACTGGTCGCGGGACCAGATGGTGGATTTTTTCCACCGCTATACCGCAATGGACGAGCCCAATGTGCAAACCGAAGTGGACCGCTACATTGCCTGGCCGGGGCAGGCGCTGGCATACAAACTGGGACAGCTCGAAATCTTGAGACTACGCGAGGAGGCCCGGCAGAAACTGGGCAGCAAATTCGATTTGCGCGCGTTTCACGATGAGGTGGTCGGCAGCGGCCCGCTTCCGCTGGATGTGCTGCATGCCCAGGTTGAAAGCTGGATCAGCGCACAGGCGGAGCGGCCATAATGCTTCCCGCCTGCTTTCGAGTAGAGGCGGGTGATTGTCGCCAGCTTGATCCTTCACTACTCTCTGTATTTCAAGCGATGTTGCGTCTGAGCCTGGCAGCGCGGGGTGCAGATGCGATCTCCACCCGATTGCGTCCGGACTGCTTGGCCCGGTACAAGGCCTGGTCCGCGGCCTGTATAACGTCCTCAACCGCCCGAATGCGGGCTTTGGGTTCAGCTACGCCGATACTGACGGTGACGGAGATTTCGGAGCTCGGGGTTTCATCCCTGGGGCGGGTGGGCCGGGTTCTCTTTCTGGGCGCAATAGCCCGGCGCGCGTCGGCCCGGCGTTCCGAGCTTCGCCGGTCCTGGCCGCGAAAATCCTGGGCCTGGGTTTCCTGACTTGCAGTCTGCTTGCGCGGCTCTTGAGCGCCGCGGCGGCGCTCCTGGCCGCCACGCAGGCGGAAAGTGGAAACTTCGATTACCGAGCGGAGCAGCTCCAGGTGGGGCAGCGTGTTTTGGCTGTTTTTCCCGGAAACAGGATGGAGAATTCCTCTCCGCCGACGCGATAAGCGCGGCCCCCGCCGGTGACGCCGGCAAGTTTGCCTGCCACCATACGCAAGACCTGGTCGCCGGTTTCATGGCCGTAGGTGTCGTTGAACTTCTTGAAGTGATCGATGTCCACAGCGGCAACCGCATAAGGTTCTTCAAGATGGAACAGAGCGTCATTGAAAGCGCGCCGCGCCGGTAGCGAAGTCAGCTCGTCGTGGTAGGCCAGAAGATAAGAGTTCTCGATGATGGAACTAACCAGGATCAGGCCCGCCGTAGCCAGATAAGCAGTCGCAACCGGACCGACGGCCCCTGACTGAAAGGAAAGAAAAGTCGCCACCAGAGCCCATAGCAGGCCGCTCTCGGTGGGTTTGCGATAGAGCAGGAAGCGCGCCAGCAAGACCCCGAAAGCGGCGACGAACGCCAGCACGGCCAGGGTGGAGAGTGGCGTTCCGGGAAAACGTCCGAGAAAGCGAGGGTGCAGAAAAGCGGGAGCGACGCTCTCTCCGGGACGACAGATGATGGCGACAAAGACCGACTCGAAGAACAAGAGCGCCAGCCGGGGGAGGATGGCGGGGAAAACCAATCCTCGTTCGCGAAACACGGAGAAGGCAATGAAGTTCGCCGGGAGCAGAAAGGCCACGGCTTCGAGGGCGATTCGGCCGGGCCCGGCGGAAACGATCCGGCCCGAAGAAAAGAATTCCAGGGCGCGCTGGGCCAGAAACAGAGTAAGGAGCGGGAAGAGGATGCGGCTGGAGTGAAAGCGCCAGGCCAGAAGAACGCCGGCGGCAAATACGGCATAGAAGTAAAACAGGACGGCAGCGGGAGGAATGGGACCAAACGCGCCGCGAAACACCACGCTGGCCGCCAGCAGGAGAATGCCTCCCGGCAGGACCAGGGACTTGAGCGTTTTTGGGCTCCAGAAATTCACGCCCCGGCGAATCCTTTCGACCACGCAGTTGTTGTCACGATTATCTGCCTTATCTCCAAAGCCTGGAAGTGCGCGCGAGTGACGGTACAGGTTCCGCGGAGGACGAAGCCGGTTCCCTTTCAGGCCTGAGTTCCGTTCGCGGAAAGCGAGACCTTTGATCGGTGCTGAATCTCTTGTCCCCGCTCGCATCCTGACTAAGATCAGATCAGTTCAAATTAGATTGATCTTATGCGAATTCTAGTCGCCGAAGACGATACTGCGCTGGCCAGCTTTCGTGAAAAAAGGTTTGGAATCCGAACACTACGCGGTGGATGTTTCAGCCGACGGAGAACAGGCGCGCGCCATGGCGGGCGAATTGGACTTTGACCTGGTGGTGCTCGACCTCAACCTGCCCCGGCTGGATGGAGTTGCCATCCTGCGCTTCTTGCGCACCCGCAAGCCGAGTATGCCGATTCTGGTGCTGACCGGGCGCACCCGGGTTGAAGACCGGGTGCAGTGCCTGGACCTGGGCGCGGACGACTATCTGGGCAAGCCGTTTTCTTTTGCCGAACTTTCGGCGCGCATCCGGGCCCTGATGGGGCGCAGCCACCTGCCGGCAGAGTCGGTGCTGGCGGTGGAGGATCTGAAGCTGGACCGGGTGGAGCGGAAGGTGGAGCGGGCGGGGCGGAGGATCGAGCTGACCTCGAAGGAATTTTGCCTGCTGGAATATCTCATGCGCAACGCCGGCCGCCGCATCACCCGGGCCATGATCATCGAGCACGTGTGGAATCTTTCCTTCGATACCTGCACCAATGTGGTCGATGTTTACGTCAACTACCTGCGCCGCAAAGTGGATGATGGCTACGGCAAGCACCTGATCCATACCATCCGGGGAGTGGGCTACGAACTGAGCGCGCGCTCGGACAAAGGGCCGGCCACGGGAGCGAGGGCGGAGTCATGAAGCTAACCACGATGGGAAGTCCGGCAGCGGCGGCAAACCGCGAACCTCATCAGCTGCTTTCCGATCTGTTTCACCAGCTAAGCCAACCCATCACCACCCTCTGTTGCTCGCTGGAGCTGGCCGCAGCTCCAGACCCCGACCGCGGAGCAGTATGGCGAGATCGTAAGCCGGGCCCTCGAACAGGCCGAGAAAGTGTCGTGGCTGGCGACTGCCATTCGTGAACTGTTCGACGCGGGCCTGGCGGCGGAAGGCGAAGTCCTCGAACTGCGCTGGGCGGTCGAGGGCGCGGTCGGCGACCTGCTGCCGGTGGCGGAATCGGCGGGAGTGCATGTCTGTCATTCGCTCCGCTCCCCGTGTCCGGTGTGGTTCGATGCGCATCGCCTGCGCCAGGGGTTATTTCATCTGCTGGGCTTTGGAGTTGCGTCGGGTGGGCCTGGCTCGGTGATGAAGATTGAGATGGAGGAGCGTGGCATGGAAGTGTTGTTGGCGCTGACCATCTCGGGCCAGGGAGGATTCGGCGGCGCATCGGCTGCCGGACCGAATCATGATCATCTGCCGGATGACATGGCAGCGGTTGGGGCTGGGGATCGCGCGCGCTATCTTTGAAGCTGGGGGCGGGAGTCTCCGACTCGAGCATGGTGCTGATTGCCTGATCGTGGAAGTACGGCTTCTGCGGAATGGGGCCAGCTTGTCGAGCTGCGCTCAACCGGACAGATGAGTACGTCTGTCCTTACGCGGACCGCAGTGACCTACACATCCAATCCGATCGATCTCATGAGCTCCAGGCCATTGCTCTTGGTGACCACGCCCTCACGCAGCCGGTAGTCGAATTGCATCTTTCCGTTTTCGAACTCATCCTGAAAGTGCACGTTGTGCAGGTGGCCCTCGGGCAGGCCGCCGATTTCTGTGAGCGCCAGATCGTGGGTGCTGATCAGTCCAATGGCCCCGCGTTCGACCAGTGCCCGAACCACGCCTTCGGCGCCGATGCGGCGATCCTTCGAGTTGGTGCCTTGCAGCAGCTCATCCAGTAAGAACATCAGCGCTGGCTGGCCGCCTGCCAGGTCGAAAATCTTCCGCAGGCGGGTGATCTCGGCATAAAAGCGCGAGCTGCCTTCCTGCAACGAATCGTTGATGCGGATGCTGGCCCCCACGTGCAGCGGGGTGAGCCGCAAACTCCGCGCCCGTACCGGTGCGCCGGCCATGGCCAGCACCACATTGATTCCGACCGAACGCAGAAGAGTGCTTTTGCCCGACATGTTGGAGCCACTCACCAGCAGCACCCGGGTGTCTCCGCCCACTCGAACGTCGTTCCGGATGCAAGTTGCCGACCCCATCAGCGGGTGGCCCGATCTCGGTGCCGTCGAAAAACGCGGCGCCTTCCACGAATTCAGGGAACGGGTCCTCAGGATGTTCGTAGCTGTAGGTCGCAAAAGAGAGGAGAGCCTCGATTTCGCCAATCGCATTGACCCAGCTCCGCACCGCGTGTCCGTGAGCGCGGCGCCAGCGTTCGGCCGCGAGTGCCACCTGCACCGAATACATCAAGGGAGCGTCGAGCGTGCGCACGATGAAGTGATCGCGGGAATCGATCAGATCGACGATGGTTCCCAGTCGAGCCAGCGCCCGCGACCCTGGCATGTGGTGAGACAAGAGATCGCGCTGCAGCGCCTGCAGCCGCGGCGACTGGAAGCTGTGGTGCTCGAGCCGCTTCAGCATTCCAGAGAGTAATGCCAGACCATGGAAAGTCTGCTCGGTGCCGTGTAGAACATCCTCTAGGGGATGGCGCAACCGGTAAGTCAACACCGCTTCGACGACCACTACCAGAACCAGGGGAGTGGCCATGCCCCAGAAGGCCCAAATGACGAACGCCCCCGATAGCCGCGGCGGCCAGTGCAGGAGCCAGCCAGCGCAGCCATTGCGGGCCTAGGCGGTTCGGAGCTTCCGCCCAGCGTGTCAGGGCCTCGGGATGGACCCCGACTTCGGCATCTTCGCCAAGCACCGCCAGACTTTCGGCGAGATCGAGTTGCGGGCGGAGTTCGGCGACTGCAAGATGCCGTCCCCGGACCTGATCGAGAGAAGAAGGGCGAGAGCAGCCATTCGCCAGGGTCTCCTCACCCATACGAGTTCGCGCTGCGGAGAGC
>CAVZXU010000031.1:0-31310 GCA_963779255.1 Terriglobia bacterium | reverse complement strand
TAGACAGACGCCTTTTGGGCAGCGGCTTTGGGGCCGCGTTGTTTGCGCAGTTCAGCCTGGAAGGCTGCGGGTGCGAGTTCGGCCCTTTTTCGGAAGAGATCCAGCAATGGGTCTTCTACACCCGTGCCGGATTTGGGAGCGCTCACGGGCTCTCCGATGTCCAATCCCTCGGGTTCTACCAGAAGTTCCGGGAGAACGCCCTTGCTGTTGGTCAGGACATGGATGAATTTCTCCAGGTCGTTGCGCTGCGGGTCGGTGGTTCGAGTGAATTCAATGCCCATGCCCAGCTCGGAATGCATCACCAGCACCACGCCTTCGGCCCGGAAGCCTACCCCGGCAACCCTCATGGACAGGATGATGCGAGTGCCAGGCGGGAAAGGTGAAGCCGTGTCCAGATAGCAGCCGCCGAGGCTGAGGTCGGTGAGCTTGCACGGGGCTGGCGGATCATCCTGCTCAAATTCGGGAGCGCGGCTCTCCAGCCATACGTTCAGCTGGTCGCGCATCGCGGGCGCCAGGTCGAGGAAGCGAAGTCCAACCTGACGGCCGGGGTTTTCCCAGGCCACTTCACCGGTACACTCAATTTTGTCTGAGGTCCCGGGCAAAGAAAACTGCACCATCACGGGCCCGAGATTCTTGGGGCGGTGGGCCAGTTGGACGGCAATGCCGCCTTCGCCGATGTCGCTGCTGACGGCGCGCAGCTGGCCGGCGCCGTCGTTGACCTGGATGGTGACCGGAGTTTCGACCGGGATGCGGGCATTGCGGCGCCGTTCGCGTTTCATCAAAGCCCTTACCGCGCGAAAGCTGGTTTTGGCGCGTTCCGGCGAAAGCGGCTGATGGAGAACGAAATGGGCCCCCAGGTCTCGCTGTCCCCCCAGACCGGTCTGGGCGCCGACGATAGCGACAGCTACGGCCCGTTTGTTGCAGGGCGCCGAACGGGCACTGCGCAGCACGCGCGAGGCGGTGCGCGGGTCTGCGCAGTCCACAATGACTGCTTCAAACCTCCGGCGGGTCAGCTTGTGAATGGCGGATTCGGCGTCGGCGCAAAGCTCCAGGCCGATTTCCAATTCACTCAGGACCCTCCGCAGCACCCGTACGACTTTCTCGTCAGCACAAAAAACCAGCGCTTGTAAACTCATAGACGCCTTTAGATCTGGCAAAGCTCGTGGTCTGGGTCAACCCCGGGCGGCGGCTCCTTCGGCTTCTTCGCGCTCATCGTCAAGCAGGTGAGCGACGCCGCGGAGCTGTTCTGCAGCGGTTTGCAGAGCTTCGATCTGTTTGCCCAATTGGGCCTGTTCCGCCTGTTTCTTGCGCAGCACCTCGTAGATATCCCTCACAGTTTTGGCCTCCTTATCGCACTCTAGGTTTGTCCGTGGCAACCGTCAATGACCGGTCACGGCGGAACCATTACCCCGGTAACGCGGCCTCGTGCACGGCAGTATTGCGGCACTGGCCAAATTGGCTAAGAAGCTTTGCTCGCAGCAGTTAGCGTGTACACGCTAGCGAACCAGAACAGATCGACGGCAGACAAGAGATCGCGGAAATTCCGGAAATGGAAGCTTGGCAAGCACTAAGTCATTATTTTTCTGTAATATATCTTGATTCCGAGCCGCTTAAGCATGATATTTTCATTGACTTGTGGAGTCAAATGTCATAGAATCTACAGCTTCCAGCCATAGTGGCAGTCGTAGTGAGTAGTCACCTAGTAAACTAGGCTGAGCGATTTGGTATGAATCTTAAACTCCGTCACGTGAATCTAAGTTTTCATAGTTCATAGTTGTCATATCCCAGGTACGAGGCACAGTCTTCATGGCCAAGCGACGCGGAAATCCCAACTGGGGCAAGCCCGAGCCGATCGGGCCCATTACCCCGACCATCACCGAATTCGAGCAGGTCGTGCGCGAGTATAAGCTTTCGCCAGACCAGTATTTGCGTTCCACGCGGCTGCGGGAATGGGCACGACGCAACAAGAATTCCAAGTACATCCCGGAGCCGCTCTTGGAAGCATGGGGATTCGAAATCGAATCCACGCTGTAACCGATTCTGTCGATTCGACACCAGGGGTCGCCTGACTGGCGGCCTTTTTTATTTGTGGGATAAAAGGTGGCGCGGCGGACTATCCTTGACTGCGCGATGAAGTTCTCCGGTGATCAGATTGTGGCGGCCGTGGTGGCCACCAGCTTTGCCGCCGGTCTCAACGTGTACGCCACCGTGGCCACGCTAGGGCTGCTGGCCCGTGCGGGAGTGTTGGCCCTGCCTCCAGCCCTGGGGATTCTGGCCAGCTGGTGGGTGATAGGAGTCAGTGGCGCGCTGTTCGCCATCGAGTTTTTCGCCGACAAGATTCCCGCCTTCGACCTGGTCTGGAACACCTTACATACCTTCATCCGGGTCCCGGTAGCGGCGTTACTGGCCTACCGAGCGACTGCGGCGCTATCGCCCTGGGAGCAGGTCGCAGCGACTGCGGCGGGCGGTCTGATCGCGTTTGCAGCCCATGGGGGAAAGACAGCTGCTCGGGCGGCTGTGACTGCATCTCCTGAACCTTTCTCCAATGCGGCGTTGAGCCTGGGCGAGGACGGCCTGGCCATCTTTCTGACCTGGTTTGCCACCCGGCATCCCTATTGGGCCGCAGGGATAGTGAGTTTTCTGCTGGTAGTCATCATCATTCTGGCGCGCTGGGTTCTGCGCTCGCTGCGGGCGCTTTTCCGGGGGACCGAGGAGCTGCTAACCGGACAGCCGGGGGGATCCTGAGGAAGGCGGAGCTTGCTCCTCTGGACGGCGGGAGCCGAGGGCAGAGGCTTCGGCGCGGGTGTGGGGCGGACACTCGTGTCCGCCCGCCTTTGAATTTGATCTCGGGTTGGCAGTCGATTACGAAAATCAAAGTCCAATTCAAAGGCGGCGGACAAGAGTGTCCGCCCACACTCACGCCGGCCGAGGGCGAGACGCCCTCGGGACAGCCGGCAAGATGCCGGCGCTACCTTGCGTGCTTTGAGCGAAGGTCGGCTGTTTCCGCATGTTTTGATAAAATCAGACCACTATGACGGCGCATTCGGCGTTTACTGACGTTCCTACCGCAATCGAGGAAATCCGCGCTGGGCGGATGGTTGTGGTGGTGGACGACGAGGACCGTGAAAACGAAGGCGACCTCACTCTGGCCGCCGAGAAGGTAACTCCTGAAGCCATCAACTTCATGGCCAAGTACGGGCGGGGACTGGTCTGCCTGGCCATGACCGAGGAACGCCTCGACCACTTGCGCATCGGTCCGATGACGGCCGAGAACACTTCGAACTACGGCACGGCCTTTTGCGAAGCCATTGATGCCCGCGAGGGCGTAACCACTGGAATCTCGGCCTACGACCGGGCCCGCACCATTAAGGTGGCGGTTGATCCTGCGACCCGGCCCGCCGATCTGGCCCGACCCGGCCATGTGTTTCCGCTGCGCGCGCGCAAGGGCGGAGTGCTGCTCCGCGCCGGACAGACAGAAGCAGCGGTGGACCTGGCACGGATGGCGGGAATGGTGCCGGCCGGTATCATCTGCGAAATCATGCGCGATGATGGGACCATGGCGAGGGTGCCGGATCTCATCGAGTTCTGTGAAACTCATGGCCTGAAGATGCTGACCGTGGCGGAACTGATCCGCTACCGCATGCAGCACGAGCGTCATGTGCAGCGCGTGGGCGAAGCCTTGATTGATACCCACCACGGCGAGTTTCGCCTGATCGCCTACGAAAGCGAAGTGGACGGCGGCGAGTCTCACATGGCGCTGGTGCGCGGCGATATTGAGAGCGGCGACGAACCGGTGCTGGTTCGCATGCACTCGCACTGCCTGATGGGCGATGTTTTTGGGTCCACCGGCTGCGACTGCCATGCCACCATCGAAGGCTCGATGCAGAGGATTGCCAGGGAAGGCCGGGGCGCGCTTATCTACCTGCATCAGACTTCCAAAGGCTTTTCCGTGGAGAAGCTGGCGGAGCGGACCGCGCTCACGTTTCATCGCGACAAGCGTTTGCCGGCATTGCCCGAGAGCGAGCGCAAGACGCAGCGCGAGGTGGGCATCGGGGCGCAGATCCTGTCCGACCTGAATCTTCGCCGCATACGACTGCTTACCAATCATCCGCGCAAGGTTGCCGGCCTGGAGGGCTTCGGTATCGAGATTGTGGAGCAGATTCCGGTGCCGCTGGAGCGGGTGCAAAGCAAGCAGATTACGTAGAACGTAGCGCCGGCGCTACGTTACTGGTCCAGAACAAAATGAATGACCCATCCCGCACTCCCTCCACTTACATAGCTTTGCTTCGGGGGATTAATTTAAGTGGGCACAAGATCGTAAAGATGGACCAACTTCGGAAGACGTTCGAGGCGTTGGGGTTTGACGACGTGAAGACATACATTCAAAGTGGAAATGTGGTTTTCAAAGCGCCGGCACGAAATAACGGGGATCTGGCGAAGCGTATTGAAGAAAGGGTTCTTCGTCAGTTCGGCTTTCCTGTGCCGGTGGTGGTGAAGACCGCAGGTGAGATCGGGGAAGTGATAGCCAACAATCCGCTGCTGAAAGAAAAAGGCATCGACCCTACCAAGCTGCACGTGACTTTTTTGGCGTGCGCACCCGACAAAAGCGCGCTGAAAATGCTGGATGCGGCGGCGGTTGCTCCCGATCAGTTTCGCTGTTACGGGCAGGCAGTCTATCTCCACTGTCCGAATGGATACCACGCGAGCAAGTTAACCAATAATGTTTTGGAGAAGATGCTCAAGGTGGGCACGACGACGCGGAACTGGAACACGGTAAATAAGTTGTGGGAGATGACGCGGAGCTAGAAACCGCAGGGACCGGAGGGGCTGAAACCCGCAATCATTGGAAAGTTTATTGCAGGGCCAAGGCCCTGCTCCACCCTACAGGTTCCAACTCAGCAGGGCTTGCGGATCACGATGTCGCTGTCGTTGATAAAGAACTGGACCGAGCACTGGTCGGAGCCGCAGATTACGGGTAGCAGGCCGGCAAGTTGCTTGCGCGTGATGAGTCCCAGGGTGCCGCAGTCGGGACAGGCGAGCACCGCCCAGTAAGGATCTTCCTTTTCGCCCACGTGGCCGGCGTTCTCCAGCACAAAGATCGTGCCCGGATGCATCTGCTCGGGAATCCACTCATTCAGGATGTTCAGTTCTCCAACCATCTCTCCTCCCCCGGAGCCTAACTTTTTGGAGCCAAACTTCCCTGCTTATGAAGCTTTTCTGCGTACCGGTCGCAACGCGCTGGTATTAGCTTTTTTTTCCGCGTTGCGGATTACGGCGCGCACCTGGCGCACGGTGTCGCTGAGACAAATCGCCAGCATGGGCTGACGTGAATTCTTCAGAATGTCCACAATCTGCCGGGCTGACGTCTCCAGATAGAGCGTGTGGCCGTCGGTGAGGAGATGGTAGTCAGACGAGCCGGAGACCGTTTCCACCAGACGCTTGCTGAATTCACTCTGCAAGAAGCGCATCACCTTGCGCACCCGCTGCAGCGAGAAACCGCGGCGGCGCAGTTCGCAGATGACCGCGACTTCGGCCAGGTCTTCGGTGGAGTACAGACGGCGATGTCCTTCGCGGGCTGGAACCACGATGCGGCGCTCGTCCCACCACTGCAATTGCCGGAGGGTGATGCCGGTCAGGGCCATCACTTCGCGGGATGTGAATCGCGCCTGCATTAAGGAGATAGAAATGTTTCAAACATTCAAGATATAAAATGTTTGACACATTTTAGGCGTGAAGTGGCCACTGTCAACGGAAGATTTGCGGGAGAGGTGTACTAGACGAGTTCCCCGCTTTGAGGGCGGGACGCCCTCAGGACAGCCGGCGGGACGCCAGCGCTACAAAAGTCCGCCGCCCACGAAGTGGACGATTTCCAGGTGGTCGCCTTCGGCCAGGTTGGTTGCGGCCCATTCTGCTCTCGGGACGATATTGCGGTTCAGCTCCACTGCTACACGGTCCTGCTTCATGCCGAGCTGTTCGACCAGCACAGCCAGAGTGATCGGAGCGAAGCTTTGCTCCTGCCCGTTGATGGTGATCTTCATCCGAATGATTCTCGCAATTAACAGATGCAGGAGCAAGCGAACTGCGTGGCGACAGCCGCCCTCGGCTGTCCGGTCGAGCGCAGCTCGACGAGGACTTTGCGGGCTAAAGAGATAGCGGAGCTTCGCTCCGCCGGGCGGGTGAGGGCACCCGCCCCTACGTGGGCTCCTACGCTTCCACTTTTCTTAGTTGGAACTTGCGGGTGGCGGTGCGGCCGGAGTAGCTGGCCTGCACCAGCACGGAGGAATCTGAAAGGGAGGACTCATCCACTTCGATCTTCATCTCGGTGTCGCCGGCGGGGTCGGTGACAACCTGGGCATAGAAGGGGGCAGCGTCGGGACGGGCAAAACGGACGGTGAGGCGCGCCCCCGGCACGCCGGAGCCGCTTTCGGTGACCCGCAGCCGCATGGTCAGATTGCGGTCGGAGTGGACAGAATTGGCGTTGAGCCATTGCACGTCGAGCTCTTTGACGGCAGCCAGGCTCTCCGGGGTCTCCCGTTTGTCCAGGATGTCGTCCAGGCGGCCGTCACGGATGGCGTCGAGTACCAGCCGGTGCTGGTCGCGCAGGCCATGCTCCTTTTGCTGGTCGGTGAAGCCGCCCGCCAGCTTCTCTCCGTACGGCGTCGCACGCTTCCCAATGCAGCGGCCGCGGACGAAGACCTGGGTTTGCAGCAGGAGCTCGCTTTCGCGGGCCTCGCTCTGCACGTGATAGACGGTGTCGCCTTGCTTAATGTCGGTGTTAAAGCCAAAGATCATGTTCTTTTGTACACCGTCGCGAAAGAGATCGTGGCCATCGATTAAAAAGTTTTAACAAAGCTGCAACAAAGGCAGCCAGTCGCTTGACACCACCAATTGCGAAATCTAATCTAGATTGTTTACTTAATGCTTGGCGCGAATTATATATAGCTCTCCCATGCCCGACAATTACTTCGCCCGCTACCTGCCATTACTGATTCACTTCCTGGTCGCGGGTGCCCTCGCGGGCGCAATCGTGCTGCTTTCCTGGTTGATCGGGTACCGGCGTCCTACCCGGGCCAAAATGTCACCCTATGAGTGCGGCATGACCCCCATCGGAGATGCCAGGGAGAGATTCTCGGTCAAATTCTACCTGGTCGGGATGCTTTTCATTCTATTTGACATTGAAGCCATCTTTCTTTATCCCTGGGCAGTGATTTTGCGCGATCTTAAGATGTTTGGTTTCTGGGAGATGCTGGTTTACATCGGCATCATGCTGGTGGGCTTCTTTTATGTGTGGAAGAAGGGCGCACTGGACTGGGGTAAGCCGTCGGCCCGGCGAGGCGAAGTCTGATGCCCGTGCCCCCTGCCATCACCGATCTGGAGCAACTGAAGAACCACCCGGCCATCGCCAAGTTGAGGGCCTGGAATCCGGCCGCGGTTGAGGGCGCCAAATTCGATCGTGACGAGATGAGCATCTACGTGGAGCGATCGTTCATCCGTGACGCCTGCGACCTGCTGCGCCAGGACGCGGATTGTCCCTTCAATTATCTCGCCGACCTAACCTGCGTGGATTGGTTCCCTTCCGAGCCGCGCTTCGAGGTCATCTACCACCTGCTGTCGATTTCGAAAAAGGAGCGGGTGCGTTTGAAGGTGCGGCTGGATGGCAGCAGCCCGGCGCTTGATTCGGTCACGCCTGTCTGGCCTGCCGCCAACTATTTCGAACGCGAGGTATTCGACCTGTTCGGAGTGCGCTTTGCGGGCCATCCGTACCTGCGGCGGTTGCTGATGCCGGAGGACTGGGAAGGGCATCCGCTGCGCAAGGACTATCCGGTGGAGGGCTACCGCTAGGTCTCGCCATGGCTCATCTTTCCCCAGTACCCGTGCTCGAACCCGGTCAGGACCGCACCATGATCCTGAACATGGGCCCGCACCATCCGTCAACCCATGGTGTGCTGCGCCTGCTCCTGGAAATCGACGGCGAAAATATTGTGCGAATCATGCCCGACATCGGGTTTCTGCACACCGGAATCGAAAAGACCTGCGAGGCCAAGTTTTACCAGCAGGTTGTACCCCTGACCGACCGCATCGATTATCTCTGCCCGCTCACCAACAATCTTTGTTACGTGCTGGCGGTGGAAAAGCTGCTCGGCATAGAGATCCCGCCCAAGGCGCAATGGCTGCGGGTGATGTTGAATGAACTGACTCGCATCAACTCGCACCTCGTCTGGCTGGGAACGCATGCGCTCGATATCGGCGCGATGACCGTGTTCCTTTATTGCTTCCGCGAGCGGGAAGACATCCTGCGGCTGTTCGAGATGGTGAGCGGACAGCGCATGATGACTTCGTACTTCCGCATTGGCGGGCTGGCGCTCGAACCTCCGTTGGGATTCTTTGAGCGCGTGCAGGATTTCGCTACACGCTTCCCTGCCAAGGTGGATGAGTATGAAAATCTGCTGACCGGAAATCCCATCTGGGGGATGCGCACCAAGGGCGTGGCGCGGATCACCGCGGAAGACGCCATCGCTTTGGGCGCCAGCGGGCCCACTTTGCGCGGCAGCGGGATCGATTTCGATTTGCGGCGCGACATGCCCTATTCCAGTTACGAAAAGTTCAAGTTCAAGGTACCGGTATCGCAGGACGGCGACGTATTTGCCCGTTACATGTGCCGAGTTGCGGAGATGCGGGAATCCATTGCGATGGTGCAGCAGGCGTTGGACGGGATGCCGGAAGGTCCGATCAAGGCGGTGGCGCCGAAAGTGATTCTGCCCGACCGGGAGATGATGAAGACGCAGATGGAAGCGCTCATCTATCACTTCAAGATTATTACCGAAGGCTTTGCTGTGCCTGCAGGCGAGGTCTATCAGGCTGTGGAGTCGCCGCGCGGGGAAATGGGCTATTACGTAGTCAGCGACGGAACTGCAAAACCCTATCGGGTGCACGTGCGGTCGGCGTGTCTGGCCAATTTGCAGACGCTTCCCTCCCTATGCGAGGGCCGGTTGCTGGCCGACGTGGTGGCGGCGATTGGGAGCATTGACATTGTGCTGGGAGAGATTGACAGGTAGGGACTCAGTGTTTTCCGTGTCCTCTGTGGTTTATCAAGACCTTTAACCACAGAGGACACGGAGGATCACCGAGGAAGGGATGAATGAAGTTCTCTGACCAATTCGAGCGGCGCTTCGCGGAGATGCTGACGCACTATCCCACCAAGAGGTCGGTGCTGGTCCCGACGCTGCTTTACGCGCAGGATGAGGCGGGTTACCTGTCGGATGAAGTGATCGAGGAACTCGCCCGCCGGCTGGAGTTGACGGCGCTCGATGTCCGCAACGTGATCAGCTATTACTCCATGTTGACCACCAAGCCGCGAGGCAAATACAACGTGCAGGTCTGCACCAACATTGCCTGCATGCTGCGCGGCGGCGAGGAACTGCTGGAGCACTGCGAGAAAAAACTTGGCATCGGGCACAAGGGAACAACCCCCGACGGTTTGTTCTCTCTGGAAGAAGTGGAGTGCATCGGCGGCTGCAGCTGGGCGCCAGCCGTGCAGGTGAACTACGATTTTCACGAGAATCTGACCGCGGAGAAGATGGATAGGGTGCTGGAGGGTTATGCGAAACGCTGAACTCAATAAGGATTTGCGAATTGTCGTATTTACGGATTGACGAATTTAAATTCGACAATCCGTAAATACGACAATCCGGCAATTTACAAAATGGCTGATCTGGTCTCTCATCCCGATGAAGTAAAGGTCGTCTCCCGGCGCTTCGGCCTGGGTGCGACCAATCTTGATCGCTATCTCGAACTGGACGGCTACAAGGCGGTGCAGAAGGCCCTGGAAATGGGGGCGGAGGGCATCGTCAACGAGGTCAAGAATTCCGGCTTGCGTGGACGCGGGGGAGCCGGTTTCAGTACCGGACTCAAGTGGTCGTTCGTGCCCAAGCAGGCCCCCAAGCCGAAATATGTTTTGTGTAACGGCGACGAAAGCGAACCCGGCACCTGCAAAGACCGGCTGATTTTCGAGCATGATCCGCACTCGGTGATTGAAGGCGTGATCATTGCCGGGCTGGCGGTGGGATCGCACACCGGCTACATCTATGTTCGTGGCGAGTACAGATATCTTCTCGACATCATGCAGAAGGCGATTGCCGACGCTTACGCTCACGGCTTTCTGGGGAAGAACATTTTCGGCAGCGGCTACGATTTTGACGTTTACTGGCACGGCGGCGCTGGCGCCTACGAAGTTGGGGAAGAATCGGCGCTGATGGAGTCGCTTGAAGGCAAGCGCGGCATTCCGCGCATCCGGCCTCCCTTTCCTGCAGTGGTCGGGCTATGGGGCGGGCCGACCGTAATTAACAATGCTGAGACCCTGGCCAGCGTGCCCCACATTATTCTGGGCGGGGCGGAATGGTATGCCAACCTGGGGCCGCCGAAGAATGGCGGCACGCGGCTGTTCTGTCTCAGCGGGCGCCTTAAGCGCCCCGGAGTTTACGAACTACCCATGGGTTACAACCTTCGAAAGATGATTTTCGAGGTGGCGGGAGGGATCCCCGACGGGCGCGCGCTCAAGGCCGTGGTGCCTGGCGGATCGAGCACGCCGGTGTTGAAGTCCGATGAAATCGATATCGGAATGGATTTTGATAGCGTGGCCAAAGCCGGCTCGATGTTGGGATCGGGTGGCGTGGTCGTCCTGGACGAGACCACCTGCATGGTCAAGTTTGCGTTGCGGACCATGAAGTTCTACCAGCACGAGAGTTGCGGTTGGTGCATCCCCTGCCGCGAGGGCACGGACTGGCTGAAGAAAACGCTGATTCGTTTCCACTCGGGCGGAGGAGTAAAGAAAGATATCGACAACATGTACTACCTTTCCGAGAACATGCTGGGCCGGACGTTCTGCCCGCTGGGAGACGCGGCGGCGATGCCGACCATGGCATTCATCAAAAAGTTCCGGCAGGAGTTCGAAGATCATTTGGAGGGCAAGCCTTGTCCGTTTGAAAAGGCGGGGGCGGCCGTGATGGTGTAGCGCCGGCATCCTGCCGGCCCGATGGGCGGGCGCGGCCCGCCGGTGTTTTAGTTGTGACTTTACGGTGAGGATGAGCGGAGGGCGAGACGCCCTCCGGACAGCCGGCGGGACGCTGGCGCTGCGAGAATCTCAAGAATTTTATGGCAGACGTGAACATCACGGTGGACGGCAAGAAGGTCACGGCCCCGGCTGGGAGTTTGCTGATTGAAGCCTGCAAGAGTGTGGGCATCGAAGTGCCTTCGTTCTGCTACTACCCCAACCTTTCACTTCAGGGTGCATGTCGCATGTGCCTGGTGAAAGTCGAGAAGATGCCCAAACTGCAGACGGCGTGCACGACCGTAATTGGCGAGGGCATGATCGTAACCACCGACAGCGACGAAGTGCATCAAGCACGCAAAGGCATGGTGGAATTGCTGCTGGGCAATCATCCGTTGGATTGTCCGGTGTGCGATGCCGGGGGCGAATGCGAACTGCAGGACATGACGTTTTCCTACGGTGGGGCGGAATCGAAGTACATGGAACCCAAGAACCACAAGGAAGAGCAGCAGTGGTCTCCAGTAGTGTACTTCGACCGGCCACGATGCATTCTCTGTTATCGCTGTGTGCGGGTGTGCGGCGAGGGCATGGACATCTGGGCCCTCGGAGTGCAGAACCGCGGCGTGGGCTCGATCATCGCGCCCAATAAAGAGGATCACCTGGAGTGCGAAGAATGCGGCATGTGCATCGACATTTGCCCGGTGGGCGCCCTGACTTCGGGTGCTTATCGTTATAAGACGCGCCCCTGGGAGATGACACACGTGGGCACAACCTGTACCCATTGTGCGGACGGATGCAAGACCACGCTGGGCGTGCGCCGCTCTGAAACCGGCATGGAGATCGTGCGCGGGGACAATCGCGACAAGAGCGGCATCAACGGCGATTTCCTTTGCATCAAGGGCCGATACGCTTTCGATTTCGCCAACCGTGAAGATCGCCTGACCCAGCCGCTCATTCGCAAGGATGGGCAGCTGGCGCCGTCCACGTGGGAAGAGGCGTTTGAACTGATCGGAAAGCGGTTCAAGGAAGCTCGCGAGCAACATGGCGGGCAGGCGATCGGAGTCGTGGGCTCGAACCGCACCACCAACGAAGAGAATTACCTGTTGCAAAAGTTCGCGCGTGTGGTCCTGCAAAGCAACAATATTGACCATCACCGCACCGCCGACTTCCCTGCCCTGGCCGCGGCGCTTAAGGGCAGCACAGGATCTACCGCCAGCATGCGCGACGTGTCTAGCGCGCCTGCGATTCTGCTGATTGGCAACGATCCCACAGAACAGCATCCGTTGCTGGCCTGGCAGATTCGGAATAACGTTCGTCTGCATCGCGCCAGGTTGTACGTGGTGAATTCTGCTGATATCAAACTCAGGCGCCAGGCAGCTGCATTCTTGCAGATTCCTGTGGGTGCCGAGGGCCGATTCGCGGCGTTCTTGGCGGGCGATGATTCGGTTTCGGATGGACTGGGGTCCGTTGCGGGTTCCGGCACGGACGCGGGCGAGGGCGCTCGCGCCACACCGACAGGTTTCCGCGAACAACTCCGCGGCGAGCAGAATCTGGTCATTATCTTCGGCGCGGAGATTCGCGGTGGCGATATTGCATCCCTGGTGAAGTTTGGCTCCGGCATCACCGGCGTGAAGTTTCTTTGCCTGGCTGATTACGCCAACTCTCGGGGTGCGGCCGACATGGGTCTGTATCCCGACTTGCTTCCCGGCTTCCATCCCATCACGGATTCCGGCAAATTCCATGAGGAGTGGGGTGGAGTTCCGCAAGCACCCGGTTTGACGCTACCGGAGATGGTTGAGAGCGCACGCGTTGGAAAATTGAAGGCCCTGTATATCGTCGGCGCGAATCCGGTAGGACGCTTCGCCATCGATCCCTTTGTTTTCTCGCAGAGCTTCGTAGTGGTGCAGGACATGTTCCTGACCGAAACCGCTGCCCTGGCCGACGTGGTCTTGCCGGCGGCTAACGCCTATGAGAAATCCGGGACTTTCACCAACACCTGCGGCGATCTGCAACTGGTGAAGAAGGCGGGAGAAGTCAGCGGCAGCAAATCTGATTTTGAAATGATTGTTCGCATCGCAGATGCGATGGGCGCGGATGTCCACAAACTGGTGCCCTTCGGGCGGGGCGCGGCCGCAGACATGGGGCAATCGCGCGGGGCGCAATCCGGGGAGGCCGACCGGCATGCGGTTTGGCTGGAAGCGCACGGGCTGGAACCGAAGATGAGTCCGTTTGATCCGACTGCGATCCTGGATGAAATCCAGCGACTGGTGCCGGGGTATGAAGTTTCGCGGCTGAACCTGGTGGCGGGGAGCGATCAACACACCGCCCTGGTCGGGATCGCAACCGGGGCTGCCCAGGACCCCAAGCTGATTGCTCCCGCGAATGACAACCTGTTCAGCTCGGGCACGCTGGGGCGCTACTCCCGGACCTTGAACTCGGTGATGGAGAACCACAGCCGGCAGCCCGCGGAATCTGAAGTTGCGGCGGACTGAAATACTCTTTCTACACATTTACAGTGGCGAGGGCGAGACGCCCTCGCGACAGCCGGCGGGACGTCGGCGCTACTTGGAAACAGGACATTGAATCTCACGACCTTCATCGTCGTTTCTGTCATCAAGACTGTGCTGGCACTCTTTGTGCTGCTCACGGCGGTGGCTTACACCGTGTGGCTGGAGCGCAAAGTTGTGGGCCACATACAGAACCGGTGGGGACCTACTCGGGTGGGTCCGTTTGGCCTGCTACAGCCCCTGGCAGATGGCGTGAAATTTCTGTTTAAGGAAGACCTCACGCCGCCTCATGTTTACAAGCCTCTGTATATCGCAGCGCCGATGATCGCGGTGGCATTTGCCCTTACGTCCATCGCGGTGATCCCGGTTGGGAATTCGATCACGATCGGGCACCTGGTCATTCCGCTGCAGATTACGGATGTCAACATCGGCTTGCTGATCATTTTGGGAGTCACGTCGCTGGGCGTGTACGGCGTGGCCCTGGCGGGCTGGTCGTCCAACAGTAAGTATTCCCTGCTCGGCGGACTGCGGGCCAGCGCGCAGATGATCAGCTACGAAATTTCATTGGGACTCTCCCTGGTAGGAGTACTGATGCTGACCGGCAGCTTCAGCCTGCGCGACATCGTAAATGCGCAGAGCGGCACCTTCTGGGGATTTATCCCGCGCTGGAACATTTTTTACGGCGGGCAGTTCATCGCCTTCTTTATTTATCTGATGTCGGCTTATGCAGAAACCAATCGCATCCCGTTCGATCTGCCGGAGGCGGAAACGGAACTGGTAGCTGGGTATCACACCGAGTATAGCGCCATGAAGTTTGCCATGTTTTTCATGGCGGAGTACGCCAACATGATTACAGTGGCGGCGGTGGCCTCGCTACTATTCCTGGGCGGATGGCATGGGCCGGTGTTTGGGCCGCCGCTCTTGCGAGCCCTGTTGCCGGTGTTCTGGTTTGTGCTTCGGATATTTGCCTTCCTCTTTGTATATATATGGGTGCGGGGGACGTTGCCCCGGTTTCGTTATGACCAGCTTATGGCATTTGGGTGGAAATTCCTGTTGCCACTGGCGATTGCGAATCTGATGATCACGGCTTTGGTGGTGGCGTTGCGGGCTTAGGTTTTAGTTGTCAGTTCCCAGTTTACAGTTCTCGGTTCCCAGTTTAATGACTCATCTGATCATATTTTTGGTGTTCGGAGCGCTGTGCGTGGCGGGAGCGGTGAACCTGCTGGTACAGCGGCATCCTATCAGCAGCGCGCTTTCTCTGGTGGTTGTCATGGGATCGCTGGCGGTGGAATACCTGCTGCTGGGCGCGGAATTTGTGGCTGCGGTGCAGGTAATCGTGTACGCCGGGGCGATCATGGTGCTGTTTGTGTTTGTCATCATGCTATTGAACGCGGGAGAAGAAGAGCGGACCAAGGGGAGCCGGGTGGCGATGCTGTTTGGAATCCCCGGCATGCTGGTGGGGAGCGTGCTGGTGGGGTGGGTGCTGATCGAGCGGACTGGCATCCAGACGGTGTCTGCGGGAGCATTCCCGGGCGCGCCGCGAACCATTGGCTGGCTGCTGTTTCACAATTTTCTGCTGCCGTTTGAAGTGACTTCGATTCTGGTGTTGATCGCCATCATGGGTGCGGTAGTTCTGGCCAGCCATCCGGACTCGGACCAGGGAAAGAAGGAAAGCTGATGGTGCCGATTTCCTACTACCTGATTCTGAGCGGGATTTTGTTTGCCTGCGGCGTCACCGGGTTCCTGATCAAGCGCAATATCATCAGCATCTTCATGTCCATCGAGCTGATGTTGAACGGCGTGAACCTGTCGTTCGTCGCCTTTGCCGCCCAGTGGCATGCGCTTAGCGGTCAGATATTCGTGTTCTTTGTGATGGTGGTGGCGGCGGCCGAGGCAGCGGTGGGACTGGCCATCATCATTGCCGTGTACCGCACGCGTGAAACCCTGAACGTTGACCAGGTGGACCTGCTCAAATTATGACGCCCAACCTGCATCTATGGCTGATTCCGGTGCTGCCGCTGGTGGGCGCCGCGGTCAATGGCCTTTTCGGCAAGAAGTTCTCCCGGCAGGCGGTTGCTGCTGTGGCGCTTCTGTTCAGCGGGGCGGCGTTTGCCATGGCGTTGTTTGTCGCTTCGCGCTTTTCTTCGTTGACCACGCCGCATATCGAGTTTCTTGCCCCCTGGATCCGGGCGGGAAAGTTTCAGGCGGACTTTGCGTTTTACCTCGACCAGCTTTCTTTGGTGATGTTGCTGGTGGTCACCGGCGTTGGCTTCCTTATCCACATCTACTCTGTCGGGTACATGTGGGAAGAAGGCGGGTTCCACCGCTTCTTCGCTTATCTGAACCTGTTCATGTTTTTCATGCTGACGCTCGTCCTGGCCAGCAATTACCTGCTGATGTTCATCGGATGGGAAGGCGTTGGTTTGGCTTCGTATCTTCTGATCGGGTTCTGGTTTACCAAGGATTCGGCGGCAGCAGCGGGCAAGAAGGCGTTCATCGTTAATCGCATCGGCGACTTCGGATTTCTGATCGCAACATTTCTCCTGATAAAACATTTTGGTTCACTGAACTTTGACCAGGTTTTCCAGAGCGTCATTCCCATGGGCGCTGAGACTGGCGGAGCGGGACTACTCACTGCGGTCGGCCTGCTGCTGATGGTCGGAGCGGCGGGCAAGTCGGCCCAGATTCCCCTCTACGTGTGGCTGCCCGACGCGATGGAAGGCCCTACGCCGGTTTCCGCGCTCATCCACGCCGCCACTATGGTCACCGCGGGCGTGTACATGGTTTCGCGGTCGCATGTGATTTTTGAGCGGGCGCCGATGGCGCCGACCGTGGTTGCCATCATCGGCACGCTGACCGCTCTGCTGGCCGCGACCATCGGCGTCGCTCAAACCGATATCAAGAAAGTTCTGGCTTACTCGACCATCTCGCAGCTGGGCTACATGTTCATGGCCTGCGGCGTGGCAGCGTACTCGGCGGGCATTTTCCATCTGATGACCCATGCCTTTTTCAAAGGCCTGCTGTTTCTGGCGGCAGGATCAGTGATTCACGCCGTAAGCGGCGAGCAGGACATGCGTCTGATGGGCGGGTTGCGTACGAAAATTCCCTGGACGTTCTGGACCATGACCATCGCCACTTTCGCCATCGCCGGGATTCCACCGTTTGCCGGATTCTTCAGCAAGGATGAAATTTTGTGGCGGGCTTATCAGGCCAGTTGGGTTTACTGGTTTATCGGCCTGTTCACGGCCTTTCTGACTTCGTTTTATATGTTCCGGCTTTGGTTCATGACTTTCTTCGGGGAGTATCGCGGAGCGGTGGAAGATGCGCAGATACACTTGGCGCACGATATTCATAGCGACGCGCGGGCGGGGGCGCCCGCGCCACATGGTCACGGACATGGGCATGGCGGGATTCACGAGAGTCCTCCACTCATGGTGATTCCGCTGGTGGTGCTGGCTGTGTTGTCTTTCACCGGCGGTTGGATTGGAGTTCCAGGATCGCTTGGTGGCAGCAATCGCTTCGATAAATTCCTCGGTCCGGTATTTCACTCGACGGTCACCGCCCTCGGTGCCGAAGGGCACGGAGTAGCGACTGCGGAAAGAGAAGCGGAAGGGCCCGAAGCGAATGCTGGTCATGCGACTGAGTTGATCTTTACCGGAATCTCGGTTTTCGCGGGGCTGCTCGGGTTTGCCCTGGCCTGGCTGCTTTACTATCGCAACCCGCAATTGCCGCAACGGATCGCGTCGAGCCTGGGTGGCTTTTATCAAGCGTTGGTCCATAAGTATTACATTGACGAGTTGTACGCGGCTCTGTTCGTAAAGCCGCTCATCGCCGGCTCCACTCAGATTCTGTGGCACGGCATTGATCAGGACGTGATTGACGCAACCGTGGACAACAGCGCACACGGCGCAAATGAAGTCTCCGATTCCATTCGGCACATGCAGTCGGGCAACCTGCGCTCTTACGCCGGATGGGTGGCGGCCGGCGCCGCGGTGGTGATCGCTTACATGGTCTGGATGGGAACCCGATGAACCTTCACGCCATGGACCTGGACAGGTGGAGTCCGATCATTCTCACGCTGGTGACCTTCATACCGCTGGCAGGTGCGCTCCTGCTGCTGCTGTTGCCGCGGCGTGATCGTGACATCCGCGGGTTCTCGCTGGTGGTAACGCTGCTTACTTTTGTCCTGTCATTGCATCTGCCGGTGCACTTCCATCGTGCCCTGGCCGGATTCCAGTATGAGTTCGACCGCTCCTGGATTCCCACGCCCAACATTCACTACCACATGGGCGTGGACGGAATCTCCATGTGGCTGGTGGTACTGACCACCTTTCTGACTCCGTTGTGTGTGCTGATTTCCTGGAAATCCATCGATGAACGGGTGAAGGAATTCTTCATCATATTGCTGGTCCTGGAAACCGCGCTGATCGGCGTCTTCGTTTCGCTTGATCTGTTCCTGTTTTACTTCTTCTGGGAAGCGACGCTGATTCCGATGGCCTTGCTGATCGGAATGTACGGGCATGGACGGAAGGTGTACGCGGCAGTGAAATTCTTTTTGTACACCATGATTGCTTCGGTGTTCATGCTGGCGGCCATCCTGTGGCTCTACGCCAAGGTCGGCACCTTCGATTTTGTGACTATCCAGAACGCAATCCGCAGTGGACAGGTTGCTGGTTTCACCGGCGCGGCGCAGTGGCTTTTCCTGGGATTCTTTGTTGCGTTCGCAGTCAAGGTTCCGCTCTTCCCTTTCCACACCTGGTTGCCGGACGCTCACGTGGAGGCGCCCACGGCGGGTTCGGTGCTGCTGGCTGGAGTGCTGCTGAAGATGGGGACCTACGGCATGCTGCGCTTCAACCTGGGATTATTTCCCGACCAGGCTCGCGCCAACTCTTGGTGGGTGATGATTCTGGCGCTGATCGGCATTGTTTATGGCGCGCTGGTGGCGCTGGTCCAGCCCAACATGAAGAAGCTGATTGCCTATTCTTCGATCAGCCATTTGGGTTTTGTGGTGCTGGGGATTTTCAGCTTCACGCAAGCGGGCCTGGACGGAGCTACGTTCGTAATGCTGGCCCACGGGGTCTCCACTGGCGCTTTGTTCATGCTGGCCGGCGCCTTGTATGAACGTCGTCACACCTACGAGATTTCGGAACTCGGCGGGCTGGCAACCTCGATGCCGGTGTACGCCAGCTTCTTTCTGTTCATCGTGCTGGCATCGGTGGGGCTGCCGCTGCTGAATGGCTTTGTCGGAGAATTCCTGGTGCTCAGTGGAGCATTTCAGGCACGCGCGGTTTACGGAATTCTGGGTGCGACAGGTGTGATCTGGAGTGCTGGTTACTTGCTCTGGATGTATCAGCGGGTTTTCTTCGGGAAGATAACGCATCCCGTAAACGAGAGATTGCCTGACCTGGACATGCGCGAGCGAATTGCACTCCTGCCTGCTGCGGCAGCCGCATTGGTGATGGGCGTGGCTCCACTGTTGTGGCTGAACGGCATTGATCCCGCTGTCCAAACTGCATTGGCGCCGTTTGCGGAGCTGGCCAGCAAGGTGGTTGGCCAGTGAACCCCGCAGGCATCACTCAGGCAGTGCCCCAGGGTGTCGAGTACGTTCGCATCCTGCCGGAAATCGTGCTTTCGGTGTTCGGCATGGTCATCATGGTGCTCGATCCGCTGGTGGACGAGCGCGGCAGCCAGAAACTGCTTAGCCTCATCGGGCTGATCGGCTCGGTAGCGGCAATTGCGGCCACGCTATACCAGTCACAATATCCAGGCCTGGGATTCTGGGGCATGGTCAAGGTGGATGCGTTCAGCACCTTCTTCCACGTCCTGGTTACTGCAATCGCTGCGGTGGTCATCCTCAGTTCCTACGAATACATGGAAGTGCAGCGGATTCGGGCGGGTGAATATTACGGGCTGATTCTCTTTGGGGCTGTCGGCATGTGCCTGATGTCGTCAGCGGTCGAGTTGGTGCTTATCTTCATTGCGCTGGAGATTTCTTCGATTTCCACTTACGTGCTGGCCGGCTTCCGGCGGCGAGCGGCGATCAGCAGCGAGGCCTCGCTGAAGTATTTCCTGCTCGGTTCGTTTGCCACAGCTTTCTTCCTGTACGGAGTGGCACTGATGTTCGGCGCCACCGGGTCGACCAGCATTGCGTTGATTGGAGAGGCCCTGCGATCGAACCAGATTCCGGTGCTGGCCTATGTCGGCGTGGCGTTCATGTTCGTGGGACTCGGTTTCAAAGTTGCCGCCGCTCCTTTTCATGTCTGGACGCCAGATGTGTACGAAGGCGCTCCGGCGCCGGTGGTCGGTTTCATGTCAACCGCGCCCAAGGCGGCGGCGTTTGCCGTGCTGCTGCGCGTCATGTTTGAGGCCAACGCTCCCGGACGGCTGGGGCTGATTTGGGTGACGGCGGCGCTCTCCATGACCTTGGGCAATGTGGGCGCGCTGGTGCAGCAAAACGTTAAACGGCTGCTGGCCTACTCTTCCATCGCCCATGCCGGATATCTTCTGGTGGCCTTTGCCGCGCTGCCCAACAACGGCATCCCCGCGGCGATGTTTTACACGGCCTCATACGCAGCCATGAATGTGGGCGCCTTTGCAGTGGTCAGCCACCTCGCGGGCGCTGGCGAGCGCTTTGTCACCCTGGACGACTACGCGGGACTGGGACGCCGCTCGCCGCTGCTCGCCGCCACGCTGACGATATTTTTGCTGTCCCTGATCGGAATTCCGATGACGGGCGGTTTCTTCGCCAAGTTCTACGTATTCAGCGCGGCCCTGCAGGCAAACCTGGTCGGACTGACGATCATCGGCGTACTGAACAGCGCCGTGGGCGCGTACTACTACCTGCGAATCATCGTGATGATGTATATGCGTGAAGCGCGGGAGGAAGTGCCGGCAACCCCGATTTCACCCGCCCTCGGAGTTGCGTTGGTCATCAGTGTGGCTGCCACTTTTTATCTGGGCCTGCTTCCCGGGAGAATTCTTGAATACGCTTCGCGCTCGGCGGCGGAGCTTCTACGTTAAGTCTTCTCGACTAGCCCGTGTACGGTAACGAGTTACTGTGGGTACTGCCGTTCGAGCCGAGCTAAATCAACAATCCTCGAGAACCAAGGCCCAGCAGGCGTTTCGCCGTATGCAAAAAAGTGCACTTAATCCACAAGTGAACAATTGACAATCGGGAACTATACGTTCATCATGGGTTCTTAATCGAGAATATTTGAGCCTTGGAGGTCGTCATGAACGAGTTCATTCAGAGGATTTGGTCCGAAGACCAGGGGCAAGACATCGCAGAATACGCGGTTATGTTGGCGGTGATTCTGGTCCTGGTTGTAGGGACGATACGCCTGGTCGGCTCTAACGCCAATAACGTCTTCTCCAACGTCGCCAGCTCAGTTCAATAGCCACTCGAGCCACTGGTCAGAACGGACTGATTCGCCAGCCGGTAGAGAATTTCGCCGGCATGGGGAACCAGCTTGATACCTTCATCTTCGCGTCCCTGCCAGTCTTCCAGCCTGATGCTTCGGGGATCGAGGTAGTTGAGGTTCGAGCGCCGGCAGCGTTCTTCCGGAATGCCGGTGGCGAGGGTGACTTTTATCCGCAAGTCCTCGACTCCGCTGGTGGCATCATAGCTGCCCTGTCCGATCAAGTGCGTGGAGTGGGCGATCACGCTGCGAGGCACGTCCACAAACCGCTCCCACTGCTTGAGAAAGTAATCGCGGCAGTGATAGCCAATCCGGTCGAGAAAAGCTCCGTGGGTGGAACTGAATTCTGTAATGTGCGGAGCGTAGAGAACGACCTCCCCGCCGTCCGCGATGGCGGGCTCGAGTTTGTACATTCCCTTGGCGCCGGTCCAGATGTCGTCATACATCCGTGGCAGAACGGACAGGACGCGGCGAAACGGACGCTCCTCCCACTGAATGTGCTCTTGCGCTGATTGGCTGGCTGCGGCTTTCCAGGCCTCGGGTGCGGACCCGAAATAGATGCCGGCTATTTCCTGCTTTCTCAGCACCAACGCGAAGCAGGCGATAGGCACCGTCAACTTTTCCGCGGCCCGATCGATGAGAGCTCGCACTGGGGTGCAGGTGGTGCCGATAAGGTTGTAACTTCCGAGCAAAGCTCCCAGCCAGTGGGTCTGGTTAATCATTTCTCCTGTGCTGACGCCCGGAAACAGATATTTGTTTCCCCCGGAAAATCCAACCACCTCGTGCGGAAAAACGGGGCCGCAAATCAGTACCTGGTCGTAGTCCAAGAGCAGACGATTGATCTTGACCAGGATCGCTTCCGACAAAAGGCCGCCAGAGGCCTGGGCAACTTGGTCGGCCGGGATCGTGCCCAAATCCACAAACGTATCGGGGAGGTCCCACCGGTGATTGACAACCCGCGCCTTGCCGCACATTCCGTTGACGACAGGGTGTCCCATGAGCCGGGTAAGCTGGGTCTCGTTCATCTGAGGATGAGTACCGAGGGCGACAAGGTAGTCGCAAGCGGCAGCTCGCGTGCCGATCTGTTCCTGCAGAAGCTGGAACATCAGGGGCATCGGCATGGTGCGGGTGCCGTCCGGAATGATGGTGAGCACCCGCTTGCCGGTGAGGCTCAGGCCGGCGGCTGCCTGGGCAACGACCCGGCGGACTTCATCAGGAGACAGCACTGCTATTTTGTTGGCGGTCACGGTTTTGAGAATCATTTTTTCTGCGTGCTGGGCTCAAACAAATTATCCCATTGTTTCTGACTGCGGCGCTCGATGCAGGTACCTCGGGCGGCAAAACCCGCCAAATCAGTACGGATAGCGCTAAAGCGCTGCTCCACCCTGATGCATACTGGAACATCTCAGGCGCGAACAGCCTACAGGAACGCGAGTGCCTTATCGGCAACTAAGCGGCACGAGTGAACTCGTGCCCTTCCCATCAAAGCGCCCCTGCTTTCTCCAGCGCATCTTTCATTCCTGCCCAGCTCTCGATGGTTGAGGCTTCGGGTGTCCCGGCACCGCGCCAATGGGTTTCCAGGCTTACCGCGTGGTGATAGCCATCGCGCTTGAGCGCCTGGTATTGACCGACCCAGTCGATAATGCCTTTGCCCATGGCAGCCCATTCGAAACCCTTCGCTGTTTTGGTTGCATCCTTGCAGTGGCAGTGGCCAATGCGATTTTTAGGCAGAAGACTATAGCCATCCGGGTACGGCGTCTCACCCAACATGGCGGCGTTCCCGGGGTCCCAGTTGAGCATG
This sequence comes from Terriglobia bacterium, assembly GCA_963779255.1. GTDB lineage: Bacteria > Acidobacteriota > Terriglobia > Terriglobales > Acidobacteriaceae > JAIQFF01. Next base: position 8,537 of record CAVZXU010000031.1, on the reverse strand, counting down.
AAAGCCGGGGACGGTACTCCGCTGAGGACCTTGGCGGATTCGGCTCCGGTCGCGGTATTGCAGGCGAATTCATTTTCGAGAATGAGGATGAGCCCGATCTTGCGCAGCTTTTCGGCGGTCTGCTGCAGCTGGTCATTCATGGCCTTGCGATAGATGGCCTGATCATCGAGACGCCAGAAGTCGAAGCAACGGATGCGATCGGTGGAGAACTTTTTGGCCAGCTCAATGGCGCGCTCGAGAACTTCACCCTGCTGGTCGTAGGTAAAGTTCGCGTTGAATTGATCATGTTCCGGGCTGAACTTCGATTTGGGCGCGCCGGCGAAATCCGCTTTGAAGAGCGGGCTGCCGATATCGGTGACGCGCAGCTTGTTCTTCTTCAGGATGCGTTGCGCTTCCGCGATTTCGTTGGCATCGAGATTGGTCACGTTTTTGTTCCACATGCTGCGCAGTTCCATCCACTCCATGCCAAGCTTTTGAGAAGCCACCTCGCAGGCATGACTGAAGTCCTGCGAAATCTCGTCGTTAATTACGGCTATCTTGAAGGGCGACTTGCCGAGGCGTGGTGTCTCGGCGGTAGGCGACGATGGAAAGGGAGTGGCTGAGAGCCGGTTCTTGGCCGCGGCCAGCACTCCCAGGCCGGCAATAAACTCACGACGCGAAAGGTCTGATCGCATGGGTGATCTCTCCTGTTTACGCTCTTGGTAATGACTCAATTTCACAATCCTGCCTCTGCGCCAGGCTCATGCTGAGCTTGCGGAGCAATCTGCGTGATGTGGACATGAACATTGGCCAGAACTGTACCGCTGCTGCGCGCCAGATCCTTCGGGACTGAAGTCCCTCAGGATGCGCCGGATAGGAGCTGTGTCCAACTGAGCCACTAACCGGTTTCTTGAACCCTTGGTGCCAAAATAACCCGTGCCTCTGCTACCCGCCCGGTTCTGCTAATGGGGAGCCAAGAGCCCGGGATTAAGTCTTTGTGCATTTTGCAGTTCGTGCACAGCTTCGTCGAGTTGGCCGCGAGACTTCAAAGCAGTGGCCAAATCATAGTGTGCGGCTGCGTCCTCCGGGCTCCACGCAACCAAACCTGGCCTGAGACCCTGGCCTCCGCGGTTTCGACCGCCGGCGCTTCGTCGGTCACGGTCACGGTGGAGTCAGTTCCACCGACCACCATGCGCAGGTTGAGAGTCTTGGTTTCGGCGACCTGCAGCCGAACGTGCTCCTGCACTGTGGTCTTGATCCGGCGCAGCCACGCTGATGGAGAACGCGGAAGAAGGCAGCGTGGTAAAACGGAAAGAACCGGATTCCTGAGTTTGAAACGTCTGCACCGCTCCGGTTTCCTCGTTCTTGATGGTGACGTTGGCACCGGACACGACGGCCCCGGTAGGATCGGTGACCGTACCTTCAATGCCGCTGGTGAATTTGCGCCCGGGCGCTGGAGGAACCGACTACAACCACCCGCAATAGCACGCTAAACAGCATGACCCTTCTTGGGATCATAGGCCCACCTCCACGATGAGGATTAGTACCGATCACTAACCGGAAAAGACTATTGCCAGCGCTTCCTCAATTGCTTAGGTAGGTAACATCAGGGGAAAGATCGTGTCAACGAAGTTTTTCCGAATTGTCTCTTTGATAAAACTGAAAGATAGCGGGAAGAGCCGCAACTGGTTGCGATTCGTCAGCGGTTCAAGAACGCGCGCAGCGAGTATTCTCGCGGGCTTCGCGTATATTGCGCGATTGCGGAGACAATTCGTTCCAAAACACCACAACCTTTCGGCAAACGTTCTCTGCAGAATTTCGCCCGTACCACGAAAGCCAACCCGGACGGGCTGTCCCGGCGCCTCAACCTCTGGCGGTTTGCTGATTTTTTTGCGAGCTCTGCGGCTTTTCTTTGCCGAATTTTGCGGTCAAGCCTTTCGATTGATTCGGGCGAAGTCAAAATCTTTGCCGCAAAGGGCGCTAAGAAAGGCCGCAAAGTTCACAAAGAAGCGAACCCAATTGAACCAGGACACCAGTTGCACGGGGCAATGTGTTAGTTTGTTGGAGCAGGCACTCAAGACCTTCCTGTCCAGAACGATCTCGGTTTCGAAGCGAAACCATCAAAGCAACGAAATGAAAAAAATCATTTCGACCATGCTGCGGATGCTGCAAACCGGCCTGCTCGTTTCCCTTCTCGCGGTGCCTCAATTTTCGCAGACTGCTCGTCCTGACCAGCCGGGCCAGGCCAGCCCTCCGGTGACTGTTGACTTCCGGGACATCGCGTCTGAGGCCGGATTGACCGCCGAGAACGTATCCGGAGACGCGGACAACAAACGCTACATACTCGAAACCACAGGCGACGGGGTTGCGATATTCGACCTCGACAACGACGGCCTGATGGATGTTGTGCTGGTCAATGCGACCACCATGGACGGCAAGGGGCGCGGCGAGAATTCGACCAGCCATCTTTACCGCAATGTTGGAAACCTGCACTTCGTGGATGTCACCCAGAAAGCCGGCCTGGGAAAGGTGGGATGGGGACAGGGCGCTTGCGTCGGCGATTACGACAACGATGGCTATGAAGACCTGTTCGTCACTTACTACGGTCACAGCGTTCTCTATCACAATGAAGGCAACGGAACCTTCAAAGACGTCACGGAAGCGGCGGGGCTGAAATCCGATGCGGTACGCTGGGACACCGGCTGTTCGTTCTTCGACTACGACCTCGACGGCAAACCCGACCTGGCGGTCACCGGATACGTCGAGTTCGACCGCAGCAAGATCCCCGAGCCTGGGTCGGGCGGATATTGTCAGTGGAAAGGTATGCCCGTGATGTGCGGCCCGCGCGGCCTGCCGGCTGGACGTAGCTTCCTCTTCCACAACGATGGCCAGGGAAAATTCAGCGACGTTTCCATGGCGAGCGGTATCGGCAAGCCGACCGGTTGCTACGGGTTCACCGTGCTGGCGACGGACTTTGACAACGATGGCTACCCCGATTTGTACATGTCCTGCGACTCCAGGCCCAGCTTGCTCTATCACAACCGCAAGAATGGCACCTTCGAAGAGGTCGGAGTGGCTTCGGGCGTGGCCTTGAGCGACGCCGGGCAGGAGCAGGCCGGCATGGGCGTAACCGCGTCAGACTATGACGAAGACGGTTACGTCGATATCGCCAAGACAAACTTCAGCGACGACGTTCCGAATCTCTACCACAACAACGGCGACGGCACGTTTACTGACCGGGTTTACGAAGCCGGACTGGGAGCGCACACCCAGTATCTGGGCTGGGGCATTCAGTTCCTCGACGTCGACAACGACGGGCGCAAAGACATGGTGATGGTCAACGGACACGTGTACCCCGAGGTGGAACGCGGTCCGCTGAACTACAAGTACCATCAGCCGAGATTGTTTTACTGGAACGCGGGCGGCGGAAAATTCAAAGACATGTCGAACAGCGCCGGGCCCGGCATCAGCGAACCTTGGGCATCAAGAGGGCTGGCGGTGGGAGATCTGGCCAACGACGGATCGCTCGAAGTGGTCATCAACAACCTGGATACGCGACCGAGCCTGCTGAAGAATTTCGGCACCAAGAAAAACTGGCTGATGGTGCGGTGCGTCGGGACCAAGAGCAACCGGGATGCCGTGGGAGCGCGGGTGTACGTCTATGTTGGCGACCGCCGGATCTCAGGTGAAATCCAGACTGGAGCAAGTTTTCTTTCACAGAACGATCCCCGCGTGCACGTTGGCCTCGCCGACGACACCAGCTACCAGCGCATTGAAGTGCAGTGGCCTGGCGGACAGCGAGAAGTTTTTCCGGGCCGGAAAGCCAACCAGATTGTGGTCCTGACGGAGGGCACCGGCTCTCCGGCGGCGGCAACGGCCAAACCGACACCGGGTTTCACGGCCGTGACATTGGTGCGCTTACCAGCCGATCCTATGCGTCAGTAGGATTGCTTGATCTTCGATTTTAGGCCGTGCGCCAGCTTCTCAATTTGTTCAGCTTTTTTGACGGCGTCCAGGGACAGGATGCCCTGATTCTTATCCACATAATCCTTCAGGTCGGTGGATAGCTGAAGCAGTTTATCGGTGTCGCGCTTGATTTCCTCTTGGAGCAGTTCGTTGGCCTTTTGGGCCCGCTCTCTGTCCACTTCTTCCTGAGTCCGCACCGGTATGTTCGACGTGGTTGGCCCCTGCCGGACGGAGGGTGGAAGGTGTATCGTCTGGCCGGATGCGAGGCCGCCTGTTGCCGAGATGAACCAAACAAATAGCGGCAAAACTGTCTTGAGCATGACGAACCTCCAATGGAAGTACGCTCTGACGTACTATACACCGCCGCATGGCCGACATTTGGACCGGGCTCGGGTGGCAGGTTATGGACTAGCGAACCGGTTCGAGGATCAACTTCTGTACTCGCCAGTTCAACAGCTCAGCGACGAAGAGTTCGTTTTCCGACGGGCATGCGATTTCGTGAATCCAGCCGAACTGTTTTAGCTGCTTGCCGGACTCACCGAGCACGCCCAGGACCTTTCCCTCGAGCGTGAGCTTGTAAATGCGGCCCGGGTAGCCGTCCGAGCTGTACAGTACCTGGTTGGGCGGAGGCGTGATGCATATGGCCCAGGGCGCGCCCGGCGCCATAGCCTGGTTGCCGGTGAGCGGAAGCTGCGGCTTGTTGCCGATGGCAGGGCGCGCGTTGGGATCAAAAGGCACATCGATCACCATCTGGCGCAGGAACTTCCATCCCCATCGAATACCTGAATGCGGCGGTTGCCGCGGTCGGCCACGTAGACATTTCCCTGGGCATCGACTGCGATGCTGTGAGGCGTGTTGAATTGCCCGGGCTGGTCGCCGGGTTCACCCCACGACTTGACCCAGTTGCCGCCCTGGTCGATCTTGGCAACACGCGAATTGATGTAGCCGTCGCTGATGTAGGTGTTGCCAGCTGCGTCCCAGGCCATGTCGGTGACCTGGCGGAACATTCCGTCCACGGGTGGCAGCGGCGGCCGGGGATGCTTTAACGGCGCAGTGCCTTCGTCAGAAGCTTCCTGTTTGCGTCCAAAAACCATGACTACGCGGCCCTCCGGGTCGAACTTGATGACCATATCGGAGCCTTTGTCGGCGACCCAGATGTTGTCATCCCTGTCGATTTTTACGGAATGAGCGAACGACCAGGCGTAGAGATTGTGGCCGATCTCGCGCAGAAATTGGCCGTCGGCATCGAATTCCAGAAGTTGCGCGGCACTCGCGCCATAGGCGGGACCAGTGGTGTGGCCACGCGAGAAAACGAAAATGTGTTTTTGGGAATTTACCCCAACCCCGGCGACTTCGCCCAAATACAAATCGGCGGGCAATTTCAGAAACCCGGGAACGGAACGATACGGGATTTCAGGCACGCGCACTGGTTGCGCGAGCAGCGTACCAGCCAGCACGAGGAATAAGAACAGAGCACACTGTCTCATGGGTCTCCGGTAAATATGGGGTTACACCGTCTAACCGCCGTGTTCAGCGGCAAATACTATGACAGCGCCGTCGGGATCCGTAACGGAAACAGCATTCCGGCTCTTTTGCACCGCGAGTCCACGGCTGCGCAAATCGTGCGACGCCTGCCGGACACTCGTTACTGCGAAAACCACGCGAGGCTTGGCAGTCGGAGAGTCGGCCTGAAGCTCTACTTTGTCGCCCGAGTTGCCGGCGATGAACATCTCGTTTCCATCGGAGCCGGCGCTTTTGAATGCCAGTTTGCCGATGTAGTACAACCGTTCCGCCGCCAGATCCCGGACCGGGGTTGTTGCCTCGATCATGTGCGTTGACAGCGCGGCTCGTCAACAGATGTTTGCCGCGGCTCTCGGAATGCAACGACTCAGGCATGTACTGTGTGTACTCCAGCAACTGGTTGTCCGGGCCGTGCATGACGAACAACATATTGCCGGCGCGCGCTTTCCTAGGCTCGGTCGGTTGCAGGCCTCGTTCCAGGTAAGCCTTGTGCAGGGCCTCAATGTCGGCCACTTCGAAACAGGTGTGCAGGATACCGCCGGGCTGAGAATCGCTGGTGCGTGGGATCAACTCGATAAATTGACGATCGTTGACTTTAGCGTATGAGACCGAGACTTTACCGTCGTCCGTGAATGAGAAGGCTTCTTCGAAACCCAGCGTCTTGTAGAACGCCTGCGATTTCTGAAGGTCGTTCACTCGCAGAGCCACATGCGCAATACCCGTCAAGTCAGTCGATTGCGCACCCGCATTGAGCGCGGAAAAGAGCCGAGGACAGCGATCAGGCCAGTCCTGACAAACGGGAGAAGATGGTTTGCGGTAAAACATTTTCAATGTTTCGCTCCAGTCGGTAATCGGAGCAAAGCCTACATCAACGCCGTGGGCGCTGGCTAGCTTCCCTCCATTTAGATTTTATGAAGTTATTGTTCATAATTTCGCCATTGTAGGACTGTCAAGATGCTCTGCTATGATGCCGACCGTTCCTTCACAGGAGATGCGAAATGTCTTTCACACGACGTGAGATGTGCTTACTGCTTCCCGCACTTTTGCCGGTCGCGGCCGAACTGCAAGCCTTCGGGCAAGACAAGCCTCTGCCCTCAGGAGCGTTTTCGTTCGACAAGGCGCCCATGCACGTTGCCAACAATAATGCGCAGGTCCGCATGATGCTTCGAGGAAAGCTGGCTACAGGCGAAGGCATCGAAGTACACCAGACCACGCTGCCGCCTGACGGCGCGCCCACGGCAACCACGCATCATCATCCCCACTCTGAGATGTGGCTCATACGGGAAGAGACGATAGAGCTGACCGTCATCGACAAGAAGTTCCTTCTGGAACCCGGATCGGTTGGGTTTGTCTCCTCGAACGAAGAGCACGGAATCAGGAATGTGGGGCACAAAGCCTGCTATGTACTTTGTGGTCGCGATTGGAGCGGGCGCAGAGTTGCAGGAGTAGATTTGCGGACTGCATGTGGCCGGGCTCGTAAGTCTCCCGACAGGGGCACATATGGGCCTGCACTTTCATAGCGACTAATCCATCATGACGATTCACATCGGCCTGATCGGCGGCGGGAACATCAGCGAGACTCACGCGCGCGCAGCTCGCGCCATTGCCGGAGTTGAAATCGCTGCGATGATGGGAACGACTGCGAAGAGGTCTGCGACTCTCTGCCGGAGTATGGCGCCGAACCGTACGACTACTTCGACGCTCTGGCGCATCGTCCCATGGACATGGCCGCGATTGCAGCCCGTCCGGAATGCACGCCGCTCAGGGTATTGCCGCGGCGCAGCGCGGCCTTGATGCCCTGACTGAGAAGCCGATCGACATCAGCATGGAGCGGGCAGACGCGCTGATAAACAGCAGCGGAACGCTCTGGCGTGAAGCTTGGCGTGGACGTCTCGTACCGTGCTGAAGCCTGCAACCGTGAAGCCTGCGCGCACTGGTCAGCATGCAGTGATTGGCAATCCTCTTTTGGTGGATGTGCGGGTGATGTGGACCGCCTTCCGCAAATGATACAGTGCCTCGCGCTGGCGCGGGACGCTTGGCGCCGGACGGGCGGGTGCGCTGCACGGTCAGCGGTACATACCGTCGACTTGCTTGCTCGCTGGCTGCTGGAAGACGCGGTTCGCGTGCAGGCGCAACGGCACGTACTCGATGCCATTGAGGCTCGAAAAAGATACTGCGGTCGCGATACTTGAATCTGCCACGCGTGCGTCTCGGGAAGTCCTTGCAGGTGACGACTGCCGCCGATCCCGGATAATCCCGCGGCGGGTCGAGATTACGGGGACCGAGGGCACGCGTACTCTTACAAGACCGAGCATCCTGCGCGGTGGACCTGCGTATTCTTCCGCCTGGCGTCGGTGCCGGCATCGCACCGGACGAAATATCAGAGTGCCTCGATCGCGGTGGTCAGTGACGATCGCGGACATCATACATTGTTTGATGTTTTCTTCAGGCGATCGATCGGAATATGGCTCGATCTGCGATGGGCGCGAAGGGACGGCACGAGTATAGCCCTTGTCGAAGCGATCGATAGGGCGGCAGGCAGTGGGACGGCTTCGTGCTGGAGAGCCGCCAATCATCTGTAACCCAACCTGCGAGCGCAGTCTCGGCGGATATCTCCCATCCCCAGGCAGGGCGTCGTGATTTTTGGGATGGCAGATGGGTCTGAGGTCGAGCGCACCCGACAGCCCTCTCGACACCGCCGTCAAACCGAGACATTGCCGGAGTCTTCCGCCACGTCCGGTGGTCCGGAGTATCATGAAGAGTTTTCATTCTCGGCAGCTTCCTGAACGGATGTGCCCACGCCAGTCAAAACCATCATCGAGCCATTCCGCATCAGAGCGTCGAACCCACCGCTGGACCACCTGCAAACAGCGCGAGCAACTGCTCGAGGCCGCCGACTACAACCTGTTTCTTCTGCTCGCCGACGACGTCCTGATCGACCTGCTCACCGATTCCGGCACCGGCGCCATGTCCACGCACTAGTGGCTGCGATCATGGAAGGTGATGAAGTTACGCCGGCAAGCCGAAGTCTTGATACTGCTTCCGCAACTCCATTCAGGACATCTTCGGCG
>CAVZXU010000030.1:0-80883 GCA_963779255.1 Terriglobia bacterium | reverse complement strand
ATCCAGCTCCACAGCCGGTCGTTTAACTCTTCGAGCGAGAGCGACTGTTTGGGGTCGAGGTTGGTCAGGAATTGATCGCGCACGGTGCGAAAGTAACGCTCGATCTTGCCGCGGCCTTCGGGCTGATAAGGGCGGCGTGTGCACGATCAGAGTGCCGAGCGAGGCGGCGATGCGGGCCAGTTGCGGCGAGCGATAGATCTTGGCGTTATCGATATAGAGACGCACGGGCACGCCGCGGGCGGCGATGGCCTGGCGCAGACAATCCAGGCAGGCATCGAGTCCCTGGCTGGGATAGAACTGGGCATGCGGGATGAGGCGGCTGGCGTCATCCAGGGTGGCGTGCAGAAAGGCCTGCATCTTGCCGCCGCCGGGGCGCTGGACGTAGGGGCCGAACAGCATGTCGGCCTGCCAGATCTGATTGCTGATTTGGGCTTCGAACTTTTTGTGCGCGGGCGGGACCAGCAGTTGGCGCTTCGGTGAGACCGCGCTGTTTGAGGAAGCGGTACAGCGTGGAGGCGGACACGCCGGGAGAGTTCCTGCCGGAAGACAGAGCCAGTTCGCGCAGCAGGGTAGTGCCGGTGCGGTGCGGGTTTTCGCGCTTCAGGCGTTCGATCAGGTCGGCTAGTTGCGGAGTCATGTGCGCGCGATTGGCCGCGGTCTTGGCGCGGTTTGGGCGCCAGAGCCTCGAAGCCGCCGGTGCGGTAGCGGAGCGCCCAATCCAGCAGCGTATCGACGGAAACCGAAATGCGTTTGGAATCGGGAATGTCGTAGTGACGGGCGGCAATCTCCTGGGCGCGGCGGGTGAGTTCTCCGCGGGGCAGAGCTTCGAGCACCAGCGGGCGCTACCAGACCGTATCGAAACAGGGCGAGTTTTTCAGCTTTGGCGTCCATGCGGAAAACTCCAGCAGGACGATAATCAGGGCGGCGCTTTCCCGCCATGCAAATGCTGTGTGGGGACGCTCAGGGACGGGGCACGCGGCGGCCAGCGTGGCGCGACGCCCGTTCGGAACAGAAAGCAGGCCAGCCCAACAGGTGGCTGCGCAGTTGGGAAAACAGGAAACGGTGGGCGGCGATCCAACCGGTGGTCCGAACATCTGCAAGGCCCTGGTCACGAAGTCCGCCGCCGGATCGGGATGGTCAGCGCCGCCAGGGCCAGGCAGCCAGGCGGCGCTTGCTTTGAAAACGGCGGATCCAGAACTGGCCGCGCTGGTAAGGCATAGCGGGTTGCGCGGCCGCCGCGCGGCGGCCTCAAGCGTGAGACCCTGAGCAGACGGGCGACGAGAAACAGGGAGATCACGGGAATACTGAAGCGCAGATAGGGCAAGGCGAATTCCGGTAGCAGAGAGACGGTGCGCTTGCAGGCGCGGCACAGATAGCGGCGGACGCGGATGACTCCGTCAAACTCCACATCCACCAGGGTGCGGCGGTAGAAACCGTGAGCAGTCAGAGGATGCTGGGCTTCGCACTGCGGGCAGTGGTCCGGCCGATAACGATCGGGATCGGAGATCTCTTCGGTGTACTGTTGGATGGAGCCGGCGAATGGGTGTAGGATTTGCATGGAACCTTTCTGGGAGTGGTCAGACTCCCGGTTTGGTCTACGGAGGGCTCGCTGATTCCTTGAGAGAAAACCGCCGAGCCTTCCACCGCTCGACATCCTACATCAAATTCAACGAACCACGGCACAGGGATACTGCGAATCGAAATGTAACCCGGTGTAATCCGCTCCGCGGTTCACACTGCAATCCGGTCCGCTCTCGCGATCACCGCCTTACTTCCCGGAATCAACCTGAGGAATATTACTTTCGAAGAGGAAAACAAACGCGGCTTCGTTACACGACAGGAGTGGAAAACGATGGCGCGATGGCCACAACTGGGGCATTGATGGAGATGTCCACCCAGGACTGCGGTACGGCAGTGGGCGATGGCGCGGAGCACCTTCTGGTGCACCCAGTGGATCCCGCCTCTGGTTGTTGGCGATAAATTGTTCGCCTTGTGCCCGTACAATGTCGGCCACCTCCAGGTGTGGCCGATTCATTTTTTCCGTAGCCTCCAAGGTGGTTCAACATCATCCCGGTTCGAGATCTGCAGTTGGTCCAGCGGATTGGGAACGGTCTGCAGATGCTTGTGCGACAGATGCAGATAGACGAGGGTGTGTTCGAGGGTGGAATAAGCCAGTAAAAGCTGGGATGGTACGGAGGTCGGTACCGGCTTCCAGCCAGTGGGTAGCACAGCTGTGCCTCAGGCTGTGCGGAGAAAAGCGTTTGGTGATGCCAGCGGCTTGGGCCGCCTCGTGGCAGGCTAACCAGACGGTGTTGGGACTGATGGGCACGTCGGCGCGCCAGCCGTTGACTGTTGCTGGGAACAGATAGGTTTGAGGCTTCATCCAGCGCCAGTAGACGCGCAGGGTCTGGAGCAAGGTGGGACTGAGCGGCACCTCCCGGTCGCGGCCACCCTTGCCTTGATTAATGCGAACCATCATGCGCTGACTGTCGATGTCGCTGGCCTTGAGCTGGCAGAAGCTAAGCGTTGGCTTAAGTGCCAACCATGATCCTATGTGAGGCTCGAGGCCTATAGCTTTTTTCGGTTATCCGAGGGGGCATAGGATTGACCCGGAGACTCGGTGCTGGACTACAGCACACAGAATGCCTGAATGAGTGTATGGATACTCTCCCTCGAACCGGAGCATCGCAAGAACCGATTGGCTACCACCGAGGCATGAAAACCTTGGGAGATCACCTGGGTTCTATTCGATGCTCAAGCTGCTTGCGTCTTCAGTTGTTCGGCGTCAAAACGTTCCTCCCTTTTCCAAAGTGTCAAGGTAATGGCCGCGATCTTGCGCGCGAGTGTCAGACGCGCCATCTCCCGCTTCATGCCCTTGGCCAGCAAAGCCGCGTAGAAATCGTAGAACGGTCCCCTGCCACAGCTGGCCCGGGTGGCCGCGCTCTTGAAGATCTCTTTCATCTCATGGTTGTGATTTCGATTCAGACCACGGAGCTGCTGAGGTTTCTTGGAGAGTTGCAATTGTCCACGCACAAAACGGTATTGCGCACTGTCGTGGGTCTCAATGCCCAGTCCACTGTAGGTCCAGAGTTGCCGCTTGCCGCGGAACCGGTGCGGGGTTTGCATTAGCGCGATCAATCTCGCCGCTGGAATTGGACCGATGCAGGGTATCTGGCGCAGCAGTTTCGCGGCCTTATGTTTCCGGCTCTCGGCCAAAAACTCGGGTCGCACCTCTCGCCGCAAGGCCTGCAATCCATCCAGTTGTTGATAGGGCAAGCCACGCGCAGCACCAGCACCCCGGCTTGTGGAAGCTTGCTCAACCATTCCTCGCGAGAGCGCGCAGCATAAACCTGGGTGCCGGCCCAAGCAATGCCCCAACCGCGATACAGCGCCTTCAGGCGATTCATCACTCGCGTCAAATCTTTGCTGATGGTCTGATAACTGCATCCCCAACACGCATGGCCGCGTCCATCATGCCGTTTTCCCGTGGTAGACCGGTCGCAGCATCCCGGTGCGTAACAAGTCGGCCAGCTTGCGTGCATCCACCTTGTCGCTCTTGCTGCCCTCCTTTAACAAGGCATTGCACAACGGATTGCAGACCACAATGTGCTGCACCTGCGGCTGCAGCAGATCGTACAGCCAGGCGGCCCAGGTGCCTTCTTCCCAGGTCACGTAATCCGGCCTCCACCCCGTTTACCGTTGGAGGAACTGCAGAATGCTGCTGGCTTTGGTTTCGATGATCGACTCCATCACCAACTTCCCGCCCTCATTCAGGACGGCGATCACAATGGCTTCCTTGTGCACGTCCATTCCGATATATTTGACGTCGTGACTCATTTGAGTTGCCTCCTTGGGGGAAAGCTCATTCGTGCTCGACGCTTGTCTTTCCCTCAAGGTTAAAATGCCCATATTTAGGCTCATTTGACTAAGCTCTTCCTGTAGTCCTTTCGCACCGGGCACACTACTGCAGTTACTCTCGAGCGCCGCCGTAGCGGAGCGAAGCCCTGCCCGGCGCAGCGCAGCGGAGGCGGCGCGCCTCATCCGGCTTCGACCTTCTGAAGCGGGGATCGCTTTTTCATAATGCATTCAATGTAATCTTTGATATGTGTCGAATCCGCAGGGACTCCATGTTCAAAAGCAGCAAAGCGGATCAAACTGTGACAAATTCCATCTAGCCTGAGCATGTTTGGGCAGTGCTAATATCCTGATGGCATGGGATCACATGCCATGACTGATACGTCCTTGAGCGTTCGTTCTGTTCAACAGGCACGCACTCGAGCCCTGGTGGTCCCGCGCGAGCATGGCGCCTGGGGTTTGCTGCTTTTTGTCCCCCTGTTCACCGGCGCTGCAGTCGGAGTGGCATCGACACAACGGGAATGGCCCCTGGTTCTGTTTACGGTGGCCGCACTCGCCCTGTTCTGGCTGCGCACACCCATGGAATTCTGCTGGGCACGACTCCGCTGAGTGCGCGAAACCCCTGCAGAGCGGCGGACTTCGCTTTATGGTCTGCCCGGACTGGTCGCAGTTTCGGCTCGTTGTCGGCCGGGTTGTTGTGGAATGGGCGCAACCGGGGCTTACTGCTTCTTGGCTGCATCGGAGTACTCGCATTCGTTGCCCAGACGTTGCTTATGAAACTCGGCCGTAAGCTGCGTATGATGGCGCAAATGCTGGGAGCAATCGGTCTCACTTGCACCGCGCCAGCAGCCTATTACGTAGCCGCCGGACACCTGGATGCGCGGGCATGGGTGTTGTGGGCCGCCAACTGGATCTTTGCGGGCAACCAGATTCATTTCGTGCAGCTGCGTATCCATGCGGCCCACGCCGCGACTTTCGGCGAGAAGCTCGCCCGGGGGCGAGTGTTTCTTCTGGGACAGATACTACTGCTCCCGATTCTGGCTGCGGCGGCGCACTGGCGACTGATGCCAGCTTTAGTAATGCTCGCTTTCATTCCTGGGCTGGTTCGCGGGTTTTATTGGTTTTTCGGTGGACACCAGCCGCTGCAGGTCAGACGTCTAGGCTGGTCGGAAATGAGGCAGGGAGCCCTATTCGGAATTCTGCTCGCGGCTGCCATCATTCTCTCCTAGCATAACGTTGCACGGGCGAGGCACCCTTACTCGATTCCAACGAATTGGTCATAGACTGGCGCAAGTAGGCGTTTACGCTCACAACTCGGTTAATGCGTGACATCACGACAACCTTAAACGAGTACACGCAAAGCGTGCCGGAGAATGTGCGAAAACTGGTCAACGCAGTGGCGGACGATGTTATGAACAGCGAGTTAAAACCTCAGGATACAGTGAAAGCGCTCGACGTTTTGAACACAACTGAACACACAGGCGAAAATCGTGACCTGTTAAGTTGCTGTATAAGGTGGAGCGGGAGACCGGGATCGAACCGGCGACATCCAGCTTGGGAGAACCGGCGACATCCAGCTTGGGAAGCTGGCGTTCTACCGCTGAACTACTCCCGCTCACTTACAAAGCTGCCGAAAGTTCCTATAAGGTATTAATAATAAACACATTGCAATGGATGCCGCCAGCGCAATCCGTGCGCGCGATCCCCTGCTTTAGCAGGCTTTCCCAGTCGGTTACGGACACCATGGACACCACAAAATCACACTCCCTAAAAAACCGGTCGCTCGAACTGAATCGCTTAAGTATAGCCAAACAAAAGTCTAGCACTCGATGACGCCGGAGACAATCTGCATAAACTCGCCTCAAATGACGACGAACCGGAGACGGCGTCAAGCACCAGCGGCAGGAGCGCCGTGACGGAAGTTCGGACGCGGTGGCCGCCACCCGTCACGCTGAACGACGATACAAATGCTGCGTTCGTGCCGGAATGCTCCTGACCATTGGTTTCCTGCAAAAACGAAAACACGTAGGTCGGAAATGCGAAATGCTCGTAACCCTGACTGCGTTGGTTGCGGGGGGTGGATTTGTTCCCCGGTCGCTCACTGATGCCTCGGAACTTGCTGATTCTACGATGGTCCGGAATGTCAAGAAAGCCGAGAAAGGCGACTCCTTCATTCAATTTTCATTCAGTTGTTTGCGTTTCCTTGTTCCGAAGGCGCTACAGAGATCGTATGCGGCACTTTTGTTAATCCTTGTCCTCTTCACGATCTTCGCTGTCTGGCCTTTACTTACTGTGGTCCTGATTGCGATTACGACAACCAAGGGTCCATTGCTTCTCAAACAGGGCTTTTGGGCAGCGATGCACGAGGGACGAACGGACTTTTGCATGATCGTGGGGCTGGTTGCTCGGTGCCGGATCTTTCTCGATAGATAGGCGGCATGCGGAGTGAAGTTGCCAGAGTCAGACCGGCAAACGTTGCAGCTTCACTCGGCGAAGCAACTGTGCATTCGCGGCGACAATGATGGTAGAGAGACTCATCGCGACTGCACCAACACTCATCGGTAGATCGAGTCCCCAGTGGACGAAAACGCCTGCTACAACCGGAATGGCCACAAGGATATACGCGGTCGCCCAAACCAGATTTTGGATCATCTTTCGATACGTAGCACGAGATAGTTCGATCGCTCCCACAACGTCGCGGGGATCGCTTCGCACAAGCACGATTCCGGCCGACTCAATCGCCACATCAGTTCCGGCACCGATTGCAATTCCAACATTTGCAGTCGCCAGCGCTGGTGCGTCGTTCACGCCATCGCCAACCATCGCGACCCTCTTGCCGCCCGCCTGAAAGCGCTTCACTGCCGCGGCCTTGTCAGCAGGAAGCACCTCCGCTGCGACCTCGTCTATACCGATGCGCTTCGCGACCGAATCGGCTACCGTCTTTGAGTCTCCCGTGATCATTGCGACACGGATACCAAGGCGATGAAGTTCCTTTATGGCCTCATTGGATTCGGGCCGAATCTCATCCTCGACGGCGAAAGCACCGAGCAATTTCCCTTCGGCGACGGCATAGAGAACTGTCGTTCCCTCCGATGCCCACTGGGTCGTTAACTTTTCAACTTCTGGGGGTAATGTTGCTTTGTTCTCGGCCAGCAAACGCGGTCCTCAACGATCACTCTCTTGCCGTTCACGACTGCCTGTGCCCCTCGACCGGGCAGTGCCTCGAAGTTGGCGGCTTGCAACGTGGGCAGGTTTCGGCGCTTCGCTTCGTTCACGATCGCTTTCGCGAGCGGGTGTTCGGAGTTGGCTTCGACGGCACCAGCAAGGGCAAGCAAATCACTCTCATTGCTGTCCGGCGCGGCCCCGACTCCCGATAATGCGGGGGATCCGCGCGTGAGCGTTCCGGTCTTATCGAAAATCACCATGTCCAAATTGCGGGCACGTTCGAGTGCAAGTCTGTCCTTGACGAGAAGACCGTTCTGAGCGCCGAGTGATGTGGAGATTGCAATCACGAGCGGAATCGCCAGTCCCAGGGCGTGCGGGCAGGCAATGATGAGGACGGTCGCCGTCCTGATCAGGGCATGTTCTTTGTCTCCTGAAAGCCACCAGTAAGCCAAAGTAATCGCACCAGACGCGACTGCCACGTAGAAAAGGATTGTGGCGGCACGGTCGGCGAGAGCTTGCGTGCGAGATCCAGAAGCCTGCGCAGCCGCAACGAGCCGCATGATGCCGTACAGGGCGGTCTGCTCCCCGACAGCCGTAATCCGGACTCGAAGACTCCCACCACTGGCTACCGTTCCCGCAATGACCTTCCCACCGGCCCGTTTCGCAACCGTCCGGGACTCGCCGGTGATCATCGACTCGTCAACATCGGCATCACCGTCGACGACTTTGCCATCCGCCGGGACACGGGTTCCTGGCCGGACAAGGATAACGTCACCCACTTTCAACTCAGATATTGGAACGGTCTGAGTCTCGGTTCCGCTTACACGCTCGGCAGTGTCCGGGAGCAGCGCGGCGAGTGCATTGAGCGCGCCACGAGCCTGGGAAATGGCTCTCATTTCCAGCCAATGTCCGAGGACCATGATCGTGATCAGAGATGCGAGTTCCCACCATACTTCAATCTCGAAGAGGCCGAAGGTTGCAGCCAGCGATGTTCCGAAAGCGACAATGATCGCCAGGCTGATGAGGGTCATCACCCCCGGCTTTCGGTCAGCAAGTTCGCTCCACGCTCCGCGGATGAAGACAAGCCCGCCATAAACAAAGACCACCGTTCCGAGGATTGCGGGGATAAATTTCGAACCAGGGAAGGAAGGCGCTGTGTACCGAAGCCAATGTTGGACATCGGTCGACCAGAAGATCACGGGAATCGTGAGAGTGAAGCTCAACCAGAACCTATCGCGAAACATGGCGACGGAGTGTCCGGCGTGGCGATCGTGGTTTCCGTGGACCTTTGACATTTTGTGGCCGGCATGTGGGTCCGCCCTTTGTCCGTGGGTTTCACGTGTCATTTGGTCCATTTGAACTCCCAAACCAGAAACCGAACGATTCCGGATTGCGATCAACTGTGGGTGCTAAACGATGAGGGTACAACCGATTAGACAGGGATAGTGAGCACTCTTGCTCAGACGATCGGTACGGCGATTGCTAACCTCGATATGGAACCGAAGGAAGGTCACAATGAACAGCACAACAGCTGTGAAAGATCCTGTCTGTGGCATGGACGTAGAGAGCGCTACTGCCGCTGGACGAACCGAGCATATAGGGCAGACCTATTACTTTTGCGGCTCCAAGTGCAATGAGAAATTCGACCTTAGTCCGGAGCAATACTTGGGCAAGTCTGCGGGAACGGCGAAGAGCGGCCATGGTTGCTGCAGCTAAATCCAAGATCCGAACATGATGGACGTTCGGATAACGGCAATCGGCCCGAGGAGAAGTCATATGCCTCGCGAGCAAGGTCGGGAGGGATGAGCTGGTCGTAGCGGAACCAAAGGGGCTCTCCGATGAACCATGCATATGGGTGGATGGGCGGAGGGATGTGGATTTGGACGGTGATCGGCGTACTGGTGGTGGTTCTACTGGTCGTCGCGATTAACAAGGTGTCCACGACATAAGGAGCGTTCAGAACCTGTCTGTGAAGTGACCTGTTAAGCGTGAGAGGAATCCTGCATCGGTCACACTCTCCACTGACAAAACGATTGAGCGAGACTGCCGCTGCCTTGCAGGTTTGTAATCGCGATTACAAGCGGCTGTGATCTCGGTCACAGCCAATGTGGGCACGGCCCCCCTAATATACTCTTAAGAATATGACGTGGCGGTTCAAACTCGTTGCCTCAGCGCTCGTACTGATTTTGCTGGGGATGCCCTTATCGGCGCTGGGTTCGTGCTTGTGGCACATGGTCGCCGGCCAAGCATTGCATACCCCATTGCCCAATGATGAGCGGGCATGCTCCTTCGATCACATTCAGGAGGCACCGCAAATACCTCCTGCTGCCGAGTCTCTGCGGCTAAGCCAACTCCGGCTTCAATGCCTCAGGCTCCAACCGACAGCAGCACTGGGGTGGCACCGACACTTAGTATTTCGACGCTCGATGCTCCGTCGGCAGTCGCAGAATTTCAGCCTCCCGGTCTGACAATTCGATCATCTGCGCCCTCTCCCCAGGCCCTTCTCTGCACTTTCTTGATCTGATCCTTCCTTCCAATCAAGGTTTTTCTCAGCGGGAAAAGTGCGTGGCGGGTCGTCTGTAAGAAACACACTGGATTGCCCTCCGATCTTCTTCCGCTCCCAATCGACAGAATTGACCGGAGCTGAGTCTCCATTGGAGAAGATATGAAAACCTCAAGAATCAATCTGTTTGCAGCACTAGTGATCGTTACGCTCGCCTTGTCTTCCTTCGTCCCGCTTTCCGTGGCGGCAGAGAACAAGTCTTCACTGAGCAAGAAAGAGGTGAAGGCACTCATCGCAAACGCACAAACACCGGCTGAACACCGAGAGATCGCAGCGTACTACCGCGAGCAGGCCCAGCGCCTCGTCGCCAGTTCCAAGGAGCACGCGGAGATGGCCGAAACGTACGCGAAGCACCCGGCATTTGCAGCCCTGGAGTCGAAGCAAGGTTCTTCATTTGGCCAAGGAGCGAGCCATTGCCGGCGTTGGGCTCAACTCGATGAGGAACAAGCCAAGGAAGCAGAAGCTTTAGCCGCACTTCACGACGAGATGGCGAAGTCAGCGGAGCAGAAATAGGCCGACAAGCAACGCGTAATGGACTGGCAGTCAGCAATGCACAGGAGACAGAGTTTTAGATTCATCTCAACGACGCGGTTAACCGGAGGCTGAGGCTCCATATAGAGGAAATATGAAAACAACAAAATACAATTCGATGATCGCCCTACTAGTAGTTTGCCTTGCGGTCCTGGTCTTTAGTCCCGCCTATTCGACAGCTGCAAACACCAAGTCTAACCTTAGCAAGAAGGAGCTGAAGGTGCTTCTCAAGAACGCGAATACTCCGGCCGAGCACCGAACCATCGCTGCTTATTATCGTCAGAGAGCGGAAGCCTTTTCCGAGACTTCGAAGGAACACCTGGAATCGGCAGAACTCCGTGCCAAGAACCCTGCATTCCCAGCCTTAGAGGCAAAGCATGGTTTTGCATTTGGCCTCGGAGCCAGCCATTGCCGGTTCTGGGGAAGTTCGGACGCGGAACAGGCCAAGAAAGCAGAAGCTTTGGCTGTGCTGCACGAGGACATGGCCACCAAGGCCGAGCTGCAATCGACCCGCCGAGTAGAGGTAGCGAACAGTTCCGAGTTGAAGTAACGCAAATGGGAAACAATCGTTCAACCCGCACTTTTGAGCTGGATCACTCCAAAGGCCGTCTTTCTTTCTGGAAAGCGCTAGTGGAAGAAGGACGGCCCTTCCCCAGAGGGCCTCTTATGATCGCAAGGACAGTTGTCTTGATTGCCTGTGCTTTGTTTGTCGCGGGAAACAGCTGGGGCCAGCTGCCGCCCGTCACAGTGGATATCGGGTCTCCAGCGACCACCACCACGCCCCCTCCGGCTGCCCGGCCGAGTATCGCGATCGACGAATTGGTTCGCGAAGCTCTGCAGAAGAATCCAGCGGTTCAGAGTGCTCTGCATACCGTGGAAGCGCAGCGGCGACGCGTACCGCAAGCCAAGACACTACCTGACCCAACGGTTGGGGTCGGCTGGGCTGGAAACATCACGCCTTTCAGCGTGCAATCGGGCGACCCTTCCAGCTATCGCGCCGTTACTGCCAGCCAGCAACTGCTCTACCCCGGCAAGCTGAAACTGCGCGGCGAGATTGCCTCGAAGGAAGCCGATGCGGCATCTTCGGACCTTGAGGCAATTCGCCGGCGCGTAACGGTGGATGTAAAGACCGCCTATTTCGAATACTGGTTCTACGACAAGGCGATTCAGACCACTCTCAAGGACAAAGATCTGCTAACCAAGCTGTCCCAGATCGCCGAAGCCCGTTATCGGGTCGGCAAAGGCGTTCAGCAGGACGTTCTCAGATCACAAGTCGAGATTTCATTGCTGCTGCAGCGGCTCACTGTGCTGCAACAGCAACGAAATACTTCGCAGGCACGGCTGAACACTCTGCTGGCGCGCAGTCCTGAAGCGCCACTCCCACCGGCCGAGAATATCGAGCGGTCCCCTCTGAACTACTCGCTTGATGACCTGTACAGACTCGCGCGGCAGAATGATCCCGGCCTTCACCGCGAGGAGCAAATGATTGAGCGCAACCAACTCGCAGTGAACCTGGCACAGAAGGACTACTACCCGGATCTGAGCGTCGGATACATGTACCAGCAGCGCCCGATGATGCCTGACATGCACGGGATGACGTTCACCGTGAACATCCCGGTCTTCTACAAGAGCAAACAACGCGAGGAAGTAAGGCAGGCCACGGAAGAGCGGCTTTCAGCCGAGAGCAGCCGCGACAATCGGAAAAACGAGCTGAATTTCGAACTGAAACAGCAATACCTGGCGGCCAAAGCTTCGGATGAACTTCTGCGGTTGTTCTCTGAGGGCGTGGTGCCGCAGTCATCGTTGGCACTGGAGTCCTCGATGTCTGCCTACCAGGTTGGCACGGTGGATTTCCTCAGCGTCATTGGAAATTTCTCCACGGTCTTGAACTACGAAATCGACTACTACCGCGAGCTGGCGAATTACCAATCTTCGCTGGCGCGCATGGAGAGCATGGTGGGCGTGGACCTGACTTCGACGGCCGCGCAACCGGGCAACCAGCGCCCGGCGGGAGGGGAGTAGAGCAATGTTTCACAAAGTCCTAAGAATTTCGGCAATCGTCGCCGCAATCGCGTTAGCGGTTGGAGTGACTTTCAGGAGAAGGGTTTCGGCCATCTTCCAACATCAACCTGCTGCTTCACAGACAACCCCTTCGGGAAGTGAGCGCAAAATTCTCTATTGGTATGACGCGATGAGCCCGCAGCACCACTACGACAAACCCGGAAAAGCGCCGGACGGAATGGACCTGGTGCCCCAATACGCGGAGACAACGCTACTCAGAGTGCCAGCTACCAGCGCATCGGAGCCGGGCGGCGAACGGAAGATCCTTTTCTGGTATGACCCGATGCATCCGGCCTACAAGTCTGACAAGCCGGGTATCGCACCGGATTGTGGCATGCAACTGGTCCCCAAGTACGCCGACGATGAAACGGCAAAGATGCCCGCCGGCAGCGTCAAAATCGCGCCCGACAAGCAGCAACTGATCGGCGTAAGAACCGCGACTGTCGAACGGCAGTCTCTGGTGCGCACCGTGCGCACAACTGGTCAGCTTACAAGCGATGAGACGAAGCTTGCGCATATCCACGTGAAGGTCAACGGCTATATCGACAAGGTCTACGTCGATTACGTCGGGCAACTCGTCAAGAAGGGCCAACCGCTCTTCACGCTCTACAGCCCGGACCTTGTGGCCACCGAAGAGGAATACCTGATTGCCAAGCGCGGCGCGAAGGAGATGGGCAGCTCGCAATTCCCTGACGTTTCGCAGGGCTCGCAGTCGCTGCTGCGTTCCACCCGTGAACGGCTCAAACTGTGGGACATCAGCGACGAGCAAATCAAGAAGCTCGACGAAACCGGCGAAGTCACGAAGACTTTGACCTTCTACTCGCCCGTCAGTGGCTTCGTCACCGACCGCAAGGCGTTTCCGCAAACCGCCGTCACCCCGGATATGGATCTGTATGCGATCAGCGATCTCTCCACGATCTGGGTCAATGCAGACGTGTACGAGTATGAGGTGCCGTTTGTGAAAGTGGGCCAGACGGCGGACATGCAGCTGAGCTACTACGCCGGGAGGACCTACACCGGGAAAATCACCTACATCTACCCGACTGTTGATCCTGTCTCGCGCACCGTGAAAGTCCGCATCGAGTTTTCGAACCCGAATTTCGACTTGAAGCCGCAAATGTTCGCCAACGTGCAGTTGAAGATCAACTACGGCAAGCAGATTGTGGTACCCCAGGAAGCAATCATGGATTCCGGGGACAAGCAATATGTGTTTGTCGTCCACGATGGCGGCGTGTTCGAACCGCGCGTGATCCAGATGGGCGCGAAGCTCGAAGGCAACGTGGTCGTTCTGTCTGGCCTGAACGCAGGGGAGACCATCGTGACCTCCGGGAACTTCCTGATTGATTCCGAGAGCCGTCTGAAGAGCGCTATGGCGGGATGCAGCACTAAGGAGATTCATATGGCAAAGAAAGCTTCGATCTATTCAGCAGTCGTCCTGATCGTAGTCGCGGGCCTGTTCGCCGGCGGCTACTTGCTGATGGACCGCCGCTCGCAGACGGAATGCGGATTCTGCCAACGTCACATCAATCCGAAAGCCCATGTCGTGGCTGAAGTCGGCGGAAGGCGGCGGAACGTCTGCTGTACGCACTGTGCGGTGACGGAGGCACGACAGGAGAAGAAGCCCCTGCGGCTGATCGAAGTGACGGACTATCCCACGGGAAAGATGGTGAGCCCAGAAGGGGCGTGGTTTGTCGAGGATAGCCGCGTGATCGCCTGCGAACACGACATGTCCAAGATGGATGAATCCAAGCACGCGGAACAGTTGGCATTCGATCGCTGCTCGCCCGGCACATTCGCGTTCAGCGACCGAAAAGCAGCAGAGACGTTTGTGGCCCAGAACGGTGGCGTTTTGCGGAGCCTGCCTGAAGTGCTGGCGGAGGCCCGACAGCAATGATTAACCGAATTATCGATGTCTGCGCGAAGAACAAATTCCTCGTTCTTCTCTTCATCGGCGTGGGCGTGCTCGTTGGCTGGCATTCGCTGAAGAACACGAAGCTGGATGCGATCCCCGACCTGTCGGACACGCAAGTGATTGTGTACTCCAAGTGGGACCGCAGCCCGGACATCATGGAAGATCAAGTCACGTATCCGATCACCTCGGCGTTACTGGGCTTGCCGAAGGTGAAGGACATTCGCGGCTTCTCGGATTTCGGATACTCCTACGTCTACATCATCTTTGAGGAAGGCACGGACATTTACTGGGCCCGCTCGCGAACGCTTGAGTATCTGAATTCCGTCGTCCCCCGCCTGCCGAAAGGCGTGAGGTTGAGTTAGCGAAGGATGCGACCGCCGTCGGTTGGGTATATCAGTACGCTCTGGTCGATACCACTGGGCAATACAGCATTGAGAAGATACGGAGCTACCAGGATTGGTATTTGCGCTACGCGCTGCAGTCCGTGCCCGGCGTCGCCGAAGTGGCGCCCTTGGGCGGCTTTGTTCGACAGTATCAGGTCAATATCGATCCCAACAAGCTGCTCGGCTACAAGATCCCGATCAACATGGTCGTGGACGCTATTGGGAAGAGCAACAACGATGTCGGCGCCCGGTTGGTCGAGATGTCCGGTCGCGAGTATATGGTGCGAGGGCGCGGCTACATCAAATCGCTCGATGACATTGGCAACATTGTCGTCATGTCGAACCCGCAAACCGGCACGCCTGTGCTGGTGAAGAATGTGGCCACAGTGACCTTCGGGCCCGACATGCGGCGTGGCGTCGGTGAACTGGATGGCCAAGGGGAAGCGGTCGGCGGTGTCGTCATCATGCGGTTCGGCGAGGACGCGCAGAAGGTCATCGAGCGGGTTAAGCAAAGGATCACAGACATTGAGCCCACCCTGCCGAAGGGCCTGAAGATCGTCACACACCTATGACCGTTCGGACCTGATCGACCGCTCAGTCGATAACTTGAAACACACGCTGATTGAAGAACTGATCATCGTCAGCCTGGTGATCATGATCTTTTTGTGGCACTTCCCCAGTGCCATCATTCCCATCATTACCATTCCGATCACCGTGATCCTGGCGTTTATTCCCATTCAGATGAGCGGCATGTCGGCCAATATCATGTCGCTTGGCGGAATCGCTATTGCCATCGGAGCGATGATTGATGCGGCAGTCGTAGTCGTCGAGCAGACACACAAGAAGCTTGAGCACTGGAATGCCGAAGGGCGTCCTGGCGACTATCACCAGGTCGTGATCTCGGCCGTAAAGGAAGTCGGGGGAGCCAGCTTCTTCGCGCTGCTCGTCATCGCCGTTGCCTTCCTGCCGGTGTTCACGCTCGAAGCGCAGGAAGGCCGCCTGTTCAAGCCGCTGGCATTCACCAAGACTTTTGCCATGGCGATCGCGGGAGTGCTGGCCATCACGCTCGATCCCGCCATGCGGTTGTTGTTCACTCGCATGGATAAGTTCAAGTTCCGCCCGCGATGGCTGGCGGATGTCGTAAACAGCGTGCTGGTCGGCACGATCCATAGCGAAGACAACCACCCTATCAGCCGCCCCCTGATGAAGCTCTACCACCCCGTAGTCGAGTTCGTGCTGGAACATAACTGGAAGACGATTGCCGCCGCTGTCATCGCCATGGTGCTGACCGTGCCGGTGTTCTTTAAGCTTGGCTCGGAGTTCATGCCGCCGCTCGATGAGGGCACTCTACTGTACATGCCTACGACTTTGCCCGGCATGTCCGTAACGGAAGCCTCACGGCTGCTGCAGGTGCAGGACAAGATCATCAAGAGCTTTCCTGAGGTCTACCGCGTATTCGGTAAGGCAGGGCGTGTGGAGAGTGCCACCGATCCCGCACCCTACTCGATGATGGAGACCGTCATTACTTTGAAGCCTCAAACCGACTGGCCGAAGCGCGAACGCTGGTACTCGAAGTGGGCTCCCCACTGGTTACAGGGCACCCTTGGTCGCTTCTGGCCGGACCACGAGACCACTCAGGAACTGATCTATGGCCCCGGAGGTCTGAACGATGCGCTGACCATGCCGGGGATCGCGAATGCCTGGACTATGCCGATCAAGGCTCGTATCGACATGCTAACCACGGGTGTGCGCACGCCGCTCGGCATTAAGGTGCTCGGCTCCGACCTGAGTGAAATCGAGAAAGTCGGTGGGCAAATCGAGATGGCGCTGAAGGACATCCCCGGTACAACCAGCGTGTTTGCTGAGCGCACGACGGGCGGGTATTTTCTGGACTTCGACATCAAACGAGATCAACTGGCCCGGTACGGACTGACTGTGGACGATGCCAATGACGTTCTGATGTCGGCCGTTGGCGGCGAGCCGGTCACCACCACGATCGAGGGCCGGGAGCGATACACAGTTAACGTCCGTTACCTGCGTGATTACCGCAGTGACATCGACGCGTTGCAGCGAGTGCTGGTCAACACGCCTTCCGGTGCGCAGATCCCGTTGGGGCAGATTGCCGACATCTCGTTAAAGACCGGCCCCGGCATGATCCGCGATGAAAACGGTCGTCTCAGTGGATATGTCTACGTCGATGTCTCCGGACGCGATATCGGCAGCTATGTTACCGATGCGAAAAAGGTTGTGGCGGAAAAGGTGAGCGTCCCCGCAGGCTATCAACTTGTCTGGAGCGGCCAGTACGAATCGATGGAGCGTGTAAAAGAGCGCCTGAAGATCGTTGTGCCGATCACGCTTTTCATCGTGTTCCTGTTGCTGTACCTCAATACCAAGTCCACAGTAAAGACTTTCATCATCCTCCTCGCTGTGCCGTTCTCAGCGATCGGCGCAATCTGGTTCCTTTACCTCTTGAACTACAACATGAGTATTGCGGTGTGGGTCGGGCTCATCGCGTTGCTAGGAGTGGATGCCGAGACCGCTGTGTTCATGTTGCTGTACCTGGATCTTGCCTACCACGAGGCCATCAGCAAAGGACGGATGAACAGTTGGGATGATCTGCGAGAAGCCATTGTTGTAGGGGCGGTCAAGCGTCTTCGCCCGAAGGTGATGACAGTGGCCTGCATGCTATTCGGGCTGCTGCCAATCATGTGGTCTGTTGGCGCCGGTGGTGACGTAATGAAGCGAATTGCTGCTCCCATGATCGGTGGGATCATCACGTCGTTCCTGATGGAACTCATTATTTATCCGCCGGTCTTCGCGATCTGGAAGTGGAACTTCGAGGTAAAGCCGAAACTGAAACAGCAAGGACCCAAGGAACTTGAACCGAGGAACGTTGGGGAGTCGGTACATGCATAGACTCAAGTGCCCAATCAACGCCCTGGTCATGCTGTTTGCGCTCACATTGCCCGCCTGGTCGCAGACGCAACGTTACACCGTCCCGGCGGCTTCGGTCGGAGATGATTTTGCGGCCTACCGCCAGGCCCTGGACAGTTCGGCTGACTCAGCTTTGGCGAATGTGATGCGGGAGGCAGCAGCAAGTAGTCAGATTGTTGAAGCCGGAGCCAAGACTACACCATCGCCCGATGCGAATGTTCTGCACCAGTTCGCGGTGCAATATTGGAACGGCAACGATGAAGCCGTCCGTCGTGCCGTTGCGAGAGTGATGGAACTCAGACCAGTCTTAGCTCCCATTTTGCTGGATGAAGGTGTTCCAGGCGAAATTGCGGCCATCGTGTTAGTAGAAAGCGGTGGGCAGCCGACCGCGCTCTCCCCCAAAGGCGCACGGGGTATCTGGCAGTTCATGCCGGACAGTGCGCGGCGCTTTGGTCTCACTATAGATCGCGGAACTGATGACCGACTGGACGTCCCGAAATCAACACGGGCTGCAGCGCGGTACCTCCGCGATCTGCATGCACAATTCGGCGACTGGCCACTCGCTCTTGCGGCATATAACGTAGGCGAGATGGCCGTGCAGAAAGCCGTTTTAAAGTCTGGCAGCAAAGACTTCGCGCTTCTGAGTAGCAAGCGGCTGATTCCAGCTGAGACGAGAGCGTACGTTCCCGCGGTAATCGCCGCGTCGCATTTGTTTGGCCCCAACGGCCTGGTCGGTGGCAGCCCCACCCAAATTCTTCGGAGCCAAGCGATACTGTATGCACAACCAACAACTGGGCCTCAGCAATAAAACTCGGGGATCTTGGCTGGTGTCGCCACCATTGCCGGCTTTGACCGGGATCGTGCCTTTTATCCAACCGTGCTCATCGTAATCGCCTCATATTATGTGTTGTTTGCTGTGATGGGAGCTTCTGGGCGAACACTCGTAATTGAAATCTTTGCAGCTAGCGGATTTCTCCTATTTGCCATACTCGGCTTCAGAAGAAATCTCTGGTTGGTTGTCGCTGCCATTGTTGGGCACGGATTTTTTGACTTCGTCCATCACTTGTTCATTGAAAACCCGGGGGTGCCGCGTTGGTGGCCTGGATTCTGTTTGGCATTTGACGTGATTTTTGGCGGATGGTTGGCCCTGCATCTGATGAGGCGCGCTAAACTTTCGCGCGACCCGGACGCAACGGATCGGCGCGCCGGTTGACTCATAAGAACTGTGAATGGGCTTTTCGGCCCAGCGCAATCAAGATATGAAAAGGAGTACTTTTATGAAACAACGACTGCTAATTCTTTCGGTCGCACTATCTTTTCCCGTGATCGTGGCGGCCCAAGGCTTGGACACGGCCAAAATTGACGAAGCCATGGGCCGCTCTGGCCAGCAAACTGGCGATATCTATCGATTGGGATTTCCCCGCACGGATCTTCATGTGTCGGTTGGCGGTGTGGAGATAAAGCCAGGACTGGCGCTCGGCTCCTGGGCCGCGTTCGATGGGAATGACAATGCCGCTATGGTTATGGGCGACCTGGTTCTCCTGGAGAACGAACTCACGCCGGTCATGAAGAAGTTGCGAGCTGCGGGATTCGACATCACCGCCGTCCATAATCATGTCTTGAATGAAACCCCACGTGTCATCTACATGCATTACATGGGCCACGGAAAGGCCGTGGAACTGGCGAAAGCTCTCCACGCCGCCCTGGCGGAGTCGAAGACGCCACTCGAAAAGCCAGCGCCGCCAGCAACAACTGCGGAGCCTCCAGCATTTGTAAAAACAATCGAAGACACGTTGGGCACGAAGGGCCGCTTTGCTGGGGGTGTGCTTTCCTTCGGGATTCCTCGTGGAGGGGCGATCACCGATCACGGAATGACACTGACCACGCCGCAAGGCGTAGCGGAGGCGATCAACTTCCAAGACGCCGGCACGGGTAAAGTTGCGACAACCGGGGATTTCGTGTTGACGGCGGAGGAAGTGAATCATGTCATCTCGGCACTCGAAGAACACGACATTGCAGTCACGGCACTGCACAGCCACATGCTTACAGAGCAGCCTCGCCTTTTCTTCATGCACTTCTGGGCAGTGGGTAGCTCAGAATCGGTTGCTGCGGGAATCAAGGCGGCATTGAGTCATGTAGCGGTGAAGTAACGAATGTAGTGAGGTGAGTGATGCGAAAAAATGTACTATTGTTCACTGCCGCTTTCCTTCTCGGAATTGGCGCGACCGGACTCGGTCAGACGGGGCCGACTTTGAAGAAACTCACCGCGTTCGATTTGCCAGGCCCCGTTGGAAAGCGGTTTGACTACCTAACCATTGATGAAGACGATCACTACCTAATCTCCGCCCATCTGGCCGCAGAACAGACCTATGTGATCGACCTGCAGTCCAACCGTATCGTTGCGGTCATAACCGACACGCCCGGCGCTGAGGGCGTGGAGTACGTTCCTGAACTCAGGAAGTTCTACACCTCGAACGCGCACGACGACACGATCGGTGTCGTTGACCTCAAACAGATGAGGGTCGTCAAGAAACTCAAAACTGCATCCAAGCCGGACGGCAGTACCTACGCTGCTCCTTTCCACAAGCTGTACGTCTCCGACGAACGAGGGAAAGCCGAAGCCATTGTCGACGTGCAAAAGGACGAGATTGTCAGCACGTTGCATTTCGACAGTGAAACCGGGATGCCACAATACGATCCCGTTGCCCGCAAGGTCTACGTCAATCTGCAGGATCAGAACATCTTTGCGGTCATCGATCCTGTGACCGACAAGGTGGTAGGCAGATATTCCGTTGGTAAGTGCAAGGGTAATCATGGAATGGCGCTTGACCCGGAGCACCATCGCGCGTTTCTCGCCTGTGAAGAGAACAATCTAATGACCGTCTTCGATCTGGACAAGCACGCCGCGATCGCCTTTCTGCCCCTTGCCGACGGACCCGATGTCATCAAATTCGATGCGGGTCTTGGCCGCATCTATGTCGCGTGCTATAGCGGCGCCTTGTCCGTTTTTCATCAAGACGATCCAGATCATTACCGCAAGCTCGAAGATTTTCGCGTCCAGCATGCTGTCCACAGTCTGGTGATCGATCCGAAGACCCATCGTGTTTACACCCCCGAGCAAGAGGAGGACGGAAAGCCCGTCGCACGTATGGTTGTGTACGAAGCCGTCGGTGGGCCTTAGCAGCCACCGGAAACCAAACTCGCAGCGACGAGAGATTCGGAAGCAATCATGCAATGGATTACTCGTGAACACATCAAGGTAGATCGGGTCGCTTGCCCGTGGCTGATCCGTCGCTTCATCGACCGTCAAGCGCAGTTTTTGTTCGTCGACGAAAGCCAGCTCCTCGAAACGGCCGCGCGCGAGAATGCGATTCCCTTCGACGCACCGCGGCTGTCAGAAGTGAAATTGAATCATCGTGGAGTGCGCTGTTCTTTCGAGGCGATTATTGAGGACTACCACCTGCAAGCACCAGGTCTCGAACGTCTCGCGCTGATCGTCCGCGCCGCCGACATCAAAGGCCAGGAACAAATTGCAGTCGAAGGGATCGGATTGCGGGCTATCGCTGAAGGTTTTGCTGCTCTGGGCCTTTCCGATGAAGAACGACTAGTACGGCAATTCCCAGTCTACGACGCACTCTACGAGTACGCGCGTCAAGCGCCGTGAGTGTACCCGTGTCGAAAGACCTGTTCATTATTAATACAGCGGCATTTTTGCGTTCGTTCACCTTCGGCCTCACCGGCGTAGTTCTCGGTATCTACTTGTTTCGCGCCGGTCTTTCCTCGTTCAACATTGGCATGGTTGTCGCGGTCGGGCTAGTGGGGTCAGCTCTGGCAACCATCGGCGTTACGGCAAAAGCAGATCGTGCAGGACGAAGAAGGACACTTGTGGCGCTTTCCCTTCTAGGCGCTATCGGTGCTCTTGCCCTCGCCTTCATACCCGCTGTTCCGGTTCTCATAGCAATGGCCTTTGTGGGAATGTTGAACGGAACCGGCACGGACCGCTCGGCTGCATTTTCTCTTGAGCAGGCAATCATTCCAGGCCTTGTACCGGACGCATCTAGAACTTGGGGCTTGGCTTGGTACAACGTTGTCCTCGACGCCGCGGGTTCCCTGGGGGCATTGGCTGCAGCTCTGCCCCTTTTCCTGCAGCGTTGGCTAGGCCTGCCGCTGCTCGCCTCGTATCGCACAGTCTTTGTTGGATGCGCCTTCCTAGGAGTAGTCGGAGCAATCTTGTACTCGTTCGCCTCCGCTAGAGTCGAGATGACCAAATCAGCGATGGTCGCTCTTCCTCATCACATCTCACCAGCAACCAAAAAGGTCGTCACAAAACTTGCAGGTTTGTTTTCCCTGGATGCCTTCGGCGGCGGATTTCTGACGGATGCACTCGTGGCTTATTGGTTTTTTCGACGCTTTGGCGTGGCGGAAGAAAGATTGGGCGTCCTCTTCTTTGCGGTGCACTTGCTGAACGCTGCCTCTCATCTGGGAGCAGCGTGGTTGGCACGCCGCATCGGGCTCGTGAACACGATGGTTTTTACTCACCTGCCTTCCAGCTTGTTCCTGATCGCTGTTGCATTCGCACCTTCCTTGAAAGTCGCAGTGGTACTGTTTCTGTGTCGCGAAGCTCTCGTCGAAATGGACGTGCCTACCCGCCAATCCTATGTGGCGGCCGTGGTTCTGCCTCAGGAGCGGACCTTTGCCAGCGGCATCACAAATCTAGCACGCAATATCTTCTGGGCTGTAGGTTCGTCCGTTGCCGGCTTCCTGATGCAGAACGTGGCCTTTTCGGCGCCTTTAGTGCTCGGCGGCGGTGCCAAGATCGGTTACGACCTGCTCTTGTATCGTGCCTTTCGAAACCTTAAGCCACCGGAAGAGCACTAGAGAGATAGTCATGCTCACGATAGGCAAACCGCAACCCGAAGCCGTCAGGCCGATTCGAGGTTCTCGATGTCACCGACCACATCGACCGCGGTGGGCCTTGTGTGCTCTGTTGGCCACGGCCACCCTCGCAAGCGCCCGTTCAGACGAGGGGCCTACCGTAAACATTACAGCCACTTCATCCGCTTCAATAACACTCGACGGCCTATTGAACGAACCGGCTTGGCGAGATGCGCCAACAATGAAACTTACACAGCAGGCGCCAAAGCCGGGACAGCCGACCCCGTATGAAACCCAAGTCCAGGTAATCGTCACCAACGACCGGATCTATTTTGGTTTTACATGTAGAGATCCGGACCCTCGCCACATCGCCATCCACACCATGCGACGTGACGGCGATCTGACAGGTGATGACACCGTCAGCATTGTGCTGGACACCTATGGAGACCGGCGCACGGGGTACTTTTTCCAGATCAACGCAGCCGGGACACGCGTCGACGGTTTGATTTCCACTGCCGACAGCGTGTCGCTTGACTGGGACGGTATTTGGGATGCGCGCACTGCGAGGACTCCTGAAGGTTGGTCAGCGGAAATAGTCATTCCATCACGAACCTTGAGCTTCACTCCCGGCCTTAATGATTGGGGGCTGAACCTGGAGCGATTTGTTCCGCGCGAACGGCTCTGGCTGCGCTGGTCATCGCCGACGTTGGACTCATTTCTTTACGATCTAAGCCGTGCCGGTCGCTTGACTGGAATCGGAGAAGTACAGCAGGGCAAAGGCCTTGAAATTACTCCGTACGCTGTCGGGAAAACCAAGCAATTCTACGGTGCGGGAGCATCGCGATCGTGGCAGGGAGCAGTCGGCGGCGAAGTCACCTGGAAGATTACCCCGCAGTTGGTAACAGTATTCACGGCTAACACCGATTTTGCGGAGACGGAAGTTGATACCCGCCAGATCAACCTGACTCGTTTTCCGCTGTTCTTCCCTGAAAAACGCTCGTTCTTCCTCGAAGGAGCAAACCAGTACGATTTCGGTTTGGGCCTCG
This sequence comes from Terriglobia bacterium, assembly GCA_963779255.1. Lineage (GTDB taxonomy): Bacteria > Acidobacteriota > Terriglobia > Terriglobales > Acidobacteriaceae > JAIQFF01. Next base: position 57,558 of record CAVZXU010000030.1, on the reverse strand, counting down.
CACGGCAGGACTCGCCGCTGTTTATCCCATTTTTCAGCCGAAACGTAGGGCTGCTGGACGGGGCACAGATTCCGATAGATGCCGGTGTCAAACTCAACGGTCGCGTCGGAAAATGGAATCTCGGCATCCTGGATGTGCAGACGCGCGAAACAATCGTGTCCGACCAGGTCGTACAGGATCTTGCCTTACCCTCTGCCGTGGTGCCTGGCACGAATCTGTTCGCCAGTCGTGTCTCCTATGACTTCAACGAAAACCTGAGGGTCGGGACAATCTCCACTCACGGCGATCCCGAGGCGCGGCGCAACAATACGCTAGCGGGCATCGACGCTGTCTGGCGCACCTCAAAGTTCCTTGGCAATAAGAACCTGCAATTTGGCGCATGGACGGCTACCACTCAAGGTGACGTTGGCCCCGGCAGCAAAGTCGGTTGGGGACTCAGTGCCGACTATCCGAACGACCTTTTTGACTGCAATGCAAGCGTGAACCAGTTTGGCGTCGCGCTTGAGCCTCTGCTTGGGTTTCTGCCTCGGCCTGGGACGCGACGCACCGATGCCTTCTGCGCGTACCAACCTCGCCCCTCCAAGGACGGTCCGTTCCGCTGGATTCGCCAGGAGTTCTTTGAAAACGAATACGTCCGCTATACCGACCCGCAAGGCGTACTCGAATCCTGGGAGTATTTCATGGCACCAATCAATGTCCGGTTCGAGACCGGCGATCGCTTCGAGTTCAACTGGAACCCGCACGGCGAAATCCTGCTGTCGCCCTTTGCAATCGCTCCCGGAGTAGTCATCCCTCCAGGTTCGTACCAGTTCACGCGTTACCGCCTCGAAGCGCAGACCAGTAGCCACCGCCCACTACAGCTTGGAAATACCACTTGGTTCGGCTCTTTCTTCGATGGCCACTTGACGCAATGGCAAAACTATCTGAAGTGGACGTCTCCCAAAGGCCGAGTGCAGCTGGAAGCCGACGTCGAAAATGATTTCGGGCACCTTCCCCAAGGCAACTTCGTCCAACGTCTTTGGCAACTGCAAGGTGCCTACGCCTGGACTCCCAATCTGGTGCTCAGCAGCTTCATTCAATACGACACTGAATCGCAGAATGTGGGCACAAATACACGCTTGCGCTGGACAATCAAACCGGGCAATGACCTGTTCATCGTCTGGAACCGGGGATGGAAACGACTAGTTCTGAGCCCTGGCGAGACCAGCATCGTGCCACAAAGTGATGTCATCGCTGTAAAGCTCCGCTGGACATTTAGGAGGTAGGAAATGCTAGCCCGAAACAGTTGCTCTTCTCCCCAGCGGCACGTGACAGATCAGGTGGACCGTAGATTTATTGGCGGGAGCGACGGGACTCGAACCCGCGGCCTCCTGCGTGACAGGCAGGCGTTGTAACCAAATGACTATACCCAGGTGTGATGACTCATTGACCTTGGGAAAGAAATCGCCCAGCTTCCTTTTGCAGGAGAGAACTAGCGTCGGCTAAAGTGTGGTATACGCCGAAACATCGGATGCGTGATTGATTCTGTAATGGGAGTCGGTGACAGGGCAGCGTTCTACCGCTGAACTACTCCCGCTCACTTGACCGATTCAGGTTACCACTGCGGCGAATTGCGGGCAATGCAGCTACTCAATGGGCTCGACCAGGGTGACGGGCACGGAGCGGCGGTTGGGCAATTGCACGACCGTGATGGCCGCCAGCACGAAGACTATGCCTACGACTTGCAGCGGGCGCATCAGTTCGCCAAGCACGACGGCTGCGATCACGATGGAGAACACGGGCTCCAGGCAACTGACCACGATGGCGCGGGTTGGTTCGAGATGTTGCAGGCCGGCAAAGTAGAAGGCGAAGGGAGCCAGTACGGATACCAATGAGAACAGTAGCAGGAAGAGCCACTGGGCAGTGGAATAGTGGGCGGCGATGAGCTTCCAGGGAGGATTGACCAGGAGCCAGAACAGGGAGGCGCTGCAGGTGGTGTACAGGAGCACGATCCAGCGGTCACGGCGGGCCAGAATGTTGTGTCCGCCGATGTTGTAGAAGGCGAATGAAAAGGCTGCGAGCAGGGCGGCGAAGAGGCCGATGGCGTCGAGCCGCAGCCCGCCGCCCCCGAACACACCAATCACCAAAGCAGTACCTGTGACCGCCAGTCCGACCGCTGCGACCTGCTGCAGGGTGGGTTTTTGCAGTCTGCGCGCGACGGTGTAGAGCAAAACCCAGATCGGGGCTGTGTATTGCACGATGATCGCCGTGGCAACGTTCGTCCTTTGAATCGCGAGATAGTAGAAGTAGTTGGACGCGGCCACGCCCAGAATGCCGATTAGGAAGAGCTGGCCGAGGTCCCGCGGGGGTAGGCGCAGGCTATGGCGTCCCCGGAACAGCACGAGGATGGGAAGGAGCACGAGGAAGGAAAACGTGGCGCGGCCCTGGGAGAGAATCAGGGGATCGATGGCGTTGACCTGGTGGAGGCCGGGCAGGCGGCCGATGAAGGCGGCGCGGCCGAGCGTGGCCGAGACACCCCAGAAGAACGTGGCGGTGGCAATGTACAGATAACCGCGGACGGGTTGGCGGGTTTCTGTGCGCAAGGTTGCAGGTTACAACAAAACGCCGCCGAGCTTTCGCTCGGCCGGGCAGGCGGGACACCTGCCCCTACGTGGTTCGCGTGACTATCTCCGGTTGTCGGTTCGGGGCTCGGGGTGGATCAGGACGCGGAACAGTTCCGGGAACTCCTGCTTGAAGTGGATTTCGAGTTCGGTGGAGATATCGTGCACGCTGGATAGGGGCAGGTCGTCGGCCATGGTGCAATGGGCGGAGACGTAGATGCGTCCGCGCACGCGTTTGATCTGGATGTCGTGCATGTCCAGGATCTCGGGAGATTTGGCGGCGACGGCCTTCAGGCGCCGTTCGAGCTTGGCATCGTGCAAGAGCTCGTCGGCAGCCTCGATGGTTGCCGGTTCGCTTTCGATGTGGGTGAGGATCGACGAAATTTCAGGCACGTCCTGACGAATTTCCGATTCGAGGACGGTGACGCGGTCGTGGGCTTCTTTCAGGCTGAGATTTTCGTCGAGTTCGAGATGCTGCTCCACGTGCAGACGCCCGTGGAAATCCTGCACGCTGACGTCGTGCACATTGAAATTGTTTCGAGTGGCTACGGCACGAACACGGTCGAAAATATTCTCCGTGCGCCAGGCACGAGGCACAGAGTGCACGATCACGTCGGCGTCGGGCAGCACCCCATGGACAGCGCTGGTCACGGCTTCAGCCATCTGCTCGGAGCGCTGGAAGGTAACGTTGCGGGCCACGCCGACGGAGAGATCGGCAAAGTAGCGGTTGCCGGCACGGCGAATGCGTACGCGGTCCACCTCGAGCAGGCCATCCACGGCGGAAACAGCGGCGACAATCTGGTTTCGCACTCCGGCGGGAGCAGCGTCGAGCAGGGCATCAACGGTTCTGCGCGCCAGGCGCGAGCTCACGTAAACGACCACGCCCGCCACGAAGAGCGCGGCCACGGGATCGGCATCGCGCAGCCAGCCGATGCCGTAGATTCGTCCGAACAGGACCAGGAAGAGGCCCAGAATCACGATGCCGCTCGACCAGATGTCGGTGGAGAAGTGAAGCGCATCGGCCTCGAGCGCCTGGCTGTCGTACTTGGCCGCGATCTTTCCTAATGCGCGCGAGCGCCAGAAATCCACCGCCATGGAGATGAACATGACGACGAAGGCAGCGATACTGGGCTCGATTTCGACATGGTGAAAGAATAGCCGCTTGACGGCTTCGTAGATGATCCAGATGCAGGTGAGCAGGAGCAGGCCGGTCTCGATGAAGGCGGAGAAGTTTTCCACCTTGCCGTGGCCATACTGGTGATCGGCGTCAGCCGGCTTGTCAGAGACTCGCACTGACATCAAAGTGATGATGGCAGCAACCAGATCAAGCATAGAATGCAGGGCTTCCGAAAGTATGCCCAGGCTTCCGGTGGTTACACCCACGATGATTTTCAGCGTGGTGATGGCCAAAGCCGCCACAACGGAGTTTCCGGCCACGGCACGCTTTTCGGCGCGCATGGACTCCGAACTGTAAACCGCGGGCGATCCCGACATAGCGGCATTATAGCTGTGGAGAGCGGGCGTCGAAGCTCGGACCTCGGACGTCAGGTTTCGGGCGTCGGACTTCGGACCTCAGACTTCGGACTTCGGGCCCTCCACATGCCTTATTTCCTATGTATCGGGAGGAGTTTGATATAGAGTTTGTGTGTCGTTCGCTGCCATCCAACCCTAGCTGACGCTTCGAAGCGTCGGTCAAACCTTCATCATTTTGACTCGGCGCTCTCCTTCACCAGAGCAAGGGGAAACTCTTATGCATCGTGTCACTGTCTGTTCTGTGATTACCGCTTTCGCACTGGCCGCAGGCGCATGCAGTGCGCAGTCGCAAACCGCGCCGCCAATCAAACCCGGGTTGTGGCAAGTCCACAGCGAACGGGAAGTGAACGGACAGAAGGTAGCGGACGCCAGCGACCGCATGAAGAACATGAGTCCGGAAAAACGCGCACGGTTCGAAGCCATGATGAAAGAGCACGGGGTGGTAACGGATGCACCCGGCATGAGCAAGGTGTGCTACACCCGCGAGACGCTGGAGCGATCTTTTGCCAACGTGCAGACCGACTGCAAAGCCACTTTCAGCAGCCGAACCGCCGCAGGGTGGAAGTGGCATACCACCTGTCCAAAGTCCGGCTATGAAGCCGACGGCGAAGCGGTCTTCACGGACCATGAGAACTACACCGTGCAGTCCACTTCGGTGTCAAAGGCGGGCGACAAGGTTCGCGCTTCGCGCACTACGATGACAGCCAAATGGCTGGGCTCCGATTGTGGCAGCGTGCAGCCGATTGATGTCAAGCCCTGAGCGCGTCGCAGGGCAGCGGAGAAATTCTTCCCAGAGCCCTGGCGAATTTCATGCTGCGGAAGGACTGAAAGGAATGATCAGTTCCCACCGTTGCCACGAGCGCAAAGGTTAGCGAGACTCTCAGCATCGCCAGAGCCCAGCGCATTCAATGCAAGCAATGACTCACACCTGGGGCTGAGGTCCGACGCCTGACGTCCGAGGTCCGGCCCCCGCTCTATGCTAGGATTCTCGGTGCACCTAAGCCTTTAGCCTTGGAGGAATTCTGATTTGAGGACTCATTGGGGATGTGTATGTCTGTTGTTTTCGGTCACAGTGGCCTGGGGACAGGCGGCTAAGCCGGCGGCCCGTCCGGCGCCGCCAAAGGCGGCTGCCACGTCGGCAGCGCCGGCCGCCAAGATCGCGGCGGCGGGCACCGTGGCTCCGGGCACGCCCGTGATTACGATTGCCGGCTTATGCGACAAGCCGGCGGCCTCCAAGGCGGCAGATTGCAAGACTGTGGTTACGCGTGCCGAGTTCGAGCAACTGGTCAACACGGTGGCGCCCACCATCGCGCCGGCAGCACGAAAACAACTGGCGACCCAGTACGGCATGGCGCTGGTCATGGTTCACAAGGCGCACCAGATGGGTCTGGACCAGGGGCCGAAGTTTCAGGAACTCATGAGCGTGGCGCGCATCGGGGTACTCACCAAGGAACTAAGCCAGAGCCTGCAGGACGAGGCGAGTCATGTCTCAGACCAGGAGATCGAAGCCTATTACCACAACAACGACGCCGCGTTTCAAGAGGTCGAACTGCAGCGAATCTTTGTGCCGCACAGCAAGCAGGTTGCAGAAGGCAAGGAGAAGCCTGCCGACGACGCAGCCAAGAAGCAACAGCAGGAATCCGAAGACGCCATGAAGAAGCTGGCGGACGCGCTGCGGGCGCGGGCCGCGGCGGGAGAAGATTTCGACAAACTGCAGGACGAGGCCATAGCTGCGGCTGAGATGAAAGGCAAGCCTCCTACCAAGTTGGGGAAAGTGCGGCGCACCAGCTTGCCGCCCGATCAAGCCGCGATTTTCAACTTGAAGCCCGGGGAGACCTCGCAACTGATCAGCACGCCCAACGGATACCTGGTGTATAAGGTCGGAGAGAAAGACACGCTGCCTCTGGACAAAGTGCAAGCTGAAATCTCTTCCACCCTGCGCTCACAGCGCATGCAGGATGCCCTGCAGAAGATTCAGCAGTCAGCCACACCGGAGTTGAACGAGAGTTATTTTGCCGAAGCGCCGGCGACTGCGCCGCAAGCAGGTCCGGCGGTCGATGAGGGCGCGAAGCCGGCGGTGAAGGCTCCTGAGTCCGGTCCCAAATAGATGGGCGACACGAAACCAACTGTAGTGGTCACGGGAATCTCCGGCAACCTGGGGAGCCGCCTGCTGCCGCACCTGGGCGAGTTCAACGTGATTGGCGTAGACGTGACGCCGCCGGTGACCGATCTTCCGCTGCGCTTCGAGCGTATGGATCTGGGGGGAGAGGAGTCCTGCCGCCAGTTTTTTCTTCTATTGCGGGAATGCCGGGCGGAGGCGGTGGTGCATCTGGCCTTCGTGCTTGATCCGGTGCGCGCAGGAGTACTCGACGTTGATCGCATGTGGCACATCAACGTGGCCGGAACGGCGCGAGTGATGGAAGCGGTCACCGAGGCCAATCACGAAGCGACTGTGGTGCGGAAATTTATCTTTCCCAGCAGCGTTTCGGTGTACGGGCCGGACTTGTCTGGACCCGCGACGGAGGAGCATCCGCTGGGCGCCCATACCCTGCCCTATGCGATTCACAAGATGGAATGCGACAAGGTGGTGCAACAGCGCGCCCCCGCGCTGCGGGGTTGCAGCGCGTATATGCTGCGTCCGCATATTTTTGCCGGAGCCAGCGTGCAGAATTACATGGTCGGGGCTTTTCGGGGCACGCCTGGCGGACGGAGCAATCGTGCGGCCAGCATGAGGAGCCGAGGCAAGCGCCTGCCCTGCATGTTACCGCAGGAAAGGCGGTATCTGGAGAATCGCATCCAGTTCGTGCATGTCGATGACATGGCCCGGCTGATCACGTGGATACTGCAAAAGACGGAACCCGAGTCGCAACGCTTGACCGTGCTCAATGTGGCAGGGCGCGGCGAGCCCTTGACCTTTGAGCGCTGCATCGAGGTGGCCCAGGTCAAACTGTTGCGGCTGCCGGGGAAGTTGGCGTTCAGGACAGCGTTGAAAATCCTGTGGCAGTTGGGAATCGTGGCCATCCCGCCCGAGGCGGCGCCTTACATGACCGGCGAATACATCATGAACACGGATCGCCTGCGGAAATTTCTGGGCGAGAATTATGAGGATGTGATTCGTTACACGATTGCAGATGCGTTTGCGGATTGCTTTAAGAGCGAGACGGCGGTGAAGGTGGAGGAGCCGGCGGCTGAGGTTTAGGGCTGGAGTTTAGGGCTGCGGTGGATCTGGAATGCGAGGGCGAGACGCCCTCGCGACAGCCGGCGGGACGCCGGCGCTACCAGCCCCGCTACTTTTTTCCGCGGTATAGGCCGGCGATGCCGAGGGTGTATGGGGTCCAGGAAGATTCGCGGAAGCCGATCTGCCGTATGCGTTGCAGCATTTCGTCGGGGGTGGGAAAGCGGGCGACGGATGCGGGCAGGTAGGCGTAGGGTCCCTTCACTCCAGAGATGAGCGTACCGATTGCCGGCAGGACTCGGTTGAAGTAAATCCGGTAACAATTCCCCACCAGACCTTCAGGCTCTCCGAAATCCAGAATGCCAAGTTCTCCGCCGGGGCGCAGGATGCGCATGATCTCCTGTAGCCCAGCATCGTAATTTGCCAGATTGCGAAAGCCGAAAGCGGAGGTGACCAGATCGAAATGGCCGTTGGGGAAGGGCAAGCGAAGGGCATCGGCCTCGATCCAGCGCAAAGAAGTGGTGGCCGCTTTGTGGCTGGCGCGCTGCAACATGGCGTGGGAAAAATCGGCGCCCATAATTCTGGGGGAGGACTTCCCCGCTTGCCGGCGCAAGGCGAGCGTCATATCTCCTGTGCCACAACACAAATCGAGGACCTGGGCTTGGGGGTGGGAGAGAATGTCTGCGAAGGTTCGGGACGTCTTTCTCCACCAAAGCCGGTCGATATTGAAGGAGAGGAGATGGTTGAGCAGGTCGTAGCGGGGCGCGATGGAGGTGAACATCTCACGGACGGCGCGCGCAGCGGATTGAGGGTCAGTAGCACCTTCAGTGGTGGCGCCGAGGACCGCGGATTTGGTGGAATCGGTCAATTTGGAATTTCTTTGCCGGCTTCGGCGCGGTTTTAGCGGCACGACTGAAGTCGTGCCCTTCCCAAATCTCCTCCGCGGTCGGCAGTTTTCTCGTAGCGCATGAACTCGCACCGTCATTCAAAGTCGCTTTACCGGGACAGGCGGCGCAACTCATCGACTGCTTCGATCACCACCTGTTCGGGCACGTCGTTTGCGATTTCCACTTTGCCGATTTCGCGGGGCAGGACGAAGTGTACGACGCCGTTGCGGGTCTTCTTGTCCGATTGGAGCAGGCGCAAGATGTCGCGGCTTCGCGACTGAACCTTGGGCAGCGGGCCCAACGACCGCACGGCGTGGGTAATGCGGGAGGCACCGGCCTGGTCGATTCGGTGCACCGCAGAGGCGATCCTGGCGGACGCGATCATGCCCCAGGCGACCGCCTCGCCGTGCAGGAAATGGCGGTAGCCGGTTTCCGCCTCGAGCGCGTGGCCAATGGTGTGGCCGAGGTTCAGCACACGGCGCAGGCCATTTTCCCGCTCGTCGGAGGAGACCACTTCGGCCTTCAGTCTGACTGATTCTGCGATGATCCATTCCAGTTTTTCGGGGTCGCGACGCAATTTCTTTGTATCCACAGTTTCCAAAGCTCGGAACAACTCCGGCTTGCCGATGACGCCACATTTGAGCGCTTCATAGAGACCGGCGCGGAATTCGCGGTCGGGCAGTGTGGTCAGGACCGCGGGATCAATCAGGACCATGCGGGGGTGATGGAAGGTCCCGACCAGATTTTTGCCGGCGCGCAGGTTGACCCCGGTCTTACCGCCGATGGAAGCATCCACTTGCGCGAGCACGGTGGTGGGAATTTGCACCAGCTCGAGGCCGCGCATATAGAGTGACGCCAGCAGGCCGGTCACGTCGCCAACGACGCCGCCTCCGAAGGCAACGATGACGGAATTTCGGTCCGCGCCCAGGCGGCTCAATTGCTCGGACAGTCTTTCTACCGTGGCCAGCTTCTTGTGGCGTTCGCCATCGGGCATTTCCAGAATTTTCGGGACAAATCCGGCGACGGAGAGAGATGCCGTCAGTTTCTTTCCCCATTTATGGCGGACGGGCGGGACGGTGACGATGAACAAGCGTTCATGCTTCGCATTGAAGATCGCGCTGAACAGGTCGCGCAGGGTTTCGCCGGAACGGTGCAGGAGGCCGTTCTCGATTACGGCATCATAGGGGAGTGGTGGAAGCGCGATGGTTACACGGGTCATGCGTTCTCATCATAACTTAAGCGGATCGGACCGGAGGGTAAGGCGGATCCTTTCGCCCGGTTGCACGAGCGGGACACTCGTGCCTACATTGCTTTCCTGGGATGTGCCACGGATGCGATGACAGAGATGGCGAGGACGCCGGCTACCACCACCAGCGCTATGTGGGTCGGAATCTCGAAGTAGTGGGATAGGAGCATCTTGGCCCCCACAAAGACCAGTACCAGGGAGAGGCCGTAATGCAGGTAACGGAACATTCCCATCATGCCAGCGAGGGCGAAATACATGGAGCGCAAGCCGAGGATGGCGAAAACGTTTGAGGTGTAAACGATGAAGGCGTCGCGGGTGATGGCCAGGATGGCGGGAATGGAATCCACCGCGAAGAGGAGATCGGTGGTCTCGACCACCAGCAGGACGACGAACAGAGGCGTGGCATAGAGTCCGGCGCGGCGAACGAAGAACTTGTTGCCCTCATAGTCTTTGGTCACCGGTACAAAGCGGCGAAACAAACGCAGCACCGGATTTTTCTCGGGATGGATCTCGGCCTCCTCCTGAAAGAACAGCTTGATACCGCTGTACACCAGGAAGGCACCGAAGACGTAGATGATCCAGTGGAACCTCTGGATGAGTCCTACGCCCGCCGCGATGAACACTGCGCGCATGATGAGCGCTCCCAGGATTCCCCAGAACAGAACTTTGTGCTGGTGGACGGGCGGCACCTGGAAGAAACGGAAAATCAGCAGGAAAACGAAAAGGTTGTCAACGCTGAGCGAGAGTTCGATGACGTATCCGGTGACGAACTCCAAAGCGGGGGTGCGACCGTGCCAGAAGAAGATCACGACCGCGAAGATGACGGCCAGCGCGATCCAGACCGCGCTCCAGGCCAAAGCTTCGCGGAACTTTACGGTATGGGCGCGGCGATGGAACACACCCAGGTCGAGCACCAGCATGGAGAGGACAAAAAGATTGAATAAGATCCAGAACAGTAGCAATCAGCGCCCCAAGATAAAGAAATTGTCTGGGCCGGACACTCTTTGTCCGTCTGCCTTTGACTTTATACCCAAATCAAGCCGCGGTTTCACAATCGAACCATCGAAATCTACGACGAATCAATTCAAAGGCGGCGGACCGGAGTGTCCTCCCCAGGTCTGCTCGGTTGCCACTCTTTCCAACCGCTTGACACCAAGTTCTCTCTGAAGAGCAAACTCAGATTTCAGATTTCAGTTCCTGGTTTTGTCCAACATGTGGACGGTTTCGAGGATAACGTTGCCGACTATCTCAATGCTCTTGGGACTGAGTTTGTCCATGGTGTCTTGCGGGGTGTGGTGGAAGACGTTGCCGTAGCCATAGTCGAGGTCGATGAGGTCGGCGCTCGGTACGCCGAGATGAACGAAGGGCAGGTGGTCGTCTTCGACGGCGATGGTGCGAGCGAAGAAATGGGACTGGTAGCCGAGTTGCGTCGCAGCCTGGTAAAGCATGTCTTCGAGCCAGGGGGTGGAGTTGCCGTCGCGGTCAACGTTGAGGTCGGCGTCGCCAATCATGTCGGCCAGCAGGAAGGCTTTGATGGTCTTCAGTGTGCCGTCCTTCTGCCATTTGTCGGCCAAGTGGCGGGTGCCGTAGAGACTGTCGGTGGCGGTCCAATCTTTTACTGCTTCTTCGCCGTCGGTCCACAACAGCCACACGCTGTGGCCTTGACGCTTTTTGCCGCGGAGATGGTTGGCCAGTTCCAGCAGGATGGCAGTGGATGAGCCGCCGTCATTGGCGCCTACGTACCCGGTATTGCGCAGCGGGTAATTGGTGTCGTAGTGGCCGGCGATGACGATCACACCGTCGCGGGTGCCGGGGAATTTAGCGATGATATTGCGTACGGGAAACTTGCCTTCGGGAGTATCGGCGGTGAAGGCGTCGTCTTCCACCTGGTCGTTCTTAAGGTGCGCCAGGATGTAATTCTCCAGCTTCTTGTGATTCGGGCTGCCGATGGGGCGCGGGCCGAAAGCAACCACCTCGCGGGTGTATTGCAGGGCGCGGGCGGCATTGAAGGATTGGGCAGGTGCGGGCCTGACGCAACCGAGCAAGCTCAGTAGAACGGCGAGACAGCGGTAGCGCCGGCGTCCCGCCGGCTGTCGTGAGGGCGTCCCGCCCTCGCTCTCTCTATCTTCAAGGGCTTGACGCTCTGCCGAGCTTCGCTCGGCTGGGCGGGAGAGGGCGCCCGCCCCTACGTGGCTGCCGGTGGTCCTCATCATCGATCTTTTCGGGCTTGGCGGGCTTTGCGTTGCTTGGGATGGACCAGGAACGCGATGCCGATGCTCAGGACGTAGAGCGCGACCATGGGCGCGGCGAAGATGCACATGTTCAGGATGTCGGTCGTCGGAGTGATGATGGCAGCGATGATGAAGATCACCAGGATCGAATAGCGCAGGTTGCGCCACATCCAGCCGGCAGTGACGATGCCCATCAACGACAGAAAGAAAACCAGGATGGGCAACTCAAAAATAACGCCCATGCCGATCATGATGGTCAGGAACAGGTCGGTGTATTCGCCGATTGTGATCATCGGCTGGAACTGCTTGCCGTAGTCGATCAGGAAGGTCAGGGCCGCAGGATAGACCATCTTGTAGGCGAACAGACCGCCCGACAGGAACAGCAGGACGGTGGAGAACATGAAGGGGAATACATAGCGCTTTTCGTTGCGGTACAGGCCGGGAGAGATGAACATCCATACCTGATAGAGCACGATCGGGGAAGTCACGAACAGCCCGGCGAGGGCTGCAACCTTCAAGTAAAGGTTGAACGGTTCGGTGGGGTTGAGATAGACGAGCTTTTCGGCCATCCCGTTATGGCGCAGCGCGTCCATGATGGGGCGTTGTACAAAGCTGAAGATGAACTCGTGATAATTCCAGCAGGCGAAGAACCCTATGGTGACGGCAATGATGGAATAGATAAGGCGGCGGCGCAGTTCCTCGAGGTGGTCGAGGAAGCTCATGGCGGTAAGGCCGTCGTGGGACTCGTCGGCGGGGGGAAGCTCAGCGGCCATCTCAGGCATCGGGCGCCTTAGCCAGGGAATTCGTCTCAGGCGCAGAAATCTCGGGACGAGGCCCGCTTCCGGAAGCTACGGAGCCGGGCGGGGCCTGGACCGGCGGCAGGATGGTTTGGCGATTGTTTTCGAGATCCAGTTGCGAGATTTCGGACTCGATTTGCGCCTTGAACTCATTCGAAGCCCGCTTGAATTCATTGAGGGCCCTTCCGATCTGCCGTCCGATCTCGGGCAACTTCTTGGGCCCGAACAGGATCAGGGCAAACAGGAAGAGGAAGATCATCTCTGGGAAACCCAGGTTCATATCTCCCATGATACTGCCGGAGTGAATTGGCGGCAATCGGGCCGGGGATGCGGTCCTATATTCATGAACCACCAAGGACACGCAGGACGCCGGCGGCCGGCCATAGCGGAACCGGAAACCTCTTTTGGCGCATCCAATTGGGCACGGTCTGGAAGAACTTAAGCTGGTTACTTAGGGGTAGCTGAAAAAGTGGCTAAGTGGGCTGGACAGCGTTATACTTCGATCAGACGCGCTGTGCTGGAGTGTTTTTATATCCCCGGCGAAGGAAAACTTAATGATGGTTGGTAGTTCTCGTCGCGCACTCTTCCTGGTTGTATTCATTCTCGTAACCTGCGGATTTCTCGGGATCGTATTTGGGCAGAAGATCAATCCTTCGGCCGCTCCCGGTGGCGACGCCGACGTCCGCGACAGCTTGCGGCAGTTCACCACGGTGTATGACGTGGTGGAGCAGAACTATGCCGAGCCGGTGAATCCCGACAAAGCGATCTACAACGGGGCGATTCCGGGTATGCTGCATGTGCTCGATCCGCACTCGAATTTCTTCGATCCCAAGGCCTATTCCCTGCTGCGCGAAGATCAGCGCGGGAAATATTACGGCGTGGGAATGACGGTCGGGCCGCGCAATAACAAAGTGATCGTAATTGCGCCCTTTGTGGGAACGCCCGCCTATCGTGCCGGCATCCGGCCGGGCGACATCATCGCCGCTGTGGACGGCAAGCCTACTGACAACATGAGCACGGGCGATGTGGCTGACCTGTTGAAGGGACCCAAGGGCACCACGGTCCACATCACGATTCTGCGCGAAGGCGCGGACAAGCCGCTGGAGTTCGCAGTGGTGCGCGACGAGATTCCGCGTTACAGCGTGGACCTGCACTTCCTGATCAAGCCGGGAATCGGCTATATGCACGTGTCCGGCTTTAACGAGACCACGGAACATGAAGTAGCGGACGCGCTCGACCAGATGGGCGACCTGAAGGGATTGATACTTGATCTGCGGCAGAATCCCGGGGGCTTGCTCAACGAAGGCGTGGGCGTGGCCGACAAATTCCTGCACAAGGGACAGTTGATTGTTTCCCACCACGGCCGGTCTTCACCCGAAAAGAGGTACACGGCCGCGCACGGCAACGGGGGCAAGGATTACCCGCTGGTGGTGCTGGTGAATCGGGGAACGGCTTCAGCGGCGGAAATTGTAGCCGGCGCGATTCAGGACCATGACCGGGGACTGATCGTTGGGGAAACCACTTTCGGCAAGGGTCTGGTACAGACGGTGTATCCGCTGTCAGAGAACACTGGACTGGCGCTGACCACGGCCAAGTACTACACCCCAAGCATGCGTCTGATTCAGCGTGATTACTCGAACGTCTCACTGTACGACTATTACTTCAATCGCGAGAGCGAAGAGAACGAACACAATGCCAGCCGTGAAGTGAAGCTCACGGACAGCGGTCGCACCGTTTATGGTGGCGGCGGAATCACACCTGATGTGAAGATCGCGGCGGTGAAGAGCAACCACTTTCAGGATTCTCTGCTGCAGCATTATGCTTTCTTTAATTTCGCCAAGCACTATGCCGTGACTCATCATCCGGCCAAGAATTTTGAGGTGGATGATGTGGTGTTGCAGGACTTCCGCAAGTTTATGGACGACGAGAAAATTGCCTACACCGAGGCGGAATTGCTGGAAAATAACGTCTGGGTACGGTCCAGTATCAAGAGCGAAATCTTCGTGGATGTGTTTGGACAGGAGGAAGGCCTGAAGGTGCGGGCGGAAACCGATCCACAGGTAACCAAAGCGCTGGAACTTCTGCCGCAGGCCAAATCGTTGGCCGAAAACGCCCGCAAGATTGTGGCGGAGCGGACTGGCGGGCATCCTCTGAGTCAGTAGCCTACGTAAAGTATTCATAAAGAAGGCCCGAGCGATCGGGCCTTTTTTATTGTGTCTGGGGCCCATGACGAGGGCGAGACGCCCTCGCGGCAGCCGGCTGGACGCCGGCGCTACCTGGCTTTCTTCTCGTTGACTTGGCCTCATCAACCGATCATAATCCGCAGTTGAGGCTGGTTTTGACCCTTGCCGGCCGCCGGTTCCGTACATTTGGATGGCCATCCCCTGGAGCCAAATTCCGGCTGTTTTTGCTCGTCCCCTGGGTCGCGGGGCGAGGTCGAGCCGATGCTGAAACAGGGGGTCTGGATGTTGGCGACGGTGCCGGCCCTGGTTGCAGGATGGACTGACTGGCGTTTCCGCCGCATCCCCAACTGGCTGACGGTGCCGACGCTGGTCGCTGGAGTTGCAGCAAATTCGGTGGCTACGGGCTGGGCAGGAGCGAAGGAGTCGCTGCTGGGCGTGGGACTAGGGTTGGGTTTGTTGTTGCCTTTTGTGCTGATACGAAGTCTGGGCGCCGGAGACTGGAAGTTGGTGGGCGCGCTGGGAGCGTTTCTGGGACCATCGCGGCTGATTGGGGTACTGCTGGGAACGATCCTAGTGGCGGGCTTGATGGCGGTGGTGCTGGTCATCTGGAAGAAGCGAGTCGGGCGGACAGCCCGCAATCTCGCCCACATGGTGGCTGGGCTGTTCACGCTGCACCTGCCGGGGCCGGAGGTTTCGCTGGATAATCCGGAATCTCTGAAGATACCGTTTGGAGTGGCCGTGGCGGTGACGGTTGTTCTTTATACTGTGGGACAAGCGTGGGGAGTGGTATGAAACAGACTCGGAACAATAGATGGGGGAGCAGGCTGCTCCGCGATGCTTCGGGGGCGGAAATTGCCGAGGCGGCCGTAGTGCTGCCTTTGTTGTTCATGATGTTGTTCGGCATCATGTGGTTCGCGCGGGCATTCAATATTTATACGACGGTGAACCGGGCCGCCCGTCTGGGAGCGCTGGCGGAGGCGGCTAACAATTGCGCGACTTGTGGAAACGCCTTTCGCACCAGCAACGACATCCGGGACAACGTTGTGTATCCGATTCTGATCGCTTCTCACCTTGATCCGGGTCAGGTACAAAACTTTAACGTGCAAAGAGATGTCATCCTGAATCCGGGGTCGCCCATTATCGAGCATGGAGCGGTGGTCAGCCTCGACTATCCGTTCAACTTCAAATTGAACGGGATCTCGTGCTGCCCACCCAGGTTGTCGCCGATCACCCAGGGCGTCATGATCAGGGCGCAAGCGCAAGCTCGGCAGGAGGACTAGCGGTGTCACTGGCGGGCATAGTCCGGCTGCGAGGGTTAGTGGAGCGATCGTTTTTCGCTCGAGCATTCTCCGGGAGGTGGGCAAACCTGCGGGGGAGTGAGGGTGCTGAAATTCTGGAATTTGCCATTTCGCTTCCTTTGCTGATCGTGGTGGCAGTTGGAGTTTTCGACTTTGGCTCGGCGTTTACGGTCAAGCAAAAGGTGGGCAATATCACTTTACAAGGGGCGCGGGTCGCGTCGAACCAGCCGACCACCGATCTATCTTTGAACGGGGCTTGTGGCGCTCCGGCCTCGATTTGCTCGGTGCGCGATGTGGTGGAGGCCAACCTGGTGGCCAGCAAACTCAACGATTGCGGGCTTGGAGGTGTTGCGGGCGGGTCGAGTGGGTCGCTGGCCTGGACGTTTACCGCCAATGCCGGTTGCGGCGGAACGCTGACGCTGAAGATTGAACGTGGATATGTCTATACCGCCACGCTGCCCAACCCGCCCTTTCAGGCGAACTACACGATTGAAGGCACGCGGGTGACGTTGAGCTATCCCTATCGCTGGCAGTTCAATCGAGTGGCACCGTTAATTGCGCCGGGCGCGAATTATCCGGCCACGACGCAAATCAACTCGGTCGCGATCATGCAGAATCTGAATTGAAGGATGGCTTTGTGACTCGCGTAAACACGGCGCATCGCAAGAACGAACGTGGCATCACCATCGTACTGGTGGCAATCTCTTTGCTGTCGTTGTTGGGCATGGCAGCGCTGGCCATCGACGTGTCGACTCTGTACATGGCCCACGGGGAAGCCCAGCGCGCGGCCGATGCCGCGGCCCTGGCGGGCGCGAGGATGTTTGCAAGCTCTGGGTATACCTCAGCATCGACGACGCTGGCCGCTTCCGACATTTGCCAGACTTCGGCAGTCCCCGGGGCGGCGGCGGCCGCCAACCGGCAAGCGGAAGCGGTAGCGGCGCAAAATCTGGTCGCCGGGCAGCCTGCGGCGGTTCAGTCCATCACATGCAATACCACGGCAGCGAATCCGCAGATTGCGGTCACGGTGCAGCGGACGGCTTTACCCACATTCTTTGGGCGGGTTTGGGGAGGCGCCGCCAACAGCGTCACCGCAACGGCCGTGGCCGAGGCCTATAACCCGTCGGGCTCGGCGCAACCAATTCAGGTGCAAGATGTGAAGCCGTGGTTGGTAGCAAACTGCGACACGACCATCGCACCCAACACTACCTGCAACGCCGCGGGACCCCACTTTGTAAATCCCGCGGACGGAAGCATTGCCAACAATGGAGCGTTTATTGGCAAGGAGATCAAATTGCGGAGAGGCGCGTCGCCAAATCCGGTCCCGCAACAATCCTGGGTGTACTATTTTGCGCTGGATGTCCCGCCCAGCCCTGCGGCCTCATGCCCGTCGGGAGCTGCGGTTTCCTGCGGCCTTGTGGGCAGTGATGACTACTTCGATAACATCGCCTGCTCGTCGCCCAGGACATTCAGTTGCGAAACACCCACAATGATCGGCCCCGCCGAGACAATAAAGGTCCTAACTACGCCCGGGCTGGGGAATCGGACGCGCGAGGGCGCCAGGTGCCGGATCCACGCTAACAACGACGATTTAGGCCAAGGTCAAGACGAGTTGATTGAGAGTGGCGGTGGCGCACCTCCTGTACGCATCGATGGAAAAGACAACAATCCGAATCCACTGTTGCAGAACGTGCCGAACATTAGCCGCAGCGACTCGATAGTCACCGTACCTCTCTACGACGGAAGCGATCTCTGTCCATTCGGGACCTGCAGCGTGGCAAGACCGATTGTGGGATTTCTCCAGCTCGGAATCAAGCGCACGATACCTCCCGGCGGAGGACAGCCTCAACTCGAAGCGGTGATATTGAATGCTTCGGGCTGCAACCCAGGGGCTGGTACAAACGTGGTCTCCGGCGGCGGTGTGTCTCCTATTCCTGTGCGGCTTATTCACCAGTAAAAGCAGGTTTGCCAGCTTCGACCGTGTTCCGCGCGGCACGAGCGAGGACGCTCGCGCCTACATTTTATTGCGGCGGGGGACCGTCCTGCGGAGGTGGAGTTCCCTGGCCTGCGCCTTCCTGGGGCTGTTGCTGCATGTCGGGTTGGGGGTCCGCCATGGGTTGGGGTTCGGGCTCGGGCTGGCTGTCGGCGACCGGGGGTTCGGGAGTGGGGATGGCGGGTTGTGAAATTCCTCCGGCGCCGCGGTACGTAAGGATGACGCTCTTCAGCTTTCCGGGCTCGCGGTCGGAGTCCACCATGATGAAGTTGAAGCGGGAGCCGTTGAGCAGTGAGACCAGGGCCTCGCGGATCGGAAGCGGAGGGACGCCGACTATGATCTGTTCCTGGGCGGCACCCGGTGGGATGGAAATGTCGGTGCCGGTCAGGCGGTGGACCTCGTTGAGAATCTGGGCGAGGCTGACGTGATCGGCTACGACGCTCAACCGTCCGTTCTTGAACTCGACTTGCAGATTGGAAACCGGCTTGGGCGGCGTTGGTGTGAAGGAAACGTTGTCGAGGTGGGCCCGGGCGGCGGCTTGCTGCTGGTCGGACATCAGCTTGACGATGACCGTCTTGCCGTCGGGAAAAATCTGGTAGTGCTGCGGGCTGTTCAGATCGATGACAACGCGCGTGGTCGGGGGATTCGCGCTGTAGCGGGCGACGCGAAAGCCTTTTACATCACCCTGATTGAGCAGTTTGGTGCGCAGATCGCTGGCCGGCTGGGCATTGGGAAAATCCAGGATCAGGCGATCCGGATCGGTAATCGCCTGGCTGCGTACGGCCACAGGCTGGCTGGCTGCGATCTCTACGCTGATGCCGTTGGCGGTGCTGGTGACCTTTACGCTTTCGACCGTTGCCAACGGCTTCGTGGCAGCCAAAAGCATCACCGGGAACAAGGCGGCGGCCGCTGCGACCACAAACCTACTCATCAACCATGGATGACTGCGCATGACTACTCTCATGCTCGATTTTAGCAGTCCGGGGAGAGATCGGACGCGACTTTGGGCCAACTGAGTAATGAGTTTGAGGCGTCCGGGAACGAACTCGGGACAAGTCGAAACGGAATGCTGCTCTACTACCCTGTCATCCTGAGCGGAGTGGCTGCTTCACTTGGCGAAGCAGACGCGGAGTCGAAGGACCCCTACCCCTTTTTCCGTGGCGGGAGCGTTGCACTCAACCAACTGCCAAGACAAATCTTTTTACGCAATGTGCATTTCAATCGATAGGGATCCTTCGACTCGTCTGATCGTCCGCAAAGCGGACGATCAGACTCGCTCACGATGACACGCCCTATTTTTTCTCGTCGGGGGCCGGGCTTGCAGCTGAGGCTGAGAGTCTGGTGATCTCCGCCAACTGCTTTTGTGCTTCCTCTATCTCTGCGGGCTGGGTGGCAAATTTCAGATAGTTCTGGATGTGGGAAGCGGCTTCCTGGTACTGGCGTTTTTGCAGGAGGATGACGCCCAGGAGGTATTCCAGTTTGGGAACCTGGTGCTGCTCGTCCACTTTCAGGCCCTGGCGAGCGCTTTTCTCGGCCTCCGAGAGGTTATAAAGATAGTAGTTGCCCAGGGCGTTACGCAACCAGGCATCGGGAAAACTTACCGGATTCAGGGCCAGCAATTGGCTGGTGACGTTGACCAGCTCCTGCCATTGCTTTTCTTGTGTATCCAACTCCACCAAACCGCGATAGGGGTTAACATACTTCGGGTCGGCCACAATGGACTGCTCGAAAGAATGGCGCGCCTGGACATCGTCATGTTTCTGGAGTTGGACGCGGCCCAGGTCAAACCAGGCGACGGCATACCTGGGATAAATCTCGACCGCTTTAGCCAGCAACGGTTCGGCTTCGTCCCATTGCTGTTTGCTTAACTTCTTGCTGGCCTTCTCATAGGCTTTCTGCGCATCCCTGGGCGCCATAGCGCTGGTGGCGCTGATGGTCAAACCCTGGACCTGGCCCATGCGGTGCAACACCAAGCGGCCAATATCGGCGCTTTCGAAGGTGGAGAGCCGGCTGTTCAGATCAATGGGCTGCGACGAGAAACCGGGCAGTTCGGCGAGCAGCTCACAATCACGCCAGTTGCGCTGCACCCCGCGCCCCGCGGCCGGACCCATCGAATCGACGTCGGCTCCGCTGAAGTCCGCGCTAGCGAAAGAGGTTCGGTCGCCCAGCTCGAAACTAAAGCCGCCATGCGAATCAGTGTGGGTAACGGTCTGTTTGTGGCCGTGGCATATGGTCTGGATGGTCGCCGACTCGGTAATCTGGGTGCCATCGTCCAGCACCACCTTGCCGGTAAGAAAAGCTCTTTGTCCCATGGTGGTGTCGGGGGGATTCATGGTAGGTTGCGTCGGGCCCGTGCTTCTAGTGGGGCCGGGAGTACCGCGACCGCCCGTAGGCTTACTAGTTTGGGCAAAAGCGGCCAAGGTCAGGGTGAGCACGCAGCAGGTAAGGCGGCAGTTCATGGCTAGCCCCCGGTAACAGATTGGCCCGATTATACGTCCGGAGGGAGTGGGAAGCGGTAGCTTTATTTTCGGGAGTAGTGATTCAGTTCCTGGTTATTAGTTCTCGGTTCTTAGTTTGAGCTCCTGGCTGGCGATGCACGATGAGTCTGCTATAGTTTTTCGCAATCCGAGGTGTTTTCCGATGTCTCGAATGGTTCGCTGTGGACTGATTCAAGCGCGCAATGTGCTGGGTGCGGAACACTCGCTGGGCGAGATCCGGGAAGCCATGGTGCGCAAGCATCTGGAGATGATCGAGCAGGCCGCCCGGGAGGGGGTGCAGATCCTGTGTTTGCAGGAGCTGTTTTACGGCCCGTACTTCTGCGCCGAGCAGGACCCGCGCTGGTACGAACTGGCGGAGGCGGTCCCGGATGGCCCCAGCGTGCGGCTGATGCAGGAGCTGGCGGCGAAACACCATATGGTGATCATTGTGCCGGTGTACGAGCAGGAGCTGCCCGGACTGTACTTCAACACGGCGGCGGTGATCGATCAGGACGGACGCTACCTGGGAAAATATCGCAAGCACCACATTCCCCACTGCCATCCGGGATTCTGGGAGAAGTTTTACTTCACGCCCGGCGACCTGGGCTACCCGGTGTTTACCACAAAATACGCGAAGGTGGGAGTGTATATCTGCTACGACCGGCACTTTCCGGAGGGAGCGCGCGCTCTGGGATTGAATGGCGCGGAAATTGTTTTTAATCCCTCGGCCACCGTGGCCGGGCTTTCCGAGTATTTGTGGGAACTGGAGCAGCCGGCCCATGCCGTGGCCAATGGCTATTTTGTCGGCGCGATCAACCGCGTGGGCGAAGAGAAGCCGTGGAGCATTGGGGAGTTTTACGGCAAGAGTTATTTTTGCAACCCGCGAGGCAAGATCATCGCCCAGGCCAGCCGAGATAAGGATGAGGTGCTGGTGGCGGACCTTGACCTGGACGTGATTCTGGAAGTGCGCAAGGTGTGGCAGTTCTTTCGCGACCGGCGTCCGGAAACCTATGGCATTCTCACCACGCAAAGCGGGAAGACCGGCTCGGGAGGCTAAGAGCGTATTTGCGTTGTCAGCAAAGACTGGATTGTCCGTGTATAAGATTATTTTCACAAATACTGATGCCACCTCCAACTGCCCTCGGCAATATCGAATCCAGCCCTCTTTATAACCCTGATCTTGCACCCACCGTCCGGCCCGGCGAGGCGGCCTCAGGTCACCGCGGGGCGCGGACCTGGGGCACGTACAACTATGCGGCGCTTTGGGTCTCGATGTCGGTCAACATCCTGACCTACATGCTGGCGGCCAGCCTGATCCAGGGCGGGATGAACTGGAAGCAGGCTGTGTTTACCGTCTTTCTCGGGAACTGCATCGTGCTGGTGCCGATGCTGCTGAATTCGCATCCCGGGGCGCAGTATGGGATTCCCTTCCCCGTGCTGGCGCGGGCTTCTTTCGGCGTGCTGGGGGCGAACGTGGCCGCGGTTTTGCGGGCGCTGGTAGCGTGTGGGTGGTTTGGGATCCAGACTTGGATTGGGGGCGAGGCCATCAATGTTCTGCTGGCTACGGTGTGGCCGGCGTGGAAAGCGGTACCGCATGGCGCAGGCATCTGCTTCATGGCGTTCTGGCTGATCAACCTGGCGGTGATCCTTAAAGGGATTGAGTACATCAGATTTCTGCAAGGGATCAGCGCTCCGGTCCTGCTGGGTGTGGGATTGCTGTTGCTGGGTTGGGCCTATGTGCAGGCGGGAGGCTTTGGGCCGATGCTCTCTGCGCCGTCGAGGTTCACCAGCTTTTCGGAGTTTCTGAAGTTCCTGATTCCTGCGTTGAACGCTACCGTCGGTTTCTGGGCGACGGTTTCGCTCAATATCCCTGATTTTTCCCGTTTCGCCCGGAGCCAGCGGGCGCAGGTGATCGGTCAGGCGCTGGCGTTACCGACCACCATGACTCTCTATTCTCTGGTGGGAGTGCTGGTGACCTCGGCGACGGTGGTGATTTACGGATCAGCGATCTGGGACCCGGTGCAACTTTTGAGCCGCTTTCACTCACGGCTGGCAGTGGTGGTTTCACTGATTGCGATTCTGCTGGCAACCTTGAATGTGAATATTGGCGCCAACGTTGTTTCTCCGGCCAATGATTTTTCCAACCTGTGGCCGCGCAAGATCAGTTTCAAGATTGGCGGCGTGATTACCTGCTTCATGGGCATTGCCATCATGCCCTGGAAATTGCTGGACAACTACAAGACGTTCATCTTCGGCTGGCTCGGCGGATATGCGGCGTTTCTGGGGCCGGTGGCGGGCATCATGATTTGTGACTACTGGCTCATTCGGAAAAGATCGTTGTTGGTGAACGACCTTTATCTGCGTGGCGGGGCTTACGAATATTCTGGGGGATTTAACTGGAAGGCGGTGGGGTCGCTGTTTCTTGGCGCCGCCGTGGCCCTGGTGGGGCTGGTGGTTGCGGCTTTGCGCTTCGCCTACGACTACTCGTGGTTTGTGGGATTTGCGGTTTCGTTTGCTGCTTACTACGGGATGATGATCGGGTATGGGGTGGACTAAAAGCCTGGTTGTCAGGGATCAGTTCCCGGTTCTCAGTTTAAATTTCGAGGCTCTCGGGGGCTGGGCGGAATCTTATAAGTAGAGCGATGGATGCGAAGCACAACCCGCGGGTGGCGATTGTTGGAGGCGGCTTTGGCGGCTTGCTGGCGGCGCGCACGCTGGCCGGGAATCCGGTTCAGGTGACGCTGATCGATCGGCAGAATTTTCATACCTTTCAACCGCTGCTTTACCAGGTGGCAACCGCCGGACTGTCTCCAGGAGAAATTGCTGCGCCGATTCGGTGGATTCTGCGCAGCCGGCGGAACGTCGAAGTACTGATGTCGGAAGTGCAGGACTTCGATCTGGCGCGCAAAGTGGTGAAGCTGCCGGATGGCGAGGTGGCCTACGACTACCTGATTGTGGCCTCAGGCGCGAGTCATGCCTATTTTGGCCACGATGAGTGGGAACCCTTTGCGCCCGGCCTGAAGACGATCGAAGATGCTCTGGAGATCCGGCGGCGCGTGTTGCTTGCATTCGAACTGGCGGAGCGCCAGGCGGCCAGCGGAAAAGAGCAGGTGCAACTTAATTTCGTGGTGGTCGGGGGCGGTCCCACGGGAGTGGAATTGGCAGGGACGCTGGCCGAGATTTCGCGCCGGGCGTTAGCCAACGAGTTTCGTACTATCGATCCGCGAAAAACGAGGATCGTGCTACTGGAAGGCGGCCCGCGGATTCTGCCCGCCTATCCCGAAGATCTCTCGCGCAGTGCTGAGGAGCAGCTGCGGGGGCTGGGCGTGGAGGTGCACACCTCCGCGTTGGTGACGGAGGTGGCGCCCGGAGCAGTGCAGATGGGGAAGACGCGATGGCCAGCCGCAGTCATTCTCTGGGCGGCGGGAGTCGCGGCCTCACCGCTGGGGAAAAAGCTGGGAGCGCCGGTGGACCGGGCCGGACGGGTGCTGGTGAATCCCGACCTCAGTCTGCCGGGGCATCCGGAAGTCTTCGTGATTGGGGATCTGGCCGCGCTCAAGGACGAAAATGGAAAGTGGCTTCCAGGGGTTGCGCCGGTGGCCATGCAGGAAGGCAAGGCCACGGCGCACAACATCGCGGCTGAATTGCGAGGCGAGCCGCGCAAGAACTTTCACTACTTCAACAAGGGCAACCTGGCGACCATCGGGCGCGCCGCGGCGGTGGCCGAGTTTGGGAAAATTCACATTTCCGGTTTTGTGGCCTGGCTGGCATGGCTGTTCATTCACATATTTTTCCTGATCGGGTTCCGCAATCGCATGATCGTGCTGGTACAGTGGGCGTGGTCCTATTTCACTTACGAACGTGGAGCGCGCTTGATTACCGGGGACAGGCACCTGCCGGGGTGGGATGAATTGCGCGCGGAGGAAGCCGAAGGGCATACGGCGGCGGATTGATACCGCAAGTTTGGCGCGCTGGCGTCTCGGTGGCTGTGGGGTGAGCGTTCCGCCTACCTGCGGGGGGCAGGATGCCCCCGGGGCAGCCGGCGGGCCGCCGGCGCTACTTTTTTGGGAGTGGGGCTTGATTTGGGAGACAATAGAGTTGACGGGTGCGGCGATGAGAATGTTTTCCGGTTGGCGAATGCTGTTCGTCGCGGTTTTGCTGGGGCTTTGTGTTCCTTCCTATGGGGAAGTACTGAAGATCGTTGTCAACGACACCATTCATCCCATCACCGATGAGTACATCGGGCGCGCGCTGGCGGAGGCCGCGCGTAATAAAGATCAGGCATTGCTCATCGAGTTGAATACGCCAGGCGGCCTGGTCGAGTCCACGCGCGACATCATTGAGAAGATTCTGGCCTCACCCGTCCCGGTGATCGTTTACGTGACCCCCAGTGGAAGCCGGGCGGCGTCGGCCGGGTTCTTCATTCTGGAAAGCGCGGATGTCGCGGCCATGGCCCCCGGGACCAATACCGGCGCGGCCCATCCGGTCACGCTGGGCGGCGGCAAAGTGGACGACGTGATGAAAGAGAAGATGGAAAACGACGCCGCCGCGTTGATGCGTTCCGTGGTTTCCAAGCGCGGGCGCAACGTCGAGGTGGCGGAGAGCACGGTGCGCCAGTCCAAGTCGTTTACTGATCAGGAGGCGCTGTCGCAGAAGATGATCGATTACGTGGCGACGAGCGAAGAAAACCTGCTGCAACAGATGCAGGGAAAAACCGTCAAGCGCTTCGATGGGAAGACGATCACACTCAACCTGGAAGGCGCAACCATCCGGCCGTTCGATATGACGCTGAAACAGCGAATCCTGGCCTTCATCATGGACCCCAACATCGCATTCATTCTCCTGGCGGTGGGAGCGTTGGCGTTGTATGCGGAGTTCAACCATCCGGGAGCGGTGGTGCCGGGGACGGTAGGCATCGTATTCATCCTGCTGGCGGCTTTCGCCCTCAATCTTTTGCCCACCCGGTTTGCGGCGGTGGTCCTGATCCTGACTTCGTTCGCTCTGTTCGCGCTGGAAGCCAAATTTGCCACCCATGGAGTTCTGGCGATCGGCGGGATGGTCACCATGATTTTGGGTGGACTGCTGCTGGTGGACGCGCCCATTCCGGAAATGCGAGTACACCTGCTGACCGCGCTGGCCGTGAGTATTCCGCTGGGCGGGATCACGGTGTTCCTCATGAGTATTGCTTTGAAAGCGCGGGCCAACAAGGTGACGACCGGAGCGCAGGGACTGGTAGGAGAGGTTGGCATTGCGCAGACGACTCTCTCACCACGCGGGAAGGTCTTTGTTCATGGCGAACTCTGGGATGCCATGTCCTCAAGCGGTGTGCCTGCGGGGCAGACGGTGGTGGTAATTGCCGTGGACGGGTTGCAGTTGCGGGTGGAACCATCAGGGGCAGTGGAGCACGCTCCGGCAGCGAGCATGGTCTGAGTCTTATGTTGGCATCATGCGAGGCACTCCCCTCTCCGGAGAGATGCCGTATGCTTAAAGAGGTTGCGGTACAACAGAAGCGTTCCTGAGGTTCAGGCGCGGAGGCTTCCCCATGGGTCTTTCGTTCTCAGCCATCGTTACTATCGTTGTGGTTTTGTACCTCTTCAGCTCGATCAAGATCCTGGCCGAATATGAACGGGGCGTGATCTTTCGTCTGGGCCGCCTGCTGGGGCACGAAAAAGGGCCGGGCGTGATTCTGGTGTTCGCTCCGATTGATCGCATGGTGCGTATTTCGCTCCGCCAGGAAGCGATGGAAGTCCCGCCGCAGGACATCATCACGCGTGACAACGTCACTCTGAAGGTAAATGCCGTCATCTTTCTGAGGGTGATTGATCCGCGCAAGGCGGTGGTTGAAGTTTCCAACTACGTGTACCAGACTTCGCAGTTCGCGCAGACTACGTTGCGTTCCGTGCTCGGCGAACAGGAGCTGGACGAGCTGCTGGCCCATCGCGAAAAGATCAATTTGCGGCTGCAGAGCATCCTGGACACGCACACTGCGCCCTGGGGAGTGAAGGTGACGAACGTGGAAGTCAAACAGGTGGACATGCCCGAGTCCATGCTGCGGGCCATGGCCAAGCAGGCCGAGGCGGAGCGGGAAAAGCGCTCCAAGATCATTCATGCGGAAGGCGAATTCTCGGCCGCGCAACGTTTGGTAGATGCCGCTGCCCTGCTGGCCAAGGAACCGGTCAGCGTGCAGCTGAGGTATTTGCAGACTCTGACTGAAATCGGAGTGGAGAAAAACACCACCGTGGTCTTCCCGGTTCCGGTGGATTTCTTCTCCGGCATTCAGAAGCTCCTGGGCAAGCCGGATGAAGGTAGCTCGAAGAGTTGATGCAGCGGTGCGAGGTGGAGTGATACATGGCGGCTTCTGAGGACACAGAGATCACGCTGGGCACGGGCAAGATGCTGGCCCTGTTTTTTGGACTGGTGGCGCTGTGTGCCGTGTTCTTCGGGATGGGATTCTCGCTGGGGAAGAATTCCGGCAGGACGAATGTCGAGCTGCAAGGGGGAACGGGCGCGTCCGCCGTGCGTCCGACAGCGGTCAAGGCCGCTGAAGCTCGCGCACCCTCCGATCTCACGTTCTACAAGGCGGTGGAACAGAAAGATCCGCAAGCCGACCTGACGGCAAAGAGCGCGGAAACGCCTGCGAGCACGGCGGCCAAGACGGCACCTGCCGACGCCGATGCGCCTCCCGATCCGACCGCGATTTCAGGCCAGAACAGTTATTTCGTGCAGGTGGCGGCGGTCAGCAAGCACGAAGATGCCGCGGCCCTGGTGGATGCGCTTAAGAAAAAACAATATGCCGCCTTCGCCGCCAGCGCGGGTGGAGACAAACTGTTTCATGTGCAGGTCGGACCTTTCGCCGACATCAAGGACGCGGAGAGCGCACGCGGCCAGCTGGTGAAGGATGGTTACAATCCGATACTGAAGAAATAAACAATTGACGAATTGTCGAATTGACGGATTTTAGAATTTAAATTCGAAAATCCGACCATTCGTAAATCCCTCAATCTCTGCTGAACCTCTGCTCTTTCCACGGATCCCCATACATATGGTAGCCGTTTTGTTCCCAGAATCCGGGGGTGTCGTGCTGGAGAAATTCCAGTCCGCGCACCCACTTCACCGACTTCCAGGCGTAGAGATGGGGGACGATGAGGCGCAACGGGTAGCCGTGCTCGGCGGTCAGGGGCTCGCCGTCGTGGCGAGTGGCAAGTAATACTTCCTCCCGGTCAAGATCGGCCAAGGGAACGTTGGCGGTGAATCCCTGTTCGGCGTGAACCAGGATGTATGCGGCTTCCGGCTTGGGATGGACGCGGGTCAGCAGTTCGCGGAAGGCCACGCCGTCCCAGTGGTTGTCGAAACGGCTCCATCGAGTTACACAATGGAAGTCGCTGGTGTGCTGGATTTTAGGGAGAGCGTTGAACTCTTTCCAGCTGAGCTTAAGCGGCGAATCAACCAGGCCGGTGATGCGGAGGTCCCAGGTCTCGGGGTCAAACCTCGGCACCGAACCGTAGTGCAGGACAGGCCATTTGAGAGTGAGGGATTGGCCGGGAGGCAGCAAGCCCTCGCTCTTCTTCAGCTTTTCGAGTTGCCGGCGATCATTGCCTTCGAATAGCAAGGGCGGACCTCGGACGTCGGGCGTTGGACTTCAGACCATTTGACTACCGGTTCTGCACAAAAGTTTCACATACCTCTAACCTGCTCCCGCGGACTCATCGGCTTATAGGGTTTCGACGAAGCGAAAGCTCTCGCCCCGCTCAGGATGACACCCGAAGGCTGAGGTCCGACCGTCCGAGGTCCGAGGTCCGACGTCTGAGGTCCGTATATTGACATCTGTCGATTCAGGGTTTATTGCTTGCGGATGAGTCATTCGGAGCAGGAACTGGATCGTATTCTGCATGCTATCGCTGATCCGACGCGACGCCGGATCTTGAGCGCGCTTAAGGAACACGGCGGATGTTCGATTGGCAAGGACGTGGGGTTGTGCGCTTCGGATATTGAGCAGCGCATTCATCTGTCACAGCCTACGATTTCTCATCATATGGCAATCCTGACCAAGGCCGGTGTGGTTGAGGCCAAGAAGCTTGGGCTCTGGGTTTGGTATCGGCGGAATGAAGCGGCGTTGCGGGCATTTGGACGGTCGCTGCGGAAAGACCTTTGAGGTTCGTGCGCCGGCATCTCGCCGGCGCTACGAAAACAGTGCTCGGTGGTGTCACGAGCGTGGACGCTCGCGTCTACATTGTCAGTGTCTTAGCCGGCCACTGCGGCTTGGGTCTTTTGCAGCAGGCGGCGGGCCTGGGAAATCAGGTCGCCGACTTCGAAGGGTTTTACCAGGTAGGGGACGTTGTTATCGTGGAGGAAGGCACGGATTTCGGGCTCCAGGACGCTGGAGAACGTGAACATCAGGTGTTTTTCCAGGCCCGGGCGATTTTCTGCGATCCATCGGTAAACGTCTGGGGCGTTCCATCCATTGGCCATCTTGCCGTCGATGATCATGGCGTCGAACGATTCCTGCAGCAGTCGGGCCTTCACTTCGTCGCCGTTCATCAGGGTTACGACTTTGGCTCCGGCGCCGGCCAGGACGTCGCGCTCGAACTCGAGGACAGCCTCTTCGTCTTCGACCAGGAGGACGCTGCCCTCGATGACGGACTTTCGCGAAGAAGGGGGCAAGACGGGTTCGGGAGCGCCGGCGCGGTCGTTGGCAGGGAGACGCACTTCGATGATGGCCCCGCCATCTTCCCGGTTGCGCGCGGAAATGTCTCCTCCATGTTCCTTGATGATGCCATAGCAGATGCTGAGGCCGAGGCCGGTGCCTTTGCCTACACTCTTGGTAGTGTAGAAGGGATCGAAGATGCGGTTCGGCTCCTTGATGCCGGGGCCGGAGTCCTGGAATTCAGTGACTACACGTTCCCTCCTGCGCGTAAACCCGAACCTTCAGAGTGCCGACTCGACCTGATTCCAGCATGGCGTCCACACCGTTGTTGATGATGTTGAGAAACACCTGCTCGAGCTGATGGGGGTCGGCGGTGACCGGTGGAATTTCAGCCTCGATCTCGCGCTCCACCTTGATGTCGTTTACTTTGAGATCGTAGTCGCGTAACGCCAGAGTCTCATCCAGCACTTTGCAAATATCAACCTGCTCTTTTTGGGGCTTGCGCTGGCGGGCGAACGACAATAGGTTTTGCACGACCCGGTGAGTGCGCTGGGCCTGCTTGAAGAGCTTGCTGACAAAGTCGGCCGCGCGCTCT
The DNA here is from genome assembly GCA_963779255.1 of Terriglobia bacterium. Lineage (GTDB taxonomy): Bacteria > Acidobacteriota > Terriglobia > Terriglobales > Acidobacteriaceae > JAIQFF01. Next base: position 27,902 of record CAVZXU010000030.1, on the reverse strand, counting down.
CCCAGTCCTTCGCTTTCGAGCAGCTGGGCGTAGCCGAGGATGGCGGTCAGCGGATTGTTGAGTTCATGGGCGACACCGGCGATCAACTGTCCTACCGCCGACATCTTTTCACTCTGCAGCAATTGTTCCTGGGCGCGGCGCAAGTCTTCGTAGGCGCGGCAGGTTTCCTCGTAGAGCCGGACCTTCTCAATGGTGGTGGACAATTGCCGGCCAATCGCAACCAGCAGGCTTTCGTCGTTGCTGGTGTACTCGCGGCTCTCGCGGCTGCTGATGCCCATGATGCCGATGGGTATGTCTTTTCCCCACAGTAACACCCAGATCCAGGAGGCCAGGCCGTCGGCGCGAATGAATTCCGCCACCTGGGATGGGAGATGCGGCAAGTAGTCGCTGGTGATGACTTCGGTGCGGGAACGGGTCACCAGCTCGCCGAAGCCTTCGGTGAACTTGATTTCGGAGAGGCGGGCGCGTTCGGCACTACGCTGGCCCCATCCGGCGCGGCGGCGGAATGTGGTTTCGTCCAGATCGCAGAGATAGATGGAACCGGTTTCGGCGCCGAGCAGCGTGATCACCTGGCGGAGCGTGAGGTTGAGAATTTCGTCCAGGTCGAAAGATTGGGTGGCGATAACCGCCATGGCGTTCAAGGCGTTGAGTTCGCGGTTGCGGCGGCGGATTTCGTCTTCGGCGCGCTTCTTTTCGGTCATATCGAGCAGGAAGCCCTGGTAGCGCTCGATCTTGCCTTCCGCATTGCGGGTGGCGAAACTGCTCTCCATGGCGGTGAGCAGGGTGCCGTCCTTGCGGCGGAGGGTGACTTCAAAGTTACGGACGTAGTTGTGCAGTTCCACTTCGCGCCGGAACACTTCACGCTGTTCGTGGGAGGCGTAAAGCTCGGCGTCCACGTTCAGGGCCAACACTTGTTCGCGGCTGCCGTGGCCCAGCATGCGAATGAAGGCGTCATTGCAATCGAGCAGTTTGCCTTCCGGGGTGGCGACGAAAACGCCTTCCTGCACCTGTTCGAAGAGCAGGCGGTATTTTTCTTCGGCGATGCGCCGGTCGGTGGTGTCGCGCACCACGTGGATGCTGCCTTTCTGCTTGCTTCCCTGCTCCACGTACGAAGACGTTGAGACCATGGAGAAGCCACCGAAGCCGGGATCGGGCCCTTCGTGAAAGCCCTCCTCGGGATGTCCGCAGTAGGGACAGCCTTTCCACTGCCCGCGATTGTGGGGCAGCACGGCTTCGCACAGCTGGCCCACGACGTCGGCGGGTGCCTGGTTGAGGCGTTCCAGCAGGGCGTGGTTGGCCTTCATCACGCGAAATTCAGAGTCGTGCAGCAGGACGAGGTCATGGATGGAGTCGAAAGTGTTGGTCCACTGGCGATGGGAGCGCAGAATCTGTTCCACCAGCCGCAGGTTTTCGACCGCCAGTCCCAACTGATGAGCGGTGGTGACCAGGAATTCCATTTCGTCGGGAGAGTAGTGGAGGCGGTGAGCGCCGCCCAGAGCCAAGGTCCCGATGACTGACTTCTTGCCCAGCACCGGCACCATCACAACGTGATGAAATCCTTCCTGCTTGAGATAGGGGCGGACGGTTTCCGAGGCAGCGGAGGTCACCAGGACCACCGGCACGGTGCCGCCGAGGGTGCGTTCAAAGTCGTCGTCCAGGGGGACGGATAGGCGATCCTGGAGAAAGCCCTTGGAAAGGCCGATCTGCTGGGCAATCACCATGCGATCGCCCTCGAGCAAGCGGAACCAGGCGGCCTTGGCGCGCATGAGCCCTTTGAGTTCTTCGAGGGCGGTAGCCATGATGGGCCCATGCTGTTGGGCACGAGTGATGCTGGTAGTGAGCGCGTTCACTACGCCCAGGCGGCGCATATGCAACTTGTAATCATCGAAAACCAGGAGCAGCATGCTCAGCCCGGCAAGCAGGCTTACCATCAGGTTGGACCCAGCCGGCAGGCGGGAAGTGATGGGATCCCATTGGAGATGCAGGCACAGCATGCTGATACTGAGCAGCCACGGGCCTATTTCCCAGCGCGCCCAGCGGTACCGAATCAGCCGGTAGGCAGCGGTCACAGCGACGATACGGTAGGCCACTTCCAGGGCCACGCGCAGGGTGATCGACTGCGGCCAGAGCCAGATGCGCCCCACGGCAAAGCCCATGACGGTCAACGTGATTAGCATCAGGGGCAACAGCAATCCGCGGGCATGGGTATAGACGAAGATGGCGGCGGCGAAGAGGCAGACCGCCAGGACAAACTCGGCTTGTGAGATCGCGATCAGGTAGGTCGGGACCGGTCCGGCGGCATGTTCCGCCAGGGTCCAGCGAGAGACGAAGTAGGCCAGCCAGCCCAGGGTCCAGATCAGCAGATAGCGCTCGCGAAAGGCGCGGAAGACCAGCAGGCTGGCGGCTAGCAGGAGCAGGGCCGCCGACTCCTGTGACGTCAGACCGGGGACAGTAATGTCCCTCACCGCAAGCCAGGTAGAGAAGCTCAATAGATTCATCGCAACCAGGGGGTAAGCGCTCACTCCCTTAATAGCACGATTCCCCGGATGGCCAATGGGCTTTCCCTGACCTTCTGGTTACTTTCGGAATCTCGGAACTACTGTAGAATTGGCCGTAGTCTAAAGAAAATCATGCCAGTTGATCGCATCCTGGTTGTTGACGACGAGGAGACCATCCGCGAGATTGTCTCTTCCATGCTGACTACCGCGGGCTACAAGTGCCGGCAAGCGGGTTCCGGGATGGAAGCGCTGGCGTTGCTCGAATCCGGTGAGGAATTCGCGCTCATGCTGTCCGACCTGATGATGGCGAACCTGGACGGCATCGGTCTTCTGGAAAGAACCAAAGAACGTTTTCCCGAAATGCCGGTAGTGATGGTCACGGCGGTGCACGATATCTCGGTGGCGCTGGCCGCGATCCGCAATGGCGCGTATGACTACCTGCTGAAGCCTTTCGAACGCGAACAGCTTTTGGCCACCGTGCGCCGGGCGCTGGAGAATCGCCGTTTGAAGCTGGAGAACCGCGCCTACCAGACCAGTCTGGAATCGTTGGTAGCGGCCCGCACCGAACAACTGAAGAAGACCCTGGCTGATCTGGAGCGTTCCTACGACATCACTCTCGAAGCCCTGGGTGGCGCCCTCGATTTAAAAGATGCGGAGACTGAAGGCCACTCCCGCCGCGTCACCGCGTTCACCATTGCCATCGCCCGGGCCATGGGCCTGCCCAAGAGTCAGATTGACGTGATCGCTCGGGGCGCATTCCTGCACGATATCGGCAAGATGGCGATTCCCGACAAGATCCTGACCAAACCCGGAGCCCTGACGCCGGACGAGATCACCATCATGCGGGAGCACTGTTACCACGGCTACCAGATCCTGAGCCGGATCCCGTTTCTGGCGGAGGCCGCCGAGATCGTCTATTCCCATCAGGAGCGCTTCGACGGGACCGGGTACCCACGCGGCCTGAAAGGCGATCAGATTCCTTTGGGGGCGCGCATGTTCTCGGTGGCGGACACGCTCGATGCCATCACCTCCGATCGCCCGTATCGTCCCGCCCAGTCCCTGCAGGCGGCCCGGGAAGAAATCGAACGCTGGGCGGGGCGGCAATTCGATCCCCAGGTCGTCAAGGTTTTTCTCACCATGCCGGAGAATATCTGGGGAGATCTGCGGCGGCAGATTGGGGCGCAGAGCGACCGCTTCGCTTACTCCACCAGCGCCAAGGGCTCTATCTAGATTCGCTGTCTCCGTTGAATCCCAAAGTAAGGCTCTTAACTGCAAAGAACGCCAAGAAAAACACCCGCCTTTAAGGTTGCGTTCATTTAACTCGCCACCTGCAGCGCAGGCAGCAATTCGGTAGCGGCCTACATCCAACCGAGCTGGCAGGTCGCTCTTCGCGACGTGGAGGTTTCGCTTATGGCTGGGCTTCGTTCGATCTGGTGTTTGACTTTGGTTCTGGCAACTCTGCCGCTGCTCGGCCAGGAGGAGAAATCCGCCGCCCCTCCTCACGCCATTCCCTACGGAACCACTTTTCTGATCCGTCTCGAAGACAAGCTCGATGTCAGCAGAATCCAGCCGGGGAAACGGTTCAAGGCCAAACTGGCGGAAGATCTGATGGGGCCGGATGAAAGCATGATTCTGCGCGGCAGCAAGATCAGAGGACATGTGAGCGACGTAGGCAATGGGTTTCATCCCCGCCTGCTGCTGAGCTTTGACGAGATTGAGACCCAACGCGGATGGGCACCGCTGATGGCAACAATCATCGATGTTCCGGGCGAGCACGGCTTGACCACGCGGGCCGAAGGCGAAATCGAACGGCAGGGACAAGGCGGGGGAACGCATCGTGATCCGGATTCCGATGGGATAGGTTCGAAGGCCGGAGCGGCCGCGGGTGTGGTGCAGGCCATATTCAGCGACCACAGACTGCAACTGCAAAAAGGCACCATGCTCGAAGTGCGGCTGGACCGTCCCCTGCAAGTTCCATGGCGCTGAGATGGGGTGTGTGTGGGTCGGACACTCCTGTCCGACCCACACACACATAAGGCGCTGTGGCATCATGTACTCCTGGTCAGGAGAGAATCTATGAGAGCTACGATTGCCATACTGGTCGCACTGCTTGTGGCCACCTTTGCTCTGGGCCAGGACCGTCCTACCATCGCCGCCCAGCCCAACAGCATCTTTGTCGGCGCGGACGGGAAGTTTGAGGCAAATCCCGACACCGCCGTGATGCAATTCAATATCTCGGCACAGGAAGGGACCTCGCGCGAGGCTTATGACCGCGCCTCTAAAGCAGCGGAGCAGGTGCGGCAGATTTTGCGGTCCAACGGGATCGAGCCCAAAGCGGCGGAGATTGGCTACTTTTCGTTGCAGCCGGTCTATGACTACAAGACGCCGAAGCGAAAGCTGGTGGGATATCAGGTGAACGCAAATGTTTCGCTGAAGCTGAAGGATTTTTCCAAGGTGGCGCCCATCGTGCAGCAACTGGCCGATACCGACGTCACGGAAAATCAGTCACTGAACTACACCCTGGAGGACATGGACGCAGCCAAGACCAAGGCTGTCGAGGATGCCTACCGGCGGGCCCGTGAGTCGGCGGCGGCGCTGGCTCGGAGCGCGGGGCGCGCGCTGGGGGAAGTGTCTTATGCGTCGGTGGACACGTTTGAGAATGTGCGTCCCATGCCCATGGCACGGACGATGATGAAAATGAACGTGGCGGGGGCGGCTCCTGCGCCTACCGAAGAGTTCACTCCTCAGACTATTTCGGTGAGGGCGCATGTGAATGCGTTGTTTAACTTGAAGTGAGTGGGGTGCGGTGAGTATGCGAAAGGCTTTGACCCCTAGGGGATGACGGAATTGCTTCGTGTTCTTCGTGCTTATAGGCCTGAGAAAACCCAAAGTCAAAGGCAGCGAGCAGGAGTGCCCGCTCCACACAAACAAAAAACTTTTATTTTGGGATGCGGGTGGCGTCCAGGGGGACTTCGCGCTGGATGACCATTTCCAGGGTGGTGCCCGCGTCCAATCGCACGTCGTTGCCGCGGGTGAGGAGTCCGATGGCGGTGCCGATTCCGCCACCGATTCCGGCTCCGATCAGGCCACCCTTCACGCCGTTGCTGAGGCCGCCAACGACCGCGCCGGTTCCGGCGGCGGTGGCTACCGTTTTGGCCTTCTCGCCGGTCTGGCTGTCCTGGCGGATAGTGCCTTCCTCATCTTTCATCGAGGTCTTTTCAGCTCCGGGGACGTTCTCGACCGCGCCGGGCAGCACCACGGTATAACCGCTGGGATAGATGAGAGTGCTGAAGTGCATGAGGACTTCGGCGCGGCCCTTGATGTGTCCGCCGCGTTTGACACCGCTGATGCGGCCCTGCACATACGTGCCGGCGGGAATCACGATGCGATCGTTGATTACGACCGGGAAGGCGGTGACGGCATAGACGGCATCGCCTTCGCGGGCGTTCTTGGTAGAAATGGATTGCTTGAGCGCCAGCGGGACCTTGGTGCCGGAAGGAATCGTAAGCTGGGCGGCGTCAGTGGTGGAGGTCGCGGGCGGATCTGGTCGAGCCGCGGGATTTGCCTGAGCCGCGGCTAAACCGCTCACCAGGAACATCACAACAGCGGTTCGCATCATGCTTGTTCGCATCGAGAACTCCCCAAAGCACAGACTAGACGAGGCAGCGTCCGCGTGGCCCGATATAACAGTACGATGCAAGTTGAGGAGCGAAAGTTTGTCGGAATCTTGGTCCGCGCCGCTGCCTACACACTGGCAGACCGCTGATTCTCCCGGACGTTTCCCATGAACTGGGACTGCAGGCGCTGGGCACAGAGCTCGCCGCAGACGTGGAGGGTGCCTTCGCGGGCGGCAATCTCGTCATCCCAGGGGCAAAGGTAAAGCACCGGCCGGTTAAATTCGACGAACGAAGCCCACATCAGCCACCAGTGGTCCGTGAGGCCCTTGAGCGTCCCGCAATTGGGCCCGGCACAGCGGTACATCAAATTAGCGGTGGGTGCAGGTTTGCCAGCTTTCATCCTCGACTCCCCGGGGTGAACGAATCGGTCAACCGATATTCTAGCGGAAGTGAGGCACGACGGCAGGACTTGAGCTACTTGTAAATGAGGTACTTCTGGCGCACCTGGAGGAATTTTTCCAGGGGCTCCCGCCAGTCATCCGCGATGCGGCGGGGATCCTGGCCAGCGGCGATGGCGTCGTACACCGACTGGTTGTTCAGCAGCTCGATCAGGCGCTCCATGTGATATTGCTCGGGATACAGTTTGTGCAGCGCCGAAGCCAGCTCAATACCCAGCTCAGCAGCGTCGAAAGCGTTGCGGTCGATCAGGACAATGTTGACGCCCTGGCACTTCTGGCCGGCATGGATACTGGCGTCCGGAGTGAATGTTACCGGGACAAAGCGCACGCCGGAGATGTTTCTGGCATTTAGATATTGCGATAGTTCAACGGCCTTGATCCAGGGCGCGCCCAGCAATTCGAAGGGTGTGTCGGTGCCGCGGCCCACCGAAACGTTGGTGCCTTCAACCACGCCCACACCGGGATACAGCGTGGCTTCGGTGAGGCTGCGCATGTTGGGTGAAGGATTGATCCAGGGCAGGGCGGTGGAATCGTACCAGTCGCCGCGCATCCATCCTTCCATGGGTATCACCGTCAGCCTGGCGTTGATGTTGCGCTCGGTGTTGAACATTTTTGCCAGCTCGCCCATGGTCATGCCATGACGGACTGGGACGGGAAAATAGTTTGCGAAGCTTTCGTGACCGGGATCAGGGACGGCGCCCTGCACGAAGGAGCCGGTGACCGGGTTGGGGCGGTCAAGGACGATCATCTCGATACCCGCCTTGGCCGCGGCTTCGAGAAAATATCCCAGGGTGGTTTCGTAGGTATAAAAGCGGCTGCCGACATCCTGCACGTCGAAGACGACCGCATCGAGAGTTTTCAGAGTGTCCACCGACGGCCTGCGTTCGGCGTCCTTGGCCCCGTAAACGTTGTAGATGGGGACACCGGTGGCGGCATCCTTCGAATTGGCGATGTCGGTCGTGTCCAGGGTACCGGTCACGCCGTGCTCGGGACTGAAGATGGCATCGAGCGAGATGCCAGGGGCCTGCGCGAGGACATCAATGGTGCGGCGTCCCTGCGAGTCCAGGCCGGTCTGGTTGGTGAGGAGTCCGATTTTCTTTTTGCCATCGGCTGCACGAACGGAATCGAAGTTGTGGGCCTCGAGCACGTCGATTCCGTTTTGCACCGTTCCGTTGCGGGTGGCTATGCGGCGGGAGGCGGTCTGGGCCTCGTTGTATCCGGTAATGCTTTTCCAGCGCAGTTCATCTTTCTGGCTGACGGTCAGGGGAAGGGCGGCGGCCACCGCGGTAGCAACCTTGGAGCGGAGGGCCACCACGCTTCCCTGTCCGCGTGGATGGACGGAGTTGGTCAGCAGGATGATGTAAGTTTGGGTCGTCGGATCGATCCAGATCGATGTGCCAGTGAATCCGGTGTGGCCGAACGATCCCACGGGGAGGAGGTCGCCGCGATTACTCGAAAATGGCGAGTCGAGGTCCCAGCCGAAGCCTCGCAGTTCCGGCGCGGTTGGCGGTTGCTGCGGCGTGGTCATCTTCTCGACCACATTCCCGGCCAGAATCGGGCTGCCCTGCAACAGGGCGCGGGCAAATTTCGAAAGATCGTCGGCGGTGGAGAACAGGCCGGCATGTCCAGCCACGCCACCCATGCGGCGCGCCCGGGGATCATGCACCACGCCCCGCAGCATTTTGCCTTGCTCATCGTATTCGGTGGGAGCGATCTTCGGCCGCCAGGCCGCGGGCGGCAGGAAGCGAGTATGCGCCATGTGCAAAGGGCGGAAGATTTTCCGGGCGCAGTAATCATCCAGTGTGGTTCCGGTTACGCGTTCAACCAGCGCGCCCAGCGTAATGAAATTGGTGTCACTGTAGATGAACCTGGAGCCGGGCGAGTAAACGGGGGTTTCGGCGTAGGCCAGACGGAGGCCGGCATCCCGGCCCTCCCAGGGCGGATCCAAGTCGAAGTCTCCGCGCAGGCCGGAGTAGTGAGTTAACAGGTTGCGGACGGTGATGTCGTCCTTGCCATTCTGAGTAAATTCGGGAATGTATTTTGCCGCCGGGTCGTTCAGCCGGACTTCACCCTTTTGCACCAGTTGCATGACGGCTGTAGTGGTGGCGATCACTTTGGTGAGCGATGCGAGGTCGAAAATAGTGTCTGCGGTCATGGGTTCGCGGTGGGGCTCCGTTGCCCGATTGCCGAAGGCTTTGCGGTAGATCACCTGGCCGTTATGCCCGATGAGCAATACGGCGCCGGGAATCTGGTGGTCGTGGATGGCGTCGAGGATGATGGAATCGAGGACAGCCAGTTTTGGAGTGGCGGGGGCTTTAGCGGTGGCAGCCGTGGCCAGCAAGGGAAAAAGGCTGACGAACAAAATGGCGAAGCTACACGCCCGCAGACGACGAGTTGGCCAAGTTGACTGGATGCCTTGAATGTACACAAGGGGCGCGGGATTGCTCAAGAAAGTCAGAGCAGGGGGTGCCGTTTGTGCCACAGGTACAGAACTGCGCCAATGATGACACCAAGAACGAGGCTAAGCAGTGCGAAACCTCTGATGGCTTCCTCGGTGAGTAAGATAGCGACGACGCCGACGGTGAACACCAGACCAGCCCAACCTTTGGGAGAGATACGGTCAATCCTCGGCTCGGGATTCTGGTTCGGCGTTTCGCTCTGGCGACGCATGAATTGGATCCTAGTACACAAGCCCCGCGCGTCGTGACCTTTACCCGATTACGGAAGTTTGCTATAACCCGAACATCGAGCACACCACACCTTTGTCTAAGAGTCCTGCCTCGGCGAGTGCCGGAACGCAAGCCGCGCCCCGCTTCCCTGCTCCCGCATATCAGGGGCAGGATGCGGTCTTTGGGCGCCCCTTCCACATCCTGCAAGAAGCCATCACCCGGGCAGCGTTCCCTGCAGCTTCGGTTGCGGTTACCTTTCAGGGAAAACTGGTTGCGCTGAAAGCTTTTGGCCGCTTCACCTACGAACCCAGCTCTCCTGCCGTGACCGTGGCCACTGTCTTCGATCTGGCGTCGGTTTCGAAAGTTGTCGCGACCACCACCATGGCGATGATTCTCTACGAACGTGGACTCATCGATCTGGAGGCGCCGGTGGCCAGCATCGTGCCTGAGTTTGCCGGGACTGATACGCGGAGAACCGAGGTGACGGTGCGTACGCTGTTGGCGCACTCCTCCGGATTGCCGGCCTATGAAAAGCTCTTTCTGAAGGCGACGAGCAGAGATGAGTTGCTGGCGGCCGCGTTCGCTACCCCGCTAGCGGCTGATCCGGGCACGAAGGCCGAATACAGCGACATCGGCTTCATCATTCTGGCGATCGCTCTGGAGCGTATCGCCGACGAAGGCCTTGACCGTTTCTGTCAGCGCGAAGTCTTTGGTCCGCTGGGGATGGCGCACACCACTTTCATTCCACCCGCAGCATGGCGGGCTTCGATTCCTCCCACTGCAGATGACCGCAGCTTCCGCCACCGCGCCATCCAGGGCGAGGTGCAGGATGAAAATGCCAGCGTGCTGGGCGGAGTCGCAGGACAAGCCGGCTTGTTCGCGACCGCCGAAGACGTGGCAACATTTGCTCACGTGCTTCTGCAAGGAGGACCTCCGCTGGTTCGTCCGGAAACCCTGGCGCTCTTCACTCGCCGGGAAGCCGCGCCAGCTGGCACGTCCCGGGCATTGGGTTGGGACACGCCTTCCTCGCCGTCGCAGTCGGGGAAATACTTCTCCGCCCGTTCGTTCGGGCATCTGGGGTACACCGGAACCTCGCTGTGGATCGATCCCGAGCGCCAGCTTTCCGTCACCCTGCTGACCAACCGGACCTGGCCTGACTGCGACAATAAAGCGATCAAGGACGTGCGACCCGCAGTTCACGATGCGGTGGTGGAAGCGCTGGAGAAAAAGCTTTGACGCGAAGATCGAAAACCATGCGGGAGAACCTGAGCCGCCTTACCACCGAGCAAACCAATCGCGATTCCGCTGACCTGGACCTGAAATCAGCGCTGGAAGTAGTGCGCGTCATCAACGCTGAAGACGCCAAGGTGGTGGATGCGGTCCGGCGCGCGCTGCCGCAGATCGCGCGCGGCGTGGAGCTGATCGCGAACGCTCTGCAGCGGGGCGGAAGACTGATCTATGTCGGCGCGGGCACCAGCGGACGGATTGCGGCCCTGGATGCGGCGGAGTGTCCACCGACGTTCAACGTCGATCCCAGGACGGTGCAGTTCATCATGGCGGGCGGGCCGCCGGCCCTGGCTGCGGCGGTGGAGGCGAATGAAGACTCCCGCGACCTGGGCAAGCGTGAGATGGCGAAAAGAAAGCCAGGCCGGAATGACGTGGTCGTCGGAATTGCGGCCAGCGGGCGGACCCCGTTCACCATCGCCGCTATCCAGTATGCGCGGAGTAAAGGTGCGCAAACCATTTCCGTGACTTGCAATCGCAATACCCCGCTGCAAAGGGCGGCCCAGCTGGGCATTGTGACCGAAGTGGGGCCAGAGGTGATCTCGGGATCGACCCGCATGAAGGCGGGCACGGCGCAGAAGATGGTGCTGAACATGCTCTCCAGCGGAGCCATGACCCGGCTGGGGTACGTGTATGGAAACCTTATGGTGCACGTCACCCCACGAAATTCGAAGCTGGCGGCGCGCAGCGTCAACATTCTGCAGCAGGCGGCAGACGTCGGTGCGGAGATTGCGGCGCAGGCTTTGCGGGTGGCTGGAAACAGCGTCCCAGTGGCGCTGGTCATGTTGCAGGCGGAGGTGGATCGCCGGGAGGCCGAGCGGGCGCTGAAATTAGCCGGAGGGCATGTGCGGCGGGCGATCGCCGCAGCGCGCAGTTTGTAGCGCCGGCGCGGGCGAGTCGCCCGCGGCCACATTGAATCCCACATCGAATCCCCACAGGCCGTGTCCCATGGAGTTACCATTTCCCGCCCACTCTTCCCTGTCGTCGCCATTAGAATAGACGGCGTATGGATAAGTTTGTGATCCGAGGGGGCAATCCGCTGCTGGGGACGATTCGCGTCAGCGGAGCCAAGAATGCCGCGCTGCCGGCCATGGCGGCGGCCCTGCTTACGGAAGAGCCTGTCATTCTGGAAAATATCCCCCAGGTACGCGACATTGAAACCACCCGCAAACTGCTGGCCGCGATGGGCGCCGAAGTCGAACTGGGTTACGGCCGGGCACAGCATCGCACCACGATTTGCGCCCGCAATCTGACCAGCCCCGAAGCGTCGTATGAACTGGTCAAGCAGATGCGGGCTTCATCGCTTGTCCTGGGGCCGCTGGTGGCGCGCTGCGGTCGCGCCCGGGTTTCCCTGCCGGGCGGATGCGCTATCGGCGCGCGTCCCATCGATCTCCACATCAAAGGGCTGGAGCGTCTGGGGGCCAAAATCACGCAGGATCACGGATACGTCGAGGCCAGCGCTGACCGACTCAAAGGCGGAGAACTTCTGTTCGACAAAATTACCGTGACCGGCACCGAAGACTTGCTCATGGCGGCGACCCTGGCCGAGGGTGAAACCGTGATGCAGAATTGCGCCCGCGAACCCGAAGTTGCTGATTTAGCCGACTTGCTGAACAAAATGGGAGCGCAGATCGAAGGCGCAGGCACTTCGACCATTCGGGTGAAGGGCGTCAACAAGCTGCATGGCGCGAAACACAGAATCATTCCTGACCGGATCGAGGCTGCCACATTCATCATTGCAGGAGCGATGACCGGTGGAGACCTGAACGTTGCGGGCTGCGAGCCCACGCACCTGGACGCGCTGCTGGAAAAGCTGGCTGAAGTCGGCGTCAAGACCCGGCACAACGCTGATTCGGTACGGGTGATGGGCAGACGTCCCCATCAAGGCCGCGGACATTGTGACCGAAGAGTATCCCGGCTTCCCTACCGACATGCAGGCGCAGTACATGGCGCTGGCCACCCAAGCCGAGGGGACGTCGATCATCACCGAAAACATTTTCGAAAATCGATTTATGCACGCGTTCGAAATGGTGCGCATGGGCGCCAACATCAAGATTGAAGGACGGCGCGCGGTGGTGCGCGGTCCGTCGCCGTTGAGCGCGGCGGCGGTGCTGGCTTCCGACCTGAGGGCTTCGGCGTCGCTGGTGCTGGCGGCGCTGGTAGCGGAAGGCGAATCCATTATCGACCGCGTGTACCACATCGATCGCGGCTACGAGAATATTGAAGAAAAGCTCAAGGGTGTAGGGGCGCAGATTCGCCGCATCGGCGAGATGCTACCCAAGCGGGCGGCGGCCCCGGCGCGAATGTAGGCGCGAGCAACCTCGCTCGTGCGTTCTTCCGCTGCTGCCTGCAATGTTGAAAGTGGAGTGCGCGCGACTGCGTCTAACTCTAACGAATACCTAAAACAAATCCAACGCCATTTTCAGCGACTGGTTCAGTTCCGAGAGCTTCGATCTGGAGAGAGAGCCCAGGAAATGGGTGAGGTCGGTTTTGCGCAGGCTGACCAGGTTGTCACACATGATCCAGCTGGGATGCTTCAATCCTTCATCAGGCCCGACGCCCACCTGAGTGGAAAGCCCGTCGCCGCTGCTGAATACAGGCGCACATATCACGGTGGAGAACCTCGAGTCGATGAGCACTTGGCGGCTCACCACCACGAAGACCCGGTATGGCTTCGGGTCGCCTCCGGGCTTGTGGACACGATAGAGTTCTCCGCGCTTCATGCCGACTCCTGATCAGGAATTATTTGCTGACCTCGTCGGTGGAGGAATCCAGGTCCATTCCCTGGTATTCGATTACATCCGCTGCCTCGGCATTCAGGCGCTGCGCGGCCCGGTTCAGGCGGTCCAAGTCAAGGGCCTGCGCCTCAGCCCGCGCCCGTTGCCTCAGGTAGTGGCGGAGGACCCGCTCAATGAAGGATGACCGGGAGTGCTTCGAACCCGCCAGCTTGTCGATGCCAGACAGAACATCGGTAGAGAGTGTGATAGATGTCTTCTCTTTCATACTACTATTATACTACCACCAAAAAGTGATTTGAGGGAGCGGTGGTTGCGCCTCGTTTTGACCTTGCCTGGGTCTTCGACACTGCCAGGCTGCGCTCGGCTGGACGGGCGGGACGCCCGTCCTCCATCCATTCTATCGTCCTCAAGTACAATGTTTTCCGTTCTGCGGAGGACCTTCATGCTTTCGCGTGTCCTTTGTGCTGCTGCTGCTCTCTCTCACCATGCGTGCCCAATGTTCCGAGCCGTCGAGAGACGCCGCCGCGGTGAAGGAGTTTGGCCGGGTGTGCGCTCCCAAGGTTGTGCTCACGCACGCGCGGATTATTGATGGCACCGGTGGACCGGCGGTCGAAGATCAGAACGTCGTGATCGAGGGCGGAAAGATCACGGCGATCATGAAGGGCGCCGATGTGGTGGCGGACAAAGGCACTGCAGTTCTCGACCTTCACGGCATATACAGTGATGCCGGGCATTGTTGGAATGCACGATCACCTGTTTTATATCGTGCGGCCGAATCTCGACAGCCAGCGACACTCTGACCATCCTGTCCTGGTAACTCAGATGACTTTCTCGGCTCCGCGCCTTTATCTCGCCGAGGGCGTCACCACCATGCGCACCACCGGCAGCGTCGAAACCTACGCCGACCTCAACCTGAAGCGCGACATCGATGCCGGCAAGCTTCCGGGCCCGCATCTGGATGTCAGCGGACCGTATCTTGAGGGCGCGGAGAGCTACTTTCATCCAGATGCCGCACCTGACCAGTCCCGACGACGCGCGGCAGACGGTGGAGTACTGGGCGGATCGTGGAGTGACGTCGTTCAAGGCGTATATGAACATCACGCGCGCCGAGTTAAAGGCGGCGATCGAAGCGGCACACAAGCGCGGCATCAAAGTGACCGGCCACCTGTGCTCGGTGACCTACAAAGAGGCGGCCGAGCTTGGCATTGATGATCTTGAGCACGGCTTCTTCGTCAACACCCAGCTTGATGCCGGCAAGAAACCCGATGTCTGCAGCCAAAGCGAGGGCGACGAAACTCTTGCCCGCATGGATCCAGGCACGCCCGAGGCGAAGGATCTGATCAACACGCTCGTCAGTCACCACGTGGCCATCACCTCAACTCTGCCGGTATTCGAAGGGGACATAGGCGGAGGCCGTCCGCCGCTGCGGCAGCAGGCCCTGGACGCGATGACCCCGCAGGCACGCGAGGATTTCTTCCTGCTGCGGCAGCGGCGGCCCGGCGTCGGCGCCGGCGCCGAAAATCGATCCCGCGCTGCTCTGGAAGCATGACTTGGAGCTGGAACGCGCCTTCGTCGCCGCCGGCGGATTGCTGCTCGCCGGCCCTGATCCCACGGGGCGGGGGGACGTGCTTCCGGGATTTGGCGATCAACGCGAGATCGAATTATTGGTCGAAGCCGGATTCTCGCCGGTCGAGGCCATCAAAATTGCCACGCTGAACGGCGCTGTTTATCTGGGCCGAGACCAGCAGATCGGCTCGGTGGCCGCGGGAAAGAACGCCGACCTAATCGTCATCAAGGGTGATCCCTCGAAACAGATTTCAGATATCGAGAATGTAGAAATTGTTTTCAAGGATGGTGTCGGCTACGACTCCCAGAAGCTGCTGGATTCGGTGCGGGGAAGGTACGGGCAATATTGAGCGAGTCCAGACCAGTAGGGCGTCCTCAAACGATCTTCGTTCTGGTCGTGTGTGGATTCCGCCGACAGCTATGACATTGCATCGAGCGATTCTGACCACTGTCTGCCTGGCCTTTGCCCACGGGTCAGGGTTGACGCAGGTCGCGCCTTCCGCATTTCCAGCCGGCAAGGTGATTCCCGCAGTTGTGTGCAGTGCGGACAGCAAACAGAGCTATGCGCTGTATCTGCCTTCCACTTTTTCTGCGGTGCGTAAGTGGCCGATTGTCTATCTTTTTGACCCTCTCGCCCGGGGTGAAGTTGCGGTGGAGGCGGTCCGGGCGGCGGCGGAGAAATTCGGATACATCGTTGTAGCCTCGAACAACTCCCGCAATGGCCCGATGGCAGACTCCACCGCAGCCGCGAATGCGGTGTGGCGAGACACACAGGAGAGGTTTCCCGTCGAAGAACAGCGTCGCTACCTGGCTGGGATGTCCGGGGGAGCGCGCCTGGTCACGGCCATCGCGCTCTCCTGTGACGGTTGCGCAGCCGGCGTGATCGCGAACGCCGCCGGATTTCCGATCGACAAGGCTCCGCAGCGCAACATGAAATTCGCCTACTTTGGCGCCGTGGGCAATGCCGACTTCAACTATGGCGAATTTGTGGAACTGCGGAAGAAGCTGGAGGAGGCCGGGGCGCAGTACCGGATTCGCATCTTTGATGGCCAGCATGGATGGGCACCGCCGGAGGTATGGCTGGAGGCGCTTAACTGGATGGACATCCGGGCGATGGCAGCGGGAAGGCTTGGCGCGCGATCCGGCGCGCATCCAGCAAACTGCGGACGAGGAGCTGGCCAAAGCTCGCGACTTGCAAACGAAGAACAATTTGCTTGCGGCTGTGCGCGAGTACGAGTCCGTGGTGCGCGATTTCAAGGGTCTTGCTGACGTAAGTCCCGCGGAAAGGTCATTGGCTGAACTCGCCAAGAACAAGGGAGTGAGAGCGGAACAAAAGCAGGAGACATCGGCACTGGAGCAGCAGGAGCGGATCAGCGATCCTCTTTCCGCCCAAATGCAGGCCATCGGGTCCGACGAAAGCGACAACGTCGACCTTAATGCCCTCAAGCATGACTTTGCCGATCTTAAGCAACGCGCGGGCAGTCTGCCGAACTCGGACGACGTGAAAGTACTGGTGGTACGCCGGGCGCTGGGAGGATTGGTGATTGCAGCGTACGAATCCGGCCAGCACAGCATGGAAGGCAAGAACTACCGGGCAGCGTTGGCCTATTTTGATCTAGCGGCGGCGGGATCGGCGAGTCCTGCCTTTGCGCACTACCAGAGGGCTCGGGCCTACGCGATGCTGTCTGACAAGAAGGGCGTGCTGGCCGCATTGCGGTTGGCGCTGGCCGGGGGTTTCCATGATACATCGGCGCTCGGTGCCGGGGAGTTTCAAGCTTTTCAGGGGTTGGCGGAGTTTCAGGCACTGGCGGCGGAGTGGAAGGCGGCGGGCGAGAAGGAACGAGTCAATCCCTGAGTTGCGGCACTCCATTACAGCAGGTCCCTCGACTGCGCATAACGATTCGCAAGCGAAACGACTGGGGAGTGGAGGAACCTGCTTTACCTCTCAACATATCGCGGCTTGCACATGGCCGAGCTTTGCTCGGCTGGGCGGGTGGGGGCACCCGCCCCTACGTGATGAGTGGCAAGGAAAAAGGCCGCGATTTTTTGGGCGCGGCCTTTGTTTGAGATATGAGCACGCGGGCGAGGGCGCCCGCGCCACACGAGACTCTTTAGTGGCGGCCTCCGCCGTGTCCGCCGCCGCCGAAACCGCCGCGACCACCGCGTCCCGGGCCGCCGCGGCCACGTCCTCGGCCACCGCCTCCACCGCCCGGACGACGACCGCGATCTCCGCCTCGGTCACCGCCGCGATCGGGGCCACGATCTGCGCTGCGTTCCGGTCCCGGGCCGCCTCCGGCTACCGGGGCGTCACGGTTGAAGTTGGGCTCGTCGTCGGCGAAGTCGGCGCCGCCTTCGATGGTTAGTGCAGGAGCGTGAGTAGGTTCGCCGATGATTTCTCCTCCACCACCATCTGGTGGAAGGTCGCCGCCACCCATCTTGGCGCGCTGCTCCTTGAGGATGGCTTTGCGCGAGAGCCGGATGCGGTTGCCTTCGACGGCCAGCACTTTTACCAGCACCTGGTCGCCTTCTTTCAGTTCGTCGCGGACGTCCTTGATGCGGTGTTCGGCAACTTCGCTGATGTGCAGCAAACCGTCGGTACCGGGGATGATTTCGACGAAAGCGCCGAAGTCAGCCAAGCGGGTGACGGTGCCCAGATAGGTCTTCCCGATCTCGGCTGTGGCGGTGAGGTCGCCGATGATCTGCAAGGCCTTGGCTGCCGATGCTTCGTCGTTCGAGGCTACGTTGATCTTGCCAGAATCCTCGACGTCGATCTTCACGCCGGTGCGCTCGATGATGCTGCGAATCATTTTGCCGCCGGGCCCAATCACGTCGCGAATCTTGTCCACCGGAATTTGCAGGGTGTAGATACGCGGGGCGAATGACGAAACCTTTTCGCGAGGAGAGGACAAGACCGCATTCATCTTGTCGAGAATGTAGAGCCGTCCGCGCTGGGCCTGAGCCATGGCTTCGCGCATGATCTGCGCCGTGATGCCTCCGACCTTGATGTCCATCTGCAGGGCGGTGATGCCGTCTTTGGTGCCGGCAACTTTGAAGTCCATGTCGCCGTAGTGGTCTTCGGCGCCGGCTATGTCGGTCAGGATGGCGTAATTCTCGCCTTCCTTCACCAGACCCATGGCTACGCCTGCGACCGGGGACTTCAGGGGAACGCCCGCGTCCATGAGGGAGAGCGATGCTCCGCAAACCGTGGCCATCGACGACGAACCGTTCGACTCCAGAATGTCGGAAACCACGCGCATGGCATACGGCCACTTGTCTTCGCCGGGAAGGATGTTCGCGATGGAACGTTCGGCCAGAGCGCCGTGGCCGATTTCGCGGCGGCCTGCGCCCCGCAGAAACGCAACCTCTCCAACCGAAAAGGGTGGAAAGTTATAGTGGAGCATAAAGCGCTTTTTGGCCTCGCCTTCGAAGACCTCGAGGCGCTGCATATCGTCGCTGGTGCCCAGGGTGGTGGTGACCAGGGCCTGGGTCTCGCCACGGGTGAAGATGGCTGATCCGTGGGTGCGGGGCAGGACGCCGACTTCGATCCATATATCGCGGATCTGGTCGAAGGCGCGACCGTCGGGGCGGCGCTTGTGGTTGATAACCTGTTCGCGGAAGATGCGTTCACGCAGGATCTCGAAGTAGGTCTTGAATTTCTTCTGCGCAGCTTCATCGTCTTCCGGGATGGCAGCCTGGAGCTGTTTCTTGAGTTCCCGAACCAGGTTGTAGCTTTCCGCCTTGGGATGTTTCTGGGTGTCGAGGCGGTCGCTCAGGTCGGCGCCAACGCGCGACTTCAGATCGTCATAGTAGGCCTGATCGAATTCGGGAGGAGTGACCTGGCGCTTGGGTTTGCCTGCTTTTTGTCGCAGATCGTTGATGGCGGCGCAAATCTTTTTGATCTCGGTGTGGGCAAACTCGATAGCGTCCACAACCGTCTCTTCCTTCACTTCCTTGGCGCCGGACTCGATCATCACGATGCCATCGGCAGTGCCGACCACCATGATGTTCAGCAGGCTCTCGCGCATCTCGCTATAAGTGGGGTTGATGACGAACGCGCCATTGACCAGGCCCACCCGCACGGCGCCGATGGGGCCTTCGAACGGGATGTCGGAGATGGTCAGGGCGGCGGAGGCGCCGTTGATGCCGGCTACGTCAGGATCGTTCTCGGTGTCAGCGGAGAGGACGAAGGCGATGACCTGGGTCTCACAGCGGAAGCCCTCCGGGAACAGGGGACGCACCGGGCGGTCAATCTGGCGACTGGTAAGGATTTCACGCTCACTGGGACGGCCTTCGCGCTTGATAAAGCCGCCGGGGATACGTCCGCCGGCGTAGGTGTACTCGCGATAATCAACGGTCAGGGGGAAGAAATCGATGCCCTCGCGGGGATCGGGATTGGCGGTAGCGGTGGCCAGAACGACGTTGTCGCCAGTGCGCACTACAACCGAGCCGTGCGCCTGCTTGGCCAATTTTCCAGTTTCAAAAGAGATGGTTCTACCGCCGGCAAGTTCAACCGATACTTCTTGTTTCATGATTCATTTCCTTTTGGCAGGAGGACAATCGCGCGTGCGTCTGGAGAGGCAGCACGGTTGAAGAGCAAGAGCCAGTAGCGTTCTGGGATGGCCGGAAACACACCGTTCGCGGCTTTTTCCTTTTTCGTGACGGCCGTCTGCGCAACGGCCCGATGATTCCGATGGTGGTCCGGCGAATACACCCCGAGCCGGGAACGGCCCCGCAGAAACCTACTTGCGCAGGCCCAGTTTATGCACAACCGTCTTGTAACGGTCGGAATCGTATAGCTTGAGGTAGTCCAGCAGGCGGCGACGCTTGCTGACCAGCATGAGAAGACCGCGGCGCGAGCCATGGTCCTTCTGGTGCGTTTTGAAGTGATCCGTCAATTGGCCAATGCGTTCGCTAAGCAACGCGATCTGGACTTCGGGGCTGCCCGTATCGGTGGGATGCGTTCCGTACTGGTCGATGAGGGATTTCTTTTGCTCTCTGGCTAGCACTAACCCGATGCACTCCTGTCTTCTAGTTTCAATTTGATCGTAACGTGCAATTAAGGTAACACGCTGTAGACCAAGGTGTAAAGGCGGAAGGGCGCTGGGTGTGGTGTCCTAAATTCAGCCTCTTGCCGTCCTTTGCGGCCCTCCTTAGCGCATTGTGCGGTTTAAGATTCTTGGATAATTCAGGCGAGGTCGAACCCTTTACCGCCAAGGACGCAGAGTCAGAGCAGAGTTGAACCAGGACAGTCACGCGAGACTCTTAAGAACTCCTGCGGGCCTGGCTGGCTGATGGAGGGAGGCTCCATACCAAAGGGTCGTCCCTAAATAGCATCTGAATTAGTATAGTTATGCCGACTGCCATGACAGTGCGATGTGTTCAATGCGGCCAGGAGAATAATCCCCAATACCGTTTTTGCGGCATGTGTGGAGCCCCGCTGGGACCACCGCCAGCGCCGGTTTCGAATGATGCGGGTCGGGAACGGATGAGGCCTCCGGTCAGCGGACCCTCTTTTCTGGGGCTGGGAGACGAACGCTCGCGCGACCTGGACTACCTGCTGGAAGATGATGCACCCCGGGGTCACGGGCGACTCTACCTGGCCCTGCTTCTGCTGATCCTGAGCGGGGCGTTGCTGGCGTGGCACTGGCAGCGTGACGGCTATCCCTGGACCTATGTTCACAGGCCAGCGGTCAGTACGGCGCCAGTGGCTCCAACGCCCGCCCCGACCCCAGATTCGACCGCGGCAGCGGCTCCGGTTGTGCCGGTGGAGCCGACTGCGAACCCGGCCCCGCCGGAGACGCAAGCGGCAACGGGAGCAGGGGCCCAGACTCCTCCTGCGTCAGCTTCGGCGGCGGAGCCTTCGACGAGCGGCAATAGTTCCGCCAACCCTGCCACTGTCGCGAAGGCTAGCGACCAAACCTCCCCGCCGGATGAGGGCCCCGACCTTGGGGAAGCAACAGCCAAGGCGCCGAGTCCTGCCTCCGCTTCGCCGGTGAGTGAAACTGAGACTCCGGAGCCGGGGACGACGGAAAAGAAGGCACCGAAGGAAACGCGGATTGCATCTGCGGTACCCATGCCGAAAGCGGTTACACCCAAGCCTTCGCCAACAGCTCCTGCAATGACTTTCGAGGACCGGTTGGTGGCTGACGGAGAGAAATATCTGTACGGCCGTGGGGTCCCGGAAGACTGCGAGCGGGCGAGGAGAAACCTTCAGATCGCCGCCCGGGAATCGAATGCCAAGGCACAGACCTTGCTGGGAGCGATGTACGCAACCGGGCACTGCGTGGGCCGAGATCTTCCTTCCGCATATCGCTGGTTCGCCAAGGCGCTGCATGGAGACCCAGGGAATTCGCGGGTGCAGCGTGATCTGGAAGTGCTGTGGAAACAGATGACGCCGGAGGAGAGGCAAGTGGCGATGAAGAGCCAGTAGGATCTGGCAATCGCTTCGCTGACGGCATCGCGTGCTTATTTCCAGTTATCAGTTCATTTTTCCCGGTTCTCAGTGGTGATGGTCTGCGGCGGTTTCGGGTGAACTCATGACCAGGCGTCCGTGCTGAACCCCCTTGGTGCTGATCAGACGGTCCGCCAGTTTTTGCACTTCTTTTGATTTGCCGCGAAGTACGACCACCTCGAGACAGCTTTCGTGATCAAGGTGAGCATGAAGCGTGGAGATAATCACGTGATGATGCTCATGCTGGAGATCGGTGAGTTTCTCGGGCAGGAGGCGGGTGTGATGATCGTAGATGAGAGTGACGGTGCCCACTACGAAGGCGTCGGGAGCGACGACGGCGGAGCCCACCAAGCGGTCGCGAATGAGGTCGCGGAAGGCTTCGGAGCGGTTCTGGTAACCCTTTTGCGCAATGAAGTGGTCGAAGCGGCGAAGCAGTTGGGTATCGATCGCGACACCGATGCGGCTTAGATCTCCCATTAAAGCCCTCTCTGGGGAATAGTTTACTCCCCCTTTCGCGTAACCGATTGTGGGCCAGGCAGATGGTATAAGAATCCGCAGAGGGGCTGGAGACCGTACTCTTGAAAGGATGAGATAACTGTTTGTCCGGCGCTGAATTAAAGGCAGGATTGAGCGACCTCTCGTTGGTCTGGGGGATACGCTCGGGCGACGAAAGCGCGATGGCGACGCTGTACGACCGCTATTCTTCCCTGGTGTACGCGGTGGCGCTGCGCGTGCTCGGCGATACAGGCGCGGCCGAGGACGTATTGCAGGAAGTGTTCATGCAACTCTGGCGCAATCCCGCAGCATTTGACTCTGGGCGCGGCAACCTGGGGGCGTGGTTGGGAGTGATTACGCGGAACCGGGCTATTGATGGCTTGCGCAAGCGGCGTCCGGAAACTGATATTGCCGATGTTGTGGTTTCGGTGGAACCGGACATGGCGGACGCGGCGGAGCGATCGCGCGCCATGGAGAAAGTGAAGGGCGCGCTGGTCGGAATGCCGGAGGCGCAGCGAAGCGCATTGGAGATGGCTTACTTCGAAGGGCTGACGCATACGGAAATTGCGGCCAAGACCGGAGAGCCTCTGGGGACCATCAAGACTCGCATTCGCGCGGGATTGCAGGCCCTGCGGAAGGTATTTGAAGGATGAGCACTCACGAACAATTAGCCGACGATCTGGCCTTGCTGGCTCTGGGAAGCCTTGGGGGCGAGGAGCGCGTCGCGCTGGAGAAGCATCTGGAAGGGTGCCCCGCATGCCGTCGCGAGTTAGAACGGCTGCGTCGAGATACAGCTTTGCTAGCGCTTTCTGCCTCTGGACCTAAGCCGCCGCAACGCTCCCGCGAGCGATTGTTAAAGGCGATTGCGCAGGAACCCAGGGCACAGAAGATTCCGGTCCGCCGGTCGTCATCGAACTTCATGCCGTGGTTGGCAGCGGCGGCGTTCCTGCTGCTGGCGGGATTCTTCTGGCGGCAGAGCGACCGTCTGGCGCAGCGGGTAGCGCAATTGCAGGACGAATCCATCCAACAGCAGGCCCAACTCGAAAGGGCTCGCGAAGTCGTGTCCACCTTGACTTCGACGGATGCCATGCGCGTGACCCTGGTGGCGGCGGCGCAAACCCCGCCCCAGCCGCAGGGCAAGGCGATCTACGTTCGGGAGCGTGCGAGCCTGATTTTCCTGGCCAGCAATCTGGCGAGTTTGCCGCCGCAGAAAGCATACGAGTTGTGGCTGATTCCGACGAATGGCGCACCCATCCCGGCAGGAGTGTTCAAACCCGATGCCCGGGGCAGTGCGACCGTCATTCAGCCGCCGCTTCCGGCAGGAGTCGAAGCCAAGGCATTCGCGATTACGATTGAGCCGGAACAGGGGTCGGCAACGCCTACCATGCCGATTGTGATGATGGGTGCGGGCGAGTAGTTACTGTAGCGCCGCCGTCCCGGCGGCTGTCGCGGGGGCGCTACTTTTTTAGGACGAGCGAGCGATCAAGCTTCTTCGCTCTCCTTCAACCTGGCAATCACCCCAAAGTCTTCCAGCGTAGTGGTGTCGCCCTTCACTTCGCCACTACTTGCCAGCTCGCGCAGCAGGCGGCGCATGATTTTGCCGCTGCGGGTCTTGGGCAGAGTGTCGGTGAAGCGGATGTCGTCTGGTTTGGCCATGGCCCCGATTTCCTTGGCGACCCATTTTCTGAGTTCATCCTTGAGTTCGGGAGTGGGCTTTCTTCCCTGCTCCAGAGTGACGAAAGCGGAGATGGCTTGACCCTTGATGTCGTCCGGTCGGGCCACGACGGCCGCTTCGGCGACGGCTTCGTGCGCCACCAGTGCGGACTCAACTTCCATGGTGCTCAGCCGGTGACCGGAGACGTTGATCACGTCGTCCACGCGGCCCATGACCCAGTAGTAGCCGTCTTTGTCTTTGCGAGCGCCGTCACCGGTGAAGTATGTCGGCGGAATTTGTGACCAGTATTGCGACACGTAGCGGTCGGGATCACCGTAGATGGTGCGCAGCATGCCGGGCCAAGGCTGCTTGAGAACGAGAAAACCGCCCGAGCCTTCAGGGACAGGTTTGCCGTCCATGGTGACGATCTCCGGCACCACGCCGGGAAAGGGGCGTGTGGCTGACCCCGGTTTGGCCGCAATCGCGCCCGGGATGGGGGTGAGCATGATGTGCCCGGTCTCTGTCTGCCACCAGGTGTCCACAATCGGGCAGCGCTCGTGGCCGATGACCTCCCGGTACCACATCCAGGCCTCGGGATTGATCGGCTCGCCTACCGTCCCCAGCAGGCGCAGGCTATCGAGCCTGTGTTTTCTGGGCCACTGCTCGCCCCACTTGATGAAGGTACGAATGGCCGTGGGCGCCGTGTAGAGAATATTCACCTGGTGGCGGTCGATAATGCTCCAGAAGCGGTCGGGCTCAGGGAAGTTGGGTGCGCCCTCATACATCAGGCTGGTGGCGCCGTTCTGCAGCGGTCCGTAGACGATGTAGCTGTGCCCGGTAACCCAGCCGATATCGGCGGTGCACCAGTAAGTGTCTTCTTCCTTGAGATCGAAAACCCATTTTGTGGTCAGATAAGTGCCAACGGAATAGCCACCTGTGGTGTGCACCACGCCTTTCGGCTTGCCGGTGGTCCCCGAGGTGTAAAGGATGTAAAGGGGATGCTCGGCGTCCAGCGGTTCGGCAGGACAATCATCAGTGACTGAATCCATCAGTTCATGCCACCAATGATCGTGTCCGGGCCGCATGTTGATCGGCGAACCGGTGCGCTTGTAGACAATCACATGCTTCACCGACGGACAGGATTTCAGCGCCTCTTCTACCGCCGGAAATAATTTCACCTCCGCACCACGACGGAACGAGCCGTCCTGAGTAACGACAGCCACGGCCTGCGAGTCGTGAATGCGGTCCACCAGGGCATTGGAAGAAAACCCTCCGAAGACCACGGTGTGCGGGGCACCGATCCGGGCACAGGCCAACATGGCAATGGGCAGCTCGAGCGTCATCCCCATGTAAATGGCCACTCTGTCGCCCTTTCTGACCCCGAGCGATTTCAGGACGTTGGCGAACTTCTGCACTTCGCGATGCAGTTGCTGGTAAGTCAGGGTGCGGACTTCGCCAGGCTCGCTCTCCCAGATCAGCGCGGCCTTGTTTTTCCGGAAGGTTTGCACGTGGCGGTCGAGACAGTTGTAGGAGAGATTGATCTGGCCGCCGACAAACCACTTGGCCCAGGGATGGTTCCATTCCAGAACCCTGTCCCACTTTTTGAACCAGTGGAGTTCGTTGGCGATTCCGGCCCAGAATTTTTCCGGCTCCTCGACCGATTCGCGATAGATGCGCTCGTAGTCTTCCAGGCTCTGGATGTGCGCCCGCCGGCGAAAGGGCTCGGGGCATTCGAACTTTCTATCCTCGTGCAGGACGGACTCGATATTGCTGCGGTCATCGGTCGCGGCGGGTTTCTCGGGCATGCTGGTCCTCGGGTTATTGGGTTCGGGAAAGCGCACTGCAGATTCTACAAGGGGGGGAGCGGAATGTCTGCTGGGGGGACGGGCCATGTTGAAGGGGCACCATCACGTCCGTTTGGTGCGTTGCCGTACCTGATCCATGAAACGACGAATCGACTTCTCTTTGGGATACGCGTAGAGCGCATCCTGTCGGGCCTGACTACGAATCTGGTTGCCGGGCAGATAAAGCTTCTTCCAGCCGCACTTGATTTTGTAGCCGAAGAACTCGAAGCCGTATCGGACATGAACAATCCGCGTCTTCTGCGGATGTAACTCCACGCCCAGCTGTTTCAGGATTCGGCGGGCCGCGTCCATTGCGGCTCAGGCCTCTGCTGCCGATCGACAGGTGACCATCCTTCGGAGATCGCCCTCGCCGATATCCGAAGCTGGCATCATCGAATATCGGCTTCCGAGTAGAGGAGCCCCCAGGCAGGCTTTAGGTGTTCTTTGGCCGTATCCGCCGTTTCCGACTGCGGTCGCGGTAGGGATGCTGATCGCTCAGCACGCCGGGTAGGCCCGGGGAATTTCACCCCGAGCCCCCCACAGATCCGGACGTGAATCTCTCGATTCATCCGGCTCGTGCCACCCAAAGAAGGCTGCCGCCTTCCATCAAGACAAGGAGTTCCTCCGGGTACCCGTTGACTCCACCTGACGTGGGTGACCTGCTCCCTTTGCTCCACGGGCATTACCCCGTTTCATCGCTCTTACGAAGCAGTGCGCCCCTGATCGGTGCATCGGTACTTTCAGCCTCGTGGGTCCTCCACTTGTGCCTTTTCCCTTGCCATCACCAACCCGGTTCTCAAGTTCCGTACGAAAGCCCGGATAAGAGTCATGCCGCCTGTACGCCGGACCCCGCATGGCCAGTAAGTAGGTCCCTGCCATGCTGCTCCCAGGACACGGGGGAAACCCTGGTTTTGGTGTCACCTAAGTCCTTTCGACGCTTCTTCAGCGGATCGTTTGCACTCATCTCTCTTATCCCCACATGACGTGATCAAATTGTCACGCCTTTTAACCCTAACGTTCACCACCGCGGCCTTTGAGACCGAAGCAGCTTAGGGCAGTTTGAAGCCTCCTCCTACAAGGCGGCTCCGAAAGGACCTACCTTCATCTTTCGTACAGCATGACGCTTTCGCGTCTTCCTGACACAACCCCCGCACAGACCCGTGCTGGCGCAATTAACGCACACGGTTCTTACCTTGGATGCTTAGCGTCGAAGCGCTCAGTTGGGTAAGGGTGCAGGATGCAAACCTCTGGGAGCCGGCCCCCAAGTCGCTCCAGGAAACGTTCCCAGGTCCAGCAGCTTCGTTGGCTTCGTCGCCGAATCTGACGCAGCCACAGCCGAAGCACATGGGTCCGGAACTGTCCCAGGCTCTTCTCGTTGCCGGGAACAGCATGATATTGGAAATACCCCCTCACCACCGACTGCAGCCATTTTGCCGTTTCCGTTAGCTTGTCATGCAATCGCTGTTTCAGCTCGGCATTGAGTTGCTTCAGCTTCGCTGC
Source organism: Terriglobia bacterium (assembly GCA_963779255.1). GTDB lineage: Bacteria > Acidobacteriota > Terriglobia > Terriglobales > Acidobacteriaceae > JAIQFF01. Next base: position 1,128 of record CAVZXU010000030.1, on the reverse strand, counting down.
CATTCGTTTGCTGATCGTCTTTCGGATTACGGTGAAATAGCCTGTCTTCTGGTTGGTCCCACAGATGTGAGTGAAACCCAAAAAATTGAAGGTCTCAGGTCTTCCCTCTCCACGCTCTTTCCGTCGTTCGATGGCATATCGCCCGAATTCGATCAGGCGTGTTTTCTCCGGATGTAGTTCCAAGCCGAATTTCCCCATACGTTCCTGCAATTCCTCCAAGAACCGTTTGGCGTCTTCCCGATATTGGAATCCCAGCACGCCGTCGTCAGCATACCGGACTATGATCACATCGCCGGTCGCCTTCTTCCGTCGCCACTGATCCACCCAGAGGTCGAGTAGGTTGGTAGAGACGAGTCTTGACGACGGTAGCCCGTGCGGAGCCTGACGAAGCGCCGCGCTTTCGCGAGCACCTCTCACCGAGTGGGCATGGTCACTTGATCTCGTCTCCCCAAGCAGAACCCGGCGTGCAGATTCCCCGCACCGGGCTCCCCAGACGACATTCGCCAAAGTGAGCATAAGTCAGACCATCGGGTGTAGGTTTTGAGCAAACGGCAGTTTGAACCACGGTCGATCTTTCAGGCGCGTCCAGTTCGTCCGACGTCTCTGACCCCGACGATTCAGGGCGCTTATCCACTGGCGCTGTACTTGTTGCCGTACCCAGTTGAGCTTGCGCTCACAGTGATGCAGGCCAAAGTACTTACAAAGGCGCGGATTTCGTGGGCCACAAGTACGGTCCGGATTCGGACGAGCTGCGCGTCACGCTCGGCGAGATGGATAGTCAGTTGAAGCGGATGCTGAGTGTGTTAGAAGCAAAGGTTGGTAATGACTATCTCCTTGTGGTGACCGCGGATCATGGCATGCCATCGGAACCATCGTCGCCGGATCGCCGGCACTTTGCACCATCGATCGTAGACCTGTTGCACGAGAAGTTTGATCCAGAGGCGAAGCAGCTGATTACGTCCTTCGAACCGGAAAACGGCCAGATCTTCGTCGATGAGGACCGGCTGTCGTATCTTGGTCTGACGTTGCGTGACCTGGTTCATTTCCTCGAATCACAGCCGTTCCTTTTTGCGGTGTTCACAAACGACGATGTGCGCCGAGCCGCTAACGCGGTGAAGCCTGCGACGC
>CAVZXU010000029.1:0-123529 GCA_963779255.1 Terriglobia bacterium | reverse complement strand
GGAGCGACCCCCGTAGCGAGGATACGAGCGAAGCGGGTTTGTGGCGGCTCGACCGCCCGCGAACCGGGGTCGCTCCCGCCCTTTTCATGACCCCGCGGGCTGTACTTTGTAGATCGCGGCTCCTTGTGGAAGTCGTTGTTTCGCCTCTGGTTACCGACGACAATCGGCGGACCGTTCCCCGGACCAAACCAACTATGGGAATGGTCCGCTGATCCGGCACGTTTTCATGCTGGCGTCATTCGCCAGAGGTCTCCGAAGAGCCTATGGTCAGTAGTCAGCAGTTAGGTTGTGAACCAGCCCGACAGTCGTCTTCCGAGCCCCATTGCGTTCAGGACAGCCCCTCGCCCTGCTGCTGCCAATGGCGGAACAGAACCTCGTACTTCGGCCCTGGGACTCCTTAACTCATCGCTGAGTTGGTCGAGTTGGCGCTTGTCGAACGAAGCCGTCTGCCGTCGTTCTAACAGATCGCAATCATAAAACATGATCCAGCAGTCGCCGGACTTCCGGATAGAGGGCATCCGTTCGGTCCTCTGCCGGACCCCGCACAAGCGCGAGAAAATGCTCTCCGCCTTCGGAAACATAGACTGGTCCGCCGTGACGTATACCACCCGGAACGAGTCCAGCCGAGCGAACAGATCTCTGTACGTGCAGCAAGTAAGTGTCGAAGCCCGATGGCTTTCTGACCTCCCCGTCGAGTGTTGCAAGAACAGACCAAAAGGAGGCGCCGCGCCAGGCGTGCCCGAGAGGAAGAGCGGGAACTTGTCCACGAAGTTCTGAGCGGTCTTGATTCGACCGTCCTTCGAGCGATAGATGCGCCCAGGCAAGTAGCTTCAATCGATTCCCAGTGTGCCTGAAAAGTAGTCCAGTTTCTCGGTTTCCGTGGCCAGGTACTGGTGTTCGCGATGGGCAAGGACGTAGTCGAAACCCATGAGTTTGATCTTGATGGAGTATGGTTGTCGCCTTCGCCGGTTGCGATTGTCCACCTCGCCAATGGCTTCGAAGAAGGGCTTGGCACCGATGTGATAAATGATGGTGCGATTGGCCGATTCATGCGCCCGAACGTGACGTTTGCGAATCGCTCTTTCGATGAAACGCTCCGCATTCCCGCCCCGCTCCTGGCCCAAAAAGAGGGTGTATTGGCGGCGCAGGAAATATCCGCCGTGAAGAGCAGCAAGGCACAGGAATGCGGCTTGCCGCTCGCTGTAACCGAGGTTCCGGATCGCGGTGATGCGCTCGTCGTTGGTCATAAGGAAAGAATGACAACGGTCAATTCCGGCCCTTCGCAACGTACATGCGGTAGATGGCCGCGTCGTGCGCGACTTCTTGCGGCTTCACAAATCCTGCGTAAAAAGCTTGCGGCGATGGCTGCCGGCGCAACTTCTCGAGGAAACAGCTGCTCGCCTTCGTCAGCACGAGAATCGAAAATTTTTCCGGGCCTTTGCCCGCCAGGAGCAGGTGCTGCCGAACCCGCTTCTGGGCCTTTGTTCTCGCAAGATCCCGGCCCAATCTCCCGCTGTCACTTCCGTATCGATATTGGGCGAGTTTGGGAGCGGCCGGCGCGGAAGGTTGTTCCCGCTCGCGGGGTAAGGAAAGGAACGACTGCTTCGCGATCTTCTTTGCGGATTTCGGGACCGTAGGTCCAGTCGTTTTCGCTGTTGTTCGTACTGGAACCGCCCTGAGAGGTCAGCGTGCTCACAAACTGCTGTTGTTGGCGTTCTTCGTCCGCTGGCGAGCGTAGCCGGAAAGAACCTTCACATTCTTCGAAAACTTAACGGATATATCGAATTCCACCGAAAAGTGTGAATTGTCTTAGGCCGGGACACCGTTCTTGTGCCGAGGCTACGCGCGGAGGGTACTCGACCCAAACATCATGAAGGCGCTGAGCTGGAGAACCTCCAAGCTCTCCAACGGAACGTGCAGTTCGGCACGATTTCTTCAGGCGTTCGGCCGCCGTGGCCGTCACGCGGCAGCTGTGGGATTTCGGCAGAATCCGACATTTCTGATAGGAATGTGAAAGAAACCGAACTCGATTGCACGTACGCTCAGCCTAGCCAGCATCACCGGCAGGCGGTGCGCATGGCGGGCGAATGAAACACGAGAAATCGATGAGCAGCGAGTAGTTTTTCTGCCCGCGATGCTAAAGCTTGGAAAAATGTGCGTGCGGCGTACGTTGTCGCAACGGAATTTGCCGAGTTTGATGGGCGCTCCCCGCGGAGAAGAGATTCCGTGAGGTATCTGACGAGGATCCAATGTCAACCCAGCAGGGGCCGGCAGTCCGACCCCTACCACCAACCACACTGGATTTCGAACCTTACGTTGATGCAGCCGTTGCTGCTCAATTCCTTCAGCTAGCCAGGCGCCGCGCCGCCTGATCAGTCCGTTCGACTAGGGAGCCGATTTGAGGCTAACTGCCGGATTTCAATCTTGGAGTTCATGCATGTCCAGCCAGTCTTCGACCCAGCCCGTGATCAGAGATCAACAAAGACAATCGATCGCGGCAACAGAACCGCCACAACCGGCAAGAATGCAGGTCACCAAGATGTTAACCACCAAGGAAGCCGCTGCACTCCTAGGTCGACCATCATCGACACTCGAGCGCTGGCGCGGTGAAGGCCGAGGGCCCGATTACGTGAAAGAAGAGGGAGGAGTGCGATACCATCAGGAGCATCTGCGGGAATACATCCGCAGAAACACGCGGACATCTTCCGTGCGAGCGCTCGTGGAGACCAAGCGTGGATCTTTTTAAGAGACCTGGCCACCCTTACTGGTGGTATGACTTCACGATCCGCGGGGAACGTTTTCGCGGATCAACCAAAGAAACCCGCAAAACTGCCGCTTCTGAGAAGGCGGCAAAGCTTTTGGCAGCAGTTGCTGAAGGCAAAACACAAACTAGCAAAAGAGCCCCGGTGCTGTCGGTGTTCGTTGTGCGATTCATGTCTTATGTTGACAATGCGAAGCTTGCGGCGAAGTCCAAGAGCTATCTCCGGAACGGATGGCGGCTCTTGGAGCAGACAGGCATTGGGAGCATGAAGATGGATCGCATCACTGCAGAAGACGTTGACGCGCTGGCCTTCCCTGGCGGCCCGTATAACATCAACTGTGCCCTGAAGACCCTACGCCGGATGCTGCACAAGGCAGAAGAATGGGGGTTGATTGCGAAGGCCCCCAAACTGAAGTTGATGAAAGAACTCGGCCGCACTCTCAGGCTGGATCAAGAGGCGGAACGCAAGCTGTTGGCTGCTGCCGACCGTTTGCTAGAGAGCGGCAAGTGGACTCCCAAAATGCACGCCACTTTCCGCGACGTGGTTGTTCTCGTCCGGGATACCGGGATGCGCAACAAGAAAGAGCTCTTTTGTGCGCGCATCGAGGACGTGGATTGGAACAACCGTGTGTTTTTCGTTTCCGATAGCAAAACCGAAAACGGCCGGAGGTTCGTTCCACTCAGTGATCGCGTTCTGGATTTGCTGAAGGGTCGCTGCGGGGAACGGCGCGAGGGCTGGATCTTCACGGCCTTCTCAGCTTCGGGACACTTGACAACCGTGGACAAGAAATTCAGGGACGCCAGACGTGAGGCCGAACTTCCGGAAAAGCTGGTCCTGTACTGTGGACGCCACGACTATGGAACCAGGGTACTGCAGGGTACCGGCAATCTTGCGGTCGTCATGCGCACGATGGGGCACGGCAGTCCGACAACAGCAATGAAGTATCAACACCCCGAACTAGAGCAGGTGAGACGCGTCTTGAACGGGACAAACAGCAACCACGATCCAGAACGTGGAAGCTATGGCACATTTTACGGCACAGTAACTAAATAGTAAACTTGGTAAGTTATTGATTTATATGGTGGGCAGTGCAGGATTCGAACCTGCGACCTCCTGCTTGTAAGGCAGGCGCTCTAACCAGCTGAGCTAACCGCCCATCTTGTCTTCAACCACATACAATTTATTCCGGAATCAGATCGACCTGGCGGCCAACCGATTGAGGAGCAATGCGGATATCTTACCAAGAAATCCCTCGCGGATGGTCACCCCTGGGTGATCAACCCACGGTATTGACCAGCGTTCCGATGCCGGTAATGGCAATTCGAATCTCGTCACCGGGCGCGAGAGTGAACGAGTCAGGGGGAACGATCCCGGTGCCGGTGAGTAGAAAGCAGCCGGCGGGAAAACTGTTACTCCGGTACAGATACTCGACCAGCGAGACGGGATCGCGCTTCATACTGGCGAGCGTGGTGGTGGCGGCAAACTCGCTTCTAGCCCCGCGTAGGATCTCCAGGCTGATCTCCGTGGACGACGGCAGCGGATCCGGCGCAACCAGTATGCACGGACCCAGGGCGCAGCTTCGGTCGTACACTTTTGCCTGGGGAAGATACAGAGGGTTTTCTCCTTCAATACTGCGCGAGCTCATGTCATTGCCAATGGTGTAGCCGATGATTCTTGCGTTCGGGGAGACGAGCAGGGCAAACTCGGGCTCGGGCACCGACCACGAAGAGTCGGCACGAATGGCAACCTTTCCGTTGGGGCCGACCACGCGATGCGGCGTGGCTTTAAAGAAAAGCTCGGGCCGCTCGGCATCGTAGACCCGATCGTAAAAGTCGCCGCCGCCGGCAGATTTCGATTCCTGGATGCGCGCTTCCCGGCTGCGATAATAGGTGACTCCGGCCGCCCACACTTCCTGGTTTCCGATGGGAGCTTGCAGGTCATGGAGTGCGGGGCGTGCTCCTTCAATGCAATCTCCACCCTGGATCTGGCGCTGAAAGTGTCCATGCAAATCGTCGTTAGTAGTCAGTGACTCCCAGGGCTCGCCGCGCCCGTGGTCTTTCTGCGGCAAATAGAAGCGATCGTGTTCCTCTACGACGTATCCGGAAGTTGTGCGGTAGAGTTTCATGATTTGGGAATACAAGAGTTTACACTGGGGGCGAATACCGTTCGGAAGCCGTTTCTTACGCACTGTTACAATCGACCGCAGGGGGAATCTTACTGCAATGACGGACTTGTCAAGGATTGTCAGGCAGTTGAAGAAAGAGCGAGCTCGGGTGCAGCGACAGTTATCTGGATTGAATGCGGCGCTGGCCGCATTTGCCGGAGTTTACAGCAACCGCGGACCGACGAAGAAGAGAACGCGTCGTCCCTTGAGCGCTAAGGGCCGGGCCGCAATCCGCAGGGCGCAAAAAGCCCGATGGGCGAGGGTCCGGGCCGCGAAGAAGTAGGTAGCGCCGCCGTCCCGGCGGCTGTGGCGGCGGGCGCTACTCTACAGCCGATTCGCGGTGCGGCCACGGGCCGCCCGCTGGGAGCGTCATTGCAGACATCCCTGCTAGACTGGCGCGGTGCGCCGCCTGATCATCAATGCTGACGATTTCGGTCTCACGGCGGGCGTGAATCGCGCCATTGTGGAAGCCCACCAGCACGGAGTCGTGAGTTCCGCCACCTTGATGGCCAACAGCCAGGCCTTTGAGGAGGCGGTGGCCATGGCGCGATCCACGCCTCGACTGGGGGTGGGCTGTCACGTCGTCCTGGTGGACGGCGCTCCCTTGCTTCATCAGACCCAAGTCGGCAGTCTTCTGGATCCCGGTAATAACGACCACCGTGCCGACACCCCGCGCTTCCGCGAGGGCATCAGCAAGTTTGGAGCACTCGCCCTGCTTGGCCGCCTGGCGGCAGATGAAATCGAAGCTGAAGCCACAGCCCAGATCCGTAAACTGCAAGCGTCCGGCATTGCGGTCACTCACCTCGACTCACATAAGCACACTCACCTTTTCCCGCGCGTTCTGCGGCCGCTCTTGCGGGCAGCCAAGAGCTGCGGTATCCGGGCGATACGAAATCCTTTTGAGCGAATCCAGGGCTCACAACTGGCGGCGTCCCCCAGTCTATGGAGAAGGTGGACAGAGGTTGGCGTGCTGCGAAGTCTGGCGAGACAATTTCGCGAGGCGGTGCAGCAAGCCGGAATATCTACGCCGGACGGGACCCTCGCCATCGTAGCGACGGGGGCGCTCAATGAACGTTTGCTTCGCCTCATGGTGGAAAATCTTCCGGAAGGAACCTGGGAACTGGTTTGTCACCCGGGCTATAACGATGCCGATCTCCAGGGGATTCGAACCCGGCTGCGGGCATCACGCGAACAGGAGTTGCGCATCCTGACCTCTCCTTCAACCCGTGATTTGCTGGCGGCGAACGGGGTTGAGGTCGTCTCCTTCCGGGAGATGGTCGCCGCAGGATGATGTTCGCGTGCGCCCGCCACCTTCGACGGATACAGACCTAGGTAACGAAAGGGCTCAAATGTGCCGATATATGATTAAATGCTAGCGGTTTGCCTGAGCGCTTTGTGGCATTACTGTCGGAATCAACCCGCATGTCAGAAAAACCAGAGCCCCGGCTCCACGTAGAGTTGCCGATCCGAGTGTTTGGCATGGGATCAGACGGTCGTCCATTCCTGAACCATGCCCAGGCCCGGAACATCAGCCATCATGGGGCCAAGCTCTCCGGTCTGGAAACTCAGTTGAAGCCGGGAGATGTAATCGCGGTCCAGGTCGGCGACCATAAAGCGCGCTGCAAGGTGATCTGGGTAGTCGATGCCGGACAGGCGCACAAAATCGAAGTAGGAGTGAACCTGATCGAGGGGCAGCCCTGCCCCTGGGAAAAGGAAATGCAGCAGAGCGAGCAGGTGACTGAACCGGCTCCCCGCATCGCGCCGTCAGGCCAAAACAAGCGAAAATTTCCCCGGCACCGGGTTCCCTTTCCCCTTGAAATGCGCGACCCGGACGGCGTCGGCTCGCACATGAGGACGAAATCGGCGGACATAAGCGGTCGCGGATGTTATGTGGAGACCATGCTGCCGTTTCCGGTAGGGAAGGTCTTGAGCGTCACCTTGTGGCTGGACGCTCAAAGAGTCGATACCTCTGCGATAGTCCGATCTTGTGACGGCGGAGTGGGCATGGGCATTGAATTCACCGGTCTCGACGAAGAGACCCAGGAACGGCTGCAGCAGCAGATCGAGACCATGGCAGCCGAGTCCGGCACCTCCGAGAACGCCCAGGGCGCAGGCTAAGTCCCTCCTCTCGCAAAGAAACCGCAGGCAAAAACTGAATCCCGTCTTCCCGCCTGCCATCGAATGTGAAGGGCCCGAGCGCTGACCAGGAAGGGACAGGTATGAAAATCGGCATCACCTGCTATCCCACTTACGGAGGCAGCGGCGTGGTCGCGACCGAGCTGGGGCTGGAGCTGGCGGAGCGCGACCACGAAGTTCACTTCATCTCCTACGCTCAGCCCATTCGACTAAGCGGTCCGCATCCCAACATTCACTATCACGAAGTGGAGGTCTCCCGCTATCCGCTGTTCGAATATCCTCCTTATGATCTGGCGCTGGCCTCGCGCATGGCGGAAGTTGCCGAGCTCTACGATCTTGATCTCCTGCACGTGCATTATGCGATACCGCACTCGGTGAGTGCGTTGCTGGCGCGCCAGATGACGGCCGCCAAACCGCGCGGACGCAAGCTCCCGTTCGTGACCACGCTGCACGGAACCGACATCACGCTGGTGGGCCTCGACCGCTCCTATCTTCCCATCACCCGCTTCGCCATCGAGCAGAGCGACGGAGTCACCGCCATCTCGCAATATCTGCGGGAGCGCACCTTGCGGGAGTTCGATATACGGAACCAGATTCAGGTGATTTACAACTTCGTCAATTGCGATGTGTATTGCCGGGGCGAGAAGGCCTCAGAACTCAAACAGGAATACGCGCCCAATGGCGAGCGCCTGCTCCTGCATTTGTCCAATTTTCGTCCGGTGAAGCGCGTAACCGACTGCATCGAAGTTTTTGACCGGGTGCGCAAGCGAATCCCTTCCAAGCTGCTGATGATCGGGGACGGTCCCGACCGCTCCCGCGCCGAATGGCTGGCGGTGCAGAAGGGCATTCACAACGACGTAATCTTTCTGGGCAAGCAGGACCAGGTGGAGGAGAAATTGGCTGTGGCTGACATCCTGCTGTTGCCCAGCGAGCTGGAATCGTTCGGGCTGGCCGCGCTCGAAGGCATGGCCTGTGAAGTCGTGCCCATCGCCACTCGCGTGGGCGGTATTCCTGAGTTGATCGAGCATGGCAAGAGCGGCTACCTGGCCGACGTGGGCGACGTGGACACCATGGCGCGCTACGCCATCGAATTGCTGAGCAACGAAAAGGCTTTGGACGAAATGGCCAAGGCCAGCCGGGCGGTGGCGCAATCGCGCTTTTGCGCCAGCAGGATCATCCCCCAATATGAAGAGTTTTACCGGCGGGTGCTGGAGCGCGCTTCATAGAAGGCTTCCGGAATCGCGCCCGATCCCTGCAGAACCGGCAAGCGCAGCCTGACCAGGGTTCCCTTCCCTTCGCGGCTGTCGATGGTCATGCGGGCGGTGTCACCGTAAAGCACCTTCAACCGTTCCGCCACGTTGGCCATGCCGATGCCAGTCCCGCCCAGTCCGCTGGGACGCTCAATCAGATTGGCTGAGCCCATCCCCACACCATCGTCCTCAACTTCCACGATGAGGTGCGAGTCGGTGAGGCGGCTGCGCAGGTAGATGCTCCCGCCATCAATCTTCGACGACAAGCCGTGCTTGATCGAGTTCTCCACCAGAGGCTGCAGCAACATGCTGGGGACCATGGTGTCCAGCGACGAAGTCTCGAGTTCCTTTACCACCCGCAATTTGTCGCGACCGAAGCGGACGACCTCGATATCGAGATAGTCGTCGATGAATTCCACTTCTTCACGCAACGGCACAAAGGCGTCGCTGCTGTTGAGCAGGCGGCGCAGGATGTTGGCCAGCTTGATGATCAACTGGCGGGCGGTGTCGGGATCAAAGCGGACCAGCGAGGACACCGAGTTCAGCGTATTAAAAAGGAAATGCGGATTGATCTGGTTTTGCAGCGCCACCATGCGGGAGTGCAGCAGGAGGCGTTCCTGCTCTTCCAGCTTGATCTGAATACGGACGCTGTTCCAGATTTTCAGTTCTGTCCCAATCACTGTGACCGAAGTGGCGTAGATCAGGCCCTCGACCCACCAGGTCGGGCTTTCCAGACTAAAGGTGCGATTGGCTGCAAAACGCGAAAGCTCGGTTTGCACAAAGCGCAGCGCCACGATCGTGGCGAAAAACATGGTCTGCCATTCAAACGGATGCGGTGTGGGCAGATTGCGCCGGATCCAGCGGTAGATGCTGAGGTCCACAAACGGGGAAAACGACCAGATGTCCTCGCGATTGGGAGCGATGATACGCAACTGTCCGGCCACGAAGCCGCACAGGACGTTAAAAGGTAAGGTCGCCCATTCCCCGTGCCAGAGTGCGGGTAGCGCCAACAGAACGCCGCCCAGCACGCCGGTCAGGCGCCCGCCGATCACGCCCAACAGCACCGTGGTTTCGAAAGACAAATCGCCCGCCACAAAACTCCTGGCGCCGAAGCGGATCCAGACACCCAAAGCCAGGGGAATACCGATCCACAGAACGAGATAAATTTTCTGCTTCCAGTTTCGTTCGTCGCGGAAGAGCAGCGATTTGAACTCCACCGAGCGCCCCAGGATGCTGGCCGCCGAGGCAGCCACGCCCAGTTTGATCAGCAGGTTAATGAGGATGAGTCGCTGTTCCATGACTTCGATGAATTGCGAGTTCCGCTGTGGGAAATGTAGCACGGGGGAGGAGTTACAGGGGTGTCGGCGGCAGAGCAACGCGAGAGTAGCGCCGCCGTAAGTACAGCAGGCTCCGCTTTTCGTAGCGCGGCCGTCCCGCGGCTGTGGCGGCGGGCGTCTCGCCTGCCCTGAGCAAAGTCGAAGGGATGCCGGCGCTACTCTCAATACGGCCCAATGATGCCGCCAATTTGCCGTAGGGCCGGCGTCCTGCCCTTTTTCTGACCCTCGATTACGTCGAGATACTTCAGTCCTGAACCGGTATTGAAGAGCACGACTTGGTCTTCGGCAGAGAAGAAACCACCGGCGCGCAGCTTGCGATAAGCCGCCAGCGAGGCAGCGCCTTCCGGGGCGGCAAACACTCCTTCCACTCTGGCCCAGTGGTGGAATGCTTCCATTATTTCTGCGTCGGTCGCGGCCAGCGCTGTGCCACCGCTTATCTTCAAGATCTCAAGAATAAGGTAGTCGCCATACGCCTTGGGTACGCGAAGCCCGGCGGCCAGCGTGGAGGCATCGGGCCAGAAATCGGCCGTGAGTTTACCCTCATCCCAAGCTTTAACAATCGGGGCACAACCAGCGGATTGCACGGCCACCATTTTCGGGCGCGCGGATCCAATCCAGCCCAGCGCCTGCATTTCCTCGAAAGCCTTCCACATGCCAATCAGCCCGACCCCTCCGCCCGTGGGATAGATGATGCCCTGCGGCAGCTTCCAACCCAGTTGCTCGGCCACCTCGTATCCCATGGTCTTCTTGCCTTCGACCCGGAACGGTTCCTTCAAGGTGGAGAGGTCGAACCATCCCTCTTTTTCCTTTCGTTCGGCGAGCATGCGGGCGCAGTCGCTGATCAGGCCGTCCACCAGCGTGATGTTGGCGCCGTAGCTTTCGCATTCCACCCGGTTGGCCAGGGGCACGTCCATGGGCATGAAGATGTGGGCCTCAAGACCAGCAGCGGCAGCGTAGGCGGCCAAAGCGCTGGCGGCGTTTCCGGCAGATGGCGCCGCCAATCTCTTCAGGCCGTAGGCTTTCGCCAAGGTGACCGCTGCCGACATTCCACGGGCCTTGAAAGAGCCGGTCGGGTTCAGGCCCTCTTCCTTGATGAAGGCGTTGGCGAACTCCCGGCTGGGCAGCATGGGCGTGAAACCCTCGCCCAGGGTCACCGGAGGGGCGTCCGGCAGCACTTCGGCGTAGCGCCACATGGTTGCCGGACGTGAAGCCAGTAAAGCAGGGTTAAAGCTGTTCTTTAAGTTTTCCAGGTCATAGCGAACGTACAGCACGCCGCCGTCGTTCGGGCACACCGTCTGTGGCTGGTGGGCGCTGATATGTGCACCACATTTAGTGCACTCGAGATAGGCGATGCGCGACATCGTCGGAAGTTTAGCATTCGCGGATAGACGGTTTCGCGCTGCGGTCCTCGTTCTAAGGTTTTCTACTCGCAGATCTCAGATTCCAGTTGTCAGTTCTCAGCTCGAGGGCAGGCGCTTCAATAGGGCGTTCGCTCTGCGAAACCAGGGGCGCTCGCGGCGGCGCAGATATCCTGGCATGGTGGGCTTCTTCGCCAGGACTTGCTGGGCCCACTGTCGCGCTTCTTCATTCCGTTGCTGGGAGGCAAGAAAGCAGGCGTAGTTGTAATAGGTCTCGGAAGAGGTGGAGATTTTGGTCACTTTCTGGAAGAGCGCCGCGGCCTTGTCCGGCTGGCCGGTATTGGCATAGGCATGGGCCAGCAATCCCGCGGCGCGATGAAAATCGTAGGTGGAATCATCTGACACCACGCGTTCCAGGTCGGGAAGCGCGGCCGCAAAATCGCCCATCATGATCGCACCCACGCCGCGACGGTAGAAGGGGTCGGGCGAGTCAGTGCGGGACGAGATCGCCTTGTCGTAAGCCTGCCGCGACTTGGCGAACTGCCCTTCCTCCAGGTAGAGGTCGCCCAGTTCTTCATAATTTCCGGCGGAGGGGTTGTCCAGGATGGCCGCCTCCAGTTCGCGGATGCGCCTGCGACGGGGAAAGACCTTGAACGACTGGCGCAGAAGGCCGGCGTCGGGAACGGCTTCAACTGCGATGTACACCAACGCCCCCAGCCAGCCGCCGATGAGGATGATCCACAGCCAGAAGGTGTCAGGGCGGCGCCGGATGAAGTGAATGATCGCGAACGCCTGCAGCAGGATGCCCCACCACGAAAACGCGAAGAAGAGGAGTGATCCCATGCGAATGCAGCAGTATAGTACGCGGATCCGGGCGATTACATAAACCGCGGTAACCGGCTGGGGACTCCGGGCTGCGGAGCTTCGCTCCACCAGGACCGCCGGGGGCGGCTGTCCCCAACGCAGTTCTGGCTGCTAGAATCCCGTTAGTGAAACCTCCTATCCGCCTTCTGGGTGTCGATATCGACGGCACTCTGCTGAACCCTGAATTTCAAATCTCACCCGCTGATATGGCAGCGTTGCGCCGCGCCCATGCGGCAGGCGTGGAAGTGGTGGCGGTCACAGGACGGCGCCACACTTTCGCTCTGCCCATTGTGCAGCAGCTTGGCTTCGACCTTTGGGTGATCAGTTCGAACGGCGCGATCACGCGCTCGCTGGCGGGCGAAACCTTTCATCGGAACATGCTCCCCGCCCAAACCTGCCGCCGGCTCTGCGCCCATATGCAGGAATTTCGCGGAAACACGGTCCTCACCTTCGATACCGAAGCCAAGGGCGCGATCGTGCTTGAGCACATGGACGAATTGAATGTAAGCATTCAGCGCTGGCTGGAAAAGAACCTGCAATACATCAACTTCGTCATCCCTATAGAAGACGCGCTGACCAGCGATCCGGTGCAGGCCATGTTCTGCGGCCCGATCCCACGCATGCAGCAGGCACTGGCGGCGCTGGCAGCCAGTAACCTGGACCAGGAGATCACCGTGCTTCGGACCGAGTACGCGGTCCGCGATCTCTCCATTGTGGATGTGCTCAATCAGGGATGTTCCAAGGGCCACGCGTTGGAGCGATGGGCTGGATATCGCGGCATCCCGCGTAAAGAGGTCATGGCCATTGGTGACAACTACAACGACATAGAAATGCTTGCCTTCGCGGGAGTGCCGTTTATCATGGGGAATGCGGCCCAGGAGTTGCACCGCGATGGCTGGATGGTGACGTTGCCCAATGATCAGAGCGGCGTAGCCGCCGCCATTGAACAGGTGTTGGGTTCTTTGTAACGCCGCCGTCTCGGCGGCTGTCCGGCGGGCGTCCCGCCCGCCGCTGCGAGGGCGAGACGCCCTCGCGACAGCCGGCAAGACGGCGGCGCTACCAAGTTCAAATCGATGCAGCAGACAAAGGATATGAGGCCATCGAAAAAGGTCGGGATCGTGCTGGGAGTGCTGCTCCTTGCCCTGCCCGCCCTGGGCTCCGACCTGGCGATCCTGCATAACGGCTTTTCGATCCGCCACGAGCGCCGGGAAACTGTGGGCTCGGCCACCCGTCTCTACCTTGGGGGCGATAAGGGTTACATCGATATTGCGACCAACCAGATCGAGCGGTTTGAGAAGGACTTGTCTCCGGCAGTTGTACCCGCCGCTTTATCGGCCAGAGCTCCAACCGTTGCGGCCGTCGTCGTGCCGGCCAGGATGGCAAAACCGCAGAACCTGAAGCCGCAGGACCTGAATGAAGTAATCAATACCATCAGCGACCGGCACCACATCGATCCTGATTTCATCAGCAGCGTGATCCATGCCGAGAGCGGATTCAATCCGCGCGCCGTTTCTCCGAAGGGGGCGCAAGGGCTCATGCAACTGATGCCCGGGACCGCCTCCAAGCTGGGGGTTTCGAATGCCTTCGACCCCCGCGCCAACGTGGAGGGCGGCACCCGCTACCTGACCGAGTTGCTGCAACGCTATAACTTCGATGTAATCAAGGCGCTGGCTGCTTACAATGCCGGACCGCTCCGCGTGCAACAGTATGGTGGCGTGCCGCCCTATCAAGAGACCCGGGCCTACGTGGCGCGAATCGTTCGCGACTACAATCGCAAGAAAATTGCCCAGCGTAAAGCCGCGGCGGCGAGCGCGAGAAACAATCGCAACCAGAGATCTCTCCCCCCACCCGCGGTCGCCAGGCAGGCCTCGCTTCCTCCAGCCCTTGCATCCCAGGCCTCGCCCTGAACCATCCGCTTTCCGGACTCCTGATGGGCATGACTCGTTGACCCGCAACCCTGCGTCATTTACCTTGGAGCAGTTGCTTTGGGTCATTTACCTGGGTCAGTGCCGTGCTCGGCGCCGCGCCAGCCGTTTAGTTGTTTCCCTTCAACATGGATAGAAAACGCATTCTCTTGTACACGCTGGCATTCGTCGTGTTCGGGGCGCTGGTTTATATGCAATTTCGGACCTGGCGCCACTTCGATTGGGCCACCTTCTGGCGGGAGGGCAGGGACCTGGGCAAGCCCCCGCACATCTATCACCTCTTCCACGCCGTAGCGCTGATCTACGTGGCCTACGCGATGCGCGCTTTGCGCTGGAAGATCTTTCTGCGTCCCGTGCGTCCGCAGGCTTCAGCCTGGAAGTTGGTCGGGCCCACTCTGGTCGGTTTTACGGGCTTGGCTCTGCTGGGACGCCCCGGAGAGCTGATCCGGCCCTATCTGATTGCGCGCCGGGAGGACTTGTCATTTTCCTCCCAGTTGGCGGTCTGGGCAGTGGAGCGCATCTTCGACATCGGTGCTTTTACCATCCTGCTGGTTCTGGCGGCCTTTGTTGCCATCGCGCCGAGACGCCTCCCCTACAACGGTGTTTTTCAGAAGGTGGGGCTATCCTTTTTGGCTTTGTCGATTGGATTGACGATAGCAGCCATCGTGGTGAGCCGAAGCGGAGAAGCACTGGCCAACTGGGTTGAGCGCAGGTTTGCTCACGTTGCGTCCAATCTGGGCCATCGTGTGGCGCTGCGAATCAGGGAATTTCGTGGCGGGCTGCACACCATCCACGACGCCTGGTCGTTCGTGATGCTGGCCGTGGTTTCGATCGCCATGTGGGCAATGATCGCGGTTGCCTATAAGGAAGTGACCCACTCTTATCAGGCCGAAGCGTTGGAAATTCCCCAGAGCCAGGTGCTGTTGCTCATGGGATCGAGCATGGTGGGATCGGTGATTCAGCTGCCCGGCGTCGGAGGAGGCTCGCAACTCGCCACCATCGCAGCGCTGGAACATATCTTTGACGTGCCCAAAGAATTGGCAGCCAGTTGCGGCATCATGCTCTGGCTGGTGAGCTTCGTGGCGGTCATCCCGGCGGGCCTGGTGCTGGCACACCGAGAACGGCTGTCCTTCCGCAAGCTCTCTAAAGAGAGTCACGAGAAAGAGGAGGAGGTACTCTCACCTCCGGCGGGTTGATTTCCGTCGGGCGCTACGGCCGCTTGCGTAGGGGCGGGTGCCCTCACCCGCCCAGGCGGAGCGAAGCTCCGCTAGAACTGGCGAGCTTGTTGGCCTGCCCGGACGAGGGCGTCCCGGCCTACGTGGGTGTGCGAGCGCCGGTTACCCCCTTACCCCCTGTTACAATGCAAGCGAACACTCCCGTCTGACATGAAGTGCCCATTCTGTGGCTTTGAAAATGACAAAGTGGTGGACTCGCGCGAGAGCAAGGAAGCCGATTCCATCCGCCGCCGCCGCGAGTGTTTGAAATGCGGTAAGCGCTTCACCACCTACGAGCGGATCGACGAAATCCCCTACATGGTGGTCAAGAAGGATGGCCGCCGGGAAAAATTTGACCGCCAGAAAGTGCTCAACGGCCTGCTGCGGGCTTGCGAGAAACGCCCGGTCCCGATCAGCCGGCTGGAACAGATTGTGAACGAAGCGGAAGCTTTCGTCATCGAGTCGCCGGAGCGCGAGCGCAAGACCAGCGAAGTGGGAGAACTGATCATGAACCGGCTGCGCCGCTATGACAAAGTAGCGTATGTCCGCTTCGCCTCGGTCTATCTGGACTTCAAAGACGTGCAGGAGTTCATGGCCGAGTTGAAAGATCTGTTGAAGACCAAGGAAGCGCCCGAGGTTCGCAGCAAAAACGCGGTCAAGAGCTAAGGGATAGTAGGAATGTGTGGCCGCGGGCGAGTCGCCCGCGACCACACAATCACGATCAGCATGGCTTACAAGGTCACGCTTATTCCCGGCGACGGCATCGGCCCTGAAGTTACGCAGGCGACCGTGCGCATTCTCGAAGCAACCGGGGTGAAGTTTGATTGGGAAATTTTCCAGGTCGGCGCCGAGGCCTTTGCCAAGTACAACGAATATATTCCCAAGGAACTGATCGACTCCATCGAACGCACGCGGGTGGGGCTGAAGGGGCCAGTCACCACGCCGGTGGGCGGCGGCTTTGCCAGTATCAACGTTGCCCTGCGCAAGAAGTTCGAGCTCTACGCCAATTTCCGCCCCATTCAAAACCTGCCCCATATTCCGACCCGGTATCCTGGCGTGGACCTGATTATTGTCCGGGAAAACACGGAGAGCCTTTATTCCGGGATCGAGCACGAGGTGGTGCCGGGTGTGGTCGAGAGCCTGAAGATCATTACCGAAAAGGCCTCCACCCGGATCGCACGCTTCGCTTTTGAATACTCCCGCAAGAACCAGCGCAAGAAGGTTCACGCCATCCACAAGGCCAACATCATGAAGCTTTCAGATGGCCTGTTTCTGCGCTGCTGCCGCGACGTGGCCAGGGAGTATCCCGAGATCACTTACGGCGAGCACATCGTGGACAACACTTGCATGCAGCTGGTGATGAATCCTTATCAGTATGACGTGCTGGTCATGGAAAATCTTTACGGCGACATCATTTCTGACCTTTGCGCCGCATTTGTCGGCGGACTGGGTTTCGTGCCCAGCGCTAACCTGGGCGAAAATTGCGCCATCTTCGAGGCGGTGCACGGCTCGGCGCCTGATATCGCGGGCAAGAACCTGGCCAACCCGACGGCAGTCATCCGCTCCGCGCAGTTGATGCTGCGTCACCTCGGCGAACACCACGCGGCCGACAAGATTCACGACGGCCTGGAGAAGGTCTATCGCACCAAGGACAAACTTACCCGCGACGTTGGCGGAAAAGCTGGAACTTCAGAGTTTACCGACGCTATTATTCAGTTCATGGAAACCAGCACGAACGTTCCTACCCAGGCCGAATCGTCCCACGCTTAGATCTTATGGATCGAATTACGCTCTCTGGCAGAAGTTTGGCGTTGAAAGCCGTCTTACTGCTCCTTTCGGCAACCTCCCTTGTCCTGCCGGCGTACACGCAAGATTTCAAAGTCACACTGCTGGGAACAGGCTCGCCGCGCCCTGTGATGGAACGCTTTGGCCCCAGCATTCTGGTAGAAGCGGGAAAGGAAAAGCTGGTTTTTGACTGTGGCCGTGGCGCGACGATGCGCCTCTATCAGCTCAAGGTTCCCTTCAGCGATGTCACGGCTTTATTTCTGACTCACCTGCATTCCGATCACATTGTCGGACTTTCCGATGTGTATCTGACTGGCTGGATCCTGGGCAGGAGCACACCCTTGCGGGTCTGGGGACCGGCGGGCACGGCGAATATGATGTCCCACCTGGAACAGGCCTACCAATTCGACATCCACGTTCGGCGCGACGTAGATGAGATGCTTCCCCCAGAGGGTGCGCTGGTCGTGGCCAAAGACATCGAGCAGGGAGTGGTTTACCAGAACGGCGATCTAAAAGTGACTGCCTTTACCGTCGATCACTCTCCGATCAAACCCGCCTTCGGCTACCGCGTCGACTATGGGGGACGCTCCGTAGTGCTCTCCGGCGATACCCGATACAGCGACAATCTGATCCGTTTCTCTCAAGGAACGGATGTACTGATTCATGAAGTAATCGATCCCGAGGCTTTCATGACGGGCAATCATGGTTTCTCTCCCGGACGAACCCAGAAGGTGATCGCGCACCACACCAATCCGCAGCAGGCGGGAATGATTTTCAGTCAAGTGAAGCCGAAATTGGCGGTCTACTCTCACATTGTCCCCGCAGAGGCTGCTAACCTCGTGGTGCAAACCCGCAAATCTTATTCCGGAGCGCTGGAGGTGGGTGAAGACCTGATGAGTATTGAGATCGGGGACAAGGTTGAGGTACATCGAAACGCGAAATAGCGTATCAGTCGCAACTCTTCGTTGACGCGGCCTACAAGTTTTGAGTAACATCCTCCTTCTTCAAGGACACCCGGGGGATGGCAAACCCAACACGGCGAGTAGGAGTAGTTCTCTTTCAGCTCGGCGGCCCCGACACGCCGCAAGCTATCGAACCCTTTCTTTTTAATCTTTTCTGCGATCCCGATATCATTGATTTCCCTTTTGCCCGGCTGGGACGCAAGCCCCTGGCCAGGCTGATTTCCGCTACGCGCGCGAAGAAGGTGCAGCACCACTACTCGGCCATCGGCGGAGCCTCGCCCTTACGGCGCTTCACCGAGCAACAAGCCGACGCGCTCCAGCAACGGCTACGGGCCGATGGCATCGACGCTCATTGTTTCGTGGCCATGCGCTACTGGCACCCGTTTACGGCTCAGGCAGTCGAACAATTGCGCGCGGCAGAATGCGAGGAAGTCGTCCTGTTGCCGCTTTATCCCCAGTACTCGAGCACCACCACCGGGAGCAGCCTGAACGAGTGGCGCCGCCTGTTTTGCGACGACGTGCCGACGCAGACGATCGAGACGTTCTACCGTCACCCGCTCTATCTGGACTCAGTGGTCGAGAAGATTGATGAAGCGCTGGCCCGGTTCCCCGAATCTGGCTGCCCGGAAATCGTGTTCAGCGCTCACAGCGTGCCCGTGTCGGTCATCGAAAAGGGCGATCCTTATCAACGACAGATTGAAGAGACGGTCGAACTGGTAATGCAGCGCGGTGGATGGCCGCATCGCCACCGGCTCTGCTACCAGAGCAAGGTTGGCGCCAGCAGGTGGCTGCAACCGTCGCTGCACCGCACCATCCGTGATCTGGCGGCAGAGCGAGTGCGCGAAGTCTGTGTTGTGCCGATCGCCTTTGTCTCCGATCACGTGGAGACTCTGGGCGAGATCGACCATGAGATGCGCGCGGAAGCTGTAGAGCGTGGTATCCAGCAGTTTGAGATGACATCAGGCTTGAATGATTCGCCGGCATTCATCGCAGCTTTAGCGGCTTTGGTGGAGAACGCGATCGGCGCCGATGAGATCCGCGACAGCGTGCGCATGGTCGCAGCAGACTAAGCGGGCAGACGTAGCGGCGGGTGCCCACACCCGCCCGGCGGAGCAAGGCTCCGCAGGGGTTTGAAGGCTAGCTTGGCCGGTAAGCTTGGCTGGTAAGCTTCGGCCAGCTTCGCTCGCCCGGACGAGGGCGTCCGGGCCTACGTGGATCGTGGCGGTTCTAAGGAGTGAAGGAACGGATGGCAGACGAGTCTAAAAGTGGAATTCTCGGGCATCTACCGCCCTTGCCTCGACCGGCACTCAACAACTCCGTGATCGGCATGGAGCAGGCCTATCGCCAGCGCAAGGGATTGCCGCTGCTGACCGAGGCGGACATCGAGGCGCTCAGGGCCGGCCAGCCGATGCCATGGGAGGTTGGTAGCGCCGCCGCATCACCCGCTCCGGCGAGCACGCCTGCCCCGGTTGCGGCAACTCCAGCCGCATCCGCGCCTCCGGCGTCCGCACCTCCGGCCGCAGCGGGGGGCATCAGCGATGAAGTAGCCAAGTGGGTGGCGGAAGGAAGGAAGTGGAGCAAGTCAACTATCGCTGCCGAGCAAGCGCGCCGCGGACGCAAGGGATTACCTGCCCTGAACAACGCGGAGATGTCTGCCTTGCTGGGCGAGCCGGTTGAGGCCAGGGCTCCGGTCGCAGCCGCTGCTACGGCGCCAGCGACAGCCGCGCCGGCGGCAAAGGCGCCCAGCGGCCCCATCAGCGCGGAAGTTGCCAAGTGGGTGGCGGAAGGAAAGAAGTGGAGCAAGTCTACCATTGCCGCCGAGCAAGCGCGCCGTGGCCGCAAGGGCCTGTCTGCCCTGACCGATGCGGAAGTGGCCGCCCTGCTGGGAGAACCTGCGGCCGCAGAAGCACCGGCAGCAGCTCCGGTTGCAGCTGCGGTAGCTAAACCTGTCGCCGCCGCGCCTCGGGCCGCCGCCGGCCCGCCCTCGGCTGCGGCAACAGTGGCACGTGGCGGAGAGTCCAATACCTATGTTGGCACACCCGCCGTAGGAACTTCGAGAGCGGCGGCGTCCGCGGGCGTGGCCTCGATCGGACCGGAAGACAACGATATGAACCAGTCCCGCCGGCGCTTTGCCTGGGCCGCCTTCGCGGCTTTCATGACTGCGTGGTTCATCGCCTTCTTCCGTTTCTTCCTGCCCCGCACGCTGTTCGAGCCGGCAACCTCGTTCAAGATCGGCTATCCCGCGGACTATGGTTTGGGCGTGGACACCAAGTTTCAGCAGAAATATCGGATCTGGGTGGACCGCACGCCGGACCGGCTGTTCGTGATTTATGCGCGGTGTACCCATCTTGGATGCACTCCCGATTGGAAGCCCGCCGAGAACAAGTTCAAGTGCCCATGCCACGGCAGCGGATACGACAGCGAAGGCATCAACTTTGAAGGACCGGCGCCGCGTCCCATGGACCGGGCGCACGTAGAGATAGCGCCCGACGGCCAGATTCTGGTGGATGTTTCGAAACTTTATCAATGGCCCAAGGGACAACCCAGCCAGTTCAATGACGCCGGATCGTTTCTGCCGACTTAGACATTGTCGAGCTTGGCTCGACCCGGCCGGGTCGAAGACACCGGCCCGACACAGGATGGGAAGAGGTTCAAATGCCTGAAGAGAACGGCAACGGGAATAACGGGAAGCGGGTCGGCCTGCTGGAACGGGTGAAGGCTGGCGTCAAGGAAGACGTCCAGTCGCTCAAGACCGATATGCCAGCGAAGGCCAAGGAGCAGATCGAGGGTCTCAAAGATCCCACCAAGACCCAGGTCTACACTTCGATCTTCCGCCACAAGCACGACGACACGCCGCGCAACCGGGCTCTGGGTGTGCTGTCTAACGTCTTCCTGCATCTGCATCCGGCCAAGATCAACCGCGACGCGGTGCGCTACAGCTACACCTGGGGCATGGGCGGAATCACCTTTTATCTTTTTATCGTGCTCACCTTCACCGGCGTAATGCTGATGTTTTATTACCACCCCAGCAAGGTGCAGGCGTTCCGCGACGTCCTTTATCTCGAGCACGACGTGCCCTTCGGCAAGCTGTTGCGCAACATGCACCGCTGGGCGGCGCACTTGATGGTGATCGCGGTGTGGCTGCACATGTTCCGCGTCTTTCTTACCGGCTCTTATAAGAAGCCGCGCGAGTTTAACTGGAACATTGGCGTGCTGCTGCTGGTGTTTACGTTGCTGCTTTCCTTCACCGGCTACCTGCTGCCCGACGATCAGCTCGGCTTCTGGGCAGTCACGGTGGGAACGAACATGGCGCGGGCGACGCCGCTGTCTGGGAAACGAAGGTCCGTTCGGCCACATGTTGGGGATGACTCCCTACAACGACGTGCGCTTCGGCCTGCTGGGCGGCTCGATCGTGGACGCGAATGCGCTGTTGCGGTCGTACATCTGGCATTGCATCGGGATTCCGATCGTGGCTTCCGTACTGATGATTGTCCACTTCTGGCGGGTACGGAAAGACGGCGGAATTTCGGGCCCGGCGCCGGTAATGCTGGCGTCAGAAGTAAAGGAACCGAAGAAGTAAGGGCGGCGGATCTTTGTAGCGCCGGCATCTTGCCGGCTGGCTCGGGGGCGTCTCGCCCCGGCGGTGAGCGGGACGCCCACCGGACAGCCGCCGGGACGGCGGCGCTACAAGTTCGGAGCAATTATGGATTGGCGACAACTTTGGGAGATCATGTTCGGCGCCCGACAATGTGCCCATCGTAGGGCTGATTCCGCTGCTCATTTTTTAATTTATCTGGCGTGGAAGCAGGCCAAGGCCAACGATGAACTGATCGGCGAACTGGAAACCAATCCCGCGATGGCCAAAACCCATCATCGCAAGACGCTGGCCCTTCCGTCCGGGCTGGCAGAAGGAAATCCACGTCTGGCCCTTTCTGCTGCGCGTGGAGTTTCTGGCCGCCATGATTGTCACCATCATTCTGATGGTCTGGTCGATCACGCTGAACGCGCCGCTGGAAGAGCCGGCGAATCCCAACCTGACCATGAATCCGGCGAAGGCGCCCTGGTACTTTCTGGGCCTGCAGGAGATGCTGGTGTACTTCGATCCCTGGATCGCGGGCGTGGTCATGCCTACGCTTGATCATTGTTGGCTTGATGGCGATTCCCTACATCGACACCAACCCGCTGGGCAGCGGCTACTACACCTGGAAGCAGCGCAAGTTTTCCATCAGCACATTTCTGTTTGGCTTCGTCATCCTGTGGATCGCGATGATCATTATCGGGACATTCATCCGCGGCCCGGGGTGGCAGTGGTTCTGGCCGGGTCAGACCTGGGACCACAATCGCCTCATTTACGAAGTAAACCGCGATCTGCCCGACCTGTTTGGAATTACTTCCAATCTGGGCAAAGCGATTTTCGGCGGCATCGTGGTAGGAGGGTTACTACGCCATCGGCGGCTTCATCATGCACGCCCTGTTCCGGCGCTATAACCCGAAAGATTACAAGCGCATGAGCCTGCTGCAGTATTCCATCATGATGTTTTTCGTGCTCAGCATGGTGGCCCTGCCGGCAAAAATGCTCCTGCGGCTAGCCTGGCATATCAAGTATGTGTGGATAACGCCGTGGTTCAACGTGTGAAGGGCAGTCGTCGGTCGTCAGTCGTCGGTCATCAGCCAAGCCGAGCGACTCTTGATCTTGTTGCTGACGACTGAAGACCGACGACTGACGACTGACTTTGGAGGATCTGGTGCCGACCCGTCCCCGAGAAAGACCCGATTGTAAGTAAGTCTTACGCGGCGTATTACGTCATCGCCATGGTGATCCTCATGGTGACGTTGTTCTGGGCCCTGTGGGACGAGTCCTTCGGGCAGCGGCCCTGGAAAGCGTTCCAGCACGAGTGGAAGGACCGCTACAGCGCCTTCCTGAACAGCGCACGATCGAAGTCATCCAAGTCAGAAAAAGAAGTCGAGCAGGATTCGCAGTACCAGCAACTGGAACAGGCCTACAAGGACGCCTACGAGACCGCCAATCCCCGCCGGGAGGAACTGCAGAAGCAGATCTCTGATCTGAGCGCGAAGATTCTCGCCGTCCAGAACGTCTTCACCGATCGCCGCGCCTACGTCAACGCGCTCACCTACGAACTGGAGACTGAAACCAGCGCCTCCGGCAAGAAGAGCAAGCAGCAGGACATTGACGATTACAAGAAGAAGAAGGCGACGGTCGAATTTCCCGACGGCCACAGACAGCAATACAACTTCCAGGAACTGGAAGAGGCTTATAACTCGCTCAAGGCGGAGCGCACCAAGATAAGCGCCGAACTGGGTGAAGTGCTGAAGCCGGTCACCGAGGCCAGCACCAAGACCTCAGCCTACATTTCAGACCACATGGTGGACCTCACGTCCACACAGATTGACGGTCTGAAAAAGAAGGCCGCCGATTGGGACGCCCAGATTGTGCAGATCAACGTGCCGGAAGCCAATATCGTGGACCGCTGCGAGTCCTGCCACATGAACGCGCGGGAGCCGATCCGGGTCACGGCCGCCCTGATGACCCCTAAGGGCGAGAAGCGTCCGGATGAATATGCTCAGGCCTTCACCAGCCATCCTGAACCGGAATTGCTGAAGACGCACGATCCCGAGAAGTTCGGCTGCTCTCCATGCCACCAGGGCAATGGCCGAGCGACCACCAGCGTCGAAAAAGCGCACGGCAACTACGAGCACTGGTTGTGGCCGCTGTTTCCCAAACAGAATGCCGAAGCCGGTTGCCAGACTTGCCACGCCGCTGATATGCATCTGGCGGTCGGTGATGTGGGCGCGCACATCTCCAACGGCAAATTCCTTTTCCGGCAGCGCGGCTGCATGGGCTGCCATCGCTACGAAGGCTACGACAAGGAACCGGAAGATCTGAACTCGATCGCGCAGCAGATGAAGCTGTTTGACCAACAGAAGATCGACAACTCAAAAACGGCGGCGGACCTGATGAAGCAGGCCGACGCGGCCTCGAGCAACGACGAAGCCAACCGGCTGAACCAGGAGGCGGTGGCTCTCAGGGTTGCTAACAGCAAGATCGACGGCCGCATCCAGCAACTCGATTTTCAGACTCACAGCCTGATGCAGGACATGAAGAAGATAGGACCCAACCTGAAAGACGTCCGGCTCAAGCTGAATCGCAACTGGATTCCGCTGTGGCTGAAGAAGCCGACGGATTTCCGCCCGACCACCAAGATGCCGAATTTCCGTCTGACTGAGCATCAGATCCAGACCATGTCGGCGTACTTGTGGCAATCGGGCTTCACCGACGCTCTGCCCAAGCAGAAACCAGGCAACGCCGAGCACGGCAAGCAGCTGTTCGAGACCCGCGGCTGCCTGGCCTGCCACTCCATCGGCGAAGGCGATCAGATGCAGGGGGGAACGTTTGCCGCCAATCTCAGCCGCGTGGGCGAAAAGGCCAATTACGATTACTTGGTTCGCTGGATTCACAATGCGCGGGAGCGCACGCGTCCTTACTGTCCGTACGAAAAGAAGGACATCGGCCCCGAGGATTACGCCAAGAAAGGCCTGCCTTACCAGTTTGATCTGGAGCACAGCCGATGCCCCAACGACGGCCACGAACTGCAAGTGCAGAACATGA
Source organism: Terriglobia bacterium (assembly GCA_963779255.1). Lineage (GTDB taxonomy): Bacteria > Acidobacteriota > Terriglobia > Terriglobales > Acidobacteriaceae > JAIQFF01. The sequence goes on along the minus strand of CAVZXU010000029.1, from coordinate 99,144 downwards.
CAGTGATGCCGAGCCTTCGCCTGAGCGAAGAAGATGCGCAGGACATCGCCTCCTACTTAATGACGGAGAAGAAGGAGGAGCCTTCAGCCTATGCCCAGGCCTCCTACATGGACGATCCCGAGCTGAAGGAAGAAGGCAAGACGTGGATTCGGCACTACGGTTGCGCCGGCTGCCACGAGATCTCGGGCTTCGAGGACGAAGGCCGCATTGGCACGGAGCTGACCTACGAGGGCAGCAAGCCGATCGAACGTCTGGATTTTGCTCTCTTCACCAATGTGGCGGAACGCGGCGGCAAGAACGCCGAACCGATCACTGATCCCGAAGACCTGGCGCGCCTGCCCGAAGGACCGGCCAAGGGGCCGTGGTATGACCACAAAGGCTTCTTCGAGCACAAGCTCGCGGAACCGAATGTTTATGACAAGGGCAAGGTCAAGTCCGAGACCGAAGCGCTGCGCATGCCCAACCTGCATCTCTCCAAGTTGGAGATTCAGGACCTCACCACGTTCCTGATGGGCAGTGCGGAGAGTTCCCTGCCCGAGAGTTATCAGTACAAGCCCGGCGACGCTCGCCGCGATATTCAGGAAGGCTGGTGGATTGTCCGGAAGTACAACTGCGTGGGCTGTCACCAGTTCACGCCCGACCAGAGCACGGTCCTGATGGGCATAAAGCACTATCAGGACGCGCAGGAGCAGTTGCCTCCGAAGCTGTTGACGGAGGGTGCGCGCGTCGATCCCGAGTGGCTGCGGAAATTCCTTTCCAATCCGGCGCTGAGCACGACCGACTCCAACCGGAACGGGGTGCGGCCGTACCTGCAGGTACGTATGCCCACCTTCTCGTTCTCCGATAATGAGCTGCGCAAGCTGGTGCGCTTCTTCCAGGCGCTCTCGCAGCAGCCCATGCCCTACATTCCGGAACAGGTGCCCGTGCTGAGCACGAAGGAAACCGACATGGCGCGCAGCCTGTTCTCGAGCACGGCGGCGCCCTGTCTGAAGTGCCATGCCACCGGCGATCCTCAGCATGACAGGATCGCTACCGCGCCCAACTTCCTGCTGGCCCGAGAACGCCTGAAGCCGGATTGGGCCGAGCGCTGGATATTGGATCCGCAGGCCATCAGTCCGGGCACCTCCATGCCTTCGGGGTTGTTCAGACGGGAAAATAATCACTGGGTATTCGCCGGTCCGACGCCACCTTCTTTCCAGGGGTATGACAAGGACCAAAGCAGGCTGCTGGTGGATTACATATTCCAGCTTACGCCCGAAGAACAGCGGCGGGTGGCGGCATCCAGGGGACGCAGCCAGGCTTCGGTACAACCGAGGAACAAACAGAAGCAGGCCGGGGTCCGGGCTTCGGCGGCAGGCAGCGGTGGTTCGCGGTAGAATGTTTTGCTTCGAAAATGATATCTGCATAGAGGTCTGATTTTCGCGGGCGAGTCGCCCGCGGCCACATGGACGATCCGGCTATCGAAATTCGGTGTAGAGACTCACACCTGAGGAAAGGACGACATAATGAATAAGAAACTATGGGCGGCAATGTTCCTGCTTGGCCTGCTGGGTTTGCTGGCGGGCTGTAGCAAGAAGGAGAACACCAACGAGGAGCAGACCACTTCGCCGAGTGCGGAAATGAAACCGGCGGCCAAGGCGACTCCGATTGATCCGGCTACCGCGGCCAGCGTGAGCGGCACGGTGACTTTCGGCGGGGCGGCTCCAAAGGCGCAGAAAATTGACATGAGCCAGGACGCAGCCTGCAAGGGTAACAACGTGGCCGAGACTGTGGTGGTCAACGACGGCAAGCTGGCCAACGTCTTCGTTTACGTGAAGGACGGTCTGGGTGATCGCGCCTTCGACGTTCCCAAAGATTCGGTCGCTATCGACCAGAAGGGCTGCCGCTATCATCCTCACGTATTGGGCGTGATGACCGGGCAGAATATCGAGATTCGCAATGACGACGAAACCACGCATAACATTCATCCCACTCCGAAAGACAACCGCGAGTGGAACGAGTCTCAGCCTCCGAAGGCAGCCGCGATCGAGAAGAATTTCGCCCGGGAAGAAGTCATGTTGCCGGTAAAGTGCAACCAGCATCCCTGGATGAAAATGTATGTCAACGTGGTGAAGACGCCCTTCTACGCGGTCACAGGCGAGGATGGCAAGTATGAAATCAAGGGCCTGCCGCCGGGTGATTACACACTGGCGTTTGTCCAGGAAAAGATGGGCGAGCAGACCCAGAAAGTGACCCTGGCCGCCAAAGACAGCAAAACCGTAGACCAGAGCTTCAAACAGTAAACTGCTTTGAGGTAGCGCCGGCATCTTGCCGGCTGTCTCGGGGCCGTCTCGCCCCCGGCGGTGGGCGGGACGCCCACCGGACAGCCACCGGGACGGCGGCGCTACACAAACCTCCAAGGAGCCATTTCTGACGGCCGTTGCCATGCCGTACAACCGGGCCCATCATCGCTTCGCCGTGTTTGCGGCAGCCGTGACCTTCTTGCTCATCATTGCCGGCGCGCTGGTCACCAGCAACGATGCCGGCCTTTCCGTGCCCGACTGGCCCACTTCGTTTGGTTCGCTGTACAAGATCCCGCATCTGGTCGGCGGCGTGAAGTTTGAGCACACCCACCGCATGATCGCCCAGTTTGTGGGATTTCTCACCATCATTCTCGCAGTCTGGACCTGGCGCGCCGACCCTCGCCGCTGGGTGAAGTATCTGGGCGTAACCGCGCTGGGCCTGGTCATCGCACAGGGAATTCTGGGCGGGCTCACGGTGCTCTTCTACCTGCCTCCGGCAGTCTCGTCGGCGCACGCGGCGCTGGCGCAGACATTTTTCTGTGTGGTGGTCCTCATCGCTCTCTTCACCGGTCGAAGCTGGGTGGAAGAAACCCCGCGAATTGAAAATGACGAGCGCCATCCTAGTCTGTTCACGCTGTGCTTGCTTTCAATTTTCGTGCTTTATGTCCAGCTGATTCTGGGCGCGATGTTTCGCCATCATGGCCTGAGTTGGTGGCCGCACGTGCTGAACGCAGCGACAGTGGCCGTCGTGCTGGCCTGGACTGCCATTCGCGCCTTGTCGCGATATTCCGGGATTGACACCGTGCGGCGGCCTGCTATAACTATGCTCGCGCTGTTGATCGCTCAACTGTGCCTGGGTTTTGTCGCGTTCCTCACCCGGGTGGCTTGGGGGCATGACGCGGTCCAGCCTGAATTTCCCATGGTAGTCTCAACCGTGGCGCATGTTGCCGTGGGAGCGTTGCTGCTTGCCACCACGGTGGCCCTGGCGGTACAGGTGTGGCGGCATATCCCAGTAGCAGTTGGAGAACACATTCCCAGTCGGGAACGGAAGCCGGTGGCAGCATGAGTACGATAACACAATCGCTGGTGGCCCCGCGTAGCGGCGCTCTGACCCTGGCGCGCGACTACGCCGAACTGGCCAAACTGCGTGTGACCACCCTTATCATCATGACCGCTTGGTGCGGCTACTACTTCGGAGCTTTGAAGTCCGGTGTCTCTTCCCTGTCCTGGGGACTGTTTCACGCTCTGCTGGGGATCGGCCTGGTTTCCGGTGGGATCGCGGCCCTGAACGAAGTGATGGAGTGGGAAACCGATGGCCGCATGCGGCGCACCGCGCAGCGTCCCATCCCGGCCGGACGCTTCAGCCTGCTGCACGCCACGCTGGTGGGCACGCTGATGACGCTTGGCGGCGCTCTCCATCTGGGCCTGGCCCTGAATCCTCTGACCGCATGGTTGGCCCTGGGGACCTCTGCGGTCTATCTTGGGGCTTATACTCCGCTGAAAAAGGTCCACCCTATCTGCACCTTCGTCGGCGCTTTTCCGGGAGCCATGCCGGGGGTGCTAGGCTGGACTGCGGCTCGTGGCCAGTTGGAGTGGGGCGCGCTGGTGATGTTTGCCATCGTCTTCTTCTGGCAGTTCCCCCACTTTTACTCGATCGCATGGCTCTATCGTCAGGACTACGAGGATGGTGGAATTCGCATGCTGCCGGTAGTGGAACCGGACGGCAAATCCACAGGGCGCCAGATCCTGTTTTACTCCCTGGCGCTGATTCCCATAAGCCTGCTGCCTGCTCTCCTCGGTATGTCCGGGAGGTTGTACTTCGCCGGCGCCCTGGTGCTGGGAATTGCGCTTTTCTATGTGGGCAGGCGCCTGGCTACATCGAAATTAGCGACCGGCAATGCGCACTCCAAGCAGCGGGCACGGCAGCTCCTGCAGGCAACCGTCTTTTACCTGCCTCTGCTGTTCGCCCTGATGATGCTCAACACAAGGTAACCTCGGAGGCTTCCGCCAATCGAAGAGGACTGCCCCAACCGAGCACAGTTCCCCAGTTCCAGATAAAATACCCTGTGGTCTCCAAAGCCCCCGTTTACGTCGCGCTTGACTCTCAAAATAACGCTGGGCCTGCTACACCCGCTGTGATCTCGGTCCAGGACCTGGTTCACCGCTATGACGGACGCACTGCCTTGGACGGGGTTTCCTTCGATGTCCGCCCTGCCGAACTCTTCGGACTGCTCGGGCCCAACGGCAGCGGCAAGACCACCATGTTCCGCATCCTTTCGACCCTGATGGTCGCGGGTGGCGGTCGCGTGGTGATCATGGGATTTGACGCGGCCAAGGAGCCTAACCAGTTACGCCGCCAGATCGGTGTGGTGTTCCAGGCCCAGAGTATTGATTTGAAATTGACCGCCGCCGAAAATCTCTGGCACCAGGGTCATCTTTACGGATTGCGTGGCGCGGCGCTGAAATCGCGCATTGCAGAAATGCTGGCCATGATCGGATTGGCGGACCGCGCGAAGGACAAGGCGGAGACCCTTTCCGGCGGAATGCAGCGCCGGCTCGAGCTGGCCAAGGGATTGCTCCACCATCCCGCCGTACTGCTGCTCGATGAACCCACCACCGGCCTCGATCCCGGCGCGCGCCGTGACCTCTGGCAATATCTTCAGGTCCTCCGCAATGAAGAAAAAGTCACGGTGATTGCGACCACTCACCTGATGGAAGAGGCCGAGCGCTGCGACCGTCTCGCCATCCTTAACGAGGGAAAGTTGGTGGCGCTCGGAACTCCCAGCGAGCTAAAACGTGAAATCGGCGGCGACGTCATTCTGCTCGATGCCCGGGACGTGGAATCCGTCGCGGAGCGGATACGCGCTCGTTTCAACGTGGAAGCACAAGTGCTCGGAGGCCAGGTCCGCCTGGAGAGGGAGAATGGCCACCGCTTCATCACCGACGTGGTAGAAGCGTTTCCGGGCGAGATTGAAGCCGTTTCTGTAAGCAAACCGTCGCTGGAAGATGTATTCATCCACCGTACGGGCCACAAGTTCTGGACCGAAGGTGCTGAACCACCATCATAGCGCCGGCGTCTCGCCGCCTCCGATGGAAAGGCGAAGTAATTTAGGATTTGCGGGCGACCGAATCGTCATCTTCAGACGGCGGGCGGGACGCCCGCCGGACAGCCGGCGAGACGCCGGCGCTACAAGAGGCTGAACTATGATGCTGGTGCTTTCAGTTGTCCTTGGACTGGTTCCGCTGGCTGGAATTGGCTGGACGGTTGAAAACGGAATGATCGCCACCGTGGACGGGCTCTTCATGAGCATCATCATGCTGGCCCTTTCCGGAATACTTTTTTTGAACGTATACCTGGAAGCACGCAAGAAGTTCGCGGGTAAGCAGGCGCCACCGGCGCAGAAATCGAGCTGACGTGGTCACCCAGACGGCAACTCTTCCGGCGCACACCGCTCCCACGACGGGAGTCCTGCTGCCGGCCTTTACGTTGTGGTGGCGGGAACTGGTCCGCTTCTATCGCCAGCGTGCTCGCGTCGTGGGGGTGATCGCATCCCCCCTTTTGTTCTGGGTGGTGATTGGCTCCGGCTTTGGCAGTTCTTTTCGTTCGGGCGACGCCTCGGGACAGCAGCACTATCTGGATTACTTCTATCCCGGCGCATTGATCATGATTGTGTTGTTCACTTCGATCTTCACCATGATGTCGGTGATCGAAGATCGCAAGGAAGGTTTCCTGCTGTCGGTACTGGTGGCGCCGGTGCCGCGTTCTGCGATTGTGCTGGGCAAAGTGCTGGGCGGAACTACGCTGGCGGCGATTCAGGGCCTGATCTTTCTCGCGTTCGCTCCCCTGGTAGGGATACACCTTGACTTGACCGGCTTCCTGCTGGTCGTGCTGACCGTCGTCCTGGTCTCTTTCGCTCTCACCGCGCTGGGATTCACCATCGCCTGGGCGATGGATTCCACTCAGGCCTTCCATGCCATCATTAACCTGTTTCTGATCCCGCTGTGGCTGCTTTCAGGTGCGCTGTTTCCGCTGACGGGCGCGTCCGAGTGGATCCGATTCCTGGTGCGAATCAATCCGTTGACCTATGGCGTCGAGTCGCTGCGCGACCTGTTGTACCCTGGAAACCGGACCGAATTTCCTTTGCCGTCGTCCCTGGCGACACTGGTGCTGTTCTCCGCACTGATGTTCGGCCTTTCCTTCATCATGGTGAGCCGCCGCACCACGAAGCCCGCCGCCTGATGCAAGTCTCCGCACAATACGCCATCTATCCGGTGATTGACGCAGTGCTCAACGGCACCAGCGCCGTGCTGCTGTTGGTAGGCCGCAGTTACATCAAACGGGGGCGCATGGCCGCGCACCGCGCCGTAATGATCACCGCGCTGATTTCCTCTGCCCTGTTTCTGACTTCTTATCTGTACTACCACGCGCACGTCGGCTCGGTGCATTTTCAGGGACGAGGGTGGTCGCGCCCTCTGTATTTCAGCATTCTGATTTCACACACCATTCTGGCGGTCGCCATCGTGCCCCTGGTGATCATCACGCTGAGCCGAGCGCTGCGAGAGCGTTTCGACAAGCATCGCAAGATTGCCCGCTGGACTTTCCCGCTGTGGCTGTACGTGTCGGTGACTGGGGTGGTGATTTACGTGATGTTGTATCACTTGTTTGCCGCATGATTCAGTTCGTTTACCACGGATGCACGGAGGCACTGAGAATGTTCTTTATTTTGTCTCCGAGTCTCCGTGTCTCCGTGGTGGAATTCCTTCATGGCCATCGTGAAACTCAAGATTGACGTCTCCGGCACCGTCGGCGACGAGGCTTGGCGCGGCCTGCGGCAATTCGACGAAATCCGGGGCGCGGCGTTCGGCCCGAAATTCGGATCGGGCGGGACGTGCAAGCATGCCGCCAATCAGCCCCATGCCAAAGGTGAGTGGATTGGCGCGGAAATCAGGCTGGAGACGCCGCTTCTGGCGCAGTACGCCATCTCCCACTATCTGGAACAGGAGCGCGTGCTGGATGCGGATGTAGTGGAATAGGATATCTCGGGTTGAATGACCGGGCTCATTCCCCCGCATGAAGCAACGTAGAAGAGCGGCGCTTCAGCGCCGCATAATCGATCTCTGAGATGGGCTTTAGCCCCGGTGGACAGTCGGGGCTTCCACCAGGGCTGAAGCCCCACTCTCACACTTTCCACGACGCGGCACTATAAGGGACGCTCTTCCACCGTAGCCCAAGCGTCCGCACGTGGCCCCACCTCCCGCATCGTAGCGCAACATCTGGGGCCAGCTTGTTCCAAGCCCCGATGCAAGCGTTTCACAATCAAGCGGACTCGATTCCTTCCTCGCCATCTCTCTCCGCTGCTTCTGGTATAGTTTCCGTGGATCCAAGCATGTCCGCTCTTCCCGAATCTCCTCAGGAAACGTCGTCGCCAGGTTCAGAATCCGCCCCACCCGGCAAGCCCCGGATGTCCACTCGCAACCGGCTGCTCTTTTTCGCTACCGGCTGGCTGATCGTGCTCATGCCGTTTCTGTTCTGGTGGAACACCTGGTTCGGGCGGCAGCTTTCGGACAAGCAACTGAGCGAGTATCTTCAGGATGATAAGAAGCCGCGTCACATCCAGCACGCGCTGGTGCAGATCGGCGAGCGAGTGACACGTCATGACCCGAGCGTCACGCGCTGGTATCCGGACCTGGTTCGCCTCGCAGCTTACCCGATCGAAGAAGTCCGTAACACCGACGCCTGGGTCATGGGCCAGGATGTGGGCAGCAAAGACGCAGCCAGCGCCGGATTCCACGACGCGCTTCGGAAGATGCTGGCTGACCCTTCAATCATGGTACGGGGCAATGCGGCACTGTCGCTGGTCCGTTTCGGCGACGCCACGGGGAGGCCGTATATTGTGGCGCTTCTGCAGCCGGCGAAGGTCACCGCGCCCCAGGCCGGAGCGATCACGGACTCGAGCACGCTGGGCACGACGATTCATCAGGGCGGGATCATCGCCAAGCTGGAATCGGGAGGACAAACCGTCGAAGTGCGGTCGCCCATCAGCGGCCGGCTCCGCGAGTTGTCCGTCAAAACCGGGCAAAGCGTCGCCGCCGGTGATCCCATAGCAGCCCTGGATCCGGGAACGGACCAGGTCTGGGAGGCTCTGCGCGCGCTCTACCTGGTTGGCCAGCCCGAAGATATTCCCGCCATCCGCCCTTACGAGCGGGAGCTGCCGGAGATCCCCGACCACGTTCGCCAACAGGCCTTGGCAACGGAGCAAACGATACGGGAACGGGCGAAGTAGATCAGCCATCCTTGGTTGTGGCGATCTGGTTTCTGGGAGTTTGGAAGGCGTATTCAGAAACTTGCTGTCGACTTCGGCGGCTGGCTGCCTCTCAGCGTTTCAGGACTTCAGTTGTCGGTTTTTAGTTTCCGGTTCGCAGTTAGAACGGCATTACTCCGACTTCTTTCTCGATCTCTGCCGTGTCCACCATCACGATCGCGTCCCAGGGACAGCCATCCAGGAATGAGCCATCCGGGCCTTTGCTGGTGCACTTGTTACAGCCAATGCAGAGAATAGGGTCAACCTGAATGCGGCCGAAGGGGGAATTGTCTTCGTCCGGGACCCAGAACATGCAGTCTTCCACCGGACAATATTCCACGCAGGCGGGTGAACCGGCGCACCCGGTGCAACACTCGGTGATTACCGCCAACTCTTTGGGTTTCTTCTTGCGCGGGGTAAGCAGACCCTTGGACCTGGGTTCGTGTTTGAACTCGTCGGGCACCATCCCGACGATCCCCCTGAGCGGTTCTTCCGGCATCGGCGATATTATAACCCAAAGCGGCGTCGGCCCTCGGACGTCCGTGTCGTTCATCCATCACAACCGCCCTGGCGGGATTCTGGTATAGTGGCGTTCCAGCCCCTCGAATTCCGTTTGTTTCTCAGGCTCCCCGGTTTAGTGTCCAAGCGAAGGGGCAGAAGGAGCAGTACTCATGGCAGGCAAAAGCGTCAATAAAGTCATCCTCATCGGCAATCTTGGCAAAGATCCCGAACTCAGAGCCACGCCCAGCGGCACACCGGTGGCAAAGTTCACTGTGGCCACCAACGATCGCTACAAGGACAAGGAAGGTCAATGGCAGGATCGCACCGAGTGGCACAACATCACCGCCTGGGCGCGCACCGCGGAAATTGCCGGCGAGTATCTCAAAAAGGGCTCGAAGGTGTATATCGAGGGAAGCCTGCGCACCCACTCTTGGGACGATAAACAAACTGGGCAAAAGAAATACATGACTGAGATCATCGTGAACGATCTGGTTTTGCTGGGCAGCCGCGGCGAAGCCGGTGGCGGCGGAGACTTCGGAGGAAGTTCGCGCGGGGCGGCCTCGGGAGGAAACAACTTCGATCAGCGGATGCCGGAAGCGGAGCCAGCCGCCGCTTCGTCGCCGATCAGTGATGAAGATATTCCCTTCTAAAGCAGTCACCATGCTGGGTGCCCCATCTTTGCGCGCTTTTTGCGCAAAGGTGGGAGCAGGCTCCGACGAACCTATGAAGCGTTCCGTCACATTAGTTCTGCTCTGTCTGCTTCTTTCCCTCGCTCCCTCAGCCTTCGCCAAGCATCACCATCACCACCACGACGCCGAGGCCGACGGAGGCCAGTTCGACTACTATCTGCTGTCGCTTTCCTGGGCGCCCAACTACTGCGCGGGTCATCCCAGTGACCATTCGAGCGAATGCAGAATCGGCGGACACACAGCGTTTGTGTTGCACGGGCTCTGGCCCCAAGCCAACAGCGGTGCGCCGCCCATGTCTTGTTCGACGGCCCCGCCGGTGGCGACCGCCACCGTCGATCACATGCTCAACTTCATGCCCAGTCGCGGCCTGATCCAGCATGAGTGGCAGAAACATGGCACCTGCAGCGGCCTCTCGGCACAGGATTATTTCGCCAGGGTCGAGCAGGCCTTCAAGAAGGTGCAGGTGCCCGAGCAGTATCCAAAGCTTGACCACGAGCAGCGCTTCAGCGTGACAGATCTGGAGAGGAGTTTTGCCGACGCGAACCATGCTCCGCCGCAGGCGTTTCGTATTTCCTGTCACTCTGGAGAACTGGTCAGCCTCGAAGTCTGTGTGGACAAGAACCTTCAGTATCAGAATTGCACCCAGAGCGTGCGCGAGTGTCCGGTAAATCAGGTGGACATGCGGCCGCCGCAGTTGTAGTCGGAGTAGGGATCACGATTACTCATGACCCCCTCCACGGATCCGGACGAGCGGCTTTCCCGCATCCGGCTCGTGCCTTAGGTAATAACGCCCATGCGGCGTAAGGGATAGGGATGACAGATCACAGGCATCGGCAGCCAACGGTTGATCAAGCGCCGCATACGATCCCACAGGACGTGGCCGTTCTGGCTGCGTCGCGACAACGCACGTTGCCAGAGCCACCCTACTTGGAAGCGAAACAGCCACAGCGCCGGTCGGTTCATGGGCACCCCGTAATATCGGTTGTGACCCCGCACCACCGCTTGCAACCACTTGCCCAGTTCGGGAATGGGTTGGTGCATGCGTCGCTGAAGCTCGGCTTTCACCTCATTCAGCTTCGTCTGCACTGTTTTCCGTATCGTCTGCCGCAACACCGTGAACCTTCCATTGCTCCTCTTCTTCACGCAGATGTGCGTAAATCCGAGGAAGTTGAACGTCTCCGGCTTCCCTTCTCCGCGCCACTGCCGTTGGTCGATCGCATACGGACCGAACTCCAGAAGTCGCGTTTTCTCGGGATGCAGCTCCAGGTGGAACTTCTTCATGCGTTCCGTGAGTTCCGCCCGGAACTGATTGGCATCCGCTTGGCTGTTAAATCCAACCACGATATCGTCCGCAAAGCGCACCACGATGACATCGCCGTGCGCCCGCTTCTGACGCCATGCTTGGACCCACAGGTCGAATACGTAATGAAGGTAGACGTTGGCCAACAGCGGCGAGGCACTGCCGCCCTGGGGCGTCCCTTCCTCCACCTGTATCCGTTTCCCATCCTCCAGCACGCCAGCGTTGAGCCATTTCTGGATCAGCCGCACGACGCGCCGATCTGCGATCCGATGCTCGATGAATTTCACCAGCCATTCGTGGGAAAGCCCATCGAAAAAGTTGCGAATATCCACATCGAGCACCCAGTTCACCTTTCTCGTCAGCAGTCCCGTATAGAGCGCGTCCAGCGCTTGATGCTGGCTTCGCCCTGGTCGGAACCCGTACGAGAACCCGAGAAAATCCGTCTCGTAGATGGCGTTCAGCACCTCGACCGCCGCGCGCTGGACGATTTTGTCTTCCAGCACCGGGACCCCGAGCGGTCTTTGCCGCCCATCGGCCTTGGGGATGTACACCCTCCGCACCGGTTTCGCTCGGTACGCTCCTCGCTTCAGCCTATGGGAAAGATCCTGGAGATTGTCCTCGAGGGTCTCGCCGTAGTGCCGCCACGTCTCTCCATCCACGCCGGACGCAGCTTCCTTCTTCAAGCTGAAGTAGGCCCTGCGCAGCGTTTCCAGGTTGTAGATGTGGTGCAGAAGCGCCGTGAACCGCAACTTCTTATCCTTACTTGCTGCTTGTCGTACCCGCTCCAGCGCACTGAGCGCGTCTTCCCGGCTCGGTGTCCGGGACGCGTTTTGCTGGGGCAGGTTCCCTTTGGCCACACCTCTTCCCTCCATCCCCTCCGCGGCCGGTTCTCCGGCGTTGTTCGGGGACTTCTCCGGTACAGTAGGTCTGTCCGACTTCCCAAGTCCGTTCGTCATCGGCGTACGTCCTTAGACTTCCCGATGCGTCCCAAGGCTACTGCTGTCCTGGGCGAACCTGGGATCTCCCGGTTCCCGCGCGAGGTGCTTCCGTACGTGCACGGGGTCTGTGACCGCGCGGGACTCTGGCACACCTCGCGATATCGGTGCATCAGATGGGGCCTTCCGCTTTCTCCTACAGCGTCGGCGTCCCGGAGGAAGGTTCTTACGCGGCTGAATACCCGGCCCGTGCGTTCCCCTGTCAACGCTTCGACGCCGTTCTCGCGAGCGGCTCCGCATGACTCAGGGCCGATGTGGGTCGGTCGGGTAAGGTGGTGGCGCGGAAGCGGGCTTCGAATGATGCCGACGTTTCCACCACCTCCCCTATCATTCCGTACGGTGAGTTTTCCCCAGTACGGCTGGAAGGTTGGCCTTTCAGGTAGCGCCTTCCCTCATGTCACACAGGTTAAGCCAGCACCAGGCATACCCTGCGTTTCACGTAGGTTTGCGTCTGCCCTTCGTGCACTCCGCTGCCACACTTTGCGTCCCGCACTGTGTCGGAACAGTGGGCTCGGTGGTGCACTGCCATTCGAGAAGATTTCTCCTCTACCCCAGAGGTCCTCGCTCCGGTCCGGGTTCTATTGTCCCGGTCCATCATCACTTATTCGACCTCATCCGCCCCACTCGCCGGCACATTCCGACTTCGCCGCATGGCGGTTTATACGGAATGCCTTCGCTGTGCTGGTGCGCCTAGGCGACCCGCGAGTGGTTCCGTGCTTTTGCTGTACGTTCCCTCTTGGCATGCCATCCTCTGCGACCGCGGGGAATCCATTGGCGGTGTGTGCTCAGTTCCTTCGCCAACGACACTGGCCTTCACCGGAAGTAGAACGGCTCGGCACTCCCAAGAAACCCCATCATCCGCTTCAGATGGGACGAACTTTCGCGGCTTCACCGGTTCGCTACTCACTACGGCCTGCCAAGTTGCTTGCCACCCTGGCGGATCTGACCGGGTATTTCTCCCAGCCAACGATGGCTTTTACTTCCAGGCTTTCGACGGGTCGGTCGCCCTTCCCGCCGCTGGATATAACTACGGTGGCAACTGAGCAAGTTCCACCGGCGGGACTTTCACCCGCTGGAACATCAGCTAGCATCGCTGCACCTACTTCACATTCGTATGACTCTTTCATTCACTACACCTCGCCGGTTTAACCGGCGCACAGGAGAAGCACTCATGCCAGAAGATCTTGCCAGCCAAAACTGCGTGCCCTGCCGCGGAGGTGTGCCTCCAATGAAGGGAGTGGAACTGCGACGCATCCAGCAACTGGTGCCGCAATGGACGGTGGTAAACGAGCATCACATCACGCGCGCGTTTACCTTTCCGGATTTCAAGCAGGCGCTCGACTTCGTGAACCGCGTGGGAGAGATCGCGGAACACCAGGGACATCATCCCGACATCCTGCTGGCATGGGGCAAGGCGGAAGTTACCTTATGGACGCACAAGATTGATGGCCTCACCCATAGTGATTTCATCATGGCGGCCAAAATCGACCAACTTTTGAAATAGGTCCGTGGGCCGTGGTCATGCATCTGTCGCTGGAATGCGTAATTGGTTTCCCGACTTCATCGCCCATGCCCACAGGAGCGCCGGCAAGAGCATGATGATCCCCGTCCCTGACGCTACTACTTGCGCCGGTACTCCCCGATCAAGAAAGATCCCGCAGACGTAAGCTCCAATGGCAATGGTCAGCATGGAGAAACCGAGGTCAGCGGAAAAGACGCGACCGCGGAAACGGTCCTCGGTGTTCAATTGCAGGATCGTGGTGGAAAAGACCCAGACCGTTGATCCTCCGCAGTGAGCCAGAATAATGCACGCACACGCCACCCATATGTTCGGCGACAGGCCCAAACCAAAGTATCCGAGTCCTATGGTGAGATAGCCGAGCAGAATGCCCAACTGGAGGCGTTGCTCGGACCGGCCTGCCCAGCGGGCGGAAAACAGCGGACCCACTATGGCACCAATCCCCCGCGCCCCCATCAGCAGGCTCATGCCCAACATAGCGGTACGTTGGGAATCGACACCACGCATGTGGACATGGAAATAGCCGTTGCCCATGACCGTGAAGAGTACCCAGCTGGGGCCGATCATAAGTTCGCCGGCTTTGGCACACATTGCTGCCAGAAGTCGGCGGTCCTGACGAACGTAACGGATGCCGTCGAATACCGGAGAAAGATCAATCGCATCGCGGATCCGCAACGGGGCCGCAGCCTGGGCGTGCGGTTCCTCAAAGCGCATCCCGCGAATGAGCATCGCCGACACCAGAAATGAAAGCGCGTTGAGCACGAACACGGCATCGCGCCCGAGCAGCGCGGCCACGACTCCGCCAACCGATGCCCCGACCAGCAGATTCACCGACCACGTAGCCGACGAAAGCGTATTGGCCACGAGCACATCTTCCCGGGCAGCGACATTGGGAATTACAGAAGTGCGGGCGGGCTCGAAAAACGCGGCCATCAGAGTCTCAAACAACAACAACGGATAGACCAGCCACACGGTGGAGCGGGAACGGACCAGCAGCATCGCGAACACGATGACCATCCGCGCCAGGTCGGCGGCAATCATGACTCGCTTCCGGCTCACGCGATCATTGACGACCCCGGCCGCGGGACCGATAAATGTCTGGGGAAGGACCTGGAGCACCAGCGCCAGCGCCACGGAGCTCGCCCGGCCGGTCAGCTGCAGCAGAAGGCTGTAGATAGCCAGGGTATAAAACCAGTCGCCAATCTCGCTGACGATCTGCGCCAGCCACAGCCGCCGGAAATTGCGGTTGTGGCGCAGCAACCGCAGGTACGAGGACAGTGAGATCGACGTGGAGGCGCGCTCAGGTTGCAGGTCCATGTTGGTCGCTGGTCGGTTGGTCGTTGGTCCTTGGCCGTTGGTCCTCAAATCTTGATCCACAGACTGACAGTGATCATCTGTGGCCATCGGCCAACGACCAAGGGCCAACGACCAACCACTAGCGTCTAGCGACTATAATCTACGCATGCTTGATGAAAACGATTTCCGCAAGCGGGCAGACTCAGCGCTCGAATCCTTGAAGAATGCCCTCATGCAGGCCGAGGAGTCGTCCGAGATCGAAGTGGAAGACCAGTCCGGCGCGCTGCATGTTTCGTTTGAGGACCGCAGCAAGTTCGTCATTTCTCCCAATGCTCCGGTGCGACAAATCTGGATTTCCGCGCTGGCCACCAGTTTCAAGCTGGACTGGTCAGATCCGGAACAGGATTTTGTGTTGTCCAAGACCGGAGAGCGACTCAAGGCCCTGGTGTCTCGATTGATCAATCAGCAGTTGGGGGAAGACGTCGTCACACTCGCCTAGGTTTACGCTACTTGCCCGACAGTTTCTGTTTCAGATCGTCGGCAATCTGCCTGCCGTGAAACCTTCCGTTTTCGATGAAGATCTCGTTGGTTCTTGACCCGGCCACGATCACTCCGGCCAAGTAGATGCCGGGCACGTTGCTCTCCAGGGTCTGCGGATCGCACACCGGACGGCATTGGTCGGTGGAAAGTTCGATGCCCATCGAACGCAGGAAGTCATAATCGGGATGGTAGCCCGTCATGGCAAAGACAAAATCGTTCTTCAGGCGGACCGGGCCCTCCGGGGTGTCGAGATCGACGTAGTCAGCCCCGATTTCCACCACCGTACTGCTGAAGTAAGCAGCAATTTCGCTGTTCTTGATGCGGTTTTCGATGTCCGGCAGAATCCAGTACTTGACGTGGTTGTGTAATTTGGCGCCGCGATGGACCAGGGTCACGCGCGCACCGTGCCGCCAGAGATCAAGCGCTGAGATGGCGGCGGAGTTCTTGCCGCCGATGACCACGACATCCATATCGAAAAATGGATGCGGTTCGCGATAGTAGTGAAAAACCTTGGCGAGGTCTTCACCGGGAATATTCAACGGGTTGGACAAATCGTAGTAGCCCGTCGAGATAATCAGCTTGCGGGTACGGTAATCGTAAATGCGGCCCAGAGTGTCAGTGGCCGTAATGTGAAAGTCATCGTCACTCCCGATCACAGTTTTGACCCACTGATACTGGCGGACATCGAGATGATAGTGCTCGGTCACCTTACGGTAGTATTCGAGTGCTTCCTCGCGGGTGGGCTTCTGCCGGGCAGTGCTGAAGGGAATGTCGCCGATTTCCAGCAACTCGGGCGTGGTGAAAAACGACATGTTGGCGGGATAGTGATAGATGGAGTTGACCACGCACCCCTTGTCGATGGCCATGACTTTGAAGCCGGCGCGCTGGGCTTCGATGGCGCAGGCCAGTCCGGTGGGTCCGGCGCCAATCACGATCACATCGGCACTCGTATCTGGTTCGTCCTTCATCTGCGGACGCGGAAGGGTATCGGGAATCTGCTGGGTCACGCCGGAACTCTGTTTAGTCACCAAATTGTTCGTCTCAGCCGAAATAAATCCCGATGTGGCCGGGCGTGGTCAAGGCAATACGCTGGCCTGGAAGGTAAAGATTCTAGCACGCGGCGCAGGCAGGGCATTTCCGCCTGTTGCCAGGTAAACCCTCCGCCTGTAGTCATCGGGAAACAGAGGCGGGATGGGACCGAATCCTTTGCGACCTTTGCGGTTTCTTTCTGCAACCTTCGCGGTAAAGATCCTTAACCGTCAAGACCGCAAAGGGTTCGTGGCCTGCGAAAGCAGCCTCCTCGCCGCGCTATAATTCCCAGTTGCTCCAATCCTCAGGAACCCGACATGGCAGCGCCCGTAAAACCGAAGACGCGTAGTGAATCCGACAGCATGGGACGAATCGACGTCCCGGCCAACGTCTATTGGGGCGCGCAGACGCAGCGCTCGCTCCTGCATTTCAATATTGGCCGCGACACCATGCCGCCGGAACTGATCCGCGCTTTTGGCATCCTAAAAAAGGCATGTGCGCTGGTGAACCAGGACCTGGGCAAGCTTCCTGCCGACAAGACCAAACTCATCGTGCAGGCGGCCGATGAAGTCATCACCGGCAAACTCAACGACCAGTTCCCTCTGCGCATCTGGCAGACCGGCAGCGGCACGCAGACCAACATGAATGTCAACGAGGTCATCGCCAACCGCGCCATCGAACTGGCGGGCGGTGAACTGGGATCGAAGAAGCCGGTTCATCCTAATGATGACGTCAACATGTCGCAGTCGTCCAACGATACTTTCCCCACTGCCATGCACATCGCGGCTGCGGAGCGAGTGAAGAATGCCCTGATTCCCGCTATCCAGACGGTGCACGGTGCGATTGCGGCGAAGGCGAAAGAATTCGGTGATATCGTCAAAATCGGACGCACCCACTTGCAGGACGCGGTCCCTCTGACCTTCGGGCAGGAATTCGGGGGCTGGGCCAGCCTGCTGGAGCGGGACATCAAGCGGCTACAACAGGCGCTCGACGGACTTTACGATCTTGCCATCGGCGGGACCGCGGTGGGCACGGGTTTGAACGCGCATCCGGAATTCGCTGAGCGCGCCGCGAAAAAGATCGCCGAACTTACCGGACTTCCCTTCCGCTCCCATCCCAACAAATTCGCGGCGCTTTCAGCCCACGACGAAATCGTCTTTGCCCAGGGGGCAATGGAAACGCTGGCCGCTTCGTTCATGAAGATTTCCAATGACATCCGCTGGCTGGCTTCGGGCCCGCGTTCCGGCCTAGGCGAACTCACCATCCCGGAGAACGAGCCCGGCTCTTCGATCATGCCCGGCAAGGTGAACCCTACGCAGTGCGAAGCCATGACCATGGTCTGCGTGCAAGTGCACGGCGCCACCGCCGCGGTCGGCTTCGCCGGCTCGCAAGGCAACTTTCAGTTGAATGTTTACAAGCCGGTGATCATTTACAACTTCCTGCATTCCGTCACGTTGATCACCGACGCCTGCCACGGATATGTCGAATACATGATCAAGGGCATCGAGGTGGATCGCGGCAAAGTGGACGCGAACCTGAAGAACTCATTGATGCTGGTCACCGCGCTGACGCCAAAGATCGGCTACGACAAAGCAGCCAAGCTCGCCCACACCGCCCACGTCGAACACAGCAGCCTGCGCGAAGCGGCATTGAAGTCGGGCTATCTCACCGGCGAGGAGTTCGATCAGTTGATGAAGCCGGAGAAGATGACCCGGCCGTAAACGACCATGGCTAACCCAAGCCCAGCAGCGCCATCACGCGCTCCTGCACCGCCTTCAGAACCTCTGTCGGCGCAGTTTCAGTGTATTTGGCACTACGTGCCCGCCAGTCAACATTCTTGATCGCGTCGGCTAGAACAACTCCTTTGGTCTTGATCTGGACTGGGAGCCGGACTTCGAAAGGGTACCCCTTGGCTTGATTGGTTATGCGAACAACTACGGCGAGTCCGGCTTTTGCGTTGTAGATTCTGGGGGAAAGAACCAGCGCGGGACGCCAGCCACCTTGCTCGTGACCGATTCGGGGATCCAAGTCTAACTTGATGATGTCACCAGCATCGGGAACATAGGCGGCCGCTACCATACTTCTTTGGCGACGGGCTTAAACCAGTCCTGCTCCTGATAGCGATTTCTTCTTGTGATACCTGCAACCAGGGATTCCAGCGTCAGCTTAGGATTCAGCGGTTCGATGGTGATGCGGCCTTCCCGGACCTGGATTTCGAGCGCGTCGCCCTCCTGCAGACGGGCTTGCTCAATCACCGTCTTAGGAATGCGGACCGCCTGACTGTTACCCCACTTGACGAGTTGTGCTCGAATGGCTGGCATCTGGGATTGCTCCGGTTTTTCTAAAGTATATACATAAGTATATACTTATCAAACCGATTGTTCGCCTGTGTTCTCAATCAGTTGCCCGCTGGCTGAACTTGGGACTGGATCTTTGCTCTGCTTCGTGGTTGTAATCGCAACCACGCTCACCAGGACCAGCAGCGTCCCCAGTAGCGTCCGCGGCCCCACCGCTTCCCCGCCCAAGAAATATCCCAACGCAACCGCGACCACGGGATTGACGTAAGCATAGGTGCCTACTTTCGTCGGCGATTCCCAATGCAGCAGCCAGACATAAGCGGTGAAGCCCACGATAGAACCCGCGATAATCAGGTAAACCAACGCGAACCATGCATTCCACGACACTGCCTGCACGCGGAAGCCTTTGAGCTCACCCGAGACCGCCGTGAGCACGAACAGCTGCGCTCCTCCGCTGAGCATCTGGGCTGCCGCACTCATCGGCTTCGACGCCGGAAGGGGAAGCCGGCGAGTAAAGATCGTAGCGATCGACCAGGTGACGGCCGCGACCAGCAATGCTACCGCGCCGGCGCGATTGATGGGCGCTTCTCCCAGTGAAAACGAATGGTTCATCAGCACAGCCACGCCGCACAGGCCCACCATCAGTGCAAGGGAAAGACGCACGGTGAGCCGCTGCGTCCGCAGGAAGATGATTTCCATCAAGGTGATGAAAACGGGGATCGTAGCCAGCACAACCGCAGCGATCCCGGAGGGAACACGCTGTTCGGCCCAGAACAAGCACCCATAATCAACCACGAAGATGAGCCCGCCAAGCGCGGCGGACGCGACCCACTCTCGCTGGCTCGGCGCTGGAATCCCCCGGACCCGCAGCCAGGCATACATCACCAGGCCCGCAGTGAAAAAGCGGAAGGCCGCCAGCAGGAACGGCGGCACTTCGTGGACCCCAACGCGGATCGCCAGAAATGTCGATCCCCAGACGAAGTAGATCATGGAGAATGCAAGCAGGATCTTCCAGGAAGCTGGTCGGCTTTCAGTTTCCATCCGGATCTCCTCTAATCCTGCCGCAGTTCGGCCCATGTTTCTCCATAGATGTTCCGCTATGACTCCGGGAACCATACTTGTCGTATGAAAGATTCTTATTGGCCGGAGAATTCCTGCTCATACCTTATTTACAGCCTGCTCTTGACGAAAGACAACCCGCTTAGATTCGCCACTTGTTCAGGATCAACGTCTTTGGCCGCCACCAGAACGTGAAAACTCTCCCCCATCCCGGCGGGAGTTACCAGGTGCTTGAGCTGCAAGGCGACTTTGGCGCGCCCCTGGGGCAGGCGGCACTCTTCAAAGGCATCCGCAAATTGATTCGCCTCGCCGATTCCCATCAGAAATTGAGACTGGGTCAGCAGCGGCTGCGCTCGCATGCCGGTCTCTTCCGCCGCCGCGGCGAGGGCGGTAAAGTTCACGTGCGCCGTCAGGTCCTGCTCACCCGGAGCGGTGTAGGGATTGGCAGCGGCGGAGTGCTGCCGATACGCCATCAGGGTTCCGCGATGGCGGCCGGCGAGCTGCTCCGGGCGAGTGTAGCCATAATCGACCACAACAATCATTCCCTTGCGCATCGATGCGGCCAGGCGCGCCATGTAGCGATGTGCGAGCAGCGGGACCTCGACACGTTCTCCCGGCTCGGGATGCACTCCGTAGCGGTCGATAAATTCCAATTCTTCCTCGGAAGGTGGGACCCAAATTTCGACAAAGCGGCCGCCTTCCGCCGCAATGCGAAGCGCTCCCTGGGCGCTGAGTACCTCTACCGGAAGAGCATCGAAGAACTCGTTGGCGAACACGATGATGGGAACCTCGGGGGCCAGCGCCCGCTCGTCCATGGCGTTGTTTGGCACGACTGAAGTCGCGGCCTCTCGGGTCTTCTCCGTCGGGAAGTAGAAACTGTCCGCAGTGTCGCGAGCGGGTCGGTCTGTAGCCGCGCCGCCTGTCGGATCCGAGAACCAGGGCTTCCGCACCTGAAGGCCTTCGTTGGCACCCTCCGAAACCGAAGATGCCGTCCCACTCTCGAGAAACCTGGTGAGCACGCCCCGAAGTCGGCCCCGCAATTTGGGTGAGCGTTCCGCCAATGAGTAATGCAGAGCGTGAAAGAACGGAGGGAACTTCTTCTCTGACCAGTCAAGCACGTCCTGCGCGAACAATCCGCGGCCGGGGCCGAGTTCCAGCATTTCGATCTGGGCAGGTGACCCTAGCGCCCGCCAAATCTCGTCGAATTGCCGCGCCAGAAGACGTCCGAAGACCGCGTTCACATCACTTGAAGTATAAAAATCCCCGGCTTTACCGAACTGCTCGGCGTTCCGCGAATAGTAGCCCAGCTCGGCATGGTACAGGCACAACTCCATGTAACGCGAAAACGGGATAGGCCCGTGCTCACCAATCTCCTGTTCGATGATCTGGCGCAGGCTCACAAGCCCTTTCGTTGTCTATCCGCGCGGTCCTGAGGGGTGCGGATAAACATTTCGACGATGTAGTCATGCAGACAGTCATAAAGCTGCCGCTGGAATCCCCACTCAAACTGAGGATGATCGAGGTCCCGGGGATGAAGTTCGAAGTAGTAGGTATGCACTGGGACCGGCGGATTTCTAAACTGGATGATGACTTCCACGGCCTGGCCCTTGGCACGAGCCGAGAAATCGAGCAGGGGGTGCTCGTAGAGTTTCAGTTGAGCCAGCACGCGTTCAAGCCGCGGGTTTGCGTCAGTCACCTAATGATTCTAACGGGAGTGGTGGTTGTGTGGGGCGGGCGCCCTCGCCCGCCGCTTCATGCGGCGATTTCGGATTCCAGCTTGTTGGGTCGGGGGTCTGACGTCTGAGGTCTGACGTCCGAGGTCTGCGGTCCGTGTCCAGATCTACAGTTCTTGGATCTCTGTTCTCTGTTTTACTCGTACCTTAGCGCTTCGATGGGGTCTAGCTTAGCTGCTTTGATGGCGGGCAGCATGCCGCTCACGATGCCCACAAAGCTGAGAATACCGGTCGACCAGATGAGAGTGGCAGCGTCAATGGTCAGATGAATATCACCTTCGTCGGCACCTTCCTGAAATGCGCTCCAAAGGGTAAGGGAGGGGACGGACCAGGAAACCAGGTAGGCGAAAGCCACGCCCAGCAATCCTCCCAGCGCTGTGATGACCATGGCTTCAGCCAGGAACTGGAACAGGATGTGCCAGCGATGCGCGCCCAGGGCCTTTTCCACGCCGATCTCCCGGGTGCGTTGAGTCACGGAAACCAGCATGATATTCATCAACCCGACGCCGCCAATCCCCAGCGTGAGCAGACCGATGAAACCAAGGAGAACTTTAATACCAGTTGTGATTACGCGCAGGTCGAGCAGGTCAGAGAACACGTCGAACACAAAGACTGCGCGCTCGTCCTTGGGATCGAAGCCATGATGGAACGCCATCGAGTTTCGCAGCGCCTTGACCACCTTGGCGTTGTCGCCCTCGTATTCCATGACGACCGAGTTCAGGTAGTAGGTGTCTTTCAGATCGCTCATGGCGCTGAAAGGCACGTAGATGTGCTCGTTCAGGTTATCGTCGCCGTTGTTAATGACGTGTTTCAGGATGCCCACGATCTGGTACGAGATGCCGTCCACACGGATGCTCTCGCCGATCGCGTTCTGGCCGGAAAAAAGTTTCTTCTTGGCGTCGGCTCCGATGAACGCGACGCGGGCGTGGGTGAAGTCCTCGGCTTCGCCAAAGGGAGCTCCTTCCGCGAATTCCATGCGCCGCATCCGAGCGTAGTTGGCGTACACGCCACTCACGCCGTAGCTGGCGCTGCGCGTGCCCCAGGCCACTGTGCTCTGCTTGAAAACTTCAGGCGAGAGCCGCTTGAGCAGAGGCACTTCGTCGCGGATGTAATCCAGGTCTTTGACGGTGAGACGGATTTCGCTTCCCGCCTTGGTGCCGCCCGCCTGCTGCGAGGTGCGCCCCGGAAACACGAAGACCAGATTGGTACCAAAGGAGCGGAAGGCCGCCCACAGACCGCGCTCGAAGCCCGCACCGTAGGCGAGAAGCAGCACCACGGTGGCGATGCCCCAGGCCATGCCCAGCATGGTGAGGATGCTGCGCCGCTTGTTGTGGCGTAGGGCGCTATAGGCCTGGGTTCCCAGTTCGTGGAGCATGGCTATTCCTGCCTCATAGCTTCGACTGGGGCCAGCAGCGCGGCCTTTCGGGCAGGATAAATTCCAGCCACGATGCCGGCGATGGCCAGCGACAAAATGGCCGCCAGGGCCGACATGGGCACGATGCGCGGCGTATCAAATCCCTGCGGTGCGGGCAACTGGGCCAGCAGGGTGACAAAGACAGTGGAAATCAAAAGCCCAATCCCTCCGCTGAACAGGGTGAGGAAGGCGCCCTCGATGAAGAACTGGGTCAGGATATTTTGATAGGTGGCTCCCAAAGCCTTGCGCAGCCCAATCTCCCGGGTGCGCTCGGCCACGGAGACCAGCATTATGTTGACAATGCCGATCGCGCCCAGCGCCAGAGTCACGAATCCCACCACGCCGAGGAAATAATCCATGGCGTCGAATATTTTGTCCACGCGCTGCGAGTTTTCAATCGTGTCCCAGTCTTCGAAGGCATCCTCCAGTTTGGGATCGAAGCCGTGGCGTCGCGCGATGATCTGGTGAATCTCCTCTTTGGATTGCAGGTGCTCGGCCTTATTCAGCGGGCGGTAGTTGATGAACGAGAGCGCGCCTTCCGAATTCTGCTGCTTCAACGGAAACAGGTTGCGCATGGTCTCAACCGGAACGAAGATGCGGGCGTTGGTGCCGTTGTTGCCATCTTTCCCCACCTTGGCCAGCACCCCGATCACGTCAAAGCGGACGCCGTTCAACAGCATGGTTGCGCCTACGGCGGGGCGTCCGGGGAAAACATTCTTCAGCAGCTCCCAACCCACTACAGCCACCCGGCGATGCTCCGTGTTGTCCTGGTCGTTCAACCAGCGGCCGGTTCCGACCGGCACGGTGCGAATCTG
This sequence comes from Terriglobia bacterium, assembly GCA_963779255.1. Taxonomy (GTDB): domain Bacteria; phylum Acidobacteriota; class Terriglobia; order Terriglobales; family Acidobacteriaceae; genus JAIQFF01. Next base: position 75,373 of record CAVZXU010000029.1, on the reverse strand, counting down.
GTTATATTCCGGACTCACGCCAAATACCTGCCCATTGGTCGAACCGTAGTCACTGACTGCACGGATGTCCTCGCGGTTGACCACCGGCGACAGGGCACGCAAAGTATGCGCTTCATTGCGGATGGCAAGGTAATCTTCGTAGGTAAAGTGATAGGTCTGGCCGGATTGCAGATTGCCGGCGACTGCCGGAATCCTTCCCGGAAAGATGAACATGATGTCCTGGCCGAGAGTCGCCAGGTTACGGACCTGTCCACTGCGAAAGCCTTCTCCCAAACCCACCAGCAGGAGCAGCGATCCCACACCCCAGGCAATACCAAACATGGTCAGGAACGACCGTAGCTTGTGCGCCCAGAGGGTTGCGAGGGATTGGCGAACAATCTCAAAAAGCACGTTCATAAGGTTATCGCCTTTGCTGCCGCCAGGGAAGGTTCGTTGATGTTCGGGCAGCGCGCGGCCCGCCATAACCTGCACTGTTTATTACGCTGTCGCAGGCCCGCAAGTTCCCACAATTTCGCCTTTGTCCCTCTTTCTTTAGACCGGGTTAGAGACAAAAGGATAGCCCCATTTTCGAAGACTCCGCACTGGCCCCGGGGTGCTAACCAGGCGGCGGGCGAGGCGTCTAAACGACCGTTCTGATTTGCCCAGGCCGGGTTCGGCTTTCACCAAAAACACTCAGATTGGGGAGGCTTGCACCATGTTCAAACTTCTTGTGCGTGCTTTGTTTGTAGTCGAAGGGCTGCTGCTGCTTGGGTCATTTGGCCAAGCGCAGTCCTTCGTTCTGGATCTGCCGCGGCCGAGCCAGCATGCGGTCGTAACCCAACGCATTGGAATCACCGATGTCACCATCAACTATCACCGTCCAATGGTCAATAAGCGCAAAGTCTGGGGCACCCTTGTGCCTTATGGTCAAGTCTGGCGTGCCGGAGCCAACGAAAACACGACCATAAAGTTTACCGATCCGGTGAGCATCGAAGGCAAACCTCTGCTTGCTGGAACCTATGGCCTGCACATGATTCCGGGGGAGAACGAATGGACTGTTATCTTCTCCAGGAATTCAACTTCCTGGGGGAGCTTCACCTACAACCAGGCCGAAGACGCGCTTCGGGTCACGGTCAAGCCCCAGACAGCGGACTATCACGAAGCGCTCACCTATGACTTCAACGATGTGAACCCGGATTCTTCGGTCGTTACCCTGCGCTGGGAGAAGGTCGCAGTTCCTTTCAAAGTCGGCGTGAACACCCACGAAATCGTGGAGCAGAACCTGCACAACCAGCTGCGCGGGCTGGCCCAGTACGCATGGGATGGATGGGATGACGCAGCCAACTACCTGCTTCAGGAGAAAATCGATCTGGAAGAAGCTCTCAAGTATTCCGACAAGTCGATTCAGAACGAAGCGCGCTATGACAACTTCATGACTAAGTCCCGTGTCCTGGAAGCCTTGGGGCGGAAAGAGGAGGCCACCACGGCGCGCGACGAGGCGCTCACTATGGCCAACGCCATCCAGCTTCACAGCTATGCCCGCCAAATGCAAATTGACGGCAAGCAGACGGAGGCATTTGCCATCTACCGCGACAACGCCAAGAAGAACCCCGACCAGTGGATTGTGCACGTCGGCCTGTCCCGCATGTATTCCGCACAAGGCGACTTCGCCAACGCAGCGAAAGAAATGAACTCAGCCGTGGCCGGCGCGCCGGACGGGCAAAAGCAGCCGTTACAAGCCTTCGCCAAGCGCCTGGCGGCCAAGGAGGACATCAACAAGTAGAGGCTTGTTCGTGGGGGGCGGACACTCTTGTCCGCCCCACACGCTCAGGGTTGAGATGCTTTGGCGTCATCGATCACCACAACTTCTCTGCCCATGCTTCTTCCTACTTCCACGGCGGTGGCAATCGTGTCATCATCGGTCTCCTGACCACGGATGATTTCCAATCTTCTCTCGCTCTCCACCGGTTCCGCGAAATGCATGCCCACACAACTACGGGCGCGATAGGTGACGCGGGAAATCTCTGTAATACTCAGCGTGGAAATGTGGGAGCCCAGGATGGTGCCGGGACGGCAGATTTTGTCGAGCAGGGTGAGGATCTCGATTTTCGATTCCAATTCTTCCGGGACTGCCTCTATGACCAGGTCGGCCTGGCGGGCAGCGTCTTCAACGCTGCCGGCAAATTCCAGACGGGAGATTGCAGCCCTGGCAGCGTCCGCCGAAACCCTGCCTAACTCCACAGCCAAGTCAAGCTGAATACGGATTTCGCTCTCCGCCCGGCGCAGCGCATTGGGCAACAGATCTTCCAAAATCGTTCTGTAGCCGCCCCCGGCCGCCACCTGCGCGATGCCTCGGCCCACTCGGCCAGCGCCGATGACGGCGATGGTCTGGACCTCAGCCACTACTGTCCCTTTTCCAGTTGTCCAAGAACAGCATTGAGGTTGGTGCTGGCGGAACGAATATTTTCGGCGAGACGCTTGCGTTCATCCGCATCCATCAGAGGTATGGAAGCGCTGATGCGGCGGAGCGTGGTGTTGATGTCGTCGACGTAGTTGATGAGACGGATGAGTTCTCCGGTAGCTGCCATAGTTAAACCTGCTCCTGTTGCCCTTGGTCCAGCCAATGTGGGCGCCGAGCATCCACGCTCGTGCCGGGCTTGCGGGCGATATATCCATTCTCAATGTTGAGAACAGATTAGTAAAGGCACGACAGGCATGTGTGCGCTAATTCAGACAACAACCGAGGGTGCCCTGTCCTCGTCTCGCCGGGTTTTTGGAGAGACAGGGCGGGAATTTGGAATGAACCCGCTTCGCTCCCGCACGAGCGAGGACTCTCGCGCCTACATTGCTCACTGGTAGCGCGAACATAGCAAACATTCCCGCCAAATGTCCCTTTATGGCACCCCCACCCGTCATCACTTTGGTAATGCTCTCTATCGATGATATTTATGGGCCGTCCGCGCTCGGGGCGAATCTAATATTCTTATGAGTGAGAAACCTTTAAAACGGTACCTTTTTGCCAGTGACTTTGATCAGACCCTTACTTTCGACGATTCCGGCTATGTATTGAGCGAACTGGTCGGCATTCCGACCGCGGAATTTGAGCGTAAGGCGCAGGGCATGGCCAAGCTGAACCTGGTGCAGCAGGGGGCGGAGCTGTCCTACCTGTTGCTGCATGATCCCGAGTTCCGCAAGAGAGTGCGCAAGCAGCATCTGTACGAAGTCGGCAAGAACATCCGCCTGAAAGAAAACATCGAATTGCTTTACCAGGTGCTCAAGAACGGAGTGGACGGCTATCACTTCGACTTCTACGTGATTTCCGCGTCCCCGGTGGAAGTAATCCAGTCGGCGCTGGAGGGGATCGTTCCCCGTGACCACATTTACGGCACCGAGTTTGTTTACAACGCCTCCGGCGAGATTGAAAGCCTGGTGCGGGCCACGGCCGGCTACGGGAAAGTGGCCGCGCTCGACCAGCTACAGGCGCAGTTGCAGATCGGGCCCGACCATATCATTTACACGGGCGACGGAAGTTCAGACATCAACGTAATGCTCCACGTCAAGATGCGTGACGGATTCACCATCGCGGTATCTGAAGCCAAACACATCTCTCAGGTTGCGAGGAGAACCGTCCTCAGCACCAACGCCCTCGCCGTCCTGGGACCCATTCTGGAAGAAACGGTAGGCTGGGAGCGGGCGCAGATTCGCCAGTTCTTCGAGTCCTACGGGATCCTGATCCAGGAGTGGGACAGCGTACGCACCGACTGGCTGACCCTGCGACCGGCGGTCAAGGAAGCGACTCCTCAGGCGGCCACGGCCAGCGCCTGAATCCACCCCGCTCTTCCTGACATCAATACTTAGGTGACTAGCGTCATCAGCGGTGGCGCGGCCTTGGTTGCGCTAAGGCCGCGCGGCGCGGACAATAGACCGTACATGCTTCGTGACAAGAATCTTATTCCTCTCTCCCACCAGCACCAGCATTGCCTGGCGCTGTGCGTGCGCCTGGATCGCGCCATTCAGGCGGGCGGGGTCGATCTGGAGGCATGGCAAGCTGAGATTCAACAGATCTTTGAACAAGAGATCACCTTTCATTTTGCCGCCGAAGAGAAAGAGTTGTTTCCAGTGGCGGCGCGCTTTCCCGAGCTGCAGCCCCTGGTCCAGGAACTGGTCACCGGACACATTTTGCTGCGTGATTTCTTTTCTCGCGCCGCCACCCGCAAATTGCATGTAGCCGGATTGCAGGCCCTGGTGGAAAAATTGGCGTCCCACATTCGCAAGGAGGAACGCGAGCTGTTCGAGGGCATGCAGCGGCTGATGAGTCCGGAAGAGCTTTCCGTGGTGGGCGCGGCGCTGCAGGAAGCACTGGCCGAGGCTTCCAACGCCTGCATTCTGCCTACTGCGGCCACGCGCCTGCGGCCCAAGCAGTAGCGCGAACAAGTTGTCATCCTGGGCGGAGCAGGCCGATTCGGAACGAATCGGTCGCGGAGTCGAAGGACCCCTACCTCCCTCGAGCGCATTAAGGAACGTTCTGCAATCGTCGCGCCGACCAGCAATGACGCAGCACATCAAGATCGACACAGCGCATCAACAAGTAGGGGCCCTTCGACTCCGTGTTTGCTTTCGTGAACGAAAGCACACCCTGCGCTCAGGATGACAATATAGAGGATGTGACTGTAGCTGAATCCGAGCCCCGCTTTCTTTCATCTAGCAGACATGAACCAAGAAGATGCTCCCTTCTCTGTTGCAGATTATTCGGAACCGGCTGTCCAGACCTCCAGCAGTGGCGGTCCTTTGAACGATGCCGTCTTGCTCGATGCCTACTCCCGGGCGGTGGTCGGCACTGCGGAGAGGCTCAGCCCGTCGGTGGTCAAGATTGATGTTGCGCAGGCGGGGAAATCCCGTTCCGGCGAACCGCGCGAGCGCCAAGGCGGCGGCTCCGGTTTCGTGTTCACTCCCGACGGTCTGATTCTCACCAACAGCCACGTGGTACACGAAGCCACGCGCATTCAAGTCTCGTTCGCCGACGGGCGCCGTTTCCCGGCGAGCACTATCGGGGACGATCCGGCAACCGACCTGGCTGTCATGCGCGTGAACATCCCCAATAACGACGCGCCAGGCCTGGTGGTGGCGCCGCTGGGAGACTCGCAGAAGCTGCGCGTGGGACAACTTGCGATTGCCATTGGAAATCCCTACGGCTTTCAGTACACGGTGACGGCCGGAGTCGTAAGTGCGCTGGGACGATCGCTCCGTTCCTACTCTGGACGAATGATCGACGACGTGATCCAGACCGACGCTTCGCTCAACCCGGGCAACTCCGGAGGACCACTCGTGACCTCCGATGGCCAGGTCGTCGGCGTGAACACGGCGACCATCATGGGCGCGCAGGGACTGTGCTTCGCCATCGGCATCAACACCGCGAAGTTTGTGGCTGGACGCCTGCTGCAGGAAGGCCGAATTCGTCGCAGCTACATTGGTGTAGAGGCCCAGACCACGCCTCTGCACCGGCGCCTGGTACGTTTTTACAATCTGCCGCAGGAGACCGGCGTGGTGGTGATTTCGGTCAATGCCGGCAGTCCCGGTCAGCGAGCAGGGCTGCGCGAAGGAGACGTGATCGTCGCGCTCGATGGTAAGCCAGTGGCCGGAGTCGATGACTTACACCGCCTGCTCACCGACGCCCGCGTCGGCATCAGCAGCGTGCTGACGGTGCTGCGCTGGACGGAAAAGCTCGAACTGCCGATCGTCCCCGAAGAGTCGCAGTAGTATTGTGTTCCTGTGGTCGCGGGCGGCTCGCCCGCGAAGGCATGCAGGGCCACAAACCTCGTGGGGACAGCCGCCCTCGGCTGTCCAGCCGAGCACAGCTCGGAAGAGTTTTTCGCCGAGGGGATCACGAGAGTCATTCGGATGACCCCAGCCGGGCTGCGCTCGGCCGGACGGGTCAGAAACCCGTCCCCACACGGGTGTTGCGAAGCAAAACGCCGAGCTGCGCTCGGCCGGGCGGACGAGGGCGTCCGCCCCTACGTGGTTCTTGAGCTTAAATCGCCGCCATCTGGTACAGATATTCCACGTGTGAGAGCACGGCCCCGTCTATTCCCTGTATGTTTGGATTGGTCGACTCAATCACGAAATACTCGTCGGGAGCGTGCGCGCCGCTGCCATGGCCCATTCCGAAATGGCCTGCAGGTAGGCGCAGAGGATCGCCAGTGAAAACATATCCCGGCCACGATCCAGCACTGCGCGGCAAGACTATCGGATCGATCCGCTTGCTGCGATAGACCGCCACCTGGGCGCGGATGAGCGGCGCATCGGCAGACGTACTATTCGGATCATAACCTCCCGTCATGTTCACTTCGATGTCGCCGAAGCCGCGTTTAGCCAGGTGGGCCTTGAGTGCGGCCAGCGCCTCGTCGGCCTTCATGTCCGGCACCAGGCGCAGATCGAGCTTGGCAACCGCGCGATGCGGAAGAATGGTCTTGCCGCCCCGCCCGGTATAGCCACCCACCAGGCCTTCGATGTTGACCGTTGGCCGTGATTGCAGCAGCTCCAGCGCCTCCACATAGTTGACGTCGTGTATCCAGTGCTCGACGCTGTACTGCTTCTTGGCGACGTTCTCATCCAGGCGACGCGCAGCTTCCGCAATCATCTTCTTTTCCGGGGCGGAGAGCGGACGGGCCTTGTCGGCAAAGCCGTCAATGGCAGGAGTGTTGCCATCGACCGAGACCAGCGTAGAGAGCGCCTCCACCAGGTGCCACGCCGGACTATCAATCATGGCCTTCAGGCTGGAGTGGACATCCTTTCGCGGACCTCGTCCCCACTTTTCTCCGCTGGAAACCAGTTCGAGTTCGACGATGCCTTTGGCCCCGAGAGTCATGGTCACTTTTCCATCGAGGTCCTGCTCGGCCGCGGGTATGTAGACTCCCTGGCATTTTCGCAGCGCAGCCATCACCTCGGGACGACCTACGATTTGCGGGAAGTGCGGCGAGCCTATTTCTTCTTCGCCCTCCGCCACAAACACAAGATTCACTGGAAGCTTCCGTCCGGCGCCGCGAATGGCGTGCAGTGCGGCCAGGAAGGAAGCCTCCGGACCCTTCTGGTTGACCGCTCCGCGGCCGACAACGGCTTTGCCCAAGCCGGGTTTGTCGATGATCGCGGCATCGAACGGTGGCGAGGACCACTCGGCGGGATCGACCTGTTTGACGTCATACATGAAATAGATACCGACGGTGCGCGGAGCGCCAGCGTCGAGCGTGGCGAAGATACCCGGCTGACCATCGGTGGAGACTTTCGTCGCGCCCCGAAAACCGGCATCGCTCAACATTTGCATGAGGAGATCGCAACCCTCGTCCATGCCACGGTGCTCAGCGGCAATCGAAGGCTGGCGAATCCACTGCTGTAGACGCTGCACCGATTCGTTATGGCGCTTCTCGATTTCCTTCTGGATGGCGGAGAGGTCGGGGTTGGCGTCAGCGCCGAAAGAGTTGTGGGAGAGGGCAAGAGTGGCGGCGCCGGCGGCCGCGCCATGGAGAAAAGTTCGTCGATTCATGGGCGCGAGGATAATTTGAGAAGTTCGGATGTGTCCAGTCCTGATGTCGATGCTTCACCAGGCACCATGTGGAGACGGGTCTCTGACCTGTCGGGCCGAGCGGAGCTCGGCTGTTTGGTCCTGAAAACATCGAAAACGTCCCTGGGATGCATCGCGAAGACCGCCGAGTATCGCTCGGCCTGGACGGGTCGGAGACCCGTCCCTACACGGACTTTGTTGAGTTCGCTTACTTTCCCAGCCCCGGCACCGGCACGGTATCCGTATTGTGCAGGGCGGCGATGCGCCAGGCATCGCCCTCGCATACCAGAATCGCGGTCAGCACGCCTTTTCGCACCGCCGGGAGTTTCCAGCCTTCCAGCGCGGGGGGCTCATGGCCGGTCATCTCCCAATCGACGTGGGCGACAGCAACCTGGGACGTCAGAAAGCGTACCGATTGCCCCAGGGTGCGAAGTTGGCTGTTGCGGAACACAGTCTTGTGAATCGCGATGTGTTGTGCCTCGATGGCAGGGCGTCCGCGCTGGCGCACGCCGAGCACGTTGACGAAATCGGCGTCCTGGGTGAACTGGGCAGCGAAGGCGGGCATGGCGTGCCGGTTCCAGCTATCCTGCGGGGCTGCGAGGACGGCCTCGATTTTGGATTCGGCGTCGGCATGGCGGACGGGTGTGACGATCTGATTCATTGTGCTTCCTCTCCTTGGAAACGCTCAGGGTAATAAATTGTGAACCGAAAGAAAACCGCCCAGGGCGGCTGTCGCCACGCGGTCGCAACGCTCCCTGCATTCGAAACTGTGAGCACACCTTTCGCGGGCGGGGGCGCCCGCGCCACATGTACAGGGCCACCTTATTGCAAGCTCTGGCACCCTGTGTTAGCTTCTTGAAACAGCAGAGGTTAGCTTGCAAGCTACGATTCCTGCCGGGCTGGATCGCAAGGAAGCGGAAGTTTACAGACAGTTGCATCCAGAACGGCTCCCGAAACACATCGCCATCATCATGGACGGCAACGGTCGCTGGGCACGCCGCCGCCATTTGCCGCGCATGGCCGGACACCGCGCCGGAGTTACATCTGTGCGCTCGACGGTCGAGACGGCCGCGCGCATCGGAATTCCCTGGCTTACGCTGTATGCGTTTTCCGAAGAGAACTGGAAGAAGCGTCCGCGCGGCGAAGTGGATTTCCTGATGGGCCTGCTGTGCCGCTATCTGAAGGCGGAAGTCCCCACGCTCAACAAGAACAACATTCGTCTGGAGTACATCGGACGCCAGCATGAGCTTCCGCCCTCGGTACAGGAAAAGATGGCATGGGCGCGGGATGCGACTGCAGGCAATACCGGCATGGTGCTGACGCTGGCCCTCAATTACAGCGCACGCACCGAACTGGTGGACGCGTTCCGCTCGATCGTGGACGCAGCCGCGCGCAATGGCGGTCTGGACCATCTCGAGATCGATGAAGACGCGGTGTCGCAGAACCTGTACACACGGCTCTTGCCCGATCCCGACCTGGTGGTCCGCACCAGCGGCGAGATGCGCTTAAGCAACTTCCTGCTATGGCAGCTGGCCTACGCTGAAATCTATGTCACTCCGACCTTGTGGCCGGAGTTTCGCGGTGTGCACCTGCTGGAAGGCATCGCGGAGTATCAAAAACGCGAGCGGCGTTACGGCGGGCTGGCCGACAACGCGGCCCACCACACTCACGGCTCTCATCCCCACCCATCCAAGACGGGCCGGAGCTAAGACGGCTTGCAACTACTGAAACGAATTCTCACCGCGGTGCTGCTGATCCCGATCGTCCTCCTGCTGGTACTGCGAGCCCCGGTGCCAGTTCTGGCGCTGATCGCTGCTTTGGTTGCGCTGCTGGCGATCCAGGAATTGCTGGAGATTTCGCAGGCCTACAAGGTTAGCCCGCTGCACTGGCCAACTTACATTTTTGTCGGCCTCTTCTTCCTGTTCCTTGCGGTGAATCTGGGACACGACACACCGTTGCTGTCCACTTCCGTGTTTGCCGGCAGCGCGGCGTTCGTGGCCGCCATCGCGCCGTTTGTCTTTCTCGTGATTGCCATGAGACGGGCTGACCTCAGCACTGGATTTCCCGCCGCCATGGCTTCGGCATTTGCGTTCGCGTATATTGCCCTGCCGCTGGGATGCCTGGTGCAGATTCGGGAACAGGTGTCGGGCGCCTTCCTGTTGCTATACCTGCTCTTGCTGGTATGGGCGGGAGACATCTTCGCGTACTTTGTCGGACGCTCGCTGGGACGTCATCTGCTGTCGCCGCGCATCAGTCCCAGGAAGACGTGGGAAGGAGCCCTGGCTTCGATGATCGCCAGCGTCGGAGTGGGCATGTTGCTTTACAACTACGCGCTGCCCATCAGCACGGCGCTGCTGAATGCGCGTCTTATTGAAAAAAAGGACGGCTTGTTGGCCCTGGAGAAAGCGCCGCTGTGGCCGATCATTCTGCTCTCCGCGGCCTTGAATATCGCTGCGCAACTGGGCGATCTGGTGGAATCGCTGATCAAGCGGGGCGCCGGGATTAAGGATTCGGGGACGCTACTTCCCGGCCACGGCGGCATGCTTGACAGAATTGATGCCCTGCTCTTTGCCGCCCCCCTGCTGTGGTACTATGCGGCTTGGCGCGTGATGCAGTAACCAGAAATGGCCGGCCGGGAAAGCTGAAATGCCAGACCCGCCTCCGTACCTGGCGCTGAAGGCACTCCACCCGGAGACTTCTCTTAGCCCCGCCAAACTTACCCAACTGCAGCGGCTTTCCACTGATGCGCTAATGAATTCGTTGGTTCCTGGAGAAAGGGATTGTCTGAAAACAAGGCTGGACGGAACTATAATTGACGGGCACCATCGGATTCACGTTCTCCGCGAACGAGGAGTGGACGTCGATCTGCTGCCGCGCGAGATCATCGCGAAAAGCGATTTGTAACCATGGCGACGGAACTTCATTGGATCAGCGGTCCATGGCCGGGAAAACTGGCCTTGGCCGCGCGTCCGCGTGGTGGGGATTGGCTTGAAGATGAAATTGGGCACTGGCACCATAGTGGCGTTGACACGGTGCTCTCGTTACTGTCTCCTGACGAAGAACAAACCCTCGGGCTGGGCGATGAAGCGGACGCGGTAAGGGCGCAAGATATGGATTTCATCTCGCTACCTATCCCCGACCGCCAAGTACCGGGCTCGGAAACTGAATTGGCGGCGGTTTTGGAAAGAGTAAACGGGAAGCTCTCCGCGGGCAAAAATGTGTTGGTTCATTGCCGGCAAGGGGTTGGCCGAACCGGGCTAGTTGCGGCGTGCTTGCTGATCAGCCGAGGATTGGATCCAACCGCGGCGGTGGAGACCGTAAGTGCGGCGCGTGGTGTTGCCGTTCCGGAAACAAAAGAACAACGGCAGTGGATCGATCACTACGCAGCAATCTCAACCAGCACAAAGTAAATTCACTCTCAAAGGTCAGATAGCGCCAGCCTCCTCATGAAACGTATTGCCATCCTGGGATCTACGGGCTCGATTGGGCGCAGTACGCTGAGCGTGGTTGAAACTTATCCCGAGCGCTTCCAGGTGGTTGCCCTGGCCGCAGGCCGCAACGTGGAGTCTGCTTTCGAGCAGGCCCGGCGCTGGAAGCCCAAGCTCATTTCGATTTCGACTGCGGTCGATGCGGAGATTCTGCGCTCTCGTCTTCAGACTTCAGGGATTAAGAGCATTGAAGTTGTGCATGGCCCGGCTGGAACTGTCCGGGTAGCCACTCATCCCGAGGTGGATTTTGTGGTCAGCGCGATCGTCGGCGTGGCCGGGCTCAAAGCCACCTACGAAGCGGTAAGAGCGGGAAAAACCGTCGGGCTGGCCAACAAGGAATGCCTGGTTGCAGCCGGAGAATTGATTACCGCCGAGGCGCGCCGCCAGCGCAAGCCTCTTCTGCCCATCGACAGCGAGCACAATGCGGTCCACCAGTGCCTACGCGGCGGACGGATGGAAGAGGTCGAGCGCATCTGGTTGACCGCCTCCGGAGGACCATTTCTTTACACACCAAAGTCGCAATTTTCTTCGATCTCGGTGGCCCAGGCCCTGAACCATCCCACGTGGAAAATGGGGCAGCGCATCACCATCGACTCCGCCACCCTGATGAATAAGGGATTCGAGGTGATCGAGGCTTGCCGTTTGTTCAACTTGCCGCCCAGCCGGGTACAGGTGATGGTGCATCCGCAATCCACAATTCACTCCATGGTCGAGTTCGTGGATGGCAGCATACTTGCTCAGTTTTCCGTAACCGATATGCGGTTGCCCATCCTGTATGCGTTGACGTATCCGGATCGCATTCCGTCGGCTATGCGTTTCCCGGTCATGGACTTACGACATCTCGAATTCCTGCCGCCAGATGTGGAAAAATTTCCTTGTCTAGGCCTGGCCTATGAAGCAGCGGAGGCCGGGGGGGCAAAAACGGTTGCACTCAACGCGGCCGATGAGGTAGCAGTGGACGCTTTTCTGCAGGGCCGCATCGGCTTCGACCACATTCCTGAAGTGATACGGGAAGTTCTCTCTGCAACGGAAGCGGGCAAATTAGAATCTATAGAACAGGTGTTGGAAGCAGACTCGCTAGCGCGTGAGCTGGCGCGCGAAAGAGTCGAGCGGGTGGGGGGAGGACCGGAGGGCTCACGACCGGTTTCCACCGCATTGCGAGTAGAGTAGGACAACTTCATATATGTCTGGATTCTTAACAGCGGTACTCTCTGTCGGCGTGATTTTGGGATTCATGATCCTGATTCACGAGTTCGGCCATTACGCTGTGGCCAAACTGTTGGGTGTTCGGGTGGAGCAATTTGCCATTGGCTTCGGCAAACGCCTGTTCGGCTTCCGGAGGGGCGACACCGACTATCGCATCAACGCATTGCCGCTGGGCGGTTACGTCAAGATGAGCGGCGAAAACCCGATGGATGAGCGCAGCGGCGATCCCGGGGAATTCATGTCGCATCCGCGATGGCACCGCTTCCTGATCGCCGTTGCCGGGCCGGCGATGAACATCCTGTTTGCGGTGGGCCTGCTCACTTGCGTTTACATGGTTCGTTACGAATATCCCGCGGTGCTGGATGAGCCTGCGATCATTGGATGGGTGGCGCCAGAGACACCCGCAGCCAAAGCCGGAATCCAGATCGGCGATCGCATCGTTCGCATTGACGGCATCCAGAATCCGACCTGGGAGCAGGTGATTCCGCGAGAGGCTTTGAATCCCAACCAGTCCCTTGATGTCGCCATCGAAAGAGGCGGCCAGATCCTGACCAAGACCATCGTGCCGGAGGCCTACGGCCCCAACCAGATGGGTTCTGCAGGATGGGAGCCGAAGGAACCGAGTTTCCCCATTACCGACCTGGAGCCTGATATGCCGGCCGAAAAGGCCGGAATGCGGCTGGGCGACGAGATTATTGAGGTGGACGGAAAGCCGATCGCCGGCCTCGCAGCCATGATCGAAAGCCTGAAGCGCACCCAGGACAAGCCGATCCAGATCACGGTCAAGCGCAATGGCCAGTTGCTCAACTTTACGGTGCAGCCGGTTTTGTCCGACATCCGAGGCGATCAACGCTACCGTGTGGGTATCGGAAGCGCGCCCATGAAGGTGTCGTCGTTGCCCTTTGCGGCGGCGTTTCGGCGCTCGGTTGAGCAGAACAAACAGGGCTCGCTCCTGATCCTTGAGCTGGTCCAGAAAATGATTCAGCGCAAGATTTCGATTCGGTCCATCGAGGGCCCCATCGGCATCGGACGCGCGGCCGGGCAGGCCGCCAGCAAGAAGGGCTGGACCCCCCTTTTGGAACTGACTGCGGGAATCAGCTTGAATCTGGGCATCTTTAACCTCCTACCCATTCCCATCATGGATGGCGGAGTCATTCTGCTGCTGTTCGTTGAGAGCATCATCCGTAGAGACATCAGCCTGCGAATCAAAGAGCGTATCTACCAGGCGGCTTTTGTGTTCCTGGTCCTGTTTGCGGTGATGGTCATCTACAACGACGTGGCCAAGATGCTGCCCAGCGTGATGGGGAGAATGCCTTAAAGCAGCTGTCAGCTGTCAGCTCCTAGCTTCTGGCTACTCGTTTCTGGCTTCCAACAAGAACTCTGTCATCCCGACCGTAGCGGAGCGAAGCGAGCGTAGTGGAGGAACCTGCTGTTTGGCTATGCGCTCCGGCTGCGGCCAGGTAACCGAACAAGTAAGGCCTCTGCCATAATCCACTCATTCTGCGTCCTTTAAGTGCTGAGAGCTGACACCTGACAGCTGAGAGCTAACTTTGTCCGTGTTAAAATAAAAGACTCCCCATGGCAGACATTCAACGCAGAAAATCCGTTACCGGCTCGATCGGCGGGGTGAGAATCGGCAGCGATGCACCGGTTGTGGTGCAGTCGATGACCAATACCGATACCGCTGACATTCCCTCCACCGTCCAGCAGGTCGCGGCACTGGCCCGGGCCGGGTCAGAGCTGGTGCGGCTCACGGTCAACAACGAAGAGGCTGCCGCCGCCGTCGCGCCCATTGTCGAGCAACTCGATAAGCAGGGCGTGCAGGTTCCTATCATCGGCGACTTTCACTACAACGGCCACATCCTGCTCAAGAAGTATCCCGAATGCGCGCGGGCGCTGGCCAAGTACCGCATCAATCCCGGCAACGTCGGCATTAGACGCAAAGACGACAACAATTTCCGCACCATGATCGAGGTCGCGGTCGAGAACCAGAAGCCGGTGCGCATTGGAGTGAATTGGGGATCGCTTGACCAGGCTCTGCTCACCCGTATGATGGACGAGAATTCGCTTCTGCCTCAGCCCAAAGACGCCCGCGAAGTGACTATGGAAGCCATGGTCGTGAGCGCGTTGAATTCGGCCAAGCTGGCCGAGAAGTTCGGATTGCGTCCCGACCAGATTATCCTGAGCGCCAAAGTCAGCGGAGTGCAGGGCCTGATCGACGTCTACCGCTCGCTGGCTGCGCGCTGCAACTATCCTTTGCACCTTGGACTCACCGAAGCCGGCATGGGAGCCAAAGGCATCGTGGCCTCGAGCGCCGCCCTGGGCGTGCTGTTGCAGGAAGGCATCGGCGACACCATCCGCGTTTCGCTTACGCCCGCCCCTGGCGGCGATCGCACCGAAGAAGTCCGCGTAGGACAGCAGATTCTGCAATCCCTCGGCATCCGCAGCTTCACACCGCAGGTGACCGCGTGCCCCGGATGCGGCCGCACCACCAGCACTTTCTTCCAGGAAATGGCGCAGCAGATTCAATCCTACCTGCGCGACCAGATGCCGGTATGGAAGGGACGTTACACCGGCGTCGAAGAGATGAAGGTCGCGGTCATGGGTTGCGTCGTGAACGGCCCGGGCGAATCGAAACACGCCAGCCTTGGCATTTCCCTGCCGGGAACGTTCGAGGAACCAAAGGCTCCGGTTTACGTGGATGGCCGCCTGTTCACCACGCTGAAGGGCGACAAGATCGTCGCCGAGTTCATCCAGATTCTGGATGACTACGTAGAATCACACTACGCCGCCAAGGAAGAACTGGCCGCAAAATAAATGTAGGCGCGAGCGTCCTCGCTCGTGCGGCAGCACCACAAAGCCATCTCCAGGATTTTCCCATTTCGAAACAAAGAATTTCACTTTGGCGCAGAGAGCTCTCCTGCGCGCTCAAGGTTTGTGATATTGATGCCGGATGCACCGAGTTTACGAATACCGTCGTCATCTGCCCCACTATCAAGGGGACTACAAGGCCATCTTCCTGACATTCTCAACTCACCACCGCTGGATCTTGCCTCCAGATGCTCGCACCATCGTTCTTGAATCGTGACCCGGGGAAATGGAACCCTCCTCACGCTGCACGGAGTTGTCGTAATGCCGGACCACGTTCATCTGGTGTTAACGCCAGCGTACGACGGCAACAGCTTCTTCAGTGTGACGATTATGCCGACGTCGGCATAAAAGGCAGCATGCCGACTCCCCGATTATGCCGAATCTAGCCAAGTAGTTCTCCTATCGTCTCCGTTTGGGGTTACGTTCTGCACTTTGCTGACGAACTGAATTCGGCATAATCCGGCTATCTTCTCCGAACTGGCTGTGAAGCCAGTAAGGAGGAGAGCATGCTCGAAAGTTTCCGAAACGTAGTAGCAGCCAAACGTCTTCCCGACCCACTAGTTACCCAGCTTCGGAGATTCACAACCTCACTGATAGAGCAAGGCTACGCAGACGAGACAGTGCGGTTGAAACTGCAGCTTCTTACGAATTGTGGGCAGTGGTTGAGACGAAAGAACCTCGCAGTCACGAACCTTGATGAGCGGTTGGTGGACGCATTTCTCAAGCGCAAGCACCGAGTTCACAGGGGCGATTCAAAAACCCTCCAGCAGTTCCTCGATTATCTGCGGAGGCACAACGTTGTTCCAGCTCGAAATCTGGCTTGTGCCAGATCACTGTTGGCTGACATTCTGAACCGGTACGAAACGTATTTGCGCACAGAGCGCGGGCTCGTCACAGATACGATCCGTGGTTACCTACCTTTCGTTCATAAGTTTCTCCTCGAGCGCTTCCGAGGAAGGCCGTTCCTTCTTAAAGCAGTGAAAGCTTCCGATATTTCAGATTTTGTTTTGCGGCACAGCCGCAGTAGGGTGTCAAAAGAGCACAACTGATGACCACGGCTTTCCGCTCTTTCTTCCGGTTCCTGTTTCAGAAGGGAGAACTGCAAACCGACTTGGCCGCTTCGGTACCCACGGTAGCGGATTGGCGTCTGTCCACCGTGCCCAAGTTCCTGACTCCGGAGGAAGTCGAACGTGTGCTCAAGGCCTGCGACCGTCGCACGGCGACGGGCCGCCGCGACTATGCCATCCTTCTTCTGCTTGCCCGTCTTGGTCTTCGCGCCGGGGAGGTAGTCGCTCTCCAGCTCGATGACATCAACTGGAGAGCCGGCGAAATCCTTGTTCGAGGCAAGGGGTTGTTTCACGATCGGATGCCCCTGCCCGCAGATGTAGGCGAGGCCCTGGCCTCCTACTTGCGTCGAGATCGTCCTCGCCTGCCAAACGCGCCGGGTGTTCGTTTGCATGAAGGCGCCACGCCGTGGCTTTGCTGGTCCCTCGACACTGACAACGATCGTTCGCCGCGCACTCGACCGCGCGGACTTACACCCCGCGTTTAAGGGAGCCCACGTGCTTCGTCACAGTCTGGCGACTTCCATGCTTCGCTCCGGCGCAACCATGGGGGAAATCGGAGAAGTTCTTCGGCATCGAGCCCCGAACACAACGGAAATCTACGCCAAGGTCGACTTCGATGGCCTGCGCTCACTGGCTCACCCCTGGCCGATCGGAGGTGGACGATGAACCGACTGGAACAGGCATTGAACGATTACCTCGCGCATCCGCCGCAGCCTTGGGTTCCGACTCCGGGAACCGGAAGGTCTGTTGAGGAATTTTGTCGCGTTTCTCCAAGCCGAAGGCGCCTCGCTACATCACCAGGGAACTGGCGCTTCGCTGGGCCACCCAGCCCGCGAAGGCTCAACCTTCTACCTGGGCTGGACGTTTGGGTATGGTCCGGCGCTTCGCCATCTGGCACAGCGCCACCGAACCGCGCACCGAGATTCCCTCCGTGGCCTTCTTCCTCATCGGTACCGACGCAAGCCCCCTCACATCTATAGCGACGAAGAGATCGAAAAGCTTCTTCGCCGAGCGCAACATCTCCCTCTCCCAAGGGACTTCGCGCCCGCACCTATACGACTCTCTTCGGCTTGCTGGTCGCGACCGGAATGCGGGTGAATGAAGCCTTGGGTCTGGACCAAGCCGGATGTCGACCTCGATCACGGAATCCTTCACATCCGGCGGACGAAGTTCGGAAAATCGCGTTACGTGCCGGTTCATCCTTCCACGGTGGAAGCTCTGAAGAAGTACGCCGAAGCCCGAGATCGCCTTTTCCCCGCACCACTCACTCCGGCCTTTTTCCTCTCCGAGCGCGGTAGTCGGATCACAGAATGGATAGCGCGATACACCTTCGCCAAACTATCCCAACAACTCGGCCTCCGCGCATCGGCCAAGGGTCACGGCCGCGGTCCCCGGCTGCATGACATGCGTCATCGATTTGCCGCCCGCACCTTGATCCACTGGTATCGCGCCGGGCTCGATGTCGAACGAGAACTCCCCAAGCTGGCCACCTACCTCGGGCACGTCCACGTGAATGATACCTATTGGTACCTGGAAGCGGTGCCCGAACTCCTTCAGCTGGCTACCGACCGGCTGATCCAGCGGGAGGTGCAGCCATGATTTCCTGCCAGCTTTCCTCTCTTCTTCAATCCTTCTTTACCGATCGCTTGCTTCGCCAACGGCAAGCGAGCCCGCATACCATCGCGGGATATCGCGATTGCTTCCGCCTGCTTCTGCATTTTGCCAAAGAACGACTCGGCAAAATGCCCTCCAAGCTCCGCGATCGAAGACCTTGATGCGCCCTTTATTGGTCTCTTCCTCGATCATCTGGAAAGCACCGCAAAAACAGCGCTCGCACGCGGAATGTCCGGCTGGGGGCGATCCACTCCTTCTTTCAGTACGTGGCTTTAGAGGAACCCGCGCATGCCCTGCATTGCCAGCGGATCCTGGCGGTGCCCAATAAACGCCACGAACGACGGCCGATCGAGTTTCTCAACCGGGAAGAGATCGATGCACTGCTTGCGGTTCCGAATCCTTCCACCTGGATAGGGCGTCGCGATCGAACCCTCCTCCTGGTCGCGGTCCAGACCGGTCTACGGGTTTCCGAGTTGATTGGGCTGAACTGCCAGGATGTTGTGCTGGGAACCGGCGCCCACGTGCGCTGCCTGGGGAAAGGCAGAAAACAACGTTGCACGCCGCTCCGTCCGGAAACGGCAAAGATGCTAGATGCCTGGCTACGGGAACGCCACGGCCAGCCCGAAGATCCGGTCTTTCCCAGCATCCGCGGCGGCAGACTCAGCCGCGATGCGATCGAGTGTCTTCATCACCAAATACACCCATCTTGCCGCGCCGACTTGCCCGTCGCTCAAACGGAAGAACGTCTCCCCGCATGTCTGTCGCCACGCCGCAGCCATGGACCTTCTTCAACATGGCGTCGATCGCTCCGTGATCGCGCTCTGGCTCGGACACGAATCCGTGGAGACAACACAGATGTATCTCCATGCGGACATGCGGTTGAAGGAGAAAGCGCTCTCGCGCACTGAGCCACTCGGCGTCAAACCAGCACGATACCGGCCCGACGACAAACTGTTGGCCTTCCTGGAAAGCCTCTGATTATGCCGAGTCATAACACGGTCCGAGCCCCTCCAGCCGCTGTACTTGATTAGAGATTCGGCATAATCGGGGAGTCGGCATGCTGGCGGAGATCATGCAAAGCATCAAGGGCACTTCTGCACACAAGATCAATCGTTTGCTGAATCGTAGCGGCCAGGTGTGGCAGCGTGAATCGTTTGATCGAGTGCTCCGACGCGAGGAGAGCATTCACGCGAAAGTTGAATACATGGTCCAGAATCCAGTACGGGCAGGACTGGTGCATAACGCTATAGAATATCGCTGGTTGTGGGTTCCGACTTTGGCAGAAAGTGCTTGAGACACATTCTAGGACACTCCGCCTCACCGCCGCACGAGCGAGGACGCTCGCGCCTACATTCAAACTCAGGCCAACAACGGTAGATCTGGATTCGCTGTGTCGTCGTAGATCGGGTCGGCGATCTTGTTCAGCTCAGGATAGTGTTTCAGTAGCGGCTCCGGCGCCTTTACCCGCTCGCCTGTCAGCATGTTTTTAAGTTGCAGCGCGTTGACGCCGGCTTTGCCCTCGAAGTGATTGTTGGTCACTACGTACGTCACTTCGGCCTTGGCCGCAATGCGAACGATTTTGTCTTTCCATCCCGCCAGCTCGGCTTCGCTGTAGAGATAGTTGTAGCGGTCAGCCCCGGTATCGGCGTCAAACCACTGGTCATAATTTCGGCCGTGCAGACGCAGGTAGCCGACCGGGGAGGTAACGTGCTCGGTGGGCACGAGTGAGCGGCCGATCAGCGGCTGGTCGATGTTGCAGAAGGCGACGTTCTTCTGCATGAAGTCGTTGATGGTGTCGGGATTCTCCCAGCTGTCGTGGCGCACCTCGACCACGCGGGGATATTCGATGAACTGGCGCAGCAGCTTCTCCAGATATTCGCGGTTCAGCGATGTGTTCTTGAATGAAACCGGAAATTGAATGAGCAGCGCGCCCAACTTCCCTTCTCCGGCCAGCGCCTCCAGTCCTTCGCGCGCCAGGGCCTCGTCTTCATCGTTCGGCCTGATGGACGCAGCTGAAGTAGGCTCCATGACTGCCATGGGATTATGCGTGAAAGAGCGATGCAGCTTGGCGGTGAACATGAAATTCGGATTCACCGCCTCCGCTTTCCGCACCCAGAGCTTGGCCAGATGGGGCTTGATGTGTCCGTAAAAGGATGTATTGATCTCCACCATGTCAAAGCAGCGCGCCAGGATTTCCAGCGGATGCTGTTTGCGGTGCTGCATTCCCGGAGGATAGAAGATCCCCTCCCAGTCCTTGTAGGACCAGCCGGCAGTGCCGACGCGGATTTGCGAAGGTGAGGCCACAAAAACTCTTACCCTTGATCCAGCAGACTAGCACACGCGGCGCCTGGTTTTGGGTGGCCACAGGGTCCGGCAAAGTCTGGGAAGGGCACGAGGTCAGAGGCAACGGCAAAGCTCGAACTCTGCGCGGATTGGGGAAGGGCACTTCAGTCGTGCTATCAAGGCATTTGAAATTGGGTTGCCCTTCAGCGCCTGAGGTTGGCTGTCCAAGCCCATCGCCCTTCCGCTTCCAGCGGGAAATCAAGAATTGGCCTAGTAAAAGAGCAGAGCGACCCAGTACGCCCCGGTGGGATAACTGGGCGTGCGGTCGTAGCACGACCCAACGGCAAAGCCGCGGATGGAACGGACTTGGATGGCTCGGGATGCGTCCTCGGGAATAACCTCAGGCTGCGCAGTCGTGTAACGCAAAACCACACGGCCGTGGAGGGCTGGCGTGTGCAGCGAGTCCGCTTTGGCCATGGCGCAAGCCGCGGAGGCAGCTTCCCTGCCGTCTAAGACTCGCAGAGCGGACAGGCGGGCCTGGGCCCGCATGCGATCCACGCTTCGGGCGACGATTGCCTCCGCTTCTTCATTGGAGCGGCTGGGCAGACTGTGTCCAAAATCCTGGGTCACGTACAGCAGCGATCCGCTACGCACCACGCTGAATCCGGCCACGTTGTAGCTGGCATTCAACAGATTGGCGCGGTGAGGCGGAGAGCGCATAAGGCTGTCCTGCGCCTGGTCCACGCTGCCCGCGAACGCGACATTTTCTCCGGACTGGTCGAGATGGGTTTTGGTGTTGGCTGCCAACCGGTGCACCAGATTGGGTTCGCCGGTAAGCTGGTGCGAAAGCTTTTGCTGCGCTGCCATGGCCGCGGCATGGGCCCGCGCTGCCTTGGTCAATCCGTCATCCACTTGCAACGGCGGAAGGCCGGCCCGGGCTCGTTCGCGGTTGGCCATTTCCAAGAGCAGGCGTCCAGCCTCGGCGTCGTAGTAGGGGGAGGGCTGCGCTTCCGCCGCCGTGGCCGTTGGTTCCGCCGCTTGCATGGGCCGGCCCTCGACCATCGCGACGCCAGCCGCAAGAACAATCGCGATAGATGCTATCAGGGCCCGGCTCATATGAGTCGTGATCTCGCAGCGGAGTGGATGCGAGATCAAACTTCCGCTTTGCTTCCCTCACGCTAGACCCTAAAATCAATCTGAGCACCTTACGATGGGGACATTACTGATAGGCATACTTCTCGTGGTAAACGTTGTACTTCTGGTACTAGAAACACGGGGAATAACAGTGGAACTTTCTCCTTTTCTTCTCTCACATTAGTCTCTAGAATTAAGCCTTCGAGAAATTCAGCTGCAATTACAGATAGAGGATTAGGAGCGTTCGTGCTTAGTTTGGCTACACTGCTGATGACGGGTGCCTTTGCGTTATTCGCGGCTGTTCTTGTGTGGTTGGTTCTGCGCACTCGAGTAGCTGTGTTAGTAGAGCGCAAATCCGTTCTCGAACAGGTGTTAAGCGAGACTCAGAAGAAACTCGGAGACGAACAATCTGCCGCCTCGGGTCTTCGTACGCAGGTGACCCGACTCGAGGCAGCATTGGGAGAGGAAAGGAGGGCATCCGAAGAGAAACTTCAGCTAATAGATCGTGCTTCGGATGAGCTCACGCGGACATTCCAATCACTGGCTGCAAATGCGTTAAGAAGCAACAACGAGTCTTTTCTGCAACTGGCCAAGACCAAGCTGGAGAAGTTTCAGAGCGATGCTCAGGGCGAGCTTGATTTGCGAAAGCAAGCAGTCGAGAACCTCATCAAACCTATTGCTGTTGCGTTGGAATCTGTGGACACACAGGTGCGAGCGATCGAGCAGACTCGCAACCAAGCTTATGGAGAGCTCAGGGGACAGGTTCAGTCGCTCATCGGCACACAGAAAGAACTTCAATCTGAAACCGGCAACTTGGTTAAGGCGTTGCGTACGCCGGCGGTACGAGGTCGCTGGGGAGAAATTCAACTAAAGCGTGTCGTCGAGATCGCCGGTATGGTGTCGTATTGCGATTTTGATGAACAGGTTTCAGTTGCTACAAGCGACGGTCGCCTCCGTCCGGATTTAGTTGTGAAGCTGCCGACGGGTAAAAATATTGTTGTCGACGCCAAGACACCCCTGCAAGCCTATCTCGAATCTGTTGAAACGAGCGATGACAACCTACGGAAATTAAAGCTGGCGGAACACGCTCAACAGGTTCGAACTCACATGGCCAAGCTCGGATCTAAATCATATTCTGACCAGTTTCATCCAGCTCCGGAATTCGTGGTGATGTTTCTTCCGGGAGAAACTTTCTTTAGTGCCGCCCTGGAGCAGGATCCGAGCCTAATCGAACATGGCGTGAGCCAAGGTGTCATACCCGCATCGCCAACGACCCTGATTGCACTCCTGAAGGCAGTTGCGTATGGATGGAGACAAGAAAGAATTGCAGAAAGCGCTCACCAGATAAGCGAGCTCGGCAAAGAGCTCTATGAGCGACTGCGTGTCTTTGCGAGCCATCTTGAGAAAGTAGGCAGAGGCCTGGACGCAGCTGTGGACAGCTATAACAAGGCCGTCGGCTCGCTGGAAAGCCGAGTTCTAGTGTCCGCAAGGCGTTTTCCAGAGCTTGGCGCTCAGGGAACGGCCGAGATTCCGCAACCGGTCCAGATCGAAAGTACTACAAGAACACTGGCGCTGGAATGGGATGAGCCGACTTCCGCAGAGGCAAATTCTGATTCTGCTTCGGCAGCTGCCGGTTCCACTGAATAGTGATGAGCTGCGTCCATAACGGCAGTAGATAATCCCGTTCCGCTCGCCGTTGAGAGTTCCAAGCCTCCAAAAGAATGGGCCCGTGGAATCCCACGCTTCGCAAAGTGCGCGAAGCATGGGGCACCCATCGTTTGTTTTTCACAATTAGAGTTACGCTCCGCGCGTCGTCTTCAGCTCCGCCAGCAACTGCTCGATGCGGTCCTCTTTTTCGAGCGCTGCCAGGCGCTCTTCCACATCATCGGCGGCAATTTCGGATTTGGCCTGGCTGTGAGCTTCGGCGTGGGCGACCTTGCGCTTCATCCGCTCGAAGGCGCTGGCGCTGGAACCGTTACCCGACGCCATTTTCGCGTCGCTGGCTTTGCCTACGGCGCGGGCCCGGCGATGCTGGGCGATCAGTAGATCGGCCTTGGCTTGCGCTTCAGTCAGCTTCCGCTCCAGTTGGCGTAGCGCGGTTTTCAGGTTCTCTACTTGCGCCTTCTGGTCAATCACCTGCTCCGAGAAGCCCTGGCTCAGGTCGCGATAGCTTTCTACTCGTTGCAGAGCTGCGCGGGCCAAGTCATCCTGTTTCTTGTCCACCGACAACTCCGCTTTGCGCATCCACTCCGCCACTTTGTCTTCGTTTTCCTTTTGTCTTTTTTCCAGCAGGTGCTGGTCGGCGATGGCGATCGCCACCTGGGTCTTGACCTGCAGAAGCTGGTTCTGCATGTCGAGGATTACCTGCTTGATCATTTTTTCTGGATGCTCGGCCTTATCGACCAGGTCATTGAGATTGGCCCGGACCAGTGTGGAAACTCGCTCTAGTAATGCCATGATGAAACTCCTTTTCTGAATCAGCTTCTAGCTGCTGGCTGCTGCCTTCTGGCTTGGTGCTTTTCGTGGACTTCAGCGCACTCAGCGCAGTTCGTGCCGCGAAAATTGCTTCCGATTACGACTCCAATGGCGATTCCCATGGCCAGCCAGATCGCAACGTGGCCGGCGGCGACGCCCATCGCGGTGCCGATGCCGGCCCCGAGAGTAATGCCAAGGACGATTTGCATTGATGGTCTTTTCATAGCTCTCTGCCTCAAGACGATTTCAACGGTGGACGGGCGGGACGCCCGTGCTCCATTGAGCCTTTCATCACTTAGCCGCTCCACCGTTCGGCGGTAGCACGTCTGGCCTGGGCGTCTTGTCGCCGATTTGGCGGACTTTGCCCAGTAGCTCTGACATCGGCATTCCGGACAGCGTCTCGAACAGGGCTGGTACTTGCGCCGCCATTTTGGCGATGTCGCCGGTGATCTTGTTCATCCCCGACGCGTCGCCGTTGCCCGTGGACACGATGGTGATCTTGTCCACATTGGCCAGCGGACTGGCCAGCGCCCGCACAATTTCCGGCATGCCGGCGAACAATTTGTCGATCACTGCAGCCTGGTTGTACTCCTGGTAAGCCTCGGCTTTAACGTTCATGGCTTTGGCTTCGGCTTCGCCTTTCTTGAAGATGATCTCGGCTTCAGCCTCGCCCTGGGCGCGGATTGCCGACGCATGACCATCCGCTTCCGACATCAGCCGCTGCTTTTCGGCCAAGGCCAGAGTTTCGATTCTCTGCCGCTCGATTTCCGCCTGCTTCAGCACGGTTGCGATCAGCTCCTTCTCGCGGCGGTTGATTTCGGCTTCCTGCACTTTGACCTGTTGTTCCTTCTCGATCTGCTGCACCTTCACCTGCTCAGCGATAACCTGCTGTTGCATGATGTTGGTCTGGATGTCGTAGGCTTTGTCGGCCTGCGCCTGCTGCCGTTTGGTGACTTCGACGTATTGCGCCTTCTTGACTTCGAGGTCGCGCTGGGCTTCCGCCTGCTTGGCGAGGGAAAGCGTTTCCGCGAGGACTCGCTCCTGATCGGCCTGAGCTCGGGCCACTGCCGATTCGCGCTGCGCCAGTGCACGCTTGATCGCAGTGTCGCGGTCAGCTTCCGCCGTGGCTACGTCGGCATCGCGCTTGATGCGGGCAACGTCGGGCTTGCCCATGTTGGTGATGTACTCGTTCTTGTCGCGGACTTCCTTGATGGTGAAGGAAATGACTTCCAGGCCCATCTTGTTCATGTCTTCGGCACAGGTAGATCGCATGCGGTCGGAGACCATCTCCGGCTGCTTGACGATTTCTTCCACCGTGAGTTGTCCGATGATGCCGCGCAGGTGGCCTTCCATCACCAGGCGGATCAGGCCTTCGCGCTCCTGGTCAGTCTTGGTGAGGAACTGTTCTGACGCGGTCAAGATGGACTCCATGTCCGACTTGACCTTGATCTGGGCCACGGCCTCGACTGTGACCGCCACACCCTGCTTGGTGTAGAGGTCTTGTTGCGGCGCCACGTCGAACGACATCAACTCGAGTGAGAGCTCGCGGCAGATTTGGACCATGGGAAATACCAGCGTGCCGTGGCCCTTCACCACCCGCGTGCCGCCCAGTCCGTAAACGATCAGGGCTTCATGGGGGCCGGCTTTGCGATAGAGCCTGGCCATGCCGCTCATCAGGAACAGAATGACCATGACTCCCAGGCCAACGAAAATCCAAATTTCAAAAATGTGTGAAATCCCGAACATATCGCCTCCTCTTTCGAGTGCCCGAAGAGCCTTAACCACAAAGGGCACGAAGCTACACGAAGGACTTCAAAGAGATTCACTTCATGTATTTTCGCGAGCTTTCTGGTTCTGTCTGATCAAGTTCAAGTCCTGCATGATTCTTTCCGGCTCATGATGACCGAGAAACACTTCTCCATCGGAGAGCATGATGCGGACACCCGTGTTTCCCCAGACGTAGGCGCGGCGTTCTCCGATGCCACGGATGCCGTAGCCACCCATCGGATTCCAGGGCGCAACCGCGTAGGCCTTGATGTTTTGCAGCGGGATGGAACGCAGCCGAAAGCCAAGCGTGCTGATTTCAACTCCATGGCCGGTGAAGCGATAATGAAAACCGCTCCAGGCCAGCGCGGCCGCTCCCAGCAGAAGCAACGCGGGCAGAGCCATGACCCAACGCAGGCCACTCAGCGGAATGACCGCGATCACGCCCACTTCAACCGCGGTAAGAAGGGTGAAGACCGACGCCCACAGCGCCGAGCCGTGAACTTCCTCAGCCTCGACGACATCAGCATGGCGCGGCAATTCGACGCCACGCTTGGTTAGAAGAGCGACCGCCGTCAGCGCAATGGCCGCGATGAAAACAACGGCGAGTGCGGGAACGACGTTGAGCGGGCGGCCATAGAGGTTGTAGTTCAGCACCGCTACGTTGATGCTGAACAGGACACCCATTACGACGTACAACATGGCCAGCAGGGACCAGGCGACGACATCCGGCTTACGGACCCGGGTGAGTACCCAGGTAAACGCGACCAGGACGAGCGCCGTCACAACCATGGCGCAGATCAGAGAAGTGTCGCGCGGCATCCAGCCATTGGGTTGGCCTGTGGCCCCGAAATGAGTGGCCATTCTGGTTGGCAGCTGGTCCCAGACCGACCAGTACTGCAAGGCCGTCAACGGCAGGGCCAGCCACAGCATCGCTGTCAGTGCGCGATAGAGTTTGCTGTCCATTTAGCCTCTCCTGGCGTTACAGCACGCCGCAACATTGTGGCAAGATTCTTGCCGACCGGGCACGAGGCGGAGACGCTCGCGCCTACATTGACTCTCCCTCGCCTGACACCTCCGACCATGGGCGTACGTAGGCAATTCCTTTTTCATAGCGTGTGACCATCACTTCGGTTCCCTTCGCCACAGGGCTCCCATCGATTCCGCGGGCACCACAGGTGCGCCGTGTGCCAGCCTGCGAGTAGATGATTTCTCCCGTACCACCCGCTCGGATCGAAACCGAGACTCTGCCTAGTACGCCAGTCATTTCGTAGTCAGCGGGATCCATGCTTTCTTCCTGCGAAATCAGCACGCGGCTGAGAAAAAGAAACACAACGGCGCCGCCCACCAGGCCGCTGCCAACTGCCAAGCCAAGCCCGGTGACGAACCAGACTCCGGAGAAGCGTGTGAGCAGATACCCGGTCCCACCGAACCAGGCCAGGAAGGCCGTCGCGGTGATGAAGTTGAATGGCGAAATGTGAGCGGCCTCGCCCGTGGTTACTTTCTGACCCGGGCTCGCGGGATGAGCCAGTGCATGCCCAGCGGGCACGCCGTGTCCACCGCCAATATGAGGCGTTGCCACATGGGCATGCGAAAAGTGGGGCAGGTGCCAGCGCATGCCTCCGGCCAGAAACGAGAGCAGGCTGAACAGGAATCCCACCGCAAAACAAATCAAATAGAAATCCGCCCAGGTCATGGCCGTGGCCTCCTTGCCTGGTTGTGGCTCCGGTCTGCGCCGCGTTCGGGCTGTAACGCCTCGAGCAAGCGGTCGGCCAACCCCGGGGTGTCGAGAATCGCTCCCAAAAGCAGGAAACAGCGCCGCGTATCTTTCTCCCGTGCAGCTTTGATCAGAACTTCGCTCACCTCGGGATCGCTGGCGAAACGCTCCGAGCCTTGCAGCAACCAGACATCGAGTTTGCCTTCCGTTGTGCGCAAGTCGGACGCCAGTTCGGTGTGATAACCCTCGGGGTCGTCCACCAGAAATCCGGGATGAACCTTGAAGAACCCGGCCAGCAAAGTGCGCGTCGATTGCGTCATGTGGGGGCGCACTCCGCTTTCGATTTGCGAAACGTAGGACTGGCTGATGCTTTTTCCCTGCTCCTTGCGGATGGCCCGCACCAGTTCCTGCTGGGTCATGGGGCGGGCCAGTCCGCGCAGCGAGCCTTCCACTTCGCGCAAGTAACGTAATTTCTCTGCCAAAGTCATAAGCCCAAATCGCAATATTTATATTGCAATATGTTATATGTGTCAAGATAGCAATATTACTTGTTTTCAACTACTTGTAGCTGAGAGGGCTAGCGAGGCGGGGAGCTTAACACTTCGTAGTGGGTGACGCGAGGGTCCAGACGCAATAGGAAGCGCTCGTCTTCAGGATAGTAAACCGCCTTTTCGTAGTCTGCGCCAGCGAAGGCTTTGATCGCGTCCCAGGATTCCCACAGCGAGATCAAGGTGAACTCGGCCTCGCCGCCGCTCACGCGCCGCAAGACCCACACGCCTTGATTGCCCGGGATGGAGGCATATTCCTTCAAGCCGGTCTGCTTCAGATATTCGAAGTAGGTGTCTTTATCGGATTCGCGAGTTACGCCTCGCCAGATGCGCGCAATCATGTTTAGGCTCCTCAGTCTGACCGCTAACCAGGTAGAAAGAATTCTGGCAGGAAGTTGAGATAACCGCCAGCCCGGGGTGCTCTAGAGCATGCTTACCGGGCGGGTCGTCTCCGGACCCGCACGAGCGGGGCGCACGCACCGACATAAAAAAACGCCTCCGTTTCCGGAGGCGTCTCACTGCGCTGGATGAAGCTTACTGTACCCGGTCGTTGTGCTTCTTGCGATAGATAGCGCGCGAGGTGTGGTTCTGCTGGCGGTTGACCTGTCGCCGTTCGGCTGGAGTCAACTTGCCACCGTTGGCGACGCGCTCGTTGTGGACTTCCTTGTTGATCCTGGCTTCACGTTTTTCCAGGTGGGCAGTTTCCCCCGCGGTCAACTGTCCGCTCTTCACCCCCTGGGCGATGCGGGCCTGCTGATTCTCCTTGCGCTGGTGGATGGTGCCCGGCGGGGGCGCCACAGCGGTGGTGGCGCTGGTCTGCGCCGCTGCCGGCAGCATCAGACCCGCAACTACAGCGGTCAACATAAAGGCTTTGGCGTGCATATTCATATCGTCTCCCCTTGCTCCCTTGGTCTCCGGTTTGCCCTTCGTTCGGGGCACTTCTTTGAACCCTGGACTCCAGAGAATGTTGCGCGAAACAGGCCGGAATCACAAGGCTCGGCGTGCTGTCCTGGGTTACTAAAGTCAGTGAACCACGGCGGGAATCTCTTAGCGGAGAGAGCCAGTTCTGGCAACCGACGTGCCCGGATCGCGTGGCCTTACAGTCCAACCTCGATGCGCGAGCGGGGATCGAGGAAATCGCGCAGGGCGTCACCGATGAAATTGAATGAGAGCACGGCGAGCATGACGGCCAGCGCAGGGAAAAGCACGAGATGGGGAGCGTCGAACAGGTGAGCGCGCCCGTCGTTCAGCATCGCGCCCCAACTGGCGGTGGGTGGGGCCACGCCCAGACCGAGGAAGCTCATAGTAGCTTCGGCGAGGATGGCGCCCGCCATACCGATCGCAGCCTGCACCACCACCGGCTGAATAATGTTGGGAAGAATATGGCGGACGATCACGCGCAGATCGCTCGCGCCCAGCGCCCGGGCGGCTTCCACAAACTCGCGTTCGCGCGCCGCCAGCACCTGTCCACGAACCAGGCGAGCGTAGCCCACCCATCCTCCCAGAGAGAGCGCCAGCACCAGATTGAAAATTCCTGGACCGCGAAAAGCGACAAACGCGATAGCCAGCAGAATTCCGGGAAACGAGAGAAATGCATTCATCACCACAACATTGAAGAAGCGATCGATATTGCCGCCGTAGTAGCCGGCGATCGATCCTACAACTAGGCCGAGGGCGAGCGACAACGCGACCACGGAACTGCCCACCAGCATGGAAATGCGCGAGCCGAAGATGAGACGGGAAAAGATATCGCGTCCGAGTTCGTCGGTGCCGCACCAGTGCGCGGAGGACGGCGGCGAGAGGCGGGTGGGCAGATCGATGTATGCGGGATCCTGGGGCGCAATCCAGGGAGCGAATAGAGCGAAGATCACGAAGATGACGACCAATACCACGCCTGTGGCCGCCAGTGGGTTGTGGCGCACAGCGCGCGGCAGCGAGATGGACAGCGTGGACAAGAGTAAAGGTCGTTTAATTCTGCATAGGCAGTCTAACTTATGCTCCGAAACAGTTGCACCTGATTGCCGGCTCGACGGTGTACTTTTTATGGTACACTATACGCTGGGATAGTGGAGATGCCATCCGAAAAAGCGCCTCGGAAGATCCAACTCGTATTCTTCCGCAATGACGCTGGCGGCGAACCGGTCCGCGAGTGGTTGAAGGGATTGAACCCAGTAGAGCGCCGCGCCATCGGAACAGACCTTTTGAGGGCGCAGTGGCGTTGGCCGGTGGGCATGCCCCTTTGCCGCCCGATGGGGAAAGGTCTATGGGAGGTGCGAACCGATCTGCCCAGCAACCGCACTGCACGCGTGTTGATTTGTTTTTACGAGGACGTCTCGTGGCACTGCACGGATTCATCAAGAAAGCCCGAGCCACTCCCGAGGACGACTTAACGCTGGCACGTAAACGCAAGAAGGAGCTGGAACAATGAGCAAGAAGAATATGGGATCGAGCATTGACGACTTCCTGAAGAAGGAAAATATCTTCGAGGAAGCGCAGGCACAAGCCATCAAGGAGGTCGTGGCCTGGCAACTGGCCAAGGCCATGAAGAAGAAAAAGATCTCCAAGGCGCGCATGGCTGTCTTGCTGAAGACGAGCCGCTCTCAGGTAGATCGCATTCTCGATCCGAGGCGCGATATCACCCTATCGAGTCTGCAGCGGGCGGCGGCTCTGGTCGGACAGCGGGTGATGATTGAATTGGTTTGAGTCTCTCCTGTCTGCTTGAGTCTGGGATCGAAATTTCCCCTCTGAGGATGCGGATGGCCCGTCGGGTTCGGTTTGAGTGTGCTTATAGCCTCTCCCTCCGATGTGGGGAAAGAGCGTTGACGTCGTCGCAGAAGTCATCCTCGATTGGAATCCGAATCATTCGCGCAGAATGGGAATCTCCCTTGAGCCGATACGATGGGAAACCCATACTTCTCAGCGTCTGGGAGCGCCCCCAGGAGTCTTTCGTACAAGCGATTCGCGATGACTCAAGACTTTGTTATGGCATATTCGGTGCTCGGCTTGGACCTCCGACTGACGAAGCCCACGGGAACTCTCAGGAAATCGAGCGACTGCGGAAGTGTGCGACAGCATTCTCGCTTATTTTTGACATGCGCTGTTCCGGAATACCGACCAGACGGCATACTTGCGGCTTTCATGAAGTTTGCTAATGAAGCGTCGTACAAAGACATTCTTGTATCACACGTTCGCGACCCCAGAAGACCTCAGGCAACAATTGGCCGAAACCTCCTAATAGTTGCGCGCCTTCATGCAAAACAACTCGGCAGTATGACAACGCCAGGCCGGCTCAACAACACTGGGCGTGGCGGAAACAGTTGGTGAGATGGTTGGATCTGGTATGATCGCACGAATGCTTGATCCACCTCCTTAGTTGACGGCCCTGTCACGGTGGGCCACAGGAAGACGGCGTATGCCGTGGATTATTACAATACTCCGCGTGTTGTGCATTGCTACATTACCAGCGATTGATTCGTTATTACCCTGATGAGGCGCTCCGTTTCACGTTTCGGCTTCCTCTGGCCATCATGAGACCCATCAATCAACTCTGTTCATCATCCTTGTCTATGTTCACTCTTCTATCAGCTATATGTGGTTGTTTGGAACTTGGACACTGCCAAATTGGATGCCTCATTCCAAAGGACATTGAACAATATAAGCCTGTTCCTGCCCGTCATAGGTCCACTCGCCGCAAGTGAGTCAACATGAAGAGCCAAGCGGAAGGCCCGACCGGCCTATACATGGAGCGGATCGGAGTGGAGCTCTACTGCCTTATCCTCGGATTCGCCACCGAGTACAGCAAATCCGTCAGAAAATTCACCGCTACGTACGTCAACCCAATCGCCAGAATGCAGCCCTGCACCAGATAGTAATCGCGGTTGCCGATGGCCTGGATGGTCAGGCGGCCAATGCCGGGCCAGGAAAAAATTGTTTCGGTCACGATGGCTCCCGCCAGCAGCGCGCCGAACTGCAGGCCTAATACCGTCAGCACCGGGATCATGGCATTGCGCAACGCGTGCCGATAGACGACCGTGCGCTCCGACAGTCCTTTGGCGCGGGCGGTGCGGATGTAGTCCTGGCCCAATTCTTCCAGCATGGAGGTACGCACCATGCGGGTCAGGATCGCGGCCAGCGCGCCGCCCATGGTGATCGCGGGAAGCACCAGATGCGCGAGCCTGCCTGCGCCGGAAACCGGCAGCCATCCCAGCTTGACGGCGAAAAACAAGATTAGCATAGGGCCCAGAGCGAAGTTGGGAAAGAAAGCCAAACAGGCTGACCACGCTGAGCAGCGCGGTCGTCCCATTGGTTGCGCCGTTGCGCCGAGCGCACGCCCGCGGGAATCGACAGCAGCATCGCGACCAACAGCGCCGCCAGGGTGAGCTCCAGAGTGTAAGGATAGCGCTTCGCAATCAGGCTGGTGACGCTCTGGTTGAAGCGCAGGACGGTGCCCAGATCGCCGTGCAGCACGCCTTTCCAATAATTCAGGTATTGCCGGCCCAGCGGAACATCGAGTCCGTAGGCATGGCGGGCGGCCTGGATACGGTCACGCGGCAGCGCCTTCGCCCAGCATCTGCAGAATAGGATCGCCGGGCACCAGGTGAATCAGCAGGAAGACCAGCGAGACCACCAGCCAGATCACGGGCAGGGTGTAGAGGACGCGGAGAGAGAAGTAGCGAAGCATTCTGACTGTCTCGGTTTCGTTCGGTCGATGACAGTTCGCAGTTCAAGTTCGACTTGAACCGCACTTCAGATTAAGTTGTTTGTCAACCCAGTTTCTGGTTTTTAGTTCCCGGTTCTCAGTCTCCTGCCTGGGGGACGGGCCTGCGGCTCGCAGTTTTTCGATCCTCACCTTGGCGATGCGGTGGCCCTCCATCTCCTCCACGATGAAGCGGTGGCCCTCGTATTCGAAGCATTCGCCGCCTCGGAATTCGCTGCAGCCGGGCAAGCATGAAGCCGGCCAGCGTTTCGAAGCCGCGTCCCGCGGCAGCGCAAGCTGATACTGCGATTCCAGGTCGCGAATGCCGACCGACCCTTCGAGCACGAGCGCGGTCGCCCTTCGATCAGGACCTGCTGGGGCGGCGCGATATCGAATTCGTCTTCGATTTCGCCGACCAATTGCTCCAGCACATCTTCGACGGTGACTACGCCGGCGGTCGAGCCAAATTCGTCCACCACCACCGCCAGGTGCCGCTTGCGCTCCCGGAATTCTTCCAGCAGTTCGGAGAGGACCTTGGTTTCGGGCACGACCAGCACATCGTGCATGATCTGGCTGATTTTCATGGCCGAGACCCGGGCCGCGACCGGCTGGTCGGCGGTGGAGCGTAGCCGCAGGCGCGTCCAGCGCATGAGGTCTTTGGCGTAAAGCACGCCGATGATGTGTTCGGGGCCGCGCTGCGGGTCGTACACCGGGACGCGCGAGTGCTGTTCCTCGACCACGCGCGCCAGCGCTTCATCCAGACGGAAGGTCCCCGGGCAGCGAAAAAATAGCTGGGCGCGGCACCATCACCTGACGCACGGTGATGTTGTCCAGTTCCAGCGCGTGGTGGATCATCTCTTCCTGGAATGGCGAGATCTGTCCGAATTGGCGGCTGGCGGTCACGATCAGTTTCAGTTCGTCGGGAGAATGCACGGGGCCCTCCCGGATCCTGCGCGAGCCCAACGCGCGCAGCACCCAGCCGGCCGCGCGGCTCATGACGAAGAGAAAGGGCCGCGTCAGGGTGAGGAAGACATCCATGGGCGCGGCGACCGCCAGGGCAACCTGCTCAGCCCGCTGCAAGGCCAGCGATTTCGGGACCAGTTCACCCAGAATGACGTGCAGGCTGGTGATCAGGCAAAAGCCATGACAATCGCAATGCCGTGAGCGTAAACCGAGGCGTGAGGAACGTCCTGACCCGGACCGAGCATCATCTGGGCCAGCAGCGGCTCGCCTACCCAGCCCAGAGTCAGGCTGACGACGGTGACTCCCAGTTGCACGCCGTTGACCACCTCGTCCAGGTTGCGGTGCAGTTTTTGGACGATGCGGGCCCCGATGCGGCGGGCCTCGATCAGTTGCTGAATGCGGGTATCACGCACGCTGACCAGGGCAAATTCAGCCGCCGCGAAGAAGGCATTGGCCGCCACCAGCAGCAGGATGAGAAACACCCGCAGCAGCACATAGGCAATCATGAAGGGCTAATTCTAACATTCCAAAGAGCTACGGAATGGACTTCCAACGCTAAGGTCTTGCTAGAATCAAGTCATCCGCTGTCGCGATCGTTCAAGTTCTGGAGGTTGTCTGCTTTCATTTCACGGTTTCGCAGGTCTAATCTGTTAGGCATCGATGTTGCGAGGTTCGTTGACCCGATGTGATGCACAGTGCTCGGATTCAGGGTCGCGATCAATCCGATGGAACAAACAACATATTTGTTCGTAATCATCATGTAGAGACGCGAGCATTATCGGGTTCAGGAGGCGGTCGTGAACGGCAACGGAATGAGAAAGAAGCGGCGAAAGCGGCTCATTTATGGTGGTGTTCGGACTCCTGCTGGTCCTCCTGATCGCGGGCGGGCTGATCGCGGCCACGCGCGGCGGCACCAAGATTGACCCTTCGAAACTGGCGAAGGTCGAGCGGGGTGATCTGGCCAAAAGCGTGGTGGCCACCGGGAAAATCACGCCCATCACCAAGGTTGAGATCAAGTCCAAAGCCAGCGGCATCGTCAAGAAGCTCTGGTGGATGCCGGCGACAAGGTGAAAAAGGGCCAGTTGCTGGCCCAATTGGATAAAGAAGAGATCCAGGCGCAGGTGGAGCAGTCGCGGGCCGCTCGAGGCTGCGAAGCCAGCTGAGCAGAGCACCGAAGCGGACTTGAGCGTGCCAAAGTGGATGCCGAAGGTCCGGATGTTCCCCTGCTCAAGCGTGCCTACGAACGCGCCATCGGGCATGGCGAAAGAAGGCGTGGTCTCCACTCCGCCCTGGATGATGCCCAGAAGAACTACGAGCTGGCGCTGAACAAGCAAAACGTGGCCAAAGCGCAGGTGACGGTTTTGAAGGCAAAAATCGCCCAGGCGCAGGGCCAGCTGGTCAGGACCGCGCCAACCTGAAGCAGTTGGAAGAACAACTTAGCTACACCGACATCGTGTCGCCCATCGACGGGGTGTTCTTTCGCGCGACGTGGAAATTGGAGACGCGGTCAGTTCCATTCTGGTGCTGGGCTCCTCCGCCACCCTGGTCATGACCCTGGGAGACACCAGCGAGGTTTACGTCAAAGGCAAAGTGGACGAGAGCGACATCGGCAAGGTGTATCTGGGCCAGCCGGCACGAATCAAAGTGGAGTCGTTCAAGGACAAGACCTTCAACGGCAAAGTGACCAAGATCTCGCCCATGGGCGTGGAAAAGGACAACGTCACCACCTTCGAAGTGCGGGTTTCGATCAACAACCCCGGCGGCGAATTGAAAGCGGAGATGACCGCCAACGCCGAAATCATTCTGGAAGAACACAAGAACGTGCTGCAGATTCCGGAAGGCGCGATCATCTACGACAAGGACAAGAAGGCGTCGGTTGAGATTCCCGACCCGAGTGCCAAAGACGGCAAGAAGAAGATTGCGGTCAACATCGGCATCTCCAACGGCGCCAAGACCGAACTCCTCAGCGGGCTTAAGGAAGGCGACCAGGTAGTGCTGCAGTAAGGGCCAGGTTCACGCGGGTGCGCAAACGGTTGGGCGCAATTTCCATTGAGTCGCTGGGAATTCTTAGCGCCCTTTGCGAATCCTTTGCGGTTAAGCCCTTTACTGCAAGGTTCGCAAAAGCCGCCGCCAAGAACGCAAAGGGTAATCTTCCCGGCCCCGAAACTGCACCACGGCTCGCAATTTGAATATCTGAATTCTCGGGAGAAAACATGAAACGCCGAAACGTTGTCCCCTCCATGCTTTCTGCCCGGTCCATGACAAGCTGGTTCATCCCAAGCCTGACCATCGCAATTCTGATTTGTTTTCCGGCTCTGCCGGCAGCAGCCGCGGCGGAAGGCTCGTTTCAGCGGTCTTTGCAGGTGACTGGGCCGGTGCACATGGACTTGAGCACGGGCTCGGGCAGCGTCGAGGTGCGCACCGGCACTTCAGGTCAGGTGCAGGTAACCGGACGGATCCGGGCCGGCGAATGGTTTGGAGGTAATGCCGAGGAAAAAATCAAACGGATCGAGGCCAACCCGCCCATCCAGCAGAACGGCAATGATATTCGCATCGGCCGCATCGATGACCCTGAATTGCGGCGCAACATTTCCATCAGCTACGAGGTGGTGGTGCCGGCGGAAACCGATCTGCGAGTCCAGAGCGGCTCCGGGGATCAGAAGGTGGATGGTATTCGAGGTCCGCTCGAGGTCAGCTCCGGCTCCGGTGGTCTCAAGATTTCTGCGATCGGCGACCGGGTTCAGGCAGAAACCGGTTCGGGTGATATCGATATCGACCGGGTAAAAGGCAACGTGCACGCCAAAACTGGCAGCGGATCGATTGACGCCAATGATATCGCCGGCGCTTTTGAGGCCGACACTGGCAGCGGACACATCACTCTGCAACAGACCGCGCCGGGATCGGTGCGGGTGGACACTGGCTCCGGAGGCATGGAACTGCACGGAGTTCGGGGCTCACTGGAAGCCAAGGCGGGCAGCGGAGACATTCGAGCTGACGGCAGCCCCACCGGGGCATGGAGCGTGCACACCGGCTCCGGCGGAGTACAACTGAAGCTTCCTTCCGACGCAGCTTTTGATCTGGACGCACATACCAGCTCCGGCTCCATTTCGGTGAATCACCCGCTTACGGTGCAAGGTTCCATCGGGCGCAAAGAGGTACGCGGCCGAGTTGGCGGCGGAGGCGTGCCCGTGGAAGTGGAAACCGGATCGGGAGACATCGAAATCCATTAACCAGTCGTCAGTCGTCGGTCTTCAGTCGTCAAAATTGTCCGTCGAAACATCGGCTGAACTCCCGGGCGTGGCCGACGACTGACGACCGACGACTGCTCTCCGTTACCTCCGTTCCTTGACTCTGCTCCTCTGACAGGTTACTTTCGGCATTTCCGGGGAAAATTCTGCCTGCAAGCGAGGGGAAATTGGCGCATCGTCCGATCATCACACTGACTACCGACTTTGGGCTCAACGATCATTTTGTGGGGACGATCAAGGGCGTCATTCTCTCCATTGCACCGGAGGCTCAGATTGTGGACATCAGCCATTCCGTGCAGGCCTTTGACGTGTTGGATGGGGCGCTCATGATTGCGCAATCGTATTCCTACTTTCCCTCCGGAACGGTGCACCTGGTAGTGGTTGATCCGGGAGTGGGAACGGCGCGGCGCCCGATCCTGGTGAGCAGCGAGCGGCACCACTTTGTCGCCCCCGACAACGGGGTGCTCTCTATGGTCTATGCGCGGGAAGAGCGGCTGCACATCCGCCACGTCACCGCCGAGCACTATTCCCTGCAGCCGGTGAGCAACACCTTCCATGCGCGTGACATTTTTGCACCAATTGCAGCCTGGCTTGCCAAGGGGGTTGATTCGGAAAAATTCGGCGACGAGATTTCCGATTTCGTCCGCTTCAATCCGCCCAAACCTAAGTCGGTAAACGGCAACACCCTGCGCGGCGTGATCCTGAAAGTGGACCGTTTCGGTAATCTTGTAACCAACATCACGCCCAAGGATGCTCCCATGCTTTTTGCGTCCGAACCAGCCCCCTTCAAGCTGGTTGTGGGTAAGCACGAAATTACGGAAATCCTGCCGAATTATTCCGAAGGCTCACCCGGCCAGGTATTCGGCATCCTGGGCAGCATGGGCTACTCTGGAGATCGCGTCCAATCGTGGTTCCGCGGCTAAGATTGTCGGATCTGGCAAGGGCAGCGAGGTAATGATCTCGCTCGAAGGCGCTGCCGCCGCCGGCAACGGGAGCTAGACTCTCGCGGGCGAGGGCGCCCGCGCCACACTGACGCTACCCGTGTCTTCGGCTTGGGATGGACGTAGCGTTCGATTTCCGCTGTCCACTTCAGAAATCGCCAGAGATTGCCGCGCTCCCGCCACATGAACTCCCAGAATTCGAGGAAACCGATCTGCTGCATCTTCACGCCGCAATAGGTTTCGATCCGCCATAGCAGATAAGGGCTCCGCCATGGGGTGAGGCGGTGTCCGCGGGTTGCGTTCCAGAGAAATCGGAGCATGTAGCGCATGCGTGCTCCTGAGTATAGCCTGGGGCAGTCTCGGTCGCAGTCCTCGGTCATCAGCAAGTCCGTTGCTGAAGAGCTGACGTACCGACGTACTGAAGACCATCTGTTAAGATTTCGCTCCATGGCAGACGACGCCCGCCAGAAGGCCGAAGACCACTACTACGCCGCGCTCGACCTGGTAGCGGAAGGCGAACCGCGAGCGCGCCCTGGCAGAATACCAGCATTCCCTTGCGGCCGATCCGGTCTTTACCGAAGCCATGCACGGCATGGCCCGGACCTTGCAGGACCTCAACCGCCTCGATGAGGCCATCGCGGTGGCCAAACGCATCGCGGAACTCGATCCCGACGACGTGCTGGCCCATACCAGCCTTTCGGTCCTCTATCAGAAAAAAGGAATGATTCCGGAGGCCGAAGCCGAGGCAAACAAGGCCCGCATTCTGGGATGGAAGCAGCAGCTGAAGAAGGCAGTCCTAGTCGTTAGTTCATCGCTCGTTTAGCGTAATCCCTGGAGACACGACGAACGACTAACGAGCTAGAAATCATACTTCTTCACCAAATGCCGGAACGAGCGATAGGAGATCTTCAACACATCCGCGGCGCGGGTCTGCACGCCGTTCGATTGCGCCAGCGCCGCCAGCAGCAGCGACCTCTCGATGTCTGCCACGTACTTCTCCATGTCCACGCCTTCGGGCAAGACCGACCCCGGCAGGCTGCCGAACACTGGTCCGCCCACCCCGGCCGCCGCGGCCCGGGCCTTGGGGCGCTCGGCCGGCAGTTCGACGCGCAGCTCTTCTCCCGGTCTCCAGGGCGACAGCGCGTTCGATCGTGTTTTCCAGTTGGCGGACGTTGCCCGGCCACTCGTAGCCGCAGAGGGCATCCAGCGATTGCGATTCACGCGCAGAATGCTCTTGCCCGCTGCCGGAGCGTATTTCTTCAGGAAATGGTTCACCAGCAGCGGCACGTCTTCGCGACGCTCCCGCAGCGGCGGCACGGACACCGGAATCACGCTAAGCGGTAGTACAAGTCTTCGCGAAAGGTATTTTCCGCCACCTGCTTGTCGAGATCGCGGTTGGTGGCGGCGATCACGCGCACATCGATGGGAATCTCGTCGGTGCCGCCCACCGGGCGCACGCAGCGCTCCTGCAGCACGCGCAGCAGCTTGACCTGCATGGTCAGCGTCATCTCGCTGATTTCGTCGAGAAAGATCGTTCCCTGGTCCGCCACTTCAAACAAGCCGCGCTTGTTCTGGTTGGCTCCGGTAAACGCACCTTTCACGTAACCGAACAGCTCGCTTTCCAGCAGGGTCTCGGGAAAAGCGCCGCAGTTGATGGAAACGAAGGGCTCGCTGGCCCGAGGAGAACAGACGTGCACCGCGCGGGCCACCAGCTCCTTACCGGTGCCGCTCTCGCCGTAAATCAGAATCGTGCTCTGCGTGGAGGCCACGGTGCGAATGGTCTGCTTCAGCTTTTCCATCGCGGGGCTGGCGCCGACGATGTTGTCCAGCGAATTGCGAGTAGCGGCATCCCGCTTGAAGGCAAAATTCTGCCGGCTCAGCGCCAGCTTCTCCAGAGCGCGGTTGATGGCGAGCTTGATTTCGTTCACCAGGCCGGGGGACTTGCGGATGTAGTCGGTGGCCCCTCCCGCTTTTACCGCTTCGCACCGCGGCTTCATAGTCCTCGACCGCGGTGATCAGAATGACGGCGGAATCCGGCGAGACCTGGTGAGCATAGCGCAGCACTTCGATGCCGTCGGTATTCGGCATCTTGATGTCGGTGACGATCACGTCATAGAGCGCGCCGTCGAGTTTCTTCTTGGCACCTTCTCCGGAGTTCACGGTTTCGACCTTGTGGCCCTCGCGGCGCAGGGCAATATCCAGCATTTCGCAGATGGAGCGCTCGTCGTCACAAACCAGAATGTTACCCATGCGCTCGTCCTCCGGTCCGCCGCCGCAGCCGCAACCGTCGGGCTTGGGCAGGAGTTGTGGTTTCGCAACCGGCGGCTTCGCGGGTAGATCCTCTGCTGCCGCGACGCGACGCAGCCGCAGAACAAATTCGCTGCCTTCCCCGAGTTTGGAGCGCGCCCACACTTTGCCTTCGTGCGCCTGCACGATCTGATACACGATGGCCAGACCCAATCCGGTGCCGCCTTCGAATTGGGACTGGAATGGCTCGAAGATTTTCTCCACCAACTGCGGCTCATGCCGGGTCCGGTATCGGCAAAGTTGATCTGCCAGTCGTCGTCCAGCCTGAGGAGACCCTGAGAGTGCCCCCTGTCCTGCATGGCGCGGACTGCGTTTTCGCAGAAATTCCAGAACACCTGCTTGATCTTGTCGCCGTCGGCCAGGGTCCAGCGCCTGCTTGAAGTTGAAATTGCCGCTCGATGTGGATGCCCGTGTTCTCGGCACCAAGCCGGTGCTCCAGCAGGGTGAGCGTGTCTTCCAGCAGGGGCACGCAGGTCAACTTCCACAAATTGGTACTGCTTGCCGCGCGAGTAGGCCAGAAAATCGGTGATGATGCCATTCAGCCGTTCCGATTCGCGGGTCACGATCTGCAGTAGTTGGCGGTGTTCTTCGCTCAGGTCGGGAATGCCAGAGAGCATGCTGACCGAGCCGGCAATCGAGGTCAAGCGGATTGCGGATCTCATGCGCGATAGCAGCCGCCAGTCGCCCCACGGCCGCCAGCCGGTCCTGCATGCGCACTTCCCGCTCCAGGCGCCGGATCTCGGTCAGGTCATCCAAGGTGTAGACATAGCCAAGCGTCTTCGCGCCCGGGCACGGCGAGAGCAGACGCCATGACCCGGAAAGTCTTGCAGAAGCCGTTTCGAGGCCACAAAGCGCACTTCGCCATGGGCGCGTTCCGAATCGGCTGCGGGCAACGGATCGAGAAAGAGCTGGCGTCACGGCCTGACCAGGAACTCGCGTTCCGAGCGCTCCAGCAACCTCTGCGCGGCGGTGTTGACCAGGGTGATATGGCCTTCCAGCCCGGTGGTGATCAGTCCTCCGCTGATTGACTGAATGATATTTTCGTGCAGCGCCGCAAGTTCTTCCAGGGCTCCGCTGGTGTATTTCAACTTTACGTCGACCTGACGCAGCTTGGCCGCCAGCAAGCCCGCCAGGTATGCCACCGCCAGGTAGGCGAACAGATTGACGAGGATGATGGCCTGCAGTGCGCGCAGTCCCGGGTGGGTGGTGGAATACGAAGGAATGATTTCGAAATAGGTCAGCTCCAGGACTGCGACCATACAGAATGAATGCCAGCGCCGCCGGTCAGGTAGGCCCAGACTCGAGGCAACAAGACACAGGCCACGATAATGACCAGGGGATAAAGGAAGTTCAGCGAACTGTCCACGCCGCCGGTGGCATAGACCACCAGCGTGACCATGAACAGGTCGGTGACGACCTGCAGCAGAGATTGGATGCGCTGCTCTTCCCAAAAGGAAAGCAGAAGCAGATAGAAAATTGAAATCGCATACCACAGCAGCATCGACATTGATGAAAAACCGCAGCGGCAAAGGATTGGGCGTGAGCCGCGCAACCGCCAGCTCAATTCCCAGCAAGAATGTCAGGATAATGATGCGAACCTTGACCAGCCAGGCCAGCCAGACCGCTCATCGAACATGGATTGCATGCGAGATCCAGATTCCCGATACGCTTCCGCCGGCCTATCAGCTCGTAGGCCCA
Organism: Terriglobia bacterium; assembly: GCA_963779255.1. Lineage (GTDB taxonomy): Bacteria > Acidobacteriota > Terriglobia > Terriglobales > Acidobacteriaceae > JAIQFF01. Next base: position 33,819 of record CAVZXU010000029.1, on the reverse strand, counting down.
TGACAGGGCGGAGTCGAGAAAGCCATCACGTCCGAGAGAGCCGCGGCCCACACCTGGGCGCCGCGGCTGGCCCGGAACGATCTGTACCTAGCCCGCCAGTTTGGCGATCATCGAGAACAGCGGCATGTAGAGCGAAATCACAATGCCGCCGATCATGACGCCCAGCAGACCGATGATGACCGGCTCCAGCATGGCCAACATGTCCTTGGTAGCGGCATCCACTTCGTCTTCGTAGAAGTCGGCGATCTTCTGCAACATGGCATCCATGGCGCCGGTAGCTTCGCCAACGCCGATCATCTGCGTCACCATGTTGGGAAATACGCCGGATTCCCGCAGGGGATCGACGATGGTGCGGCCTTCTTCGATGGCTTTGCGCACCTTCATCAGCGCTTCTTCCAGCACAGCGTTGCCTGAAGTTCGGGCAGTAATGCTCAGACCTTCCAGGATCGGCACGCCCGAAGTAATCAAAGTTCCCAGAGTCCGGGTAAAGCGCGCCACGGCGATCTTGCGCAGCAGCATACCCAGAATGGGCAGCTTAAGCAGGCAATAGTCGAAGTAGTAGCGGCCCTTGGGATTCTTGCGAATCTGCTTCATGCCGACAACCAGGCCAACAATCCCGACGATAAAGAACCACCAGAACTGTCCGACAAAGGCGCTCAGCCCCATCACGATCCGGGTGGGCAGCGGCAGGGCCACGCCCAAGCCGATAAACAAGTTGGAGAAGATCGGGACCACCCACTTCAGCAGCGCGCCTACGATCAGGAACGCCAGGCTGACGACCGACACCGGGTAGATCAAGGCCGACTTGACCGCAGCCCGCAACTTGACCGCTTTCTCGATGTAAATGGCCAGGCGCTGCAGGATGATGTCCAGAATACCGCCGGTTTCGCCGGCTTCAATCATGTTGGTGGTCAAATCGTCGAAGATCTTGGGATACTGCCGCATGGCGTTGGCCAGAGTAGCGCCGCCTTCGACCGTGGTGCGCACGCCGGTCAGGGTCTTCTGGAAGACCGGGTTCTCCTGGTTGGCCGCCAGAATTTCCAGACACTGCACCAGCGGCAGGCCGGCGTCGATCATGACTGAGAACTGCCGGAAGAAAATGGCAATGTCTTTGGTCTTGACCTTGTTCATGCCAAAGCTCGGCATGACAAATTCTTTGCCCTTTTCCCGGATGGGTCCTGGCGTGATGCGTTCGCGCCGCAACTGGCTGGTCAGCGCTTGCTTGTTGGCCGCAGTCCGCTCGCCGCTGATCTTTTGACCGGACTGCATTCTTTCCTGAAAATGTGAAAACTGGCATGGTAAACGTCTCCTCGCTGCAATTCGCTCTTCACCCGCCGTTGTTCCGGCGTCCAGAACCAATGTCTCTCTGCGTCCGTTTCTACTGCCATCGGCGGTAGCAACGACCATTCTCCATCCCTGCTACTGCCGCTCAACGTTTGCTGGGTGCGGCACCCTTCGCCAGGGCGGCCGGCTGGTTACGATTCAAACCTGCGCCCCGGTTGATCATTTCCTGCAACTCGTCGGTGTTACTGGAACGCGCCATCGCCACTTCCAGCGTGATCTGTTTCTGGAAATACGCTGTGGCCAGCGCCTGATTGAAGGTCTGCATTCCGAACTTGTCCTGACCGGACTGCATGGAAGAGTAGATCTGGTGGATCTTGTCTTCGCGGATCAGGTTTCTGATAGCCGCATTCGGAACCATGATCTCCATGCACATGGCACGGCCTTTGTTGTCGGACTTAGGCAGCAGGCTTTGGCACATGATGCCTTCCAGCACCAGCGACAACTGGGCCCGAATCTGGGGCTGCTGGTGGGCCGGAAACACATCGATGATTCGGTTGATGGTCGACGAGGCCGAATTGGTGTGCAGAGTGCCGAACGTAAAGTGACCGGTTTCAGCAATGCGCAGTGCCGATTCAATAGTTTCGAGATCGCGCATTTCGCCGATCAGCACCACGTCCGGGTCTTCACGGAGGGCGGCGCGCAAGGCGTCGGCAAAACTCTTGGTATCGGCATGCAACTCGCGCTGGTTGACCACGCAATTCTTGTTCATGTGGACGAATTCGATGGGGTCCTCGATAGTGAGGATGTGGTCGTGCCGCTCGGTGTTGATCTTGTCGATCATGGCCGCCAGGGTGGTCGATTTACCCGAACCGGTCGGACCCGTCACCAGCACCAGACCGCGAGGCTTGTCACACAGCTTGCTCACGATGGCGGGAAGCCCCAACTGGTTGAAGGACTTGATCTCAAACGGAATCAGACGGAAGACCGCCGAAGTGGCGCCACGCTGGTTGAAAGTGTTGGCACGGAAACGGGCCAGACCCTTCAGACCGAAAGAGAAGTCCAGCTCGAGGTTTTCTTCGAAGCGATGCTTCTGCGAATCGGTCATCACGCTGTAGGCCAGCTGCTTGGTCTCCGCCGGTGTCATCTGCGGCAGGTCGAGCGGCACCAGATGTCCATGCACCCGAATCTGCGGCGGTGAGTTGGTGGTGATGTGGAGGTCGCTTCCCCCCATCTCGAGCAGCCTCTTCAACAGATCACTTAACGAAAGCGACATAGTTTTCCCTTTCCTTCCGAACTCTAGTGAATGGTTTCGCGTGCCACTTCTTCGAGCGTGGTCATGCCCGCTGCAACCTTGATCAGTCCGCTGCGGCGCAGCGTGATCATGCCCCGCTCAATCGCTTTTTTCTTCAATTCCAGCGCCGAAGCGCCCACCAGCACCAATTCCTTGATCTCATCATCCACTTCCATCACTTCGTACAAGCCGGTGCGGCCTTTGTATCCGGTGTTGTTGCAAGTGCCGCAGCCTTTGCCTTTTTGGATCTTGACCGTCTTGGCCTCTTCCGGCGTGTAGCCTTCTTCGATCAGCGCCTGCACCGGCATGTCGATGATTTCGGCGCAGTCACGGCAAATACGGCGTACCAAGCGCTGCGCGCAAATCAGGTGGACCGAAGTCGCAACCAGGAAGGGTTCGATACCCATGTTCATCAAGCGCGTAATCGTCTCCGGCGCACCGTTGGTGTGAAGCGTGGACAGCACCAGGTGGCCGGTGAGCGCGGCCTTGATGGCAATTTCAGCGGTTTCAAAGTCGCGGATTTCGCCCACCAGGATGATGTTCGGATCCTGCCGCAGGAAGGCGCGTAGCGCCGCCGCGAAGTTCAATCCGATCTGTTCCTTCATCTGCACCTGGTTGACTCCGGCCAACTGGAACTCGACCGGGTCTTCGGCGGTCATGATGTTGGTGTCGGGCGTATTCAGGCGCGCAATGGACGAATACAAAGTGTTGGTCTTGCCCGATCCCGTGGGCCCGGTGACCAGCACCATGCCATAGGGCTTCAGAATTGCTTTCTCGAACTTGGTCAGCGACTCCTGCTCGAAACCGAGCTTGGTCATGTCCAGTCGCAGGTTTTCCTTGTCCAGCAACCGCATGACGATCTTTTCGCCCCACAACGTAGGCAGGGTGCTGACCCGGAAATCGAGCTGCTTCTTGCGCCCGCCCAGGCTCATCTTCAGCATGATGCGGCCGTCCTGCGGCAGGCGCTTTTCGCTGATGTCCAGCTTGGCCATGATCTTCACGCGCGAGGTAATGGCGTCTTTCAATTTCAGCGGCGGCGACATGATGCTCTGCAACACGCCGTCAATGCGGAAGCGCACACGGAACTCTTTTTCATAAGGCTCCATGTGGATGTCGCTAGCCCCCCGCTTCACCGCGTCGGTCAACACCAGGTTGACCAGTTTCACGATGGGAGCTTCATCGGCCGCCCGCTCCAGGTCGGCCGCCTCCATCTCGGTTTCTTCCGCCTGCAACTCGACGTCAGCGTCGCCGATCTCGGTCATGGACTGCATGACCTGCTCGAGATCTTCCTGCTGCGTGGTGCCGTATGCCTTCTCGATGCCTTCGAGGATCGAGCTTTCGGACGCGACCACCGGCTCGATGTTGAAGCCGGTCATGAACTTGATATCGTCCATGGCGAAGACGTTGGTCGGGTCCACCATGGCGATGGTCAACGACGCGCCCACCCGGCTCAGGGGCAGAATCTGGTAGCGCTTCGCCGTCTCGAACGGGATCAGCTTTACGACCGAGGGATCAATTTCAAAGTAGGAGAGATTGATGGCTGGAACACCGTACTGGCGGGAGAGGAAGTTGGTGACGTCCTCATCGGTGAGGAAGCCCAGCTTGACCAAAGCCGAGCCCAGACGAACGTTGGTCTCTTTCTGGACCTTGGTCGCCTGCTCCAACTGCTCCTTGGTGATGACCTTCTCTTTGACCAGAAGATCACCCAGCCGTTGAGACATACCTCGATCTCCTATCTGTGCGTCAGATAAATTCGGTGTACGAATGCGGCGCGAGTTCTGCTGCTTTTCGAGGGGAGAAGTTGCAGCCTATCGCGTTGACACAAATTGTCAACGTAACTGGGTTACGGCACCAGTAACTTTAGTGCGTAAGACTAGTGGGTAAGGAGGGTGAGTTGCGAAATCGAACCTTCGCAGAAGCTGCTGAAATACAGGGGAAGCAGCTTGGTGCAGGGGAAAAAATAGGACGAATCCGGGCGGTGGAGGTTGAATGACTTCGGTAATGGGGTGATGCTCAGAAACCGGAGGGACGATCTTTGCGAAGGGGACCGTACCCTCGGGCTCATAGATTCGATCCGCTGGCCTTGATGCCGTGGACAAGGTCCTTCGTATAGCGGTTCGAGACCCCTTATTTAGAAAGCTGGCATTACTAAGTATCGCTGATTTCGGGTCGCACCCCAATTTATTGGGCAAGTCCGATCCGTCGCATCAGCTCCTGAAACCGAGGATCGCCACGCAGGGGATCATAGACGGGATTCACTTTCAGGCTGAGATCAACAGAACGCTCGGCGATGGCTTGGTTCAGCCAGGCGAAAGCCCGGTCTTTGTTGCCCATACCTATGTACGCGGAAGAAATGCTCGCTGCGCTGATATGCCGCCGCCGATTCAACTGTTGCAGCTTCTCCAGCGCAGTTTGAGCCTGCAACCGTTGTCCGGAACTGCTATAGACATAGACTAGCATCGCCCAAGACCAGGGTGAATCTTCACTCTGCTGCCATCTTTTGATGTCGGTCAGCGCGTCCGCGTAGAGTCCCTTTTGCACATAGGCCTCAACCACCATGTGGGCGTGCGAGAAAGTAGGTTCCATTTCCTGCACCGCCCGGAACTGCGAGATGGCGCGATCATACTGCCGTGAATAGAGCAAGGTAACGGCGTTGTCGGTAGCAATAATCAGCGATAGGGGATCAAGCTGACGGGCCCGCTCCAACTCCCGGAATGCTTCGTCGAAACGGCCCGTCAGTCCCAGGTACTCTCCGTACCAGTGGTGAGCAGTAGCGTAGTTCGGATTCAGCTCAATTGCCCGCCGGTATTCTTTCTCTGCGGCCGGCCAGTCCCAGTCATAGTTTTGGGCGACGATCGCCAGTGCGGTGTGGGCCTCCGCGAGCCCTTCATCAAGCTCAACCGCCCTTACTGCTGTCGCGCGCGCTTTCGGCATGGCCTCCTTGGCAGGAACCGAAGGGTCATAGCCGCTGATCAGCGCATAACTGTCTGCCAGCCCGGCGAAGGCGCGGGCATAAGTTGGATCCTTGTCTATGGCCTGCTGAAAATACTCGATAGCCCTGTGAAGGCTCTCAGGCGTCCGCTTGTTCCAGAAATACTGGCCCTTAAGATAGAGATCGTAAGCGTCAAAGGCTTCGGGAGAGAGCGCCGACTGACGGGTCGCGGCGGTTTGCTTATCGTTTTCCTTACCCTTGTCCTTGTCATCCAGTGCGAGCTGGATTTCCTCAGCAATTTGCTGTGCAATTTCCCCCTGAACAACCAGCAAACCATTCAGTTCCCGATCGTACTGCCGCGCCCAGACGTGCGTCTGGTCTTTCATCTGGATCAGTTGCGCCGCGATTCGTACTTTGTCCGAATCGCGCCGGACGCTGCCCTCGAGCACGTACTGCACTCCCAGTTCACGGCCGATCTGGTCCAGTGACGGCTGGCTGTTCTTGTAGTGCATCACGGAGGTGCGGGCAATTACTCCGAGGCGCTCGGGGTCGAGGCTTCCCAGTTGGGAGATCATTTCCTCCGTCAGGCCGTCGCTGAAGTAGTCCTGGCTGGCATCACCAGTAAGGTTTTCAAAAGGAAGAACCGCCAGCATCGGCCGTCCGCCAGACGGTTGCGATTGAGGACGCAAGGTGGACCAGCGAAGGTAAACGCCCGCTGACACAATTAAAACAGCCGTCATTCCGAGAACGGCCATCCATCGGCGATGCGGCTTGCCTCTCGGGGATTCGCTGGCCGCAGCCTGCGGCCGCGGGACAACCGGAGCTTCTTCCGCCTCCGCATCCACCAGCGGCGCGATAAAGCGATATCCCCTTCCGGTAACCGTTTGTACAAAACGTGGATGCTCGGGATCGTCCTTCAGGACTTGCCGGATCTTGCGGATGGCGCCGTTAATACTGTTATCGGTATCGAGGAATACGCCCTTGCCCCAGATTCGCTCGACGATCTGCTCGCGCGTAACCAGTTGCCTTCTCTGCTCCACCAGCACGAGCAAGAGTTCCATGGGAATGCGCTCCAGTTTGAGCACACGACCAGAGCGGCGAAGCTCGTAGGCGCGCAGGTCTAGTTCAAAATCCTCCCCAAACCTGATTGATCCCTGGGTCCTGACCGACTCCGAAGCCACGAGCTGCCCCCACACAAGTGGCCGCAATTCTACACCCGGCGCGTCTTTTAGCTGCATCCCTTGTCTTTTCCGTAGGTTAAAAGTACATGAAAATTAAGACATTCGACAGGCGGCCGCTATTGATAGCTAGCGGGCCCGGATTCTACACAGTGCGCAGGTCTTCTTAGAGTTGTAGCTTGCAGCCCCCGTAAGCGAAACAACCAGCCGGGAAATGAGGAAACGTGCCATGACTGTTGTCTCCCTGTTCGCTGCCTCGTGTGGAAAGGTCTCGATTCTTCTTCGCCGACCCCGGTCTACGGCTAGACCTCGACTCCGTTGTGGCCAAAGGACGGCACTCGCCGCATTCTTGCTGCTCGCATTCGGCGCCGCCCACCGGGCCGTGGCTCAGGCAACGATCACGGTGAATACGACGCAACAAGGCGTAACCAATGGCCAATGTTCGTTGCAGGAGGCCATTTATGCGACGGAGTTCAAATCGAATACGGCGATCGGTGCGACTTCCCCGGACAGCTACTACACCAGCGGATGCGTGGCAGGCACAGGCAACGGAGACACGATTGTGTTGCCCGCCGGGGCCGTCTTTACTTTCCTAAACTTCTGGGATGGCGACGCGCACAATGTATTTGGGCCAACCGCCACGCCGGTCATCTTCTCCACCATCACGATTGAGGGCAATGGTGCAACGCTGCAATGGCTGGGTGCCGGCAACTCGCGCCTGTTCACGATTGCCACAGTAGCGGACCCGGATTTTGCCTCAGGCACCGGAAATCTGACGCTTAGGAACGTTTACGTCAAAGGGTTCCACATCAAGGGTGGCGACGGCGGGCTCATTGGCGGCGGCGGAGGTTTGGGCGCAGGTGGTGCGATATTCGTCCAGGGGCAGCTCACCGTTGAAAACAGCACATTCGACAGCAACGGTGCCGTAGGCGGAAACGGCAACCGCTGCTCGTCCTCCTTCGCGGACTGCTTCATTCAGGGCCCCGTTGGAGGCGGAGGCGGCGGATTTTCAGGAAACGGCGGTGACGCATCACTATATGGCGGTGGCGGGGGTGGTGGGGCGCGGGGGAACGGTGGCAGTGGAGGAAACTTTGGTCAGTCCGCAGTGGATGGCGGGGGTGGTGGTGGTGGTGGCACCGTTTTTGACGGGGCGAATGGCCAAGCCGCAACAGGGGGAAATGGAGGATTTCTCTGTGGTGGAGGAGGAGCGGATGCTGCGAATGACGCCCAGGGCGCACCCTGCCAGGGTGGCGGTGGTGGTGGCGGCGGCGGTAAGCAGGACTGCGGTGCGTTTTCAACCTGCCGTGGAAACGGAGGTCCCGGTAACCTCGGCGGTGGTGGCGGTGGTGGCGCGGGTGACGGTGGGAACGGCGGGTTTGGGGGCGGAGGCGGAGCCGGTGACTGTGGAGCCTTCAGTGTGTCTGGCGGAAACGGAGGGTTCGGTGGTGGCGGCGGCGCTGCCACTTCCATCGGTTGTGGCGCAAGCGTAACCCCCGGCAAAGGTGGAGTCTTTGGTGGGCATGCAGCTCAATTCCTCGGTGGTGGAGGGGGAGCACTAGGCGGGGCTATATTCAACTTCAACGGTACCGTAAAAGTTCGAAACAGCACCTTCACGAATAACTATGTGACCAGAGGGGTGGGTGGCGGCCCGGATGCAGCCAACGGCGCCGACGCCGGTGGCGCGATCTTTTCGCTGGACAATACTCTCGAGATTGCCAACTCGACCTTCAGCTCCAACCAGAGCACCGGCTCCGGCGCTGCCATAGTGGTCTACTCCGACGAGGGGGGAGACGGAGCGCCAGTCAGTTTGATACTCCACAACAACATCATCGCCAATAACGGCGCCGACGAATGCTTCTTCACCGGCGGCAGCATATTCGTCGAGGGCGCCGGCAACCTGATTATGAATAACGGCTCGGGGATGACCACTTCAATAGGAACATTCAATGCTTGCCCGGGCGTTGCGACTACGAGCGACCCGCAATTGCAGCCTCTCCAGTTGAATGGTACCGGCAACACGCCGACCATGGCAATTCTTAATGGCAGTCCTGCGGTGGACACAGCCGATTCCGGAACGTCTCTATCGACTGACCAACGAGGCGTCGCTCGCCCACAAGCCTCCGGCTTTGATATCGGCGCTTACGAGGCACGGCCGCCGAGCTTCTCCTTGTCGACAGTTCGAACCATTCCAGTCGATATCAACGGAACTATTTCCGCAACAGTCACGCTGAATTCGTTGGAGTACTTTAACTCAGCGGTCACGCTGGCCGTGTCTGCGTTTCCAAGCGGCGTTACCGTATCGCTCAGTCCGAATCCCGTTACTCCGCCATACAACGGCTCGGTCTCTTCGACACTCAAGATCAGTCTGGCTCCGTGGGTAACCCCACAGACGTCGACGCTGACTGTAAGCGGCGCCGGCGGCGGGATCAGCCATTCGATTCCGGTTAGCATAGCCATTCAAGCAACCACCTCCGGCGCGTCGAACGTAGTCTCTCAGTATTCAGGCTGCGGGTTGCTTCAACAATCGTGTCATCGCGCCCGCACTTACCGCCGAACTCAATCTTGCTCAGCGCCTTGCCGGCGCTGGGCGCATCCAGCTCGCCCTCGGCACCTATTCCGCCATGCTCATCGAAATCGCTGCCCTTAAATCCAAGAGGCTGATCGCTTCCAGCTGCGGGGTGTCTGGGGCCTCCTTCGATCCCGCCCTGGTTCTGACCACCGACGTTCGTGCGTTGGCAGCAAACCTGAGCACAGGTGGTCACCATTGAACACCGAACGCCACTTCTCCGTTGGGCGCGACGCCAGCATTTGAAGCGGGAGACTGGTGTGCAGACATCAGGCCGAAGGGTCGAGAACATCCCAAACGCCGGATCTTCCGAGAGACGGTTGGCAGTACACAGCAGGGTCTGTGATCCTACAACACTCCAATTGTGACAACCGGCCCTCCCGCCTCTCACTTCCCGGCGAGGAGCACACTCCGCCACCATCAAACCGCGCACGCGAGGCTTATAATAAAGCACTTAGGCTCGAAGATCGGCGGAGGATGCGTGCTCCGCTGGGCCGATCAGCAAAGTGGCTGCTCCCAGTCCAACTCGCAACAAGGAAACGACTAGCCGCAAGAAGGTCATCATCTTGCTGGCTATCGGGATCGCGGTGTCTTTCGGCATCCTTCTTTCCCAGTCGTCTTTCGATCTGGACGTTTTCAACGCCGATATCCAGCAGCGCTTTCCGCTCTTATTCTTCGCCGCGCTTACCATCCTGATTTTTCTGCTGTTCGTGGCTTTGACTTTCGTTCTGGCGCGCAACCTTCTTGAAGCTGTTTGCCGAACGGCGGCTGGGTGTACTGGGATCGAAGTTCCGCACCCGCCTGGTCGTGGCCGGGCTGCTGCTCTCGTTTCTGCCGGTCATCGTGATGTTCTGGTTCGCCTACGGGCTGATGAACCATTCTCTGGACAAGTGGTTCTCGCGTCCCGTGGAAGAGGTGCGCGAGGACACTGCGGCCGATGGCCTCGCTGGTGACGAACTACGCGGCGCAGAACGCGCGCGCCGAGGCGGAGGCTATCGCGGCTTCGCCGGAAACTCAACGGGCCTTTGCCGGTCACAGCTTTTCCAGCGTGATGAATGAATTCCGGCGGCACGAGCCCACCTTGCAGGGCGGCTTCGCCCTGGCGCTTCGAAGAGGGCAACGCCGAAGCCAGCTTCAATGCTCCCGCCTCCTGGCCGCTGTTGAAAGCCAAAATCCCGCTGCGACCGTCTGACCGTCCGACGCCATTGTCCCTTCATCTGGGAGCAGACCGACTACATTCTGGGAAGCGCCGCCGTGGGCGATCACGGCATGATTCTGGTCGCCATGCCGCTGCCGCAGAAGTTTTCCGAGACGGTCAGGCAGCTCGAAGCCAGCCAGCACCGCTACTTCGAACTGGCCGCCAGCGCAAACTCGTCCGCCGCACCTACATGGAGCTGCTGCTCCTGCTCACGGTGCTGGTGCTGTTCGCCACCACCTGGCTGGCGCTGTTTCTCTCCAAGCTGGTCACCCGGCCGGTGGCGGCGCTGGCGGAAGCCACCCAGGAAATCTCGCGCGGACGCCTCGATTATCGCGTGGAGGTGAGCGCGGCCGACGAAATCGGCGACCTGGTGCGCTCCTTCAACCGCATGGCGGAGGAACTGGAATCCAGCCGCCGCCAGATCGAGGCCTCCAGCCGCGAACTGGGCGCCGCCAACATCGCGCTGGAGCAGCGCCGCCGGCACATCGAGACCATTCTGGAGAGCATTCCCACCGGCGTGCTTTCGCTCGATGCCAACCGCCGCATCACCCACGTCAATCACGCGCTGTTTCGCATGTTCAACCCTTGCAGGTGCAGAGTCCGCGGACCTGATTCGTTGATCGGCGCCGCGCTGCGCGAAGTATTTCCCGCCGAGGTGCTGGAGGACCTGGACCTCTGTTGCGCCGCGCCGACCGCATGGGCACCACCACCACCCAGATGGAAATGGTCTTGCACCGCGCGCCAGCTGAACGCCGCCGTGACCGTTGCGACGTTGCAGCATCGAGGCCGAGCGGCTCGGCTACGTGCTGGTCTTCGAAGATCTGTCCGACCTGCTCAAGGCGCAGAAGCAGGCCGCCTGGCGCGAAGTGGCGCGCCGCGTGGCGCACGAAATCAAGAACCCGCTGACGCCGATCGCGCTTTCGGCCGAGCGCATCCGCCGCCATCTGGAGCGCGGCACGCCGCCGGATGCGAGCTTCGCTGGAGATTATCGCACAGTTGCGCCGAGACCATCGCGCGGCGCGGTCGAAACCGTGCGCACCCTGGTGGACGAATTTTCCACCCTGGCGCGCTTTCCCGCGGCGCAGCCGCAGCCGGCCGACATCAACGCCATCGTGGAAAGCGCTCTGGCCATGTTCGACGGGCGGCTGGACGGCATCCGCGTGCAGACCGCGCTCGCTCCCGACCTGCCGCAAGTGATGGCCGATCCCGAGGCGATCAAGCGCGCCCTCGCCAACCTGGTGGACAATGCCGCCGAAGCCATGCAGGGTTCCCTGGTGCGCGAAATTCACATCTGCACCGCGCTGGTCGCCAGCCGCGACGCGGTCGAGATCATGGTCGCCGACACCGGGCACGGCGTCACCCAGGAACTGAAAGAGAAGACTCTTCCTGCCCTACTTCTCCACCAAGAAGCGCGGCACCGGGCTGGGCCTGGCCATCGTCAGCCGCATCATTGAAGACCACCGCGGCTCCATTCGGGTGGAGGAAAACAAGCCGGTAGGCGCCCGCTTCATCGTGGAGCTGCCGCTCGCCGCCGAGATCGTCACCGCCCGCCGCCAGCCAGCATGCATAACATCCTCATCGTTGACGACGAATCCGGCATCCGCGAGTCGCTCAAGGGCGTGCTCGAAGACGAAGGCTATAAGGCCTCGTCGCGGACAGCGGCGAAGCCTGCCTGGACGCTGCTGCGCAAGCGGCCTTCGACGTCGTGCTGCTCGATGTCTGGCTGCCCGGGCATGGACGGCCTGGAAACGCTGCAGAAAATCCGCGACCTCGAGAATGCGCCCGAAGTCATCATGATCTCCGGCCACGGCACCATCGAAACCGCGGTGCGCGCCACCAAGCTGGGCGCCTACGACTTTCTGGAAAAGCCGCTCTCCCTCGACAAGACGCTCATCCTGATCAAGAACGCGATCGATGCCAAGCAGCTGCGGCAGGAAAACCGCGACCTCAAGAAGCAGCTCAGTCCCAGAGCGTGATCGTGGGCGACAGCATCCCCATGAAGGCCCTGCGCCAGCAGATTCGGCTCATGGCGCCCACCAACGGCCGCGTGCTGATCTACGGCGAGTCGGGCACCGGCAAAGAACTGGTCGCCCACGCCATCCATGCCCAAAGCCTGCGCAAGGACGAGATGTTTGTCGAAGTGAACTGCGCCGCCATTCCCGAAGACCTGATCGAGAGCGAACTGTTCGGCCATCGCAAAGGCTCGTTTCCCGGCGCCACCGCCGACAAGGAAGGAAAGTTTCAGAAGGCCAACGGCGGCACGCTGTTCCTCGACGAAGTCGGCGACATGAGCCTGAAGACGCAGTCCAAAGTTCTGCGGACGCTCGACGAGCAGCGCTTTACGCCCGGTGGGCAGCGACGAGCCCATCACCGTGGACGCTCGCGTGATCGCCTCCACCAACAAGGACCTGGAAGAAGAAATTTCGCGCGGAAACTTCCGCGAAGACCTGTTCTACCGTCTGAATGTGATTCCCTTCTCCGTGCCGCCGCTGCGCGAACGCAAGGAAGACATTCCGCTGCTGGCGCGGCATTTTCTCAAGGAATTTTCCGCCGCCTACGGCCGCCGCCCGCGAGAGATCACCGACGACGCCATCGACACCCTGATGCGCTACTCCTGGCCGGGCAACGTGCGCGAACTGCGCAACGTGATCGAGCGCATCGTCATCATGAATCCGACCACCACCCGCTTCGAGCGCAAGCATCTGCCGCCGCTGGTCCATCGCGATGGCACTCGCCGGGCAGTCGGCGGCGAATTCTCCACGCTGCACCAGGCCCGCGACGCCTACGAGCGCGACTACATCCTGAAGAAGCTGGACGAGAATCACGGCAACGTCAGCCGCACCGCCGAAGTGCTGGGCCTGGAGCGCAGCCACCTCTACCGCAAGATGAAGACCCTGGGGATCGCGGTGAAAGAGTGATGTGCTTTGCGTAGCGCCGGCATCCTGCCGGCTGTGTGAGGGCATCTTGCCCTCACTCCGGCAGCGGGCGGGACGCCCGCGCGGGACGGCGGCGCTACTTTTTCATCATGTGGATTTCGGTGCCGTTCTTGAGGAACTTCACCTCATCCATGAGCTGGTTGATCAGGAAGATTCCGCGTCCGTGATCGGAATAAACGTTCTCGCCGCGGAGGGGATTGGGAATCTGGCCCGGATCAAATCCGGTGCCGGGGTCGCGCACCATAATCAGCATGCTGCTTGTCTTCGTTACACACCACATCGCACTCAACGATCTTTGACGGATCGGCTTTGGCCCCGTGGACCACTGCATTCGCCAGCGCCTCGGTCAGGGCCAGTTCGATCGCGTCGTACTTCTGCCGGGTCACATTTAATCTGTCGCACCAGTTCCATAACACTTTGCACCACCGGATCCACCGCATTGCGGTCCGCTGCCAGCGTGATTTTCAACTTCAACTTGCCGGTTTCGAACTTGTGCATCTCCGGATTCTCGGTCATGGCACCTGCTTTCGTTTTTCGGGTGACAGGATAGCTATTTTGTTGGATGCGCCCCCTGCGTTCGGGGATTCTACAGGGATCACTGCATTTGCGCCAAGTGACCCGCCGCTCATGGCTTCACGCCACCTGCCAACCGCTCCACCTGGCGACGCCAATCGAGTTCCTCGACGAACTCGTGGGACTCCCGCCAGTCCGGGACTTTCACGAATAGTTCGAGAAACACCCTCGTTCCCAACATCTTTTCGATCTGCAAACGCGCCGCGGTGCCGATCTTCTTCAGCATTCTGGCCGCCCTTGCCCACCAGGATCGCCTTCTGTCCGTCCGTTCGCAGTAAATCGATGGCCGCAATTCGCGTCATTTTCGCGCCTTCCTCAAACTGCTCTATCACCACAGTGGTCGCGTACGGGACCTCTTCCTCGGTCTCCACCAGGACCTGCTCGCGGACGATCTCCGCCACCATGAAGCGGACGGGCTGATCGGTGATCTGGTCCTCGGGAAAATAGTGTGGACCTTCGGGCAGGAACCGGAGCACTTTGTCCAGCAGCACTTCGAGACCTTCGTGTTTCCGGGCAGAGAGAGGAATAACTTCCCGGAACTCGTGCAACTTTCGGTACTCATCGATGATGGGCAGCAATCTTTCTTTTGTCCCGCGCCGGAGGTCGATCTTGTTCAGCAGCAGAAACACGGGCGTTCCCGATTTCTTCGCCATCTCGAGCACGTAGTGGTCTTCGCGGGTAAAGCGGCGCGTGACGTCCACGATCAGCAGGACCAGCTCGCAGCCCACCATCGCTTCCCGCACCTCCGCCATCATCTTGCGGCCCAGAGAGGTGTCGGGTCGGTGAACTCCCGGAGTATCGATGAGAACGACCTGGCCGCCGAGTCTGCCCTTCTGATTGGGGACGTGGATGATCCCCAGAATGCGGTTGCGCGTAGTCTGGGGCTTGGGGCTGATAATGGCTAGCTTTTCGCCGACCAGCGCATTGAGCAGGGTGGATTTGCCGGCGTTGGGGCGGCCCAGAATGCAGACGAACCCAGAGTGAAAGGCCATAAGAATTTTGTAGCGCCGGCGTCTCGCCGGCGCTACAGAGACCTGACTATATCAGCTTCATCTGCGTCGGTTTGGCGACCGAGATGCGCACGCGCTCAACCCGTCGCTCGGTTGAGTCCAGCACTTCGAAGCGGAGACCGTCTTCCTCGATCACTTCACCCCGCTGAGGGATGCGGCCAGCCAGCTCGCTTACCAGTCCCGCCACAGTGGCCGACTCTTTGCCTTCGGGGCGAATTCCGAACATCTCCGTGAGCCGATCCACATCCATGTTGCCGGGCACGATGTAGGAGGTTTCGTTTTCGCGAATCACTTCCATTTTTTCGTGCTCGTCCCGGATCTCTCCGACGATTTCTTCCACCAGGTCTTCGATGGTCACCAGACCGGCTACGCCGCCGTATTCGTCCACGACGATGGCCATACGAATATTGTTCTGCTGCATCTCGCGCAGCAGATCGCTGACCAATTTGCTCTCCGGCACAAAATAGACATCGCGGCGCATGATGGTGTCCACGGTGCGCATGTGGGCCTCGGTGTCCGGGACTTGCAACACGTCCTGGGCGAAGACAATCCCGACAATGTTATGGATGGTGCCTTCGAAAACCGGCACCCGGGAAAACGGCTTGGTGCGCAGCAGTTCGATAAACTGCTCGACTGTGGTGTTGGAAGGAACGGCCACAATTTCCGGCCGGGGTTTCATCGCCTCGCGGACGGTTTTCTCGCTGAATTCCACTACCGACTGGATCAGGTCCCGATTGCTTTCATCCAGGATGCCTTCTTCCTGGCCCGCCTCGATGAGGGCGTCGACTGCTTCCGCCTGGGTCTCAGGCGTCTCATCCGCATGCTCCTTGGTAAGGGCCGTGACCGATTGCAAGAACCCCAGCACCAGGGTGACCGGCAGCACGATATAAATCAGTATTCGCAACAGCACGGCACAGCGGGCCAGCCATTCGCCGCGAGTCCTCGAAAAGAAGACAAAGGGCAGGAAGCGGTTAAAGAGGATGATGATGAGTACCAGGCTGAGCGTGGCCTGAAGAATCTCATAGAGTCCCCAACCCCGTTCGCGAAACACTGCGAAACCGACCAGCAGGGCGATGGCGGCGGTAATAAGTTGTGTCAACACCGCCATGGAGAGCGCGGCGCGCGCCCGGCTCACTCCCAGCCGGGGCTCGACTCTCTGCTCGAAGGTAGCAATGTTCTCCTGGAACTCGCGCGAAAGGAATCTCCCGATCTCGGTGTAAACGCGTTCCGCGTACGAGACCATGGTGAGCAGGCAAAGCAGGAGAAGCAACGCAACTGCGATGGCATAGTTCATCGAGATCGTATAGCCCGTGTGGCGCGGGCGCCCCCGCCCGCGGCCTTCGCCTGTGGTTTCTTAGTAGGCATCGCCGTCTTTCCACTTCTCTCAATCAACCCCGAGGGCAGACCCAACAAGCGTCGCAAATCCGCTTCCTTGGCCGCCATCGCGCCCTGATCGCGTTCATGATCGTAGCCCACCAGATGCAGCACACCGTGCAGCGCCAGTATCTTGACTTCCTGCGCGGCGGAATGACCCATCCGGCGGGCATTCTCCCTGGCTATGTCGGCCGAAATGGCGATATCGCCAGCCAGTCCGTTCACGAAGCAAGGCCCGGGCGGAAAGGAGAGCACGTCCGTGGGCTGGTCTTTGGCGCGAAAACGTCGGTTCAAGCGAGCGCAGCTCGGAACTGCCGGTTACCAGCACGTTAACCGTACCCTTAAGTTTGATCGCACGACTGGCCCGGTCGACGAACTTCGCCAAAGCGGTATCGCTCAATCCGGCCACGGGTTTGCGAAGGATCACCAAGTTTTCTTCTTTGCGCACTTTGCGGGTTCTTTGCGTCCTTTGCGGTTAAAGGTTTTCTATTCCCGGCTCGTACCAAAAGCAAACAGGAGGGCCTCATTGGGGCGCCCTCCTGTTCAATCTTACCTGCTCTACTCGTTGGTTTCTATCTTCCGAGGAGGACAGGCGGCTGTTCTGCCCGGGCGCCATTTCGGTCCCATTGGCCTTGCCGTTCGTCCTGGAGTCCGGCAGCGGCAGCTGTTCCACCGCCTTAGCCTTGTGTTCATCGTAGGCGCGAATGATGCGCTGCACCAGTTGGTGACGCACCACATCGGTGTCGTCGAAGTAGGCGAAGGTCAAGCCTTCCACGTTCTTCAACACCTCCGCCGCCTCCAGCAGACCGCTGCGCCGCGCGTTGGGCAAATCAATCTGGGTAACGTCTCCGGTGATCACCGCTTTGGAGTTGAAGCCCAGGCGGGTGACGAACATCTTCATCTGCTCTGAAGTGGTATTCTGGGCCTCGTCCAGGATCACGAACGAATCGTTCAATGTGCGCCCGCGCATAAAGGCGATGGGCGCGATCTCGATCACGTTCTTTTCCAGGTAGCGATCGACCTTTTCCGGCTCAAGCAGATCGTACAGGGCGTCGTACAAGGGACGCAGATACGGATCGATCTTGTCCTGCAAGGTCCCGGGCAGAAATCCCAGGCGCTCGCCCGCTTCCACTGCGGGACGCGCCAGAATGATCCGGTTCACGCGTTTCGCCAGCAGGGCAGAAATTGCCATGGCCACGGCCAGGTAAGTCTTGCCTGTTCCCGCCGGCCCGATGCCGAACACCATGTCGTGGTTCTCAATGGCTTCGAGATAGCGCCGCTGGTTCACGCTCTTAGGCTGCACCGTGCGGCGTCCGAATGAGCGTTGGCGTCCCGCGTCGGCCAGGCCGCGCAGGGTGGTCTTTGGGTCAGCCAGCACCACCCGCAACATGCTGCCCAGGTCGCCATTGTTGAAGGTGAATCCCGAGCGCTGCAGGTGGTCGTAATCGGCAAAGACTTGCTCGGCCCGGGCAACATCACGTGCCGATCCTTCCAGGTCGATCGAATCCGAGCGCAGGTCGATATTAATATTCAGGCCATCTTCCAGCAGACGCACATTCTCGTCGCGCGTGCCGAACAGGGTCTCGATGTTGGGACTGATTTCAATACTCTTCTTCATTCAGTTTTTGGCGCTTCCTCCGGCGCGTTAGATGCTGAGTTACCTGTGCCCGGAGGCGGAAACACTGCCGCCCAGGCGCAAACAAATGATTCTCATGTCTGGAGGTGGAACCAGCCGAGGATGCTCGCCCCGAAGTGCAAGCAACTACCATTAAGCTAAAGGGTACCGCTGCTCGCCGACGGGAGTCAATGGCGGCAAGACAGAAGCTGTTACTGTTGGGGAACCATAGAGAAAGTGTGTGGGACGGACACTCCTGTCCGTCGCTTTTGACTTGGACTTTGTGGTCGAAATTGTCCAGAAACGGCTAAGACCTTTATCAGCGAAATTCCAAACCAAAAGCAACGTCAAAAGCGACGGACAGGAGTGTCCGTCCCACACGCACTTCCCCTCGATTGCGGGCTGTCCCTCACTCCGGATATCATGCGGGCCATAATGAAGCTGACGTGCTCTCTTTCGCTGGTCATGTTGACCGCCATCGCCTGGGCCCAGACTTCGGCCCCTGACGCCGAGGTGCAAGCCGTCTATCCGGAAGCCCACGCCTTATATCTTGATCTCCACCAGAATCCGGAACTCTCTTCGCATGAAACCCAAACCGCGGAGAAACTAGCGAGGCGCCTGCGAGATCTCGGCTACACCGTCACAGAACACGTGGGTGGCACCGGAGTCGTGGCCATCCTGAAGAACGGCGCTGGGCCGACGGTAATGCTTCGCACTGAACTGGATGCGCTTCCTGTAGAGGAAAAAACCGGCTTGCCTTACGCCAGCAAGGTCCATACCCAGGACGATTCAGGACGCGAGGTCGGCGTCATGCACGCCTGCGGGCATGACGTACACATGGCGTCGCTGGTCGGGACCGCTGCCATCATGGCGCACAGCAAAAACACCTGGCACGGAACTCTGATCCTGATCGGCCAACCGGCCGAGGAAACTATCTCCGGCGCAAAACGAATGATCGATGATGGCCTGATGACGCGCTTTCCCAAGCCCGACGTCGCCGTGGCGTTACACGTGGGCAACCAGCTTCCCGCCGGCCAGATCGGAGTCGGGCCCGGCTATCGCTTTTCCAATGCCGATTCCCTGCGCATCACGATCTACGGCAAGGGCGGACACGGCTCCATGCCCAACAGCACGATTGATCCGATTGTGATTGCCGCCCGCCTCGTGGTCACCTTGCAGACTATTGTAGCGCGGGAAGTAAAGCCCGGGGAAGTTGCCGTCGTCACCGTGGGATACATTCAAGCCGGGACTAAAAACAATATCATCCCGGACCACGCGGAGCTCGGGCTAACCGTTCGCAGTTACAAACCTGAAGTTCGCAAGCAAGTGCTCGCCGCCATCGAACGCATCACCAAGGCCGAGGCGAATGCCGCGGGCGCAATCCAGGAGCCCACGATTGAGCACTACGAGGCCACCGACGCCGTGTACAACGACCCCGCCCTGGACCAGCGCCTGCAAACCGTTCTGGAATCGACGCTGGGTAAGGCCAACGTGGTGGTCGAGGATCCCGGAATGGCGTCGGAAGATTTTTCTTACTTCACTGCCCAGGGAGTGCCATCGTTCTATTTCAGTCTGGGTGGAGCGGATCCTGCAAAGTATACGGAGGCGAAAGCGGCGGGAACGCACTTGCCTTCCAATCACTCGCCGTTATTTGCTCCTGACGCAGATCCCGCGTTGCACACGGGGATTGAAGCTGAGGTCGCGGTGTTGCGGAATTTGCTGAAGTGATGCAGGTGTGGGTCGGACACTCTTGTCCGACCCACACGGGCTAGGCTCCTTCTGCTCTCGCGTCCGTCACGGATGCCGGCACTGCCCGCTGCCTGGCCCAGGCTCTCAGCTCCTGGATTTCCTCCGACCGGGTAATGGAAAGCGGCACCGTCGCCTTCAGCGCATCCAGCAAACCTTGTGTGCTCACCGTCTGTTTGCTGGAAAATGCCGCGTACAGGGCCGTCTGCACCGCGGCCTCAATCTCTGCCCCCGAATATCCCCGGGCGGCAGCCGCTACCTGATCCAGATCAAATTCTGCCGGGTTCCGCTTCCGCCGCTTCAAGTGAATGGCAAATATTTGCTTGCGCTCGGCCTGGTTGGGCAGATCGACGAAGAACAGTTCGTCGAAGCGTCCTTTGCGAATCAGCTCCGGAGGCAGCGCGCTCACGTTGTTGCAGGTTGCCGCCACGAATACGGGAGCTTTGCGGTCCTGCATCCAGGAAAGAAAGGCTGCCAGGATGCGCGAAGAGACTCCGGCATCGACCGACGCCGAATCCGGCCCGCTGCCCGCAAATATTTTTTCCAGTTCGTCAATCCAGAACACGCAGGGCGCCAGGCCCTCGGCCACGCGAAACACTTTCTGGATCCGCTTCTCAGTTTCGCCGATGTACTTGTCGAAGATGGCAGCAGTATCGAACTTGACCAGCGGAAGTTTCCATTCTCCGGCGATGGCGCGGGCGCACATACTTTTGCCGCAGCCCTGCACTCCAAGAATGATGGCCCCACGCGGCGGCTCCAGGCCAAAATCACGGGCCGCGTCTTCCCAGGTACCACGCCGCTGGGCCAGCCAGCGCTTAAGATTGTCCAGGCCGCCCACGCTACCCAGATTTTCCGATGCGTCAATAAACTCCAGCATTCCAGAACGGCGCAGCTGTTCCTTTTTCGCCTGCAACACATCGGTGACAGTTTCTGCCGTGATTCCGTACCGGGTCACGATCGCCTGTGAAGCGGCGCGTTCCGCTTCCTCTTCGGTCAAGCCACGCAGGTTGTTCGCCATGGCGTCGAGGCCGGCAGGATCCAGGGTGCGTTTCAGGGTGCGCGTCTTCCCTACCCTGACGGTCATTTCGTCGATGATCTGGCGCAGCCGCTGTTTGTCCGGCAGCGGGAGTTCCAGGAATTCAACCAGGCTGCCCAGTTCGGCTGGGATCGTGATCGAAGGCGCGGTGATGATAACGGTGCGGCGGTTGGCCGAAAACTTTTGTCCGACGTCACGCAGGCGGCGCACCACGACCGGGTCATCCATGTGACGATGAAAGTCCTTGAGCACGAATGCCGCTTCGAGAGACATTGCCTCCAGGTTGCTGAGTGCCTGCGCGGGTTCCTTGCTGTTATAGAGCGCCTGGGCCCCCGACAAATTGGGATCTTGGCCCAAGCCGCCGGCGGAAAAGCCGGTTTCCGGGACCAACTCTCCGACCTCGCTGCCGCAACGAACCAGTCCGCTGGCAATGCTCCACTCGAAGGTGGCCAGGCTTAGCGACGAGCAAGCCGCCCGCACCAAGCGGACTGCTCGCATCTCTTCCACCGTCTCCATTACGACAATTGGAGTAGAAGAGCTGAGCAGGATTTTCAGGCGTTCGAGGGGATCTGCCATAAGGTTTGACCAGCAAGGACTTACTCCCGTAAAATAGCCTATTCACGAGCAATCGGAATACCTCTCCAGAGAAACGAAGGTAACAAGCAGACATGGCAAATCATTTTTCGGCGCTGAAACGCGCCCGTCAGACCGAGACCCGAACCGTGCGCAATCGCGCCAATACTTCCCGCCTGCGCGGAGCCTTGCGGGACCTGCGTGAAGCGCTGGCCAAGGGCGAAAAGGCAGGCGCCGAGGTCGTTTTCAGACAGACTGTTTCGGCCCTGGATAAGGCCATCCAGAAGGGCGTGATTCACGAGAACACCGCGTCGCGCTATAAGTCCCGCCTGAACGCGCGGGTGAATGCGCTGAAGTAGGAAAGCGCTTCTAGCTGCTGGCTTTAGCTAGAATTACTCCGAAATATTCCGCTAGAGCACTCTGCCACTCATCCTCTGAGTTGAGCAGGCGTTCTTTCTTTTCACCGTTGCGGGTGATGATCAGCCTTCGATCAGAGACCGTGATCCGTCCATCGGGAGTCGCCATGCTGCAAACCTTTTTGCGCGTGAACGGCGATTCCGGCGAGGTCTGATGGTAGCGACACATGGGCGCGAACTCATCCAGGCGCCTGGGGACGAGGGTAAAAGAGTATTGCCGCTTCCAGCTGCCGTCCGGCTCCGTGCGTTCGAGCTGAAGTCGTCCGTCCTGTTCGACGATGCGGAACTTGCGCCCATCCTGTTCCTGCTCTCGGCCGGTCCCAAGTCGTAAGGGACCGTTGGACAGGTCTCCGAAGCCCACGTCTGCCAGCCATGGCTCTTCCAGATCGACTCGCAACGCCAGATGATCGAATTCCGGCGAGGAGCTTCCATCGTCGCGTGGCACGCGAGCCGACAGCAGCGTGACCTTGAATCTCAATTCGCGCAGCAAGGCCGCGAACGCGCCATTCAGTTCGTAACAGAATCCGCCACGCCGCTGCTCAATGATTTTGCGGAGGAAGCCTTCTTCCTCGCAGACAATCTTCCGGCCCAGCGAAATATCTAGATTCTCGAACGGGACCGAGAGCATGTGGGCGCGATGCAGGTTGCGCAAGGTTTCCGTCGTGGGCTCGCGCGAACCGGTGTACCCGATGCGATGCAGATAATCAGAAATTGCGGTTGACGCAATCACATGTCCTCAGCGAAAGCGCGGGATCAGAAAGCCGGTGTGTTTCTGGTGCTCACGGAAAGCCTCGCCGAATTGCTGCCTTAGCATCGCCTCTTCCTTCCTTGCCTTCAGACAGTATCCCGTCAACACCAGGCAAACCCCGAAGACGCATCGCCACTCATCGATGACCACGGCCGACCCGATGGTCGCCATTATGAGGCCGGTGTAGATGGGGTGGCGGAGATGAGAATAGGGGCCAGTTCGGATGAGTTGATGATCCTCTTTGATCGTGACTCGCGCGCTCCAGTACTCCGCCAGCTGATAGCGGGCCCAGATGGCCAAGCCGATTCCGAGCCAAGTGAGGACGGCGCCGACGGACGCGCTTGCCCGGGTGCGAGGCATGAATCGATTGCCCAGAAGTCCGATTCCGGCTGAAGCGCTGAATACCAGCGCGTAGCCGACGGCCTCAAGCAACACAACGACGTATCGAGAAGCGAAAGACTCCTGTTGACGAGTAGCGTGAGTCTTGATCGCACCCAGGATCCAGTAGATGACAAGTACGATCCAGGGAAACTCGACCAAAATGCGAAATACTTCTTTCTCCGACATGCTGATGCCTAGACTGGTAGTTCTTCCTGTGACCATCCAGGAATTTCTGGCTTGGCCTCGGCGGTAAGATCGAGGATTAATTTTTCCAATACGAAGCGCTTGGTGGGTGGATTGGAACGCAAGGCCAGGTCAGTTTTTGCGACCAGGCGAATAGCTCGCGTGAGTTCGCGCTTGGATTTGTAACGGCGGGCTTGCCGGATGATGTCGTCGGCGGCGAAGGGAGGGACGCGAAAGCCCTGCCAGAGCGCGGCCCAGAGCATGCGCTGGTCGCGCACATTTCGTTCCAGGATCACCAGCATCTGGCGAAAGGTCTTGGCCAGCATGTAGAGATGTCCGATGGCGGCTTCGTCGCCGTCGCCGGTGCTCAGGATGGCATTCAGCATTTGCAGCGCCCGTACCCGGTCTTTGGAAGAAATCGCGTCGGTCAGTTCGTACAATGACCGCTGCTTCGCCGCCAGCACCATGGTTTCCACATCGCCCAGAGTGATCCGCTTCTTCTCGCCGACGTAGAGAATCAGCTTCTCCAGCTCGTTGGAGATCATCATCATGTCGCCGCCGAGAGCGTCCACCAGTTCGCGAGCGGCATCGGCATCAATTTTGACGTTCCGGGTGCCGCCGTATTCGCCGATCCATCGAACGGCTTCACTCTCTTCCACCCGCGCCAGTTCGACAATGGCGCAATACTGTCCCAGCGTCTCCCGGATACGCTCGTAGCGCTCTTTGTCGGTCATGTCCATGCGCCGGGCATCGGCCGGGATGCTGATGTGGTCAGCCACAAAAATGAGCACCGCATCCGGGTTGGGGTCTTTGCTGTAGGCCTCGATGGCGGCCAGTTTCTCTTCGTTCGATCCGCGCCCGAACAGGGTCTTGACGCCGCGGATAAAAAACACCTGGAAGGGCGCCATCAGCGAAGGCGTGCGGGCGCGATCGAGGACCTCCGCCAGGTCGGTCTCGCCGAGATCGAAATCAAACAGGCTGAAATCGCGCAGGTCGGCCGGCACCAGGTGTTTGAGCAGGGCCTCGCGGCAACGCTTGCGGAAGAAGGTTTCATCGCCCACGAAGACATATACGGGGCGCAGCTTCCGGGCTTCGACCTCGGAGACGAAGCGATCGGCTTGGGCGAAGGCCCGCATCAGGAACCCTCCATCTTCAGAACCCCTCCAGCACATTGCTCACCAGCGTACGCGCGAATTGGCGCGACAGGCGTTCCAGAGCAGGCGAGTCTTCCTCAAAGAAACTGGAAAGTTCGTGCGAAACTTGGTACTCCTCGCGGAACAAGTAAGCGGGATTTTGGTATAGCACTTTGCCCTGGCGATCGGTCAGCGTCACTTTCGCGGTCACGACCACCAACGCGCTCGAGGCACGCCCGGTCTGCGAGTCATAAGTCAATGGCGAAGTTGAGGTGCTGATCACGACGCCGCGGAGAGTTGCATCGGCGGAATCGCTGGCTTCGTTCAGGATGTGGTAGTGGGTGCGCGTGACCATCTCCTGTACCACAGCAGAGGTCAACCTCTGCTCAATCCTATAAGTCTGCGTCCGATTGACGAATGCGGGGATGGCAATGGTCTGGACGTTCGCCGGAAGAGTGACGGCGTGGCCGGCGGTGTGATATCCGCAGGCTGTGCTGAACAGCAACATCAACACTTGCAGGATGACGATGTGCGAGCACCTTGGCCTTGAAAATTGAGCACAGACATGGCGGCCTCGCGCGGGCGAGTCGCCCGCGACCACTGCAAGCTCACCAGCCCTGCCGCTCATTGGATCTTTCCTATGGGGCGGGTGGCCGCCATGTTTTCTGCGCATTCGACGGCCGTGGCGGCGGCGATGCGCAGGTTGTCCGAGGCCGCCCACAACCACAGACCATTGGCCAGGTTGGTGTCCGGCTGGATCGAAACCAGGATATCGCCTTGTCCGGCCGCGTTCACGTTGCTGGGGGACTCTTCCGCCAAACCCGTGATCGTCACATGCTCCCCGGCCAGCGCTTTGGAGATGCCATCGATTTCGACCGGCTTTTCCATTTCAACATGCAAGGTGAACGCGTGTCCGTGAAAGATCGGTGCCTGGACCAGCAGCAGCGAGAGCGGAGGTGCGTCCCTGCCGGCGATCCGCTGATAGTGCTTGAGCACGCGATGTTCTACCGTGTTGAGGGCCGGGACAGACTGCTCGCCATAACGCGTCACCATATTGAAGGCGACCTGGGTATCGAATACTTTTTTCGGCAGCTGCTGGAAGGAAAGCAGATTTACAGTCTGCTCATGGAGCTCGTCCATGCCCTTCTGCCCATGCTCCGACGCCGGCTCGAAGACCGTAGCCACAACCCGTTTCACCGCCCCGGCCTTCTTTACGCGCAACAACAGAAGCGCCAGCACCACCGCAGCGGGATGGGCCACGACTGCCGGCCCGGGCTGCAACTCCGGTGCGAGCGTCTGGCCCAATTGACGCTGGATCCACGGCGACTTCACGTCGGCATCGGGTTCATCCTCCAAAGCGTAGGAAAGATCGACGATGGCGCTGCCTGCGGCGTGTGCCTTTTTCCAGTTCTGGCGGGTGCATTCCTGGTCGGACGCGAAAAAGGTGAAATCGATCTTTTCGAAGTGCTCCGACCGCACGCTCTGTATGAACGACACCTCGTCGCCCACTGACTCCAGTTGCCCCAGAGATTCGTTATCGTCGAGCAGCTTGATGTCAAGGGAAGGGAAATTGCGGTCGCCCACGACCTCGGCGATCTCTTTCCCCTTGAGTGTGCCTGCGCCCACAATAGCTAGCCGGTAAAGGCCTGCGGCGCGCGCCGGATCAGGGTGCATAGCCGGCACGGGTTTGAAATTCGAGCTCATGAAATCTGCGGCGCTTCGGTGTGGGGCGGCGGCGGATTTCCCTTCCGCCGGAAGATCCACTTCAAACGCCAGAACACGCCGGAAAACACGTAGAGCAATGCGATCAGGAACAGAACCCACTGCGAGTAGAAGCGGATCGCGGCAAACAGCAATCCAAATAGAAGCACCAGCCGAAAGGGCTGGCGGGAACGGAAATCAATGTCCTTGAAGCTGTAAAAGCGCCAGGTACTGACCATCAGGTAACCCACCGCCACCACCATCAACATCCAGGTCAGCGCGGTCCACCAGGAGGCGATGGGATCGCCGCTGGAAAAATGCACGACCGCGGCGATCACACCTGCGCCCGCGGGAATCGGCATTCCGACAAAGTACTTCTTTCCCGGACGACCAGGGTTCGAGGGTTGGGGGTTGCTGGAAATATTGAAGCGAGCCAGGCGGCTGGCGCCGGCCATCAGAAACAGGAAACTGGCTATCGCGCCGAACTGCACCAGCTTGGTGTATAAATCGCCCAAGCTTGTGGGCAACTGCCGAAATCCCCATGTCCAGGCAAGCAAGGCGGGTGCGACGCCGAAGGTAATGACATCCGCCAGAGAATCCAGCTCGCGGCCAAAATCGCTGCTGGTTCCGGTCATGCGCGCAATGCGACCATCCAAGCCATCAAAGAGCACGGCAAAACCGATGGCCTTGGCGGAGTTGTCAAAGTGCCAGGCATCGGCAACGGTGGCATGCGTTATTTGCAGAATCGCGTAGTAACCGAAGGCAATATTGGCGGTGGTAAACAGCGAAGGCAGAATGTACATGCCCTGCGCTCAGCCGCGCGGAGGTTGCCTTTTGCGCTGTCTGGAGATTTCCGGGACCTCAGGATCCATCACCGCGCTCCTTGACGAGTCGCTCCGACCGTGGTCAGCGGCTCGGACACGCGATCCAGGTACGCCAACACGCTGGATCCGCCCTTCACCCGGTCCCCCACTTTGATTTGCAGAGTGGCGGAGGCATCCAGCAAAACATCGACTCGAGAACCGAATTTGATCAGGCCCACCCGTTCTCCCCGTCTCTACCGGATCGCCAACTTTCTTGTTGAACACAATCCTGCGCGCCAGCAATCCCGCGATCTGCTTGAAGATCACGCTCTGCCCGTCTCCCTCAACCGTGACCGCGTTCTGCTCGTTGTGTTCGGCCGACGCTGGGTTCATGGCGTTGAGAAATTTTCCCTTTTGATAGCGAACTTCCCGGATCACGCCCGCCAGCGGCGAGCGATTGACATGCACATCGAACACGCTGAGAAAAATGCTGATCCGGGTGCGCGGCGCGCCATTCATCAGAATGGATGAAACGTCGGTCACCTTGCCGTCGGCGGGTGAAACCACGGCCCCGGCAGAGTCCGGGATTACTCTCTCCGGATCGCGGAAAAACCATAAGAAGAACAGCGCCAGCAGGCACGCCGGCAGCGCCCACAAGGGCCCAGCCAGCCAGCCCACGAGGATCGCAGCTCCGGCCAGCGCGAGCGCGTAATAGTAGCCGTCGGGAACCATCGGGAGACAGTCTAAATTATAGTTCAGGCAGGGCGGATCGGTCGCTCCGGAAGCCAAATGATAATAAAAAAGGCGCTTATCAGCGCCGTGTTTGGAGCACATTACACCTGTGGGCGGCTATAGCCGCGATCAGCTGGAGGAAACGAGTTACGCGACCTGGCCCTGCTGCACAACTAGGCGAAATTGCCGCTCAATCGATTCCATCTGGTCCTTGAGCCGCAGTTTCAGCTTCTTAAGCCGGACTTCTTCCAGCTTTTCGTCTTCTGTCAGGTAGCGCTTTTGGGTGAGTGATTCGAGACGTTCGGCGTACTGCGTGTGCTCCTGGGCCAGCTTGCGGAATTCATCGTTGCTGACCAGGAGCTGGTCCTTTGGAGTCATCCAGTAGACCCTCCTGAGCGTTTGTACGGCCCTAACCTACCACACCGCCCCAACCGCTTCAATCCCATTTTCCACAGATGAATGGTTTTTCATAGTGAATAAGTTTGCACCGCCTCCGGTGCAAATCAACCGAGCTAAGTGAAACCAAGGCGATACAGAATCGCGTCTTCGTCCGGATCTCGATAGTATCTCCGGCGTCGCCCGCTCTCGAGGAATGCCCACTTCTCATAGAGCGCCCGGGCGGCGCGGTTGGATTCGCGGACTTCCAAAAATACTGCGTCAGCGCCTCGCGCTCGTGCCAAATCGAGGAACTCTCCCAGCAGACGCGTGCCCAGCCCCCGGCGGCGAGCCGGCCCGGTGACGGCAATATTTTCGATCTCCCATTCTCGATCCACCGCTCTGGCAATTACGAATCCCTGAAGGCCGGACTCGTCCTCGATGACCTGGGCCACTCGGCCTGACTGGCTGGCACGAAACAATGCCTCATACTGCTCCGCAGACCAGTGCGCCGCCGTGACGGCGTGCTTTTCGAGCGCCATCATTGCGGGCAAGTCGGCGGAGGCGGCGGAACGGATGGAGAGCTTCACGCTACATTCCTCAACCGAGAACTGAGAACCACAAACTAAGAACCGCCTTTGGAAAAGATCTCATGGGAACCACGGAGATAGTTCGCATCCAAGGCTTCGGGCGAGACTATTTCTCCGGCACGGATTTTTTGCCACCCCAGTCGGGCAATCACATCAGAGCGCGGAGGTTGAATCTGGTCCACCGGCAATCCCGCCATTCGCGCTACCTCGGCCAGGTTTTGGTCCGCCACCACAATGGTTGATCCGATCGCCGTCTCCAGTAACTCTGCGCGACTCAGCAACCGCTCCTGCAGAAGGCGGGCGCCATCACCGTGAATGTCGTACTCGCCTGCGTAAACCTCGCCCCGCCCCGCATCCAGGGCGGCTGTCACTCTGCTTCGTGAACGACCTGAAACCGCGACCGCTTCCAGCAACGAGACGGCTGCGATCGGCTTTTCCAAAACCTCTGCCAGCGCCTTGATGGCCGCCAGTCCGACGCGCACCCCGGTAAATGAGCCCGGGCCAGCGACTACGGCGAAGCCGCCAATATCGTTCTTGTTGAAGCCATGCTTCGCGAGCAGAGCGGCAATTTGCGGTACCAATTGTGCGGAGAAGGTCCCGCCTTCAAGCGGCGCCACTTCGATCACGCAGCAGGAATCGTCGGGCCCGCACTGCGCCAGCGCGATGCTGCCGTGTTTGCCCGAAGTATCAGCGGCGAGCAGAAGCATCTTGAGAGTCCATCCGTGAAGGTGTGGCGCGGGCGCCCTCGCCCGCGGCTGTTGACTCTGCCTCTCAGCCCGCGCGGGGCTAGGGCGCCCGCGCCACACCTTCAAAGTCAGGTTACCGCTTCCACCAGCTCCAGCAGCACGCCGCCCGCGCTCGAGGGATGCACAAACACGTAACGATGGCCGCCTGCGCCTACCTTGATCTCATCGGAAACCAGCCGCACACCGTCCTGCTTCAGCCGCTCGACCGCTGCCGTCAGGTCGGGCACGCGCAGCGAGACGTGATGCAATCCTTCGCCCCGCTTGGCGATAAATTTCGCGATGACTGAATCCTGCGAAGTGGCCTCGAGCAGCTCCATGCGGCTTTCCCCCAGCGGCACCATCACCACACGCACCTGCTCGGCCTCAACTGTCTCCTCGGGTGCGAGATCCAGTCCCAGCTTCTCGTAGATGCCCTTGGCCGCCGCCAACGACTTCACTGCAACGCCGATATGGTCAATGCTGAACATCAAGGAATCTCCATCTCAATCTGGGCGCGAGCTTCCCGCTCGTGCTGGACGGGCGAGGACGACCGTCCTCGAGCAAAGGCTCTTTTCACTTCCCCAGCGTATTCACAATCTCTTCCACCAGCGAATAAGGATCGCGTTTGTGCTCGGCCACCTCCGCGGCGTAACGGGCCACGGCCCCATTTCCCAGTTGTTCCTGGGCCCGCTCCAGCAGCGCATCCCGCAACATCTCGAGCAGGCGATTCTGCCAGCTATCAACACTGTGCTTCAGGACCAGGTTTTCTTTCTGCAGATATGCTTCGTAGTCGCGAATCGCCGCCGCCAGTTCAGTAATGCCCGCGCCTTGGCTGGCCACGGTCTTCACGATCGGCGGAGTCCACTTGTCGCTGCGCGCAGCCAGCGACTGCAGAGCGCGAATTTCCCGCTCCACCCGCTCCGCGCCGTCGCGATCGCTCTTGTTGATGACGAAAATATCCGCGATCTCCATGATGCCGGCTTTGATGGTCTGCACATCATCACCCATGCCCGGCACCAGAATGACGATTGTGATGTCGGCCAGGCGCACGATGTCCACTTCATCCTGCCCGACGCCGACCGTCTCGATCATGACCAGGTCGCGCCCCGAGGCATCGAGCACGGTGGCAACATCCGCAGTCGCGCGCGCCAGCCCGCCCAGCGAGCCCCGTGTGGCCATGCTGCGAATGTAGATTCCGGGGTCGGAGAAATGCTCCTGCATGCGGATGCGGTCGCCCAGAATCGCGCCGCCCGTGTAAGGACTGGTGGGATCGACCGCGATGATGCCTACCGTGCGATTTTCCTTGCGATAGTGGCGGGCCAGCTGATCCACCAGCGTGCTCTTGCCCGCGCCCGGCGGACCGGTGAGACCCAGTATGCGCGCCTGCCCGCTGTGGGGAAAGAGCGCCTTGAGCAGCTCGGACCAGCCGGGCGCGCGGTTCTCAACCGGCTGATGGCGCGGGCCAGGGCGCGAGGATCGCCGGAGCGGAGTTGCTCAATCAAGGTTGGATGTCTTGATTCAGGCTCTCAGTGTAAAGCAGAGGTCGGACAACGAAACCGCTGTCGTTGCGGAACAGCTGCCGCGATAAGAGCAGGCCTTCAGGTCCTGCGTTAAAGCGTGAGCAAGGGAAGGCCCTGTGCAGTCTGCATGCGCCGGAATGCAGAGGCCTTCGCTCGCTCAGGAGCACAGCTTCTGAACTGATGTCGCGACACTTCCAGCCCCGATGCTAGTCTTTCAGCAACTGCCGCGCAATCACCAGCCGCTGAATTTCGCTGGTGCCTTCGCCGATGGTGCACAGCTTCACGTCGCGATAAAACTTCTCCGCGGGATAGTCTTTGATAAACCCGTAGCCGCCGTGGATCTGCACCCCTTCGTTGGCGCATCGCACGGCCACTTCGCTGGCGTAGAGTTTCGCCATGGACGATTCCAGCGTGGTCTTCATGCCCGCATCTTTCATGGCGGCCGCGCGCAAAGTCAGCAGCTTCGCCGCTTCAATTTCTGTGGCCATGTCGGCCAGCTTCCATTGGATCGCCTGAAATTCGCTGATCGCCTTGCCGAACTGTTTGCGCTGCTTGGAATATTTCAGCGCCGCTTCGTATGCGCCTTCGGCCATGCCCAGCGACAACGCCGCGATGGAAATGCGCCCGCCATCCAGCACCCGCATGGCGTCGATAAAGCCGTCACCTTCCTTGCCGCAAAGGTTCTCGGCGGGAATGACGCAATCTTCAAAAATCAATTCGGCGGTGTCACTGGCCCGCAGACCCAGTTTGTTCTCTTTCTTCCCGGGACGAAATCCCTTGGTTCCCTTCTCCACGATGAAGGCTGACAGCCCGTGCGTATGCGCGGCGCGATCGGTGACTGCAACCACCACCAGCAAGTCGGCATAGTGTCCGTTGGTGCAGAAAGTCTTGGTGCCGTTGAGCACCCAGTTGTCGCCTTTGCGGACCGCGGTCATGCGCGCGCTGCCCGCGTCTGATCCGGACGAGGGCTCGGTCAGGCCCCAGGCGCCGATGGCCTCGCCCGAGGCCATGCTTGTGACGTATTTCTTTTTCTGCGCTTCGTTGCCGGCAAGAAAGATGTGGTTCGAGCATAGCGACGTATGCGCCGCCACGATGATGCCGACCGAGCCGTCCACGCGCGAGAGCTCTTCGATGGCCGTGACGTACTCCACATAGCCCATCCCGGCGCCGCCGTACTCGGGGGGAAACACAATGCCCAGCAGGCCGAGTTTGCCCAGTTCCTTGACCGTTGCCAGCGGGAATTCGCCGGCCTCGTCCCACGTCATGACGTGGGGCGCGATCTCGCGCTCGGCAAATTCGCGCACACTTTTCTTCAGTTGAAGCTGTTCATCGTTCAGTTGAAAATCCAAGGTGCTTCTCCGGTATCAGGTGGCGTTCGACGCGGAACAGTTCGATTAGAACACACGCACTTGAGCGCATAAAGTTACCGGTGGGAGGTAGCATGTGTGGGGGGCGGACACTCCTGTCCGCCGCCTTTGACTTTGATTTTACCTGGGTAACGCTCTGGCGCCCTGCAAATCGCAATCACAAACCCAACAACAACATCAAAGGCGGCGGACAGGAGTGTCCGTCCCACACAGAATGAATCGTTCGAATACCTCGTTGGACAGCAGCCTGCCGCGTCCGGTCAGCCGGATCACATCGCCCTTGCATTCCAGCAGCCCCAAATCCACAAATTCCGAAATCGTCTCTGTAAATCGGTGGACCTCCGACTGGCCGAAATCCGCCGCTACGTTTTTCAGATCCACGCCAGCCGCCAAGCGGAGACCTAAAAAGAAAGTTTCCTCGAGCGCGCCTGTTTTCGAAACCGGGATTCTTTTGAGCGGCGCGCCGGCCACGTACTCCTCGAGTGAGTCCGGCGTAGAAAACCGCACGGGCTCTCCCTTCCCCGAGCCATGCAGCATGGAGTGTGCATCGACGCCAAAGCCCAGGTAAGGCTGGCGGGTCCAGTACTTCAAATTGTGTCGCGACTCCATTCCCGGCCGGGCAAAGTTTGAGATCTCGTACTGGCACACTCCCGCCGCATTCAGCCGCTGGCAGGCTGTTTCGTAGAAGTCGGCCGTCAGCTCGTCGTTGGGAACAAAGTGAGCGTGATATTTTGAACCGCCTGCCATCAACTCGCGTCCCAGGCGGGAATCGTCGTCCACCTCCAGCATGTACACGCTGACGTGAGGCGCGCCGGTGGCAATGGCTTCGGCGACGGAAAATTCCCAGCTCTCGGCAGTCTGATGGGGCAGTCCGGCAATCAGATCGATGTTGATGTTCTCAATGCCGGAAGCGCGCAAGCGCGCGATGTCCTCGAGCACGGCGGCCCGCTTGTGTTGACGTCCCACAGCCGCGGCCTCCTTGTCCACGAATGACTGCACGCCCAGGCTCACACGATTCACTCCGCAGCGCTGGAAAGCCTCGATCACTGCCGGAGTCAGCGTGCCCGGGGCGCATTCGACCGTGATCTCGGCATCGCTCTCCACCACAAAAGTTTGCGAAATTGTGACAAACAATCGTTCCAGCTGCGATATATCAAGTATGGTGGGAGTGCCACCGCCCAGGAAGACGGAGTCAACTGAGCGTTCGAACTGGCCGCCCATCTGTTCGGCGATTTCGCCGGCCTGGGTGATGTCCGCAGCCACGCGTTCCACGTAGCGCTCGAACACGGCGCGGGAGAAGACATCCGATGCGAAGTTGCAGTAGCTGCATTTGGTGCGGCAGAACGGCACCGAAACGTAGAGGCCAAGGGACATCGTGACTAATTATCCTACTTCGCGTAGCATGGGCGGCGGTGAATCTGAACTACAGTTTGTGACCTGAACAAGATACTTAGAACTGTCATCCTGAGCGGAGTAGTTGCTTTCGCTCGCGAAAGCAACTGCGGAGTCGAAGGACCCCTTTTTGCTCTAGGATAGTTGCGGGCGAGTTGAGGTTTTCGACGGCTTACGGAGCATGCCATGCGCCTCCAGACCGAGGCCATTTATAGGGGTCCTTTGACTGCGCGGCAGCTTCGCGAAGCGAAGCCGCCACTCCGCTCAGGATGACACAAAAAATATGGTTCCTCGGGTCGTCATCACTGGACTGGGCGTGGTCAGCCCCAATGGCATCGGCAAAGAAGCCTTTTGCCTCGCCATTCTCGCCGGAAAGTCGGGCGTGAAACGCATCTCCCGTTTTGATCCATCATCCCTGCCGGTCCACATTGCGGGCGAGAT
>CAVZXU010000028.1:0-98183 GCA_963779255.1 Terriglobia bacterium | reverse complement strand
TCCGGAGTTCGACGAGTTTGCGTGGGTTGATGCGCGCGAACGCAAGCATGTTTCCCGCGTGGTGCCGCTGGCGATCGCCGCCTCGACGGAGGCTATCAAGGATGCGCGACCTCGATCCCGACTTCCATGTCGATGGATGAAAAGCGCGAAATCGGCGTATTCTCGGGTACAGGCGGCGGTGCACAGGAATTTTCCGAAGAGCAATACCGGCTATGGCACAGCCGGACCTGACCAAGCAAGTGAGCGTCTTCTGCATTCCCAGCGGCACGATGGGAACCTTGCCCAGCGAAATCAATATGCGCTTTGGGTTTCGTGGCTACAGCCACGCGGTGACTGCGGGCTGCACTTCTTCGACCGACGCTCTGGGTTACGCCTACCAGCACATTCAGGCAGGAGTGCTGCCTATGTTTCTGGTTGGCGGGGTGGACTGCCCATCACTCCTGGCATCATCAAGGGCTACTCGCTGCTGCGCGCGTTGACCCAGTCCTGGAACGACGCGCCGGAAAGCGCGTCTCGCGGCCATTTTCCGCCGACCGCGACGGTTTTGTCATCGCCGAAGGCTCGTGGATGTTCATCCTCGAGGATTACCAACACGCCCGTGCCCGCGGCGCCCACATCTATGCTGAAATCGCGGGATATGGCTCCACCTGCGAAGCTTTTCACCGCGTGCGCATGAGCGATTCGCCGGAAGAACCCGCCCGCGCCATCACGCTGGCGCTCGAAGAAGCCAGCCTGGCGCCGCAAGATATTCAGTACGTCAACCTGCACGGCACTTCCACCGAAATGAATGACCGGGTGGAAACCCTGGCGCTGAAACTGGCGCTCGGCGAGCAAGCCAGAAATATTCCCATGTCCGGGCTGAAATCACAGATTGGACACGCGCAAGGGGCGTGCGGCTCAGCCAGTCTGGCGGCTACGCTGATTGCAATGGAGCATGGAAAGATTCCGCCCACCATCAATCTGGATGCACCCGATCCCGAGTGCGATCTGGATTACGTTCCTGACATCGGCCGCATAGCCCACATCGAACATGCCATCTGCAACTGCGTTGGTTTTGGATCAAAGAACTCGGCCCTGGTGCTGAAGAAAATTGCGTAAATCGCCACAGACCACGTAGGGGCGGGTGCCCTCACCCGCCCAGCGGAGCGCAGCTCCGCCAGAATTGGCACTCTGCATGTAACCCCAAGCGAACCACGGCGAGCTGCGCTCGCCCCTACGTGGCCACATTGCACTTCAAACCTTTTCCATCCTTGCCGCTTTTTTCCTAATCTATTTAGGGTATCTTTGTGCTATAGCCGATGGCCCAAGAAGAAGAGGTACTAGGTAAAGCGTATGACAGCCGGCTGATGAAGCGGCTGCTCCAGTATTTGCGCCCCTACAAATGGCCGGTCGGTATTTCCCTGGTTTCCATTCTTATCAAGGCCGTAGCCGATGTTCTGGGACCCTACCTGGTCGCGATCGAGATCGACCGCTACCTGGTGCCGGTGCCCAGGAGCACCCCGTTCGATTCTTTTCTGAGCGCCAACCCCTACGTTGGAATTGCTCAAATCGCGGCCATGTACGTCGGTTTGATTGCGCTTGGTTTCCTGCTCGACTATCTGCAGACCTACTTTATGCAGTGGGCAGGCCAGATGGTAATGTTCGATCTGCGCAAGCAGATCTTCCGCCACCTGCAGCACATGCACATCGGCTTCTACGACAAGAACCCGGTCGGGCGCCTGGTCACGCGCGTCACCTCGGACGTGGATGCCCTGAACGAAATGTTCACCTCCGGCGTGGTCTCCATTTTCGAAGACGTGTTTGTGCTGGCCGGCATTACCGCCATCATGCTCGGGATGAACTGGAAGCTGGCGCTCATCACGCTGGCGGTCTTGCCGCTGATCGCCTACGCCACCAAAATTTTTCGCGACAAAGTGCGCGATTCCTACCGGCGCATTCGCACTGCCATTGCCCGCATCAACGCCTACATGCAGGAGCACGTCAGCGGCATGGTGGTGTTGCAGCTCTTCAACCGCGAGCAGCGCTCCTTCGACAAGTTTTCGGAAGTGAACGCTGTCCACATGGAAGCCTTCAAGGACGCGATCATGGCGCACGCGGTCTATTACCCGGTGGTCGAAATTCTGTCCTCGACAGCCATCGCCTGCGTGATCTGGTTTGGCGGGAACGACATTATCCGCGGCCTGACCGTAAGCAGCGTCGCGGTCGATTTCTCGCGCCAGCACCTGCTCTCATTCCACGCGGTTCGCAACGTAGTGAGCATCGGAATTCTCACTGCGTTCATCCAGTATGCCCAACGCTTCTTCCGGCCCATTCAGGACTTCAGCGAAAAATACAATATCCTGCAGTCAGCGATGGCGGCCAGCGAACGCGTATTCAAGTTGCTGGACACGCCTGCCGAGATCACATCGCCCGCGGTGACCAAGACGCCGACTGGGCCCGGACGGATTGAGTTTGATCATGTGTGGTTCACTTACCGCAACGTGGCGGGCGATACTGGCAAAGCCGCGGGCGAGGGCGCCCGCGCCACACCGGCCGGCAATGGCCATGTAGGGACGGGTCTCCGACCCGTCCAGGCCGAGAACTCGGCTATGGTTTCCGCCGAGCCGGACTGGATTCTCCGTGATGTGTCATTCACCATCGAGCCCGGCGAAACCGTCGCCATCGTCGGCCACACGGGCGCCGGCAAGACCACCATCATCTCGCTGCTCATGCGCTTCTATGATGTGCAGAAAGGCGCGGTCAAGATCGATGGCGTGGACGTAAAGGAAATGGACCTGGCCGAACTCCGCCGCCGCTACGGCGTGGTGCTGCAAGATCCCTTCCTGTTCACAGGGACGGTCGAAGGCAACATTCGTCTGGGTACGGAGTGGATTACGGATGCGGACATCGAGAAAGCGGCCGAGGATGTGAACCTGGCCGACTTCATCCGCGCCCTCCCTCAGGGCTTCAAGGAAGAAGTCCGTGAGCGCGGCTCAACCCTCTCCACCGGCCAGAAGCAACTCATTTCGTTTGCCCGGGCCCTGGCGCATGACCCGAAGATCCTGATTCTCGACGAGGCCACTTCAAGCGTGGACACCGAGACCGAGATGCGGGTGCGCGATGCGCTCAGCCGCATGGTCGAGGGCCGCACGTCCGTGGTCATTGCGCATCGCCTTTCGACCATCCAGCGCGCCGACAAGATTATCGTCATGCACAAGGGCCAGGTACGCGAGGTAGGCACGCACCAACAATTGCTCGCCCAGCACGGGATTTACTACAAACTTTACCAACTGCAATACAAAGACCAGGAAATTCCCGTCGGTGCCGGCGGGCAGATCACGGCCGGCGCGGATGACTAAGACAATCTCTTCTTCGTAGCGCCGGCGTCTCGCCGCCTCACACCAATTCCGACTTCGCTCTTGACCGATTCCGCTCAGAGCGGCGGGCGGGACGCCCGCGCCGGACAGCCGGCGAGACGCCGGCGCTACCGAGAGCAGAGGGCGCTACCCGAGGACGAGTTGCCCGCGACCACACGTTCTCCCGTTACAATGTCCTCCGTGCGAATTCTGATTTCCGCCGGGGAAGCGTCTGGCGAAATGTACGGCGCGCTGCTGATGGGAGCATTGCAGCGTCTCGCGGGCGGGTCGCCCGCGACCACACGAAACCAAAAGCTGGAGTTTTTCGGCGTGGGCGGGGATCGCATGCGGGCTGCGGGCTGCGACACTGTGGTCGATGCCAAGGACCTGGCCGTAGTCGGCATCTCCGAAATTCTCAGCCATCTGCCCAAAATCTGGGGTCTGTTTCACAAACTGATCGCGGAAGCGGACCAACGCAAGCCTGAGCTTGCCATCGTCATCGATTCTCCCGCATTCAACTGGCGGGTGGCGCGCCAGATGCACAAGCGCGGCATTCCCGTGGTCTATTACGTTTGTCCGCAATTCTGGGCTTGGCGGCAAGGACGGGTGCGTCTGCTGCAAAAATACGTCGATAAAGCGCTGGTGATTTTTCCCTTCGAAGAAAAGTTTTACCGCGATCGCGGCGTGGACGCCGCTTTCGTCGGCCACCCTCTCGCCGACCTTCCCCGGCCTGAAGTTGATCGCGCAGCCTATGCCACGCAGCACCAACTGGACGCAACCAAGCCCTGGATCACACTTATGCCCGGCAGCCGGGTGAAAGAAGTGCGCATGAATCTGCCGGTGATTCTGGAGGCGGCCGCCAGACTGGGCGCCGCATACGAATTCCTGCTTCCGGTCGCTCCCACGCTGGATCACAGCTTCCTGCGATCATTGATCCTACAATCAGTGATCGTGGACAAGCCGCCAATTCGCCTGGTCCCGGAAACCTTGCCCGCTCTGGCCCAGTCTCGCGCCGGGATCGTTGCCAGCGGCACCGCGACCGTCGAGGCGGCCATGATGGGAACGCCATTCGTGATGGTTTACCGGGTCTCACCTTTGACCTATCGGCTGGGACGCCCGCGGGTCAAAGTGGCGTACTTTGCCATGGTGAACCTGATTGCAGGAGAAGAGGTTGTGCCTGAGTTGGTGCAGCAGGATTTCACCGCTGAAAAGGTGGTGACCAGGCTCAACGAAGTCCTGGTTGAGGGCCCTGCCCGAAACAAAATGATCACTGGGCTGGCTAGGGTGAAAGCCCGGCTCCGCGGCCCAGTCGAGGAGGGGCGCCACCCCGTGGACCAGGCCGCCCAGGCAGTGATGTCGGTTCGGGAAGAGGCCGGTGCGTCAAAATCAGGCTAAACCTTGTCCTACCAGCATCTTTTGCGCCACAATCTTCATCTTAGGGAATATCGTACTTGTGCTAGGAGACTGCTTTTGATCTCTTTTCAACCTTGGCGCCAGCGTCGGGTCCTGTGGCTGTGCTTTGCTTTCTCGTTCCTTTTGATGTCGTTGCCGGCGTGGGCAGCCGAGACCATGCGGCTGCGAGTGGACGACTACCAGATCGACGCCGAGCTCATTCCGCATGCCCACAAGATCACCTCGCAGACCAAGGTGAAGTTTACCGCGCTTGAAGATCTGAATACCGCCACCTTTGAGCTGCACAATGCTCTACGCGTCACCAAGGTGCTCGATGCAGCAGGCAAGCCGCTTAGCGCCGAGCGCGTGACCCAGGATTCGACCGTGCGGGTGCAGCTCGCCACTCCGCTGGCCAAGGACGCTTCGACCACGCTTACGTTCGATTACGAGGGTGTGCTCGATTCCGCCGACGAGAGTCCGGTGCAGGGTCTCAAGCTGGCCTACATCGGCGATGACACCAGCTACCTGCTGTACGCCGGGCGCTGGTTCCCGGTGAACGCGTACGGCCTCAACCGGTTCACCGCAACCGTGAACCTCACCGTGCCGGCGCACATGGTGGTCATCGGCAGCGGAAAAGAAACTGCGGGCAACGCCCCCACTGGCAAACGGCCTGCCGGCTCTCTGCCCACCAAGACCTTCTCTTTCACCTGGGACAAGCCCAATTTTCCGGGCACCATCGTGGCTGGCATTTTTCAGGAGTTCAAAAGCGATGAAGCCGGACTGGATCTGCACGTCTTCTTCAAGCCGGCCCATCAGAACATGGGAGCCAGTTACGCTACCACCGCAGTCAAGGAATTCACCTACTACGTGACTCTCTACGGCCCCGCGCCTTCGACCACTTTGAAGGTCGTCGAGATCCCGGACGACACGGTGCCCGCAGCCTGGGCGCCGGAAATCGCCGCCATCGCCAGCCGGGCGGTCACGGACAAGGTGAATTACCGATTGCTGGCCAACACCATCGCGCACCAGTGGTGGGGCGCTTCGGTCAGCCCCGCCTCCCGGGATGACTGGTGGCTGAGCGACGGCTTCGCCCGTTACTCCGAGGCGCGCTATGTCGAACAGGCGGCGGGAGAGGCAGGACTGGAGGAGACGGTCAAAGATATGTCGGTCGGGGCGCTGGCTTACGACACCGTCCCCCTCTCGAGTGCCGGGAAACTTGACATCTTCTCGCCCGAATTCCAGTCTCTGGTCACTGACAAGGGCGCCATGATCCTGCACATGTTGCGCTGGGTGCTGGGCGATCAGAAATACGACCAGACCATGCGCACCTTCGCCGCGAAGTATGCGGGGAAGTCGGCATCCCTGGATGATTTCCGCGCCCTGGCCGAGCAGAACTATGGCCAGCAGCTTACCTGGTTCTTCTCCCAGTGGCTCGACTCCACCGGCGCCCCGGAATTCAAGACCAAGTACACCATCTACCGACTGGGCAACGGCAAAGGCTTCCGGGTGGTGGGCCAAATTTCGCAGGATCTCGATCTTTTCCGCATGCCGGTGGAGCTCAAGATCGATACCGACGGTAAGACTGAGAACAAGCGCGTCGAAGTGGTAGGCACAAATTCCGCCTTCAACATTGAAACCTACGGCAAGCCGCGCCGAATTGTGGTCGATCCTGATGACCGGGTGCTGAAAAATTCATCCGAGGTCAGGCTCCGAGCTTCCATCCAGCGCGGCCAGGGCCTGACCCAGCAGGGAGATCTTGCCGGCGCGCTGCTGGAGTTCAACAAGGCGCTCGACGTCAACAAGAATAGTTCCCTGGCCCACTATCGCATCGCCGAGGTGTTTTTCCTCCAGCGCAACTACCAGGCGGCGGCCAACGCCTACCGCGATTGCCTGAACGGCGACGGCGAGCCGCGCTGGACCGAAGTCTGGAGCCACATCCAGCTGGGCAAGATCTTCGACGTTACCGGTCAGCGCGAGCGCGCGACCAATGAATACCGCCAAGCCCTGCAAACCAACGACAACACCCAGGGCGCCCTGGATGAAGCTCGAAGGTATTTGCAGAAAGCATTCGAGCGGCAGAAGAACGGATAAGCGGAACCGCCATCCCTCCCTTCAGCTGTCATCCTGAGCGCAGCGATTGCTTCGCTTCGCGAAGCCGTCGCGGAGCCGAAGGACCCCTATAAGCGGATCACGGCCAGATGTGGGCGCGAGCGTCCTCGCTCGTGCGGCAGCGCCGCCGAACCTAGCACGAGCGAGGACGCTCGCGCCCACATCAATTGTCTTCCGTCGAAGTGCCTAGATCGGCAAACACGCCGCTCTGGAAGAGTAGGGATCCTTCGACTACGCAGACCGATTCGGAACGAATCGGTCGGCTTCGCTCAGGATGACAGGGCGCGCGGAAATGACTAGAAGGCGCGTTTCACGGCCAGTGTGACCATGGCCTTGGAGACCAGCTTTTCTTCTGCATCTTTCTCGGCGAAGACTTCCGCCTCGCAGATGACCAACGTCTTGCCAGCGCGCAGCACCTTGCCGCGGCAACGCAACCGGTCGGCTACGGCCGGACGCAGAAAATTTATCTTGAACTCGACGCTCACCACATCGTAGTCCAGCCC
The DNA here is from genome assembly GCA_963779255.1 of Terriglobia bacterium. Lineage (GTDB taxonomy): Bacteria > Acidobacteriota > Terriglobia > Terriglobales > Acidobacteriaceae > JAIQFF01. Next base: position 90,844 of record CAVZXU010000028.1, on the reverse strand, counting down.
GACGGCGCCACGCGCCGCGCAGCCGGAGGTATGGTCCGCCATGGTGGCCAGCACGCCGGCATGGATCAGGCCATGCTGCTGCCGGTGACGCTCGGCGGGCACCAAAGTGCTCTCGCAATATTCGTCCTCGATCCGGGTCAGCTGCATCCCCAGATCGTGAACGAAGTTGGCGCTGTCGAAAATGTGACGGACCTGGCTTTTCAGGAGTTCGTCCATAGGATCTACGAGCGGCCCGGCAGATTGAGTCCCGCACTCCGCCGGCAATGAATCATTAGATAGCCCACCGCAACAGCGTCGCACCCACGGTAAACCCGGCACCCACCGACGCCAACATTACCAGGTTGCCCTTCTTGAGCTTGCCTTCCTGCCGGGCCGTATCCATCGCCAGGGGGATGGTTCCGGCGGTGGTGTTGCCGTAACGATCGATATTGACCACCACGCTCTCCGCTTTCAGGCCGAGACGTTCTGCCGTGGCCATGATGATCCGCAGATTGGCCTGGTGCGGAATGAAGGTATCGATATCGCTGCCCTTCAGGCGGTTGCGGGTCAGGAGTTTTTCGCAAATCTGCGCCTGCTTGCGAACCGCGAACTTGAAGACCGCCTGGCCATCCTGATGAACGTAGTGCATGCGCTTCTCCACCGTCTCGCGCGTGGAGGGATGGAGGCTCCCTCCGCCCGGCATGTAGAGCGAACAGCCACCCGAACCATCCACTTCGTGAATGAAATCGATCAAGCCCACCGAGTCATCCTCAGTCGGCTCGAGTATGACTGCGCCGGCTCCGTCGCCAAAGATCACGCAGGTGGCGCGGTCGCTGTAATCGATGATCGATGACATCACGTCCGCCCCGATCACCATGACTTTCTTGTGGGTGCCGGTGGCAATAAATTGCGCCCCGGTCTGGAGGGCGTAAACGAAGGCGGAGCAAGCCGCCGAAAGATCAAATCCCCAAACCCCTTTCGCCCCCAGCTTATGCTGCACCAGGCAGGCGGTGGAGGGAAAGAACATGTCCGGCGTGACCGTGGCCACGATGATCGCGTCCAGTTCGGAGGCCTCCAGGCCGCGCTCGGCCAGGGCACGCCGGGCGGCTTCGGTGGCCAAGTCGCTGGTGGCCACGCCCTTGTCTGCGATGTGACGCTCGCGGATCCCGGTACGCTCCACAATCCAGTCGTTGGAGGTTTCTACCATCTTTTCCAGATCGTCGTTGGTCAGAAGCCGAGGCGGGACGTAAGTACCCAGGGCCGTAATCTTGGCGCGCACCAGTTGGCTCACTCGATCAGTTCTCCCGGATCTAATGTCGTTCGAAGACGAACCGGCTATTTTGACCTAGCCACGCAGCAATGTCCAACTGTAGGTGCCGCAGAGGGTTGCGGCAGACCCAGGCAGAAACTCCATGGACTCCATCAGCCGCGCGCCCGTTACTCCGGTACATGTACGTGTGGAAGCCAGAGGCGTGACGAGGCCGAGCCACTAGTGCTTCCGAAAAACAGCTCTGGTGCCGAATTGGCACAGTCCCGCAATGGAACCACGGTGACCTTCGCTTAAGCACAACGTTTCACTACTCTTCACCAGCCACTCAAAAAACTTTTGACGCGCCCATTATGACGCGCCCATTAACGCTTTTTCATTACTCGGATCTTCAGGAAAGGGGATCAGAGATGATCGGAACAACAAAATTTTCAGGCGCAAGGTTAGTTGGCGCCGTGCTGTTTGGGCTTGCCATTGTGGTGTGGTCGGGTTGCGGCGGCGGCTTGAGTACCGCGGGTTCGGAACCGACCTCCAACGGCATGACGATTACGCCCTCGAGCGTTACGCTGCGCTCCGGGGATACTATGCAGTTCTCCGCCCAGCTCACGGGAAGCTCCGCAAGCACGAACCAGACCTTCACCTGGTACGTCAACGGAGTGGCAACGGGGAACACAACCGTCGGCAGTATCGACCAAACCGGAAAGTACAGGGCGCCCCTGACCCTGCCGACACCCAATTCCGTGACCATCAAGGCGGTCAGCAATTCTGACAAGAGCCGTTCTGCCACCAGTGCTGTGACTCTCCAGAACCCCATACCAGTGCTGCAGACCTTGAGTCCCACCTTTCTCCCCGTGGGCAATTTCACGCTGAACGTGGGCGGCGCCAACTTTGTGAGCGGATCCAAAGTGTTGTTTGGCGGAACTGCGCTACCTACCACATATGTAGGTCCCACCCAGCTTACAGCTACTGGAACCGCCACGGCCGCACAAGTGGGAACGGTCAAGATCACGGTAGAGAATCCTGACCCCGGCAAGAGCGACTCCGCCGCTTCCATGAACGAGCAGGTGGGAGCCGCCGGCCAAGTATCGGTGCAGGTGATCCCAGCCACCACCGAGATTACAGCCGGGGCCAGTTTCCAATACCGGGCCGCCCTGACCGGGGCGGGTGCCAATACTGCGGTGAAGTGGGCGATCAACGGAATCCCGAATGGCAATGCGACCCTGGGAACGATTTCAGCGGGCGGAATGTACCAGGCACCGGCCACAATTCCGGTTCCCAATACCATTCAAGTGCAGGCCATCAGCCTGGCTGACACCAGCGCCACTTCGACCGGCACGGCAACTCTTACTAATCCGGCGCCGGTCGTGAGCGCAGTACTGCCAACCACGATTCCGGTGGGCGACTTTACCCTGGTGGTTACCGGCCAGAAATTTGCGAGCGGCGCCGTGGTGTCATTCGGGGGCACATTCCTGCCTACCACTTTTGTCTCTGCCACCGAGGTCACCGCAACCGGCACCGCCACCAGCGCACAAGCCGGCACGGTTCAGGTATCGGTGATCAATCCCGATCCCGGCTCGAAGACCTCCAACGCGTTCGCTTTGCAGGTGGGAAGTTCAGCCAATACCGTGAGCGCGGCAGCGGCGGGACGCTTTCTCGAACAGTCCACCTGGGGCGTAAATCCTTCTTCCCTGTCGCACGTGCAGGCAGTAGGCATGCAGGCCTTCCTGAACGAGCAGTTCGCCGCGCCGATTTCGACCTTCCCCGCGCCCGCTACCGACGACGACATGTCCGTCGTGCAAAAGCGCTTTTTCACCAATGCGCTAACCGGGCAGGACCAGTTGCGGCAGAGGGTGGCATGGGGACTTTCGCAGATCATGGTGGCCTCGGCAGCGAAAATCAACAATCCCAACGCGTTTGTGCTCTGGCAAAACATGTTTCAGAACGACGCCTTCGGCAACTTCTCCACCCTGCTGACCGACGTCACTCTGAGTCCGGTGATGGGCAACTATCTGGACATGGTCAACAACGACAAACCGGGGAACGGAGTGGACCCCAACGAGAACTTCGCCCGGGAAATCTTGCAGCTGTTCTCTATTGGACTGGAGCAAGTGAACCAGGACGGCACCTTGCAACTGGACGGCTCCGGCAACCCCATCCCGACCTATGGCCAGGACGAGATCATCGGTTTTGCCCACGTGTTCACGGGATGGACATACCCGACGAAACCGGGAGCGACCGCCAAGTGGCGCAACCCCGAGTTCTACGGCGGGCCCATGATCCCCTTCGACACCCACCACGATACCGGCTCCAAACTCCTGCTGAATGGGGTGACCCTGCCGGCGGGGGGAACCACGCAGGCGGATCTGACGGCAGCGCTGCAAAACATTTTCAATCATCCGAACGTTGGCCCGTTCATCTGCAGGCAGCTCATTCTGCGTCTGGTAACCAGCAACCCCACTCCGGAGTATGTGGGCCGGGTGGCGGCGGTATTCGCCGACAACGGCACCGGGGTACGGGGTGACCTGAAAGCTGTGGTCTCCGCCATCCTGCTGGATCCAGAGGCGCGACGTGGAGACGATGCGGCCCAGGTACAGGCCAGCGATGGAAAGCTCAAGGAGCCAGTCCTTTTCATCACTAACCTGCTGCGCGCGATGAATGGTGTGTCGGACGGCGGGTCGCTATCGGACCGGGCCGACGACATGAAACAGCCGCCCTTCTTCTCACCGACCGTCTTCAATTTCTATCACCCCGATCACATCGTCGAGGGCACTAACCTGATAGGCCCTGAATTCGAGATCTTCGATACCAGCACGGACATTGCGCGAATCAATTTCGTGAACACCCTGGTCTACGGATCGGTGAGTGGTACTACAACTGTGGACCTCACGGGATATGTGCCGCTGGCGGCCAATCCCGATCAACTGGTCACGGCGGTCGCAGCCGTGATGATGCACGGCCAGGTGTCGGACAACATGCGCAGCACTCTGGTCAGCACGCTTTCCGGAATTTCCGACAATACCCGACGCACCAAAGCGGCCTTCTATCTGATGGGGAGCTCATCGCAGTTCCAGGTCGAACACTAATAGGGAGAATAGCCATGGCATTTTCAAGACGAGACTTTCTCAAGAGGACCTGCTGCACCGCAGCCGCGGGATTCGCCGCCGCCAGCTTCAACCGGTTTGGACTGGTGAACGCGCTGGCCCAGAGCTCCCAGGACTACAAGGCCCTGGTCTGCGTCTTCCTGTTCGGGGGCAATGACAGCAACAACATGATTGTCCCGTTGAGCAGCAGCGCCTACGCTTCCTACGCGCAGATCCGCTCCGTGCTGGCGCTGCCACAAGCGAGTCTTCTGCCCATCGCTCCGCCCAGCGCGGGTGCTCCGTTCGGACTCCACCCCAAGCTGGCGGAGATGCAGTCCTTGTTTAATCAGAAACACCTGGCCATACTGACCAATGTGGGCACACTGGTTCGCCCGACCACACGAGATCAATATCGGCAACATCAAGTCACCGTCCCCCGGAATCTCTACTCGCACGAAGACCAGGCGGCCCAGATGCAGACTGCCGCCGTCGATGGCAACATGACGACGGGATGGGCGGGGAGAACAGCGGACAAAGTTCAATCCATTGTCGGCGGGAACTTCCCCATCATCATTTCGCTGGCCGGGACCAATGTTTTTTGCCAGGGCTTATCTGCCCGTGCAATTCAGTCCAGCGGCGATCCCACCAGATTGCTTTCGGGCTTTGGTAATTCGGCCGAATCTCAAAGCCGGATGGCAGCGCTGCAGAACTTGCTGACTTTCGACACCGGTGTCACGTTGATCCAGGCGGCCAGCAGCACGACCAGCAACTCGATGCAGGACAGCAAGTCCCTGGCGGATGCCCTGGCGGCTCGGCCGGCCATGGCCACGGTATTTCCCAATAGCGGTCTGGCCAACCAACTGAAACAGGTAGCGCAGATTATCTCGGTGCGGGCCGCGCTTGGGGTACAACGACAGATTTTCTTTGTGGCCCAAGGCGGCTACGACACTCACAGCGATCAACTAGTCGGGCAAGACAGCCTGTTCACCCAGCTCAGCCAGGCCATGAATGCCTTTTATCAGGCAACAGTCGAAATCGGCGCGGCCCCGCAGGTCACCGCTTTCACGTTGTCGGATTTCAGCCGGACCTATAACCCGGACAGCACCTCAGGCACCGACCACGCCTGGGGTGGCCATCACCTGATTTTGGGTGGGGCCGTCAAGGGGGGAGATTTCTACGGCACCTTCCCCACGCTGGCGCTCAGTGGTCCGGACGACGCCACCGACCAGGGACGCTGGATTCCCACGACCTCCCTCGATCAGTACGCAGGAACGCTGGCCAATTGGTTCGGGGTTCCGACGGCAGATTTACCGACAATCTTCCCCAATCTGCCGAACTTCTCGAACCAGTTAGTGCCGTTCATCGCGTAGTGAGTGAGGCCGGTGAGAGACCAGGCAAGAAAAAAGCCAGGCACCGGACACCCACTGCACACGCAAGAGCTCGTTACCGTTGCTTCCTTCCGGACCTGGCGGGGTTGGCGAGAATGCGTCGCGCGGGACCGATACCTGACCGCTTCGATTCTAACATCCAGTCCTCAGTCCTCAGTCAGTCGGTCGTCAGTCGTCAGAGCCCCCGAGACCTGGGCTGATGACTGAACACTGACGACCGACGACTGACCTCTGACCTCAGTACTCTTCCCTTCCTGGCCGGTATCGCAAAGAATAGAATGCAGCCATGGTGTCAGCCAGCCAACTGCGCCCGACCACGACTCTGTTGCCTGGCCCTCTCCAACGCTACTTCGAGGTCGCTCTTTACCTTTTGGTCCTGACCGGCTTTGGCACGTTGGCTTCCACCGGAGGACTCGGCGTAGGCACGGTGCTGTTGGTCAGCGCAGCGCTGGCGGTCCGCGGATACTTGCTGTTCCAGCGTCGTGCCTGGCTGGTTCCCGAGCGCTGGACCACCTTTCTTACCGTGGGTTACGTGGCGTTTTACCTGGCCGACTATTTTCTGATTTCGGGCGGGTTCCTCAATGCCACCGTGCACCTGGTTCTGTTCGTGATGGTGGTGCGGCTGTTTTCGGCGCAACGCGATCGCGATTTTTACTTTCTCTCCATCATCGCGTTTCTGATGGTGCTCTCGGCGGCGCTGCTCACGGTGGACAGTGTTTTCCTCCTGTCCTTTGCCGTCTTCATGCTGACGGCGGTGGTCAGTTTCATCCTGATGGAGATGCGACACATCTCGGCCAGGGCCGGCATCCATTCGCGCCCATCCAGCATGGAAGTGACCTACCGGAGCATGGCAACTTCACTGGCCGTGGCCTCTCCCGTCCTGGTGCTTTGTATTCTGTTGGGCGCAGCCGGGATTTTCTTCCTCCTGCCCCGCGTCTCCAGCGGCTATCTGGGGGCCTATGCGCCGGGCGGGGAAATTACCAGTGGGTTCAGCGACACCGTCGAGCTGGGACGCATTGGCGAGATCCAACAGGCCGCTTCGGTAGTTATGCACATTCAGATTGACGGAGACGAGCGCGGCAGCTTCGACCTGAAATGGCGCGGGGTCGCGCTCAGCAACTTCGATGGCCGGGTTTGGTCGAACAACCGGCAGCAGTTCCCCCTGTCTCCGCAACTGGATGGTCATTTCGCGTTGTTGTCGCCGCGTGCCGTGGTCGGGAAAAGGTCCTCCCGCCCCATTCACTATCAGGTGCTGATGGAGCCGGTTGGAATGAACGTCTTTTTCCTGGCCGCGACTCCGGAGAGTCTGGAAGGCAACTACGGACACGTGGCCATCGACGACGGCGGAGGGGTCTTCGATCTTGACCCTGACCATCCTGTCAACCGCTACCGGGCGACCTCTGACGTTGGACAGGCTCCCGCCAGCGACCTGCGTGGCGCAGGCGGAACTTATCCGCCTGATGTGCTTTCCGCCTATCTCGGCCTGCCCGCGCTGGATAGTCGCATTCCCCTGCTCGCGGAGCAAATTACGGCTTCGACGAACAACAACTACGACAGGGCCTTGGCCGTGGAAACCTACCTGCGCACTAACTTCGGCTACAGCCTGCAACTGCCGCGCACGGTGCCGCACGATCCCCTGGCCAATTTCCTTTTCGATCGTAAGCAGGGACACTGCGAATATTTCGCCTCCTCGATGGCGGTGATGCTGCGAACGTTGGGAATTCCGTCGCGAGTGGTCAACGGATTTCGTGCCGGTGAGTTCAACGACCTGACCTCGCAATATGTGGTCCGTGCCAGCAATGCTCACTCCTGGGTGGAGGCCTACTTCCCCAGCAACGGCTGGGTGGCTTTCGATCCCACTCCGGGTGCGTCGATTCCGACGCGCACCGGTTGGAGCCGGGTATCGCTGTATGTCGATGCCATGGCCTCGTTCTGGCGGGAGTGGGTGGTTAACTACGACGTGGGTCACCAGCAATCGCTGGCAGAGAGCGCAAGCAGCCGCAGCCGCCACCTGTTTTGGGTTTTACGGCGTTGGTGGCACCGCCACTATGAGGACCTGCTGGCGGCGGCCCGTCGTACCGGTAGCACTATGACAGGTTCACCCTTGCGCTGGGGCCTGGGAGGAATGCTGATCGCAGCGTCTCTTCTGTTGGTGGTCAAAATGCCGTGGCTCCTGCAAGCCCTGGAACAATTCCGGCTGGCGGCGCGGCCGGAGCGGTCGCCTCGCAGGGCCGCCACCCTCTGGTATGAGCGGATGACGGAGAGGGTTGCGCGGCTTGGTTGGCGCAAGTCGCCGACCCAGACCCCCGACGAATTCGTGGCCCGGATTGACGATGCCAGCGTCCGCCGGAGAGTCGCGGAATTCACCCGGCACTACGAAAGCGCGCGCTTCGATGATTCTGTGGAAGACGTGCGTCGCCTGCCGGAGTTGTATGAGGAGATTGCAGGCAGTCGTCGTCGCTGACTCATTCATTCGTGCGTGGGTTTCTTTGCGTCTTTTGCGGTTAAGAGATTTGTTCTCTGTGGGCATCACAAAAAACTTTACTGCAAAGGTGGCAAAGGAGGGCTGAAATTGGAACGCTGCTGCTTCCTAGAAGGGGAGGACGACACCCGCCCCTACGAAGATATTATGTTGGCGGCTTTTTCCGATATCCACGTTCAACTGGGGCACGCCGGAGTAGAAGTCCCTGGCTTCTCCGCGCAGGCTGAGGCGGCTCAACAATTTGACATCGAGTCCCACACCCATCTGCAAGATTCCGGTCGTAGTACCGGTTTCACCGGGATTGGTCCCGCCGAACTCCAGTGTTGAATTCGCTTTGAAATAGCCAAATCCTCCGCCCACGCTCACCCATGGGGAAATGCCGCTTCCCGGGAGCAGATTGGCGCGCAGTGAGGGCGTAACAATAAATGACTGGTAGTCCTTGGGGACAAGGTTCACGGGGTAGTGGACGTTTTCGTCGAAGTTGACCACCAGCGGCACTTCAGCGGTCAGACCCACGATGCCCAGGTCCATGAGCCAGCCGTCCGTAGTTGGCTTCGAGGCTCCAGCCGGCGCCCGAGGTGAGCAGCGCGCCGGGGGTGCTGGTGCCCGTGGCCGCATGGTCGCTAACGAAGGTGCGGCCGACCAGTCCTGTCAGCTCTTTCTTCGCCTGGGCGCTGGCCGCCGGAATCAGGCCCGCCAGCAACACCAAGACCGCAACTGAAAATAGTGTGCGTGCCATTCCACCCCCGCGAAGTTACTTTAAAAAGATTGTGCCTAAAGGTTAGCACGCACCACGCAGGCTTGATTGGGGAAAGCGATACCTCGTTTGGTGCCAGTTTGGTGCCGGCACACCGGGAGAGAATCCAGCAAGAGTGTTAAAATCAATAGATTGCATGCCCACGAAAACCCCATCTGTATCCATTCAGGACGTGATTCGAACCGCCACCCCAGTGTCTTCAGGCCCTATTCGGGTGGGCTTCGTAAGCCTGGGCTGTCCCAAGAATCTGGTGGACAGCGAAGTGATGATGGGTTTGCTGCAACAGGCCGGGGCCGAGTTGGTCTCGGGCGCCGAAGATGCCGACGTCATCGTGGTCAACACCTGCTCGTTCATCGCCAGCGCGCAGCAGGAATCGGTCAACACGATCCTCGAAATGGCGAAGCACAAAAGCACGGGGCGCGCCAGGAAATTGGTGGTCGCGGGCTGCCTGGTGGAGCGCTTTCGTAACGATATTCGTCAGAACATTCCGGAAGTGGACGCTGTGGTCGGAACGGGAGAACTGGATGGCATATTGGCAGCCGCCGGAATCGCTCCCGCCGTGCCGGTTGATTCGCCCTTCAGGATTCTGCAATCGCGGGCCGAAGGCGACGCCCGCGCGGAGCAAGGCCGCTTTTCGCGCGAGAGCTGGGACGGCGCCATCGCCGACTTACCCAACTATCTGTATGACGAAGCCACGCCCCGCGTGCTGGCGACTCCACGTCATACGGCCTACATCAAGATTGCCGAGGGCTGCGATCATCCCTGCACCTTTTGCATCATCCCTCAACTCCGTGGCCAGTTCCGGTCGCGGCGGTTCGAGTCGGTGATCGCTGAGGCGGAACGCCTGGCCCGCTCCGGCGTGCGTGAAATCACTCTCATCGGCCAGGACACCACCTGCTACGGCGAGGACTTCGGCCTGAAAGACGGCCTCGCTCTCCTGTTGGAGAAACTGGCTGGAATTGAAGATCTGCGCTGGGTCCGCTTTCTCTATGCCTATCCCAACAAGATCACCGGCCGCTTGCTCGACACTATCGCATCCCACGAAAAGATTTGTTCCTACATTGATGTGCCTTTGCAGCACGCATCGCCGAGCGTCCTGAAGCGCATGAAGCGGGGCGCGGGAGGCGATATCTTCCTACGCTCGATTGAGAAGATGCGGTGCATGATTCCGGGAGTCACGCTGCGTACATCTTTCATCGTAGGTTTCCCGGGGGAGACGGAAGAAGAGTTTGAGGAGCTTTGTCAGTTCGTTCGCGACTCCGAGTTCGACTGGATGGGCGCGTTCGGTTACTCCGACCAGGAAGGCGCGGCCGCGTTCTCCCAGGAAGAGAAGTTGCCCGAGCGTGACATTGAACGCCGCCGCAAACACCTGATGGGAATCCAGCGCAAAATCAGTAAGCGGAAGAAGAAGGCATTGGTGGGTCAGGAGTTTGATCTGGTGCTCGAAGGCATCTCCGATGAAAGCGATCTCCTGCTCGAAGGCCGAACCGCTATGCACGCGCCCGAAATCGACGGCAAAGTATTCGTCAACGACGTTCCCGACGCTCTGGAGCCGAAGACTGGCGAGTTCTATCGTTGCCAGATCACCGAGGCCCACGACTACGATCTAGTCGCCAAGATTTGGTAGGAAGCCCATGGCTCGCAAGCGCAACCTCAAGCTGAAGTGCCCCATCTGCAAGAAGCCGGTGAACAGCCAGGATGCGGACTTCCCTTTCTGCAGCGAGCGTTGCCGCCTGATTGACCTGGGCAAGTGGGCCAGCGGCGCGTACGTGATCTCGTCGCCGGTGCAGGACACTGACGATGGGATCGAAGACCTCTCACGAGACTCCGATGAAAATTTCTGAGGGCGGGCGAGACGCCCACCCGATAGCCGCCGAGAGGCCGGCGCTATCAAAACCCGACCGTAGCGCCGGCCTCCCGCCGGCTGTCTCGGGGGCGTCTCGCCCGCGCTTCGGCGAGGTAAAGGTTCGAGACCGCGGTCGGCTTCCCCGTTGGGAAAAAGAAAGCGCTACTTATTTCATCACGTTCAGGCTGCACGATTCCCTGCCAAAGGCCGTCCTCGAACGCATCGAATCCGAACGCGAGAGTGTAGTCAAGACGGCAAAGCGACTCGACCGCGAGGTAAGCTCCAGCGAACGCAAGAAGATCCAACAGCTCTCGACCAAGGTCATCGAGCAATATCTGGACAATGGCGCAGGAGCTTGCCATCTCAAACATCCCGCCATTGCTGGCATCGTGGCCGACACGCTGCGCCATTTCGACAATCAGCGTTACCGGCTTTTCGCCTGGTGCATCATGCCCAACCCTGTGCACGTTGTGGTGTGCGTATTTCCCGCTCATGCGTTGGCGGAAGTCATTCATTCATGGAAGTCGTACAGCGCAAAGCGGGCAAACGATCTCCTGAACTGTGGTGGCAGTTTCTGGCAGAAGGAGTATTACGACCACTTGGTCAGAAACGAGAATGAATTCGAACGCGCCGTGCGTTACGTTGCGGAGAATCCTGAAAAGGCTGGTCTAAAAAGTTCGCGCTGGGTCTGGGTGGGTGGACGGGACGCCCACTCGACAGCCGGCGAGACGCCGGCGCTACCAAAACCGGGGCGTCTCGCTTGACAACAACCGATCAGCCTTCCGACCGTAGCGCCGGCCTCCCGCCGGCTGTCTCGGGGGCGTCTCGCCCGCGGGCTCCGCTCTGGGCCACGCTGGTGGCTACTTTCTTCGGAATCGGAAATCTGCGTCCCGGACCGGGTACCTGGGGCTCGGCGACGACGGTCTTGCTGTGGTGGCTTCTGGCGCGATGGATCGCGCCTGGCTGGCAGCCCTGGGTAGCGGTCTTACTCGCTCTCACTGCGGTTCTGGCTGGAATCCCGGCGGCCACTCAGGTGGCCCGGGCCAGTGGTCGCAAAGACCCGCAATTTGTGGTGATCGACGAAGTCGCCGGCCAACTCATCACTTTGATTGCAGCGCCGATTGCGTGGCAATCTCTGCTGCTCGGCTTTATACTTTTTAGAGGGTTCGATATCGTCAAGCCGCCACCGGTGCGCCGCCTCGAACGCCTCCCCGAGGGTGTGGGTATCGTGGTCGATGATGTAGGAGCCGGTCTGTACGGCCTGGCTGTGATGCAAGGCGTGCTGCATTTCGGCTTGCTACCGCGATAAGAGCAGGAAGGAAGCTGGAGTCCATGGGAATTTCCGACCGTCTGCTGGGCAAGAAGAACGTCAACGGCCACCCGCACATTGAGGCCGTGCATCCCAGCGCCGCACTGCCCGGCGGCGAGGTGCGCATCGTAGGCCGGGGCCTGCGACCTCACGAATTGCGTCGGCCGCAGGTCCGCTTTGGCGATGTCGAGGGCGCGGTGGTCATCAGCGCTGACGATTTTCTGGTGGCCCGCGTACCTCCTGGCGCTTCCTCCGGATCGGTTGTCGTGTCAACCAACGACCTGTCGAGCAACCCGCATCAGATCAAGGTCGCGGCTCCTATTGCAGAGAACCTGCACCCCGTGACCAATCCTGCGCTTGACGCCGAGGGCAACATTTACGTCACCTTCTCGGGATCGCGGGGCCAGAAAGTCCCTGTGGCAATCTTCAAGATTGATACCAACTACAACGTCAAGCCGTTCCTCGCCGAGATGACCAACGCCACGGCAATCGCTTTTGACCGGACCGGCCAGATGTATGTCTCCTCCCGCTTCGATGGGACGGTGTACCGGGTTGCGCCGAACGCCACTATGTCCACCTATGCCGAAGGGATGGGCGTGGCGACTGGAATAGCCTTCGATCTCGACGAAAATCTTTATGTCGGCGATCGCAGCGGAACGGTTTTCAAGATCGGCAAAGACCGTCAGATTTTTGTATTCGCCACGCTCGAGCCCAGCGTCTCCGCCTATCACCTGGCATTCGGCCCCCGCGGAGACCTGTTTGTCACCGGACCCACAACCTCCAGTTTTGATTCCGTGTACAAGATTGACTCTCACGGAAGTGTCTCGACCTTTTACCGCGGTCTGGGACGTCCGCAGGGCCTGGCGTTTGATATCGACGGCAATCTCTATGTGGCGGCTTCTCTCTCCGGTAAGCGTGGCATCGTCAAGATCACGCCTGATGCCAAAGCATCGCTTGAAGTTGCCGGCCCGGGGCTGGTCGGTCTGGCCTTCGCACCGGGGCGCTCCACGGTGCTGGCTACTACCGGGGCGGTACATCACCTTTCGTGGGGAGTGCAGGGAGCGCCGCTGGTTCAGGAAGGATAGCCGGTCAGCTCTCAGCTACTGCGCCTTCTCTTCAAAGCCTCTGCCGTCCTCCGTGTCCTCATTCGTGTCCTCATTTACACTCTTAACCGTGAATGCCGAGATTATCGCCATTGGCTCGGAGCTGCTGACGCCCTTCCGCCAGGATACGAACTCGCTCTACCTCACGGAAAGGCTCAATCTGCTGGGCGTCGAGGTGATTTTCAAGACTATCGTGGGCGACAGCCGCGAACATCTCACAGGTGCAGCCAGTCTCGCACTATCTCGCGCCGAAATTGTGATCTTCATGGGTGGCCTGGGGCCTACCGAAGACGACCTTACCCGCGAGGCCGTGGCGGATGCGTTGGGTCTGGAATTGCGCCGCGACCCTGAGATTGTTGCCGGCCTGGAACGGCGCTTCGCGGCGCGGGGCTGGAAGAACATGTCTGCCAATAATCTCAAGCAAGCGGACATGATTGCCGGGGCCGTGGTCCTGCCCAATGCCAATGGCAGTGCCCCCGGCCAGTGGATCAGCGGCAAGTATGAGGGCGAAGAAAAGATCATCATCCTTCTACCGGGCCCGCCGCATGAGCTGAAGGCCCTGTTCGACGAGCAGTGTATGGATCGGCTGCGGGCCAAGCTGCCGCCGCAATACATGGCAACCCGGGTTCTGAAGATCGCCATGATGGCCGAGTCGCAGTGCGATGCGCGAGTCGCGCCCATCTACCAACGCTATACCGATGTGCAGACCACGATCCTGGCCGGGGCGGGCGAGATCCAGCTGCATTTGAAAACCCGCGCAGGATCGCTCGAGGCCGCGCAGGAACGGGTGGACCGGCTGGCGGAAGAGATCGAAGAGGAACTTGACGACAACGTTTTCTCCGATAATGGAGACTCGCTGGAGCAAATCGTCGGTTACTACCTGCAGATGCGCAATGCCTCGCTGGCAGTGGCCGAGTCCTGCACCGGCGGATTGCTGGCCGAGCGGATCACTTCGGTCAGCGGCAGCTCGCGTTACTTCCTGGGCGGGGCCGTGGTTTACTCCAACCAGCTGAAGACTGCCTTCGCCGACGTTCCTGCAGAGTTGATCGAAAAGCACGGCGCCGTCAGCCGCGAGGTGGCGGCCGCTCTGGCCGAGGGCATTCGCCAGCGCTGCGGCTCTACGCTGGGAATTGGCATTACAGGTGTGGCAGGCCCGGCCGGCGGGACGCCGGAAAAGCCCGTGGGCCTGGTATTCATCGCGCTGGCCAGTGAAAAAGGGGCCGAAGTGGCGGAGAGAAATTTCTCTGGCGATCGTAAACGCATCCGTTTTTTCGCCAGCCAACTGGCGCTGGACATGATCAGAAGAAAATTAATGTAGGGCAGTCGTCAGTCGTCGGTCTTCGGTCGTCAGCCAAACAAATGCTGGGCTGAAGACTGACGACCGAAGACTGACGACTGACCATGCGTGTCTTCGTTGCGCTCGATATCGACGATACCGTTCGCGCGCGTCTGGAGCAGTTTCTGGACGGCGTGCGCGGATTTGCGCCCGAGGCCCGGTGGGTGCTTCCTGAGTCGATGCACGTGACGCTCAAGTTCATCGGGGAGAAATCCTCCGAAGCAGTAGAGGAGATTAAGCAAGCTCTGGGCGCCCTCCGGGCTGGCGGCATCGAGGTTTCATTTCGCGGTCACGGGTTCTTCCCGACCTCGAAAGCGCCGCGGGTTTTCTGGATTGGCATTGCGGCCGGCCCGCAGCTCGCCGCCCTGGCAAAGTTGGTGGATGAAACTACGGCTGGCCTGGGCGTTCCAAGAGAAGAACACGAGTTCAGCCCGCACCTCACGTTGGCGCGTCGCGGTTCCGCTGCGCCTCACCCGCGCAGGGGCGACGGTCCTAACCCGGTATTTCAGCGCTTGCGGGAGAAATTGGCCGCGATGCATCCCCTCGATTTTGGTACGATGACCGCCCGTGAGTTCTTTCTGTACCAGAGCCAGCCGATGCGAGGGGGCGCACGGTACACCAAGATTGCACGCTTTGATTTGGAGTAGCGCCGGCGTCCCGTCGGCGCTACGAAAATCGATGAGTATTCTTCTCATTACCGCTTTCAGCTATCTCTTGGGATCGATTCCCTTTGGCTTTCTGCTGGTGCGCATTTTTCGCGGACAGGATGTCCGTCTGACCGGCAGCGGCAATATCGGCGCCACCAACGTGGCACGCTCTTCGCCCGCCCTGGGTTTGTTGACACTCGTTCTTGACGCATCCAAAGGACTAGCTGCGGTGGGCCTGACTCGCGTCTTCTTTCCTGGAGACAATCTGCTGGCTGCCCTGGCCGCGCTTTTTGCGGTTATGGGACACATGTTTCCCCTCTGGCTGAAATTTCGTGGAGGTAAAGGCGTGGCCACGGCGTTGGGATCTTTCGCGCTGCTTGCGCCCAAGGCCTTGCTCTTGACTCTGGGTGTCTTCATCGCGGTGGTGCTGGTGTTTCGCCACATCTCTCTCGGTTCCATGCTGGCAGTCGCGCTTCTTCCCATTCTCGCGTGGCTTTTGCACGACTACGGCGAGGCGACACAAGTGCTCGCCTTGATGGCGATGGCGTCTGTACTCATCATCGCCAGGCACCACCAGAATATCCGCCGGCTTCTGGCCGGGACTGAACCTCGCTTTCAATGGAGACGAGGATGAGCCGGATCGCGGTCATCGGCGCGGGTGCGTGGGGCACGGGTCTCGCCATCGTGCTGGGACGCGGCGGCCGTCACCAGGTGCGGCTCTGGGTGCACGAAAAGGAAGTCCGCGATTCGATCCTGGCCCGTCGCGAGAATGAATTATTCCTTCCCGGTCAGTCCATACCGCCGACAGTCTCGCCCACCGGCAGCCTGCAGGAAGCTCTGGAGAGCGCTGAAATCGTGGTCAGCGTTATGCCTTCGCAGCATTGTCGTCCGCTTGTTCCAGCAGATGGCGCCGTACCTCAAGCCCGGAGATGCTTTTTGTCAGCGCCACCAAAGGACTGGAGGAGGACACGCTGTTGCGGATGACCGAAGTGATTGGCGCAGGTTGTCGCAGTCGAGATGTGGGTTCGCGCCGCGCATCGGAGCGCTGAGCGGACCGTCATTCGCCAAGGAAGTGGCCCGCGGCGATCCCACCGCCATCACCGTGGCCTCGACGGATGCCGAACTGGCGGAGACGGTGCAGCGCGAATTCAGCGATCCCCGCTTCCGCGTCTATACCAACGACGATGTGGTTGGGGTGGAGCTGGGCGGCGCGCTGAAAAACATCATCGCCATCGCGGCCGGGGTGTGCGATGGACTGGGCCTGGGCCACAACTCCATTGCCGCGCTGATCACTCGCGGGCTGGCCGAGATCACGCGCCTGGCCGTCGCCTGCGGCGGCCGCCGCGAAACCATGGCCGGACTTGCCGGCCTGGGCGACCTGGTGCTCACCTGCACCGGCGGACTCTCGCGCAACCGCAGCGTAGGCGTCGAACTGGGGCGCGGCCGCAAGCTGCCGACATCATCGCCGGCATGCACGGGGCGGTCGCGGAAGGGGTCTTCACCACCCAAGCCGCGGTCGGGCTGGCTCGGGCTCATGGCGTCGAAATGCCGATCACCGAACAGATGGATGCCATTCTGCATCGTGCCAAACTCTCCGGCGGAAGCAATCCACGATCTCATGACCCGCAGTGTCAAGAGCGAAGCTACGGTCTATAGCTTTGCAGCTCCTAGCTGCCGGCTTGTGGCAGCCCGTCCGGTGCGCTGCCAAACCAGTGGCCCATCTCTATTGTTTACGAATGAATTAGACATGACCGCTAAAGTCCGGTGCCCGGGAATTTACTGGCACTTTGGTAATAGACATGGCCTTCGGTCTTGACCTCGTAACCGGTCTCACCCAGTAAAATTCCAAGAGATACCATAGCCGCCGAAAGTGGACAAAAGGCGGAGCTGGGCCACTTTGTCTTGAAATTACCCCTTCCATCACGCGATTCCTATTTTGTACGTGATTCTGGGTGTGCTCGCGCTCATCAGCGTCGTGCCGATGTATTTCTATTCGGCGCAGGTGGAGTCCATCAACCGCGACCGCCTGATCACCAACGAACGGCTGCTGCAGAATACCGTCACCCGCTCGCTGGCCGACGATATCTCGCAGCACCAGGAATCGTTGCGCATGATGCTGGCCAATCTGTCGTCCGCGCTGCAGGTGGCCAGCGGCGGAGACATTACCGGCGAGCATGTGGAAGCACCCGAACTGCGCGCCCTGCTGGAAACATTTTGTTTCCTCTTCCGGCGATCTGGCCTACGCCACGCTGCTGAACTCGGAGGCCAAGGGAATTTCGGCGGGACGGATCGCTCCCGACGCGTTTCTGCAGCGCGAACTGGAGCGCGCCTATGCCGCCGCCCGCGAAGGCCGCGCCTATAACGGCCAGGCGCTGGTCGTGGGCAACGGAAAGTCCGCCCGCACCGTGATGCTGGTGAGCACACCGGTGATGTATGGCGGGCGCTTCCTGGGCATGATCGGCGCCGTGGTGGACCTGCAGTTCCTGATTCGCCGCTTGCAGGAAGTCAACCGCGGCGGGCTGACGCCTTATGTCGTGGACAGCGAAGGCCGGCTGGTGGCCGGCGCCACCTCCGGACTACGCCACCGGGCAGGACATGACCAACTCTGGAGATTGTACGCAACTTTCGTCGAGCAGGGCGGCAAGGCACAACTGGTTGCCGCCACCCGGGAATTCAACATCACACAGGGCAAGAACAGCATCGAGATGCTCGGCACCTACAGCCCGGTGCGTCAATCTGGACTGGGCCGTCATCGTGCAAAAGCCGCGCGACGAGGCTTACCGCGGCGTGTACGAGATGCAGCGCACGCGCCCGCCTGCTGGCGCTGCTGGCCGTTGTTGTTCAGCATCGGCATCAGCATTTTTGCCGCCGCGCCGCATCACCAATCCGCTGGAAGTTCTCACCGCATCCAGCCGGGCCATCGCCCGCGGCGACTTTTCTCAGCGCGTGCATCTGAAGAGCCGCACCGAAATCGGCGAACTGGCCGAAACCTTCAACACCATGTCCGAGGAGCTCGAGCACTTCGTGCTCGACCTCAAGCGCGCCGCCAAGGAAAATCGCGAACTGTTCATGGGCTCCATTCAGATGCTGGCCGGCGCGGTTGACGAAAAGGACCCCTACACTCGCGGCCACTCCGACCGGGTAACGCGCTACTCCATGATGATTGCCCGAGAAATGGGCCTGCCCGAGGAATTCATCGAAATCGTGCGCGTCTCCGCCCAGCTGCACGACGTGGGCAAGATCGGCATTGAAGACCGCATCCTGAAAAGCCGGGCGCGCTGACCCCGGAAGAATTCGAGATCATGAAGACCCATACCACCAAGGGCGCCAACATTCTGCGCCCGGTGGCGCAGTTGAAGGAAATGATTCCCGGCATCGAACTGCACCACGAGTCGCTGGACGGGCGCGGCTATCCGCATGGCCTGAAGGGCGACGAGATTCCCCTGCTGCCGCGCATCATCGCCGTGGCCGACACCTTCGATGCGCTGACCACCAACCGTCCTTACCAGCAGGCGCACGATCCGGAGGACGCCTGCGCATCATCCACACGCTCTCCGGCAAGCGGCTTGATCCCGCTGCGGTCGCCGCCCTGACCGCGATTTACGAGCGCGGCGAAATCCGCATCCAGCGCGGCCGGTTGTCGACAGCCGCCATCCGCTCCGGCCAGCAAGCGCTGCCGAGCCGCACGCCTCGGCCACGCCGCTGCATCTGCCGCTCGAAGCGCGCCGCAGTGGCCAGCCGTTCGAAGTCTGACAGCGATCGATTGCGTCACGCTCCACAGACCATCCGCCTCTGCCCGCTATAATTGAATGTCAGCACTCCCAGTCTCCGAATCCCATGATTCAGACCCTTTTTGGCAGCCTCGACGAACAGCAGAAGCCCGGCTTCTTCGAGCGCATGAAGGAGGCGGTCACGCGCACGCGGGAGAACCTCAGCGAGCGCATCGAAGAAGTAGTCTCCTTCGGCAAAGAAATCGACCGGGCCACGCTGGACGATCTGGAAGCCACGCTTATCGGCGCCGACCTGGGCACGACCACCACGCACGAAGTTCTGGAAAAGCTTCGCGAGAAGGCCGACCGCAAGCAGATCAAGAACGTCGACGAACTCAAGCGGCTGCTGAAAGAGGAATTGCTGGCGATCCTGAACACCGCCGAATATCGCAGCCGGTGGCCAGAGTGGACGGCACGCCCGAAGTCATTCTGGTGGTCGGCGTCAACGGCACGGGCAAGACCACGACCATCGGCAAGCTGGCGCAGGTGTTGCGCTCGCGAGGGCAAGACGGTCCTGCTGTGCGCGGCCGATACTTTTCGCGCCGCCGCCATCGAGCAGCTGGAAATCTGGGGCCAGCGCACGGGGACGGAAGTCATCCGCACCAAGCCGGGCGGCGATCCCTCAGCCGTGCTCTTTGACGCTCTGCAGGCGGCCACCGCCCGGCACACGGATTACGTGATCGTCGATACCGCCGGACGCCTGCACACCAAGACCAATCTCATGGCGGAGCTGGAAAAGATGCGACGCACGGCGCAGCGCATCATTCCCGGCGCGCCCCACGAGATTCTGCTGGTCATGGACGCCACCACCGGGCAGAACGGCCTGCAACAGGCGCGGCTGTTCACGGAATCGGCGGGCGTGACCGGCATCGTGCTGACCAAGCTCGATGGCACGGCCAAAGGCGGCGTAGTGGTCGCCATCTCGCGCGAACTGGGGTTGCCGGTGCGCTACGTGGGAGTGGGCGAAAAGGCTGGCGACCTGCTGCCCTTCGATCCGAAGGATTTTGTGGATTCGCTTTTCGTTTAGCCTGCGTCGGCATCAAACCTTACCTGAGCCGAAGATTCTTGATGACTTCCAAGAAAACAATCAAACGCGAAAGCCGAAAGGTTGCACGAAAATCCCCGGCTCCGCGCGATCCGAATTCATCGAGTCGCGAAATCGATGAACACTTTCTCCGCCGTGCACTTGAGCTGGCACAGCAAGGTATTGGTCTAACTTCGCCTAATCCTTGCGTCGGCGCGGTAATTGTGGATGCACCGGCCACATCGTCGGCGAAGGCTCACACACCTATGCGGGTATTAAGCACGCCGAAATACTGGCGTTGGAGCAGGCCGGCGACAAAGCTCGCGGCGCAACTCTTTATATCAACCTTGAGCCCTGCTCGCATCAGGGCCGCACCGGCCCTTGCGCCGACGCCATCATCGCGGCCGGCGTTCGCCGCGTCGTGGCCTGCATGCAGGATCCCAATCCGCTAGTCAGCGGGCAAAGGCTTTGAGCGTCTTCGCGCCGCCGGAATCTCTGTGGCCTCAGGCATTTTGGAAGAGGAAGCTAAACGCGCTGAATGAAGCCTTTGCCAAATTCATTCGCCACGCACACGCCGCTGGTCACGCTGAAGTCAGCCATGACGCTGGACGGCAAAATCGCTCCTCCTCCCGGCGAGTTGCACATCCGCACGGCCCTGGGCGGCGGCGGCGCCACCGGCGGCTGGATCACCAGCGTGCCGGCCCGCGCCCATGTGCAGGAGCTTCGCCATCAGCACGATGCCATCATGGTGGGCGTGGGCACGATCGTCGCAGACGATCCGTTGCTCACCGATCGCACCGGCCTGCCGCGGCGCCGTCCGCTGTTGCGAGTGATTATGGATTCGCGCCTGCGCCTGCCCCAGAATCGCGCGTGGTCAAGACGGCCAAGGATGATGTTCTCGTGCTCTGTTCGTTCGCCGAGGAGAAGAGGAAGCAACGAGCTGCAGAATCACGGCATCCGGGTGGAACAGATTCCGGCTCCGCACCGTGGACGGCCGCCCGGACATGGCCGAGATCGCCCGCCGCCTGGGCGAATGGAGATTACCAGCCTGCTGATCGAAGGCGGTGCCATGATCAACTGGACCGCTCTGGCCTCCGGCCTTGTGGACAAGGTTTTTCTCTATTACGCGCCCAAAATTCTGGCCGGAACCGGTTCAGTGCCGTTTGCCGCCGGAGATGGTTTCGCACGCATGAGCGAGGCAGCGTACGTGAAGGCGATCCGGCTTCACCGTTTTGGCGAAGATTTCGCGGTTGAGGGATACTTGCGAGACCCATACGAGACTGAATAGCGCCGTTCCCACCGCTGCGGATGGGCAGCCTGCCCACCCAGCGAATTCTGAACATACCCGCCAAGCCTAAATGTTGACTCGCGGGCCCCCGTGTCTCCGGGGTGGACCCAGTCGCTACGATAGCTCTACATGTTTACTGGCATCATCGAAGAAGTCGGGCGCGTCACCAGCATCGCCCACGAGAACGGCAATCGCCGCCTCACGGTCGCCGCTGCCCATCTGAACCAGGAACTGAAAAAAGGCGACAGCATTGCCGTCAGCGGCGTTTGCCTCACCGCGGTCGAAATCACGCCCCAGATCTTTTGCTGCGGACCTGGCGGCTGAAACCTGGCAGCGCACATCTTTCTCGCGCATCAAGAAAGGCGCTCTGGTGAATCTGGAGCTGCCCATGCGCGCCGATGGGCGTTTTGGCGGACACATCGTTCAGGGCCATGTGGACGGCACCGGCGAATTTCTCGCGCTGGATCGAGTTCGAGGAGCGGACGATTACTGGCTGCGGATTGAAATACCGCCGGACCTGGCGCGCTATGTGATCTTCAAAGGTTCGCTGTGCATCGAAGGCATCAGCCTGACCGTGGCCAAAGTCGAAGGGACCAAAGTGACGGTCGCGATTATTCCGCACACGGTCAAGATGACCAACCTGAATTCGCTCAAGCCCGGCGATCCAGTAAACCTCGAAGTGGACGTGGTGGCGAAATACGTGGAAAAGATGATGAAGGGAGAATCTGCGAACTCATCGCTCACAGTGAAGAGATTGGTGAGGGAGGGATTTTAGAGATTCCGAAACGTCACGGCAGGGGACCATCTTCATCCGCCGGCTCGTTGTCGGGCGAAGTGTTCACTTCAATCGACGCCTCTATGCCCGGCGCATCCAGCTTTAGAAACTCCTGCACGATGGGCTCTTCGCATTTCTCCATCTCGTTATAGGTCCCGAAGAAAATAGCTTTGCCTTCGTGGAGAAACACCACCCGGTCGGCCAGTTTCTTGGCCAGGCGCATGTCGTGAGTAACGACTACGCTGGTCAGGTGCAACTGAATTTTCAGCCGTTTGATCAGATCGCCGAGCAGTTGCGCCATCAGGGGATCGACCATGGTGGTGGGCTCGTCATAGAGAACGCATTCGGGCTGGGCCGCCAGGGCGCGGGCGATTGCCACCGAGCGCTTCATCCCAGTGGACAAGTCGGAAGGCAACTGGTCGCGCATCTCTTTCACTCCCACCATGTCCAGCAGGCCATCGACGATCTGGTAAATCTGCTCTTCTGAAAGCTGGCGCCGTTCGCGCAGGGGAAAGGCCACGTTCTCGCCCACGGTGAGCGAATCGAACAGGGCCCCGTTCTGGAACACGATGGTGACCTTCTTGCGGATGCGTTCTAGGTCTGCCGCTCCATAGTCAGTGATGTCCTCATGGGCCACAATCACCCGGCCTGAGTCTGGTTTCAAAAATCCCATGATGTTCATCAATGAAACCGATTTGCCAACACCGCTGCGGCCCAGAATGCAGACGGTTTCTCCATCCATCACAGTGAAGCTGACGTGAACCAGCACGTGATTGTCGCCAAACGCCTTGGAGACATCCTTGAACTCGATATACGGTCCGGGTTTGCCGTTGGTGGACATGAATCAGTCGTCAGTCGTTGGCCGTTGGTCGTCGGCCCTTCTTTGCGTCGAAGAGCTCCGCAAAGCGCGCACCGGTTTCTTAACCGTCGGCCGCCGACCGATGCGCTCAATAATAAATGCTTCCAATCACCGGGCCGACAATTTCAGCTTCGCTTCCTGCCAGTCTTGCTCAGTGTTTAGATTACGAAACATTTCTTCCGTGAAGCCATTTCGTTCCAACTCTTCCTGCTCAATTACTCGGGTCTGGACGTCGGCGAACAGCCGGGCGATCTTGTTTTCTCCCACCCGCAGCGATCGTTCCGCAACGTCCGCAAAGTGTCGGCGATAAAGGGCACAGAGTGGCTGCAGGCCTCTGCCCGCCTCTGGCACCACTACCATAGCCGTGGTCTGCCGCGCCTGATCGACCAAATAGCTTAACAACTCGGGCTGAAGAAATGGCATATCCACTGCAACAATCAGATTGAGTTCGGTGCCTGTGCCGGCCAGCGCTGCATGGATCCCAGCCAGAGGTCCCTGTCCCGGATAAATATCTTCCACTACCGTACCGAACGCCGCGAATTTTTCGGCGCTGCCGACAATCTGCGCGCTTCCGGTCGCGGCCCTGGCCAAATCCAGTGCATGCGTCAGCAGAATACGCCCTCCTAACTGCATGAACGCCTTGTCCTGGCCCATGCGAGAGCTCTTGCCGCCTGCCAGGACAAACCCGGTTACAGAATCCACGCCGTGATAATACACGCCTGCATCGTCCTCCTCGTGGTCTTGGGCGCAGGTCAACAACTGACGCTCTTCAGTTTCGCTGGCGGCGCGTGAACGAGGCCTTTCCTGCTAGACGCCTTCACCGCCCAATCACAGAACTGCTCTTGTTTCCAGCCAGTTGCGAGACCCCGGCGGATTGGACGAAAGTAACCTAGCCCAAGTGGCAAGCGTTGTTGGATGATAGGTCGTCCCGGCGACCCCCTCCGGAAGAAACGACCATGCCACAGAAGTTAATGGATGTCCTCATGCTTGGGCGCTGCTCCCACGAATTTTCCTGGCCTCGGCGGGCTGCCGACGGTCAGTACTACCAGGTGTGCCTGCTTTGCGCCGCAGAGTACAAGTACGACTGGAAGACGATGAAGCGCATCAAGCGCGTGGCTAGCACGCCTGGGGCAACCACCGAGACGCAACGCAGCAAGAACAACAAGAAGCCAACCTGGGTTCCACGCGCCCGTCGCCTGGCGCTGCAGGCTCCGGTACGCTATCGCCCCAAGGGCCTGGGGACCTGGCATGAGGGCACGGTCGAAAACCTCAGCCAGTCGGGCGTACTCCTGCTCGGACCACAGCAATTGCCGGACAACACGCTGGTGGAAATGGTGTTCGAAATGCCGGAGGAGATTTCCGGCCAGAAGAACAGCACCGTTCTGTGCCAGGGCCGGATCATCCGACGGAAGGACGTCCGCGATGCGGAGTCGGTCGGCCTGGCCGCGTCCATTCTCGATTATAAATTCCTCCGCCAACACTGACACGGCTGTGATGAAAGCCGCGGCCTGCTCCAACCTAAACCCACGGTCGCGGTCTAAGTTGTTCTCCGCCACCCGGTTATGGGTTTGGTGTCGGCGGACTTTCCCCCCAATTTTGACTGAGACCGGCAGCTTTTCTGCATCTAAATAGCTATACTCGGTCTAGTTCAATCAGGAGTATTGGCTATGAATGCGAAATTCTCCCTGTACGTCAGCGCGATCACATTGCTCGCGATTCTGACGGTTGGCGTGGGCTGCACCAAGGCGCCGAATGACGCCCAACTTACCAGTGACATCCAGACCAAGCTGGCTTCAGACTCGGGGTTGCAGGGCAAGCAGCTGGGCGTGAAAGCAGAAGGCGGGACCGTGACTCTGACGGGCACGGTGGACAACGATGCGCAACGCGATGCAGCCGCCCGCTATGCTGCTACTGAGCCCGGGGTCAAGCAGATCATAAACAATCTGCAGGTGGCCCCTCCACCACCGGCGGAAGCGGCAGAAGCGGCGCCACCAGTAGAGGAAACCAAGCCTTCGCCGGCGTCCGCGCCCAAGTCTCGCCGGCGTGAGCCGCGCGACCGCAGAATGCCTTCTTCGTCCAGCGACACCACCTCGGCCGCTCCTGTAGCCGCGATGACGCCTCCGGCACCGGTAGCTGTGGTGCCTTCCACTCCACCGCCTCCGCCGCCACCGAAGAAAGTTACGATCCCTTCAGGGACAACTCTGGCAGTGCGGCTGGTGGATACCATCGACTCGGAAACCAGCCAGCAGGGCCAGACTTTCCATGCCACGCTGGATTCTCCGCTGGCAGTGGATGGGGAAGTAGTGATTCCCTCCGGCTACGACGTTGAAGGTCATCTCGTGGAGGTGAAGAGCGCGGGCAAATTCGCCGGTCAGTCGGTGGTGGCCTTGCAGTTGGACCGTATATCGGCTGGCGGGAAATACTACAGCCTGCAAACTGACCAATATCGGCGACAAGGCTCATCGCGGGGCAAGAACACGGCGGCAAAGGTCGGGGCCGGTGCTGGTATCGGGGCCATCATTGGCGCCATCGCGGGCGGAGGCAAAGGAGCCGCGATTGGAGCGGCGGCAGGCGGCGGCCTGGGTGGCGGCGTTCAGGCAGCCACCAAGGGGCAGCAAATCAAGCTGCCGTCTGAGACCGTGCTGAACTTTACCCTGCAGGCTCCCGTGACTGTCATAGCCAGCAACCGGGGACCGAATGAAGGGCGGCACCGGCTGGATCCCAATCGCTCCGACACCAACCAGTCAGATCCGAACCGGCCTCATCTGAATCGACCCGATGACACATCGGATTCGAGCCAGCCGGATCCTAATCGGTAAAGTTTTGTAAATCCCCTCCAGGCCGGCCTTTTGCCGGCCTTTTTTTACGCCCCGATTAATACGAAATTTACCGGCCGGGGCTTCCGTCAAACCTGCTGGAGCGCCGGCCAGATATCGCGGCCGCGGAACGTCGCGTGGCCCGCTCAGCCTACTTCCCGATCTTCACGCTGACCGGCTCGGGCGGCTTTGAAAGCGCGGCGATCACTACATTAATTCAGGGACCCAGCGGGTTCCTGACCGCGGGGGCATCCGCGGCTGTGGCTGCCTTCGACGGAGGACGCCGCCGTGCCGTCTCCGAACAAGCCCGGGCGGCCTATGAGGAGTTGGAGGCGAATTATCGCCAGACGGTCCTCACCGCCTTTCAGGAGGTGGAAGACAATCTGGCCGTTTTGCGCATTCTCAACGACGAAGCCCAGGCCCAGCAAGCCGCGGTGGCGGCAGCCGAGCACTCGCTCGAGCTTTCCACAAGTCGTTACAAGGGCGGCGTGGGCAGCTATCTGGAAGTGACCACGGCGCAAAGCACGGCCCTGGCCGACGAGCGGGCCGCGGTGGATATTCTGCGCCGGCGCATGGCCGCCAGCGTTTCCCTGATCAAGGCCCTGGGCGGCGGATGGAATTCTGCCAGCCTCCTCGGTGAGAGTTGACTCACCGTCGCAAACCGCGACTGGCCAGTAGCGACCGTTGTCCGGTTGCCTTTCCGGGTCTAGTACCAAAGTAATCCCTTATCTCCCGGATTGTGGCGCCTCCTGAATGTGACCGATCATCTATGTGTGTAGGTGAAATTCAAGGAGGTATGCGCCATGCCTCTGATCCACAATATTGAGGATCCCAGGTTCGTAACGCAGATAGACGGTCTCAATCGTCGCGTCCAATTCATTCGTGAATTAGCCAGCGCAATTCTGCCCCAGCATGCCGGCTTCGAAAGTGTGCTGAGCATTGCGAATCGGGTATATGACCGGCATTGCTCGCCCCAGGCAAGAAGGTCGGATAGCGGCAGCTTTGACCGGTCGAGGATAACCGCGCTCAGCGCGTAGCGGGCACGAGGATATCCTGAACCTCGCCTACAGGAGGGCAAGATGCCCTCCCCGACAGCCGGCGGGACGCCGGCGCTACAGAGCCAACGAGCGTTGCGCCGAGCGCCGAGCAAAATGTATGCTCTCCCTCCATGGTCCGCTCAATTCTCGCCGGTCTTGTACTCCTGTCCGCCGCAACCTTCGCGCTTGCCCAACAGCCATTTCTTTCCTCAGAGCAATGGGTCAAGCTGCGCGATGAGGCCAGCGGCGCGGCCCCGTATGAAAATCTGCGCTACCTGACCCGCTTGCACCGCGTGCCCGCGACCGCCGAATTTGACCAAGCCGCCCAGTTTGTTCTGCAGCGGGCACGGGAGTACGGACTGGCCGAAGTACAGAGCGAGCAGTTCCCTATCGACGGGAAGACTCCATACGGGCTGATGCGTTCTTATCTGGGCTGGACCGTCGAGGTCGGTCGGCTGTGGGAAGTGCGGCCGCAACACTTGCTGTTGGGAGATTGGGCCACCGATCCGATTCGACTGGCCGACTACAGTCACACCGCTGACGTGGAGGCCGCGCTGGTGGATGTCGGCGACGGTTCCCATGAATCTGATTACGCCGGCAAGGAGGTGCGCGGAAAGATTGTCCTGGCCGATGGCGTGCTCGCCCGGGTACAGGCGTTGGTAGTGGCCAAATACGGGGCGGCGGGAATTGTAAGCGACATGCCGAACCAGAGCACCGCCTGGTCAGGTCTGGACCGCACCGTGGTGCGTTGGGGCCATCTGGATGCGCGCCAGCCGGCAGGATTCGCCTTCATGATTTCGCGGGACACCGCTGAGTTATTGCGGGCACGGCTGCGGGCGGGAGAGCAGATTATCCTACATGCCAAGGTGAAAGCTGAAGTGGGCCCTGGACACTGGACGGTGGTGAACGGCGTCATTCCCGGGACCGATCCCGCTGCGGGTGAAATAGTTTACAGCTGCCATCTGGATCACGAGCGGCCGGGCGCCAACGACAACGGGAGCGGCTGCGTGACTATTCTGGAGTCGGCTCGCGTGCTGGCGCGGCTGATCGGCAGTAGAGCCTTGCCGCGTCCCAAACGTACGCTGCGCTTCGTGTGGGGGCCAGAGGTTGAAGGCACCATGGCCTATCTCAGCCGGCATCCCGATATCCGGGCGCGGCTGAGCGCCAACATCCACATGGACATGGTCGGCGGCGATCCCTTCAAGAACAAATCCATTTTGCATGTGACCGAAACTCCGTGGTCGCTGCCCAGTTTTGTGACTGACGTTGGCGCCGTCCTGGCAGATGTTATCCGCACCGGAGCAGCCAACTACGCGGGAAGCGGCGATGCGCCCGAAACAGCGGTCATTGAGACCCGCACCGGGGAGCAAGGCACGCGTAACCAGTTTCTGGCTGACGTGACCCCCTATGCTGCGGGTAGTGATCACGACGACTATGATTCGTCCAGCATCGCGGTGCCGTCGCTCTACCTGCGCGACTGGCCGGACATCTACATTCACACCGACCATGACACCCTGCAACAGATCGACCCCACCAAGCTGCGCCGGGTGGCGCTGATCGGCGCCGCCGCCGGATATGTGTATGCCACCCTGGATGCGGAAGGATCGCGGGACCTGCTTCCCTTCTATGCGTCGCAGTCGGAAGTACGACTGGCGCAACTATTCCAGCGCGCGCAGCAAGTGGTGGGGGACCCGAAGCTGGATGCCGGCGCGGCGTGGTACGAGGCACGCAACCAGCTGCGCCAGGGCCTCCAGCGCGAACTCGCGATGTTATCGTCACTGCTGAAGTTTGCCGGCTCCGATCCGAACCATCCAGCCCAGGAGAAGGCCCTGACCGATCAGGCATCAACTTTCAATTCCTGGATCGACAGCCAAGCCCAGGCTCGAGGAGCGCCGGGTGCGGAACCGAAAGCATCCTGGTCGGGAGACGCAGCCGCGCGGAAGATTCCGGTCCGCATCGGCGAGTTCGGGCCGCTTACTTATCAGAACGACGATGTTCTCAAAGCACGACTGGCGCCTGAGCGAATGGCGCAAATCAAGCTGCTTAACAGCGAGGCAACGCCTTTGCTCAACACCCAGGACGTTTCGGAACTCTATGCCTATGAGATCGTAAATTTTGTGGATGGCAAACGAAACGTAGGCGAAATCAGGGATGCGGTGTCGGCCGAGTACGGCTCTGTGCCTGTACATGTGGTGAGCGACTATCTCAACGCCTGTCAGGAGGCCGGCATCATTCAGTGGAAATGACAACGGAACACAACCTGGAGAAGCCCGGCAAGTTTATTGGGCCCGAGTCGTGTGAAAATCTATTTCTTCCATACTCTCTCATCTGGGATCAGCTGATAGCTCACGAAGGCCAACTGCCTGCTGTCAGGCGACCAGGAAGGAACGTTGATCGTCCCCTGGCCGCCGAAGAGTTTGGCCAACAGCTTGATTTTCCTGTCGCTGAGCGACATCAGGCGAAGGGTCACATCCTTGTTTTCCGGATGTCCGGTCACGCTGTGGTCGTACGAAAGAAAGACCATCCACTTTCCATCGGGCGAGATGTGAGGAAACCAATTGTTGAATTCGTCCGATGTGACTTGCTGCTGCTGGCTCCCGTCGCTGCGCATGCGCCAGATCTGCATGCTGCCAGTGCGCTCGGAGTTGAAGTAAATGAAATTTCCGTCGGGCGAATACTCCGGGCCGTCGTCCAGGCCATTGGCGGTGGTGAGACGCGTTTCTTCGCCTCCACTGACAGGGATGGTGTAGATATCGAATTCATCATTGCGCTGGCCCACGAACGCCAGAGTCTTTCCATCCGGCGACCAGCCGTGCCAGTATGAGGGCGCATTTTTCGTGATGCGCCGGGGAGTGCCGCCGCCAATGGGTACGATATAGACGAGGGAGCGGTGGTCCTCCTGTGACTGGTCGCTGATGGCGAACTGGGTAGCGTCCGGCGAAATGCCGTGATCGTTGTTGCAGCGGGTGGCAAAACCCGTGTCGATGATTTCCGGTTTGCCCCCGGCCACAGGCAAGCGCAGGATATGGCCGTTGCCGTTGAAGATGAAAGACGAGCCATCGCGGCTCCAGTTCGGGGCTTCGAAGTGTTCGGACGCAATATACGCCACTCGCCGGTCGCCGGAATCGACTGCTACCGTTTCCAGCGTGCTGTAGAGCGTGGGTTTGGCCGTGGTGGATGCGGGCGTGGCCAAATCTACCTTCGAAAACACCGCCTTCTCGATGACGTCTCTATCGTGGGAGCAGACACCGATCCCGACGTAGAAGCTTCCCTGCAGAGGCACGCGCAGCCAGCCGCCCGCGACCTCGGGCTCGCCGTCAGCCGCCGCCAGGGCCATGTACACGTAATCGCCCCGCCTTGCGATACGCAGTCTTCTGGGGCCGGACAGGTTCGACTGAATCTCTCGCGTGACGGCTCCCTTTTCGTCACGATATTGCAGCGCGGTCATGCCAACGCCGTGCAGCGCCACGTCGGCATACACGGAATTCGGGTCGAGGCTCTGCCGTAGCATCAGAACTGCCTTCTTGTGCGGATTTCCGGTGGTGGTCGGAAATGAGATGTCAGCGGTCAAGGTGACATCACCCGAGACCTTCTTCCAGACAAACTGAAAGGCGTCGGTGGCAAACCACATGTTCTCGCCGCTGCCGGTAAGGGTATAGGTCTCCCTCGAAGCATCATATTCAACGGAGCCGGAGTGCAGGACCGTACCGACATCGGCATGGTCCTCGAATATTCCAACAGGCGCCACTGGGGGCTTCGCCCAGGAATGGTTCGCCTCACTGGCAAATAGAAAGACAACGGCGGTTACAACCGACAGCCATACGATTTGTTTTCGGCGCACGAAAACCTCCGGGCTTCTGAAGACGAAACGATTGGGGTCTGCACGGCACAGCATGCCCGCCGGCAATGGCCTGTGGGGACGGGTCTCCGAGCCGTCCAGGCCGAGCAACGCTCGGCAGTTCACTCCACTGAGCCGGACTCGATTCTCCGCGATGTTTCTGGCGCTTCGTGCCCACACTGAGCAATGCCAGTGACTGCGCGCTTAGTGACTCGAAACCGGGACCACCATGGGAGCGATATTCCATCCCCTGATCTCGAGTCTGGCTGCTCCCAATGCGGCTTTCGCCGGGTAATCGATTTCGATCGCTCGACTTTCGCCGGGTAACAGGGAGACATAGTTGTCGCTCCAATAGGCTGGCAGAATTCGGGTCCCATCGGAAACATTCACCAGTGTAAGTTTGCCGGCCAGGGCCGCAGACGTTCCCCGATTTTCCAATTGGACCTGAATCCTAATTTCATCGCCATCGCGAGTCGCCGTGGCGGAGGCGGCGAGCGTGGCGGCGGGGAGCTTGTTCAGCTGGTGGTAGGACGAATCGCTTGCGCCCAGCCAATACAAGTTATCCGAAATCGGCTTGCCGGTTGAATCGCTCAGCGCCAGCATGACCAGGACCATCCCGCTAGAGAGATACGGAGCCAGCTCCAGCTTGAAACCAGGCGTCAGCGCGTTGGCCGCAAGCTGCAGCTTCTGGGTGTTTTCGAACAACAGTTTGTTTTCGAGTGAATACACGCGGGCGTTCAGAGAGCCGTCCGGCATCGCGGTGGCCGTGATATTTACCACGTCCACTTTGTAATCGGACAGATCAAGCTGGGCGTGGATGGGCTCGCAAGCCTTCTTGACCCCGTAGAAAGACGCCTGCGTATCGTAATCTGAGCTGAGAATCTGCCAGTTGGAACTGGGCCAGGCGGGTTGCGTCATCCACAGCAGGCGGCCACTGTTGGGCGACCACAGGTGTGCGTTGAAGCCTTCGAAGATGGCGCGATGCTCCACATAGTCGAGCATCTGAGCTTTGCGCTCGAAGTCTTCCAAGCTGATGGCTGCTCCAAACTCAGTTTCCAGTTCCCGCATGAACGGCGCCACGTCACCGTTCCCGGCCTGGTGCCAGTCGTGATACGCCCAGTCGTCACTGATGGGCCACTGGTCCGCCTGTGGAATCCAGTGACGAATCGATTCCAGGGTTGACAACGACGGTACGCCCAACTCCACCGAGAAACCGTGATTGATCTTGTAGTAGGTTGCCGGGTCCTGATATTGGTAGGGGCCACTGTCGCGCAGGTTGACACGGTTCGAACTCGGAGAGTAGTAGCGGGTGCCATCCAACTTTTGAATCAGATCGGCCAGGCCTTGGTTGAGAATGGGCTGAGGCACGCCTTCATTGCGGCCGCACCAGAGCGCAATCGAAGGATGATTGCGAAAGCGCAGAATGGTGTCGCGAGCGTTTTTCAGGAACAGGTCCGGATCTTGCGGCTCCAGGTTGTAGTCCTGGGTGGTAGCCCAGAAATCATTCCAGATAAGCTGGCCATACTTGTCCGCCAGGTCGTAAAAAACCTCTTCTGTATTCTGACCAACCCAGTTGCGAATAATGTTGAGGCCCGCGCCCTGATACAGGCGGAAGAAGGGCTCGAGATGCTCTCGGGAAACGCGCTTGCGGGAGTCGTCCATCCCCCAGTTGCCGCCCCGGCAAGCGATCTTCACGCCATTCACTTTGATCACCAGGTCAGTAAAACCTGGAGTGTCTCCAGACACCTGCAGCTGCTTCACGGCTGGGGAGGACTCAGCGCCCCGAGTAAGCGAAGCTACCCAACCGTGGAAGATCTGCCGCATGCCTTCATGGCTGACGTCCACGACCTGCTCCCCGCGTTGCCGCGCCACAGCGGGAGAAACCTCAACGCGCCGCAGGTGGCCGGCCGAATCATACAAGCTCAACTCATAAGTGATCTCGCGGATGCCGAAGTTCAGTTCTTTCGTGTCCGAGGCCTGGCCGTTAGAGCTGAAGGTCAGCTTGAGCGTGTACAGCTCAGGCTTGCCGTAGCCATTGGGCCACCACAACCGGGGATGCTGTACCGTAAGCTGCGCGAACTCCGCTGGCGTCAGTTTCACGGTGCAGTCACCTGGCGGCACGGTGACCTGTTTGGTGACAGTCGTCTCTCCGAAAGACGCGGTGAGACCTCCCTTGAGCGGTGAGGCCGAGAGGTTGCTGAGCGGAACATCGATCTCTACATCAGCGCGGCTGGTGTCCGGAAGCGGCAGGGAGGTGATCACCTGCGGGTCGCCGATCCGGACCGCGCCTGTGGCTGACAGGATTACGTCCTGCCAGATCCCGGTATTGCGATCACGAATGGAGGGAATCCAGTCCCACCCTTCTGTCGCCATGAACGTGGGGCCGTCCAGCACCATCATGCCGCCGTTTTCGCCCGGGCCGGCTTTGATCGACTGCTCATGTGGGATCCCGGGATGCGGCGGCGGTGAAACCTGCACCGCGAGCGCACTAATGCGCCCCGGCTTCAATAGTTCAGTTACATCGAATGTTCCCCGGACAAAGGCCCCTTTGATATCGCCCAGTCGCTGGCCGTTCAGCCACACGACTGCAGCGTAGTTGATGCCATTGAAGGTGAGCGTGAGATGACGGCCATCGACGCTCTTGGGGACGTTAAATTCGACACGATACCAATAGTCTTGCTTATTAAGCAGCTCAGGAATGGCCAGGTTGTTCAAGCCATAATCCGGATCGGGATAGACACCTTGGTCCACCATGGTGGTCAGGACCGTGCCCGGAACTGTTGCCGGCCACCAATCTTTCGCAACGAAGCCGACCTGGCTTACGGCCGCTCCATCGGCCTTGATCTTGGGCGCGGGCGTGAGCTTCCATCCGCCTTCGAGCGCCCATTGATTGTCTCCGAGCGACTGCAGAGAAGTGCGAGCCGGTGGAGGAGTGCGCGCCACAGGCGGAGAGAAGGGCGCCGCACTTTTTGGCAGAGAAGCCGGATCCTGGGGCGAGCGATACCCAGCCTGCTCCTGGGTCTGCAGCGGCCAGGGCTTCGAGCCCTCTTCAAATACAATCAGCGCAGGATTTGGAGGATAAGCGTAAAGCTGCTGAATCTCGCCCGCGCTTAAGGTTGTGCGCAGAAGAGTCAGGCTTGCGATCCTGCCTCCAAAATGTTTTGCCCCAGTCCAGGGCAAGTCCTCGGGGGCCATTTGCAGGACAGGCGCCACTCTTCCGAGCGTCAAATTGCCACTCGCAACTTCCTGTCCGTCGCTGTAGAGATGCACAACGGTCCCGTCGAAAGTAGCCGCGGCGAAGTGCCAGTCCGCGGAAGGCAGTGCGGCGGCCGCAGTCAGGCCGTTATCTTCGCCCATCCAGAAAATGAGTTTGCCGTCGCGAACACCCAGATAGCGCGAATACTCGTCAAGGGGATTGCCCACTCCGGCCAGCAAAGTCGAACCAGGTTCGGTTCCTTCGCCTTGAAACCAGCAATAGAGGGACCAGGGAGAAGTGGCCTGCAGCACGGCGTCCGCTGGTTCAACCGGTTTGCTGAGGCTATTCCCACCCTGGCGGAACACTGCGTTGTACGGGCCGTACGAGGGGGGTTCCGGAAGCGACTGGGCAAATGTGGTCCGCGGGCAGGAGATCGCCGCAAAGACCAGCAGGAGTAGCGCGCACACACCAATCGTGATCGGTCGCATTCTTGCCGTTCTGCTCCGGGCTGGTTGGTTGGTTCCCCTATGACTTCGGAATCGTGCTCCAGTGTCTCCCAATCCCGGCAAGGCTAGCAAATTGGATGATGAGCGCAGACCGCTTCCGGTGCGGCCTCGAACCGGAGGCGCTCCATTCGCGATCGCTCAGCCCGCGACCGTCAGAACAGGGCACCTGGCTTCACAGATCACATCGTGGGTGAGAGCCCAAGGGACATGCGCAGTCAGCCGCGCAGAAGCAACACGGTTCGCCCCCATGACGATGAGGTCGGCATTGTGTATCGCTGCGGTACCCAGGATGCCTTCAGGCAGGAAATCCTTTCCAATCACGATTTCGGGCTGGCTCATCAGCTTGGCGCCTGCGGGAACCAGTTCCGCCAACTTTCGAGCGCTCTCCTGATTCATTGTGGACTGCCAGTCTGCTAGATCTTCGGCGACGAAAACCCCAGGGCAATATGCGCCTGGACCAATAACCGCGATTGGCATAGGGGGCAACATGTGCAGGAGAATCAACTTGGCGTGACACTCCACCGCCAACGACAGGGCATAGGGAAAAGCTCTCGTCGAAGCGGGCCCAAAATCGGTTGCAAACAGGATGGTCTTGAATCCGCTCATTCCAGGATCTGGCAAAGGAACACTGGGGCCGATGGTGAGGACCGGGCACGTAGCCCGACGCAGGGCTTCCTCCGCCACCGATCCGAGTGCTAATTTCTTCAGTCCTCCACGTCCGCGAGTGCCCAGAACCAGCAGATCAGTGTTCTCACGCTGAATAATCGACGAGAGCACATCCCATACCCGGCCCTGCGCGAGCAACATGTGAGGATTGACTTCCTTGATACGTGCTTCTGCGGCGAGGCGTGCCATTTCCTGCTCTGCCTCAAGTCGTTGACGGTCGAGTTCTCGCGGCAGCGGGCCCCAAACGATCATGTCCCGCGTCTCCGGAGGAATGACATTCACAATCGACACTAGGGAGCCGAATCGGCGGACGATCGGAAGGGCGTAAGCCAGGGCACGCTCCGAAACGGCTGAAAAGTCTGTGGCAATAAGAACACGCTTGAAACCCACACTCTCCTTCTGCTCTCGTAACTGGGCAAGGGCTGACATAAATCCCTCCTGACTTCCACTTTTAAATCTAGTACCGGTTGCAGTTAAATGACGTGATCAGGCTTGCCCTGGCGTGTGATTCCCGTCACACCGTCCTCTTTCAGGGGAGTGCGCATCCTTTTTCCACTGAAATCAATCCGTGACCTGGCGGTAAGGATTCTTGAGCAAGAGCGCTGCCTTATTACGAAGGAGCGACTAGATTAAGCGTAATTTCGGCATCGGAGCAGCCTGAGCGGGTAGAGGGTACGCCTCAGCGGAGGAACTGAATGTCCCTCAACCTGATCAATGGCCTCCGCTGCCCGCCAGTTGATGAACGATGTCATTGACGAACGACTTGGCGTCGCCAAATAACATCAGGGTCCTACCAAGGTAGTAGAGGGGATTGTCGATACCGGCGAAGCCCGGGCTCATGCTGCGTTTGATGACCATGACCGTGCGGGCTTTGTCCACGTCGAGAATGGGCATGCCGAAGATCGGGCTGGAGGAATCGGTGCGGGCGGCGGGATTGGTAACGTCGTTGGCGCCGATCACCAGCGCAACATCAGTCTGCGGAAACTCGCCGTTGATGTCGTCCATCTCCGCCAGCCGGTCGTAGGGAATGTCAGCCTCGGCGAGCAGCACGTTCATGTGCCCCGGCATGCGGCCGGCGACGGGATGGATGGCGAAGCGCACGTCCACTCCGCGCTTGCTGAGAGCGTCATAGAGTTCCCGCACCTTGTGCTGCGCCTGAGCCACCGCCATTCCATACCCCGGAATGATGACGACTTTGTTGGCGGCGGCCAGGATGGCGGCTGCTTCTTCCGCAGTCGCGCTGCGCACCGTCTTGGCTTCCTGCCCGGCCACAGCCGCAGCCTGGACCTGGCCGAAGGCCCCGAAGAGGACGTTGCCGAACGAGCGATTCATCGCCTTCGACATGATGACGGACAGGATGAAACCAGAAGAACCGTCGAGTGCTCCCGCGATAATCAGGAGCTTGCTGTCGAGAACGAATCCCATCGCCGCCGCGGACAGCCCGGCATAAGAGTTGAGCAGGGAGATGACGGTCGGCATGTCCGCCCCGCCGATCGGGACGATCATGAGCACCCCGAACAAAAGCGAAACCCCCACCATCATTGGGAACAGTTGCCTGGCGCCGGGATGCAGCACGAGGTACCCGGCTCCCGCCACTGCGACGGCGAGAAATAACAGATTGACCAGGTTCTGGCCTTTATAAGTAAGCGGGCGCTGCGGCAGAATCTCCTGGAGTTTCCCCGCGGCCATCAGGCTGCCGGTGAAGGTCAAGGAACCAAGAATGACCTCGGCGGAGAGGACCGCCATAGTAAAGCGGGAGATGTCAGGACTCCGCAGATAGAATTCGGCGGTGCCCACCAGGGTGACGCAGAACGCGCCGAAAGCGTGGCTGAGGGCAGTCCGCTGGGGAACGGCGGTCATCTGCACCATACCGAGAGGAATTCCGATGCAGGTCCCGAGCACCAGCGCGATCGCAATCCACTTGTAATCGACGATGCCGTGCTGCAACAAGGTCCCGGCGATAGCCAGCAGCATTCCGATTTCGCCTGCCCGGACGCTATGCCGGGCAGTGCTCGGCGAGCTCATCCATTTCAGCGAGAGAATGAAAAGGATGCTGGCAACCAGGTAGGTGATTTCGATGACGGGCTGGGTGACAGGCAGAGTGTTCATGGCTTGGTCGGGCGGCTGCTGTGGAACATCTTGAGCATGCGGTCGGTGATCAGGAAGCCGCCGACGATATTGCTGGTGGCAGCGATGATGGCCAGCATGCCGAGCACGAAAGAAAGCCTGCTCTCGTGCCGGCCCACCAGCACGATGGCGCCCACCACGGCGATGGCGTCAAGAGCATTGGTCAACGACATCAGCGGAGTATGGAGCAAAGGAGAAACCCGGCGGATTACTTCAAATCCGATGAAGGCCGCCAACATGAAAACGAAGAGGCCATTGATTAGCGTGGAACTCATTGTTCCTCCACCCGAAGTCTAATTTCCGCCCGCAGAAACCAGCGCGGGTTGAGAGAAGAACTCCCGCACGCGATGGTTGACCAGTTCCCCGCCCCGGGTCAGCAAGGTTTCGCGAATGATCTCGTCGTCGAGGTCAAGCTGCGGCTTGCCATCCTTCACCAGGTGCAGCAGAAATGCGGTGATATTGCGCGCGTACATCTGGCTGGCATGGTAAGGCACACCGGTGGAGACGTTGATCCGTCCGATGATGGTGACGCCGTGGGCAACCACGGTTTCGCCGGGACGGGTCAGTTCGCAATTCCCTCCCCGCTCCGCCGCCAGATCAAGAATCACCGAACCGGGCGCCATCCTTTTCACCATTTCTTCCGTCACCAGAGCCGGAGGCTTCTTGCCCGGAATCACGGCAGCCGTAATCACCACATCACTTTCCGCCACCACACGTCCCAGGAGCTCGCGCTGCCGTTGATAGAAGGATTCGTCCTGCTGCGTGCCATAGCCGCGCGCGTCCTGGGCGTCCTTGGCTTCGATGGGAAGCTCAATGAAGCGGCCTCCGAGACTCTGCACTTGTTCCTTGGCCGCGGGACGCAGATCATACGCCATGGCGACCGCGCCCAGTCTGCGTGCGGTGGAGATGGCCTGCAGCCCGGCGACGCCGGCCCCAATCACAAACACCCGTGCCGGCGTGATGGTCCCAGCCGCCGTGGTAAGCATGGGGAAAAATCGGGGCAGGGTCTCGGCTGCGATCAGCACCGCCTTATAGCCGCAGACCGTTCCCATCGAAGAAAGGGCGTCCATGCTCTGGGCGCGCGTCGTCCGCGGTATCAGTTCGATGGCAAAAGAGGTAACGCCGGTGGCGGCGATCTGCTGAATTACTTCCAGCGATCCCAGCGGACGCAGGAATCCAACCAGGACCTGGTCCCGACGCAGAAGAGGAAGGTCGGCCGCGCCGGTGGCATCGTTAGAGCCGTAGCAAAGCACCTGGACAACAATCTCGGCCGCGCCAAACACGGCGGCCCGATCAGGAAGAATCCTTGCCCCCTTTTCAACGTAATGTGCGTCCGGGTAACCCGCTTCAACCCCGGCCCCAGTCTCGATGACAACTTCAAAACCCGCTTTGACCAGAGTCGGCACAACCATGGGAACCAGCCCCACGCGCCGCTCACCGGGATAGCTCTCTCTGGGAACGCCGACAATCACAAAATCATCTTCCTTAATATTTATGTGAAGCCCTCAAGCCGGTCACGAGGCCACGGCACCAGAGGAAGCGACAACTCGTCTGGGTGAAGGTAGGAATATTGTACAGCTTCCCATACTGCAGCATGGCCTTGGTCGTGCAGCCGGGAAGCCGCTCTTCGGTACGTAGCACCGATCTGTGCAGAAACCGGGGCCAGCTACTGATTGTCGCGCGGCGGTCCCGGGAAAATCCGGAATGGCCAGGGAGAGCGCGTGAGTGTCCCGCATAACCGGACTCACACTCATGGATGACGAGTCGCTGCGCGAGACACCTGGAGCCTAACTATAGACGGGGAAGAACTACGCGGCGGCCGGCGGAGAGGCCTGGTCTTCTGCCTCTCGCATCTTCTTTTGGAGACGAGTCCAAAGGCGTTCCAACTGCAAGTCTTCGGCTCGGCGTTCGTAGACAATCGATGCCGCTCTTACCTCGTAAGGCGTCCCCTTGGTAGATTGGCCGGTCGAGTCCATAGAACCCCCCCTGCAGGATTGGGAAACGACCGCCAGTATACCCATCGGACGAGCTTCGCACAAGCTGGGCTCCTACGGCGAGACCCAGGCCGTCACTCGCGCCTACGGACCGCAGGCCACGCCGCATGTCTTCATCTTCGACCAGGAACGGCGTCTGCGCTACGAAGGACGCATCGACAACAGCTATCGCACGGAGCTGGTAAAAACGCAGGATGCGCGCAATGCGATCGACGCCCTCCTGGCGCACCACGAAGTGGCTGTTAGACATACAGGAGTGTTCGGCTGCTCCACCAAGTGGCAGGAGAAGCAGGCCTCGCGTCTGAATGCTTTGGCCAAAATCGAGGCCCAACCGGTAAATCTCGAACTGGCTTCAGCCGCTGACCTCAAGGCACTGCGGGCAAATCCCACTGGCAAGACTCTGCTGGTCAGCTTCTGGGCCACCTGGTGCGGTTCCTGCGTACACGAGTTTCCTGACTTCGAGGAAACCTACCGAATGTACAGTGTGCGCGATTTGGAACTGGTCACGGTATCGGCCAACATGCCAGATGAGAAGAACGGGGTTATGAAATTCCTGGAGAAGATGCACGCCACCAGCCGCAATTTTCTGTTTGCATCAGACGATACTGCGACCCTGCAAGCTGCGTTTGATCCTAAATGGAAGTCAGCCGTGCCCTTTACCGTCTTGCTCGCTCCCGGTGGCAAGGTCCTTTATCAAAAGCAGGGTTCGGTTGACATGCTCGAACTGCGACGCACCATCCTCGCCAACTTGCCGTCCGATTATGTCGGCTTCAATCAATACTGGTCTGCGCAGTGACGTCGGCGTTGATCGCGCAAACCTCGGGTGTCAGTAGTTCAGCTTGAGTCCAAACTGTATTACGCGGGGATCGGTTGCGGTGGCCGTGATGGTCCCGAAAGCGCTGCTACCCAGCACACCGTTGGGTTGACCGAAAGCCGGTGTATTCGTAAGGTTGAAAAGCTCAGCCCGAAATTCCAGGTCAAGTTGTTCTCCGACCCGCGTGTGCTTGATGAACGCGATGTCCGCATCCCTGTAATCAGGCCCGCGAACCGGATTCCGCGACGAGTTGCCTAGTGTGAATTGGGGCGTGACTTGAAAGGCACTGGTATTGAACCAATGGGTTGGGCCGCGCTTGTCGGAGGACAGATTTGGCGAGGCCACGACGTTGGGCCGCTGCACCCCGAATCCGGCGAAGGCATTAAAGTTAGTGGTTTGCGTAATGGCAAATGGCATCCCAGACTGCAGCAGGGCAATTCCCGTAATTTGCCAGCCATTGGCAAGGACGCCCGCAATGCCCGTGGGATTCAAGCTGTGGCCGCGGCCAACTGGGATTTCCCAGGTGTAACTGGCCACGAAGACATTGGGAATATCGCCGGTCGATGAATCCCGCTCCCGCCGCAGATTGAAGCTGTCAGCCACCGGAAAATTAGCCACGGGTCCGGTAAGGACCGACGCATCAAAAACAGAGGATGCGGTATCGATTAACTTGGAATGGGTGTAGCTGACCAGGTAGGAAAGCCCGCCAGAGAGCCTCTGCTCCAACTTCGCCTCGAATCCATGGTAAACCGTGCTGCCGACATTGTTCCGGTAGGGTGCTACCGTCAAAAATTCAGGGAACGGCTTCAATAGCTGTCCGGCTGAGATTGTCGGGTCTCCCAGCGATGATGACCGCGGAATCTGCCCAAAGAACGGGTTCGTCACCTTCTGCAACAACGGTGAACCTATCGCCAACTGGTCCACCGTGAGTTGGTTAGTGTTGACGTCGGGTATGCCGACATGGGTGATATGCGAACCCACGTATGCCACTTCAAACGACACATTGCGGGCCAGTTCATGCTGAATCGCCAGATTCCACTGTTGTGCGTAACCCGAACCAAGATTTCGATTGACCGTGAACACGCCCTGCCCGAGGCCGGCATCCGGCGTGAGCGGAATCGGAACCACACTCGGTCCGCCGGAAAGAATGAACGCCGGGTTGATGTTGTCCAACGTGCGCTGGCTGGTGGTCTGCAGGAAGGGGAACTGTGGAATGGTGAATGGGGTAGTGATACCACTTTGCTCAATCCATACTAGTCCGTATCCGGAGCGAACCACGGTCTTCTCGCCCAGCATGTACGAGAGTCCCAAGCGCGGACCAAAATCATGCCAGTGCAATTCGCGGGCGGTATCTGGGTAGCCGTTCTGTCCCAGATAGTTCAATTGCTGTGTCTTCGGGTTGAAGATAGCTCCCTGGTTATCAACTTCCGTTGACGGGAAGTTGAGCGTCCAACGGACCCCCGCGTTCAGAGTGAGACGGCGCGTCGCCTTCCAGTCGTCTTGAACAAAATATTCCTGAATGTGCGCCCGGGGACGGATGACCTTGCCTTGAAGGTCAATGGAGAATTGCTGCACCTGCCCCAACAGAAAACTGGCCAGAGGATCGCCGGTCCCCTTGGCGCCGGGTAAGTCTGAGAATAACTGGGAGAACTGGAACACGCCGGTAGGATTAGGCGGCTGGATTACGTCGAGGCGCTCCCAGCGAAAGTCGAGCCCAAACTTGATGGCATGACGGCCCATTTGACGGGACACCGTATCCACCAATTCCGTGACATCCGTGCGAAAATTCGAATTCGTGTTGGAAGGCGAGCCTATTTGCTGGTAGCCGGCAATATTGAAAACCGGCAGTGCGTTGTTAAATGCCCCATTTGACGGGATGCCCGGAATATCCAGACTTTGCGGAGGTGACGCATCGAGTTGAACTCCCCGGCGTTGAAACGAGCGTCGAGTGTAGCCAATGTGTAGATCGTTCAGGGTCCTCTCACTGAACGTATGCAGGTAGCTGCCGACAACCTGCTGACCCAGAGTGTCGGTCAATCCGATGACACCGGTGGTGATGTTGCCGCTACCGTCGGGAAGAAATGGAACCGGCTGATCAATGTCCTGAAAATATGAGTAGCGTCCAAAGATCTGGTCCTTGTCAGAAAACTTGTGGTCCACGCGTGTGTCAAACTGATTTTGGTGGTCCTGGTCGTTTCCCACCAGAGTGAAGTTGTTGGCGGTCCCCGACGTCGTCGGCTGCGGATAGTGGTTGAGCACCGCAAGCGCGGCCGCGTCGATACGTCCCGTGGGAACTATGTTGGTTGGGGAGAAAGGCGATCGCGTGAAACCCGTGGGAGTTTGGACGGTGGTCGCGGGATCGTACAGCACCGGTTTCGTACTGCCGTAGAGTTCCGTGAAATTGCCCTGTCGCTCCAGTACCGTGGGCACGGTCGAAATGCGGACCGTGCCCACGGCCTGCTTTACGCCCTGATAATCGACGAAGAAGAAGGTGCGGTATTTCACAATCGGACCGCCCAGGGCGGCTCCATACTGGTTGCGGCGAAACTCGGATTTGCTCTGGCTGACCGGGGCGAAGTAGTTGCGAGCGTTCAACACTTCATTCCGGACAAACTCCCAAACGCTGCCGTGAAATCCGTTCGATCCGCTACGAGTGGATAAGTTGACCACGCCGCCATTGAACCTGCCAAACTCGGCCGGGACCGCATTGGTCTGGACATTGAATTCCTGGATGGAATCAATAATTGGAAAGAACACCACCTGGCCCGGCTCTGGCTGAAGAGCGCTGATGCCGTCGAACAAATACTCGTTGGTGCGAGGCCGGCCGCCGTTGATCCTGGGCAACAGTGTGCCCGGCGGAAGGGTGACGCCAGGTGACAGCGTTGCCAATTGCACGAACGTTCGGCCATTTAGAGGCAGCTCTACAATTTTATGGTGATCAACGGACTGAGTAATGCTTCCCGATTCCGTCTGCAACAGGGTCGCGTCTCCCGCCACCGTCACACTCTCGGCCACGCTCCCCAAAACCATGGTGAAGTCGAGGCGCGTCCGTTCCCCTGTGGTGAGAGTCACACCGCTTCGCACCAGCTTTTGGAAACCACTGGCCTCGGCCGCAACCGTATAGATACCGGGATGCAGGTTGGTAAAGACGTAAACGCCGCCTAAGCTCGATTTCGTCTCAGTTGAAACACTGGTCTGCGTATCAACCGCCGTCACCTTGGCGCCCGGCAGCAGCGCTCCGCGACTGTCCGACACCACACCAGTCAAATCGGCGCTGCCCGCCTGGCCGACCGCTACCTGTGGCGCCAGCGAGAGCAGCAGCAGGGAAATGACAGGAAAGCTTTTACGAAACATGTGGACTCCCCAGTCCTTCCAAATCGTTTGGCGGTCAGAGCTGAAATACGGGAGCGGTCTGCGCAGAAGCAGTTTCGGCTTGCCCCTCCTAAACACGCTTTTCTCGCCCGGAGGGCAGCGGTCGAGAGTTGTTAAATGTATATGTAATACGTTTATGATGTCAACTAATGTGTGCTTATGTATACTTATCTCAATTCTCGGGGGCGTGAATCGCTGCGGAGGTGGCCAATCCTTCTGACTGCGATTGACTGAGGCAGGGCTGGACTGTAGGATTCCGGTTCAAATGCCAAAGACCTCCAAAGCCCGCCGCAGCCAAGAGACGGACAGAGAGCTACTGAAGCTGCGCGAAGCAGCTCTCGAACTCAGAGTCAGCTTCCCCACCATCAAACAGTGGATTTACAAGCGGAAGATCCGGAGCGTCAAGACCGCGGGGGGCCACCATCGCATTCCGCAGAGCGAGGTGGACCGCCTGCTGTTTCGCACCCGGGGAAGAACGGGTCTTGAAC
This sequence comes from Terriglobia bacterium, assembly GCA_963779255.1. Lineage (GTDB taxonomy): Bacteria > Acidobacteriota > Terriglobia > Terriglobales > Acidobacteriaceae > JAIQFF01. The sequence continues at coordinate 47,080 of CAVZXU010000028.1, read as the reverse complement.
GAAATGTTGTGATCCGTCGCGTAAGCGGAAGGAATCAACTCGTCGGACGCATCGACGGAGTCCGTATAAGCGGGCTCATGGCGGAAGTAAAGATTTCCATCGGCGGCCAGCAAATCACGTCGATCATCACGGCCAGTTCGGCCCGTGAAATGAATCTCAAGCCCGGCCAGACCGCGGCCGCGCTGATTAAGGCAACCGAGGTCATGATTCTTCGGGTGTGACCTGGCTGCCGCGCGTCAAGGGGACAGGGTATGAATGTCAGAAGACCGATCTTGGTTCTGCTGGTTGCCTTGGTCTGTCAGTTATGTGCAGGGCAGGAAATCACCGTAGCTGCGGCAGCCGACCTGCAATCGGCCATGCAAGAGATGGCCGCCCGGTTCGAAAAGGAAACGGGCAAGACGGTGAAGGTGATTTACGGTTCGTCGGGAAACTTCTTCCAGCAGATTCAAAATGGTGCTCCTTTCGACATATTCTTTTCCGCGAATCTCGACTATCCGAGGAAGCTGGAGGCCGCCGGATTGACAGTACCCGGAAGCTACTACCAGTATGCGAAAGGCAAGATCGTAATCTGGGTCCCGACGGGTTCTAAAATCGACTTGAGTTCCGGAATGCAGGCCCTCCTGGATCCGTCCGTAAAGAAGATTGCCATCGCCAACCCGCAACACGCTCCCTACGGACAAACCGCGGTCGCAGCCATGCAGAAGCTGAACGTCTATGACAGGTTGAAGGATAAGTTCGTCCTGGGCGAGAACATTTCACAAGCTGCATCGTTTGTTGTATCGGGAGCGGCGGATGCGGGCATAGTCGCCTTGTCGCTGGCCTTGTCTCCCAATATGAAAGACAAAGGCCGTTACGTAGCCGTTCCCGATGGCGATTACCCGCCCATTGAACAAGCGTGCGTCATCCTTGGCAGGTCAAAGAATAAGGAGACGGCCTTGCGATTCCTCTCTTTCCTGAAGACGGCCGCCGCAGGCGAGCTGTTGCGGAGCTACGGCTTCGAAGTACCGGCTGGCAAAGCTTCGGAATGAGAGGCACTCGCCGGCCCGAACCTCCACAGAATTGTCTTTCTGGCCTGTCAGCCCCATAAAACAGCATAGAACGCAAGGAAACGTAAGTTTCGGAAGCGCCGTGGTCGGTCAGACCGGGGGCATTGATCGGTTGTTTTCTGACGTTTTCGCTTGACTCTTGGGGATGATCGAAAGTAAAAGATAACTATCGCAATGATCTGAAACATTGCACCGGCTCTCTTTATATATTCAGTTCGAACAGGGGATCGACATGCCAGGCTTACGAGTTCAGTTCCGTCGCCTTCAGTTCCTCTTCGGCATCACCCTAACCATTTCTTTATTGCTGGCACAGCACGCCCTGGGTCAGGCGAGCTATACGGCGCAGGTGCGCGGTACCGTGACCGACCAGACCGGTGCCGTGGTGGTAAATGCCCTGGTGACCATCACCAACGATGGCACAAATGTCTCCACCAGCGTCCACACCGACGACCACGGGCTCTATCTTCTGACCGGTCTGCGCCCCAGCACCTACACCATTAAAGTGGAATCGGAGGGCTTCCGGTCAGCTGAGAGCAGGAACGTGGTGCTGGCGGTTGACCAGCAGTCGACGTTGAACTTCAGCCTGAAGCCCGTCAGCTTCAACATCACGGTGGAGGTGACCACAGCGCCTCCCCTGCTCGATACGGACAGCGCCGCCCTTGGAACGGACGTCAGCAACGAATACCTCCGCGACATCCCCTTGTACAACCGGAGCCTTTTCGGTCTGGTGTTTCTGGCTGGGGGAGTAACCGAGACTACGGGCTCGGGAATCACGGACAACTATCCCTCAGGCACCAACTTCGTGTCCAACGGCCAGCGCAACGCGACCGCGCAGATCAGCCTCGACGGCAGCCCCCTCAGCGCGCCGGAGCAAGGTGAAGGCGGTAACTCCAATGTGTACTACCAGCCTTCGGTGGAGATCGTGCAAGAGTTCAAGCTCCAGAACAACAGCTTCTCGGCAGAGTTCGGGAACAACGGAGGAACCGTCGTCAACATGGTGCTGAAGCAGGGCACTAACCAGTTTCACGGCAGCGGATGGTGGTACGGGCAACGGTCGGCATTCGACGCACGCGATTTTTTCAACACTGGCGAAAAACCCGATCACATCCGCGACCAATATGGCTTCGCGGTGGGCGGGCCCATCATCAAGAACCGTACGTTCTTCTTCGTGGATTTCGAAAAAACCCGGCGACAGGATCCCGTCAACATTGAAGGGATTGTGCCCACGGACCTGGAGCGCACCGGGGACTTCTCGCAGAGCCTGGCGAACCTGCCGGATCCGAACAATCCCGACACGGCCAGCGCGGGGATTTACGATCCCTGTGCGAAGAACACGGATCCGAACTTCGTGTGTCCGCGCGACCAATTTTCGGACGGAGCAATTCTGAACAAGATTCCCGCGGACAAAATCGATCCCATCGGGCAGGCGATCTTGAATTTGTACCCGCATGCCAATGTGCCGGACGCGGTCTATCCGGACCCAAACTTCCGCAAGGTGACATTGGAGACCGCCCCAGCCTGGCAGTTCGATGTGAAGATCGATCACCAGATCACCGACAAACACAGGATCGGTGGCCGTTACAGCCGAGGACACCAGGAGGACACCGTTCCGACCATCGTCGGCAATGGGGACCAGGGCGATGGAGTGATCTACCTGACGACTGTACAGAACGGCAACCTTGAATATAACTGGGCGATCAAACCAACGGCACTCTGGACGAACCGCTTTAGCGTCGATCGGGTACACGCGCCCGGCATAAGCAATCACTATCCGACATTGAGTGATGTGGGGTTGCCGGCCATTTTGAACCAGAACGGACTGGACCGGATGCCCGCCATCAACGTGGGATACCCTTTCCTCTCCATGTTTACCCAGTGCTGCGTGGACACCGCTTTTGCGCACTCTCTCTACAGCTACTCGTCGTCGTTGCAGTGGGTGAAAGGGCCGCATTCGATCACATTCGGCGGCGAGCAGCGACAATTCTTTAACAACTTCTTTCAGCCGGACAATCCCACGGGAATTTTCAACTTCACGCGGGACTGTGACCACCCAAAATCCCAATGGCGGCCTGGGAGACAATAATCAGGGCAATCCATTTGCGACCTTGCTAGTTGGTTTTCCCTCGCCGGAGAATTCCCAACTGCACATCATTCCGTCGGTAGCGGATAAATCGATCGAGACGGCCTTTTACGTGCAGGATGACTGGAAGGTCACTCCCAAACTCACCCTGAATCTTGGCCTGCGCTACGAATGGAGCACACCTTATTCGGAGCGAAACAACCAGCTGCAGTACAGCGATTTTACGGGGGACACGGGGATTACCATTCCAGTGGCTCGCAGTGCGGACCCAACCTTCGACTTCGGGCAAATCGGGCAATTAATGGGAACGACGGTATTCGCGGACTCTGGACATCGCAACGCCCGGGTGGATCGGAACAACTTTGCTCCGCGCCTGGGATTCGCGTACCAGTTGGCGAGCAACACGGTGGTCCGGGGCGGGGCGGGCGTTTTCTATGGGATGAACGTGGCCACCAACTACCAGTACGCCGGGCCTTCGTTTTCGAAGTCCGCGCCGCTGTATTTCACGACCGACAACTTTGTGACGCAATATGCGACGCTGGAAAATCCCTTCCCGGCCGGGCTAGCGCCGCCGCAAGGCAGAACCTATGGGAAGCTGGCGAACTGGGGATTCGACAACAGCAGCGACCTGGACACGGGCATCGCGCGCAATGCCGAAATCTACCAGTGGAACCTGGGAGTGCAGCACCTGTTGCCGGGACAAATCGTGGTCTCGGCGGACTATGTCGCGAACCGCGCCACGCACCTTCCCTGGGCAGGCGCATCAGTTTCCACGCGGGAGCGCAACTTCCTGCCCTCGAGCATTCGCGAGGCGCTGGTGGCACAACTGAATCCCACGCACGATCCGAACAATACGGCGGTGAGCGACTTCCTCGGCAGCCCAGTTCCGAATCCTTTTCAGTGCTTCTTTGCAACCGTGGCATCGCCGGCATCGTACTGTCCAGCGACGCCGATCTTCAACGCCGCCGATGTGGCCGATTCGCTATACGTGCAGGATCAGATCCCGCAGGGACTCCTCTTGCACCCGTATCCGCAGTTCGCGGGAGGCTTTGCCGGTCTGCCGCGCCTGATTGCAACCTCGTGGTATCACTCGCTGCAGATTCGATTCCAGAAGCGAGCGAGCCACTACATCAGCTTCGAGGGGAACTACACGCTCTCGAAGTCGACCGACGATTCCTCGGCGGGACGAAATGCGTGGCTGACGAATCTGGAGTTCGACAATCCCCAACTGCTGGACAATCTGCAGGCCGAGCATGGGATCAGTTCGAACGACGCCACGCACCGGCTGACAACGGCCTTTATTCTTGATCTGCCGGTCGGGCGCGGGCGCTGGATTGGGCGCGGCATGAACAACCTGGCGGATGCGATCGTGGGCGGATGGTCGTTGAATACTATCCTGACCATACAGACCGGGCAGCCGATTGCGATCATTGACAGCAACTCCCGGCTGACGGACGGAAACCAACGACCGGACGTGGTGTGCTCGCAGCTGAGGACCGGAATCAGCTATCACGAGGCGGCCCGGACAGGAGACCCATACCTGAACCAGGACTGCTTCGCCGATCCGGGGGACAACATTCCGGGCAACGCGCCACGGCATTTTTCGAATTTGCGCGGGGACGGGGTTCGCAACGTGGACATGTCACTCGCGAAGGAATTCCAGATTCACGAGAAGGGCACAGTTGCAGATTCGCGCCGAGATGTTCAACGTGGCCAATCACCAGCGCTTTGCGTTTCCGGATGTGGGATCGGGAGACGGCAGCTTTCGGTACCGTTACCTCGACCAGAAATAACTTCCGCCGGATGCAGTTCGGAGCGCGGTTCCAGTTCTAGCTCTTGAACTTTGCGGAATCTTTGCGCCTTTGCGGTAAAGGTTGACGTTCACAGGATCCATTCTCCGAGCGCGGCTGGCTAGGTGCGCTTGGACTTCTCTGTCCTGACACTATGTGGCCCCGTCGCGTTCGCCGTTTCTCGTGATTATCGCACCGTTGGTCTCCCAGATTTCCGCGGACAGAACTGGACGCACTACGTGCGGATAGGAGCGTACGGCCTGAAGACCGACAACGCGGACCAGATCGTCCGCAACGCTCAGGAGAGCAACGTCTTTGGCATCGAAGTCGATAACGATATTCCCGGTCGGTACGAAAGTTTCGTCAATCCCGAAGAGAAGCTGAGCGCTATTCGGGCCGTGGCGGAGAAGGCGCACCAGGCGGGCAATCGCGCCTTTGTGTACATCGCAGGCACGGAATGCATCACGGCCAATGCAGACCAGACTCCGCACACGATGGCCAAGGAACATCCCGACTGGCTGCAGCGGAAAATTACCGGCGAGCCGGCGATTTTTGGCGGCGGCACCGCCTTCTGGATCAGAAAAGGCGACGAAGACGTTTGGGTCAGCCCCTACGCGCCGGAGTGGCGCAAGATCTACATGCAGCGGGTGCGGCAGATCGCAGCCACCGGCATTGACGGCATCTACGTTGACATTCCTTACTGGATGACGCATTTCGAAGGCTGGGAAGATACCTGGGCCAGTTTCGACGATTACACGGTGGCCGAATTCAAGAAGCAGACCGGACTGGATGCGCGAAAAGACCTCAAGCTGGGCGACTTTAACGATGTCAATTTTCGAAAGTGGGTCGATTTCCGCATCCAGACATTTACCGATTTCATGCATGAGATCGACGTCAATGCGAAATCGGTCAATCCCGAGATCAAGACCATTCCTGAAATCTATCCCGGCATTGAACAAGAGGCGGTCCGGGTGGGCGCGGATGTGTACAGCCTTTACCCGGTGGTGGATGTCATCGCGCACGAGTATGAGTTCGGCAATGGCAATCACATGGCCTCCTCCCGGACTCCGCTGGATTGGTTCGCCTACCAGGTGGGGATGCATTCGTTCCGCGCTTTTGCCGAAGGCAAGCCCACCTGGATCCTGAATTACTCCTGGGACGGTGACCAGAAAGTGGACAAGCCAGAATCCATGATGAACCTGGCAATGTCGGAGATCATGGCCGGCGCGAATTTCTGGGATGCCCCCGGCCACTCCATGGCCGGCTCCAACGATCTCTCCACCCGGAAAAAGATCTTCTCCTGGATCCAGGCGCACCAGAAGACTTTCTACTTGCCCCGGGGCCCAATTCATCCGGTCGGAGTCTACTTTTCTGCCGCGACGCGCAACTACTACGCAGACGAGTTCGTTCGCTCTTATCGAGGCATCCTGATTTTGCTGATGCAGAAGCACCTGGAGTTTCAAGTGGTGACCCCGCGCACTTTGACGGAATTCAAGGGCGACACCCTGATTCTGCCGGATGTGCGTCTCTTAAGTGATTCTGAGAGAAGCTGGCTGCAGCACTATATTGGAGCAGGCAAGAAACTGATCATTACCGCCGCGGATGCAACCCAACTCCCCACGGCTCCCAATGTCATCCGAATTGAACATTGCCCCGGAAAAGCGTACATGGCGGCGTCAGAAGCCGACTTCGAGCACACCGCACCCGATTCGCAAGCAGCCTTCCTGCACAACATAGAGAGTGGGCCGGGCATTCAAATTGAAGCGTCTTCTCACGTGGCCACCTCCGTCGCCCTGGTGGAGGGGAAACCCCACGTCTTCCTGGCGAACTTCGCGGGATTGCGGGGCGGAGTAAATCCTGTGCAAACCGTGCAGACCGGAATCCGAATTACTGTCACGTCAGAGAACAAGGGCCCGGCCTTCTTCCTGCCTTTCCTGGGCGAAGTACAGGAACTTGCAGGAGTGCGCCACGGCGGAGTTGTCTCCTATACCCTGCCGCCGGTTTCGAAGGGTGCAGTCTTCTGGTTCCAGCCGGCTTCAGAATCTACGAAATAATCGGAAAGTTCTAATATCACTCGGGCTGTGGAGTCCAATGTGCCAAGGCACACATTTGGCATGGTGCGCCGCCAGGGGTTGGAGTTACTCGTCCCTGAAGCTTTTCCACGCCATGCCGATGGAAGATTGGAGAGGAAGGCACTCATCCCCGGCCATGACGGAACTTCAGGATCCGCACATCTTCCGCACCGTGCTGGACAGCTTGCAGACCGGCGTGTACCTGCTCGGGTGCGACGGAAAGATTCTGTTCTGGAACGATGGCGCGGAGAGAATCACCGGCTACCGGCGTCATGATGTCATCGGCCGCTCCTGCCGCGAAAATATCCTGGCTCAGTGCAATCAGCAACACTGCGTTCTTTGCGGTGCCGCCTGTCCCCTTATCGGGACCATGGACGAAGGTAAGGCCAGCCAGGCCCTGATGTTCTTTTGTCACAAGCAGGGTCACCGGGTTCCGGTGCAGGTTCGGTCTGTAGCCATCCGAGGACCGAAGGGCGCCGTGGTTGCCGTCGCGGAGAGCTTCGATAAACAGAGTTCGCTGCCGGAATGGGAGAACCGGGAACACAATCTGGAGGCGCACGGCTGCCTCGATGCCATTACCGGCGTCATGAACCAGGCGTTGATTCGATCGTACCTGCGAGAGCATCTGACTTTCTTCACCGAATATGACCTTCCCTTCGGAATACTGTCCATTCGGATTGAGGACTCGCAGCAATTTCGCGCTGCCCACGGACGCGAAGCCGCCGATGACACTCTTCACGTGGTCGCCGCAACCCTGAAACATGCGCTAAGCACGTCCGGATTCCTGGGCCGTTGGACGGAAGACCAATTCCTGGTGATCGTGCCAAATTGCAGCGGCGTCGAACTGAACCAGACCGGCGACAACCTCGAGCACAGCTTAAATTCCTCGGAAATGAAATGGTGGGGAGACTTGGTGTCCGTAAATATCGCATTGGGTCGGACTATGGTTCAGGCCGGAGACACGCAGGAGTTCCTTCTGGAGCGGGCGCAGCCTTTGCCCAGAACGACTCCCCTGCCAGCGCCACGCACTGCCACAGCCAATTCACAGCGTTGAGGCACTATGTTTGCCATCATTGGAATTGTCGTGGTTTTCGGCGCGATCATCGCCGGATACCTGATGGAATACGGAAACCTTAAGGTTCTCATGCAACCCGCCGAACTGATCATTATCGGTGGGGCCGCCATCGGGACCGCCCTGATTGGCAATCCCCTTCACATTCTCAAAAAAATGGCCTCGGGCGTGGCCGGGGTGTTTGGCGGATCAAAATTCAACAAGCAAGTTTATCTGGAATCTCTCAAGACCATCTAGTCCTTCAGCAACATGTCCCGGGTGCAATTGATGAATGCGCGACTGCCGTTGCAGAGCACGTCCAGTCCCATGAGCATCGAGTTGTCCAGCGTGCTGCGCGAGGCGGCCTCGGGATCCTCGGCATTGAAATAATTCTCGACGCCATCCCGAAACAACAGCTCATAGCCGAAGACTTTCTCGTCCTTGGTAAGAATCGGCTGGCGGGCCACAAAAGTGCCTCGGGGAGCGGCTCCGCTGACACCAGGATCGGGTGCACGTGCGGGAGCGGTCACCTCTTTGATCTATCGGCACCGCGCCGGAAAACCTTACTGTGAGTTGACGCGTCCGCTTCCCTCTTGCCTTCAGCCCAAGGGGATCAGCCTGCTGGCCAGCCGCGAGCCCTTTACTCTTCACTTCTTAAGAATTTACAAAGAACTGATAATCCTGTGACAAATAGCTGACCATATCGCCGTATTGTTCCTCGAAGCTACCCAGGATCACCATCGTCAGGATCGAACGTTCATGTAAGGCCAACCAATTCAGACAGTCGAGGTGGAGATATGTCCGTCGCCGTCGTTCGTAAAATGGCTCTCGCATTTGTGACTTCCGCGTGGCTGTTGTCCGGCTCCGCGATTGCCCAGCAGTATCATCGCACTGACCTAACCGCCAACGCGTCCTCAGTCTCTCCGTCCAAGTCCACAATTAATGTCGACCCCAATCTGGTCAACGCCTGGGGACTCGCCCGCGCCAGCGGCAGCCCCTGGTGGGTTTCCGACAACGGGAGTGGTCTCTCTACCCTTTACAACGCCGCCGGCGTGCCTCAATCTCTAGTGGTGAAGATTCTCACCCCCGACGGCAAGGGCACCTTGGCCCCGACCGGGGCTGTTTTCAACCCCACCACCGTGTTCCCCGTGGCGCCGAAGGTAAAGGCAATCTTTCTGTTTGTCACCGAGGATGGAACCATCTCGGGTTGGAATCCAGGCGTAAATCCGAATGCTATTGTGTTAAAGAATCGTACTGGCAAAGCAATCTATAAGGGTTGCGCGATCGCTCAAGGGAAGAGTGGTCCTCAGTTTTACGCCACCAACTTCCAGTCCGGTCGGGTTGAGGTTTTCGACGCTAATTTCAACAAGCTCCACCTGGATGACGACGCCTTTCGCCTGCGCGGCCTCTCCCATGACTACGCTCCCTTCAACATCCAGAATGTCGGCGGAAATCTGGTAGTGACGTTCGCGCATCGTGAGGAGGGCAGCAAGGATGAAGACCATGCTCCGGGCTTGGGCTTTGCCGGTGTTTTCGACCACCGAGGGCGGCTGCTGTTGCGCTTGGAGCACGGCCCCTGGTTCAACGCCCCCTGGGGCATCGCTCTGGCGCCGGGCGACTTCGGCCTGTTCTCGCATCGCCTGTTGATCGGTAATTTTGGTGACGGCACCATTAATGCCTTCAACCTGATGACGGGAAGCCACGAAGGCACCATGCTGGATGACACCACCGGGAAAGCGGTCTTCATCGATGGCTTATGGGCAATCAGCTTTGGTGGAGATGCGACAAACAACGGACTGGCCACCAGCCTCTACTTCAGCGCCGGTCCCAACGACGAAAACGATGGCTTGTTGGGCAACCTGACTGCAGTCGCTTCCGAGCAACCGGGCAATAGCCAGTAAACCTGGCTTCTCGGGCAGATTACAAGGCCGGTACGAGCAGTGGCGGGCAAAGAAAGGCGTTCGAAACTTCTTCGAACCTGGCCGAAGATCCGTCTCTGCGGGGATGTGTCCGTATGTTAGAGACCAAGGTCACTTAATCCCGGATGGTCGTCCGGGCGGCGGCCAAGCGGCCAACGATACTTGCGATCTGATTCCCTGATGGGGAGATCGTTGATGCATGCAAACCTTGACCTCATCAGACCGTCATCGTTGAATTCCCAATTCTCGTTGCCGTAGGACCGAAACCAGTTGCCCGAGTCGTCGTGCCACTCGTAAGCGAAGCGCACTGCAATCCGATCCTCGGTGAAGGCCCAAAGCTCCTTGATCAGGCGGTAGTCCAGTTCTTTCGTCCACTTGCGTGCAAGAAAGGAGATGATCTCTGGTCTTCCATTTACAAATTCCGCGCGGTTCCTCCAGCGGGAATCGAGGGCGTATGCCAGAGCCACTTTTTCTGGATCGCGGGTATTCCAACCGTCCTCAGCGAGACGTACCTTCTGAATCGCACTCTCGCGGGTAAATGGAGGTAGCGGGGGGCGTGTGGCCATGATTTCTCCTTGGCGGCGCTTCGGACTCAGGTCATCGCCAGAGCAAGTCTGTCTGTATTTGGTAACTAACTGCGCTTGATGATAAATACTGTCTTGTCGTCAATCCGGTCCCCCTGGCCGATTTGCTGCAGATACTGGTCCTGTTTTACCGCGTATTCCAGAATCGCGTTGCAAATCTCTCTTGCCGCCTGGTCTTTGTGATCACGGATCACCTGCTCGATTTGCAAACGGTCCTCTTGGTCACTGCCGTCGTAAACTCCGTCGGTATAGAGGAACAGAATGTCTCCCGGGCTCATCAGCGTGATTTCCGCCACGTCCGAGGAGTTCACCTGCCTTTTCCTGAGGCTCATGGAAAAATACTTGTTCCGGTCAGGATGGTCTTCGGGAATTTCCAGGCCCAGGGCAAGGAACTGCACCATGCGGGCCTCGTTGATCTCCATGAACCTGCCGAATTCTGCGGAGAAGACCAGGGGCGGCGGGTGGCCGAAATTCACAAAGCGGAAGTTTCCCTCGGGGCGGGTTTCGCCGTACAGCATGGTCGCGATTTCGCGCGAATTGTCGTCCGGATTCCTTCCCAGGGCATTGCGCGCAGTGATGGACTGCGCCAATCTGAGATTGATCTTCTCGAAGAACCCCGGAGTCGTCTTTCCGTAGCGATCGAGTTCAACAAGCATCAACGCATGAAAAGTATCGTGCACAGTCGAGGCAATCTTCGCCGAGATGATCCCGTGTCCCTCCGCATCCACCAATAGCACTCCGGCAGTGGAACGGAGTTCTTGCAGGTCTTCCGCGATTCTCAATTGCTCCGAGCTCTTGGCCTTTCTGTACTCGACCGCTGCAGCTGGGTCGTGGTCAGGTCTTGATTCCAACCAATGCACGTGATCATCCACCATATTTCGCGGAGTCTGGCCCGGGGGAAGAGGTTCGAGATACTGTCTGGACAACTTGAGAGCACGTGCAATGCGCGCGTCGATGTTGTAGCGTTGCTGAAAATTGATGTACTCGAAGAGATCTCCGCCTACAATCCCGGCGGGAATGGAGTTGCCGTACATCTCGATTCCAGCCACATGGGGAATCGCGCCCTCCACCGGCATAAGTCTCTTGCGCAGGTACTCGTCAATCGTGGGCTCTATCTGTGGCGTCTCCATAAGAGGTACTCGGCTCATGGCGCAACGCCCGACTCCCGGCCAACGGTCACGCAGAGGCAGACATGGAGCAGGCTCTTAGTCGATGGTCGAGCCAGAGCAAATTATCGACTATAAAGCGCCGGCCTGAGATAAAAAAACAATTTTGGGGATTAACCGGGTCATCATCACGACTCGATATCGGCAACGGCGGTGAAGGCTGAAGCGCGGATGCATGGCCTCATCCATAAGACAGGCCTCGAGGGGACCGTCTCGGGGGGTTATTCGTTTCTGCTTACGCGAGGAATTAGAATCGCGCGTGATGCGAATCAGATCGGTCCTTGATAGCGGCGCAGCTGGACCGCTGCGGCGAGAAAGGCCGCAGCGATTGCCAGGCCGATCCACAGCCCCGCGCTGCTCAGGAAATGACCCGGAGTGAGGTGTGTCATCGTCATCGGGTCCACCCCGAAGGTACCCGGCGCTGTGACAGCTTCCGCACCACCGCCCATGCGGTTCACTAACATGGCGCCGAAATGCGAAGTATTGAACGCAATCTTCTCGACGATGCCGATCACGAGCGGGGGCAAGCCGGCCCATAGAAATGGCGCGCGCCGCGCCCAGCCCGAGACCAGAAGCAGCCAGGCATAGATGGGCGCATACCACAGCGCATGCACGGCCACAAGATGGTAGAGCAGCAGGAACGACATCTGGACAAACGGCAGCTGTGTCCACAGCGTCGAGACACTCAGACCGCTCCCCAGCGCTATAGCGGTGCTCAGCAGCAGCATGATGAACTGCGTGACCACGGTGATCGCGAAAGTTAGCAGTGGCAGCACCACGAACGGTATGCTCGCTTTCGAGAGCACGGTGTTGAGATCGGAAACCGGCAACGACTTCCAGAACAAAATGCTGCGATCGCGACGTTCGCCGTACAGCGCATCGAGGCAGTAGAAAACCGCAACGATAAAGGTGGTGAACATGATCAGAAGCGCAGCGAAGTCGTACGGCTGCGCGATCAACTCGTGCTGCTGCGCCGGGTTGAGCGCCGCCGCGGCACGCATCTTGTCCGGTAGATGAATCATGCTGATCAGGAATCCGAACAAAATCAGCCCTGCGACGGCCAGGGGAGCGATATAGATCGAACGGCTCTCCCACAATTCGCGTCGCACCGACCAGTAGATGCGCCGGGTCACCGAGATTCCGTTAGCCGGCGTTCGGAAAGAGTCAAAACACATTCTTGGTGAGGAAATGTTGAGGCTCAGCTGGCGTACCCGAGTCCTGCGAGGATGCCTCGCATGTAAGCAAAGCTGCTGATCACGCCCGGCATCGGGTCGTCGGCATGAATCTCATATTCCAGATCTACGAAGCCTTTGTACTTGGTCGCGATAAGCGCTTCAAACATCTGCCGCACCGGCATGATGCCGTCTCCCACTGCGACCTGGCTCTCCTTGCTCTGAAAATTCGTCAGGTCCTTCATGTGCACGTTGAACAGCCGCGGGCCGGCTTCGTGGATCGCCTGGACCACGTCGGTGCCGGCACGAACGGTGTGGCCCACGTCGATGCAGCACCCGATGCGCGGATCCATACTCTTTACGGCCTTCAGCACGTCCAGCGGCGAAGGCCACAACTTGTCCTCGGGCCCGTGGTTGTGGATGGCGATGCGGATGTCGTATTCCTTTACGAACTTCTCCATGCGCGGCAAAGTCTCCGGTGCGGGGTCGCCGGCGACAATGACGGCGATGCCGGCTCGCTTGCAGTATTCGAACTTGGCGCGGATGTCGGCATCTTCATCCTTCGCGAAATAGATGGCGCCGGCAGCGTGCAGCTTGATGCCCGCGGCGTGCATAGTCCGCCAGAGCGGCCGCTTCCTCCTGCGGATCCATCGGCAGATGGTCTTTGACGTCCTTGGCATTGAGCGTCGAACACTTGAGCTGCTTCATGAAGCCGATCATCTGCGCGCGACTGAAGTTGCGGAAGGTATAGCTGGCCAAGCCCAGGCGGATGGGCGACGCCTCGGCCAGCGATGGCCGTTCCTGAGCCGGCGCGAAGACGTTGGCTGAAGCAGCGAACGCTGCGGCACCGATCGCGCCGGTGCGAATGAAGTTGCGACGGGAAAGCATTTCTCATAGCGGTCAAGCCCTCGCCCCGATGAATCACCGCATGGCGAGCGTAACCTCAGATATGCGGCGCCCATCCCTTCTCGTACTCGCGGCCCCACATCTTCATCGCTTCCGGATCGTTCTGGATCCGCCCGTCCTTCGTGTCGAGATGCAGTTCGCGGTTGACTTCCCATGCGATGTTGGAAAGCTGCAGCATCGTCACCGCAACATTGCCGACAGAGACCGGCGCATTGAGTTTTTCGCCCTTGCGGATTCCCGCGATGAAGTTCGCGAAGTGAGCATCGGTCATGGAGTCGCGGCCGATCAGGTCGGCAGATGAGGTCTGTGCTGCCGGTCTTGAATTCGCTCGTCTTCTTGCCCTTGAGGTCGTATATCTCGTAGCCGTCGCGATCGACGAGCACGGTGCCGGTGGTTCCCATGATGGTCGATCCGCGATCGCGGCCATAATATTTCATTCCCTGGCAGCTCTTGCCTTCCCACGAAATCATCTTGTCGTCGTACTCGAAGCTGGTCACCAGCGTGTCGTAAAACTGCCAGTCGTCTTTGAAGTGGTATCTGCCGCCTGACGAAGTGACGCGCTTCGGATAGTCGACGCCCAGCGCCCAGCGGCAGACATCCACCTCGTGCGTGCCGTTGTTGAGCGTTTCGCCGGTGCCATAGATTCTGAACCAGTGCCAGTTGTAGGGCTGCACGTTGTCTTTATAGGGACGCCGCGGCGCCGGGCCCTGCCACAGATCCCAATCGAGTTGCGGCGGGACCGGCACTTCTTTACCTGTCCCGATGGACTTCCGCATGTTGTTGTACCAGGCCTTGGCAAAGTAAGGCCGGCCGATCAGGCCCTGATTGATCTTTTCGACGATCTCGATGGTGTGCGGCGAAGAGCGCTGCTGTGTGCCCATCTGCACCAGCTTTCGATATTTCTGCTGCGCCTGCACCAGCATCGCGCCCTCGGCAGGATTGTGGCTGCAGGGCTTTTCCACGTAGACGTGCTTGCCTGCCTGCAGCCCGGCAATCGCCATCGGCGCATGCCAGTGGTCGGGAGTGGCAATCGTGATGGCGTCCACATCTTTCTGCTCGAGAATCTTGCGAAAGTCTTTGTCCGTCGCGGGCGCTTCGCCCATCTCTTGCTGCACGCTGTCGGCGAACTTCTTGAGTATATTGCTGTCCACGTCGCAGACATGCGAGATGCGGGCGGCGCTCCGGTTCGCCTTGAGCGACGATAGATGCGCGTAGGCGCGGCCATTCAGGCCTATCACCGCAAAGTTGAGGCGATCGTTGGAGCCGAGGATCTGGCCATAGCTCTTTGCCGTTGTTCCCACGGCCAGTCCCGCCGCCCCCACTGCAAGCGCATCGAGAAACTCACGTCGTCTGACCATATTCATTTCCTCATAGCAGGCGGCCATCGCCGTCCTGTCACGCGCTAACAAGATAACCCGTGACCGGCAGAAGATTCCACTTCGTCATCGTCTTTCTGAGACTAATTCTGTCACTGGGAGTACGAACTGGAGTGAACCCTTTGTACCGTTCACACAGGTATCCGAGAACCGCAATCGCGGCTGGTCGCGGGGGCGAGCATCGCTCGCCGGAGGAGGAAATGATTTTCGACCGGCTCGGGGGCCACACACGCTGGCAGAATGGTGGTAGCCGATTTCACGCGGCAACAGCGCGAAGAGTCGGATGGGGAGTTGCGCTTTTAGGGCGCCTTCGTTGGAGCCGCTTCTGATCTACTGGATTTAACCGGTCGTGAGCACTACCTCGTAGTGAGTGAGTTCGTGACCTATTTGGGCACTACGATCCGCAATGTCCCAGCTCCATTGCAAAACCGGCAGCGCTCGCCCTCCATGAGCTTTCCCGAACCAGCGCACTCGATGCATTTGGATATCATCTGGAAACCAGCGTTGGCGGTCTCAGGTACTTTGCCGGGAGTCTCCCTTACGACCTCGGCCCGGTGGTACTTTCGCAGCCACGATGCCAGTTTTCCTTCAGCACGTTCCCGGTCGTTGACCCCAAGCCGCATGGAGAACGAAGGCCACCATTCGGGAATGCATTTGTAACAGACGATCTGTTCGCACTCGAAGAGTGCGCCGGGTTCCGCGCTGCGAAAAAAGCTCCTGCACTGCGAGCAACGTTTGACGCCAAGCAAGGCCAGAGCGCCAATCAAGTCGTTGATGTCGTGCTCGACCCGTGACACGCTTTCAAACAAAGAACTGTCGGCCAAATCATGCCGCCCTGTCGGTGAGAGTCCGTTTCCTAGTTCCGGTTGCATTTTGACACCTCCTCCTGATGTTTTGTCGCCCTTCGAACCTCTTGTTCCTTCCGAATTTTTGCTCGCTGCCAAGTCTGCCCCCGCCGGCCCAGCCAGGTAGAGAATCTCTATCGGTCGTTCAACTGACTGCGGGCCTTGCTGACAAAGCCGATAAACCGGCGCGCCAACTCCGCAATTCGATCGGGCTGCCGCCTGCGGATCGCTTCCCGGGGAATCAGCTCCGCGCCGATGCCAAGCGCGATGGCGCCTGCCAGAATGAAGCCGGACGCAGTCTGCTGATTTACTCCACCTGCGGCGATCAAGGGCACGTTAGGAAACATTGCCTTCAAAGCCCGGATGTAGCTCTCTCCACCCACTTGTGCGCAGGGAACGACCTTGACGAAGTCAGGGCCAATCTTCCACGCTCTAACTACCTCGCTCGGAGTCAGCGTTCCGGGAATCACGACCGCATTCTCCTCCACCGCAAATCCCACGATTTCAGCTTGAAACCCGTCGCTGCTCAGGAAGCTGGCTCCGGCATCCAAACAGCTCCGCGCCGTTTCCAAATCGTTGACGCCCCCTGCGCCGACAATCACATCAGGCATCTTCTGCACCAGTTGAGCGATCACTTTGTGCGCTCCGGGCGCGGTTAACGTGACCTCGACGATCGGGATTCCGCCTCGGGCCACCGCCTCCGCGGCGAAAAGAGCGTCTTCTGCGGAAGACACACGGACTGCCGGAATGATTCCAACTTCTTCGATCCGGCTTCGTACATCTTGTTTGTTCAAGTCCAGCTCCTTCGTCGAATCATTAGTGGTGGTGCAGTTTGGATCCTCCGGCTCCTAAGCGGAGTTTTCCAGTTGCGCCTTGGGTCGAGCAACGCTTTAGCGCTGCAGTAAAGCCGTGTCCCAGTGCGGCTTCGGCCACTCATGTACCTCAGGGGCTAAAGCCCCTCGCACATACACAGCGCTATGCAGGCCTGAAGGCGTGCTCCACCCTTTCGCTTCTCGCCCTTTCCCTGCTCATCCGCTCAGCCTTCACCCCTTCACCGTTCATTACCCGGTCCCCCGTCACGGCAGATCTCTCGCGCCCACCGCTTCTCGAAGCTGTTCGACCGCCAGCAAGTACGCGGCCAGCGCTTGCCGATAGGCCAGCTGGGTGGCACGATAGCTGCGCTCGGCGTCGAGAAAATCCAGTAAGCTGGCGGCGCCGCGCTGATACGCGTATTGGCTGATGTCCCGGTCCTTCTGCGCCACGTCGAGATAGCCTGACCGATAAAGGGTGACTACCTTGTCGTTCGTCCGCAGACCTTGATAGGCGTCGTGTACATCGGTCATGACTTGCTCGCTTGCCGCCTTCTGCTGCTCCTGCGCCTGCGTGATGGCGTAGGTTGCGCGCGCAATCTCGCCCTGGTTGCGATCGAAAATCTGTAAGCGGAATGTTGCCAAAGAACGAGGCGGTATTGAGTCCGCTGACGTGCGTATAGTTCACCTGTCCCGTGATATCAACCTTCGCAATCGCCTTCTGCAGTTCGTACTGGCTTTTCGCCACCGTCACGCCCTGTTGAGCGGCGCGGAGGTCGGGCCGGTTCTGCAAGGCCTTCAATTGCATGTCTTCGACATTGCCCTTCACCGGCTGATAATCAAACTGTCCGGCGACGTCGTAATCGGCGGACACGGATTCGTATCCCAGCAGCTGCCGCAAATCGGAAAGCGCCTGAACCTTTGCCAGTTGCGACTGCTGGAAGTCGGTCTCGAACTGCAGCAGTTGCAGCTTGATCTTTAAGTAGTCGTCCTCGCTGATCGCCCCTGCCTTGAAGCGGATTTCGCCGACATCCACGGTCTGCTGAAAGCTTTTCAGGTCCTGCTCGGCGAGTTCCAGGGTTGATTCGGCCAGCTGCGCGTTCACGAACTGAGTGGCCACATTGAATGTGAGGCTGCGCTCGTTGTCGGCGACCAGCGAGCGGGTCTGTGCCGTGATGTCCTTCGCCGCCTGCAACCGGCGCTGGCGTTTCTTGCCCCGCTCAAACAGATAGCTAATGCCGATATCGAATTCCGAAGCGTTGTTGAGGTAGTCAGTGGTCGGGTGGCGTCGGCGAGAGATACTCGGCGTCACCAAGCAGCGTGGGATTCGGGACGCAGGTTCGCCGTCGTCTCCTCCGCCTGGCTCTGCTAGAATGGTGGTGCGCGCCGCCAGCAGGGTGTGATTGTGCTGCAGCGCCAACTGAATGGCTTCGTCGAGCGAGATCCTGACCGGCCCCTGCGCGAGGGCCGCGCTTCGGCATGCAAGGCGAAAACCAGGCATCCGAGCAAACACTCTGCCAGTTTCCGTCGATGCGAATTCCACGGATCTAGCTCTCAACCGATTCCTCCGTTTCCGGCAGCTTGTCGTTGTCCCTGGCGATCCACACATACAGGGTCGGCAATAGCACCAGGCTCATCGCCAGCGCAGCCATCAGTCCGCCCACGATGACAATGGCAAAAGGCCGTTGCGAGTCAGAACCAATGGCGTGCGACAGCGCCGCCGGAACCAGTCCGAAGGTTGCCACCAGCATGGTCATCATGATGGGACGAAGCCTGAGCACAGCGCCTTCGATGGCCGCATCCACGATGGTGTAGCCTCGAGCCCGGAGCTGGTTGATGTATTCCAGCATGATGACTCCGGTCTGCACCGACACTCCGAAAAGCGCCAGGAAGCCGATGCCGGACGACACGCTGAAGTGCGTACCGGTCAGCAGCAGCGCCAGCAACCCACCGAGCGGCGCCATGGTCACAACCGCAAGAATCAGCAGCGCCCACTTTGCCGAACGGAACATGATGTAAAGCAAAATGAAAATGAAGAGAACGGTCAGCGGCACGATGACCGCGAGGCGCGCCGAGGCCCGCTTTGAACTCTCGTATTCTCCCGACCATTCCAGGTGATAGCCCGGTGGAAGTTTGACCTTCTGACTGATCTGGGCCATCGCATCTTCGACCGAGCTGTTCAGATCTCGTCCACGCACATTGAACGTCACGCTGATGTAGCGGCTGTTTCCTTCTCGGTAGATATCGTAAGCGCCATCGCGAACTTCCATGCTGGTGAGCTGGGCAAGCGACACCCGCTCCCCGGAAGGAGAGAGCAGACGAATGTTGCTGATGGCCGCGAGCATCCTTGCGATAAGGCTCCTGGTACCGCACCACCACGTCGTAGCGTTCCGGAGTCCCTGCCGGCAGCACTTCGCTCACAGCTTTCCCACCCACGGCGGTTTCGACCACGTCCTGTATGTCGGTGACGTTGATTCCGAAACGTGCGGCCTGCTGCCGGTTGATGGTGAAGTTGAGATTGGGCTGGCCGGTATCACGATACAGCTTCACATCGGTGATGCCGGGCACCTTCTGCATGATGTCCGCTATCTCGTCGCCCTTCTCCTCGATGGTTCTCAAGTCATTCCCGAAGACCTTCAGGGCAAGCTGGCCCTTGGTGCCGGTGAGCGTTTCTCCGACGTTGTCTTCAATAGGTTGAGAAAAATTCCAGGTCGCCCCCGGTAACTTTGATATGGCTCGATCCATGGCGGCGATGAGTTCCTCTTTGTTTTCCCGGAATATGGGCCGCCATTCCGCCTTGGGTTTGAGATCGATGAAGTATTCCGTATTTCCGAACCCACCGGTGTCGGTTCCGTCGTCGGGACGTCCGATTTCGGAGATTACTTGCTTGGCTTCGGGGAAGGCACGCAAAAATCAGGCGCGCCTGGTTCATGAAGCGCGTGCCTTCGGTGAGGCTTGTGCTCTGCGCCAAGGTGCCGCGGGCCCAGATCGAGCCTTCATCCAGGTGAGGCAGAAATTCCGAGCCAATGACTCCGCTGAAACCCAGAAACAGCGTGACCACCAGACAAGCCACGCCGACGCCGACGGTAAGAGTGCGGTGGCCCACGCACCAGCGCAGGCGCCGCCGATAGTGCTCGGTCAGATAAGCCAGGACCGGGTTGTGCGTTTCCTTGACCCCTCGGCGAAACAACAAGCTTGCCAGCACCGGAGCAACCAGGATCGAAAATGTCATCGCGCCGAGAAGGGCAAACGCCACCGTCCAGGCCATGGGCCGGAAGAGTCGTCCCTCCACCCGCTGTAGGGTAAAGATCGGCATGTAGGCCGTAATGATGATGAGGATGGCGTAGAACACCGGACGTTGCACCTCGTGAGCCGCCTCACGAATGATCTGATCGGGTGTTCGGGGGGCTATGGCAGTGCGTCCTGAAGTGGAGGAACCGTTCTTGCGGCGGCTCATGTGCCGCACGATGTTTTCCACCATGACGACCGCGCCGTCCACTACCATTCCGAAATCCAGCGCGCCCAGCGAGAGCAGGTTGACGGGAACTTTGGTCAAGTCGAGCAGGATCGAAGCAAAGAAGAGGGCAAACGGAATCGTCAGCGACACGATGAGGGCGGCGCGAGTGTCGAGCAGAAACAGGAAAAGGATGATGGTCACCAGAACCATCCCCTCTCCCAGGTTGTGCAGCACCGTGTCCAGGGTGAAGGCCAGCAGGTCGCTGCGGTCGATCATCCGCTCCAGCGTCACGCCCGGAGGAAGGCCGCCGTGGTTCAGTTGCTCCACCTTGGCGTGAAGCTTTTCCAGGGTCGGTCCCGAGTCGGCGCCCTTGCGCATCATTACCTGCGCGAAGATGACATCGTCGTTGTCCACGATCTTGCCGTCTTCCCGGCGGATGGCCCTGCCTTCGTGTCCCAGGCGGATCTTCGCCCCCTGGCTCACTTCCGCGATGTCCTTGACGCGAAGCGGCGTCCCGGACTTCGTGGTCAAGACTGTCTGCTCGATATCTTTCACGTGGCTGAAAAGCCCGAGGGTGCGGACGTTCATCTGCTGCGAGCCGGTCTCCACGAAGTTGCCGCCGGCGTTCACGTTGTTATTCGCGAGCTGCTGCTCCACCTGGCCAATGCTCAGGCCGTAGGACACCAGCTTGTTGGGATCCACGCGCACCTGATATTCCCGCGTAGTGCCCCCGAAGGTGCTGACGTCAACAATGTCGGGAACGGACTTGAGTTCCTTCACCACGGTCCAATCCTGGATCGACCTCAAATCCATGATGTCAATCTGAGGGTTGGTGCTCTTCAGCACGTACCAATAGATTTGTCCGGTCGTGCTCCAGTCCGTGCCCATGGAGGGCTGAAGGCCCTCGGGTAAATCAGCCTGAGCCATCCGCTCCATGACCTTCTGCCGGTTCCAGTCATTGTCCGAGGCGTCGTCGAAGATCAGCAGCACGAAGGACAAACCGAAAATCGACTCCGACCGGAGATGCGTGAGATGAGGAATTCCATTCATCTGGATTTCGATCGGAATCGTGACCTGTTGTTCCACCTCCTCGGCGGCCCGGCCCGGCCATTGCGTGATGATGGTGGCGTAGTTGTCCGCGATATCGGGATACGCCTCGACGGGCAAGTTATGAAAGGAGATAGCTCCCCAGCCGAGCGCCAGGATCGCGAGCGCCAGCACCACGAACCGGTTGTTGAGCGCAAAATCTACGAGGGCGCGAATCATTGTTCTATTGTTACTGCTCGATCGTGTGCTCCAGGATCAATGCATTCGCGACCACCTGTTGACCCGGCGCCAACCCTGACTTGATCTCCTGCATGTTGTTAGGCAGGGCGTCTCCGCTGACCACCTCCACGCGGCGGAATTTCTGGCCGGGCGCGGGCACGTACACCCAGTCGCGGTCGTGGATATGCAATATCGCGCTGGCTGGAACCGCGGTGTAGGTCACCTTCTTCAGTCCGCTGAAAGTGGCTGTGGCAAACATGCCGAGGCGCATCATGCCCGGATTGCGCACTTCCACCCGCACTTTGGCGGTGCGAATGTTGGGATCGAGAACCGCGCCAATGTTGCTGATGCGTCCGGTAATTACCTGGTCTGGATATGCATTCAACCGGATTTCAGCCGCTTCGCCGACTCTGACGTTGGCCAGATCGTTTTCGTACACGTCGCACACCACCCAGACATCGGACAGGTCTGAAATCGTGAACGGGCTTGAACCCAGAGCCTGCACCCCCGCGGCATTGGTGACTTGCTGGTCGGTGACCACGCCCGCGATCGGCGCGTACACTTCAACGACACCATTTGGCTTATCCGGATCATTGCCCAGCAAGCGGAGATGTTCCGCCATGGTTTCGACGTCTACTTTGGCCTTGTCCTCCGTGTCCTGGGCGACCTGCAGATCGTTCATCGAGATGGCGCCGTGGTCGTACAGTTCCTTCGCACGCTCCAGTTGCGTGCGCGCCAGAGTCTCATCGGCGACTGCCTTGCGGTAGTCGGAAAACGCGCTGGACACATCGTCGCTGCGAATGCTCAGCAGTAATTGCCCCTTTTTGACGGTGTCCCCCAATCGAGCGTGAATCGCCACCACCCGTCCAGTGGCCAGCGAGATGACAGGAACGTTGCGGGAGATGTCGGGGTTCACCGTGCCCGTGACCACCAGTTTCGGAGCGGCTGAGTACGCAACCGCCGCAGTCAGCGGAAACTGTTCCGGGTGGTCCACCGCGAAGAGGCTGACGTCTGTATCGGCGACCACCGTGGCTGGGGGAGGCGCCTCCGCCCGCGGATCTCCATGTGCGCTGTTACAACCACCAAGAAGCAGCAGGGCTGGAATGAAAATCAGGAGAAAACCAATTTTCGGGCCTTGGCTTTTCATGAGTAGAGTTCACTTTTCAACAGCGTACATCTTCCCGGGGGAGGGAGGGTTTCGCAGCAGCGCCAGAGCCGTTCGTGGTCCGCGGACGCTGCCGCTGTTTTTCATGTCCGATCAAGCCCTAGAACTTGACCATGATGGCCAGTCCTGATAGCTGCCCTCATCCTTTCGCAGGTCTGGGCAGAAACCTGCGCCCGCAACACAGGTCAAACCCGGCGTCGGGGACAAGAACGGGCCCGGCACGAATGTCGTGCCCGGCACCAAAGATCCGGCAGCCGGGTTGGGAATCGTGCTAGGTAGAGCTGTTGACGCCGGGTGTTATCCCACCGCGACCCGTAAAATAAGGTACGTTTGCGTGGCGATAGCCGTACTCCCAGCGGAAGGTGATGTACTGTTTCGGCATATAGTCGAAGGTGATCGAAGTATCCCAAGCTTTGAAGGGGTCGCCGGGATTCGCCGTAAAGTATGGCGTTCCGGAGATGCGCATCCGCTCCATTGATTGGTGGGACCAGCACCAGGTAGCGGCCCGGATTGTTCATCTGCTCCGCCGCCGACAGTAAGTCCATACATGTCCTTCTTGAACTGCCAGCGGTTGTAAGCCATCCAGCCTAAAAATGCTTGCTTGTGAGCAGTAATGTTGCCCGATCCATCTCTTTTATCTCCAAAGCAAGCTACGCCCCCGCCGTATTCGCAACCGAGATCGCCGGTAAACGAGAACGCCATCTTGTCGAGAGTTTTCTCAGGATGGTCGTAGTACTTGACTTCGACACTGTCGTCGGTGTGAATGCGACTGCGGCCCAGTTTACCGTTGCCGGCGCCCAGGGTATCTTCACCCATGCCGTAGTTGTTGAAGACAAGGGCCAGCCACGGCTTCGGACGGTACAGAATCTGTCCGCCCAGGCCGGGTTTGCTGCCGAACCTGCCATAGGATTGCCACCCGTTGATGATCCACGGCTCAATCTTCAGCTTGTTGGTAGGAAACCACTGAATGCGCACCCCGTTGAAGAACCAGGGCGTGTTGGATGACACATACGATGGCTGGTAAGCCCAGTTATCGAAGTTGTAGTAGCTGAACAGGCCAATGTAGGACACGAAAATTCCCGCATCCAAATTGAGGCCGTGGTTCACATTCCAGTGGTAGCCTCCGTATGCCTCGGACACATACTTGTACGCACCACGAAGATCCCATTGTCCGCGTCCAGGGCTGGCGTCATTGCGTGGCGTCGTGATGCCGAACATTCCATTCATGGTCAAAACCCGGCCGCGAACGTTCTGCCAATGGAAGTCGCCGCCGAAGCTGATCTGTTCCACCTGGACTTCGTTCGACCGGAAAATCTCGCTCGACCCGCCAATCGTGTCATCTTGGGGATGGTTGAAGCTGCTGACAAAGTGGGTGTCGAACCTGATTTCCGGAGTGAAGAATTTCGAATCCCATACCGCGTCTTTGTTGCGGGCAGTGCCGTTCAGCCAGGTCCAATCGGCATAGGCAAACGGAGTTTGCGTGTCCACTTCCGGAACAGCAGGAGCTTGAGCTGCGGCTGGTGCACTCGTCGTTTCGCCCTGCACTGGCACCATCGCCACCTGCTGATTAGCAGGTGTTGTGGCCGAGACCGGCTCCCCCGCCTTTGCGGGAGTGGCTGCCGCGGCCGGCGGTTCTGCTGCCGGACGCGCCTTCAGTTCCATCTCAAGCTGCTCGATGCGCGCTTTCATCGCCTCAAGCTCTTTCGCGACCGCAGGCGATAGTCCCGGATCCGCAACGGCCGCTGGTCGGGTAGAGGATGGGTTGGTCGCGCCGGTGTCGGGAGCGGCGCCGCTGCCGGCAGGTTCGTGCAGCTTTGCCACCTTCGTTTGAGCATCCGTTGGCGTCTGAGCCTGCGCGTAACAGCCTGGTCCAGTAGCTGGAATGACACCCAGCATCAGAAGAAGGAAGACTGCAACCACCGCCGGCCTACACCACAAAGTCTTCATGTTTGTCACGCCCCTGATCTTTCTGTTGCGAAGTCGTACATCGTTGCATCACCCACTTCGTCGAAGAACACTTGCAATCGACGCCAAGCACCTACCTCTTTGGTTATTAAAGAAGACGATTCGTAAAGATGCCGTTAAAAGTCAATAAAATGTCCATAAAGAAAGTATTCATGCCAGCAGGGACAATGTGGATTCTCATCATTAGAGGCTGCTGGTGCAGACAGCTAACTCGAAACCGCAGCACCGACGCCGATCAGGCTCCCTTGTGGCTAAGCTCATGCGGTGCTCACGAAATCACTATTTGCTCTGCTTTGAACTCGTCGTTTGACAACCAGGTGTGCGCCTCGGCGAAATCAGGCAAGCGCTGCACCTTGGCGGACTTCAGGGACGCTGTGAGCGCTATTTCCATCAGGGATTGTGCTTTTGTAAGCACAGTGTTGCTGCGAAATAATCCGAAGCTCATCTCGGGAAGCGCGGGCAGCCTTCCGTGCTTAACCTCCCGAATGCCGGTACTCCGGACTGTTTCTCGCAGTAGCACGGACACACCTAAGTCGGACTCAACTGCCGCAATGATCGTATCCAGATTGGCGCTCTCCAAAACGATTCGCCACGCCCATCCGGCTTCACGTAACGAATCCAATATTTGCTCGCGCCAGGAGCCTGCGTTCTGTGAAAGCACCAGAGGTAAGGGGTGGAATGGATCAATCGATAGATCCGTGCCGGCGAACCAGGCTAAACGAGAACTCCACTCTATGACGGGCCGGCCTGTGATCCGTGCGGAGTCGCTGATGACAAAGTCCAGTTCTCCTTGAGCCAGTAGGAATTCCAGCTTTGCCGGCCCGGCCACCGTAAGCTTCAACTCGACGTCGGGATAGCTTCTTTGGAAACGTTTCAGCGTCGGCGCCAATCGGGCCAGCACTGTTTCCTCACTGGCCCCCAGGCGCACCGGCCCGGAAACAGATTCCTCACGGAGCCGTGCCAGTGCCTCTTCATTGAGATCGATGGCGCGGTTAGCGTAAGCAACCAGCAGTTCGCCGTGGCCGGTAAGTTTCAAGCCGCCCCGGTTTCGGGAGAACAGCTTGCGGCCTACGATCTTTTCCAGCCGCAATATCCGCTGGCTCACGGTCGGTTGCGTTGTGGCATTTGCTTCCGCGGCCCTTCCCATGGTTCCGTGCTGAGCTACGGCAAGAAACATGCGCAGAAGGCCGACTTCCAGATCTCCTCGATCGATCGTCATCGCCATATGAGTATCCTGCTCGTCCGCTGACCGCGAACTCTGCTTCTGCAACCCTCAACGGCTTGAACGGTAGAATGCAGGTCATGAAGAATCCGTGAAGAATCTTCATTAAACTTTTAACTAGATTCCATAAAACTTTTGACTGTCGGTGCGCGCGCTGGACTGCGAAGGTGGGCTGTGTTTCTCCTCGTTGAGGGAGAGGCTGTGGACTTTAAGAGAAATCCAGCGAGAGTCTTGGGCAGAACTCTCGCTGGCGTGCCGGCCAGGCTCGCACGTCCCTTCCAAAGATGAGCAAGCGTGTGTGCCGTTAACATGGGGCCACCAGCCGAGATGGTTGCTGGAGGTTGCTACGGCCCAGATCTACTCGTTCTTTGAGGCGCGGCCGATCGTCTCCACTTCTAAGGTGGTGCCCTGCAGACGCCCGCTCACTCTGGTGTTGTCACCCATGAATTTCAAGAGTTGGTCCTTATCGCCCTGCAGCTTGTAAGTCTTGTCGCGGGCAACCAGCACGATGTCGTCACCCTGGCTGACAGAATAGAGAGCCCAGCTGAACTGCGTGTACCCCTTGTGCGTCGGCTGGATCCCCTCGCAATGACCGCAACTCACCTTTCCCGTGAGTGTGGCCTCGGTCGGCGCCGGGAGAGAAGGCCGCATGACAGCGGCGGTGGGCGTCCATCGATGCAGCGAGATCATTCAAACGTGACTCCAGTTGCCCGATATGGACATTCATCGCGTGCAATTCCTGGGCTACCGGGGCGGGCACTTCAGAGGCCGCCGGCCCCTGAGCCGACGTCGTCGGCGCATTGGGCTGGTTTTGACTCTGCGCGTAACCGCGTGATCCCAGCGCCGGAATGACACCCAGCATCAGAAGAAAAGCCGCTGCGGTGCGCCATGAAACTCTCGTTGTTCGATGTGCTCATGTTCGTCTCCTGAGAAGCTCAAGCGCTGCCCGCTTGCGCTCACTCGAGGCGAACATAGAATGGCGGAGATGGAGAAACCGTGAAGTTTTCCGCAAATTTGCATAAAAGATTTGGTTCGAGCGGATAAAGCCTTTTGATTCATGCAAGGGAGGCCTGCCGTAAACCAGTCTTTCGCCAAGCTGGAGTAACGAGCAGGCAGGCACACGCTCATCAATCATTGTTCAGGACGATTCCTTTTCCAGTGGAGTGCGACTGCGGATCGGAGGGATCGCAGAATCGATAGCCGACCCATGGCTCTGTAAGCAGATACTTCGGCCGGGCAGGATCATCTTCGATTTTCTTGCGAAGAGTCCTTACGTAGGATCGCAGGTAGTCGAGTTCCGTGCCGTACTCCGGCCCCCAGACCGCGCGCAGCAGCTTGGCGTGGGTTACAGGAACTCCGCGATTCCGCATCAATAGCGCCAGTAACTCGAATTCCGTAGGCGTGAGATGAACCAGTTCTCCGGCTTTCCGCACGGAGTGACCCTCGAGATCAATTTCCAGATCTGCTACTCGAATGACCACCGGTTCGGTCGCAGCTGGCGCATCGATCCTGCGAATCACGGCACGCATTCGGGCCACCAGTTCACGAAAGCGAACCGGTTTAGTAACGTAGTCGTCGGCGCCCGCCTCCAGCGCCCGCACCATGTCATTCTCCGCATCTCGCACCGTGACCATCAGGATCCCAATCTTGGGGGCCAGGGCACGAATCTCGCGGCAGGCTTCCACTCCACCGATTCCTGGCATGTTGATGTCAAGCAGGACCAGATCAAAAGGGTATTGGGGAAGGATTTCTACTGCTTCTTCTCCGCTACGCGCCTCCTCGATGACAAAACCGCTGGCAGCCAGAGAAGTTCGAAACACCTTACGCAAGGCGGGCTCATCATCGACGACCAGCACATGAAGTGGGCGCGATGCTGTAGTCATGCCCAGCCCTGCCGTTGCCTGCGTCGGCGAGAACGCGGGCATTTTGCGACCGACACTGATAGACACCGATCACGCCTGCAAGCGTCCGTCAGGGCTTCGAGCGAGATATAAACCGATGCCATACCTTGGCGAAAGAATCGACCAAGACCTCGTAGAAGAACCTGCACTGAGGTCGCGATACAGCGATTCCTCAAGTGGAGCCTTCTTTTGCGAAGGATAGAGCGGCGGACATGAAAAATCTGTAAAGATTCCCTAAAAAGTTTGTATGGATAGAACTGCCCAGCAGGTGAGCGAGGCCCGGCGAAGACTTGTCGCTACAGCTACCGGCTAAGCTGTCTTGCCCGCTGTGACCAGAATCGCTTTTCGCGATTGGGATGGTCAGGCGGAAGGTGGTCCCTTCCCTGTCAAGTGGACCATCGCTCTCAAGATCGAGGCTTCCGCCGTGCGCCTGGGCTATTTTTCGCGCAATATATAGACCGAGTCCAGACCCCGCCGCCACCTGGCGTGTTTCAGCTCCGCGATAGAAGCGCTCGAAGATTCTGGCGCGTTCACTCGCTGCAATCGGTCTTCCCTGATTCCATACTCGAACGGCCACGAATTCATCCTCCAAGTCGATGCCGATCTTGATGGCAGAGCCTGCGCACGAATATCTGCAGGCGTTGTCCAGCAACTGGCGCAAAGCAAGCTGTAGCAACTCAGCGTCGGCGAGAACCTCAGCGGATGTTACCGCTTTGGTTAAAGATAGCTTTCGATCGCTCCAGCGTTCTGAATATTCATCGGCCAAATGTGTGACCATCTCGGCAACATCCGTCAATTCCAGTTGGGGCTTGACCTCTTCTCGGTCCAGCCGGGCGATCCGGAGCAAGCGCGAGGTCAACCGGCCAAGCTTCGCGGCCTCCGCTTCCGCCATCTCGGCCAGTTCCAATTGCTCCCGACGTAAACCGCCGGTTTCACGCAGACCGCCGGCAGCGGCAACTATCGTAGCCAGGGGAGTCTTGAATTCGTGAGCCAAGGCATCCAGAATAGCCCCGCGGAACACTTCGGCCTGAGCTGCGGCCGATGCATGGCTTGCGTCGCGAAAAACGCGCGCTCGTTCCAGCATAGCGGCTGCCAGCTCCGCCAGCGGGCCGGCTGTCAGGTCAGCATCATGCAAGCCCTCGAATCCAACCGCTCCCATGGTGTTCCCTGCTGCGCGAAGAACTCGGGTGAAAACAGCTGAGGCGGGATCATCACTGTCCTGCTGTGAGAGGTAAGCTGCCCGGGTCCGGTCAGCAAGCCCGGTCTGGGAGTCGCCGTCACTGTGGAGTTCCGCATTCATACCGTCGTACAGGCACCCTGCCCGCAGCCCGAAGACCTCGCGAAATTGTGCGACGGACTTCGTCAGCATCGGCTCTCTGGGGTCCAATGCGAACAACCGTTGCGCCAGTTCGTACAACAACTTCATCTCGCGGCGCTGACGCTCTGATACCTGCATCTCGCGGCGTACCTTTGTCGTCAGTCGAGTAATGACCAGGCCTGTGACCAGGAAGGCGATCAGCGCCCAAATGTCCGAGGAGTCGCTCACTCGGAACGAGAAAATCGGCGGAACAAAGAAATAATTCAGACACAGATCCGCGATGACGGAAACGACTACCGACGACACAAAATCCCCGATCAGGGATTGCAGCACCACAATAATGAGATAAAGGAACCCGGTTACGGTCAGATCCACCCGCAACCCAAAACACATGGATGTCACCACCCCTACAAGCAGGGTGCCGGGGATAGCCCGAATACCAGAACGCCAGTAGCGATGGTTCTCTACCCTCTGCACAGCGATACTTTCTTGGCGCTTTCAGCAGATAAACGCCCGAGCCAGTTGGTACGCTACACGATATCAGGTAAATCATGGGCGGTTGAAGGTGAATGAGTCGGTCGCATACCTCCACGAAAGTTATACGATTCTTTTGTATTTGAAATTTATCGGGTTTTGGTTTTCAATGGCCGGATTCTGATAGCGTTGTCCATCGA
This sequence comes from Terriglobia bacterium, assembly GCA_963779255.1. Lineage (GTDB taxonomy): Bacteria > Acidobacteriota > Terriglobia > Terriglobales > Acidobacteriaceae > JAIQFF01. The sequence continues at coordinate 17,296 of CAVZXU010000028.1, read as the reverse complement.
GTGCAAGCCTTGCTTCATTGGCGACGCGTGGCACTAGACTGCAGGTGAGAAGATACAATGCATCGCGCGAGATGACGACGGGAAGCGCCACGAGGAAGTGATCGGTTCCATCTGCAGCCCGTTGGGAAATTAACTCTAGACGCGGTAGGTATGCATGCGAAAATCGCTGATTCTTTGGTTGGTGATGGTCTTTTGTGCAATGGCCGTGGTGAGGTCCGCGCTGGCACAGCCGCCCGCTGGCGCGGAATCCAAATCGGCGCCCTCGAGCGACTCTCAGGAGAGCCGCCTAGTGAGGCTGGAGCAACAAGCAGCGGAGGCAAAAAGTTCCGCGGATAATGCCTGGATGCTGACCAGCTCCGCCCTGGTGCTGATGATGACCGGGCCTGGGCTGGCTCTGTTCTACGGCGGCTTGGTGCGAAAAAAGAGTGTGCTTGGCACCATGATGCAGAGCTTTGCCTTGATGGCACTGGTTACGGTTCTATGGGCGGTGGTCGGCTATAGCCTCTGTTTCGGAAGAGGCAACAGCTTTATCGGCGGCTTTGAGAATGTGTTGCTCCACAACGTCACGACCCAGCCGGACGCAGACTACTCGGCCACCATACCCGAGCAGACCTTCATGGTGTACCAGTTGATGTTTGCGATCATCACTCCGGCCTTGATCACGGGCGCCTTTGCTGAGCGCATGAAATTCAGCGCAATGGTGTTGTTCATGACGATGTGGTCCATCCTGGTCTACTTCCCGATGGCACACATGGTTTGGGGAAAGGGAGGCTTGCTCAATGCCACATTGGGCGGAAGATTCCCGACACTCGATTTCGCCGGCGGGACAGTGGTGCACATCACCTCCGGCGTCTCGGCCCTGGTTTGCGCTCTTTACTTGGGAAAACGCCTGGGATATCCACATACGCCCATGCCGCCGCACAGTGTAGTACTGAGCTTTGTGGGGGCTTCGTTGTTGTGGGTCGGCTGGTTCGGTTTCAACGCCGGCAGTGCTTTGGGATCAGGCAGCCTCGCTACTAGCGCTTTCGTAGCCACCCATTTTGGGGCGGCCGCAGCAGTCGTTGGATGGACCGCCACGGAATGGTTGCGCGGGGGCAAACCGAGCGTACTGGGCGCTATTTCGGGCGCGGTAGCAGGACTCGTCGCGATTACGCCGGCTTCGGGGTTTGTGACACCGATGTCGGCGCTCATCATCGGGCTCGTCGCTGGGGTTTTCTGTTATCTGATGGTCGCCAAGGTGAAGGCCCGGTTTGGCTACGATGACTCATTGGACGCATTTGGCGTGCATGGTGCGGGTGGCACCATCGGAGCCCTGCTGACTGGGATATTCGCGGCGAAATCAGTGAACTCCCTGGGGTCGGGTTGGCTGGAAGGAAATGTGGGGCAACTAGGGGATCAGGCAATCGGAGTCTTGATTGCTTGGGGGTTGGCCATCGTAGGCACGCTCATCATTCTCTTCATCGTCGACAAGACAATCGGTCTGCGAGTCTCCGAGGAGCAAGAGACACAAGGTTTGGATCTCTCGCAGCACGGGGAGGAAGGATATTCGTGGGAAGTGCCGGCCTAGGTGAGGCCGCTTGTTTGAGCCAACACCGTTTGTGAAAGGACCAGGACATCATGACCAAGGTGGAAGCAATTATCCAACCTGCCAAGCTGGAAGCGGTGAAGAATGCCTTGCACGAGATTGGGGTAGAGGGCATGACCGTGCTCGACGCGCGTGGGCATGGACGGCAAAAAGGCCATACCGAAAGTTACCGCGGCCGAGAATACCAGGTGGACTTAATCCCCAAGGTAAAATTGGAAATGGTACTCGCGGATAGCATGGTGGACAAGGTAGTGCAGGCCATTGCCAATAGCGCGCGCACCGGGAAGATCGGTGACGGCAAGATATTTCTCGCGCGCATTGACGACGCAATCCGTATCCGCAACGATGAGCGGGGCGAGCACGCGCTGTAGTTGTGGAGGAACACAAAGAAGAAATTCAGTCACCGGTCCTTGCGCCGCTGCGCCTCGTCAGTCATCTGGAACGACTTGCCTACTCCCGCCGAATGCCCTCGAAACCGCTATCACTACCCTCCCACGAACAGAAGCGGATTGAGGGTTCTGTAACAATGCATTAACAATACCGCGGTAGGATGACGCGGACCGCAGGAGGCTTTCGCCGATGGCCCGCGTGCGCCTAAACGATCCGCGAAACTATTTCAATCGTCATAAGTCCTGGCTGGCCTTCAACCAGCGCGTCCTCGAAGAGGCCCAGGACAAGGGCAATCCCCTGCTCGAGAGGGTCAAGTTCCTCGCCATCACCGCCAGCAATCTCGATGAATTTGTCGAGGTACGTATCGCCGGACTTCTCCAGCAGGTAGAGCACGGGAATCAGTTTACGGGTCCGGATGGGCTTTCGCCGGCAGAACAGCTCGACCGCCTGGCCAAGGAAATACATTCGTTCGTAACTGCGCAGTACGTATGCTGGAACCAGAAGCTTCTGCCCGCACTCGCGCGCGAGGGCATCCGAATTCTGTCGTTTGCGCGTCTGGATCGTCCCGGGAGAGACGCAATGGACCTTTTCTTTACGCGCCGGGTTGATCCCATTCTGACTCCAGTCACAATCGACCCGTCTCATCCCTTTCCCCACGTTATTAACAAGGCCCTGTGTGTCGCTTTCCAGTTGCGCCCCCATGCGAAACCCGGCGCAATACCTTGGCGTGGTGACGTACCGAAATTGCCCGTCTGGTGCGGGTTCCAAGCAAACAGGAGAGCATCGATTACATCTTCCTGCACGACTTGATCGAGACCCATACTCGCAATCTCTATAAGGGATATCACGTCATCTCCTCAGGCGCATTTCGCGCCACCCGGAATAGCAATTTGTATTTGCATGAGGAAGAATCCCGCAACTTGCTCGATCTGGTGGATACCCAGTTGCACAACCGGCGGAGAGGCGACGTTGTTCGACTGGAGATCGAGGCCGACCGCGGCACCCGGAATCGTTGAACCCCTGTCTCAGCAATTTGGGTTAAGACCCTGGCAGGTATTCAAGACGCAGGGACCAGTCAATCTTTCGCGCCTGTTCTTCCTGGCCGATCAAACCCCGCGGCCGGACTTGAAATTTCAGCCTTTCACATCTAAGGCCCTGGTTTTCACATCCAAGGCGTCGAATATGTTCGATGAGATCCGAACGCGGGACATCCTGCTTCATCATCCTTACGATTCGTACGACCCTGTCGTGTCCTTTGTCGAATCGGCGGCGCACGATCCCCAGGTGCTCTCCATTAAGCAGACCCTCTACCGGACCAACGAGAACTCACCCATCGTCCGCGCCTTGATGGAAGCCGCACAAAGCAAGGAGGTGACGGTCGTAGTGGAGTTAAAAGCACGCTTTGATGAAGCCTCGAACATACGTTGGGCGCGATCGCTGGAGGAAGCGGGCGTGCAGGTGTTTCACGGCTTGGTGGGTTTGAAAACTCATTGCAAGCTCGCCTTGCTGGCGCGGCAGGACCCGGACGGAGAGATCCGCCAATATGCCCACTTAGGTACGGGCAACTACAACCCGTCGACGGCGCACTTTTACTCCGATCTGAGTCTGCTGACCTGTGAACCGGAACTGACCTCCGCAGTCCACGCAGTTTTCAATTTTTTTACTGCCCGGTCAGAACAAAGCAACTATAAGCCACTCTTCGTCTCGCCCATCGATTTGGCAAAGAACTGCATTGCTTTGATTGACCGCGAGACGATGCATGCGCGCCGCAAGCGGCCCGCCCGCATCATCGCCAAGGTGAATGCCCTGCTCGACCAGTCGGTCATCGAGGCTCTCTACCGGGCCTCACGAGCAGGAGTCAAGATCGATCTCATCATCCGCGGTGCCTGCGCCTTGCGGCCCAACGTAAGCGGCCTGAGCCATAGCATTCGCGTGCGCAGTATTGTAGGAAGATTTCTGGAGCACAGTCGGATCTTCTACTTCGAGAACGATGGCCAGCCCGATTTGTATTTGGGCAGTGCCGACTGGATGCCGCGCAACCTTTACGAGCGGGTCGAGGTCATGTTTCCCATTAGGAATCCTCAACTGCGGGAACGGGTGTTTGATGAAATCCTGCAGAGCTATCTCAAGGACAACGATAAGACTCGCATACTGCGGCAAGATGGTACTTATGCACGTGTCTCCGACCCAGGCAGCCCCAGACTTCGCCGAAACGGCAATCGCTTTAGCGCACAGAATTTCTTCGTTGACCTGGCGGAGAAAGGACATACCGAGACGGCAGTAACCGGCCTTAGCACGGTCCCCCAGATCCTCCCAACAGGCGACAAGAGTGAGCGGAATCGCCATAGCCTCTCACACTGAAAAGATGTGTCGCTGGCAGGTCAGCTCTGAGGGCGGTTCGAGCGCACCAGTAGTCTTGGGCCCGCAGTCGCAATGGCTCTCTGCTTTGTCCTTCATCACCTTCCTGTTAGTAAGACCCACAGCTGTTCGTTCCGTGCACCGACAACATGAGTGCAGCCAGGTCGCGTTTCATTAAAGCAACTCGCCCAGTCACGCTGGGTGGCCCTCCACGCCCGACACTTCTCCACTCTGTCATCAACTGCTCGCTGCGACTTCCGCCGGGGAGTGATTCTGTTCATCAATCTCTCGCGCCGCGCGATCGAGCAATTCATTGACTTCATGATCCGAGATTTGTGAAAAATCGAAATAGAATTGACCCACGCCATAGAATGCTTCCGGTGTTTGTAAGCAGACCAGGTCGTCGGCTTCTGATCGGAGGTGTTCACAGGTCGACGGAGGCGCTACTGGGACAGCTACTACGATCCGAGCTGGCTTCATCTCGCGCAAGGCATCAATTGCGGCACGCATTCCTGAGCCGGTTGCAATGCCGTCGTCCACGACGATGACAGTTTGCCCTCTGATATTTAGCGCGGGCCGGCGGCCGCGATATGCCTGTTCGCGTCGTTTCAGCTCTCTTGCTTCCCGATTGGTTACCAGTTCAATATCCCCGGGCGATATTCGCAACGCTTCGACAATTTGCGGATTGAGGACTCGAATACCCCCACTTGCAATGGCCCCAAACCCAAGTTCCTCATGCCCCGGAGCACCTAATTTGCGCAGCACTAAGACGTCGAGCGGAGCCTTAAGCATTCTGGCTACCTCGAAGGCAACCGGAACACCACCACGCGGAATACCCAGGACGATAACGTCTTTCCGATTTGCATAGTCACGCAAGCGCAATGCCAGCCTGCGACCAGCTTCTGTTCGATTGGGGAAAATCATATTGCCACCCCCCGGGCCGTCTGCTCGTTTGCATTAAGGTCAGTCTTCGACGACCGAGGCCCGGGTATTCAACGGATGCAAAAAACCCAACATTACGATGGCAGAAGGCTGCGCATTCGTATGTATGAACCGTCACAGCACCCGGTGAGCTGTATCACGCTCACGGGAAGCGCGCGGACGACTGCCATTTGCCGCTTAGGTTTCAGAACTGCTGCTGCAGGACGAGCCATTGACCGCAGCTTAGGCCGGAGTTGTTTCAGCCGCCACTGGAAGACGCATGTCCTTCCGATTTCCCGTAGGAATTACTGCGCTGCGGCCCGCATTCAGACCCTACAGCGCTGAAGGGTACGTCTCAGGAACTTCGCCGGCCTCCCAAGTTGTTGTGCGTTCCAAGGGTTCGACTGCCCGAGTCTCGTCGAAGTGCAGGATCGCGTCGAATTGGTCCGGAAGCTGGGCGTGAAAGTAATGGCTCTGACGCTCTGATCGGGGCTGATATATCACTCCAATCGCTCGCTCGAGGCGTGGTTCGCGCAATAGCGACCTGGCCTCGTCCCGATCATTAAAGAGTAGCAAGAACTTCGACATACCAGTGCTGTGAAAGAGCGCTTCATAACTGCCGGGCAGGGCAGGCCGAACATGCTTGCGTTCCGCTGGGCCATCCCACTCGGATGCCGCCGTAACCGTACCCGTGTAGGTACTGAATCCGACCAATACCGACTGTTTACCATATCGCTGTCGCACGAGTTGTCCCAGGTTCAGTTCACCCTGCTGTCCCATCTCCGTGGCGCGGGCGTCGCCGAGATGAGAGTTGTGTGCCCAGACGACTATCTTCGCGTGAGTCGCGCCCAGGTGCTGAACCAGCGCGTCCAGCGTCTCGGCCATATGGCTGTCCCTCAAATTCCACGACGACATTCTTTCTCGAAACATGGAGCGGTAATACTCTTCGGCATTCTTTACCAGGCGAGCATTCTGTTCAGCGAAAAAGAATTCATCCGGGAAGGCATGGCCATCGCGGCGAGCGAGGTCGGCAGCACGCTGGCGCATCTCCATCCACTGATTAATGACCTCATCCTCGCAGCTCTTGCTCAGCCCGAAACTGGCGGCATATCCGTAAGCCTGGGTATCCTCGCCAAAATCCTCGAAGCAGGCATAGCGATAACGAGCGCGGCGGGCAGCTTCGGGGTCAACCTTATCCAGGAAATTCAGGACTGCGCGGATGGAGGCATGCAAACTGTAAAGATCTAATCCGTAGAAGCCCGCACGCCGCGAGGCATGGTGCAGCTCGTTGTAATTCCGCAGCCAGCCGACGAAGTCGAGGACATCGGCGTTGCGCCACATCCAGGCGGGAAACCTCCGGAAGCCCGCAAGCGCATCAATCGCGTCCTGGTCTTTACCCTGAAATCGTACAAATTGATTGACACGATACGCATCGGGCCAATCTGCTTCGACTACGACCGCGGTGAAACCTTTTTCTGCAATCAAGCGCTTAGTGATCTGCGCCCGCAATCGATAGAACTCATGAGTGCCGTGCGAGGCCTCTCCAATCAGAACCAAGCGAGAATCGCCGATCATATTAAGCAAAGGATCGAAATCTATCGACTCTCCCGTCAATGGCTGTGCCGCGCGACGGATTGCGTTAACGATATGGAAATCGCTATTAGTTCGCATTTTTGGCTCCCCTCCAGCCTTCTGCGGAGTCAAGTCGGCAAATCAAGGATGACCAAAGCGATTCTATTCGTATGTGCCGCCAGTCACGGCGACCGGTGAGCGCCATCACGGGATGATGGCGAGTGTGCGAAAGACCTTTCTAGGCACACTTGTTACTCAGACATTGATAGTGGTGATCTAAGTCACATGATGTTGTAGGGGCGGTCACGGCGCGGAGTGACCATTACCTGTAATGTAAACGCGTTATGGGAGCATTTTATGAAAAGAGCAGGCTTGTCCTGGACACTATTCGGCGCGTTTGGTGCTGGTGCTCTGACCATGTATTTCGCTGACCCGAATCGCGGCAAACGCCGGCGCGCGACTGTAAGAGATAAATTCCTGCATTCCGGTCATGACATCAAGAAATTTGCACTGCGTTTTGGTCGCGATGTCGAACATCGCGCTGAAGGCGCGGTTGCTGGGACGCGCCGCCTGTTCGAGGACGACGATGAGGTATCGGACACCGTCCTCGAGCAGCGGATTCGAACCGCCGTAGGTCGAGCCGTCTCCCATCCCCATGCCGTTGAAGTCAATTGCACCGGAGGATCAGTATTTTTGGGCGGCTGGGTCCTGGCCGACGAGGTATCCGAGCTGACCAGTGCGGTAAGGGCAGTACGAGGCGTAAGAGAGCTGTCCACCTTCCTCAATACCACCGATCATCCCCAGCATATTTCGGCACTGCAAGGAGGGGTTCGGCGCAGGCATTTACCGGAATTCCTGCAGCACAGTTGGTCGCCTACAGCTCGGGTTCTTGCCGGCTTTGCTGGCGCCGGGCTGATTGCGTATGGGGCGACTCACCGTAAGCTGATTGGAAAGACTCTCGGGGCTAATGGTGCCATTCTCCTGGCCCGCTCCGTACTGAATACTCCTCTCAAGTGTATGATCGGCGCTGATGAAACCGCAGGTCTCCGTATCCAGAAGGCTGCCTACATTAACGCTACCGCAGCCGATCTGTATGAATTCTGGAAGAATCCGCAAAACTATCCGAGAGTATTCGCACATGTAAAGGAGATTACGCCCGAGCAGAATGGAATCTTCTGGTGGCACGTAGCGGGGCCCGCGGGTATTTCCCTCAGCTGGAGGGGGAGAATCACGCGCCTGTTGCCCGAACAGTGCATTGAGTGGCGGAGCCTTCCGGGATCAACGGTTGAAAACCATGGAGTCATCCACCTGGAAGCGCAGAAAGACGGCCCAACCCGGGTGCAGATTGATATGAGCTACAACCCGCCCACAGGTCTGCTCGGACACGCCGTTGCGGCGCTGCTTGGCCTGGATCCGAATAGTGCCATCGACCGGGACATGGTTCAGCTGAAGTCTCTCTTCGAGCAGGACAAGGCGACAGTTGACGACCACGAGGTAACGAAGAGTGAAGTGAAATCTGGCCGTGTACCTGCGGCTTGATGAATTTGGGCGGAGCAGACCATGTTGGACACTGAAGAACCAATTGACGACGTTGAGGTTGAGCCGCGCAATTGGATGTCATTCCTGGACGGCTTCAGCCGGCAACATGAAGGCTGGCTAGCCAGCATCGAAGTGTCAACCCCCGGCGGCAAGCTGACGGAGGTTGTGGACCGGCGGCTGAGAGGCGTCAGTATCGACCATGCTGACGGCAAGCGGCGACTTTACGTTGCGGTAGGTGACGCGCCGGACGAATGTCTTATCCACGTTGTGAACACTCCGACTCAGATCAGGTTCAAACGAACCCGGACTGGAGCGCACCAAGGATTGGAAATAGAGTCTGCCGACGGCAGTACAACAATCGTACGTTTCCGGTCGGCCATGCCCCCGGAGATGCTCGACGGCATCGCATCATGAGGCATTCTCAATCAGTCAGCCCGGCGATTTGAGAATTCATGGCTGGTTCGTCACTGCGCAGGAACCACTGGTCCAGGATGACGTGACGAGAAAACCATTTGCTTGCCAGGAGTAGCCTCGCGGCCGAGCTGATCACTGGGGCTGGAAGATGGCGACCGATGGTGGCCGACCAGCCCACTGTGGCTCTTCCAAACCGCACGCCAAGCAAGCTGCGATAACTCTCTAAAGCGGCATGGTCGTACTTCCCTTTCGCGGCGATGATGGCCTTTGCCGCCAACAAACCAGACTCAATCGCGGGTCGGATTCCTTCGCCACTCTGTGAATACGCGACGCCAGCTGCATCTCCGACAAGCAGGATGCCTTCGCCGACGACATTGCGCCCATTGTCGCAATGCAAGAGATAGGCATGGCCTTGCATAGGGGTGGGAAGTCAAAGCCGAGCTTCCGATTGGTTTTCAGGAACCCTACGAAATCCGCGACATGATGTGGGAGGCCATGCGGGTCAAGCCGACCCAGGCCCACATTGAGATAATTCTGTTTTCGAAAGCACCATCCATATCCTTTCATGTCGGGACAAAAGTACAGTTCCGGCACTTCTGGGCGAATGGAACAATTGTCCGCCTGACGCGAAGTCATCTCGAATTCGGTCTCCTGACCTACAACCGCGATTTCGGCGTGACTATCAGCTCCCAGAAACCGAGCCACGGGACAGAAGTGGCCAGCCGCACCGACAACGAACGGAGTCTTGATCTGCCTGTTTACCATCCAGTGGTCACCTGATCGTTCAAGCGTCTTCAGCTGGGCTCCCTGGGAAATACGCGCACCGCAGCGGGCCAGCAGAAACTCATCAAATTCAACTCGTCGTATCCCGTAGCTGATGGGTTTGCCGTAGTTGGTTTCGATCTCCGGGCCGCCCATGCGGCTGGTTCGAAATCCCGTAAGCGGCTGGAAGACGCGGCCCTGGGAATACTCAGTGTGGCTTATCTGAAGTTCCTCAAGCACGGCCGGCGTGATCCATCCCACCGCAGACCTTATTCCGTGGAAATATGCACTTGTCGAGAATGAGCAGGTCGAGACCTGCCCGGCGCAATCCCCAGGCGCAGGAAGAACCTGCAGGGCCCGCACCAACGATCAGGACGTCGCATGAGTCCATTCGGATTCTTCCTTTGCCGGCACTTCTCCCCGCATAAAGGTAAGCGCGAGTCCATGGGATCTGCCGACACTCCGGTCCAGCAAAAGTGACCTGAAATAGCTGGAGGGTGCCTACGCGGAAGGCTGCGATCGAGCCAGCCAGATAGAGTCGCCAGGCTCGCACAAACTCGGGTCCGAACATTTTGGTGATCTGGTCGGTTGACGTTTCAAATCTGGACAACCAATGCTGCAACGTCTTCTCATAGTGCAATCGAAGATTCTCGACATCCAGCACGGAGAAATTCCAGGGCTCCAGGAGATCCAGCATCTCACGAAGAGCAGGCGTATAAGCACCGGGAAAGATGCGCTTCCTGATCCATGGACTGAAGGTGCCTGGCCGGTTGCGTCCGATGAAATGAAGCAGTCCGCGCCCACACGTTCCGACAGCGCGATGGATGACTCGGCCCAGTTCCCGGTAGTGCTCTGCGCCAACGTGTTCCAGCATCCCAACTGACGCGAAAACATCAAATTGGCCTGAAATGTTCCGGTAGTCATCCTCGATGAACTCCACCTGACTATTCAATCCCTCCCGGAGTCGCCAGTTCGCGGGCAAAGAAGATTTGCTCCCTGGAGATGTTGAAAGCTTTGACCCTTACTTTGTAATTCTTTGCCATATGGATCGCCAGCGCGCCCCACCCGCAGCCCGCTTCTACCACCTCTTCACCTGGCTGGAGCTGAAGCTTGCGGCAGACGTAATCCATCTTGGCAAGTTGTGCCTGTTCCAGTGGGGTTGAAGGGGTGGGGAAATAACCGCAGGTGTAAACCAACCTGGAATCGAGCCAAAGCCTGTAGAAATCGCTTGTTAAATCATAATGCTGGTGAATGTTTCTTGCGGACCCAGTGATGTTGTTGGCTTGAATGCGCTGCAACCACAGCGACGACAATCTGCGGTGCCAGTCTTTTGGCTTGCTCATATGCATCAGCCGAATGACACGTTCCAGCAACTGAACCAAATCCCCTTCCACGACAATGCTTCCGTTAGCGTAACAGTCTCCGAAGGCGATCTCAGGATTGAGCAACAACCTGACCAGGGTTCGACGATCCGAGATTGACACTGTGGCGATTGGGTCAACGCCTGGTCGTGGTGAAAGTTCGGCACGCCTCCGCAGGACAAGTCGGATCGGAGGGTCGCCGATGGAGCTTCGAAGCCTTTCGAGTAACCACCCGTCGATGGAAGAAAAACCGATGTCGATACATTCGCGGCGCACCTGGCCGGTGCATTTAGAAGGAGTGCGCAACTCTAGAGCAGCTTGTTTGCAGTCGAACACATCCGAGTGCAAGGTGCCTGAGTTTTTGCTCATGTGCCCAATGCCTCCTCGGGCTTATCTAACTCGTTCCCTCCGTGTGCCCTGATTTCATATCCATTTTCATGGCTCAACCCAGCAAGAATACTATTGTCATGTGGGTTGACCAACAGTGGTGACAGTCACGCACAGAAGTGATCTCGATCACACGGCAAGAGGCGCACATCTCGCTGTATGGGTGCCCACGCTCGATTCAGTTGTGCTAACGGCAAGAAGTCGCCGTCGAGATGACACCGTACGACATGAAGCGGCACGGCTGGAGATTCCCCCTCACCGCTGGTGATGCCTGGATCGCCGACGAAGAGGCCTTTCCGAAACCCCGCTTTCCTGTGACAATAGCGGAGCATGGCCAGAAACCGGTATCCATCGTACCCTTCTTGCACAATAGTCTTGCTGATTGGGATATTGTGCCTGCCCGCCAGAACCGGAGCGGCTAACGCAAGTCCGCAGCGTGAATACCGGCTGCGGCTCTACCATACCCACACGAACGAGCAAATTGACCTGGTTTACCGGCGGGGCGACACTTATTTCCCAGATGCAATTGATCGCCTCGATCGATTTCTTCGCGATCATCGCACGGGAGCGATTCATAGACTTGACCCCGTTTGTTCGACCTGCTCCATGATCTGACCGGATCGGCAGGACCGTCCGGAGTCTGAAATTGACATCGTTTGCGGATATCGTAGTCCTTGGAGCAATGAGTTTCTGCGACAAACTTCGTCCGGCGTGGCCTCTCACAGCCTGCATATGCAAGGAGAGGCTATTGACATTCGTATTCCCAGTGTACCCGTATCGAGACTGCGCGACCTTGCTCTTAGCCTTCACCGCGGGGGAGTTGGCTACTATCCAAGATCGGGATTTGTTCACGTGGATGTCGGGCGGGTTCGACGCTGGTAGGGGTAGGTCATTGGCTTGATTCGGTCTGCTATTCGGGGTAGGAATGGCTGACGAGGGCCTGCTCCAGAGCCGCGTCCTGGCCGTAGATATCCCGGAAGAAGTGAACCTCACCATCCTCCATCACCAGTGCCGTACTGTACATAATCAGCACGGGAACCGGTGGTTCGAGATCCACCCGGAAGGTTTTCTGCGCGAGTGTCGCGGCACGGATGTGCTCTGCAGTCCACTCCCGCTTATCGCGGAGAAGCCACGCTGCCAGAGCGACCGGATCTTCCACGCGGATGCAGCCGTGGCTGAAATCACGTCGAGATCTTGAAAACAGTTGCCTGGCAGGCGTGCCATGCAGATAGACGTCATGCCGATTGGGGAAGTCGAACTTCAGCAATCCCAAGGCATTGTTCGGACCAGGAGTTTGTCGAATACCTAGGGTGCCGGAACGGAGCTGGCGTTTGATCGGTTCAGTGAGCATAACCGGACTTACGACGGTTTCTGCACTGTCCACAATTTCATAGGAGTTCTTTGTGAGATAGGCAGCATCTCTTTCGATGTGGGGCAACAATTCCGCACGCACAATCGATAGCGGCACATTCCAATAAGGCCGGAAGATCACTGACTTGATGTTGGAGGCAAAGACCGGCGTCTGCTGCCCGTAAGCTCGACCCACCACGACCTTCATGAAGAGGACCCAGTGGTACTGGTCGTCAACCGCACGAAGACGAAATTCAGGGATGTTGACGACGATGGGCGAGGGATGAAACTGATGCGGCAACCAGCGCAATCGTTCCAGGGTAAGTTGGAGTTGAGCGACCCGGCGATTGAGTGGCGTGTTGAGATCATTGAGTGTCTCCGCATCAATCAGACCATTCGGCTCCAGAACGTGCCGCTGCTGGATACGCTTCACCGCCGTGACCAGAGCACCCTGGTAGACAGGTGAAACGATATCTGTCTCCTTTGCTGGAAGGTCTCCCAAGAGGACCAACAGTTTTCTCAATCGCAGCAGTCCGGTGTAAGAAGAATCACCCGGTCTGATCGCCTTACGCGGAACCGGAAGAAGTTCGCCGTCATCGCGTCAGGCGAGTTCGAGATACGTTCTAAGCGCGTTGAGGGTTCGGTGGTAAGTTGGGAATGGCGGTTCCACTGCTTCGATAGCGGTAGAGATGTCCTCATCTGAAGCACCAACCAGCCTTTGTCGCAGGAATTCAGACAGGTCGAGATTGGTGTGATCGATGTCCGGTTCGAAGTGAAAGAGACGGGGGTTCACTCGTCCCAAATGCAGGTCAGAGACATACCGCATGGCCGAAACCGTTAGGGCAAGGTCGAATCGGACCAAGTCCGATTCCGGTACCGGGTTGGATTGCTCCAGAGCCCTGATACGGCCATCCCAGCGGGAGCCGTCATAGTCTTCGGGGTTCAACCCCTCTCGATCAGCAGTTCTCAGAAGTGGATGATTGCGAGCGCTTGGGAAGTCGGTCTAAGCTCCCGCATCCAGGGTAAGGCTCCGTCGCAAGAATCATAGAAGTCCCTGACCTCGGTTCGATATTTCACAAACTTCGGCCAGCGAAGATCGGCAAGCTCTGCAGCATCGATCATCGTATGCAACTGGGTTGTGCCTATTTCGGTGAGTTGTTGTGGTGGAAAGGCCAACTTGACAGGAGAAGCCATGGCGCCAAATCTGCTGTCTTTCACCGCCACTACATTTTTCACGCAGACTGCCGGCAGGAACACCAGCAACAGGGCAAAGCAAACAAATCGAAGGTCACGAAAGCTCGCCCCATTCCGGTCTGTTTGCGACGGCAAAAACGCCTCCTGCCATCTGCGCTTCATTCATTATGTAACGTGCGCCTACCTTCGGTCTGCTTAAAAGCTAAATTTAGATCTCGCTGCTCCTCCTATGGAGCGGGTTACACAGGTCGGTGATCGTAATGAGTGATAGAAATACGAGGTGAGCTCCATCAGCGATCGCCTACAAACCTGGCCGGACTTGAGATCACTACAGTCCGTGATTCAGGTCACCGCTCGCAGACCGCAGGCGGCAATAACATTGTGGAGGTGTAAGGTGAAAAGCATCCCGGTAAGCATTTATGAAGAAGTACCCCCCACTGAGGCGGCAAGACACGTCGCGGGCGCTCGTCACTTGTTGACGGAATTGCGCAAGAAGCTTGGACGGTTCGAGGACTGTCCCGAACTGCAGGAAGCCATCACAAAGCTGGAGATGGCGTTGAACATCCTGAGACGGTAAAGACAGGTGGGATGCTGTAGCTCGGCCGGGTTGGCGTCGGTCGCTTCGGTAACCCGACCTCAGGAACTCTCGAGGTCTGTCCCAGGCCAGCCTCGGCAGAGATCGCTTGTTTCGAAAGACTCGAAAGAGCACTCGGGCGGTAGTCATGAAAAACACAACGGTTCGACGCAACGTTCCTTTGCCCATCCAGGTTCCGCTGGATGGTCCGGCAATCTATGGAGATCTTCAACTTCCCGACGAGGTCCAGGGATTAATTCTGTTCGTTCACGGAAGTGGCAGCAGCCGATTCAGCAGCAGAAACAGATATGTTGCCGAACAGCTGAACCAATATCGTTTTGGTACTTTGTTGCTCGACCTTTTGACCAAAGAAGAACACGACATTGACGAGCAGACAATGCAGTTTCGTTTTGACATTCCGCTGCTCGCCGAGCGTTCTATTTTGGCGGTGCGATGGGCTAGAAGCCAGGCAGACTTGCAAGGACTGCCGATTGGTCTCTTTGGGGCAAGTACCGGAGCCGCGGCCGCGCTCATCACCGCAGCCACTTTGAAAGGTCAAATCGCAGCAGTAGTGTCTCGCGGCGGGCGTCCCGATCTGGCTGCGGATGCACTCGATCAGGTAGAAGCTCCGACTCTGCTTATTGTCGGCAGCAAAGATCATACTGTGCTCGACCTGAATGTAAGTGCTGCAAGACGCATGCACTGTGTCAACCGATTACATGTTGTTCCCGGCGCAACGCATCTGTTCGAAGAACCTGGAGCTCTAGAGCAAGTGGGAGCAGTCGCCGGCGACTGGTTCGTGGAGCATATGCACGCGCAAGTGCCGACTGGATCCAGATGGCGGTGATCTCAGCCACAATAGATAGAAAGTGCAGGTGCTCACGCCGCCAGGGATTTTTCTCCCGTAGGCCTGAGCTCCGGTCTTCGATTTTCTCCTCAACATATCATCGTCGCGTTCCTGATCGCGCATGATTCATATCAACAGGCTCGTGATCACGCTGGATGAAAGGAAGTCTTAGCTTGTGTACGATTTCGGGCCAGAACTCCCGCAGCACGATCCCACATCCCAGGCGATGCTGACTCCAAACTCGCCGGGATGCGTGCCCTATGCCCCGAGTATTCCCGGGATGATAAGTATTGCTCAGGACCACGGAGGAGGTTGTGCCCAGCCATTCTGAGAAATTCGGCATCTTCCCGCCTGAGTCATTTTCTGCCACAAAAACATGCAATGGAGCATCGCCGAATCGGCCAGTAGCATTGCCTTCAAGCTTCCTGTAGTAGCGAGGTTCCTGCTGAAAAACAACCGGAAACAGGTAGTATGGAAGAAGTCGCGAGACACCGAATCCGCGAGAGCTGCGCCGTATCGCTTAGCATCAACCAGCAGCTCCCTGCCCGAAGCTGGGATCGTTATCTTCTGCCTGTGCCACACCAGAGTCAAAGGCCGCTCCTATGAAGGTCACTGGCTCGATGCTGTCTTGGGTAAACAGGTGGAACTTCTCGGAGGCATCTGACGCACAACAGTGAACCGGGACGAGGATGTCAGTGGACCGTCTTTATTTCTGGCTTGCGCGCGAAATACACAACTATCTTCTTCAAGGGACCCTAGTAGGTAGTAGTCCGCTGCCGAAAAAAGAGGAGCGGGCTGAATGCAAGGAGAAATGTCAACTGGTTTCGCTTGTGGATCAGTCAGATCGTCACCAATGGGAGCGCTGGCCTGTGAGAGGACGAGCTGCTGCCCAAGGAGGAAAACGATCGTAAGAGTTCGAAATACAGATAGAGTTTTGTGGGAGCTCACTGCAAACGCCCCAAGGGTGCGTCTGCCACGCCGACCTTCCTCCCGTTTCAGCTGAGGTACGCATGGTTCGTTCTCCCGACCGGTACCAATCCTGTCCATCGAACGTCCCCTCACCACGGCCTCGGAGATGATTGCCCTGCATACAGAGGAAACTGCGCCGCCAGGGTCGGCGATGCCATCAAAGCAGCAACCGTCTTGGCGACGGTTCGTTGAGTTATCGCGACGGCAGTGATACTCGCCGAAACCGTGATCCCCACATATCCTGGATTGCGGGACACCCTAGAAGAACCGGAGTCCGGGCCAGAGTATTGCCAAGCGTAAGGACACGAGACAATGGTTGCGTTCTTCGGAAATTTGCAGGCGCAGGGATTCGAGTTGAAACCCGGAACTCCCCTCAGGTAGACGCATGATAGCGCAGCGCGCACGTCTTATTCAGCTCCAACAGCCGATACCTATGCGGCGTTCTTTTGTTCGCTCGCCGCGCAATTCGGCCACGATTTTACCCTGGTGCGCTGGGCATTTGAGAGCAAGGGCGAGGAATTGACGGCCGAATCGATGGCGGCTTCCAGCATCCATGCTTGAACCCGAAACACCATGCTCCAGAGGTGAGAAGCCAAGACCACCAAGACCGCGCCAGCAATCAGCCACGCGGACATTACGGGAAACCCGGAACGCTCCGCGGGACTCGATTGAAAAACCACGACAGCGGCAACGAAAATGAGACCGGCCAAAAAAATGCCCCACAGCTTGACACTCTCGGCGAAGTCGGTCGCCCTTTCCGCGGTCTGGTAGGCCTCCCGGTATCGTTTCATTACAGGCGTGCTTTCTACGGAATCGCTAGTGAAGGGAATGACCCTTGCGGTGCTCATAAGAACCTCCTGAGCCTAGGATTGAACAACCTTCCTCCCGGATGCTTTACGGCGATCAGGAAAGGGAACGTTGCACAGGTGCTTTATAACATTGGGCAGAAACGAGTGCAGTGATCCTGGTCACCGTCTCTTATCGGACTCGGTCATAGCAAGCGCGCCGTATAGCAGGTCCCAAATAGCGACTGCTTCTGGATCTCTTGCATAGCGCGCCCACGACCAAGAAGA
>CAVZXU010000027.1:0-12885 GCA_963779255.1 Terriglobia bacterium | reverse complement strand
CGGGTCTGGCGCGGGTTTCGCCAGTTCGATTGAAAGACAATTTCTGGGAGCGCCTGCTTACCTCGGGCGAGCCGGCGCTGGCGGATAATAGTCCTGTGCAATCGATCGCCATAAACTATCCCCCGCGCGAGATCAGCTTCGCCTGGATGGAATGGAACTGGATTGTCCTGTTTTTCGTGGCGTCGCTGGTCGCAGGTTTCATTTTCAAGAGTGTGCTGGGAATTCAAGTATGAAGTGGCCTCGATTACGACGGAACCGGCGCGGTCTGCTTCCGGTCTTGCTACTGATCCTCGCGCTGGTGCTGCTATTCCCCCAGCGGAGTGAAGCGTATGCGGGCCCGGGCGCGGGATTCGCCGTCCTGTCTTCGTTCTGGACTATCTTTGTCGCCTTTCTTTATTCCTTCTACGCGCTGGTCACCTGGCCCGTACGACAACTGTTGCGACTGTTCCGGCGACGGAGAGCGTACGGCAAGGCGCAGGTAAAGAGAGTTGTGATCGTGGGATTTGACGGCATGGATCCCGAACTCGCCAGCCGATTCATGAGCGAAGGAAAGCTGCCCAACCTGGCCAAGCTGCGCGACAGCGGCACCTTTCGTCCGCTGCGAACGACGTTCCCTGCGATTTCTCCGGTGGCGTGGTCCACGTTTCAGACGGGAGTGAATCCCGGCAAACACAATATTTATGATTTCCTGGCGCGCGATCTGAAGAACTACCTCCCCTTTCTTTCCTCCGCGCAGATCAGTGAACCGAAGCGGCACCTGCGGATTGGCAAGTACTCTCTTCCGCTGGGCAAGCCGGAGATCAAAGGCCTGCGCCGCGGAACGCCATTCTGGCACTGGCTGGGCAAGGCTGGAGTTTTCTGCTCCGTCATCCGCGTTCCGGCAACTTTTCCGCCGGAGAAGTTTCCCGGCGTGTTGCTCTCCGGCATGTGCGTCCCCGACCTAAAGGGAAGCCAGGGCACATTCTGCTTGTGCACCACGCGCGCGAGTGCTGACAAATTTCGCGAAGGCGGCGTCCGCATTCCCGTTGAACGAAATGGCGCCGGATTTCATTCCTACATTCCCGGTCCGGAAAATCCTCTAGGGACGGGCAGCGAGTTGCGCGCCAACTTCAAACTTCGTCCGGACACAAATCGCGGCCTGGCGCGGATTGAGATCGATTCCGAAACCTTCACCATCAAAGTGGGCGAGTACTCGGAGTGGATTCCGGTGAAATTCAAGGCCGGCATGGGATTCACGGCGCGCGGCATCTGCCGCTTCTACCTGAAGGAAATCTCGCCCGAGGTGGAGGTGTACGTCACGCCGGTGAATATCGATCCCGGCCATCCCGATCTGCCGATCTCTCATCCTGTGACCTATTCGATTTATCTGGCAAAGCTGTTCGGCCCCTACGCCACACTCGGCCTGGCGGAAGATACCTGGGCGCTCAACGAAGAAGTGCTCGACGACCAGGCTTTTCTGGCGCAGTGTTACGGCAACCACGAAGACCGCGAGCGCATGTTCTTTGACGCGCTGGAAAAAACTCCACAAGGCCTGTGCGCGTGCGTGTTCGACACTACAGATCGCGTGCAGCACATGTTCTGGCGCTATCTCGACAAAGACCACCCGGCGGTAAGAGATGTGCCGCAAGACCAGAAGCCGCGCGTGATTCAGGACCTTTACGACCGCATGGATACTTTGATCGGGCGGGTCATGGAGCAGATTGACGATCAAACCCTGCTGCTGGTGATTTCCGACCACGGCTTCAAATCCTTCGCGCGTTGTATGAACCTGAATGCCTGGCTGCATCAGAACGGCTACCTGGTTTTGAAAGACGGCAAGAGCGAAAGCGGAGACTGGTTCGAAGACGTCGACTGGTCGCGCACTCGCGCCTACACCATGGGTCTGAACGGGCTTTATATGAACATCAAAGGCCGCGAGCGCGAAGGCATCGTCGATGCCGGCGCTGAATCCGAATCTCTAAAAGAAGATCTGCGCAGTAAGCTGGACGGGTTGGTCGATCCAGCCTCGGGCAAGGTCGGCATCACCGGGATGTTCGACTGCGATGCGGTTTACGCCGGCCCATATATCGACAACGCCCCCGACCTGATCGTCGGCTACGGCGAAGGCTTCCGCGCCTCGTGGGATTCGGTCATGGGCAAAGTGACCACCGCAATTTTCGAGGACAATCTCAAAGCCTGGAGCGGCGATCACTGTGTTGACCCGCGGCTCGTCCCAGGCGTGCTGTTTTCGAATCGCAAGATTGCGATTGAAAAGCCCGCCATCGTGGATGTGGCGCCTACGGTGATGAAGCTGTTTGGCTTGGAACTGCCTTCGTACTTTGATGGGAAGCCTTGGGCGGTAGCAGCGCCTGGTGGCAAGTAGAATCCCGCGGCTAGGGAAACCTTAGGTTAATGCTCCCTGACCTCGTAATGCTGGCAATAAAGGGCGGATCGTGTTTTCGGCAGATCCTAGCCATGCCCGGCAAAGCGGCGATCAGCATCTCCGCCATGTCCGCGCCGCTGTAATTTCCTGACGAAAAGTAGAACTCCCGCATCCGGTGTTGAAGAACGGCCGTTTTTCTCCAGTTCGTTGTACCGAATCTTCTTGTCTTTTGTGACCAATAACCAACCCTTCCGGCCACAAAGGGCAGCCAGGCGGTGTCTTCGGTGCCTGGACGAAATGTTGGCCGTGGCGCTCGTGCTTCACGCCGTGTTGGGTGAGCGCGTCGAGAATGGGCTTGCAGTTGTGAAGATTTTCGTCGAGATATAGAACGAAGTCTTCAGGCAGCGACGGCTGCCGTCTTCTGCTCCCAGCGGATTGCTTCTTCGATCTGCCGCGGCTTGACGCCATATTCCTTAGCAAGGTCGTCTATGGATTCCCGGGCATTAAACCTCGAAGCGACTACCGTAGTCGAGATGCCTGTGCCTGCAATCACCGGCTTTCCAAATCCCACGGCAGGATCGATCAGAATTAGCTTGGGCTCGTTTTGCGTTCGCTCCATCACAAATGGGTAAAACTTGAAAAGACCTTGTGGGTCGCGCTCGATCCGCTCGAGATAAAATTCCATTACGCCGGGAATCAGTATCTGTTGGTCTTTCGATAAATTCACGACGCTTCCCAGATGCTCGATGAACAGGTCACGACGGTCGGTCTGGAATGCCTGCTCCACGAGGGGATGTTTGTGCTCCACATACTTCGCGAGGTTGACGAGTGCCTTGCGAACCCTGGGGATCTTTACCTCGTAGATAGCCCGCATGCTGCTGAGCATGTGACACTCCAGCAAGTTCATGAACGACAAGCGAGACGGCTCAATCCTTAGCTAGCCTGACGAGGGGCGGGACAGAGCCAGCCCCCTGGACCCAGTAGCGTAGTGTGTTCAGCGGCACTCTCAGATATTGGGCGGCCTCCGACAAGCCGTAAATTGGAATCTCCATCATGACGTTAGGTACTGGTTTCATTTGCATTTGCCCCAGCCCAAGCATAGAGCATGCCGGAGAACGGTCATTGCCCGAATTAGGAGGAATATCGCTGTTTAATGAGGCCGCGTCGTCGACATAGAATGTCGGGATTTGCAGTTGAGACTTGCTCATTCTCCTACTGAATCAGCGTCCCCCCATTCGCCGGCTCTTCCTCCGGCGGGATGACCACTGACGCGGCTACGCGATCCCCAGGCTCCAGGTTCAGCAACC
Source organism: Terriglobia bacterium (assembly GCA_963779255.1). Classification (GTDB taxonomy): domain Bacteria; phylum Acidobacteriota; class Terriglobia; order Terriglobales; family Acidobacteriaceae; genus JAIQFF01. The sequence goes on along the minus strand of CAVZXU010000027.1, from coordinate 9,216 downwards.
GGACGCCCTGGGCGGCGCGGCCGGATTCTCGGATGGTCTTTGAGTCCATGCGGATGATTTTGCCGTACTGGCTGATCAGCATGACTTCGGAATTTTCTTCCACCTGCGCGATGCCGACGACTTTGCCGTTGCGTTCGGTGGTTTTTACATTGATCACTCCCGAGCCGCCGCGTCCCTGCAGGCGGTACTCTTCGGCGGGTGTACGTTTGCCGTATCCATTTTCGGTGACCGAGAGAATCAGCGAACCCTTCAGCGGCAGAGTCTCGTCGGTCGCGGTGGCTTCCGGCATGCCTGCATCGGCTGCGGCTTTGGCGGCTTCTTCCACGGCCTTCTTGATGTCTTTCGGCGTTGTCGCCATCCCGACCAGGTAGTCTCCCTTTTCCATGCGGATGCCCCAGACACCGTACGCCTGGCGGCCCATGGGGCGGACGTCTTCTTCGTCGAAGCGGATGGCTTGGCCTTCGTGTGTGGCCAGGAAGACGATCTGCTGGCCGTCGGTCAGGCGGGCAGCGACCAGTTCGTCGCCTTGCTCGATGCTGATGGCGTAGATGCCGTTCGAGCGCACGTGGCAGAAATCCTTGAGCTCGGTCTTTTTCACCAGGCCGTTGCGGGTGGCAAAGAAGATGTACCTGCCGGTCTCTTCGAGGTTGCGAACCGCGAGCATGGTGCGGACCGTCTCTCCCGGTTGCAGACCCACCAGGTTGCCGACGTGTTTACCTTTGCCGGCGGCGCTGATGTCGGGAATCTCATACACCTTCAGCCAGTAAACGCGGCCGGTGTTGGTGAAGATGAGAATGTAGGCGTGGGTGGAGGCAATGAACAGGTGCTCGACGAAATCCTCGTCGCGCGTCTTCATGCCGGTGCGCCCCGTGCCACCGCGGCGCTGCATGCGGTAGGTGGAGATCGGGGTGCGTTTCATGTAGCCACCGTGGCTGGCCGTGACCGCGACTTGCTCGTCGGCGATCAGGTCTTCGAGATGGATTTCGGCGGCTTCGTCTTCGATCACCGTGCGGCGCTCGTCGCCGTAGAGTTTCTTAACTTCTTCGAGTTCTTTCACGATCACGCCGCGCAGTTTCTTTTCTGAACTCAAAATGGATTCGTACTCGGCAATGTTGTCGCGAGTGAGGTTCAGTTCTTTGGTGATCTCGTCGATGGAGAGCTTGGTCAGGCGGTGCAGTTGCAGTTCAAGAATCGCGTCAGCCTGAATTCCGGTGAAGGGCTTTTCCGGATCGCGCTTGGGGGCGCGGCCGGTGGTGTTGATGTCAATCTTCTTGCCGGCAAAGTACGCGACCAGGTTTTCGCGGGCTGCGGCGCGGTTGGCGCTACCGCGGATGATGGTGATCACGTTGTCCAGGTGATCGAGCGCGGTTAGGTAGCCTTCGAGAATGTGCTCGCGGTCTTTGGCTTTCGAGAGCAGGTAGGCGGTGCGGCGGCGGACCACGTCAACCCGGTGGTCGATGAAGTGCTTGATGGCCTGCACCAGGCCCATTTCCTTGGGCTGCCCGTTCACCACCGCCAGCAGGATCATGCTGAAACTTTCCTGCATTTGGGTGTGCTTGAAAAGCTGGTTGAGGACGAGTTGAGGCTCGCCGTCGCGTTTGAGTTCGACTACGATGCGCATGCCGTCGCGGTCGCTTTCGTCGCGAATGTCAGAGATGTCATCGACGATCTTGTCGTTCACCAGTTGCGCGATGCGCTCGACCAGACGCGCCTTGTTGACCTGGTACGGAATTTCGGTGATGACGATGGCCTTGCGGTCTTTGTTGAAAGTTTCAATGCCGGCCTTGGCGCGCATCACAAAGCGGCCGCGGCCGTGCTTGTAGGCGTCCACGATTCCAGCGCGGCCGTGAATAATGCCGGCAGTGGGGAAGTCGGGGCCTTGCACGAGTTTCAGAATTTCGGCGAGCTGGGCGTCGGGGCTGTTTACCAGAGTGATCGTCGCATCCACAATCTCAGTCAGATTGTGGGGCGGAATTTTCGTCGCCATGCCCACCGCAATGCCGTCTGATCCATTGACCAGCAGATTCGGAATGCGAGCGGGAAGAATGTCGGGCTCGATTTCGTTGCCGTCATAATTCGGGCGCATATCGACGGTATCTTTGTCGAGATCATCGAGCAGCGCTGTGGCGACCCGAGTAAGTTTGGCTTCGGTGTAACGATCTGCCGCGGGCGGGTCGCCATCGACTGAACCGAAGTTGCCTTGTCCGTCCACCAGCGGATAGCGCATGGCGAAGGGCTGCGCCAGTCGAACCAAGGCGTCGTACACGGCCAGGTTGCCATGGGGATGGTACTTGCCCATCACGTCGCCGACGATGCGGGCGCACTTGCGGGTGGACTTGTTGGGTGCCAGGCCCATCTGCTGCATGGTGTACAGAATGCGGCGATGCACCGGCTTGAGCCCGTCGCGGACATCGGGCAACGCGCGCCCGATAATCACCGACATCGAATAGTCGAGATAAGACTTCTTCATCTCCTCTTCGATATTGACGGGTTGAATGTTGAGCGCGCCGGGAATGCCGGTGCCATCTCCGCCGCCGGGCGGAGGAGTCAAGGGGAGTTCAGGATTCTGATCGTCAGCCATGTAAGCTTCTAGCTCCTAGCTCGTGTGGAGCGGACACTCTTGTCCGCTGCCTTTGACTTGCTTTGTTTTTAGTCGTTCATACTTAAAGAATCCGGGGCAAAATCAGATTCAAAGGCGTCGGACAGGAGTCTCCGACCCACACCCTGATAGTCCGGCCATCTTGCTGCCCTAAACAACTGCATTTACAGGAAGTTACAGTGAATTCGCGATATCGGAATTATATCATGAACGAGCCTGGAAAGGCGGCTGAATTCCCCCTTCCCGGATGACGATTCCGGTTCGCAGCAGCGCGACTGCGCTAGTGGGATAATCGGATTTGAATGGTCAACTCTATGGAGACTCTGAAGGGAAAGACAGCTCTGGTGACTGGTGGTAGCCGCGGCATTGGGGCAGCAGTAGCGCTGGCGCTCGCAGGAGCTGGCTCTGACATCGCCTTAAACTTCCGGGCGCGCTCGGAGGAAGCCGAGAAAGTCTGCGTCGCGATCCGGAACCTGGGGCGGCGCGCGCTGGCGATTCAGGCTGACGTTTCGCAATCCGATCAAGTGAAGACAATGATTGCGCAAATCGAACGCGAACTCGGGGCCGTCAGTATCCTTGTGAACAATGCAGGAATCGCCCGCCAGCTTAAGCTTGAGGACATCGCGGAAACGGACTGGGACGAGCACATCGGCGTGAACCTGAAGTCCGCATTTCTGGTGACTCAGGCCGTGCTGCCGCAGATGCGCGCCCAGCGCTGGGGACGAATCATCAACATTTCTTCCACCGCGGCTCAAACTGGCGGGCTAGTAGGGCCGCACTATGCCGCATCAAAGGCCGGGATGCTCGGGCTCACTCACTCCTATGCCGCGCTACTAGCCAAGGAAGACATTACGGCCAATACCGTTTGTCCTGCCCTGGTTGAGACTGACATGATGCGCGCGAACCCACGCGCCACGGCCAGCGTGATTCCGATCGGGCGCTTCGGCACTGTGGACGAAGTAGCTTCGGTGGTGCTGCTGCTCGCGGAGAATGGCTACATGACCGGACAGACCGTCAATCCCAACGGGGGCTGGTATCCAAGTTAATCTGAGGGCAGCAACTCAGGTTGGATTTACCGTAAAGCCTTTCGCGCTGGCGGCATCTAAACTTCCGCACATGGCAGTCCTGATTGTTCTGTTCGGGTCGTGGCTGGCGTTCCGGGGAATCGGTGCGCTGGGCGTGGGTGCGCTTGCCACATGGCAGCGCTCGGCCGGCTATGCCCTGGCCCTGATGTTCGTATTCACCGGAATCGCGCACTTCAACAAAATGAAGCGTGACCTTGTACGCATGGTTCCGGCCGTGTTTCCCCGGCCGATGCTGCTGATCTATCTCACCGGCGTTCTGGAATTTATGGGTGCGGTTGGATTGCTGCTGCCGCGGTTCCGCTCGCTCGCGGGAATCTGCCTGATCACGCTGCTCATCGCGATGTTTCCCGCCAACGTGAACGCAGCGCTCAAGGGGACGACTTTGGCCGGCAGACCTGCGACGCCTCTGTGGTTGCGGGCTCCCGTGCAGGTCTTGTTTATCGGGCTGTTGTGGTGGTCCACTTGTGCCTAGTGCCGAACTGGCTAGAACAGTTGACGAAAGATCGGGTCATACTGTCCAGTGGTGCGGCTTTTAGGAATCCGTTTCTTTGCCCTTTCAGGGCTTAGTCACCGCCACCTCATACCCAGGCTTGCGCCATGGGCTGTACTCTTTTGCCGCTTCGCGGCTACGGCCGGACCACTACTTCGTTTGGGCTCGTCGGCAGCACGAACTTCACTCCCCGCTCCTGATTGAGCCTCAATGTAGCGGGCACATCGAGATCGGCAATCTGTATCTTCCGGGTCCAGGAGCCGGTGGTCCAATAATCTGCCTTTGAATAAATGGTTCCGCTCAGGATGGTGTATTCGCTCACTTCTTCCCTGCGGCCATCATGGAATACGAGGACCGCTGGCGGAAGCTCGCGTGGGGGTTGAACCGCGTCCTTGCTGCCCGGTGCCGATCGTCCAGCAGCAGGCAAAGCCAGAGCCGATTTCTCCGAATAGTCCGGCATGGTCTGTTCGCCGCTCGCGGCCTTCGCGGACATGGTGGTGCGCACAAAGTGATCGCCCTGCCACTCGATCAGCAGCGACTCGCGCGGAGCCGGCGGCGCGGGTGGCGGGGCCGGCGCCGAAGCCGGAACCACTATTACCTGGGGCTGCGCGGCCTGCTGAGAGTCGTAGCCCGCATCGGAATCGGAATAAAAATACGGATAAGGAAACAGCAGCGCGCCTCGGCCTGATCCGTGCCCTTGATGGAAGCGCCAGGAACTGCCGGCCATGCCGTGGCCCTGAAACCCAGCCGCCGATGACCCACTTCCGGCTGGCCTAATTCCTGCAGTGCCTGCGCTTGTACCGAATCCTGCCGCGCTTGCGCCGCGAACCTGGGCGCTGACCTGCGTTATCGAAAACGCGGCGGCCAGGATAGCGAGAGTAAACCGGCTTGGCATTTACTTGTTCGTTTCAGGGTTCGGCGGTAACCGGAAATCAATGCCGCGATCGTCGTTCTGCTGCGTGGTGGAAGTCAGGTCGAGATCGGCCAGCGGTACTTTGTGATGGCGCCCGGGCGTCAAATCGTACAGCACGTCTCCAATCACGGCGTAGTTCTGCACTTCCAGCTGGTGACCGTCTTTGAAGACGAGCACGGTCTGAGGCTGGTCAGCGACTGGAGTCTCGGCTGGCGGCGCCGCCGTAGGAGCCTCGGTTTCCGGCTCGGCGCGCCTCGACCGCTGCGCATACGCGTCTGCATAGGGTGCCGCCTCGCCTGGTCCGCGGCGGTCGAAGATGGTGGGGCCTCCGCGGTAATCATCTTCCCGCTGGTCTTCTCTTGGTTCCGCTCTTGGGTCCGCCGCATCGTCGGTTTCGGATTCACCCACAACTACCGGATAAGCGTAAGGCACGTACACCGCGCCACCGCCGGGGAAAAACTGCCCGCTGCGATGGTGATGCCGCTGACCCCGCGACGGGTTCGGATTTGCCGGAAACAGGTTGCAACAAGCCGGTTGATTGAAAACCGGGTTTCTCGGCTGAAGCCCGTTAGGTCCCAGGGACGTAACACTGGCGGGCACGCCAGGTGTGGAATTAAGGTGCCCGCCGAAGTTGGTCGAGGCCACCGAGGCAGGAGTGCCGTTGATCTGCGCATTCGCAGCCGGAGTCAGAAATACCAGTCCGCCCAGGACCAGGGCCAGTGCCGCTACCGTGGCTGAGTTCAGCCCCTTCACATGCGAATCATACCCCACTTTGGAAACCATGGCGCAGCCCCCTGAACAAAAACCCACTCTATTACTTAGAGCCTCCGGGAGGCCGGTTGGTTTGTCTATATTTTGTCAACTTCACCGAGGTTCTAAGTGGTTGAAGGGTCAGCACGTGACGATGGTCACCTTCACGCCACCCGAGCCAGTTCCCACAAGTTCCAGGCGGCATTCGCCACTAAAAGGCCCCAGACCGCCGCCAGGGCGACTTGGCGATGGCGAGTCTCCAGCAGATCGGCGGCGATACCAGCCACAAAAACGAACAGGAAGGGGATCACCATGAACTGAAAACCGAGACCAGGATAGTGCGGCGTGCCCAAGGCGAGCGAAAGAAACAGGGCGGCGACCAGCAGCGGCGCCGTGTTGCCGAAGTAGCGCGTGCGGGGCCAGGCGCAATATGTGATCAGCGCGACCGGCAGGGCCAGCACCAGCGCGGGACTGCTTTGTCCCAGTTGCGCCAGCACTTGATGGTATGCCTGCGGCATGGTGTACGCCTTCGACCACACACCGAAAAACGATGCGTGCCGCATCCCTTGCCAGAAAGCGCCCGCGCGGAAAAAGTAAGACGCATAGATGAGCAACAGCGCGATGCCGCAAGCGACCACCCAGATCGCCAACGCAGCCAGGCGCCGAGTAGGTGCGAGGTAAAGCATGAATGCCAGCGCGGCGGGCACAACCACAATCAGCGAAAACTGTGAGCCCACCGCGAGGGCCAGCGACAGTCCCAGCAACATGATGCGCCGCCAGTTCCACAGGACCACTTCACGCGGCGCGTACAACGTGTGGGCCACGGCTATGGCCGTGAAGATGGCGCCGAACGCTCCCCAGGCGGCGCCAACTTCAGGCTCGGCAAACCACAGCGCGCAGGAACGGACAATTCCCGGCGAGAAACAGTAAAGGGCCAGGGCGACGTATCCGCCCGCATGACCGAAAAGCCGGCGGGCCACATACCACAGCGAAGCGCCGAGGAGCAGGCCAAAGGCAAGGTAAGGGACGGCTGCAGACCAGTGCAGAGCGCGAATGTTTTCAGGCTGAAGCGCGACCGGCCGCAGCTGCAGCGGGGCCGCAGCAATCAGGTACCACAGCGGCGAATGGTGGGGATCGTAACCGCCGTCCTCGAAGGCAAGCCGGAGGGCAGGATCCAGTTCGCTCCCGGAATCTTCCTCGCCCAGATCGGGCACCTCTGGCGCATCCGCACTGAGTCCGGAACCCATGCTCTTCCAGAGAGCGGTCCCGCGTTCAAGCCGGTAAATCTCGGCGGGATTCACGGTCCCGTGGCGCACCCCTTTTTCCACCAGCCAGAGGCACTGCACCAGAAACGCCAGCAGCAGGCACGCCGCCAGCACCTGAGGTCGGCCAAATCGTTCGTGAGTGAAGAATCGGGCCATGAGCAACCGGCGAGTGTTTTACCATGGCGGGGGACTAATCGGGAAACTTCCGCACATGCGTGAACCAAGCGACAGCCGGCCTGACAAGCTCGATGAGGTGCCTCCCGCGTCCCGCAGCGCCACCCGTTTCGAGCTGACGAAGCTCTCTCCCTTTGAAGAACGGATGCAGAAGATTTTCATCGGCCGCGATGGCCTGCGCCCGGCATGGCGCCTTGTGCTCTACCTGCTGATCTACCGGGGCTTGCGATTCTGTCTCTACGTTCTGATCGCCTACGGTCTCCCCGACGTGTCGCGGCTGTGGCTGCAGACCGCTGCGGAGCTGGGACTCGCCATCATCGTGCTGGCTCCGGCGCTGCTCATGGCCCGGATCGAAAATCGGGCATTCGGCTGCTACGGCCTGCCGGTGAGCAAAGCCTTTGGCCGGCTTTTCTGGGTAGGCGCTTTGTGGGGAATGTGCTCTCTCACACTGTTGATACTGGCATTGCGCGCAGCCCACGTGTTTTATTTTGGAACGGTCGCGCTGCACGGCGCGCGCCTGCTGAAGTTTGGTGTGTTCTGGGCGGTGTTCTTTCTGATCGTGGGCTTCTACGAAGAATTCTTCACCCGCGGATACACTCAGTTCACCTTGACCCAAGCTGTTGGCTTCTGGCCAGCGGCGATCTTACTGTCGCTGGGTTTCGGCGCGCTTCATCTGGAGAACCCGGGAGAAAACTGGGTGGGAATTCTGGCCGCTATGATGATCGGCTTTTTCTTCTGCCTGACTTTGCGGCGCACGGGGAACCTCTGGTTTGCGATCGGGTTTCACGCGTCGTGGGACTGGGGCGAGAGCTACTTATACGCTGTCCCCAACAGCGGTTGGACGCCTCCCGGCCACTTGCTGCATTCCTCCCTGCAGGGTCCGCGCTGGCTGAGCGGCGGCTCGGTCGGACCGGAAGGCAGCGTCTTCCTCTTCGTGCTTCTGGCGCTGCTGTGGCTGGTGTTTGATCGGGTGTATCCCGAGGTGAAGTGCCCCGCGACCAATGAGATTGCAGATTCTCGATTGTAGATTTCAGATTAGAGGCTCTCGGGATTGAGAATCTGCAATCTGGAATCTGCCGCCTGTAAACGTGTAGGGTCGGCATCTTGCCAGCTGGCTCGGGGGCATCTTGCCGCCGGGGGTGGGCAAGATGCCCGCCCAGACAGCCGGCGAGACGCCGGCGCTACACGATCAACTACCAGGAATAGTGCACGGTGTAGGTGATTACCTGTTCTCCGTCAGGCGCGATAGTTACGGGGAACTCGACGGTTTGCGCATCCATCTTTCGCGACTCGTGCGACTGCTCGGTCAGCTTCCAGTTGGTCCAGCGATACAGGTGCTCGACGACGCGCACGGTCACCGCCTCTTTCTTGTGATTGCGCACCCGGATTTCGAATGACTCGTCCATCCAGTTGCGGGCAGAGTCCACGCGATAGTTGGTGCGCTTGCGCTCGCCCACCACATCGAACGAATTGCCGGTAAAGATACGGAGCGTTTCGTCTTTTGGAGTGTGGTCAATCACGTTCTCGCCCACAAATTCCAGGTGGCCGTCGGTATCGCGGCGATAGAAACGCAGCTTGCCCTTGGGCAGGGCGATGCCGAGATGGTTCACTTCGGCGTTCTTGAACTCTTCCATCACCCACACTTTCGGGTTGGACTGGGTACCGTAACTCTGGTCCTGGCGAATCTGTTCCAGGTTGTAGTAGCCGTACTGCGCCACTTGTGCGCCGTCGTACACGTACAGCCGCTGCGCGTGAATGCCGGTGGAGCGCACGAACTCGACCTGCTTGGTCTCCTGATCGTGCAGCGTGGTCGGCCGCGCCAGAGAGTAGAGGTGGAATTCGTCGAATGATTTCTCGCGGACCACCGGTGCAGCGGCCGCTTCATCCATCGCCATTTTCATGGCGCCATAGGCACGATTGGCGAGGGTGCCCGGCTGGAT
>CAVZXU010000026.1:0-65516 GCA_963779255.1 Terriglobia bacterium | reverse complement strand
ACTCCGGCGCTGATCGTGATATCGGGAACGCGCCCGGCGCGCTCCTTCGCGAGGCCGCCTTGCGCTGCTCCATCTCCACCGCCCAACGTGCGATATCGGGGTTGAGAGAGAATACGGTCGCCAAGTTCTTCGACAGGCGGTACCTGAGTCACTTGATTTAGTTGGCCCACGGCCCTGGAAAAAACGGGCTTGGAGTTTCCCCACATAGCGGCCAGTTTCGTCCTTGCCGCTTCCAGGGAACGGTTGACCCTTTCCAAATCAATTCTGCTGATGGAGAGAGCAACCCGGGCTTTCGTTTTCTTCCACGGGAGAGATCTTCCCGGCGGTGACCCTTGCGGAGACGGCGTTCAGCACCTCTTCCACAAGGCGGGTCGTTTCCTCAGCCAGTGCCAGCCTCTCCTGGGCGGACAAAACCTCGATAAACGACTTGGCGACTTCCGCCGCCAGGTCCGCCCGCTTCGCCTCGTAATCCCACCAGGAAACCTCCTTCCCGCCGACGCCAACCGGATCCGTGCAACCCTCTTCCCGCCCAATTCCACCAGTTGGCTGATCGAGAGCGTCGTCTCGATGGCGTCGATGCTGCGGTATGGTCCCGATCCAAGGATGTTTTCTACTTCCAAGCCGATCTCCGGGTTCGGGATCAGCCCTGCCTGCAGGATCCTGGCGTCCCGGATCGCACTTCCCAGGAAAATGACACAAGATCGGATTCCCGGCGAACGCATGTTCAAGTGCTTGGCGAAGGGTGGACTGCCCGGTGGGGTCCGGGCTCACCCCAACGGCGGGCGTTACGATGATGCCGGAACCATGGCAGTGCCTGCGATCGCGGCAAGCGACAAACGGGATATACTCATCCAATACCTACGAAAAGAAACCTCCCCTCCTACCGAGAGACCTCGGCAAGAGGACGGCGAAATGGGGAACGGGAAATTGCGACCACCGTCCACGATGGAGACGGTGACGCGAAGCGGGACGGAGCGGGGTCTAGTCAGGAGAACAACGGGGTGGGTGTGGATCGAGGTCGGGTCAGGCGGTAACGGCGGCCAGGATACGGGCGAAACCAAAGGGATCATGGACCAGGATCCCTCGACGCATTCCCCGGCCGGGAGAGCGACAGGACTCCACTTTCCTTCCGAAGAAGATCCTGCTGTCGCGTATAAAGAAACAATCAAGGAAGTCATCGGAAAACCCCGGCAGGAACTGCAGGAGTTACCGGGTAGAAGTCTCCCTTCCTGATTCGGGATTCGGACTGAGCGGTTACGATGGATCGGACTGCGCAAATCACATGCGTGGCACCAAATTCGATCGCCTCATGGCCATACCTTCCGATGCACAGGACGGACAAATTCGCCGGTCCGGCCCAGACCGACAGACTCGCGAGCAGAAGGACGACCGCCACCCTCCGGAGCGATTCCGACCTCCTCTCTTTCCGGTGCGATATCTTCATAAAGTCAATCCGACAGGATCTCCAGGACATCTTTCACCGAGGGCACCTTTCCGACAACTTCACGACGCCATCCACCGCGAGGGCGGGGGTCATCATCACTCCGAACCCCATGATCGCCTTGATATCCGTCACCTTTTCCATTCGGTATTCAAGACGGAGACCTTTTGCCGCCTCCTCGGTCACATCCGCGAGTTTCTTGCGCTTGGGACATCCCGTTCCCAATATTTGCAGCGTCTTCACGCTTCACCTCCTGGCATTCCCTGCGAACGATTCGTGTAATGATATCATCATATCGTTTATTGTCAATATGATCCAATCCACGATTGGTGTGCTTTCCGGCGACCCATCCCCCGCTAAAAATAGTACCTTGCCCTCAGTTCCATCCTGTAGTCATTCTGCTTTTCGCCGTAGTCGCTTAAGCGCTCCCCGGAAATGAACGAAGCCTTCAGCCTGAGTTCCAGGTTTGTTATCCCGGCATACAGAAACTCGGGAGACATCGAGAAACTTTTGTCCCTTATATTCAGAATCCCCGTGATGGCCGGCGTGAAATAGAGGATGTCGAAGGGTTCTTTCTGGCTTGCCCTGAGATAGAGGTAATCCCTCATCGCGTTCGGCCGGCCGTAACTGCCCGCAGTTATGTTCGCCGCCTTTTTCAGCAACGCATCGCTGCCGGTTGAAACATAGATATCGTAACCTTTGTTGATAAACGTGAAATAATCTCTCATCTCAGTTGGAGAAAAACCCGTCCCGTTCCTGTAATATTCAAGAATATACGTGGTGTCCTTTTCGGTGAGGTAACGCATCCCTGTCAGAACGCTTTTGGCATCGTATCGTGTTTCAAAGTTATTTCCGTCACTATCGACAAAGTTTTTCTTATAGTTATTTATATAAGCGAACTCACCATGTATCTCAATGTTGGTTGTAATATTTCTGGAAAAATCCATTCCATATCTTGTGGTTTTGCTTCCGCCGGCAAGAAAAATAAAATCGATGTCCGTATCATAAAGGAGCAAGTATATCTTTCCTGCAATATTAAGCTTATTGATGTCTCCAAAAGTATCGTTCACATGTTCGTAGACAGGGACCAAGACAGGCGTAAAAGAAATCGTCTTTAACGGCCCTTGAAAACTTTTTATATAGTCTGCCGATGCGACGATAAACCCCTCCAGATTGAGGTCAGGCTCATCCGGTATTTGGGCCTGTCGACAAAAGCCACGGGGTTCCAGGCATAGCCTTTTCCCCATTTAAGCGTTTTTTTGCCCATGTCGATGGTCAGCGACGAAGATGGCTTTAATCAGAGAAAACTTTCATAGACGGTTGTTTTGAAATCTTCACCAAGGTAGGAATTTTTGTAGTCCGTATTCGTGCGAACGAAGAGGCGGGCGATTCCTTTTTCCAGGCTGCCTTCCAGCTGTAGCGTGGCGTTGTACTCTTCCAGAGTGGGTCCTTCGTCCCGGTTGTAGAACTTTAGCTTGTAAAGCGATGCATTCCTGTCGAGACCGAAAAGAACCGGCCTGATTTCCGCATAGCCGCCGATGTAATAGGGTTTTTTTTCTGTTTCCGATACGTCAAACGTGTATTCTTCCGCCGCGGCCAAAGACAGAACACCAAAGAGGGAAGACAGAAAGGAGAACAGGAATACGAGGACAATCAGCCTGCCTCCTGACTGCTGAAGCCCGTCATGTGTCATCGCAGCGATTCGATGTTCGGCATGAAAGTAAGGGTGAACGCCTCGTCCTTCAATACCCTCGCTTTGAGCTTCGCGAATATCATCACCGATTTGTAACCCTTATAAAGCGGACTGTCGGTCTCGATACACCGGGCCCTCACGATGCCTCCGCCGAAATCCTTGACGTCTTTGAAATAGATAGTCTTGATGAGCATGTTCGCCTCCGTAAGACATTCGATCTTTACCGGAAGCTGGCCTTTTGTTCCGTCGGCATACAGTTTGAGCCTGTCGTACGCCACGGTCTTTGTCTTTGCCTTGAGTACAGCAGATAGTCGTTTCCTTTCTCCTCCACTTTTTCCACGGCGTACTCCGCCGCACTAGTCGAGCTAGAAAGGATATCCGCGTTGTTGAAGACGCCGCCCACCACGGACTGGAGGCTCGTAATACGGATCGGCTTCCCCACGTTGGGTACGTAAAACCACATGTTGTCGCCGAGCCGGAGGGTGCTTCCTGCCTTTGTCGCTGGCGGGCGCAAGGAATACAGAAAGGCAACCTTGTCCACTCCCTTCTTTGACGGTGAACAAAGGTATATTCCTTTTTCCTGCCGCTCAGGTTCCACGTTGATGAGCTCCGGTAAGACTCATAGGATTCCGGATTCAAGTTCCTGTCCACCTGCTTGAAGAAGTGAGTGCCCTCGAGGGCGTGAACGGTGTTCAACCCGCATCTCTGACGCAAAGAGCAAAGCAACCATGGTCGTGATGAAGCACTCATAGTCATCGAAATAAACCTCCCCCTGGTGCTGCATTAATCCCTTCAGCTCGAAATTGACATTCTGACCTGCTCCCTAGACGTGCCGCAAGGCCGTGATCGGCTCCATCCTCGATGCCTTGCGCGCCGGCTGGAGGCTTCCCAGCGACGGCAACGATCAGACAATGACGTAGACCGTGAGGACAGAATATACCCCAGGTCGGCACCACCGAAGACCCCGTCTGCATGCCGAAATTGAAGGTGATTTTCACGAGCCTGAGGATAAGGATAACGAGGATCCCCAGCGATGTGCCGCTCATTGCACCGACCACACCCAGGGAGAAACCCTCGATTATAAACATGTCGAGGATCTTTCCGGGCAAGTCCTAGGGCGGCAATGGTGCCGATCTCCCGTATCCGCTCGTAAACCGCCATGATCATGACGTTCATGATGCTGATGAGGACGATCGCTATCAGCATCAGTTTGATGGAAGAGGTCATCACATCGATCATCCGGGCGATGTTGTAGAATGGCGAAAGCGTCTCCCAGGTGTGCACCTCAAAAATGGATTTACCCTGCCGGTTAAGCTTCCTTCGAAGTGCGTCCTCCAGCTTTACTGTAGTCCGTGGAGATTCCCGAAGTCATGCAACCTTATGGCAAACTCACTGATCTCCGTGCTCGTCCATCCGGAAAATTTCCCTTGCATCGTCCATGTGGAGGTAGCCGTCCCTTCCACCGGGCCGGTAACACTTTTAAAATGCCTGCGACCTTAAACTGCTTGCCGTTTACGGAACCGTCCTGGTTCGTTGCGACGATTACGACCATGTCTCCGACTTTCACTTTCATGCCTCTTGCGAGCAGTTCCGGAATGAGGATCTTCCCCTTTCTGAGTTTTCCTACCCTGCACGACCCTGGGAGCCAAAAGTGTCAAGGTCCGGATTTCCTTTTCCGGGTAACCCCGGTGAGCCGGATGTTCGAGGTCTCCATGAAGTTACTGAAGATGCCGCCGAACTTTATCCGCGGCGAATAAGCCTCTATCTCAGGAATGGCTTTTATCGCCTCCTCTGCTTTCGCACGGGCTAAGGCCCCAGGTTGAGCTTCAGCGGAAGGTTCTCTATGGATGCGACATAGCCCTTCCGGTGGACCTCGATATCTCCGAGCATCGAGTCTGTTATCTCCCCGATCATCATATTCTTGAAGGAGCCCGAAACGGCAATGAAGACAAGAACAAATACAACGCCTATCGCAATCAGTGAAGCAGTCAGGATGGTCCTCCTCCGGTATCGCATCAGGTTTCTGATGCGCGATTTTAAAGAGGTTACCCATTGCCCCCCCTCCCTTTCTCCTGCCTTTCGCAGTTCACCATCCTCCATGGTGATAGATATTTCCGCTTCCCCGACGATCTTCTGGTCGTGGGTCGAGAAGATGAAGGTCGTATTGAATTCGTCTCTCATCTTCCTCATCAGTTCGATCACCATATAGGCCGTCTTATGGTCGAGGTTGGCGGTCGGTTCATCGGCAAGCACGAGTCTCGGATTTGTGACCAGTGCCCGGGCCACAGCGACCCTCTGCTTCTGCCCCCCGAAATCTGGTCAGGAAACTTTTCTTTCTGGTCGGTCATGTCCACGGCTTTAAGGAGTGCTTATCCGTTGTTTCCTCTCCTTCGGAGGAATGTTCTGGACCATGAGAAGAGGGTACTCGATGTTTTCATAGACAGTGAGGACAGGAATGAGGTTGAAATCCTGAAAATGAAGCCTAGGATAGCGCCCCTGAATGATGCGCTCTCCGGTCATTGCGACACGTCCCTGCCGGCCACCTCCAACTTTCCCTCCGTGGGCTTATCGAGACACCCGATAAGGTTGAACAGTGTCGTTTTTCCGCTTCCCGACGGCCCGACGAACGAGACGAAAGACGCAGTCTCGATATCAAAACTTAATCCGTTCAACGCCCTGACGGTAACGTCGCCTGTCTGGTAATCTTTCGTGATATTCGCCGCGACGATTAAACTCATATTCCCTCCGTTGCATCTGTCGGAATGTTCGCGATGTCTGTCAGCAATACCTGGTTGGCCGGCATGATCGGCAGGGACCGGAGTCTTCCAGGTGATTTCATCGGTTTCGCGGTAGCCCCCTCCCGGCAATGGAAGGGACTCCCACGTCGACTTTCCTACCTTCGCCACCCCGCCCAGGCGGGGATGCCGCTTTCATCCCGCAATTTCAGGACTGCATCCCCCTTTTTCACCTCCGCGGCAATGATCGCCGGCTTGCCGTCGTATGTTATCCGCGAGCCCTTTACCTCGACCGCATCCCCCTTGGCCAGCTTCGTGTCGAGCCGCTCGATGAACCAATTGGGGCCGGCTCCGCGGACACCGTCTCCTTGTCGGTCTTGACCATCAGGTGGATGCCGTAAGACATCCCTTTCACGGGGGTCACCTTGTCGATGGCCATGATCTCCCCGGAAATGGTCTCCACCGTGGAGGGATTGTACAGCCGCTGGTAGGCCCCTCCCATGCCCCAGCCGCCGCTTCCCCGCCATCCCTGCCAAGGGGCTGCGAACACCGTCGCCGCCGTCAGGGTCAACGCCACCGCCAATCCGAGCGCCACCGCCATCCGTTTCATCTCGTTCCCTCCTGCCGCCTCTACGGCGTGTATTGTCGTTCCCTGCATTCGTCAAAAGCAGGGATCGTGCCACGGCGGCTGACCGGCAACGGGCGACCCGGCCGGCAAGTAAACCTATACTGTTCAGTTGATTGGAATGATTCTGGGCGACCGGGTGGCTGTGCATGGGCGATGGGTCCATCCAGGGAGAGTGCGGATCCCGCAGTAGGCATGCGGATTCGGCACCCGGATTGAACACCGCTACTTTTCGTCGTCCGGCTCGCTGGAGGTCCGGAGGTGATACCAGGCGGGGCAAGAAGAAGACCGTCAATCACCGGGTTCATCGACGGAAGGTTTTTTCTCACTGAAGAGGGTCGGCTGCTCTCTTTTGGCCGCCGTGGCCCGGTTGCCCACCGCCGGCGAGGAGACGCCGCCCCGCCTGAATGGGCACACCGTAATTGCCTCCCTCGAACTCTTCAAGGTACGCCGCGTTCACGCCGATTACGCGCCCCAGGCGGTCCAGGACCGGTCCGCCGCTACCGCCTCCCGTGGTCCCCGCATCGTAGACGAGCACATGAGGGCGAATCTCCCCGACGAATCCTCCGGTGATGGTCGGGGAGAGTGGATAAGTTCCATGGGAGATATTCCACCGTGGCGTATTGATCCATGGTCCCTGCGCGATCCATGTCCCTGTACTCATGAACACTGAGCTTGGAGAGGACGGCATCCAGGCCCGTCGGATACCCTATCAGAACCACCGCCTGTCCTTCTGCAAACCCAGGATGGTGTCGGTGGGCTGCGTGTCGGACGCGATCATCTTCCTCAGCTTGACGAATATCAGGGCAGCGTCCGACTGCCGGATGGTTTCCTCGGAGACTTCAGACCGAGTTCGCGCAGCAACTCGTGCTCCCGTAGTTTCGGGAGGACTGGGGGTGAGGGGAGGGAGAGGGGCCATTTTTTACAACCTGTTACGAACCGCCACCGTAGCGGCCGCCCGGCCACAGCCGGCAACCCGTACAGGCCGAGTGTGCGGCAAACCAACCGGCTTGTCAACGAAGGATTTGGCTGTGTGATGTCCTGATTCAGCACTCTGCGTCCTTTGCGGAAAAGGGTTTAACCTCGCGTAAGTCCTTCAAAATCCTCAAACCGCAAAGGACCGAAGAAGCAAGCGGCAACAAAGATGCAACATATTTGCGGCTTAGTGCCGTCCACAGTGGGAAGCCGAACCTGGGTTTCGTAGCGCCGCCGTCCCGGCGGCTGTCCCGAGCGCATCTGCCCTCGGTGGTGGGGGCGGGACGCCCCCACCACAGCCGGCGAGACGCCGGCGCTACGTAAGCCTGCTCGTGGTAAAACACAGCATGCGGAAAATCCCTTACGCGGCCAGCGGACCGACCATCGTGGCCCAAGCCCCCTGCCGAGCTGATCTGGCCGGAGGCACTATCGATTTGTGGCCTTTGTACCTGTTCCATCCCGGCGCGCTCACGCTGAATTTTGCAGTCAACATCCTCACTACCTGCCGCATCACGCCGCTGAAAGGGAAGGGGATCCACCTGCACTCCATCGACACCCGGCGCGAAGAGCATTTTCCCAGTTTCGAAGCGCTGCGCCGTGCCCGCCGTTTTCGGCTCCCCCTGGCGGTCCGGTTGCTGCAGTTTTTTGCGCCCAAGGAAGGTCTGCTGATGGAGACGGATTCCGAGTCACCCGCGGGCGCCGGCATTTCCGGATCGTCCGCGCTGATGATCGCCAGCACGGCCGCTTTGGCCCGCTTCACCGACCGCAATCTCACTCTCGAGCAGATGCGCGTGATTGCCCAGAACGTGGAGGCCCAGATCATCCAGGTCCCCACTGGCTGCCAGGATTACTATCCCGCGCTTTACGGAGGAGTGAGCGCCATCCATCTGGATGCCGACGGCATCCACCGCGAGGCCGTGGCGGTCGCGCCGGAAGAGATCGAATCCCGCTTTGTCCTGGCTTACACCGGCGCCCCGCGCAAGTCCGGCATAAACAATTGGGAAGTTTTCAAGGCGCACATCAATGGCGACAAGCGGGTGTTCCGCAACTTCGAGCGTATCGTTGAAATTGCCCGTGCCATGCACCAGGCGCTGGCCGACACCAAGTGGGACGAGGTGGCGCGCCTGCTCCGCGAGGAGTGGAAACTGCGCCGCAGCAACGCCCCCGGAATCACTACCCCGCTGATCGACAAGCTGATCAACGTGGCCACGCGGCATGGCGGACGGGCCGCCAAAGCTTGTGGCGCGGGCGGTGGAGGCTGCGTGATCTTCCTGGTGGAACAAGGTGCCGCCAGCCGGGTCGCAACCGCGATCGGTGACAATGGCGGACGCGTCCTTCCGCTGCAGGTCGCCCGCAACGGATTGCATGTCTGGTCTGCCTGAAAAGCGACACAAACCACGTGGGGACAGCCGCCCCCGGCTGTCCAGTCGAGCGAAGCTCGACAGCGTTTAGCCAGAGCCAAAATTGCGGAGCTTCGCTCCGCCGGACAACCGGGGGGCGGGCTGCCCCTATGTGGTTTATTTTCCAACAAGCGTTTGGTTCGCACCCCGGACGGCGTTATAATCCAATAAATTGCTGGCTCGGGGTGGTCGTATGAACCCACGCTACGTTCCCGTTCTGTTACCCATCGTGCTCCTCTGTGTAGCTGTGGTCAGTGCCGACGATCACAACGCCCCTCATATTTCCAAGCAAACCCGGATGGACCTGATTCATGCCTTCAATTTCGAACTGGTTTACATCCGCTCGCCCTTTCCCATGGGAAAGACGGGTTTGACCTTGAAGGGTGGAGAGCTCTCTCCCAGTGGAGAGCAGATGCAGAACATGCTGGCCATGTGGGGCCCCGCGGCCAAGCCCGGCGACCAGGCCCGCATCAGCGAGATATTGATAAAGAAAGACCGCATTCACTTTGAGATCAACGGCGGTCCGGTAAAAAAGCTCAAGTGGTATCAGCACATTCAGGTGGGCACGGGTGGCGGCATGACCTCCCTGGGCCCCAGCGACGCCAGCGCCAATCCGCGCGGCTCATATGTGGACCTGGTATTCGATAATGGCTACGTGCCTGAGCTCGATCCGCAGAAGCTGAAAGATTTGCTCCGCCCCGTCTTTGACTTTAACGCTAAGTCCGCCGCGGAGGCCTACCTCGACACCCTCACGCCCAAGCTCAGAGATGCCATCAAGGCCCACAAGGTTCTGGTGGGTATGAATCGTGAAATGGTGCTGGCCTCCAAGGGCCGCCCGCCCAAGAAAACTCGCGAAAAAGATGGCGAGGTCGAATATGAGGAGTGGATCTATGGTGAGCCGCCCGCCGATGTGGACTTTGTCCGCCTGGTGGGCGACGAAGTGGTACGCCTCGAAAGCATGAAAGTGGATGGCGAGAAAGTCGTTCACACGGAAAAAGAAGTGGACCTGAGCTCGACCGTAGCCAAGAGCTCGGCGCCCGAGGTGCGTCCACCGAATGCACCCTCGCTGCGCCGCCCCGGCGAGGAACCCGATCCCAACTCGCCTGCGGGCGGTGCCGCGCCCAGGCCGTTGCCCCCTCCCGACCCGCTCGGTCAGGATGGCCCTGCCCAACCCAACTAAGAGTGGATGATTTCAGAGTCCGGATTTCAGATCTCAGATTGCGGACTTTAAGATCGCACTCCGGTCGCTATTCAATCTGCAATCTAGAATCTGCAATCTGAAATGACGTGGCTGTGGTAGCGCCGCCGTCCCAGCGGGGCGTCCCGCCTGCCGACCCGAGGGCGAGACGCCCTCGGGACAGCCGGCAGGACGCCGGCGCTACGCATCAGCCCTCTGACTTGGCTCGCACGCACCAGCCCCTTTACACTGGAACTGTGAAGATCGCGTTGGGACAGATCAATCCTACCGTTGGAGATTTCTCCGGCAACGCCGCCAGGATGATCGCCTTCGCGGGCCAGGCACGGGCAGCGTGTGCCGGCCTGATTCTGTTTCCCGAGCTGGCGGTCTGCGGCTACCCGCCTCGAGATCTGGTCGAGCGTCCTTCGTTTGTAGCCCGCAATCGCGAGACGGCGGAGCGGATTGCTGCCGAGACTCGCGGCATCGCGGTGATTTGCGGCCTGGCCACCCCGGCCCATGCCGAAACCGGCAAGTCAGTCATGAATTCCGCCGCCCTGCTCCAGGACGGCGCCATCGCCTTCCTGCAATCGAAAATGCTGTTGCCTACCTACGACGTGTTCGACGAGATGCGCAACTTTGCGCCCGCCCGCAGTCAGTCGCTGTTTCCTTTCTGCGGCAAGCAAATGGCGCTCACGATTTGCGAGGATGCGTGGAACGACAAGCACTTCTGGAACAAGCGTCTCTACACCGTGGATCCGGTCGAGTCCCTGGTTCAGGCCGGCGGCAACTTCGTGCTCAACATCTCCGCTTCGCCATTCTGGCTGGGCAAGCGTGAATTGCGCCGTGAGATGCTGGCCACCATCGCCCGCCAGGACAAAGTGCCGGTGGTCATGGTGAACCAGGTTGGGGGAAACGACAGTCTGGTTTTTGACGGCTCCAGCCTGGTGCTGAATTCCGCCGGAGAAGTGATCGCGCAGGGCAAGTCGTTCGAGGAAGATTTGGTCTATTTCGACTCCGATACGCTGACGGGAGAAATACACCCGCAGATGCCGGGGGAAGAAGCTAGCGGGTATGCTGCCCTGGTCCTGGGCACGCGTGACTACGTTCGCAAGTGCGGCTTCAAGCGCGTGATCATCGGATTGAGCGGGGGCATCGATTCAGCTCTTACCGCTTGCATCGCCGCAGAGGCGCTGGGGCCTGAAAACGTGATCGGTGTGGGTATGCCCGGACCCTATTCATCGTCGGGCTCGATCGACGACGCGCGGGCGCTGGCCGGCAATCTCGGCATTCGCTTTGAACTACTTTGCATCACCGACATTTTCGAGAGTTACCGCAAAACGCTGCAGAAAGTTTTCGCGGGGTGCAAGGAAGATACGACCGAAGAAAACATACAGGCCCGGACCCGGGGCGCGCTGCTCATGGCCCTGTCCAACAAGTTCGGGGCCATCGTTCTCAGCACCGGCAACAAGAGCGAGTTGGGCGTGGGATACTGCACCCTGTACGGCGACATGGTCGGCGGCCTGGCTGTCATTTCAGATGTGCCCAAGACGCTGGTGTATGGCCTGAGCCGTTATGTAAATTCGCGCCAGCCCGTGATTCCCCAGGCGACCCTTGAAAAACCACCTTCGGCCGAACTGCGTCCCGATCAGAAGGACATTGATTCGCTGCCGCCGTACGACATTCTGGATGCCATACTCGAAGACTACGTCGAGGACCTGCACACCGCGGAACAGATCGCGGCCGATCACAACTTCGATCTGGCGCTGGTGAAGAAAGTCATTCGCATGGTTGACGGCGCGGAATACAAGCGCCAGCAAGCCGCTCCCGGACTTAAAATTTCTCCCAAGGCCTTCGGCTCCGGCCGCCGGTTTCCCATCGCCGCCAAAATGAGCGGATGACGATGGGCCAGACTTAATAGGATTTAAACGCTCTCGAAAGGAACTCATGCGCCGTTCGCTGCTCTGCTGCTCCTTCATCATGCTGCTGCTTTCGCTTGCCATTGCGCAACAGAAGTCGCCCGCTAAATCCAAGGACGAGCCGTCCCCGGTCCCAACGTTCAGCACCCGGCTTCCTTCTGAGGAAACCGTGAATGCTTTTATGAAGCAGATGTTTGGCTATGATCCCGCGGTTTCGTGGAAGATCGCTGCGATCCGGCCGTCTCAGGCCGAAGGACTCACCGAGGTGCTGGTCGTCCTGAGCACTGCCCAGGGCCAGCAGAACAGCCGCCTCTACGTCACCGACGATGGTCAGCATGCCGTGGTCGGCGACATCATTCCTTTCGGCGCCCATCCCTTTACCGCCGCACAGGAAGCGCTTAGCAAGGGAATAGACGGCCCCTCTCGTGGCCCCTCGGATGCTCCCGTGATCGTGGTTGAGTTCAGCGACCTGCAATGCCCGCATTGCAAGGAAGCCCAGCCCACCATCGACAAGCTCATGGCGGAAGAAAAGAATGCCCGCCTGGTGTTTCAAAACTTCCCCTTGCCCTCGCACGACTGGGCCGCTAAAGCTGCCTACTACGGAGACTGCATTGGACGCACTTCTCCCGACGCGTTCTGGAAATATGTGGCCAGCGTCTATGCCGCGCAAAACGACATAACCGCTGCCACGGCGGATGAAAAGCTGACGGCCCTCGCTGAACAGGCTGGCGCCAAGGGAACGGACACAGCCGCCTGCGCCGCTAAACCCGAAACTGTTGCCCGGGTACAGCGCTCAGTCGCCCTGGGCACGGCGCTCGAGGTCACCGGAACGCCGACCCTGTTCATCAACGGCAGAAAGATCAGCAACGTGGCCGGATTGCCCTACGAAGTACTGAAAGGTCTCACTGAATTCGCCGCCAAGGAAGGGAAGTAACAAACAGGCAGCGCGAATCCAACCTCAGGCGCCAAAGCGCAACCACTTTGGAGCAACTCAGTGGCACGAGTAAACTCGTGCCCTCCCATCTTGTCGCCAACGCGTAGTCATAGAGGGACCTGCTTTGTGCAGTGCTGCAAAGCGCCTGGCGCCACAACCGTGAGTGGTGTCTACTTTTGCAGCCAGACTTCGGCGTTCTGGTTTTGTTCGCGGCTGACGACCCGCGGCGTGATCATGATCAGCAATTCGTCTTCGCTCGATTGCTTGCTGTTGCTGGTCATCACCTTATTCAGCCCGGGTACTGCCCCCAGTCCAGGAATTCCGTTCATGCTGAGCTGCTCGGAATTCGAGACTGCCCCAGCCACCACCGCCGGTTCTCCGTCCATCAGATTGATGCTGCCTTTGTACTCCCGGTTCGAAATCACCGGGACCCCGTTAATCGACTGACCCGCCAATGCCCGGAACTGTACTTCCAGGTCCAGGCTGACATCAGAATTCCCGTTCACTCGTGGCTTGGCTTTGACGCTTAGCCCAATGTCTTCGTAGTTGAATGACGGAAAGGGGCTTTGAAACGAGTTGTTCCGGATCACGGACGCAATCGCCGGAGTATTGAAGACAGGAGCAAAACTGGCGTTGAGAATGGGAAACCTCACGCCCACACGAAACGTCGAATCCGTGCCCTGAGAGACTCGCAGCGTAGCGTGCTCCAGCGTCTTTACCGTGCTCTCGTTCAGCGATAACTGGGCCCCCGCCGTGCCCAGGCTCAGTCCCATGAACGTCAAGCCGCCGCCAAAGGTGGCCAGCGGCTGGCTGAAGATCGAGCTCTGCTGACCTTGTAGCTGGGCCAGAAGCCCGGAAAGCGCTTGCGAGCTGGACTGATTGATGCCGCCGCTGGAGATGAGCTGGTTAATAAGGTCCTGAATGTTTTGGCCGGCCAGCGCCGCCAGCGCCCCTGCCGGAATGTTGAACAACTGGAAATTGTTGGGGATTTGCAATCCCATGTCGCGGGTCAGGCTGTTCGTAATCTCGTACACATGCACGTCGAGCATGACCTGCGGACGCGAGTCACCCAGCCCTTCGATGATTCGGGTGGCGGCTTCCAGCATCTTCCGCGGCGCCCGGACGACGATGGTGCTGGCGCTGGGCTGCGGAGTCACCAAGCGTATTTCAAATAGATTGCGTAGCAGATTTACGATGTCATTCAGTTCCTGCGGAGAGGTCACGCCTGGCAGATAGAAAGTGCGCAATGCCATGCGATCAAACTGCCGGTGATTTTGCACCGACTCCGCGGCCAGCAGAATCTGCTTGTTGTCGAGCGGCGTCCAGAAGGTGTGAGTCATCTGGCAGGCCGCCGCCATAGCGGTGTAAAAGTTCGCGCGGCCAATGTCGAACCGCACTTGGCGGGAGACCACGGACTCGTCAAAAGTAGCGGTGACGCCGAAGGCAGAAGCCACCTGGGTCAGCAATCCCCGGCCATCGCCGCGGTAGTGAAAGTCCGCCTGCGCCGGATCGGGCACGACGTGAATTTCGTCGGCTGCCACCACCACCTGCGGCTCGACTGAGGTTTTCGGCGCCCATTCCCCCATCGCGTCCGTCAAACGCTGCTGGGCAAATTCATTTTGCGGATCCAGATGCAGGGCCGTGCGGAACTCAGCCAGCGCTTCGATCTGGCGGCCCTTGCGCATTTCGTCATTGCCCCGCTCCAGGTGGTCGAAGACCAGTTGCTGGCGGGTCAACTCCCGCGCCGTAACAAATTCCACTTCCTTGGGGGCCAGTCGCGCCGCCGTCTCGAACTGGTCGAAGGCTTCGTCCTGCCGCTTTTCCCGTTGCAGCTTTAGCCCTTTGGCGAAGGCTGTGCTGGCTTCTTTCAATTCTTTTTTGGATGGATTGCAGGAGACCGCACCAGGAGAACCTTCAGGACAAGGCAAGAGCGGGGCACCGGCCGGCTGGTCGCTCGCAGAGGCGGCCAATCCTACAGTCAGCAGAACCAACGCCAGCCGAACGAACTTCCCCCCGCGCATGAGCCGATTGTAACCGCGAACTGGGGCGCGACCGAAGGTTTCCGGAGGGGCAGTGTACCTTCGTGTATTCGTCCCATTGTGGGCGGCAGCGTCCACTTGAGATCAAACCCTTTACCGCAAAGGACGCGAAGAAAGACCGCAAAGTTCGCCAAGCAATCCAACACAGTTGAATGGGAACATCACCCAAGGTGCACGACATGAAAGTTGAAAATCAAGCCCGTCGTGCCTCCCAGTAGTCTTCGAAGCGTCCATTAAGCTGGCAGCAACGCAGGGCAATGATGGCATTAGCCCCGCGTACTGTCCAAAACATGCCGGACTGCTTGGTCCGGGAACCGATGATGGTTTTGCAGCCCGCTTCAATGACGCCCGAGCCCACGAAGAGGTGTTGTTGCCGGAACTTGGGGTAACGCATGCGCTCGGCGTTCCTTTCAAAATAGTTGGCTTCAATGCGGATTGTCTCCCGTAGCTCGGGGTCGCGCACCTCAATCGATCGCAGCGAGCGTACCAATTTCTCGATGCGGCCCTTGTCCAGCCGATTCTGGTGGTACAACATCCAGCGCTTCTGCTGGACCTGATCGTTGGGGTGTAAGGCGCGAGCTAACTTCCAAAGATGTTCGCGGGCGTGGTAGAGGTCGACGATCTGAATAGCGCCGGGAAAGTGCAAATCGGCAAGGTTCCAAATCCATTCGGCCCCGTCGCCGATCACAACTTTGAGGAGGGCGCGATTCCAACCCCGCTTCCAGGCTTCGCAATAGATACGCTTGCCAAAGGTCTCGGCGCATTCGATGGCGCCGGTGTAGGTGGTGGAATCAGGATCGCGGATGGCATAGCCTTCTTCGTCCCAGGTGGTTTGCGTGAACACGCATCCCAGCTTGGCCTCGCGAGTGTGGGCCGATTGTCCTTCCGTCTTGCCCGGTCGATCTGCGGTCTCTTTTTTCACCATGGGCACACCGGTGCCATCCATTTCCACATACAGCACGGGAATCTGTGGCCCCACCATCTCCGGCAGAGGCAGTTGGAGAGCGCGGGCGATCTCTGTTTGCTCTTGCTGGACGATGTCTTCCCCGATGGCTTCGGCGGTGCGCTCCACCGCCTTGGTGGTGACCTCCAGACCAGCCAGAATCTTCAAGTGCTCCTTTCCCCGTTGGAACGCAGCTTGGTGCCCGACCAAAGCCAACATACGGCGTACTCCGGGAGTATGCTTGGTCTGCTCGACATCCAGTTCTTGATCGACGGGGAACTGGCCTTCTCCGCAGGACTCACAGAGGTAGTAAGGCCGACTCAGTTCCACCTCTCCCAGAACACTGAGCAGACGCTTGGCTCGTAATTCCAGGTAACGAGCCTGCTGGCCACAAGGGCAAGGCCGGGTGCGTTGATCCCGAGACGGTTCTTCGTAGTGCAGGAGTTGTTGCAGAGCGACCGCTCCTACCTGGTGGAGAGTTGCCCGCAGGCCCATCTCCACGGCTTCCAGATCGGTCTGCCCGGTCCGGCGCCGCTCGGCGAAGATCCGGCTTAACCAGGCGTTGATTTCGCGCGCGATCTCTTGATGGAGTGCAGCAGCCGTTTTTTTTCCTGGGCAGTCCAGCCGCCGGATTCTGGTTGCACGGGACGAAGCTCACAAATCTTTTGATTGAGCACGATCAGCTCGTCGGTGAGCTTCTGCAGGCGATGGAACTCGGCGACCTCCTGTTGGGCTTTGCGCAAGGCGGTGGGGCTGGGGAAACTCTCATTGACGGTCTTACCCTTCACTTTGCGAGTGAGGCGGAACTGCGGATCATGTCCGAGGTCATGCGGACGGGCACAATGACAGGTGGGTTTGCCACAGAGACGTCGAGTCGCGGTAATGGAGCCGGGGCGAAGATCTCCCAAGTTGAGGAACTCCTGCAACAGGCGGGTACGTTGGGCCTCTAAGGCAGCGAGAGAATCGGGCACGGGGTGCCTCCTTTCTGAGAGTTATGGTACTCTCAGAACAGGAGGCTTATCCAGGAGAAACCAGCAATCGCCATTTCTATGTCGCGCACCTCATCACCCAGGGTGTCTTGGAAACTTAACTCTTTTAGCGTATAAAAGTTAGTTGCGACAGCACGCTCCATTTTTCCTCCCCGTGCGGCCTCAACCAGGGTTCAAAATTTCGAGCGAGGGAACATGTCCAGCCTGACCGCGACGCACGCCCCTAGGGGCCTGGAAGGAATAGTCGCCACCAATTCCAGTATCTGTTACATCGACGGAGATCAGGGCGTCCTCGCCTACCGCGGCATCGACATTCACGAACTTGCCGACCACTCCAACTTCGAAGAGACCTGCTACCTGCTGTGGTACGGCAAGTTGCCCACGCAGAATGAGCTGAAGGACTTCCGCCGGCGGCTGGCGGAAGAGCGCAATCTGGATCCCGCCATCATCGAGCTGTTGCGCAACGCCCCGAAACAAACGCAGCCCATGGATGTGCTGCGCACCGCAGTTTCGGCGCTTTCGTTTTACGATCCCGAGGACAGGAAAAACGATCACGACGCCAACCTGCATAAAGCCTTCCGGCTGACTTCGCAGATCGCAATGATCGTGGCGGCTTATGATCGCGTGCGCAAAGGAAAGAAATTGGTAGAGCCGGACCGGTCGCTCTCCCATGCAGCCAATTTTCTGCTCCTGCTGAATGGCAGCAAGCCTTCGGAGACGGCAGAGCGGGCCCTGGATATGGCTCTCATCCTGCACGCCGACCACGAGCTCAATGCCTCCACCTTCGCGGCCCGGGTAGTGGCGGCGACGCTTTCGGATATGCATTCGGCGGTGACCGCGGCCATCGGTGCGCTAAAAGGGCCTCTGCACGGCGGCGCCAACGAGGCTGTCTTCCATATCCTGCAAGCGATCGACAAGGCGAAAGCGGATCCGGTCGATTATGTGAAGGGCATGCTGGCACAGAAAAAGAGAGTGCCAGGTTTCGGTCATCGCGTTTATCACACCGAAGACCCGCGGGCCACGCATTTGCGCAAGATGTCCAGCGATCTGGGCAAAAGCAGCGGCCAGAGTAAATGGTACGAAGTGTCGCACCGGATCGAAGAATTCGTGAAGGCCGAGAAAAAGCTCAACGCCAACGTGGACTTCTACTCCGCATCCACCTACCAGACGCTGGGCATTGACGTAGATTTGTTCACCCCGGTATTTGCCGTGTCGCGAATCAGCGGCTGGGCTGCCCACGTCATCGAGCAACTCGACGACAACCGCCTGATCCGCCCCCGCGCCGACTACGTTGGGCCGAGGTATCCCCAGAAATACGTGCCCATCGAGCAACGGTAGGGAGTTAGCGGGTAGCTCGAGTTCCAACGGACGAAGTAGACCGGTTTTTCCCCGGAACGGTCGAGTTGAAGAGAAGCATCGATCGTAACTTGGGATTTCATGAAAGTGCGCGATATCATCAAGCTGTTGGAGCGGGATGGCTGGTACTTGAAAGCGACGAAGGGCAGTCATTGACAATACAAGCACCCGACCAAATCCGGGCGTGTCACGCTACCGGGTCATCCCGGCGACGATCTGGCACCCAGCACGTTAAACAGCGTTTTGAAGCAGGCAGGCTTGAAGTGATGAACTACGTGGTCGTCTACGAGAAGTCTGGCACCGGCTGGAGCGCTTACGTTCCCGACCTGCCGGGAGTTGTCACTGCCGCCCTCACCAAGGAAAATGCGAAGGAACTGATCCGGGAGGCCATCGAATTTCACCTGGAGGGACTACGCGAAGACCGTCTGCCGATCCCGGAACCCGCTGCATCGGCTGAGGCTGTAACCGTCTCTTAACGTCCCTCTGGCTCCGGTTCCTCCTGCCTTGCATTTTCCGTCCGCACACATAGCGCGTAAAATGTAAGATAGTCATGCGCCGCGTCTATCTGGACAATAACGCTACCACGCCCGTCCTGCCCGAGGTCCTTGAGGCCATGCAGGCCTACTTCGGGGAGCGCTTCGGGAATGCGTCGTCCATCCATCATCATGGACAGGAGACGCGGGCGGCGGTGGAGCGTGCGCGCGAGTCAGTAGCTGCTCTGCTAGGGTGCCGGGCCTCCGAGATTGTATTCACCAGCGGCGGCACCGAAGGCGACAACCTGGCGATTTTCGGCCTCACCAAGCCCGGACAGCATGTCATCAGCTCAACCATCGAACATCATGCGGTGTTGAACTCATGCAAGCATCAGGAAGCGTCAGGCTGTGAAGTCACCTATGTTCCGGTGAACGGTCAGGGCCGGGTCGATCCCGACGACGTGCGCCGGGCTCTGCGCCCGAACACCCGGCTCATCACCATCATGATGGCCAACAATGAAACCGGCGGGCTGCAACCGGTCGAGGAGATTGGCAAAGTTGCCGCCGAGGCTGACGTTTACTTCCACACCGACGCAGTGCAGGCGGCAGGAAAGATTGCGATCGATGTTAAGCGCATTGGGTGCGATCTGCTATCCATCTCTGGCCACAAGATGAATGCTCCTCAAGGCGTGGGAGCTCTCTACGTACGCAAGGGAACCACTCTGCGACCCATGCTCTTCGGCGGAAGTCACGAGCGTTCGCGACGGGCGGGCACGGAGAATGTGCCTGGCATCGTCGCTTTAGGCATGGCTGCAGAACTTGCCCGCGAAGCGTTTGCCCGCGGCGATCTTGAGCAGATGTCCCGGATGCGCGATCATCTGGAACAGACCATCCTCAGCGAGGTCGAGTCCACTGGCGTGAACGCGCAGGGTACGCCGCGCGTACCCAACACCAGCAGCATCCATTTCGATGGCATGGAGGGGGAAGCGCTGGTAATCGCACTCGATCTGAAGGGCCTGGCGGTCTCGACCGGCGCGGCATGCTCGTCGGGCGCCATTGAGCCCTCGCATGTGCTGACCGCGATGGGCATGTCGCCAGAGCGGGCGCGAGGTAGTCTCCGTTTCAGCCTGGGCAAGCAGAATACGCCTGAGGACATCGAATTCGCTCTGAGCCTGATTCCGTCAACAGTAGCCCGGTTGCGAGAGTTGTCGCCGGTTTACAATAAGGCAGCTTCTAGCTTCTAGCTGGTCGATCTTGGACTGGCTAGAAGCCAGAAGGTAGGAGCTAGTAGCTAGTAGCTAGTAGCTCTTAAGCAACAAAGGCGGCCGCTGCCGTCGAAGTTGCTTGCCTGCAATGACTTCCATTTTTGGAAGTCGCCGGGCTAGCTAGAAGCGATCCACGAACACCTGCAGCTTCCAATGTCCCAAACCAGAACCATCGCCATCGCCATGTCGGGAGGAGTGGACTCTTCTACCGTTGCGGCCATGCTGCGCGCTGAAGGCCATAACGTCGTGGGCCTGACCATGCAGCTCTGGAACCAGCGCCGTTTGGCAGGCCACGAGGGCATGCCTGAGGCGGTGCAGGGACGCTGCTGTTCCCTTGACGATGTTTATGACGCGCGCCGGGTAGCCGAGACCATTGGCATTCCGTACTACGTGGTCAATCACGAGGAGCGCTTCGAGCGCGATGTGGTGCGGCCATTCGTCGAGCAGTACCTTTCGGGACGCACGCCGATCCCCTGTAGTTTGTGCAACAATCACTTGAAGTTCGATCAGCTACTGATTGTGGCCCAACAGATTGGGGCCGATGCTCTGGCCACCGGTCATTACGCCCGCGTGGAGTTCGACGGAGGGCTCGGCCGCTGGTTGCTCAAGCGCCCCACCGATCGTTCCAAGGACCAGACGTACTTCCTGTTTGGATTGACCCAGGCCCAACTCAGTCGCACGCTGTTCCCCTTGGGCGGGATGATGAAGCCCGAGGTGCGAGAACTGGCGCGACAGCATGGTCTGGCCCTGGCCCAGAAGCCCGACTCGCAGGAAATCTGCTTCGTCCCTGGCGGTGATTACAAGAAGTTTCTCGATGCCTATCTAGCAGAGCAGGGCGAATCCCTGCCCGACACCGCGGGTGAGTTGGTCACCACCGATGGCGAAATCGTGGGCGAGCATGGCGGCATCCACAACTTCACCGTGGGCCAGCGTAAGGGACTGGGTATCGCCACAGGTTCGCCGCTCTACGTAATCCAGATCAAGGGAGATGCTCGCCAGGTGGTAGTCGGCAACCAGGAAGAACTCTACACGCGCAGGTTGCGAGTACACCGAACCAATCTCATCGCCGTGCAAGAGTTGCGGGAGCCGATGCGAGTCACGGTGAAGATCCGTCATCGCCACGAGGGGGCCTCAGCATTGATCGAAAAGTCCGCTGACGACGAGATTCTGGTTTCATTTGACCAGCCGCAGCGGGCGGTCACGCCGGGGCAGGCAGCCGTTTTCTACGATGACGATGTGGTGGTTGGTGGCGGTTGGATCGCCTGACCTGGAATAAGAGGGTTCAGTTTCTGGATTAAAAAAACCGGTTGTCAGATAACAGTTCGCGGTTCTCAGTTTTAGATGAACATTTCGTCTTGCGGGACAGAAACATCGTGTCCCCGGCGACGCTTTCCACCCAGCAGAAAATCCAAGCCCGCGGTCAGACCCTGCACCAGTCCAGAGAGTTGGCGAATCGGTGAAACCACGGTGCGATGGACCACGTCGCTGGTTTCTTCGATTCGATCCATGGTGCGGTTGAGCAACTCGTCGGCGCGAATCACCTGCAGGCGGGTGCGGTCCACAATGTCGGTGACGGTGGCATCCAGCCGCTCGACCTGACTGCGAACCACCGTAGTGGTCTCGCTGACGTTGCTCGCGATGGTGTCAAACTTCGGGCGCCACTCCACCAGCATGGACTGAGCCGTGTCCACCGTGGGCATGACTTTGGTTTTCACTTCGGTGGCGAGAGCTTCCATGCGGGAAGTACTCTTTTTCACGGCCACAAAAAGCGCGACCAGGATGCCGGCCTGGATGACGACCGCTGCCGCCGTTACACCGACAAAAAACGGTAGATAGTCCATAGAGGGTTTCCGCGTTACTGCGCCGTTCGATCCAGCGCTGCGGAGCGGCGCAAATTACAGGTTCTTCGATGCGCCGCCATCGGCTGCGGTGGCCTCATGATAGGCCTGACGCCCCGCTTCATAAGCCGACTTGAATTGCTCTTTTTGCTGCTTCGCGACTTCGCGTCCCTTGTCCAGGAGGTCGGAGGCCTGCTCCCGCGCCTTGCGGGCGCGCTGGGAGACGAACTCCCGGCCCTCATCCGCTTTGGCACGCAGGGTCTCGCGCATCTCGCTACCGGAACGCGGCGCATACAGCACTCCAACCGCCGCCCCTACCCCGAGCCCCGCGAGAAACCACAGTATGCTATTGCTATCGTCTGCCATGATCAAAAACCTCCATGCAACCAGTTGCATGCTCAACAGATCGTAGCACCCGCTGTGGGGAAATACAATTAGCCATCCCACCCACTTGTCGTCGCTGCGCTGAAGCGAGACAATGTTCCCGCACCAGCAAGGAGGGAGCGCCTTGAAGTACCGGCAACACGGCTATCAGGACCGCGGCGAGGAAACCCGGAAGAAAGAGTCAACGGAGCGGCCGGTCAAGAAAGACACGTTTGGTCCGCGGCCGATCCAGATGCCGGGCACGCGCGCCGTGTCCCGTTGTTCGCAGTGCGGCTCGCTGCTGCAGTCGCTCAGCGATCCCGTGGGCCAGTGCCCCAAGTGCGGCTTCGAACTGCACTCCTGCAAGCAGTGCACATACTTCGATCCCTCGAGCCGCTTCGAGTGCACGCAACCCATTCCGGAACGCATCCCGCGCAAGGACCAACGTAACGATTGCACCTTTTACTCCATGCGAGTGATGGTGGAGAAGGAGACTTCCACACCCGCTGCCCAGCGTCCCAACGACGCTCGTCAGGCCTTCGAGAATCTATTCAAGAAGTGAGTGTTGATGGCGGAAGAGCAGCCTGCTAGAGATTTTGCTTCGTCCACTGGTCAATCTGCGCGAGCGCCTGGTTCAGGTTTTCCAGCGAGTTGGCCACACTGAACCGCAAATAGCCTTCCCCGAAAGCTCCGAAAGACGTTCCCGACAGGCAAGCCACGCCGGCCTGTTCCAGCAGGGCGTCGGCCAGCTTCTTCGAACTCCAGCCCGTCTTCGTGATATTAGGAAAGGCGTAAAACGCGCCCTTCGGCAGTCGGCATGAGAAGCCCTTGATCCGGTTCAGGCCGGCCACAAAAACGTCTCGCCGCTGCTGAAACTCAGCTCTCATCTGCTCCACCGAAGACTGATCGCCGCGGACAGCCTCGACTCCGGCAATCTGGGTAAAGCTGGCGGTACAAGAGGTCGAATTGGTCATGAGCCGGGCGATGTGGGTCGCCAGGTCCGCCCGCATGACGCCGTAACCCAGGCGCCATCCTGTCATGGCGTAGGTTTTCGAAAACCCGTCGAGCAAGATTGTGCGTTCCTGAAAACCGGGCTCCGACATGATCGAGTAATGCTCACCTTCGAACAGCAGCCGGCTGTAGATCTCATCCGAAAGCACCATGATATTGCGATCGCCAATGACCTCGGCAATGTCATGGACATCTTGTTTACTCAGGACCCCGCCGGTGGGATTTTGCGGCGAATTCAGAATGATGAGCCGGGTGCGATCGCTGATCAGTGATGCCAGTTCGTCCACATCGAAACCGAAGTCTTTCTCCTCCCGCAGACGGATGGGTACCGGCCGCGCCCCGGCATAGTGAATCATCGACTCATAAATCGGGAAGCCGGGATTAGGAAATATGACTTCATCGCCCGCCTCGGCCAAAGCCAGCAGAGTAAAAAAAATAATCGGCTTGCCGCCGGGAACGACCACGACTTCGTCGCTCGAGACCTGCACTCCGCGCGAGCGGGCCACCTCCTCCGCAATGGCCTGGCGCAGCTCAGGGAGGCCGGCCGAAGGGCCGTAGTGGGTCCAGCCCTGACGCAGCGCACCGATTCCAGCTTCGACCACATTGGCCGGCGTGCTGAAGTCGGGCTCGCCAATTTCCAGATGGATAATCTTCTTGCCCAGACGCTCCAGCGCACGCGCCTTGTTCAGAACTTCAAAGGCAGTTTCAGTGCCCAGCCGCGACATGCGCTCAGCCAATCGAAGTTGGTACAGCGTAGCTTTTTCCATAGCGAGGCGAACACCTGATTATATTCCTCCCATGCCGGAATGGCGTGGCGCAACAGGATATTGGCCCCCTGGTCGAGACTGCAGTGCTTGGAGTCCGCTGCGGTCTTTCTTTGCGTCCTTCGCGGTAAAAAAGCGTGACTTTGCCCAGGTCACTCAAGATCTAACCGTAAAGCTCGCAAAGAAAGGCCCGCAAAGGGTGCCAAGAAAAGCTCAATTACCGTTACTTTTTCTGGTTGACCCACTCCCAACCGAAGCGACCCTTGATGCAAAGATGTCCGTCAGTAATTTCCTGATCGAGAGGTGAGGTCACCTTGACGATCTTCTCGTCCTGCACATGTACGGTAAGAGTGCAGCCCACGCCGCAGTAGGGACAGATGGTATCGGTATGCGTCTGCTTGGACTCATCCCAGATACCCGACTGACGCATTTCGTACTCGCTGCGGAACATGAGCGCGCCGGTAGGGCACACGCCGATGCAGTTGCCACAATAAACGCACGCCGAATCGGTCAACGGCGCGTTGTATTCGGTCGAGATGCGGGCCTCGAAACCCCGTCCCGCGATCGCGATGGCGAAGGTGTTTTGGGCGTCCACGCCGCAGGCTTCCACGCATTTGTAGCACAGGATGCACTTGCCGTAGTCACGCACGTAGAGCGCGTTATCGATCTTGACCGGCTGGGCGACGGTGGCGGCGCCGGTTTCCGGCGGCTGATGATGGCCCGGCTGCGCGGCGTCGCGCTCACCATTCGCTGACGGCGTTGCCGGTTCTCCGAAACGCCCCGGCCTGGCGCCATAACGCCGCATGTACTCCTGAAGCTGAGGGGCGGCAGAGATGTCCACCGAAGAAGCCAGCAGCTCCAGCACCAGGCGCCGGCTCAGCCGCACCCGTTCAGAATCTGTCTTGACTACCATGCCCGGTTCGGCCAGCCTGGAGCACGCCGGAACCAGCGCACGCGATCCCTCGACTTCCACCACGCAGATGCGACAAACGTTCACTGGGGTCAGGTTTTCCAAAAAGCAGAGCGTGGGAGTGTCGATCCCGACGCTGCGTGCCCCTTCCAAGAGTGTTGAACCTTCGGGGACGGAGACGGGCTTGCCGTCAATCGTGATCTCGACCATGCGCGCCGGACGCGACTGTGGAAGTATGGGCAGTGGGCCGCGGGGTACGGGAATCTTCGGGTCGGGCGCGCTCTGCGTGCTCATCGCTCGGCGCCTCCGGGTTCAACCCGAAATTCTCCGTCATGGAAGACCGGGAACCGGGACAGCGCCGATTCAATCGCACTCGATGCCGTCTGGCCAAGCCCGCAGATCGAGGCATCGCGCATCGCCTGGCCGACTTCCTTCAACATTACAACTTCAGTAGCACCTGACTCCAAAGGCGTACCCGCAGCCAGCCGCTGCAGAATTTCTTCCTGGCGAACGGTGCCGATGCGGCAGGGAACACATTGTCCGCACGATTCGCCGCGAAAAAACGACGCAATGCGAAGCAGGATCTCTCGCAGATCGACGGTATCATCGAACGGCATGACCACCGCCGAGCCCAGGGCCGTGCCGGCAGCGCGCGTGCCCTCAAAAGTCATCTGAGTGTCGAGGTCCTTCGGACCCAAAAATGTCCCCGCCGCCCCGCCAATCAGAACCGCCTGCAACCTGCCACTGCCTGCGATGCCGCCGGCCACATCAAGTAACTGTCGCAGCGTGGCTCCGAAGGGTACTTCATACAC
The DNA here is from genome assembly GCA_963779255.1 of Terriglobia bacterium. Classification (GTDB taxonomy): domain Bacteria; phylum Acidobacteriota; class Terriglobia; order Terriglobales; family Acidobacteriaceae; genus JAIQFF01. The sequence continues at coordinate 39,857 of CAVZXU010000026.1, read as the reverse complement.
GCCAGGTTTCGCCACATGGCCCGAGAGGCAGAAGAGTTTGGTTCCGGTAGAACGCTCAGTCCCGATCGCGGCAAAGGCCTTTCCACCCTGCATGATGATCGGCAGGACATTCAATAACGTCTCCACGTTCTGGATAATCGTGGGCTTGCCGAACAACCCGACCTGCGTGGGGAACGGAGGCTTCTTCCGAGGCTCCCCACGCTTGCCCTCGATGGAGTTCATGAGCGCCGTCTCTTCGCCGCAGATGTAGGCCCCGGCCCCAACCCGCAGGTCAATGTCAAAGCGCACTCCAGCGCCCAGAATATTGGTGCCCAGGAGAGACTGCGCTCGGCAATCGCGGATCGCATGCTCGAGGCGGCGACGGGCCAGCGGACATTCGCCGCGAATGTACAGGTAACCCTGCTCGCATCGGGTAGCGAAGCCGGCAATGATGATGGACTCGATCAGGGCGAAGGGATCGCCTTCCATCAGCACGCGGTCTTTGAAGGTGCCCGGCTCGGACTCATCCGCGTTACAGATCAGATACCGCGGCAAGGCAGCGCTAAGGATCGATTGCCACTTCTGGCCACAGGGGAAAGCGGCCCCACCCCTCCCGACCAGCTTCGACTCGGTCATTTCGCGCACAACCGCAGCCCGGCCCCATTTCGAAGGCCCGCCGCAGAGCCAGAAAACCACCAGCAGCACGATATTCGTCGAGGCTTTCCGGGTTGATTTGTCCCACCCGGCGTAGCAATGTCAGCCCGGGCTGACCCATCTGGGGAACGGAAGCACTCAACGCAGGCTGCGAAATCTGCGTGCCCTGCAATGCGGTCGTAATCTCTTCAGTGTTCGCCGGTGCCAACGCCTGCTCGGTGTGCCGTTCTCCAGCGACCAGCACAAGGGCGGCAGGCGCGTGCTCACACATTCCAAGGCAGGGGCTGCGGTGCCAGGTACCCTTCCCGTCCGAACTCGATCCCTCGGGCCCATGCGCCTTCTCCAACTCGGAGCACAGTTTTTCTGCGCCTTTGATCTTGCAAGCGAGGTCATCGCAGACGTGAGCTACAGCAGGGGGTTGCGGGCGAGTGGAAAGGAGCGCGTAGAAGTCCGCGACACCGAACGCTTCTGCCGGCGGGACCTCGAGTGACCGGCTGGCGTAGTTTAAGGCGCCCGGGCTGACCCAGCCGACGCGATCCTGGATAGCGTGGAGAACTGGCAGCAGGTAAGTGCGTTTCGAGCCATTGGCAGCAACTGCTGTCACCCCGTCAACGGCGGCGATTTCTTCCACCGTAGGTGCAGCTTCGGTGAAGTGCAGGTCCATAATCGCGCTGAATTCCTAAACTGCTGCCGGGACCGGATCCGCTTTCCCAGCCTTCTCAATGCGAACTGCGGTAGCTTTGAACTCCGAGGTTCCTGATTTCGGGTCCACGGCATCGATGGTCAACTCGTTGGTTGCGACCTGGTCGGGGAAGTGCAATGTCATGAACGCGAGCCCGGCCCGCAAACCTGGATCGAATCGTACCGGGGCCACCACCGACCCGCGCCGCGACACCACCCGCACCATCTCCCCTTCTTCGAAGCCGTATTTGTTGCCGTCTTCCGGAGAGAGATCGAGCGTCTCACCGTGGCGCAAAGGTGATGTGTAACGTGAGGTCTGCACGCCGGTGTTATAGGAATCAAGCCGCCGTCCGGTCGTCAGTCGTATGGGGAACTCACCGTCCAGCACGTCCACCGGTGGTTCTTGTTCCACGCAGCTAAATGGCGCCAGAGGGCCGATCACCGGCCGCTCCCACAAGCGTCCATGCAGGTATTGCTCGCCGGGATGACTCTCGTCGTAGCATGGCCACTGCAGGCCATGCATGGCTTCCAGACGCGCATAACTCATTCCGGCATGGACGGGGCTGAGGCTACGCAATTCATCCCAGATTTCTTCGGAAGTGGGTTTGCCCAAGTCGCGACCCATGCGCTGCGCCAGATCGCAAAGAATTTCAATGTCATCACGCACCCCGGGGGGAGGCGCCAGGGCGCGGCGCACCCGCTGCACGCGGCGTTCGCTGTTTGTCACCGTACCTTCCGATTCACACCATCCGGCCGCCGCCGGGAATACCACGTCCGCCATCTCCGCCGTTTTCGTCATCAACATGTCCTGCACCACCAGGATGTCGAGACTCTGCAGCAGCTTCATGGTGCGGTGCGCGTCAGCTTCCGAGTTGGCCGGGTTCTCACCGATGACGTACAGTACCTTAAGCTCGCCGCGTTCCATGGCATCAAACATTCCGCTCAGATGCCAACCCCGTTTGGCAGGGATCTGCGCTCCCCAGGCTTGCTCGAATTTGGCGCGTAGCTTATCGTTTTCCACGTGCTGAAAACCCGGCAAGCGGTCGGGCAGAGCGCCCATGTCGCCGCCGCCCTGGACATTGTTTTGTCCGCGCAGAGGGTTCAATCCAGAACCGTAACGTCCCGCGTGGCCCGTGAGCAGACCAAGGTTGATCAGCGCCAGCACGTTGTCCACCGCGTTGTGGTGCTCGGTGATGCCCAGAGTCCAGCAAATCTGTGCGCGCTCGGCCCGCGCGTAAGCGTGCGCCAGTTCCCGAATCAACTCCGCCGGCACGCCACAGATGTTCTCGGTAAATTCCAGGGTGTACTTCTGCACATGCTCACGGAATTCCGCAAAACCACTGGCAGCGTTCTCGACAAAATTGCGATTTTCCAGACCTGCGGCCAAAATCTCCCGCGCCACCGCGTTGGCCAGAGCGATGTCCGTCCCCACATGCAGTCCCAGCCATTGCTCAGCCCATTGCGCCGAACTCGTCCGGCGCGGGTCCACAACGAAAAGCTTGGCCCCTTTGTGGATTCCCTTGAGCAGGTGGTGGAAAAAAATGGGATGCGTCTCCCGGGCATTCGATCCCCAGAGGACGATCAAGTCCGTCTCTTCCATTTCGCGATACGAGCTGGTGCCGCCGCCCATCCCGAATACCGTCGCCAGACCGACGACGCTGGGGGCGTGTCAAGTCCGGTTGCAACTGTCTATATTGTTACTGCCGATCACCACCCGCGCGAATTTCTGGGCCAGAAAGTTCATCTCGTTGGTCGTCTTTGAGCAACTGAAAAGCCCAAAGCTCTGCGGACCGTTCTTCTGTACGGCGCCGCGGAAGCCCTGAGCGGCGCGCTCCAGTGCTTCGTCCCAGTTGGCAGGACGCAGCCGGCCGTTTTCCCGGACCATGGGGGTGGTGAGTCGTGAATCCTGTGTCGCCATGGCCCCGATTCTAGCAGGACAAGCGGCCCGGCAAAGCGCTACCATGGCCGTTCATGTTTTCGCGCCGTACCGATTGGAAGCTCACTCCCAACCGCTTCACCGAGGCCCAGCGAGATGTCTCAGCCGCCGGCAGGGAAGTGCTCGATCTGACCGCCTCCAACCCGGCCCGCGCCGGTCTGCACTATGACGCGGAAGCCATCCTCAACTCTCTGAAGAATCCGAAGGCGATGGACTACGATCCTCAGCCCAAGGGCCTGCGCAGCGCGCGGGAAGCGGTCGCGGCGTATTACCATGAGCAGCACGGCGAATTCCTTATTGATCCCGAGTCTCTGGTGCTTACCACCAGTACCAGCGAGGGCTACTCCTATGTTTTTCGGCTGCTCTGCAACCCCGATGATGAAGTACTGGTGCCTAAGCCCAGTTATCCGCTCTTTGAGTTCCTCGCTGACCTGCAGGATGTGAAGCTGGCGCCCTACCCGCTGCTCTACGATCACGGCTGGCAGATCGATTTCCCGTCACTGGCCCGGGCCGTGATCTCGCGCACGCGCGCGCTGGTAGCGGTGCATCCCAACAACCCGACCGGCTCGTATATAAGCCCCGGCGAGCGGACGCAGTTGAATTCGTTCTGCAGAGAGCATGGGCTTGCACTGATCGTGGACGAAGTATTTCTGGACTATCCTCACGACGGTGCGCCGAGACCGAGCTTCGTGCCCAATCACGATGTGCTGACCTTCACCCTCAGCGGTCTCTCGAAAATCTCTGGCCTGCCGCAGATGAAACTGGCGTGGGTAGCGACCAGCGGCCCGGCCCCCGCAGTCGCCGCGGCGATCGACCGCCTGGAGGTGATTGCCGATACCTATCTTTCTATCAATGCTCCCGTCCAGTTGGCAGCGCCAGTGCTGCTGGGACAGCGGAAAAACATCCAGCCGCTGCTCCTCGACCGGTTGCGCGTAAACCTCTCCGAGCTCGATCGTCAACTGGCGCAGCAGAAAGCAGTGCAGCGTTTGCAGGTTGAAGGAGGATGGTATGCCGTGTTACGCGTACCGGTGACCCAATCCGACGAAGACCTGGCGATTGTTCTGCTCCGCCAAGCCTCGGTGCTGGTCCATCCCGGCCATTTCTACGATTTCCCCAGGGATGGGTATCTGATCGTCAGCTTGCTCACTCCACCCACTGAATTTCGCGAAGGCGCAAGCCGAATGCTTGAGCTGCTCAACCATGGACAGTAAGTGTCGTCGCCGCAACTGAGAACCGAGAACAGAGATCCGAGATCTTTCTTCAGGAGATCACTGCATCGCAGGAAGCTGGTGCTTGCCCGTCCTCCCGGTTTGCCGAGTGGTTCAGACGAATGTGACAATAGCTGCATGAACAAATTTTTCAACTCGACGGTAAATCTCTTGGCGGCTGGGATCATGCTCCTGGGAAATCAATATTCCCTGGGCCAGCAGACGCCCGCGGCAAAAACTCCAGCGACTCCCACAACCAGGGCCCGGCGAGCGCCCGCGGCAAAAACGCAGACTGTCCCCGGGCTCACCACCCAAAAGGACAAATTCAGCTACGCCCTTGGGATGAATCTGGGAACAAGCCTGCACAGGCAAGCCGTACCCGTGGATCCCAACATCCTCTTGCGTGGCCTGAAAGATGCCCTGGCCGGCAGCAAGACTGCGCTCACGGAAGATCAGGCGCGGGCCGCGCTCATGGAAGTGCAGAGCGAAATGCGCAAGAAGCAACAAGAGCAGATGCAGGTGGCCGGTGAGGCAAACAACAAAGAAGGCGAGGCATTTCTGGCTGCCAACAAGGCCAAAGACGGCGTCGTCACCCTGCCCAGTGGGCTGCAGTACAAGATTCTGACCCAGGGCTCCGGACCGAAGCCGACGGCGACTGATTCGGTTGTCTGTAACTACCGCGGCACGCTGATCAATGGCACGGAATTTGACAGCTCCTACAAGCGAGGCGAGCCCGCGACGTTTCCGGTAAACGGCGTCATCAAGGGATGGACCGAGGCCCTGCAACTCATGCCCGTGGGATCGAAGTGGCAACTCTTCGTGCCCTCGGACCTGGCCTACGGCGAACGCTCTCCGGGCCCGGAAATCACCCCCGACTCCACTCTGATTTTTGAAGTGGAGCTGCTCTCCATCCAAAACAAGAGCGACGACAAGACTCCGGAAAAGAAGTAGCCTGCGCCATCAGCGGTCGCCCCATTTCTCGTGCTTTGGGCAAGAAATGGGGCGGACCTCTTCTAGCTCTTCACCAGAAACGGATTGCTCTCGCGCTCTTCGCCGATTGTGGTCAAGGGACCATGGCCGGGAATGACCACAGTCTCATCGGGCAGGGCCAGCACTTTCTCGTGCAGGGAACGGATGATTTTCTGCATCGAGCCTCCGGGCAGATCGGTGCGGCCGATGCTTCCCGCAAACAAAGTGTCTCCGGCGATCAGTTTTTTCTCCGCCGGAAAGTACAGGCAAATGCTGCCCTCGGTGTGCCCAGGAGTATGAATCACATTCGCGGTCAGCGAGCCCGCCTGGACAGTATCCGCTTGTCCGATGCTCTGATCGATCTCCACCTTGCCCGGGTTTTCCATGCCGATCCACGCCGCCTGCACATCCAGCATTTTCAGCAGGGCATAGTCGTTCTGGTTGAGCAGGATGGGCGCGCCGGTGGCCGCCCGCAACTTCATCGCTCCACCTACGTGATCGATGTGGGCATGAGTGATAACAATCTGCCTGTACTTGTAGATTGTGCTTGCTGGATGAGCGCGAGAACATCTTCGATGTCGTCACCGGGATCGATCACCATGGCTTCGCGGGTAATCTCATCCCCAATGACAGAGCAGTTGCACTGCAGCGGACCAACGGGAAGGATTTCGTGAATCATGGCAGATGACGAATTGATCGGTTGTCGGCTGTCAGCTACTGCAGCCCGCTTGCAAGGGCCAACGACCAACGACCAACGGCTATTTCTGCGCCGGTGGAGCCGGGACTGGTGCAGGCGCTGCCGGCTGCGTCTTGGTCTGTGACGGAGCTATCCCCTGCAGGACCGAGTTCGTGCCCTGCCTCCGCGCGAGGCCATAATCGAGAGCGTGATCGAGGTGATCATAAAGATGATGGCCGACCAGGTGGTCGCCTTGGACAGAGCGGTGGCAGCGCCCCGCGGCCCGAAGGCAGTCTGGCTGCCCATGCCGCCGAAGGCAGCCGCAATATCGCCGCTCTTGCCGCTTTGCAGCAGCACCACGATGATCAGAAACAAGCAAACAATAACGTGAACGATGGTGATCAGATATAATCATGCAGTTCCCAACTATCCCCTAGAGGAGTAAATAATCGCGTCCGCAAATGTCACGGCCAGCAAAAACATGGTGCGGAAGGGGGGATTTGAACCCCCACGCCTTTCGGCGCCACCCCCTCAAGATGGTGTGTCTGCCAGTTCCACCACTTCCGCAGCAGGGTCGATTATAGCAAAGGGTCTTTCAGTACTTTACGATGGCCGCGAAGGATTTCGGGTCCAGGCTGGCGCCGCCTACCAGGGCCCCGTCGATTTCTTCTTCGGACATCAAGGCCTTGACGTTCTCCGGTTTGACCGAACCACCGTACAGTATGCCGAGATTGCCTGCGAAGTCTTCACCGAAGGCCTTGGCGGCCTCGCCGCGAATCAAGAGATGAGCGGCGGAGGCAAGTTGCGGTGTGGCAGTTTTTCCGGTCCCGATAGCCCACACCGGTTCGTAAGCCACCACCAGCTTAGCGGCCTTTTTCGCCGAGATGGCGTGGAAGGCGCGGAGACACTGGCGGCGCAATACGTCCTCGGTGAGATTGGCCTCGCGTTCTTCGAGGACTTCTCCCACGCAGACGATGGGTGTGAGTCCGGCCTCCAGCGCGCCTTTCAGCTTGAAGTTCACCAGGTCATCGGTCTCTCCGAAGTACTGGCGGCGCTCGGAGTGTCCGATGATCACATGGGTGCACCCGATATCGAGCAGCATGCTGGGGCAGATTTCACCGGTGTAGGCGCCTTCTTTTTCCCAGTACAGGTCTTGTGCGCCGATGGCCACGTTCGAGCCCCTGGTTTCTTCGATCGCGACATAGAGATCAATGTAGGGTGGGCAGACGACGATTTCGTCCCGGGTATGACCGGCCACCAGCGGGAGAAAGTCGCGGAAGAAAGCCCGGGTCTGATCGGGGTTCTTGTACATCTTCCAGTTGGCCGCCATTAACTTTTTGCGAGGCATGGAATCCTTTCTGAAACACCTGAGGGCGAGGCATCCTGCGCGGTTGCCAAAGGCCGATAACCACCAAGGGCACTAAGGACCACGAAGGGAAGACCAACCCAACCTGGGCGCGCGCTTTACTTCTTGTCGGTGAGCGCCTCTACGCCGGGGAGCTTTTTGCCTTCCAGAAATTCCAGCGAGGCTCCGCCGCCGGTGGAGATGTGTGTGATTTTGTCGGCAACGCCGGCTGCGTTGACCGCGGACACTGAATCTCCTCCGCCTACGATCGAAGTAGCGCCGACATTCTCAGCTATGGCGTGGGCAACCTTGAAAGTGCCCTTGGCGAAAGGCGCTACCTCGAAGACACCCATGGGCCCGTTCCAGACGATGGTCAGGGCGCGGGCGATTTCCTCCGTGAAGGCCTCGATGGTCTTCGGTCCGATATCCAGGGCCATCATGTTGGGCGGAATATGGCTACTGCTTACGGTCTGCACAAGGGCGTTGGCATCGATTTTTTCCGCCACCACGTGGTCCGTGGGCAACAGGAATTTCAGTTTATGGCTCTTTGCCTCTTTCAAAAGCTGGCGCGCCAGCTCGACCTTGTCCTCCTCCACCAGAGATTTGCCGACCGGCTCGCCCTGGGCCTTGAGGAAGGTGTAAGCCATGCCGCCACCGATGATGAGGACGTCAACTTTATCCAGAAGATTGCGAATGACGCCGATCTTGTCACTGACCTTAGCGCCACCCAGAATCGCGATGAACGGCCGCTCAGGATGGCGCAGCACTTTGCCCAGATACTGGAGTTCCTTCTCCATGAGCAGTCCCGCCGCGGACTTCTGCACGAAGCTGGTAACGCCGACCGTGGAGGCGTGAGCGCGATGAGCCGTTCCGAAAGCGTCGTTTACGTAGTAGTCGGCCAGGCCGGCAAGCTGCTTGGCGAACTTGGGATCGTTGGCTTCTTCTTCGGGATGGAAGCGCAGATTCTCCAGCAGCAGGGTCTGCCCTTGTTCCAGCTTTCCGGCCATCTCCTCAGCTTCAGGGCCGATGCATTCAGGGCAGAAGCCTACGTTTTCACCGCGCGCCAATTCCTTGTCCAGAACCATGCGCAGGCGCTCGGCCACGGGTTTGAGGCTCATCGCGGGATTCGGTTTTCCCTTGGGCCGGCCGAGGTGGGAAACCAGCACCAGCCGCGCCCCGTGACGCAGAGCGTACTCGATGGTGGGCAGCGTTTCGCGGATGCGGGTGTCGTCGATCACGCGGCCATCTTCCAGCGGGACGTTGAAATCGACCCGCATGAGGACTCGGTGATTGTTGAGAGACAGATCGCGGATGGAAAGTTTTGACATAGCGGGCGTCCTTTAGGGATGGCGCAGCCGCTCCGGCGGCTGCCGGGGCGGCCGTTGGCCGCCCCACGCGGGCGAGGGCGCCCGCGCCACACGAGCTTACAGGCCCTTGCTTGCGATGTAGTTGATCAGGTCGCGGACGCGGCAGGAATATCCCCATTCGTTGTCGTACCACGAGATCACCTTGACGCAATTGCCCCCGACCACCAGGGTCATGGGCGCGTCCACGATGGAAGAGCGGCTGTCGCCCTTGAAGTCGGAGGAAACCAGTTCCTGTTCTTCGTAGCCCAGATAGCCCTTCAGCGGGCCGCTCTCGGACGCTTTCTTGAGTGCGGCGTTTACTTCTTCCTTCGTCGTCTTCTTCTCCACCAACGCCACCAGGTCGACGACCGAGACGTTGGGCGTGGGCACGCGCATGGCGAAACCGTCCAGCTTGCCGGCCAGGTCGGGGATCACGAGCTTCAGAGCTTTGGCGGCTCCCGTCGAAGTCGGGATCATGTTGATCGCGGCGGCGCGGGCCCGGCGCAGGTCCTTGTGCGGGAAATCCAGGATGACCTGGTCATTGGTGTAAGAGTGGATCGTGGTCATGGTGCCGCAGACGATCTTGAAGTTGTCGTTGACCACTTTGGCGATCGGCGCCAGACAGTTAGTGGTGCAGGACGCGTTAGAAATGATGTGATGCTTGGCGGGATCGTAAACCCCTCTCATTCACGCCAAGGACCACCGTGACGTCTTCGTTCTTGGCGGGGCCGAAATGATCACTTTCTTCACCGGCCCGCGCATGTGCTTCTTGGCCTCGTTGGCATCGGTAAAGTGGCCGGTGGACTCGATCACAACCTGGGCGCCGACCGACTCCCAGGGCAGCTTGGCGGGGTCTTTTTCCTTGAAGACCTTAATGGTCTTGTTGCCGATGGTGATGCTGTCTGCGCCGGCGGTGATCTTGTGCGGCAGATTGCCCAGGATGGAATCGTATTTCAGCAGGTGAGCCAGAGTTTTGGGGTCGGTAAGATCGTTGACCGCCACGAATTCGATGTTGCTGTCATTGAGCGAAGCTCGGAGCACATTTCGCCCGATGCGTCCGAATCCATTGATCCCTACTTTGATTGCCATTTCGCCTCCGAAAGTTGACTTAAGGGACTGGTGGAAAGCTGTCTAATCTTCTGTGGAATGAAAATGTTAACAGGGAAACGGAGAATGCGGCAAATTGCGGATCTGTTCATACGGCGATCGCGTCTTCAAGACTTTGACCTCAAAGGACGCAAAGAACTCCGCAAAGGTCGCCAAGCAACGCGCTACGGCTCGACTTCGATCTCCAGATAGACGTTTTGCCTGCTCCATAAGAAGGTGAATGCGCGCCAGCCAGTATTTTCGCCCGACCGTTTTGCGGGCCCACGTCCAGTCTTCCGGCGGAAGAATCCGGGCGGTGGCTGCGAAACTCAGGGCCGGTGATCTTTCCACGCATGGTGCAGGGAGCAATACGGACCTGGGGATTGTTCCTGATCCGCTTGTATTTGCCCGAGTCGCTGCGAGTCATCGACGTAAAGCTTGTCATCTTTTTCGCCGAACCAAACCGGGGTGCGGACCGGAGTGCCGTTCTTGCGGAAGGTGGCAAGAGCGATATGTATTTCTGGCCCTTGATTTCTGGCGGAATCGGCATGGAGACATTGTAAGGCGCGGAAGGGTTAGAATGTGTGTGCCGCGGCGCCCTCGCCCGCGTGGACCGCAGGGAGGACTGGCAGATTCAAGGCCGGCAATCGGTCGGCACAATCGGTCTGGCCAATTGACTCTCCTCCAGCCTTAGAGCAGGCTTACGCCCTTACGGGGGCGAGGGCTCCTTCGACTTCGCTCAGGACAGGTCCGCGCCACACAACACACGAACACAGCAGACTCTTTCTTGACAGCCTTTTGGGTTGAGTCGAGAATGTGCCCGTTGATAAACAGTTTTGAGGAAAGCAGGTGTACTTTGACCTCTCCTGACCAGGCGTGAATTTCTTGGTGGCGCTTTGGCCTTGATGAGTGCCGCCGGTGTCCGGCTGCCGATTTGGGCCCAGACGGCCGCGAGTCTTGCCGGCAGTCCCTCCGCCGGGCCGCTTCTGCTTGGCGTTGACTACTATCCCGACCAGACGCCGGAAGCGCTTTGGGAAGAAGACTGCGCGCATGATGGCGGAAGTCGGATTCACCAACGTGCGCGTCGCCGAATTCGCCTGGGCGCTGATGGAACCGGCGGAAGGCAAATTTGATTTTGCCTGGTTAGCCGCGCCATGGACATATTGAACAAGCACAACATCGCGGTGATTCTGGGCACGCCATCGGCGGCGCCTCCACCCTGGTTGAGTGCGAAGTATCCGGACATTGTCGAAGTCAACGAGAAGGGCGAACGGCTCCATCCCGGCGGACGGCGGTTTACTTGTCCGACAAACCAGGTTTATCGGCGGCTGTCATTGACCATTGCCACCGAGATGGCGCGAGACGTTCGCCGAAACCCCGGGCGTGATCGGCTGGCAAATCGACAACGAGTTCACCCTGGGCTCATCGCAGCGTTGCTACTGTAACTATTGTCAGGCGGGATTTCAAACCTGGCTTCGCTCCAAGTACGGCACGCTGGACGATCTGAATCAAAGTTGGGGAACAGTTTTCTGGAGCCAGACTTACACCGATTTTAATCAGGTCCCGGTGCCGCTGCCGTCGGGTGGCGATCCGAATCCGGGATTGGCCCTCGATTACGACCGCTACCAGTCCTACGCCAACGTGTCCTTCCAACAAGAACAGTTGGACATGCTGCGCAAGACGTGTCCGCGGCATTTCGTCACGACGAATAATGTCGGGCTGGTGGACACGATCAACATGCGCGAACTCTACGAGAAGCTGGATTTCACGGCGTTCGATAACTATCCCGGCTTTTTCGACATGCTGATGGCACAGCAAGGCAAGATAGGATCTTCCTTCGTTTCGACTGGCATCGCCCTCGGACATGACCTCGCGCGCAGCGTGAAGGGTGGCAAGCCATTCATGATTATGGAAGAGCAATCGGGGAAGGCCGGGCAGAGCAGTTTTTCTCCGCAGCCGGAGAAAGGACAAGTGCGGCTGTGGACGTATCAGGCCATCGCACACGGCGCCATGGGAGTCAACTACTTCCGTTGGGACACGGCGACTTTCGGGGCAGAAGAATATTGGCACGGCGTCTTGAACCACGATCGCTCGAAAAGTCCGGGTTATGACGAGATCCAGCAGGGAGTAAAAGAACTCAAGGCGCTGGGACGTGAGGTTTTGTATTCCAACTACGTGGCGGACACAGCCCTGGTGTTTGACTACGATTGCAGTTGGGCGCTCAAGATCCAACCGGGTCACTTCCGGCTGACATACCTGGATCAGATTACGTCATGGTACGGCGCCATCTCGGCGAGCCACACAGGAATCGATGTGATCGGGCCGGAGATTGACCTCTCCGCATACAAGATCGTGTTCGCGCCCGTGGCCTATGTGGTGTCCGAAAAGCAGGCCACCCGGATCAGGAGTTTTGTGCAAGGCGGCGGAATGTTTGTCACCAACTTCCGCCTCGGCGTGAAAAGCGATAGCAGCCAGATGGTCCGCACGCCACTGCCCGGGCTGCTTCGGGATGTAATGGGTGTGACCGTCGAGGACTACGTTCCGATTTACTCGGTGAAGAATGGAGTGAGGTTCTCGCCTGCTCTGGCCGGTCCTGACACACCGTGCGTTCTGTGGACGGATATCCTTCAACCCGCGGGAGCCGAGGTGCTGGCCTCGTACACGGCAGGTGCACATGCGGGACAGGCAGCGATCACCATGAACACCTTCGGCAAAGGCAAAGCCGTGTACATCGGCGCGGACCTGGATGAAGCGAGCCTGGCCCGAGTGCTGCGAAGCTTTTCCGGGATGGCTGGAGTAACGCAGCCCCTGGAAGTGCCGGTGGGCGTCGAACTGACAGTGCGCAAATCGGGCGACAAGCAATGGATATTTGTTCTGAACCATACGGCGGCTTCTCAGAGCGTGACTGTGCCCAGAGCATTTGTCGATCTGCTCAGCGGCGAAAGGCACACGGGAACAATCGACGTGAGCGCGTACGGGGTGCGGGTGCTGCAAGGGTGAAATGGCTTGTGTGGCGCGGGCGCCCTCGCCCGCGTGACGGTATGCAGTGCCACTGCCCTCATGGTTCAAGGGAATGTCTGCCTCCAGACGCGGGCGGGTCGCCCGCGGCCACACAGACATAGACATACACACACCCGACTGTAACGGCTGGCAGCTTTGGTACGCTTCCACCAAGCTGCATTGCCTGAGAAATGTAGCTGTGTTACAAACCAGACATGCGCAAGTGGATGCGCGATCGTCTTAAGCGCCCCAAAAAGAATGCGGAAGCCAGTAAGAACGAGCCTGCACAGGCACCTCTTCAGCCCGCCTACTACGATGCTCCGATGCCGTTGCGTCGGCGGCTCCAACCCATGTCGCCGAACCCAGAAATGGAATCACAGCCCGCGCCGGAAACCCCACCAATTCGGGAGGAGGTTCGCGGATGCGCGCCCGTCTCAACCGCAGCGCTCGGCCGGAAACGGCGACCCGCGCCGCCGACGGCGGCGGGGAAGAGGCGGACGAGGCCGCGCAGGAGCGCAGGGGGCAAGGAGCTGCCAGTCACTGACGTTCCCCGCGCCGAGGCGACCGAAAATGGGCAGCCGGGCGTTGCGCCGGCAATCGAAACTGCGGGCGCCGCGAAAGCGACGCCAGCGGCCGCACCGCGGGCCTCCAAAGGCACCGTAGTTCTTGCCATCGGATTGCCAGGCTCAGGCAAGAGTTCCTGGTTCAAGCGGCACAACATCACGCCGCTTTCGAGCGACATGTTGCGCGCGCTTCTGTTTGACGATCCCACCGAGCAACGCTTTCAGGACTTGATTTTCTCCAACTTGCGGTCCATGTTGAAGGCGCGCCTGATTGCGCGGCGCCCTATGAATTATGTCGACGCCACCAACCTGACGCCGCATGAACGCCAGAGCTGGATCAAACTGGGACAAGACTATGGATATGAAGTACAGGCCGTGTTCTTCGATGTTCCCACTGGAAGTTTGTCTGGAGCGCAATCACAAGCGCGAACGTGACCGTTGCCGACGACGTGATGCGGCGCATGAGCGCCAAGCTGAAGGCGCCGACGTTTGGAGAAGGGTTCTCCAAGATTACTGTGGTCAGGGTCAAGCGCAAGGAATAACAGGCTGCTTCGGCATATCCCTGTCGATATTGACCACAACGCCGCACGCCCATAGAATCACTGATATCGTTTCTCGCCGTGAGTTGCCCCCTCGTTCAATGGTAGGACAGCAGATTCTGGATCTGCTTATCGGGGTTCGAATCCCTGGGGGGCAACCAAATATCAACCTTCCTCGCGAACGACTTACCCTCACGATCTCCTTAATTGTGCCTCTTCCCGATGATCTAACTCTTGAAACGCCGATAGATGTCCTGTGGAAAAGTATCTTCTTCGGCAACTTGAATTTACAAGTTTTTAATCGGGGAATAACACCGCTTGACGAGGCCCTCGTACGGTATGCGGAACGAGCGGTCTTGGGGCGGCGGTTCATCTTGCAACAGCTACAAGGAGCCAAGAATGTTGAAGCGACTCAGAAGGTCTGAAGCCCCCAGGAGGCTTTTGGCGGTAGTGATGGCGTACGCCACCGTCCTGGAACGATGCCAGCCTACGCGAACTCATCTTTTTCACGCACTGCAACCCCTATCAAGCATCTCGTCGTAATCTTTCAGGAAAACGTTTCGTTCGATCACTATTTCGGGACCTATCCCAACGCTGCTAATCGCAAGGGGGAGCCGGCATTTTTTGCGCGGCCAGACACTCCCACCGTGAACGGGCTTTCCGCCGCCTTGCTCAACAACGGGCGCAACATTGGTGACCTCCTGAACGAGGCTGGCGTGACCTGGGGAGCGTTCATGGGAGGCTTCGACCTGACGGTCAAGAATCCCAACGGCACCACTGGGTGCGCGCGGAGTTCGTTATCTGCCTTCACCGGAACCGTCGGAGACTACATTCCGCACCACGCTTTCTTTCAGTACTACGCTTCTACCGCCAACCCGACGCATGCGCGGCCCAGTTCGGTCTCGGAGATCGGACATGACGGTACCGCGAATCATCAGTACGACCTGAACGACTTTTACAAGGCGGTGAAAGATGGAGACTTTCCTGCCGTGAGCTTCCTGAAAGCATTGTCTTATCAGGACGCTCATGCCGGATACTCCGATCCGCTGGACGAGCAGGTATTCATCGTGAACGTGATCAACTTCCTGCAGAAGTCCCCCGAGTGGGACAACACTGCGGTAGTGATTCTGTATGACGACTCGGACGGCTGGTACGACCATCAGTTGGGCCCGATGGTGAATCAATCGACCAGCCCGGCCGACGCTCTCACTGGCCCGGGCGCGTGCGGCGAGGGCAGCACCGCGCTGCCCGGTATCGGGCCTTGGCCCTGCACTGTGGCATTCAATTGAGACGGGGCTCCGGGCCCTGATCCTGGGATCTTCCTCACTCCTGAACTCGGGCGATTCCCGCACAGTTGAGTTTAGTGCCCTCTATAGGATCCTCTCCTTCCACGGGATTTTTTGTGATAGTTTTTTCTGGTTTTGATTGGACTTCACAACCCCGTCCTGTCTCTCCAAAGAACGGAGAGACGAGCACGGGGCACCCTGGTTTCTCCGAGAGGCGCAAAAAAAGAGCCGCAAGAAAAACAGAAAATGAGGACGGGGGTCATGGACGAAACGGAGAAGCGAAGTATCGGTCGAAGCATCGGGGCCCTGCTCGGGGGCTTCGTCGTCGTCGTTATTCTTTCCGTCGGCACCGACCTGGCGCTGCACAAGGCTGGCATCTTCCCGCCGCTGGGCAAGACGATGTCCAACCCGCTTTTCCTGCTGGCGACGGTTTATCGTACGCTTTACGCCGTCGTGGGCAGCTACATCACGGCGCGGTTCGCGCCCAACCGGCCCATGCAGCACGCGTTGGTGGGCGGTGCCATAGGCCTTGTCGTAAGTGTCGTGGGCGCTGTCGCGACCTGGAACCGGGATCTTGGGCCGCACTGGTATGCCTTGGCTCTGGTCGCCACCGCGTTGCCGTGCGCCTGGGTCGGCGGCAAAATCCGCCTCATGCAGTTGCGCGCCAGCAGGCCTTAGTCGAACACGACCGTCTTGTTTCCGTAGGTCAGGACGCGGTGGCAGAGGTGCAGGCGCACCGCTCGGCCGAGGACAGTGCGTTCCAGATCGCGTCCCTTTCGGATCATGTCTTCGATGGAATCGCGGTGCGAGACGCGGGCGACTTCCTGTTCGATGATGGGGCCTTCATCCAGATTCATGGTGACGTAGTGTCCCGTGGCGCCGATCAGTTTCACGCCCCGCAGGAAGGCCTGATGGTAGGGCTTGGCGCCGACGAAGGCGGGAAGAAACGAGTGATGGATATTGATAATGCGATTGGGATAGTTGGCAATGAAATCTTCGCTCAGGACCTGCATGTAGCGGGCCAGCACGATCAGCTCGACGCCGCGTGAGCGGAGTTCACGGAGTTCCTCAGCTTCCTGCCGCTTCTTATTCTCCGGGCTGATAGGAAAATGCAGAAAGGGCACACCGTAGCGGCTGGCAATCGCGCCGGCGTCGGGATGATTGCTCACTACCACGGCGATTTCAGCCTTGAATTCGCCGGCCTGCTGGCGTTGCAGAAGATCTTCCAGGCAGTGTGCCAGGCGCGAGGCAAACAGCGCAACCCTGGGAATGTGGTCGCTGAAATGAATCTCGAACTTCATGGCGAATTCCTGGGCCAGGGGACAAAAGCGCTCGGCTATCTGATCGCTGGGAACTTGAAATCCGGCAAGGTGAAATTCGAAGCGGGCCAGGAAGATGTCGGCCTCAACGTCGGTATATTGATCCGACTGCAGTATGTTGCCGCCGTTTTTGAAAATGAAGCGGGAGATTCCTGAGACCAAGCCTTTCTGGTCGGGACAGGAGACTAGTAAGGTCGCGGTTTCGGACATGGCTAGTTCGGAGTCTGGATGCCGCCCGCAATTGCCGAGCTCTGCTCGGCTGGGCGGTTAAGGGCACCCGCACTTACGTTACCTGTTTTTTGGGCGGCTATCCAGGCGTTCACCTGCTTCTCCAGGACCGTCAGCGGCAGCGGACCGTCCAGCAGCAGGGCATCGTGAAAGGCGCGGATGTCAAACCGCGGCCCCAATTCTTTTTCGGCGCGCTGCCTCAGTTCCTTGATCTTGAGTTCGCCCATTTTATAGGCGAGCGCCTGGCCTGGCCATGAGATGTAACGATCAACCTCGCTGCTGGCGTTGTATTCGGTAGTCGCGACATGGGCAAGGAAATAATCGATGGCCTGCTGACGAGTCCAGTGCTTGTAGTGCACTCCGGTGTCAACCACCAGGCGCACGGCGCGCCACATTTCATTGCTCAGGCGTCCGAAGCGCACATAGGGATCGCCGTAGAGGCCGAGCTCGTATCCCAGGGATTCGCAATAGAGCGCCCAACCCTCCGCATAAGCGCTGTATCCGCCGTAGCGCCGGAATTTCGGAATGTCCTTCAGTTCTACCGCGATGCTGCCCTGGAAGGTGTGGCCGGGGACGGCTTCGTGCAGAATCAACGAAGTGATTCCATATTCCGGGCGGGTCTCGGGTTTGTAGGTGTTGATGTAGAAGTAACCCGGCCTGGAACCGTCAGGCGCGGCCCCGTCGGCGTAGGCAGCCGGCATTCCGGGCGCGATCTCCGACGGCACGGGTTCCACGCCATAGGGCAGGCGGGGAAAGGTGCGGAACAGTTTCACCAGCAGCGGATCGATTTCCTTGGCGCGGGCCCGGGTGTATTCCAAGAGTTCCCCTGAGGTCTTGGCATAGAAACGCGGGTCGGTGCGCAGGAAGTGAAAGAACTCCTGGCTCGTTCCTTTGAATCCGGCCTGCTCGCGGACCTTATCCATTTCCGCGCCGATACGTTTCACTTCCTGCAAGCCGATCTCGTGGATCTGCTCGGGAGTGAAAGTAGTGGTAGTACGGGAGCCGGCCAGATAAGCGTAAGTGGCGTCTCCGTTAGGGACCTGCCAGGCGCCGACTTGGTCAAACGAAGCGGGCACGTACTCCTTCTGCATAAAATCCCGAAAGCGCTGAAAGGCGGGCAGAACATCGGCTTTGATGGCCTGTTGGGCAGCCGCGGTCAGGCGCAGTTTGTCTGATTCCGAGAATGCCGGCGGCATTTTCAGAAACGGCTTGTAGAAGCCGTGCTTGGTCGAGTCCTGCCAGTCCATACCGTTAAGCTGGGTGAGGACTTTTTCTCCAATCACTTTGGGCAGCAGGATGTGTTGCTTGATGCCTTCGCGCATCAGTCCGAGGTTCTGGTCCATGTAGGCGGGAAAGTTGCGCAGACGGCCGAGCCAGTCGTCGTAGTCTTTGACCGTCTCAAAGCGCAGCGAATTCACTACACCTTCGACTGTCTGGATTCCATCGAACGTATCGGTGCGCACCAGATACCATCGGTACTGCTCACCCTCGAGATAGTCGTTGGTGTTGTATTCGAAGACGTTGTAACTCACCTGGTCTTGCGGAGAGAGTTGGGCGCGGTCGATGGCGTGCAATCGGGTGAGCATCTTACCGGCGTGCTGGAACTGCTCGCGCAAGGAATCCAGGCTGAGGTTTTCCCACTGATCGTTCCAGCGCCGGTCGCCCAGTTCGGAGGCAGCTACCGGATCATGCGCCATCTGGTACTCCCAGTCCTGATCGAACAGTTGATCAAGGTTCTGGGTGGCGGCGGCATCAGCCGCGTAGGAAACGGTGGGGATGACTACGAGCAGAAGAAAAAACTGAGCGCAGCGGGCGAAATGCATTCGTTCTCCGGGTTAGGTGCGAAAGAAAAGTTAGCACAAAACACGTAGGCCCGGACGCCCTCGTCCGGGTGGGCGAGCGAAGCTCGCCTGGGTTTATTATTGATCAACCGCGAGCGTTCTTGGTACGGGCTTAAAACCCAGCCGGGCTTCGCCTGGCCAGGCGGGTGAGGGCACCCGCCCCTACGTGTTTCGTGGTGGTGACAGCTTCGACGCAATGCGCTGGCGGACAGCGGACGTGGCCAAATTGTTGGCCTCAGCGTTACGCTCACGCGGCACGTGGGTGATGGAAAACTTGAAGGAGCGAGCCAGCTTGCGGCAGATCCAGTGCAGCGAATAAAGGCGCGGGCTCCGGCAGGCGTACTCGCCTTGCATCTGGCGAACCACCACCTGGGAATCGGAATAGACGTGCAGAGCCCTTGCTTTGAGCGCCTGAGCGCATTGCAAGGCTTCGAGCAGAGCAACATATTCGGCTACGTTGTTGTCCTGGCGCCCAATCCAGCGTGCAATCCGGATAGTACCGCCATCGCCGCCCTCGATCACAACCCCAATGCCTGACGGCCCCGGGTTTCCCAGAGAACCGCCATCCACGTAGGCTACGAGGTTCGACATCCAGCGTTATCCGTTCTCATCAACATGCGTCAGAACCAATCTTGCGTCAAGTTGTTTATTTCGAGCCCTTGCAACACCGGGCGATGCCTGTGGAATAATTTGTGGAAAACCAGTCATCCAGGATTGCGAAAACAACTAAGCATCGCTGATTCAAGTAACTACAATTTTTAATTTGCACAGGATGGAAAGTTGTGAATGCACCGAAAAACGGCGTTGACATTTACATGAGAAGCATTTAACTTCGCGAACGTCGACGGCCGAAAGGGTTGGCTCAAATTAAAACTTAGCCAGTCTGAAGTAGGCCGGGTGATCCGCTGGAAGGGGTGACCTGGAAGGCGACCGAACCCGAAAAAACCGACGGCCCTGCGAGGGGCAGTTGGGGTTAGGGACTGCGAAAGCAGCGATCACATCAAGGGCCGTGATGGTGCATGCGTCCACGCCGTTAAGCTTCCTCGCAGGAGCTGGCGGCTAGAGCATAACCAATGTCACGGCCTTTTCTATTTCTTGTGCAAACTCCTCCCGGTTTCTTCCTCTGACAAGTCTCCCGCAGGGTATTTTCAAGTTTCTTCCACGAAAACAGCTGGTGCATCGTGCACCAGAATTTCACATCAGCGCTTTCGGCGACGGTCTCACGGCTGAGTCAAACTCAGCAAGCAGTTTCTAGTTCCCGGTTCTCAGACTGACTTGGGTATCTGCTTTTCCATGCGAACGATGGGAAGGGACTCCCGTGGGCCAGCGGGACTTCGAGGTTTTCCAACGCGACGTAGCCTCGAGCCTGGTAGAGCAGCACTCCAGTGAGCGTGGCCCCCATTTCGAAACGGGTGAATCCGGCCGCGACGGCAGCGTTTTCGCAGGCTTCGAGGATCAGGCTCCCGATGCCCCGCCGGGCCCACGACGAGTGGATGAAGAAGGCGCGAATTTTGGCGGCGTCGTGTTGCGGGTCGAGCAAGGTGGCTTCGCGGCCCGTCCATTGATCTCCACCATAGAGAGTCTTCCGCTTGCTCCAGCCACCGCAACCGACGATGAGAGGGGCCGCGTCGTCGGCTTCAGCTTGGGCAACGAAGTACGTTCTGTCGGCGATGAGCTGGGTGTCCACGCCATAGACTGTTGCCAGTGCATTCTCAATCTGGTGACGGGGTATAGTCCCGGGTTTGCAATCCGCGCACTGAAGCATCGATCAGGGCGCGCAGAATGGGGATGTCTTCCGTAACAGCCTGGCGAATGCGAATTTTCATGGATGCAAACCCCGGCACCGCCGGCCAGCCAGAATTTTACGGCTTTCAGCCCCAGAGGGGCTTACTTCGACTCGTGGTAGAGCCCGCGCGGCTTACGCGGCGGGCTTGGTGCCGGGCGGTTCGATGGCGAGGAATTCTTCCGCAAAGCGCCGGCTGTAATTTTCCAGCAGGCTCTGAATGCGGGCGGGATCGGACGAGCGAAGGACCAGGCCGGCGTGATGGCGTCTCTTGAGGCGTAAAGCAATTTCGGGATCGTCATAGGCCGAGGTGTCCGGATCTTCCTGCCGGGCCAACGACAGGATCAATCCGGCATAATCGCCGCGTACGGCAGGGAGCCGAAAAGGTTCCTTGCCGCCGACGATTTCGATGCGCGCCCACTCCCGCCACAAATTGATGTCGGTGGCGATTTCTACCATCTCGCTGATGTACGCGCCGCCCACCCGGGCCGCGCACTCCAGAAAATAAAAGTGTCCATCGCTGCGGGCACGGATGAACTCCGCGTGCGACACGCCGCGCACCAGTCCCAATGCCTGAATCAGTTCACTGTTGAAATCGCGCAAGGCGGTGGCCTCTTCCGATTCGCCCGGAAGGAGATACGTGGTAAAGATGCCGCCCTTCTGGGCCACGGCCATCGGTGGTTGGCCGTAGCGGCTGACACTGGAGAAGACCACCTCCTTCTCAGAGACCACAGAATCGACGTGATAGACGTCGCCGGGGATGAACTTTTCCAGCAGAAAGGAAGATTGCTGATCGCCGAGAGAGTCGAGGATCGGCCACAATGCCTCCGGAGAATCGATCAGCTTGATGCCGATGGCGGAGGCTTCGGACCGAGGCTTGAGCACCCACGGGCCGGACACGTGGTCCAGGTAATAGCGGATGTCGTCGTGATTGAGAACGGGAATGAAATCGGGAACGCGGATTCCGCGTTCGAGCGCCTGCATGCGCATGGCCAGCTTGTCGCGGAAGTAGCGCATCGTGGTCAGCCCCATGCCGGGGATGCGCATGTGCTCGCGCAGGGTGGCGGCGGTCTCCATGTCGAACTCGTCGAGGGCGACGATACGGTCAATCTTCTTTTCCCGCGCCAGGTAAGTGACCGCTTTTACGATCTCAGGAATGGGCAGGTCGGCAGGAAGATAAAAAATGTCGTCGAGGCTCTCGCGCGGCCAATCAGCGTTGCGCAGAGTCTCTGCCGTCAGCAGGAACACGCGGCAGCCCTGCCGTTTGCACTCGCGCATGAACTCCTGTCCCTTTTCGTATGTGGTGATGCAGAGAAAGGTAAGCGGCGATGACATTAGGGCTCCGCGCCAGGGAGAAGAATATATCACTGACGGAAAGTCTTGTCGGTGAGGTGCATTCCCTTTTTATGAGGCGTCATCCTGGCCTTGCGAAGGATCTGGCGTGAACAGTATCCGCGCGTTAGGTCCCAGGTTGTGCCGCTGCACGCCAGATCCTTCGGGACTGAAGTCCCTCAAGATGACGCCCTCTGCAGGAAAACTTGCCTAAACAGGGAGTAGTTCGTGTGTCGCCCGCCCTCCGCCGTGGAGGCGAAGGGCGGGACAGCGCGGCTGGCGCCGCGTCAATCAGTTGGAACTCTTACCGCCGCCAGTACGGACGGCGTACCACGAACTCGCGATGTTCGAACCGCGGAGCGATATACGGCCGTGCGTAAAAGCCCGGACGATAACCCCAGCCGGGGCGAACAAGAGTCGCCCCATAGAAAAACGGGGCCGGCCGGTAAGCGACAAAGGGCACGGGCGCCACGTACCGGTACGGACGAACGTTAACCGGACGCGGATAGGCTGGTCCGATCGCAACCACCACGCCGGCGTGAGCCTGCGGAGGGTTGATAAAGATCAGCATCGCGACCAGCCCGAACAGTGAAAGTGCGGTTTTCTTTAACATTGAGCGCCTCCAATCCTCACCATGATTAAACCCCGCCGGAAAGAAAAGTTGTTTTCTGAAGCCAAGCTTAAATTCGCAGTTTCAAGGGCTTACGGGACGGACTCCGAAAACAACTTAGCCGCTCATCTATAATTCTCCCGCCATGAAACTACGAATACCGGTGCTTGCTGTTTTGTTGAACCTGCTGCTTACCCCTCTTCTCGCGCAAGACCGTTCTTACGGGCGTTCCATGGTGATCAACGATGGTGGCATCATAGCCACCAGCCACACCTTGGCTTCTCAGGCCGGGGCGCAGATTCTGGCCCGAGGCGGTTCGGCGGTGGACGCGGCGATCGCTGCGAATGCCGTGCTCGGCGTCACCGAGCCCATGATGAATGGAGTTGGCGGCGATCTGTTCCTGCTCTACTGGGACGCCAAGACCGGCAAGCTCTATGGCCTGAACGCCAGCGGCTGGGCGCCGCGCGGACTGTCGATTGAATACCTGAAGCAGAAGGGAACCTTGCAGATGCCACAGGCCGGCATCGATAGCGTGACCGTGCCTGGCGCAGTTGACGGCTGGGCCAAAGCTCATGCCCGCTTTGGCAAGCTTCCCTGGAAGGACCTGTTCACGCCCGCCATTTACTACGCCGAGCATGGCTATCCCGTGCCCGAGCTGATTCATGATTTCTGGGAAGGAGATGAACAGGCTTTGAAGCAGACGCCCGAAGCGGAGCGGATTTATCTCCCCGGCGGGAAGGTTCCGGAGGTAGGCGAGATGTTTTCCAATCCGGACCTGGGCAAAACCCTGCGGCTGATTGCGGAGGGCGGGCGGGACGTCTTCTATCATGGCGAAATTGCGCAATCGATTGTGAGTACTTCCAGGGATCTGGGTGGAACCATGCAGCCCGATGATCTGGCCGATTTCTCAGCAGAATGGGTCGAGCCGATTTCAATCATCTACCGCGGCTGGAAAGTCTACGAGTTGCCTCCCAACGTGCAAGGCATGGCCGCGCTCGAAATGCTGAATATCCTGAGCACGCTGCAACCCGACAAAGCCGGGCCACTGGCGCCGATGGAGCTGCACAACCGCATCGAGGCGATGAAGCTGGCTTACAGCGACTTGTACCGCTACAACGCCGATCCGCGATTTGCGAAAGTTCCGGTCAAGGGGCTGCTCGCCCTCGACTATGCAAAACAGCGCGCGTCTCTGATCGATCCCGCGAAAGCGAATTGCACTCCGGCCAGTGGCTCTCCGGCGAGGAGCGACACGACGTACCTGGCGGCTGTCGACAAAGATGGCAATATTGCTTCGCTCATACAGAGCAATTACGACGCCTTCGGTTCAGGAGTCGCGGTGAAGGGGCGGGGATTTGTTTTGCAGGATCGGGGCGGCTTGTTCGTGCTCGATCCCAGCCATCCCAACGCGCTGGCGCCGCGCAAGCGGCCGTTTCACACCATTATCCCCGCCTTCATGGAGCAAGGAGATGTACACATCGGATTCGGCATCATGGGCGGGGCCAATCAACCCCTGGCGCACGCGCAGTTTGTTTCCAATTTTGTGGACTACGGAATGAACATCCAGGCCGCGCTCTCCGAACCGCGCTTCACCGTGCGTCCAACCGAGCAGGGAATTGGATGCGACATCTTGATTGAATCGCGAGTCCCGCCCGAAACCCTGAAAGAGCTGGAGGAAAAGGGGCACAAGTTCAAAGTGAGGAAAGAGTACTCGACTGCGATGGGCCGCGGGCAGGCTGTACTGCACAATTCGAAAAGCAATGTGAACTTTGCGGCGTCCGACCCGCGGGCCGACGGCTCAGCGGAACCGGAGCCCGTGCCAGAACGCTAGTATCCTGACGACCAGCTCCTGCGAAGCTGTAATATGTCGGGGGGCCCGTCGTCTGACGCGAGGTGCCCGCTGAACTTTGTCCCTCATGCGAAGGGCGTCATCCCTGAACCCGGCTTCAGCCGGGTGAAGGATCTGGCGCGGAGCGGATATGAGCGGGGGCTCAGCGGTTGTGCTGCCGACCAGTAACCTGACGCTGCAAGAGCGATTGCGCGGTCAGCAAACAGCAGGTCTCTCGACTTGTCCTGACCGCGCAGGCGCGGCTCGGAGCGGCGCTCGGGATGACAAACTGTATGGTTGCGGATATTAAAAATTATGAACAACGGTAAGAAGACTCCTCTTCGCTCCACCCATTGGTTCGGCCTTCAGGATAAGGATGGATTCATTCATCGTTCGTGGATGAAGAACCAGGGATTCCCACCCAACTTGTTCGATGGCCGTCCGGTGATCGGAATCTGCAATACATGGTCGGAGCTGGTGCCGTGCAACGCTCACTTCCGCCTGATCGCGGACCGGGTAAAGCGCGGCGTGTACGAGGCCGGCGGATTCCCGCTGGAGTTTCCCGTAATGTCGCTGGGGGAGACGAACCTGCGGCCCACCGCCATGCTCTTCCGCAACCTGGTGAGCATGGACGTGGAGGAATCTATCCGAGGCAATCCCATCGATGGCGTGGTGCTGCTGTGCGGGTGCGACAAGACAACGCCGTCGCTCATGATGGGCGCGGCGAGTTGTGACTTGCCGGCGCTGGTGGTTTCGGGCGGGGCCATGCTCAACGGACACTTCCGAGGCGAGACCATCGGGTCGGGTACCAGTGTGTGGTCGATGAGCGAAGACGTGCGTGCGGGCAAGATGAGCTGTGCCGACTTCATGGATGCCGAATCCTGCATGTCCCGGTCGGCGGGCCACTGCATGACCATGGGCACGGCCTCGACCATGGCGTGCATGGTGGAGGCCCTGGGCATGGGGATGCCGCAGAATGCGACGATTCCAGCGGTCGATTCGCGGCGCTATGTGCTGGCGCAAGAGGCGGGAAGGCGCATCGTGGAGATGGTGCGCGACGATGTCAAGATGTCGCAGATTCTGACCCGGAAGGCATTCGAAAACGCCATCCGGGTGAACGCTGCGATTGGCGGGTCCACGAATGCGGTCTTGCATTTGCTGGCCCTGGCGGGACGCGTAGGAGTGAAACTGGAACTCGAAGATTTCGATCGTCTGGGACACGATCTTCCCCTGCTGGTGAACCTGATGCCTTCCGGCAAATTCCTGATGGAGGATTTCTACTACGCCGGTGGGGTGCCGGCTGTGGTGCGCGCTCTCGGTGAGCTGATCAACCGCGACGCGCTGACCGTCAATGGCAAGACCATGGGTGAGAACACCGCCGACGCTCCGTGCTGGAATGCCGAGGTCATTCATAGCCGGGAGAAACCGCTCAAGGAGCGTGCCGGCATTGCGGTGTTGCGCGGCAACCTGGCGCCAGGGGGTGCTCTGGTCAAGCCTTCTGCGGCGAGTCCTCATTTGCTCAAACATCGCGGGCGATCCGTCGTTTTTACCGACATCGAAGATTTCAAGAAGCGCGTGGACGATCCTGCGCTGGAGGTCGATGAGAATTCGGTCATGGTCCTGCAGGGCGCAGGGCCCAAGGGCTACCCGGGCATGCCTGAAGTGGGGAACATGCCGTTGCCGAAAAAGCTGCTGCAGCGCGGAATCACGGACGTGGTGCGGGTTTCCGATGCACGCATGAGTGGCACCGCGTATGGAACCGTAGTGCTGCACGTGACTCCCGAGTCGGCAGCCGGAGGACCGCTGGCTCTGGTTCGTGACGGCGACGAAATCGAGCTGGACGTGGAAGAGCGC
The DNA here is from genome assembly GCA_963779255.1 of Terriglobia bacterium. GTDB lineage: Bacteria > Acidobacteriota > Terriglobia > Terriglobales > Acidobacteriaceae > JAIQFF01. The sequence continues at coordinate 13,797 of CAVZXU010000026.1, read as the reverse complement.
AAGTTGGAACTTTGCGTGGGGGCTGAGGAACTGGGCCGCAGGCGTGCGGAATGGAAGGCTCCTCCGCCGCTGGCCAGCGGTGGGTATCAGAAGCTGTACATCGATCATGTTTTGCAGGCAGACCGCGGCGCAGATCTGGACTTTCTGGTGGGCGCGCGCGGAGCGGGAATACCGAGAGAAAGTCATTAGAGGCGGCTGCTAGCTCCTAGCTTCTAGCTATTCAGCCTTGAGCCAACAGCTGGCAGCCAGGAGCTAAAAGCTCACATGAAGGGAAAAGTCGCCATTGTGACCGGCAGCACGGGTATCGGGCGCGCGATCGCCAAGCGTTTTGCTGCGGGTGGGGCTAGCGTGCTGGTTTGTGGAATCGATGTGGCCGCGAATAACGAACTCGCTCAGAATGCCGCGGCGGACGGGCTGAGTTTGCAGGTGGAGCAATGCGACGTCACTCAAGCCGAAGCCGTTCAGGCCGTGGTGGCGAAGGCAGCGAATGAGTTTGGCGGTCTGGACATCATCGTGAACGCCGCCGCCTTTCATCCCTTTGGCACGGTGGTAGAGACTGATCTCGAAAGCTGGAACCGGTGCATGATGGTGAACGTCGCCGGCATCTATCTGCTGGGGCATTTCGGGATTCCACAAATGAAAAAGCGAGGCGGAGGAGCGATCATCAACCTGGCGTCTGTCCAGGGACACGCGTGCCAGCGCGGGGTCGCGGCCTATGCGGCGTCGAAGGGTGCGGTCCATAGTCTTACCCGCGCCATGGCGCTGGATCACGCTCCCGACAACATTCGGGTGAATTCGATCAGCCCGGGATCCATAAACACACCCATGCTCGAGCGCTCGGCGGGAAACTTTGCCCCCGGCGTGCCGATCGCAGAGGTGTTCCAACGTTGGGGCCAGGCTCATCCCGTGGGGCGCATAGGCACGCCCGAAGAAGTGGCGGAGCTGGCGGCGTTCCTGGTTTCAGACAAAGCGGCGTTTTGCACGGGCGGCGATTACCTGGTGGACGGCGGCCTGCTGGCCGGCATTGGGGTGCAGTGATTTCAGGACCTGTGGTCTCGCCACCGGTCTGTGTCGCGCCGACCGGAGACCGCTGCGGCGAAGGTGCGGTCTGGCATGCGGCGCATTCCGCGGTTTACTGGACGGACATCAACCGCTTCCTGATTCATCGCTTCACGTTGATGGATCAGTGCGTCCGGACCTGGTTTTTCGAGGAGCCGGTAACCGCGCTGACATTGACCGACCGCGATGATCTGCTGGCGGTGGTGCTCGGCTCCAGCGTGATTTTGTGGGAGCCCGCCTCCGACGTTCGCCACCAACCCATCTATCGTCTTCAGGGATGGCCTTCAGTCCGGCTCAATGACGGGCGCGCCGATCCGCGCGGCTCGCTGTGGGTGGGCTCGATGCGCAACAATGTGAACCCCGACGGATCATCACGGGAAGCGGGCGGGAAGGATGGCATTCTCCACCGGCTCGACCCGGACGCCAGCCTGACCATTCACCGCCGCGCCATCGGAATCTCCAACACGCTGGCCTGGAGCCCTGACCGGGGTCGTTTCTACTTTGGAGATACGCTGGCCAATACGATTTGGTCGTATGACTACGATCGCTCCACGGGGACGATTCACAATGAAGCCGTTTTCTTTGCCGGCTTCGAGCGTGGATTGCCGGATGGCTCGACGGTGGATGCCGATGGCTATCTGTGGAACTGCCGCTATGATGGCGGTTGCATTGTTCGCATCGCTGCCGACTCAAAAATTGATCGCGTGATCGAGATGCCGGTAAGAAACATCACCACCTGCACCTTTGGAGGCGCAGATCTAAAGACGTTGTTCGTCACCACGGCGTCGGCCGGCGCGGCGCCCGGCGAGCGATTGGCTGGCGGACTGTTTGCAATCCAGTGTGAGGTTAGCGGGCTGGCGGAAAACCGGTTTCGCGTATTTAGCGCTTAGCTGAGCGTTCGTTTCAGGACCTGCTCCAAGCGTGCAGGCGCGGCCACCAGCGCCTTACGTTCCGGCAATAGTCTTCGTAGTCCGTCCCGAACTTACGGCGCAATGTGGGTTCCTCGTAAAAAACTACAAATAGATGCACTCCCAGGGCGACAGCCGCCACGGCGGCGATCAGCGTCGGGTTGGCGTGCCCAATACGATCCAAAGCCCAATCCACCCTGCTGCAAAGCCCACGTACATCGGGTTCCGCACGTAGCGGTAGAAGCCCACCACCACTAAGCGCTGTGGAGGAGCGAAGGGCGCAGGAGTGCCGCGTCCGGTCGCTCCAAAGTCCCAAACGCAGCGTAGAGCAACTGCGAATCCCAGCACCGACGGAATTGCGGCCAGCCATCGCCAGCGCGCCGCCCCCGCAGTTTCTACCCGGAAGCCGAGCCACCCCGGCAGCAGCCAGAACCACAGGGCAAAGAATGCCGAACCTACCAACAGCGATGCCACCACGGTCGGCCATCGGTCGCCGGATTCGAGCGATGGCGTGTCCCCAAACTTTTCAGAGGTCATAGGTCCTCCCGTCAGCAGCTAGGTCGAATGTTGCCGTCGGAAGGTTTCCAGGCACTTTTTCGCCGTCTCGAACTCGGAGAACCTGCTGCCTTCCTGTTCGACCAGATAGTATTCGACGCCACCGACGCTTTCGGCTGCGGCAAAGATGCCTTTCCAGTCAGCAGCGCCTTCTCCAAACAGTACGGTGTAGCCCTTGTCCGCGCCGGGCGCCCAGTCCTTGCAGTGAATGGATTTGATCCTCCCCGGGTTGGCGCGAATCCAGGCTACCGGATCGGAACCAGCTTTGAGACACGTGCCCACGTCCAGTTGTAGCGCGACCGATGACTTCGTGTTAGTCGCCAGTATTTCAATGGGGCGCTTGCCCTCGACCGGAGTGAACTCCAGTTCGTGGTTGTGGTATCCCGTCTTCAGGCCTGCCGGCTCGAGCTGTTCGGCGGCGGAGTTCAAGGCGTCGGCGACTTCCTTCCATCCCGCCAGACCCGGCTTGGGGTCAGAACTCGACATGATCAGGTACTTGCTTCCCAGAACCAGGTTCATGTCGCGCACTTTCTTTAGATTTTCCGGAGTGAAGTAGGTGTGGCTGTTGTGGGTGGAGTAGCAGCGGATGCCCAGATCATCCAGAGTCTTTTTCATCTCCCTGGTTTGAGGCTCGGTCCAATCGAAATAAGGAGCGTAGAATTCGACGCCCTGGTATCCCATCTGGGCGACCTCCAACACTGTGCCCGAGAGATCGCTCTTCATCGCGTCGCGCACAGAATACATCTCGAGGCCCACCGGAACCGATGTAGCCGCAAAGGCACGCAACGACCAGGGCAGCATGGCGGACAAGGCCAGGAAAGAGCGGCGGGATAGAGAGGGCGTCTGCATAGGCGGCATCCTAACCCAGAATCGGGCGGACTTCATAGAGATTTGGCGGTGCCGGGTTGGTTCGGCGTCCGTTGCGGTTCAAGACTGTTGATCGATTAGGCGAGGTCAAACCCTTTACCGCAAAGGATGCAAAGAATGCGCGATTAGAACACCACCGAGGGTGATGGCGCCAACAAGGCCTTAGCTGATCCCCAGCTTCTTCTGCATCTCTTCCAGCGACAGGCCCTTGGTTTCCGGATAGACGAATAGCACGACAAAGAACTGCACCACCATCATCACGGCAAAGAACACGAAGGGATAGGCGCCGGAAGAAGCGGCCATCAGCGGAAAGATGAGAGAGATGGCCGCGTTCATGAACCAGTGCGAGAAGCTTCCCAGACTCTGGCCCTTGGCACGAACTGAATTGGGGAATACTTCCGAGAGGTAAACCCAGATGACAGCCCCCTGGGAGAAGGCAAAAAACGCAATGTAGCCAACTAGGAGCCAAACCAGAAGGTTCTGGTGCTGGCCGGTAAAGAAAATTATCGAGACTCCCGCCAGACAAGTGGCGGTCCCGACCGAACCGACCAACAACAGAGTCCTACGCCCGAGGCGGTCAATCACCGACATCGCGATCATGGTGAACAGCAGGTTGGTGGCGCCGATCGCGACCGCCTGTAAGTTCCCGGAGACTTTGCTGAAGCCGGCGTGGGCGAAAATATCATTCAAGTAGTACAGGATCGCGTTAATACCGGAAAGCTGGTTGAACAATCCAATGCTGACCGCCAGAAAAATCGGCAAGGCGTATTTTCTGGAAAACAGTTTCTCGGTGGCCTGGTTTTGCTCGATGCCGATGGAGGCGACAATTTCCTGCAGGTCATGCTCGTAGTTTTCGTCTCCCGGTCACCTGCAGGACAGCACGCGCTTCATCCACTCGTCCCTTCTTGACCAGCCAGCGCGGGCTACGGGGAATGGTGAACAACATGACGAAGAACAGGGCAGCGGGATCGGCAGTGACGCCGAGTTCCCAGCGCCATTCCGAGGCACCGAAGTGTTGCAGACCGATGACGTAGTTCGAGAAGTAGGCCACCAGAATTCCGAACACCACGTTGAACTGGAAAAAGCCAACCAGGCGGCCACGCAATTTTGCCGGGAGACTTCCGCGATATACATGGGCCCGAGAACCGAGGAGCCGCCTACGCCCAGTCCGCCGATAAATCGAAAGATGACCAGGGCATGCCAGTTCCAGGCGAAGGCGCAGCCCAGTCCGGAGATGAGATACAGAACCGCCATTACCCGCAGGCTGTCGCGGCGCCCGAAACGCTCACCCGGAATTCCCGCCAGCATTGCGCCCAGGACCGTCCCGAAGAGCGCGCTGAAGACCGTGACCCCAAGCAGAAACGGCGTGAGGTTGTAGGTATGGGTCAGCGCACTGGTGGTGCCGGAGATGACCGCAGTATCGAATCCGAATAGCAGACCGCCAAGAGCGGCCACGACCGTACTCTTTACCAAAGTTGCATTCAACTTCATGCGGACTCCGTTCAGAATTGTGTCCAGCGACCGTCTCCGGCAGGCTTAAGCAGCCCACAAGTTATCACAGAGCAAACATCAATTCATTGGACTGAACTACAGGCGCCGCGAGAATATGGAGGTGGAGGCGGAATGGACCGCGCAAACTTATCGAAGATAAAGGCTGTAATTCTGGATTACGGGAAGTTCTGTGCTATTCGCCGACCCTGGAGGAATGGGCCCGCATGGCCAGTCTTTTTGGGGTTGAGCCGATTTCGTTCCGTAAACTTTGGGACCGCAATCGGTTGCGCTATGACCGTGGCGATCTTTCACCCGAAGCCTATTGGTCGGCGGTCGCAAAAGATGCCGGTACGCAGTTGGCGCCCGAGCAACTCAGCTTACTTCGCCAGTGGGATGTTGAGATGTGGGCTCACGAAAATCCAGTCATGGTGGAATGGCTGAAGCAGATTCATTCGTCCGGAACCAGGACCGGGCTTCTCTCCAATATGCCCCACGACATGATTCGGCACGTGCGACAAGCGTTCACCTGGCTGGAGTACTTTGACCATCAGACATTCTCCGCCGAGGTAGAACTCATCAAGCCCGATGCGGCCATCTACCAGCACAGCCTGGGCGGAGTCGGGGTGGCGGCGTCCGAAGCCCTTTTTGTGGATGATAAGGAGCCCAATGTCCAGGGCGCGCGCGCGGTCGGAATTCGTGCCATTCAGTTGCGGTCAATGAAACAGTTCGGGAGCGATCTCGAAGAGGTGGGCTTTCCTATCATGCCGTCTTCAGCGGTCTCTCCGGCAACGGGGCGAAGTTGAGGGTCCGACAAGATGGCACCGTGCGATGTTGTCGCTGGCGTCGTCCCGAAGAAGCCCGCGTGGACCAACCACCCTCAGGGGCGGGCTCGTGGGTGTCTTTGGGTGGAGCAGCGCTTTAGCGCTGCATTTGAGGCGCATTTTCATTTGGGGCTTTAGTCCCCGACTGCGAGCGCAGGATGCCCTCGCGACAGCCGGCGGGACGCCGGCGCTACAAAGAGCTGGGGTTCTTGACGGATGTTTCAAGCATGGCCTGGGCCGCCAGTATGAAACCGATGGTGTGCGCCATACCGGCGTGCCAGGGTGCGGGGCAGGTCATCTGCGGCGTGTGGTCGGGAATGACAACCCCATCGAACTGGTTTTTCGCCAGGATGGTCAGGATGCGAATCATATCCACATCACCCTCGTCGATGAATGTCTCGCGGTAGCTCGGCACTTTGCCCACCACGTTGCGTAGATGGATGTAGGCGATTTTTCCCTGCCGGCTGTAGCGGTCGACGGCGTCGTAGATGTCCCCTTCGGTCATCTCCGCCAGCGTTCCCACACAGAGTTCCAGCGCATTGCTCGAGCTGGGGGCGAGATCAATCAGGCGTTGATACATGCCAGGCTGGTAAACCAGGCGAGGCTGCCCGCGCATGGTGGGCATGGGAGGATCGTCGGGATGCGCGGCCAGACGCACTCCGGATTGTTCAGCGACCGGGACGACATCGTGCAGAAACCTTTCCAGGCGCCGCCATAACTCGTCGTGGGAGATAGAAGGAAGCGTGCCCGCGGGGGCGTCAGGATCGTAAACCATGTTCCAAACCGTTCCCTTTGGAATGGGGACATCGTCGGCGGGACCGTCCATACCGACAGTGATGGCGTGGCCGCGTCCCAGGGGCGCAGTTATGCGACCGCACACGCCAGCCAGGCTGAAGTTGTATCCGAGTACCGGGATGCCGGCTTCACCCATGCGGCGAATAATTGTCTTGACTTTTTCGATTTGCTGCGGCCGCTGCGGGCCGTCGAGCAAAATGTCGTGCCAGTGCGCCGGGTCGAGATTCTCGATTGCGGCCAGTACCAGGCCAGCATCCTCAATCTCACGGCTTAGGGTCTTGAGTTCTTCGACAGTCCACAGCTTCTCGGAATCACCCGCCATTCCCCAAGGCTCATACTTCCCACCCGTGGGTTGATTGTTGCGCGGGTTGGTCGCGCTCTGGTTGAAATAATCGACCAGGTGTACGACTACGTGAGTGCAGCCGGCCTGGCGCGCGAAGTCATAGTAGTCGCGCGTCAGCATGTGGCGATACAGTCCCAGACCAATTTTCATAACGAGCGCCGCAGGAGTCCATCGAAGTCCACACGAAAGGTGCGGCTTGCAAAGAGTACTGCGCTATTTTCCCCGTGCCCGAGCTATTCTCTCGACAAACTGTTTCGCCGTGTTCGTGACTAATTGCAGGTTACCCTTCTCCGCGCCTGCGGTCAGATTACCGCCGACGCCTACCGCCACCGCGCCGGCTTTGATCCAGTCTGCAACGTTATCGACACTCACGCCGCCGGTCGGCATCAGGGAAGCCTGGGGCAGCGGGCCCTTTACGGCCTTCACGAAAGCAGGTCCAAGCGTTTCGCCTGGGAACAGCTTTACGATGTCGGCGCCGCACTCCATGGCGTCCACAATCTCGCGCAACGTTCCGGCACCCGGCATGTAGGGGACCTGATAGCGGTTGCACAAACGGGCGGTTTCAACATTCACTGACGGACTGACGATGTATTGCGCCCCGGCCAGGATGGCGATGCGGGCAGTCTCCGGATCGAGCACCGTTCCCGCGCCCAGGAGGATTTCGCCGGATTTGTATTTCCTGGCAAGATATTCAATGACGGCAACCGCGCCCGGGACCGTGAATGTGATCTCAATCGCGGCTGCGCCCCCAAGAGCACAGGCCTCCGCGATACGCTCGGCCTGGTCTGAACTATGGGTCCGCACGATGGCGACCAGTCCCGATTCAATTACCTTTCCGAGAACCTTCAGTTTCAGCATGGTCATGGTGATTTCTGGAACTGCTTGTTTGTTGCCTTTGGGGCCGACCCAAGATAGTAAAGCAAAATTGAATAGCGTCCTAGTTCAGCAGTTGAATCACACCGAATCCGGAGTTGGGCTGGTGCGTCTCGTTTGATTTACAATCCTTGGCTGCGCAAGCCAGCCCTCAAGGACGCCAGGATGAAGACAACCCAGACCATCGAGTATTCCGAAGCCAGTAAGATCATTGACCGCATCGTGGAGAAGGCTCTGGCCATGCGGAAAGCTGCAGTGATTGCGGTGGCCGACTCGCATGGCGAGCTGATTGCCTTCGCCCGCATGGACGGCGCTCCCCTCTCTTGCATTCGCATCGCTGCCAACAAGGCATGGACTGCGGCGCGGGAGCGCAAGCCAACCCAGGATATCGGAGACCGAGTCCGGCATCCGAAAAAGGGTCACGATATTGCCTACTACGGCGATCCGAAATTTGTGGGTTGGGGCGGCGGCATTCCAGTGTGGAGAGATGGCGAGGTGATCGGCGCGGTGGCAGTCAGCGGGCTTACGTCGAGTGAGGACATCGTTTTGGCGAAGCTTGGCATTGAATTGATCGCGGGCAAAGACAAGGGAAAGAAGCGGCGCTGACCCGGCTCTGGCCGCAAGACTTCAGGCAGGAAAACCATTTGAGGGAACGAATCCAGGGACATGACAAAGACGACGGTGACTTTTGGCGAAATCATGTTGCGGCTCGCTCCGCCGGGCTTCGAAAGGATTCTGCAGACGGGGCGGTTCGTGGCGACTTTCGGTGGCGGCGAGGCCAATGTTGCCGTCGCACTGGCACAGTTGGGGCTGCCCGCAGCCTTCGTGACCGTTTTACCCGACAAGAACCCGGTGGCCGATGCCGTCATAGGTGAACTACGCCGCTTCGGAGTGGACACTTCGCGGATCGTGCGCGGCAAAGGTCGAATGGGCGTTTATTACGTGGAGGCCGGCGCCAACCAGCGTCCCTCCAAGGTGGCCTATGATCGCGAGTACAGCGCCATCGCTCTGGCCAAGCCTGGGGACATCAACTGGGAGCGCGCCTTAAAAGATGCCGACTGGTTCCATATCACTGGCATTACGCCGGCCATCAGCAGCTCAGCGGCCGAGTTGGCGCTCGAGGCGGTGAAGAAGGCGCGAGCCAAGGGAATCACTGTGTCCTGCGATTTGAACTATCGCAAGAACCTGTGGAAGTGGGGCAAGCCGGCGGCCGAGGTGATGCGCGAGCTGGTGAAGAATATAGATATCGCCATCGCCAACGAAGAAGACGTGTCAGATGGCGCTAGGCATTGAGGCCGAAGTGGACGTACACTCCGGACGGCTTGATCGTGCGCAATATGAGAAGCTCACCGCCACAGTGCTGGGCCAGTATCCGAATCTCAAGGCGATCGCCATCACTTTGCGGGAATCGAAGAGCGCTTCACACAACGGCTGGTCGGCCTGCCTGAATGATCGGCAGGGATTCAGCGTAAGCCGTTCTTATGAAATCACTCATATCGTGGATCGGGTGGGTTCGGGCGACTCTTTTGCGGCCGGCCTGATCTACGGTTTTCAAATGCTGCCCACGCACCAGGAAGCACTCGAGTTTGCGGTGGCCACGAGCTGCCTGAAGCATTCCCAGCAGGGGGACTTCAGCCGCTCTACCGTGGACGAAGTGAACGCCCTGCTCAAGGGCGACGGCTCAGGACGGGTGCAGCGCTGAAAAATTCTAAAACGGGGGCTGGAATGATTCGCAAATTTCGATTGATTGCGGCGGTTCTCTTACTCTCGGTGCTGCCGCTGATTAGCCAAACTGCGCCAGCTGCCCAGGCGGACGTTGAAGCCCGAGTTGACTCGATGCTCAAACAGCTTTCGCTGGAAGAGAAGGTGGATCTGATTGGCGGGGTTGACGATTTCTACATTCGGGACATTCCGCACATTCATTTGCCTCGACTGAAGATGGCGGACGGGCCAATTGGGGTCCGCAATTATGGACCGTCCACCGCATTTGGAGGCGTCGGGATGGCGGCCGCATGGGACCCAGACCTGGCGCAGCGGATGGGAACCATTGTCGGTCAGGACGCGCGCGCCCGAGGAGTGCATTTCATGCTCGGACCGGGCGTGAACATTTATCGCTCACCGTTGAACGGCAGGAATTTCGAGTACTTCGGGGAAGACCCGTTCCTGGCTGCCCGCACCACTGTCGCTTACATCGACGGAGTACAGAGCCAGGGAGTCAGCTCCACGGTCAAGCATTACATGGGAAACAACTCGGAGTTTGACCGGCACAACGTAGACTCAATCATCGATGAACGCACCATGCGGGAAATCTATTTGCCCGCCTTTGAGGCGGCAGTGAAGGAAGCGAACGTGGGATCCATCATGGATTCTTACAACCTCACCAACGGCGTTCACCTTACGCAGGACCCGTATCTTAATACCGATGTCGCCAAAAAAGATTGGGGCTTCAAGGGAATCATAATGTCCGACTGGGACGCCACCTATGACGGCGTGGCGGTAGCAAACGGCGGACTGGATCTCGAGATGCCATCGGAAAGTTCATGAATCGCGCCAATCTGCTGCCGGCGATCCGCTCGGGCAAAGTCAGCGAGGCCACCATCGACGACAAAGTGCGCCGCATCCTGCGGACCGCGGTGCAATTCGGCTGGCTCGATCGCGATCAGACCGATACGTCCGTCCCCCGCTTCAATTCGGAGGGGCGGCAAGTGGCGCTGGAAGGGGCGCGATCGGGCATGGTACTGCTGAAGAACGACGGCAACCTGTTGCCCTTGGACAAGGGAAAGATCGAGTCCATCGCCGTGATCGGGCCCGATGCCTACCCGGCGCAGCCGGTGGGCGGCGGCAGCGGTGCGGTCCAGCCTTTTATCGCAGTGAGTTTTCTGGAGGGGATCGCGAACTATTTGGGCGCGGGCGCCAAGGTGTTCTACTCGGCTGGAGTGCCAGCTCTGGATGAAATGGCGGAGCGGAGCAAGTTCACTACCGAGGCCAGCGGTGGCAAGCCGGGATTGAAAGCCGAGTACTTCACCAATGCGGACCTCTCCGGTAAGGCGGCTGTCGAGCGCGTGGACAACAAAGCGAGTTACGATCCGGGAGCGACTGGTGGCATGGCCGCGAATGATGTGTCAATTCGTTGGACAGGTTACTTCACGCCCAGCACACCTGGCGACTACCTGGCTTTCGTTCAGGGTCCGGGAGAAAATGGCGGCTACCGGCTGTACGTGGATAAGAAGGTGGTGATTGACGACTGGAACCAGGCGTACGCGTTCTTAAGTCAGGTGAAGATTTCGCTGCAGCCCGGTCCGCACCAGGTTGAGCTCGATTACTTTGTGCGCCGAGGTTGGGGCAAGGCCAGACTGAACTTCGGCATAGTGCGGCCGGAGGAGATGGTAAGCGCGGAAGCCAAGGCGGTGGCCGCGAAGGCTGATGCAGTAGTGCTGGCGGTTGGCTTTGATCAATCGACTGAAGGAGAGAGCGCGGACCGGTTGTTCGTTCTGCCGCCGGCGCAGGACGAACTGATCAACCAGATCGCCGCCATCAACAAGAATACGATCGTAGTGGTAACTTCCGGCGGTGGTGTGGATATGAATGCCTGGATCGATCACGTTCCCGCACTGTTTGAGGCGTGGTTCCCGGGACAGGAGGGCGGCGCGGCGCTGGCCCAACTTTTGTTCGGAGAGTTCAGCCCGTCCGGCAAATTGCCTGTGACGTTCGACCGGCGATGGGAGGACAATCCCGCGCATGACACTTACTATCCCAAGAGTGGAGACAAGAGCAAAAAGGTGGCTTACACCGAGGGCGTGTTCGTGGGCTACCGGGGTTACGACAAGTCGGGCGTGAAACCTCTGTTTCCGTTCGGGTATGGCCTTTCCTACACCACGTTTGCGTACAAGAATCTCACCGTTTCTCCCTCGGCCTCCGGGGCTGAAGTGCACTTTCAAGTCACCAATACGGGAAGCCGTGCGGGGGCGGAGGTGACAGAGGTCTACGTGGGCGACCGGCACTCCAGCGTGCCGCGTCCGAAGAAGGAACTCAAAGGCTTCGCCAAAATCAGCCTTGCTCCTGGCGAGACCCGGCAAGTGACCGTCAAACTCGACCGCCGTGCCTTCGCCTATTATGACGTCAAGGGGCATGACTGGAAGGTTGAGCCCGGGGATTTCGATGTGTACGTGGCGCAATCGGCGGCGCAGATTCAGTTGACCGGAAAAGTGGCAGTGGGAACGCCCTAGCCGCTTATGCGCGCCCGCCTTCGTCCAAGGAGAGGTTCGTATGCCCTTTGTTGACACCAGCAGCCTCAAGGTCATTGAACGCTTGCCGGGCTGGCATGGACGTTATTTCCACTCGCCGAGCATGACCTTCGCGCACTATGACTTCGTGCGGGACTCATCCATTCACGAGCACTTCCACCCACAGGAAGAAGTCTATGAGGTGATTGAGGGCGAGCTCGAGGTGACCATAGACGGCGTGGCCCAGATCGCCCGACCGGGCTTGGTTGCAATCGTGCCCGCTAATGTGCGGCATTCGGTCAAGGCCCTCACCAATGGGCGGGCCATTATCGTGGACTATCCCCTGAGGCCTGAGTTCAAGTAGCGTCGCTGTGGTGTGGGACGGACACTCCTGTCCGTCGCCGTTGAAGTTGCTCTTGATTTTCAGAATAGGCTGCCACTGTCCGGTCATGTCCGTGTCGATATCCAGTTGAGTTTTCAAGACCAAAGTCGAAGTCGGAGTCAAATCAAAGGCGACGGACAGGAGTGTCCGTCCACACATTTTCAGACAACTCCTACAGCTTTATCCATCCTCGCGATATCGCTGAGCGCTCGACCGCATCCAGCACCCTCTGCACCGCAACCGCATCATCGAAATCCGGGTAGCGCGATTCTTTACGCGCCAGGGCCGCGAGGAAGTCCCCCAGAAGGGCAATGAAGGTGTGCTCGTAGCCGATGATGTGGCCGGGCTTCCAGAAATTGTCGGAATAAGGATGGTCCGGACCCGTCACCGTGATGTTCTTCATGCCTTGCCGGCTGGGGGTTTCGGCGGCATCGTAAAACTCGAGCTGGTTCATGTGCTCCAGATTGAAACGCAGCATGCCCTTCGACCCGTTGATCTCGAAGGCATGGCGATTGCGGCAGCCGACTCCGTAGCGAGTGGCTTCGAATGTGCCGACGCTGCCGTTGGCATAGCGGGCCAGGAAAAACGTGGCATCGTCCACGTCGCGGCCGGTGACGAACGTATGCATCATGGCGGTTAACTCGGTGATCGGCCCGTTGAGGTAAAGCGCCGAATCGATGGAATGTGAAAGCAGGTCGCCAGCCGCTCCCAGTCCGGCTTCGGAGCGCTGGTAGCGCCAGGTTGCGGCTTTACTCGAATCGTTTCCCGACTGATTCAGATACAGGCCACGGTAGTGATAGGTGCGCCCAAGACGGCCTTCGTGGATCAATCGTTTGGCGAAGACTACAGCCGGAATTCGCCGGTAGTTGAACCAGACCAGGTTAGGAATCTCACGTACCGCCTGCACCATGCGCTCGGCTTCCGGCAGGGAAGTGGCCAGGGGCTTCTCGCACCAGATTATTTTCCGGCTTTGGCGGCGGCGATGGCAATGGGCGCGTGCAGGATGTTGGGCACGGCTATATCGACAACATCGATGTCGGGACGGGCAACCGCAGCCTGCCAATCGTCGAGACTTCGTTCCACCCCACTGCGCCGCCGCAGATTCAACCTTGGCCCGGTTGCGCCGCAAACGAGCTTCAAGCTCATTCGTAGGGGACGTTAAAAAAGTGCGTGACCCTGCGGAAGGCGTTGGAGTGCGCCTTGGCAATGAAACCAGTGCCGATCATCGCGACATTCAAGGTCTGCTTGGGTCGGGCATCAGGATGACGATACTACGCGGGCGCCACCCCTTGCACCAAAAGCAAAATACCCACCTGTCGCAGATGACGCGACAGATGGGCACCTTCGGCCGTAAACCTATTTGGTGGCGCGAACCAGGATCAGTTGGTCCAGACGACTTCGGCCTTCTTGGCGTTCATGTGCTCTTTCTTGAGCATCCGGGCCGAATCTTCCAAGGGAACCACATACGCCGGCTTCGCCG
>CAVZXU010000025.1:0-72972 GCA_963779255.1 Terriglobia bacterium | reverse complement strand
GAGGGGCTGTAGTACTGGCGTTCCACATTCAGTTCCAGTCCTTTTTGCTCGGCGATCATCCGGGCTGCGGCCGGGCTCTCGCCTACCAGGTTGGGGACGGTGACTTCGTGGCCGTGGATGGCCAGCCGCATGGCGGTGAGCGCGGAAATCAGCGCCACTACCAGTAAGACCAGCGCCAGCAGGACCAGTCGGAAGAATGACTTCATTAAGGCAGATTATAGTTTGGCGGGGACGGCGGCGGCTGGCCACTTTCATCGGAGTGCCGGGCTTTCGCGGGCGGATCTCCTTCGACTTCGCTCGGGGCGGGTCCGCGGCCCCACAAGCCACATCGGCCAGATCTTCATGTTCCCGATTCAGGATCGTGAGTGCGGACGGGTACTCTCCAGCACTTCGCACCATCTATACTGATTCCCATGTCTGCGGTGAACGTGACGCCGGAAAGCGATCTTCTCAGCACGCTGCGGCGTCACTGGGGGTACGATTCGTTCCGGCCATTGCAGGAGCGGATCGTGCGCGGTTTGCTCAAGGGGCGGGACAGCTGTGTAGTGATGCCGACCGGGGGCGGGAAGTCACTGTGCTACCAGTTGCCGGCGGTGATGCTGGGACGGACCGCGATCGTCATCTCACCTTTGATTGCGTTGATGCAGGACCAGGCGGGGCAGTTGGCGCAGATGGGAATTCCCGCCGCGGTGCTGAACAGTTCTCTGCCCAGCGAGAAGCAGGCCCAGGTTATACGTAAGGCTGCAGAGGGCGAATACCGTTTGCTCTATCTCTCTCCGGAGCGGCTGGCGCGGGCCGATACGATCGGCTGGCTGCAGCGAGTCCCGATTGCTTTCTTCGCCATCGACGAAGCGCACTGTATCTCCGAATGGGGGCACGAGTTCCGTCCGGAATACCGGCAGTTGAGCCGTTTGCGAGTGCATTTTCCCGATCGTCCTATCGCCGCTTTCACCGCCAGCGCTACCCGGCGGGTGCGTCACGATATTCTTCACCAGCTTCAGCTCCGCGATCCGCACAAGTATATTGCCAGCTTTCACCGGTCGAACCTCCGCTACCTGGTAAAGGAATGCGAGGGACACGAGCAGCCCAGCTTGCTGTTGCGCGCCTTGCGCAACTACGAAGACCGAAGCGTCATCGTTTACGCTCCAACCATCGCTAGGGTCGGGGAGACTGTGAACTATCTCAAAGCGCAACAGATTTCCGCCATCGGCTATCACGGCAAGATGGAATCAGCGGAGAGAAGGGACAACCAGGAACGCTGGATGTCGGACGAAGTGCGCGTGCTGGTGGGCACGATAGCCTTCGGTCTGGGTATCAACAAAGCTTCGGTGCGCGCGGTAGTGCATCTCGCACTTCCCAAGTCAATCGAACAGTATTACCAGGAAGCGGGACGCGCCGGGCGTGACGGAGACCCGGCGGATTGCATCCTGCTCTGGCAGAAGCGCGACGCAGCCTTGCTGGCCTACTTTGCCGACCAGATTGTCGATCCGGCTGAGAAGGAGCGGGCTTGGCAGCGTTACCATACCATCCGCCGCTTCGCCGAATCGAATGGCTGCCGGCACCGGCAGATTTGCCTGCATTTCGGAGAGAGTCCGAAGTGGACGACTTGCGGCGCCTGCGACGCCTGCGGCTGCGAATCCGACTGGCTGGTGAAGTCCACCAAAGTGGAGAGGCCGAAAGTCAGCCCGATGGCGGCCCTGGTACGACCGGCGAAGCCAATGCCGGGTGGAGTCGCGGGAGGCGCCGATATCGATCTCGCGCTACGCGAGTATTTACGCGAGTGGCGGCGGGCTGCCGCGAAACAGCAGGGGGTTCCCGCGTTCGTGGTGATGCACGATTCCGCTCTCGACGAGGTCTGCCGCAAGCGGCCGGGTTCGATTGCCGAGCTGCTGAGTATTTCCGGATTCGGCGAGTACAAAGCCGCGCTCTATGGTCCCCGGATTTTCGAAGCCTTGGAGCAATTCCGCAACGGCGCCCGCGCTGTCCCGATGCCGGAGACAGACGCGAAGCCGCGCCCGGCCAAACAGGCGAGTGGTTTATGATGGTAAGTCCCGAGTAAGATCCACATTCCCGATTAGGCGTTCTGCCTGAGGTCCAGCATGAGCACCACTATTGTTCCGGCTGAGAAGTCGCACCTGACGCGCGAAGAGATCAATCGCAAGCAGAAGGAATTCATCTTTCCTTCGGTCTCAACCTACTACTCCGATCCGCTGCCCATGGATCACGCCTGCATGCAGCATGTGTGGGATGTTGAAGGGCAAGAAGTACCTCGACTTCTTCGGCGGCATCGTCACCATCAGCGTCGGCCACTGCAATCCGCGAGTGATCTCGCGCACCAAGGCGCAGATTGATCGCCTGCAGCACGTCTCCACCTGCTTTCCCAACGAGCCGATGGTCGAGCTGGCGGAGAAGCTGGCGCAGATCACGCCGGGAGCGCTCAAGAAGTCTTACTTCACTAACAGCGGAACCGAAGCCAACGAGACCGCGATCCAGTTGGCGCGCATGCACACCGGAAACTTCGAAGTCGTCGCGCTGCGGCACGGCTACAGCGGGCGCTCGTCGCTGACCCGCGGGCTCACCGGCATGAACACCTGGCGCAAGGGCACGATTGAAGTCGGCATCGTGCATGCCATGAATCCATATTGCTATCGCTGTCCGCTGGGCCTGAAATATCCTCGCTGCGAAGTCGCGTGCGCCAAAGACATCGAGAACGTCATCCAGTTCTCGACTTCGGGGCGCATTGCCGCCTTCCTGGCGGAGCCGATCCAGGGCGTGGGCGGCTTCATCACGCCGCCGAAAGAATATTTCAAGATGGCTTTCAGCATCGTGAAGCAGTACGGCGGCGACTTTATCGCCGACGAAGTGCAGACCGCCTGGGGACGCACCGGGCACAAATGGTTCGGCATCGAGCACTGGGAAGTCGAGCCCGACATGATTACCGCCGCCAAAGGACTGGGCAACGGCATCGCCGATCGGGCTGACCGTGGCCAAGCCGGAGATCGCGGATTCATTTCAGGGACTGACGATTTCCACCTTCGGCGGCAATCCTGTGACCTAGCGTCACCGCGCGGGCGGTGATTGACATCATCGAAGAAGACGACCTGCGGACGAATGCGGCGGTCGTCGGCGAATACTTCCGCAAGAAGCTGGAAGAATTGCAGGCGAAGCACGCGCTCATCGGCGACGTGCGCGGCATGGGACTGATGCAGGCGCTCGAGTTGGTGGAAGACCGCGAGACCAAGAAGCCGGCGTCCGCGGGTACGAATGCGTTGATGGAAGAAGCGCGAAAGCGCGGGTTGCTGGTGGGCAAGGGCGGGTTTTACGGCAACGTGATCAGCATGTCGCCGCCTTTGAATATTGGCAAGGCTGATGTGGATGAAGCGGTGCGCATTCTGGATGAGAGTTTTGCGGCGATCACGAAATAAATTGCTGAGCTTCTCTCGGCCGGATAGCCGAGGGCGGCTGTCCCCACGCGAACGGCCGCATCACTTGAGTCTTGTCATCCTGAGCGGAGAAACTGCTTCGCGAAGCGAAGCAGTTTCGCCGTCGAAGGACCCCTACCCGCTCGCAGAACCGGCTCTGGCTGCTCTTTGCCGGCGTCCGAGATAGCCGAGCTTCGCTCGGCCTGGAGGGGTCGGAGACCCGTCCCCACACGGGCTGTGCCCCCACATGGACTGGGTGGCTAGTGCGCTTCATCTCCGACGGGCGCTGCGTCTGGCGTGTCCACCTTTTGTGGCGGCGAGTTTGGCGCTGCGTCTGGGGGCGGCTGGAATTCTCCTGGGTCTTTTCCCGCCAGTGCGGCCTTCATGAAATCCATCCAGATGGGTAAGGCGGCGCGGGCGCCGGTCTCCCTCGCCCCCAGGAACTTCTTCTCGTCGTAGCCGACCCAGACACCACAAGTGATCGAGGGAGAAAACCCCACGAACCAGGCGTCGGTAAAATTGTTTGTGGTACCGGTTTTTCCTGCCAGAGGATAGTTCAGAGCCCCTGCCGCGATGCCGGTACCGTGCAGCACAACCTCTCGCAACATCGCAGTCATGGTCCGCGCGGTGCGGGCGCTGACCACATCCCTCACGTCAGGAAAATCTTCCTCCAGGGTGCGGCCTTCGTAGTCCGTTACCTTGGTGATATAACGTGGCGTGATGCGTACCCCGTCATTGGGAAAAACGCTGAAAGCGGAGGTTTGCTCCATCGGCGTCACTTCCACCGCGCCCAGTGCGACCGGTAGGTAGGGCGGGATGTTGGATGTGATACCGAAGCGATGTGCGTAGTCGATGACGGTTTTGATCCCGATGTTGTCGGCCAGCTTGAGCGCGGGGATGTTGCGGGACTGGGCGAGCGCGCGGCGAAGCGTAATCGTGCCTTCAAACTTCTCGTCGTAATTGTGAGGCTCGTATGCAGTGCCTGATGGCATGGGAAACGAGATGGGCGCGTCAAGGATGGTGTCGTCCTGACTGGCGCCGCGGTCGATGGCCGCGGTGTACACGTAGGGCTTAAACGAAGATCCGACCTGACGCAGCGCCTGGGTCGCGCGGTTGAACTTGGAAAGGTTGAAATCACGTCCGCCCACCATGGCTTTGATCTCGCCCGTAGCGTTGTCGATTGCGACCAGTGCGCCCTGCACGCCTGAGTCTTCTTCCAGGCTGACTCGCGCTTTCCCCTCGGGATTCAGCGCCAGGACTCTCACATAGGCAATGTCGCCGGGCTTCAGGATGTCGGAGAGCCTGTTGCGGGTCCAGGCGACGTCGGCAGACGTGAGCGTTGCCGAGTAGCGGCCAAATCGGACACTCGCCGAAGCCGGTGTCACGGCTGTGACCAGGGCGTGGACGTAGCTGTTGACCTCGGGGTCAGTCGTCCCAGTCCGGATGCTGGTAGTTGGCCAGGGTCACATCGCCAGTCAGAACATTCTGCAGGCGTCCTCTCCAGCCGTGGCGGCGCTCATAGGCGGACAGGCCGTCGAACAGGGCGCGGTTGGCGGCTCGCTGCAAGTCCATGTCGAGCGCGGTGTAAACTCTCAAGCCACCTTCGTGGACCTGGTCGCTGCCATACTTGCCTTCCAGGTAACGCCGGATTTCTTCGACAAAATAAGGTGCAAGCGAATTCGGGATCGTGGGCCAGTTCGAGTTGCGACCGGCCGATCGCGAGCCACGGTCGCCTGCTGCGCGGTGATCTCGCCGTCCTCAAGCATGGAATTGATCACCAGGTTGCGGCGCTTGAGAGCATGGTCGGGATGAGTGATAGGCGAATAGTAGATCGGCGATTTAGGCAGGCCGGCGAGCAGCGCGGCCTCATCGAGGGTCAATCTCTTAGCCGGCTTGCTGAAATAAAACTGGGAGGCTGCCTCGAATCCGTAAACCCCATGGCCAAGATAGATCTGGTTGGCGTACAGAGTGAAGATCTGGGGCTTGGTGAAGCGGCGCTCGATCTGGACGGCCAGCAGCGCTTCCTGAATCTTGCGGTGAAAAGATCGGTCGGGCGAGAGAAAGAGATTGCGCGCCAGTTGCATGGTCAGAGTCGAGGCGCCTTGCACGCGGCCGCCAGGCCGGATATCGCGGTAGGCGGCGCCGGCGATCCGCCAGACGTTGATGCCCCAGTGCCGGTAGAAATCCTTGTCTTCGATCGAAATCAGCGCCTGGCGCAGCACCTGAGGATAGTCATCATAGGTGGCGACCACCCGGCGCTGCAGCGCGAAGGACCCGATGGTGCGTCCCTGGTCGTCATAGAGTTCGGTGATGGAACTAGGTCGGTAGTGCTCGAGTTGATCGACCTGCGGCAGGTCATTCGAGTAAACGAGAAGCAGGCCGGCCGTAGCCCCCACCAGGGCAGACACCAGCACCAGCAGGCCGATAACCAGACGGCCCACCATTCTGTTCTCGGCGCCGGTGGACGCCGGGGAGTCTTGCAACTGAAATTTCACGAGAGATCGAGTTCAGGATAGCAGGAGAACGGGCGTCGGGCGTTGGTCCTTGGTGATTCACCGCTACTTTCGGCGCTGGCGCAAGTGAGTCGGCAGGCGGAATGACGCTATAATTGCGACCCACGGATGGCACTCTCCTTGGGAACGTTGCTAGGGCCCGTATGAGGTCCAATCTCCGCTGGGCGCGGGCGGCATGGGCGAGGTGTATCGCGCCCGCGACACGCGTCTGGATCGCACGGTGGCCATCAAGATCCTGCCTTCGCATCTGTCGTCGAATCCGGATGCCAAGCAGCGCTTCGACCGCGAAGCGCGCACCATTTCCAGCCTGAGTCATCCCAACATCTGCCATCTGTACGACGTCGGTCCGCAGGACGGGACCAGCTACCTGGTTATGGAGTATCTCGAAGGCGAGACGCTGGCCGACCGTCTGCTCAAAGGCCCGTTGCCGCTCGACCAGGTTCTGAAATACGGAATCGAAATCTGCGAAGGACTCGAAAAGGCGCACGAAGCGGCGTCATCCATCGCGACTTGAAGCCCGGCAACATCATGCTGACCAAGGGCGGCGCCAAGCTGATGGATTTCGGTTTGGCGAAGCCGGCCTTGCCGCGCGAGTCCGCCGCAGTTCCGGGCTCACGCAGACGCTCGCTACATCCCAAGCATCCTCTGACGCACGGAAGGCACGTTCGTCGGCACGTTCCAGTACATGTCGCCGGAGCAGATGGAGGGCAAGGAAGCCGACGCGCGCAGCGACATCTTCGCTCTCGGGCGCTGTGCTCTACGAAATGGTGACGGGCAGGCGCGCGTTTGAAGGCAAGACTACCGCCTCGACGATTGCGGCGATCCTCGCCGCCGAACCGCCGCCGATATCGACCCTGCAGCCGCTGTCTCCGCCTGCGCTGGAAGGCACTGTGAAAAACTGCCTGGCAAAAGATCCGGACGAACGGCTGCAAACCGCGCACGACGTCAAGCTGCAGCTCAAGTGGATCAAGGAGAATTCATCGTCTTCAGCCATGACTGCCGCCTCTCCCGAGCGACGCTCACCCTGGGATCGGGTGGGCTGGCTGGTCGCAGGATTGCTGCTGTTACTCTTGCTCGGCGCCGCTTCAGCATGGTGGCTGCGCGCCCGCGCGACGCCGGCAGCCATGTACTTCAACAGCCCGGCACCCTTCCCCGCGGCTTATTTGCGCTATCGCCGGATGGGCAAACGCTCGCGCTGGTCGCATATTCGGATCAAGCGAACAAGAATGTCATCTGGATCCACCACGTGGGAGGCCAGGGCGCGACCGTGCTGCCGGGAACCGAGGGCGCCATTCTATCCCTTCTGGTCGCCCGATGGGCGCTCCGCTCGGATTCTTTGCCCAGGGTAAGCTTAAGACGATCGACGTGGCCGCCGGAAGATCAGCGCAGGTGTTGGCGGACGCGCCGTTTGGCCGCGGAGGCGCCTGGAGTCGCGACGGCGTGATCCTGTTCACACCCGACGCGTGGAGCGGGTTGTACCGCATGCCATCCTCCGGAGGAACACCCGTGGCAGTGACTGACGCCGGATGTTTCCCAGTACCAGGTCAGCCATCGCTGGCCAGTGTTCCTGCCGGACGGGCGCCACTTCCTGTATCTCGCGTGCAACTTCTCCGGGATGCTCGAAAAGAACGACAATTTTCGTTGGCTCGCTCGACTCCGCTGAGAAGCGGCGGGTCGTGACCGCGAGCACGAATGCGGTTTACGCAGGCCCGGGCTATCTTCTCTACTGGCGTGACCACGCTCTGGTGGCCCAGCGCTTCAATCTTCACAGCTTTCGCTTGAGGGGGAACCGCGGATCGTCAGCGACGCTGTGCAATATTTCCCCCAGACGAATCTTGCCATTTTCACTGTCGCGGGCAACACCCTGGTCTCCCAAACCGGCGCCGGAAAAGGCGTTAACAAGTCCCAGTTGATCTGGTTTGACCGGCATGGGAAGCAGACCGGAGTGCCGTTGGGCCTCCCGATCAGGTATCCAATCCCAAGCTCTCGCCCGACGGGCGACGCATTGCTGTTGACCAGACCGACACCGACGGCCGTCATGTCAATATCTGGATTCATGATCTGGCCAGCGAGCCGCGGCTCGCCTCGGGTTTGGCCCCTGGCTGGAACAAGTCAGTGTCTGGAGTCCCGATGGAAAGCAGGTAGTCTATACCTCGAACGAAAAACTGTTCTTTAGCTTTTTCTCGAAAAGAACTCGGACGGATCCGGCTCGGCCAAGAACATCCTGGACTTCGGTACGCCCCAACAGGGGCCATGGGACTGGTCTCGAGACGGCAAGTACCTGCTGGCGCGGAAGGAGCGTGAGCTGTGGTACATGACCTGCCGGACTTGCAGCCTCATCCTTGCTGCAATCACAATCGCTTGTTCGCAACGCACAATTTTCGCCGGACGGGAAGTTCGTCGCTTACAGTTCCAACGAGACCGGAAATTGGGAGGTCTATGTTTCGCCATTCCCGGGCTTCACCAGTAAATGGCAAGTATCGCGAGGTGGCGGCGAAGAGCCCCGCTGGAGGGGCGACGGTAAGGAGTTGTTTTATCTTTCTCCGGACGGAACGTTGATGGCTGTGGAAGTGAAAACCAGCAGCGGGTTCGAAGCGGGTTCGCCGTCGGTACTGTTTCAGACCCATCCGCGGCAACCCATCTCCGCCATGGATTTCTTTTCCTACGACGTGACCTCGGACGGGCAGAAGTTTCTGGTCAATACAAAAGTTGACACGGCCAATACGGCGCCTTTGTCCGTCATCCTGAACTGGTCATCGGAGATGGAGAAGTAGCAGCGACACGTAACCCGTGGAACTTTCGCTTCGACCCTGGGTAGAATTCCCCTCTAGAATAAAATCGCGCGCCCGAGGCGCGCGATCAAGACCAACGACCAACGACGACCGGCAAACGACTAGCCTGTCTTGCTCTTCAGCACCTGAATCGCTTTGTGCAGCTGTTCGTCCTCTTGTGGAGGCTTGGTTTTGTCTTCCTCAGCCGGAGCGGCGTTGTCCTCATCATCTGGAAGCGCGGTGTCATCGTCACTATCTGCGATCACAATGTTCGGGGTGACTGCGCTGTCCTGGATGGCTTTACCGCTGGGCGAGTAATACTTGGCAACTGACAGGATCAGGGCAGAGCCATCGGGCAGCGGAATCGTCTTCTGGATCGAGCCATCGCCGAAAGTCTTGTCGCCTACAACATCTCCGCGGGCGTTTTCAAGCACCGCGGCGGCCACGACTTCGGCCGGTCCGGCCGTGCCCTTGTTTACCAGGACGACCAGGGGCAGGTTGGTGATGGCCTTAGAAGCGTCTGCATTGAAAGCCTCGCGAGGATACTTCTGGCCCTGCAGGTAAGTGATGGTGCCGTGGTTGAGGAACAGATTGGCAGCGGCGATGCCTTCCGATTCCTCGCCCTCGGCGCAATTGCGCAAGTCGAGGATCAGCTTCTTGGTTCCGGACTTCTGCAGCGCGCGAACTTTGGCCGCGACTTCCTGCCCCTTGCCTTTGTTGAAAGCGTCCACCCGGATGTAGCCGATACCATCCTCGACCATCTTGTCGGTTACCGGGGGCACGGTGACGATATCGCGAGTGATGACCGTTTTGGTGGGCTCAGCGCGACGGGCCCGAACCACGGAAACGTTTAGGTTTGAACCAGGTTGCCCCATCAGCAGATTGTGGATTTCGGCGAGTGACATCTCGCGCGTGCTCTTACCCTCGATGGCCTCGAAGATATCGCTGGCCTGGATGCCGGCCTTGTCCGCCGGACCGCCAGGAATTACCGAGATGACCGCAGCATAGCCAAAGCGTTTGGACACCGCTGCCCCGATCTCACCTTTCGCCTCGGTCTGATTGGCCTTGTACTCTTTGAACTCGGAGGCGGTCAGATAGCTGGAGTTGGGGTCCAGGGACTCGAGCAAGCCGTGCAGCGCTCCGTCGGTCACGAGCGGGATGTTGGGCTCTTCCACGTACTCGCTGCGCACCCGCGAAAGCACTTCGCTGTAAACCTGCAATTGCCGGTAAGAGCCATCGTTGTTGGAGGCGCGAACGCCGTCCAATCCGCCCACGTACATGAACAGCAGAACAGCGGCGGAAGAAACTACTATTGCGGCCTTAGTCTTCATGGACATCGGATTTAATCTTCTTTGGAAGAGAAATTACACCCTGCACGCTAACCGAAATATTATATCTGCTTTGATGCCGGATTACTGCACTTTGCTTCGAGCAAAAATGACCTTCAGTAACCGGCTAGAGCGATTCTGGCCTCGCGCCGTCCTCACTCTCCGCAGGCATTCACTCAAAAGGACTTACCTCGTACCTCCAGCACACCTGTATGGTGTATATTTCTCCCGGCTCGAAAGGCGGGGATAATGCGATTTCATCTGGCATTGATCATTGTGGTTACGGCCGCGCTCATGGCTAGCGTCGGGTCCGCCGGCACAAGGGCAGTCGGGAGAATGGAAGCAGCTGTTTGATGGCAAAGACCTGGTGGGATGGAAGCACGTCGGCCCCGGTGAAATGACGGTCGAGGATGGGCTGATCCGTACCCATGGCGGCATGGGCCTGCTCTATTGGACTGGCGGAAAGCTGGGCGATTGCGTTATCCGCGTCGTGTTCAAGATGCGCGATCACAACGACAACTCCGGCGTCTTCATCCGCATTCCGATCGAGCCGCGGGAGGCCTGGATGCCGGTGCACTACGGATACGAAGTGCAGATCGATAACGAGCCGGAAAAATCCAACGAAGACGACTATCACGTCAACCGGCACGCTGTACTCGCTGACCAAGCCGCTGGCCAAGTCCCGGCAAACCCGGGCCGGAGTGGAACACCATGGAAATCACGCTGGATGGTCCGCATACGAACGTCATAGTGAACGGCGTGAAAGTGACCGAGTTCACCGAAGGCGATCCCGTGCCCGCCAGGAAATTTGACTTCGAACCGCAACGTGGTCCGCGTCCCCAGGAAGGTTACTTCGGGCTGCAGAATCACAGCGACAATGATGTCGTGTTCTTCAAGGAAGTCGCGGTCAAGATGTTGAAGAAATAGCGGTTGATTGGTGATGGAGGCTTGATGATCAGGAACCGTTTCTCGCGTCGTGAATTCATTGGACTGAGCGCGGCCGCGGCCGGCGCATCGCTGGGGCTGAAAACCATCGTGCTCGATCCGGACCCGCTCTGGGCCCTGCCCCAAACCATAGCCGCCAGTGATCGGGTGCGGTTCGGCATGATCGGAATCGGCATGCAGGGGTCGGGACTGCTGAGCAGTTCGATCGAGCTTGCCGGGAGTGGAATGCGTAGCGGCCTGCGATCTTTATGACGGCCGCCACACTCTGGCCAGGGAAATTGTCCGTCCGAACTTGCCCACCACGCGGCGTTATCACGAATTGCTGGAGAACAAGGAAATCGATTGCATTGTGGCCGCCGTTCCCGACCATTGGCACAAGCAGGTTGTGGTGGACGCGGTGAACGCCGGCAAAGACATCTACATTCGAAAAGCCCATGTCGCACACCGCAGAAGAAGGGGTAGAGATGGTGGCCGCAGCAAAAAAGACCGGGCGCATCGTGCAGGTAGGCTCGCAGCGTGTGAGTTCCGTGATCTGCGCCAAGGCCAAGGAACTCGTGTCGCAGGGAGCGCTCGGCGACCTGATGCTGGTGGAAGGCTCGCTCGGCCGCAACGATCCCACCGGAGCATGGGAGTATCCGCCGCCCACCGATCTCTCCCCTCAAACTCTGGACTGGGATACCTGGCAGGGAACCGTGCCCAAGCGGCAGTTCGATCCCCTGATCTTTGCCCGCTGGCGTTGCTGGAAGGAATACGGGACCGGCGTGGCCGGCGATCTGCTGGTCCACCTGGTAAGCGGAATGCAGTACGTCCTGGGTATCAATCGAAGCGCCCACGCAGGCTATGGCCATGGGCGGGATCCTCCGCTGGAAGGATGGCCGCAACATGCCGGACGTGCACTGCACGCTGTTTAAGTACGGCGAAGTTCCGGTTTACCTGCGGCTCAGTCTGGGAACGGAGATGCCTGAGACTTATCGCTTCCAGGGTTCGAAGGGCATCCTGGAACTGACCGAGTTTAACCTTACCTACACGCCGCAGGCGGGCGTGGATACCGGACCCAGCTATTACGCATCGGGCTTTCCCAAGGCGATGCGGGATGAATACTTCAAGAAATGGCACCAGGAGCACGATGCCGTGCCGGGCAAGGAACCAGCCCTGGAGGGCGTGAGCTATCGCAGCGCATCGTGGGATGACCTCAAGCCGCACCTGTGGAATTTTTTCCAGGCGG
The DNA here is from genome assembly GCA_963779255.1 of Terriglobia bacterium. Lineage (GTDB taxonomy): Bacteria > Acidobacteriota > Terriglobia > Terriglobales > Acidobacteriaceae > JAIQFF01. Next base: position 60,768 of record CAVZXU010000025.1, on the reverse strand, counting down.
TGCGCACGCGCAAGCCGGTGGTGGAGGATGCCGTGTTTGGCCATCACGCGGCGCTGGCTTGCCACATGGCAAACCAATCGTACTTCCGCAAGAGCGCGGTGACCTGGGACGAGGGGTCGAAGACGATGAAAAGCTAGAGGCAGTCGTCGGTCTTCAGTCTTCAGCATTCTTGTGATTAGCTGACGCCTCGGGCTGAGGACCGGCGCTGACCTTCAGTCGTCTCAGTGCCCCGACGACTTTGTCCATTTCATTTTCCTGGAACAGCCGGATTCCCGCGATTCCGGTCGCACCCGCGCGGATGCACGCCTCCGCATTTTCTAGTGTGACGCCGCCCAGCGCGATCACTGGAATTTTTTCCTGACAAGCTGCGTGGAGGGCTTCGAGACCCGTGGGACAAGTGCGCGACTTCCCCGTGACCTTTTCAAAGACTGGCCCGAAAACCGCAAATTCGGCGCCTTCTTCTGCCGCTCGGGCGACCTCGGCCCGGGTGTGACACGAGGCGCCAATCGTCGCGCGGGTAACCGCGCCAGATTGTGACCAGATCGTTCTTGCTTCGGCCGGAGAAATGTCATCGGAGCGCAGATGCACACCGTTGGCTCCGCAGGCGAGGGCAACGTCCGTGCGGGTGTTTATCAGAACACCAGTATTCAGTTTGTTGCTCTCTGTTCTCAGTTGGACGACTTCGTGGGCCAGGGTTTCGAGGTCGTGGATGGAGAGGTCTTTTTCGCGCAGTTGGATGTAGTCCACGCCGCAGCGAGCCGCCTGGGAGACGGTTGCGAGCAACTGAGAGCGGCGGGAATCTTCGTCACCCGGGAACTGAGAACGGTCGGTGATGTAGTAGAGGAGCAAGTTCGGTCGTCGTCGTCGGTCACCGCCCTGACGACTGAGGATCGGCAACTGACGACTGCTTACGGATTGGTTTTCGCAATCTCCGGCATGGCTTCAGGCGCCTTCGGTTGGGGTCCAAGATGATATTTGACCAGGCCGTCGCGAAGAAACTCAAAGCCCTCCTCCGGCGAATCTACCATGCGGAACAAATCCAGATCAGCGGCGGAGATGGTGCCGGCATCGATCATGGCGTCAAAGCTGATCAGGCGCTTCCAGTACTCGCTGCCATAAATGACAACCAGGATCTTCTTGGCCAACTTCTGGGTCTGAGCCAGGGTCAGGATTTCAAAAAGTTCGTCCAGAGTCCCGAAGCCGCCGGGAAAGATCACCAGGGCCTTGGCCAGATACGCGAACCAGAACTTGCGCATGAAGAAGTAGTGGAACTCGAAATTGAGCGAGGGCGTGATGTACGGATTCGGGTTTTGCTCAAACGGCAGATTGATGTTCAGGCCAATGGTTTTTCCGCCAGCTTCCTGAGCTCCCAGGTTGGCGGCTTCCATGATGCCGGGCCCGCCTCCCGTGGTCACGACGAAGCGCCGCCTGCGGGCTGGAATCTGGGCTGACCATTGCGTCAGCAGGAAAGCAAGCCGGCGCGCGTCCTCGTAATAGCGGGCCATGTCCACCGAAGCCAGCGCGCTTTTTCCGTTCTGGGTGCTGTACTTCGACTCCATTTCCGAGTTCGGTCAGATTCCGATCGGCGTCTGCGCGGCTGTGAAAGCGTGCTGAGCCGAAGAATACGACCGTGTCCTGGATCTGCTCACGCCGGAAGCGTGACAGCGGCTCCATGTACTCGGAGAGGATACGCAGGATGCGCCCGTCCGGGCTATTGACAAAGGCTTCGTTTTCATACGCCAGGGGCGCGGGCTTGAGCTTGCCGTCACTCATGTTGAGCTTGATCTTTCTGTCAGGTGGCAGGGTTTGTCGTCGTGGAAGTGAACTGCCTCCCAAAATCCGATCCAGATATCGAGCAGTCCCAGGCCGCTGCACAGGCCGCGGACAAATCCGTTGGAAACGAAAGTCCGCAGAGCCGGGAGAAGCCAGCAGGAAGTAGTTGTCTGTCCATTCCGGCCTCCAGGGCAGGATGACCAACAGTACGCCCACGGTGGCACAGAAGAAAACGAACAGCAGCACCAGAACGCGGTGTAGCCAGAGTTGAAAGCCGGTCCGGTGAAGGTCGGCACCATTGCGGGGCGGGCCTTGCAGGCCGCTTCCGCGAAGCTCTTCATTGGGCAACTTCCCGGGCAGGGACTCAGAAGGAACTTTGTCGATGGAAGAATCCGGACTTGCGGTCACATCGCGCTCCCATGGATCGGGAATGCGACCGGCTGGTGCTCTCCCGCGTCCGCTCCCAAGCATAGAAAGAAACCCATTCTCTCATTCTACGACTTCAGAGCTTTGATGCGCTCGGCTACATCGCGATAGTCGATATTGGTGCCGTAAACCTCCGTGAAATAGTTCAGGGCTGCGGTCTTGTTACCGGCAGCTTCGTAGGAGGAGGCCAATTCATAGTTCAGGGCCGTGCGGGTCTCTTCGTCAAGGTTGGGCAGCTTGAGGGCACGTTCATACCAGCGGATCGCCGCCTCGGCCACGCCTTTGTCGAGGAAGCACTGGGCCAGCCAGGTATAAGTCTGCATCAGTTGCGGGAAGCTGTGACCGCGATCCACCGCCTGGCACACTTTCTGCAGTTCACCGATGGCCTCATCCAGCAGTCCCATTTCGCGGAAGGCGACGCCGAGGTTGTAATGAGTCTCGGGATCTTCCTGGGCACTGGCGGAGTCATCTTCGAGTTCGTGCTTCAGCTCGCCGAACATGTCGGCCAAGTCCACGCTGGCGGCAGCCGCTTGAGGGGTTGCCGGCGCGACTTCGGGAGCGAGAGTCCGCTTCTTGGTCGGCTGATAGGTGAAAGTCGGAGCCGGAGCCTGAGCCTGAGCCGGACCCGGGGCTTCCATGGCCGGAGCCGGCGCCGCGGCGGCAGCCGCCTGGCCGGGAGTTGCCGCCCTCGACTCGTGTCCCGCTCGAGGTTGCTCTGGTGGCATCGGCGGTGCGGGCGGAGGCGGCAGGAACCCGTCACCCAAAGAGGTTTCCAGGTCAGAGACGAATTCGCCTAATACGCCGGCGGCCTCCGCTTGCGGGCTGGCCTTGGCATACTCCGTCATGGCCGGTGCAGGTGTGGGCGCAATCGGACGGGCCGGCATCTTGAATTCTTCATCTTGCGCGGCCGCAACCTCATCGGCTTCCTCTACGGAAAACTCTTCTACGACTTCGCGCTGTTTCGAGCTGGCTTGAGCCTCGGCGGTCTCAATTTCCTGCCGCACAGCCGCCAGTTTGTCTGCGCCCGGCTTCAACCTTTCCAGTTTGGCGAAGACCAGGCGGGCCTGTTCCACCATGGCGTGCGCAAGGTAAAAACGCAGCTCTTCAATCGTTTCCTTGATGGTCTCGGTCCGGGTATGGTCGGCATCCGCGTCAGAAGCTTCCGCTTTTTCGGCGAAGGCAGAGGGCTTCGGTTCATCGGAGACTTCGCCCTCCCACTCAGCGGAAATGTCAATTTCACTTTCCGGGGCAGACGGTTCAGAACGGACCTCAAATTCGCTCGATGCGGGCGCCGTACCCGAGGTCGCCTGGTGAAAAAAGAGCCCAGAGGCTGAAGGCTCGGGAGCGGAAAAGGCGGGAGCGTCGGCCTCATCGCTAGAGCCAAACTGATCGAAAGCGGGCGGAGCAATGGTGGCAGGCGCAAACGGCGTTGTCGCCGCCACAGCCGTCTCGCTATCTCTATGTGACTTGGCGGAAGCGCGCTCTTCATACTTGCCCGCCAGGTCGCGATAGCGGCTGGCTTCGTCCGGATGTCCGGCATCGTGGTAGAGCTGTTCCAGATTGCGGCAACAGACCGCGGCTTCACTGAAGCGGCCAGCGCGGGTGTGCAACGCGGCCAGACGCTGGTTGAGGCGCAGATCACGAGGGGCCTTGGGCAGAGCGGACATCAAAGGTCCCAGTGCCTTGGCCGGCATATTGTACGAAACGAATAATTCGGCATCGGTCAACGCAGCCCGCACGGCCAGGGCGATGTCGTCGGCATAGCGCTGGTCGATAAACGGCGCTGTGGCTTCGAGTTCCTCCACCAGAACCGCACCCTCTTCGGGAGTGATGAGCCGTGAGCCTGACGGCCCTCCACCCTGTTTGGCCAGCACCTGCTCATAATTGCGCGTGTGCAGCTGATTCTGGGGCTCCAGCTGGGTCAGCTTCAGATAATAGTCGCGAGCTTTCTCCAGGTTTCCGGACTGCACCGAGGCGTGCGCCAGCAACTCGTAAAGTTCGGTAATGTGGGTAGTGTCGCCGGCCCTCTGCGAGAGATCGAGGAGCACTTCCAGGGCAGGCGCATTTTCCCGCATATGCCCGATCAGCGAATGCAGACTCTCCAGCACTTTGCCTGAGTCCGTGGCCACCAGACGATCACAATATTGTTGGTAGACCTTCAGAACTTCGGGAAACTGCCCCGCGGCCATGAGCGCGTCGGCGTAGCCGGTGATCGCTCCAGTGTCGTTGTGGACGGTGCACAATTTGGCCGCCAGGGTGCCCGCGTCTGGCAGACGTCCGCTCTGCAGGTAGGCCTGCATAAGCGCGCGCAGTCCGTCGGGGTGGCTGTCGAGGTCGGCCACTTTCTCCAGATTCTTGATGGCCACGGGCATGTCGCCGGAATCGAAGGCGTTGCGGCCCCGCAGCAACAGCGCCTGACTGTTGCTGGGATCCAGGGTGAGCATGCGGTTCAGGATTTCTTCGGCCGGCCCCAGTTGGCCGCGCCCGCGCAGGCTGTCAGCGGCGGCGGCGAAGAGTTGCCAGGCTTCTGTTTTCTTGTTGAGCCGGATGTAAACCTCGGCTAGCCGGGTGCGCATGGCGATGTTTTCCGGATCCATTTCCAGGGTCTTCTGGAAAATCCGTACCGCCTGTTCCAGTTCGCCGGAGCGTAGAAATTCTTCCGCTACCTGCAGGTATTGCGCCCGAGCATCATTAAACAGTCCCTGTTGGGTATAGAGCTCAGCCAGTCGAAGCACGCTCTCCAAGGTGGGTTTCAGCTTGGTGAGCTTCTTGTACATGGCGATAGCTTTGACGGTGAAGCCCTGAGCGGCGTAGGCATCGCCCACGCTCTTGAAGGATTCGACGGCCTTGTCACTTTGACCGAGACGGGCGTAGAGGTCCCCAATGGTGTTGGAGACGGTGAGTTCCTTGGGGTCAGCTTTGAGAACTTTTTCGTACTCAGCAATGGCATTTTGCAGCTTACCCTGCTGGACGAACTTCTCCGCAGCGCTGAGAGCTTTCTGTTTGTTGAAGCCAAAACCGAACGCCATAAGATTGCTGACTCCAGCTCCCGGTTTATTTCCCGCCAGAAAACATCTTCCGTGAGAAGGTTCACCGACGGGTTGGCCATCCGACCGGCCATGTCTGCCGATCATACGAGGGATGGTCTTTCGGACAAGGGTCATTGTAAGACGGGTTACCAAGAATCGTATGGTTACTAAGGGTTACCGAAAGGGAGTGTACGACCGAGTTACGTCCGGAACCACTCCTAACTGGAAGCAGATCATGGAGGACGGGCGTCTCGCCCGTCGGGAATGAACCGTGAGTCCAAGGCCGCGCAGCCTCACGAGTATGCTAGATCGAACTCTGCACCCGAAGAACGCCGATTCGGGAATCCATCCAAGAAACACCTAAAAGTACGCTACCTCGTTTCGGTCCGTGGTGTTATTGATCCAGGATGCAGCGCAAGTATGAGTACCGCCGTAAGCTGCCCCACTATCAGCCGGATTTCAAAGCCTTCTTCATCACTTTCTCCACGCACCACCGCTGGATCCTCCCGGAATCGGTGCTTCATATCGTGATTGATACATGCCTTGCGGGGAACGGTAGAAAGTTCGCAATGCACGCCGTGGTGGTGATGCCTGATCACGTGCACATGGCGCTGACGCCGTTGGTTGTGGCGGAATACGGGAGTAACAGATGCCGCATGAACCATCTGCAATGGCGACGGGAGAGGACGCCCGTCCTCCATGACCGGATCGCCGGTTCCCTAAGCCGTCACTACTGCTGGCGGGCTTGTTCTTGTAAGATTATTTCCGGCAACATTCAGCGTCCCGGGGGGGGCACGCTGGGTTGGGGAGAACCTCGCTTCGTACATTCGCCGCATTCCTACCAAGGAAGTAAAGAACGTGACTCGGGCCCAGGCATTCTTTACCCCCTGCGGCAAATGAGGGAGAACCATGGGCAGATGGCTTACATGGGTATCGCACCAACGCCTGACTGGCTGGGCGTGTTCCCAGTGCGGCTGGACTTTTCCGGTGCCGGCAATGCTGACCGATACGGAAGCCAAGAGTGCCTACGACCGGTTGGCCGCAAGCAAGTTCCAGGACCACGATTGCACGGTGCACGGCGAGCCAGCAGCGCTGGTTGACTCTGAGAGTTTTGCGGCGCGGGCCAGAAAGCTGGTCACCCGAGGCTTCAAACCCAAAGACGCGGCCCAGATTACGTTGCAGGAAATCACTTTCGAGAACCGCAATGATCCCAACGCCGCCAAAAAGGCTCAGGCCGATGCGGAAGACTTTCTTCGCAGGGTGAAAGACGGACTGATCTGACCAGATGAGTTCTGTGTTGCTCCTGCGTGGAGGGACGCACTTCGGAGCGCATGACAGCTAGCAGCTCGGCTTGAAGAATTCCCAAATCCTGAGTCATCCTGAGGGACTTCAGTCCCGAAGGATCTGGCGCGCATCTGCGCCACTGTAGGCTAGCCGCGTATACGCTTCACGCCCGATGCTTCGCAAGCTCAGCATGACGCCTTGGATAAGGCAGGACTGAAACTGAGCTATGGCGTGCTGGACGACACGCTTTGAATCAGGAGCCAGTTCAGGCCCGCGCGATGGCTGCCAGCAGGAACAACGACAACAACAGGATCAAGGGTTTGGGCAGCTTCCGGAGAACCTGCAATACCATGATGCTCATGGAGCGATCCTTCCCGCGGTAGAACCCGCGAACGAATCTGTCGGCCAAGCCTCGAATAACGGAATTCTAGTATTGGCACTCCTGGCGCCTTCGGTATAGCCTCAATTCCGACCGCGGCATTTTACGGCGGGAACACCCATGAAAGGCAAGCCCTTTTTATGACCTGGATCCGCACCATTCCAGTCTCCCAAGGCGACGAAAAGCTGCGCCAGGCAATGGAAGGCCAGAAGTCTCTCTATCCAAAGGAGTACGCAACCCCGGTGCATCCCACGGAAGGTGGGGGTGCGATGATCACCGAGTCCCACAGCCTCATTCCTGAGGCTCTCTACCACGCCTTCGCCACTTTCGGCGTGCTGATGTCTCCCGACCTGCCGCTCTCCCGGCGCCAGCACGAGATGATCACCACCGTGGTTTCAGTCACCAACCGGTGCGTTTATTGAATCGACTCACACGCAGAGTTTCTGCGTCGAGTCACGTTGGATACGGCTCTGGTTGATGCGCTGGAAAAGGACTACACCACCGCTCCCATCACTCCGCCGGAGAGGGTCATGCTCGACTACGTGGTAAAGATCACAAAAGACGCGACCAAGATCTGGAAAGACGACCACGAACGTCTGCGCTCCGCCGGCTTCGACGATAAGGCGATTCTGCAGATAACGTTGATTGCCTCCTGGTTCAACTACATCAACCGCGTAGCGGACGCGCTGGGAGTAGGACGAGAGTAAGACTGCGGGGCTCTCGACCCGGCTAGGCCGAGCGAACCTCGGCTCGGTGTGTGCGGTGATCTTTGGTCGCCGGCGGGCTAGCCGAGCTGCGCTGGGCCTGACCGGGTCAGAGACCCGGTCCCACACGTTCTTTTATTGTCACTTCCCTGCTTGCTGCTGGAAAAACTGGTCATCTCCGGCCAGTAGCAGATCCGCACTGTCGCCGGGCTCCGCGATCCACTTCCAGACCCGACGCCCGCTGGCGTCCAGAGAACATCGCGCTTCACCGTAATCCGCCAGCCGGTTCAACACCGTCGTCACCGACGCGATGGGATCCTTATGGCGCTCGAGTATGTCGGGAAATCTCTGCTGGAGCGCCTGGCAGACCAACCGGGCGCCGAGCGGTTTTTTTGCGTCCATGAGGACCACTCGACAGGCGCGCGTGAAACCCGGCTGCCGGCTGGCCGATTTGCGATCGAGAAGGCTGAGGAGCTGGTCGCTGAGCACGCCGTCGCCGAAAATATTCGCCAACCCGGCCAGGGTTTGCTTGATGGTGCCGATGCGCTTCATGAGTTCTGCCCGTCGCTCAAGCAACTCGTGAAGCTCCCGTTCCGCGGAGCGGATGACTTCCTGAACATGGGGGTCAGCCACTTGCGATTGCCCGTTGCTTCCATTCCTGCTGGTTTCCATTGGGTCCTCCCGTGACGCGGTTGTTAAGTGTCTAGCGCGGATTGCCGACCTTGGCAGTTTGGACGTGACCGGAGCGCTTCCGGACAGCATCAGTGCCCCACTTTGGCTGCAAAATTTGCTGGCCGATGGATTCATTCTCTGGCCAGACCTGGGTCAGCACGTTGCGGCCGCCCTCGCTCTCGAACTGCAGCGTGGGCCGGACGGGACTAACAGAGGTCTCAACCGATTGGGTCAACACATTGACCAATGCGCGGCCTTTGGAGTCGCGCAATTCAAGGTGCCAGGGCTCACTGCGGACCAGTGAGTAGCGCCCCGCGGGAAAATATCGGTCGCCCACCGCGAAATCGAATGGAATGTTCGCCTTGATGATCTGCTCGGCGCGTTGCCCCTGGGCGATGGAGCCCATCGTCAGCATGCTCAGAAGAAGTGAAGTAAGGACGCGTCCAACCAAGTTTTTCATAACACTCTCCTCTTGTTTGTGTGTTGCTTTCGTTCAGCTGCTGCTGTTGCGGATTCGTTGACGGTCAAGAACCGAGTCTGCGGCGAACCCTGGTGCACTTGCTATCCGCTTCTTGCCGTCAAACCGTTTTCGGCGCTCTGGGGAATTGGACGTGATGCAATACATATGAGATTTATTGTTTGTTTTCATCCGATCTATGAACTACACTCATGGCGAGATGAGCCCGAAACTGGAAGTCCGCCACCTCAAATTGCTGGTGACTGTGGCCGAAGAAGGCAGCGTCACCGAGGCCGGAAAGCGCCTGCACCTTACGCAATCGGCGCTGAGTCACCAGTTGCGGGACGCGGAAGAAAGGCTGGGCACGGCGCTATTCCTGCGGCTGGGAAGAAAGATGGTACTGACGCCGGCCGGCGAGCGGCTGATTGCATGCGCGCGCCGGGTGCTCAACGAACTCAGCGATACCGAGGTGCAGATCGAGGGACTTAACGGCGGGGCCCGAGGTGAGATCCGGCTGAGCACTGAATGCTATACCTGCTATCACTGGCTGCCGCCGGTGCTGCAAAGGTTTCACGGCAAGTTTTCGAAGGTGGAAGTGAACATCGTCGCCAGCGCGACGTCGAATCCGGCGGCGGCATTGCTTGAAGGCAAACTGGACGTCGCGATCATCAGTTGTCCGCCGCGCAACAAAAGCCTCCGAGTGACGCCCATGTTTGAAGATGAACTGGTCCTGGTGATGTCCCCCAAGCATCGCCTTGCCTCTGCGAGCCTGGTGCGGCCCAGGGACCTGGAGACGGAAACTATTCTGATCTACCCGCCCCGGGAAGAGAGCACGCTGATTAACAAGCTGCTGAAGCCGGCCGGAGTAGAGGCGCAGCGGGTCATCGAAGTGCCGCTGACTGAAGCCATCGTTGAGTTAGCCGGCGCAGGGACGGGCATCGGCTTTCTGGCCCGCTGGGCAGTGGCGCCGGCTGTGGAAACCGGCAAAGTTGCCATCCGACCCATGAGCGGTCGCGGATTTCGGCGGCAATGGTACGCCGTGACCCTGCGCAATCAACCCGCAGCGCCCTTCCTGACGGAGTTCCTGAACCTGTTGTCCAACTTCTGCCCGAAAAATGCGCGACGCATGTCAGCGTAATCGAAATACCCCAACGTTGGATGCTGGTCAGCCTCCAAAGCGATACCATCCTAGGCATGGAGCGCCACTCCGTTGTCGAATACCTGAACAGCTTTCTACAACGAGGGCGCGAGTGCGCGTACGTTCAGCATCGCGGATACCGCACTGTGCGGTGGAGCTACCAGCAAGTGGCGGAGGCTGCCTTCCGCTTTGCCCGCGAATTGGAAGAACGCGGAATCGGTAAAGGCGAGCGCGTCCTGCTGTGGGGGCCGAACTCGGCTGAGTGGGTAACGGCCTTTTTTGGTTGCGCGCTGCGGGGTGTGATTGTTGTTCCCATCGATGAGGCTGGCGCTGCCGACTTCACCCAGCGCGTTTATCAGCAGGTGGACGGAAGGCTGCTGGTGTGTTCGCGTGAGCATGTCCCGCCTTCGATTCCAGTCCTAATTCTTGAAGACTCGCAGAATACACTGTCGGTTCACTCAGCGGCACCATACGACGCGGCGGCGATCGTGCCTGCGGATGTCCTGGAAATCGTTTTTACTTCCGGGACTACTGCCGAACCAAAGGGCGTGGTGATCACCCACGGCAATGTGCTGGACAATATCGCGCCCCTCGAAATAGAAATCCAGAGATACCTGAAGTACGAACGCTGGGTCCATCCCATTCGCTTCCTGAACCTGCTGCCCTTGAGCCATGTCTTTGGTCAATTCCTGGGAATATTTCTGCCTCAGCTGTTAGGAGGCACGGTGATTTTTCAGGATGCGCTCAAGCCGGGGGAAGTCATTCACACCATACGGCGGGAGCGCGTGTCGGTGCTGGTTGCAGTACCGCGTATGCTGCAATCGCTTAAGGAAAAAATCGAGCGCGATCTGGAGGATGCAGGCCGGCTGGAAAAGTTCCGGCGGCGGTTTCAAGCGGCGGAAGGGAAGCATTTCCTGCATCGCTGGTGGATTTTCCGGCGCGTGCATCGCCAGTTCGGATGGAAGTTCTGGGCGTTCATTTCCGGCGGAGCTGCCCTCGACCGCGTGACCGAAGAGTTCTGGGGACGCCTCGGATACGCCGCCATCCAGGGCTATGGGCTCACGGAGACCACGTCCATCGTCAGCGTGAATCATCCTTTTCGGCTGGGCAAAGGGTCGCTTGGGAAAGTACTGGCGGGGCGCGAGGTCAAACTGGCGCCGGACGGCGAAATCCTGGTCCGCGGCAGCGGCGTGGCTGCCGGGTACTGGACCGGGCACCAACTGCAGCCCATGACAGCCGAAGAAGGCTGGTACGGAACTGGAGACATCGGCGCGCTCGATGCCGAAGGCAATCTGTATTTCAAAGGCCGCAAGAAAGATGTGATCGTTACTCCTGCCGGGATGAATATTTATCCGGAGGACCTCGAGGCTGCGCTGCGCCGCCAACCCGAGGTGAAAGACTGCGTGGTGATCGCGCTGCCACGAGATGGGAACGCGGAGCCGTGTGCGGTAATGATCATGCGCGATGGCAAATGTGATCCTGAACCTGTGGTGAGGCGCGCCAACGAAACTCTGGCTGAATACCAGCGCATGCGGAACTGGTTTCTGTGGCCGGAGGACGACTTCCCGCGGACCTCCACGCAGAAGCCGCGAACCAGCGCCATCCAGCAAGTGGTACAGGCGCGATTGGGAGCGACGCCGGTTGGGCAATCCGGATTGAGTCCGTTGGCCGAGTTGATTGCGCGGATCAAAGGGAAGGCCGCAGGGGAGTTGGGTCAGGGCTCCAACCTGGAAGCGGATTTGAACCTGAGTTCGCTCGATCGTGTGGAATTGCTGGGTGCTCTCGAAGACCGGTATCAGGTGGATTTAAGCGAGACCCGGTTCGCCGCGGTCAAGACGGTCGGCGACTTGGAGCGCATGCTGCAGGGCAAACTTCCGCCGCGGGCGCCTTATCACTATCCGGCATGGGTGCAGCGTTGGCCCACAACCTGGGTGCGGCTGATCACTCACTATCTGCTTTTGCGTCCGGCGGTATTTCTGTTGGGATGGCCGCGCATTGCCGGGCGGGAAAATCTGCGAGGACTTCGCGGGCCGGTATTGGTGGTGTGCAATCACATTGCTGATGTGGATGTGGGTTTTGTGCAGACCGCACTTCCGGCGCGCTTCCGGCACCGGCTGGCGACGGCCACTGGGGGAGAAGCGCTGGAAGCACTGCGAACCCCGCCAAGCGGACGAAGTCTGCTGGGCCGAGTTTATGACCGCGTACGGTGGAACTTGGGAGTCTCGCTGCTCAACCTGTTTCCCTTGCCGCGCGAAGCTGGCTTCCGCGAGAGCTTCGCCTATGCGGGAGAATCCGTGGACCGTGGTTCCAGCATTCTGGTTTTTCCCGAAGGACACCACACCACGGATGGCAAGATGCGTCCTTTTCGCGCGGGCGTGGGACTGCTGGCTAACAATCTGGCCATACCGGTCGTGCCCATGCGGATTGACGGACTCTATGAGTTGAAGAAAGCCGGGAAGAGGTTGGCGCGGCCGGGAAAGATACAAGTGAGGATCGGGGCGCCGGTGCGATTCCCGCAGAACAGCGCTCCGGAGTGGATTGCCGCCGAACTGCAGAAGGCGGTGGGAAACTTGTAGGCGCAGAGCTGTCCAAAGCGATCGCTCGCCTTGTTTATTGATCTTGTTACCTTGCGGACAAGCCTGCTGAATGGGCTCCGCATCATGGAGTGTGTGCGTGTACTATTTTTGCAGGCGCTCGGCCTGAACGGAGCCAGTCTCGCGCAGTCGGGCCCCCAATAAGAATTTCAGCGGAGGTCGCAAGACAATGCCTTTCGATATGAAGCAGCTATCCCGGGTGGCAACGGCTTTTGTCCTGGCCGCGGTTTTCGCCCTTCCCCAGAACCTGGCGGCGGAAGGGGCGGCGCACGTAGTGAGCCCCGCTGACCTGCAGCGAGCCGCGGTGCAAGCCTCTAACCTGCGGCAGCAGAATGTGGAACAGGTCAGACAATTTTTCTCGTCCGAGCAGGCCGAAAAAGCATTGCGCTCCGCGCACATGAACCCGGAGCAGGTGAAGAACGCCATTTCCACGCTGGACGACCCTGAGCTGGCGCGGCTGGCTCAACGAACGCAAAAGGCGCAGGCTGACTTCGCCGCCGGCACGCTTAGTGATCGCGACCTGATCATCATTCTCGTGGCTGTTGCCGTGCTCATTCTGATCATTGTTGCGGTCCGATAGGTCCTCCAAGATGTTTGGTCGGATGGTCAGGATCGTGGTCCTGCTGTTCGGAGTCTGCGGCATGCTGCTGGCTGCGGACCTCCCCGGCGTCTGGCTGGATGTCCCTTTCGTAAAGCAGGAAAAGGACGGCTGCGGAGCGGCCAGCATTGCCATGGTGATGCAATACTGGCAGGCCCAGCGGTGTCAGCCGCCGAACGACGCTTCCGACGCAACCCGGATCCAGCGCACACTGTATTCGTCCAAAGCCCACGGCATCTATGCTTCCGATATGGAGCGCTACTTTCAGGAGCAGGGGTTCCGCACGTTTACAATTCGCGGAGGGTGGGAAGACCTCCAACAGCATCTCGCCCAGGGACGCCCTTTGATCGTTGCCCTGAAACCAGCGGGCGGCGGCGCTCTGCACTATGTGGTTGTGAGTGGGCTGGGACCGGAAATGGTGATGGTCAACGATCCCGCGCAGCGCAAGCTTCTGCAACAGGACCGGCCGAGCTTCGAACGGGAATGGAGTGCAGCCGGAAAATGGACGCTGCTGGCACTGCCTCACACCCAATCTCGCTGATCCCGAGTATTGTCTTCGTATTCTTCTTCAGCTTTGCGGCCCTGACTGCTGCCCAAATCTCGGATGGCCCATTGGCCGAGCGCGCCCGGCAGTTGTCTGCCCAACAGCCATGGCAGGAAGTGGTCGGCCTTGCCGAATCCTCACAGCGCCCTTCGGCTGAACTCGATTTCTACTACGGCACGGCACTCGCGCAACTAGGACGCTGGGACGATGCGCAGCGGGCGTCTGCGGCCGGAGCCCAGCTCCAGCACGGTGACAAGCGATTTCCACTGGAACTGGCGGGAGTGGCATTCAAGCAGAAGCGGTACCCAGTCGCGGCGCGCCACCTGCGGCGGTCCTTGCGTCTTGATCCCACTGATTCCTACGGCAACGATTTTCTTGGCACCGTCTATTTTCTGCAGGGAAATATCGCAGCCGCCCTGAAGTATTGGAACCGCGTGGGCAAGCCACAAATTGTGGAGATACGAAGCCAGCCTCCGCCCCGACTGAATGCGGCATTGCTCGATCGTGCGATGGCTTTCGCGCCGGCCAGCGTCCTGCGCCTGCCCGATCTGCTGCCTACCGAGGTCCGCCTCCGCGGACTGGAAATTTTCTCCCGCTACCAATTTGATCTGCAGGCCCGCGACGAGGGCAAGTTTGACATTCTTCTCCGCAACCGCGAGCGCGACGGATGGGGCCAGGGCAAGCTGGAAAAGCTGTTTCTGCTGTTTCGGGGCTTGCCCTTTCAAAGCGTTACTCCGGAGGTTTACAACCTGCGCCACCTGGCCATCAACTTCGTCTCCATGTATCGCTGGGATGCGGACAAGCGGCGGCTGCTGGCGCGGCTGTCGAGTCCGTTCAAGGCCAATCCAAAATTTCGCTACGGACTGACCGCCGACTTGCGCAGTGAAAATTGGGACATCAGGAATTCGTTTCAGGGTCCGGCGCCCGTGTTGGGAAGCTTCAACATGCGGCGAGAAGCGGTGGGGGTGGATTTCGCTTCTTTCGAAAGCGGGCGCTGGCAGTGGTCTGCCGGAGCCGAAATTTCGCATCGCGACTTCCGCAGCGTGATTGCGGGAACGGCGTCTACTCCGAGCCTGCTGACCAAGGGATACCAGCTCAAGCAAATCACGCAATTAAGCGCCGGGCTTTGGCGTGTGCCGGAACGACGAGTGACCCTGGAGGGTGGCGTGTCCTCACAGGCAGGGCGTATCTGGTCGCAACCCTCGCACTCATTCGAGAAGCTGCAAGGCTCATTGCGGTTTCACTGGCTTCCGCAATCGCAAGGCGACGACTACGAGATACAGCACCGAATCAGGGCCGGCAAAACGTTCGGGGAGGTTCCATTCGACGAGCTCTTTATGCTTGGCCTCGAGCGCGATAACGATCTTGAGATGCGAGGGCATATCGGGACCCGCGACGGCCGGAAGGGCAGCGCTCCGATGGGGCGGAATTATTTCCCTGTCCAATTGGGAAGCCGACAAGAACGTGTATCGCAACGGCATCTTTACCGTAAAGCTGGGGCCATTTCTGGACACGGGCAAAATTACCGACGCCTCCGCCGGATTGGGTTCGCAGAAATGGTTGTGGGACCTGGGGCCTCAGGCCACGGTGCGCGTGTTTGGCGTCGGAGTTGCCTTTTCCTATGGCAAAGACCTGCGGTCGGGGAACAATGCCTTCTATGTCTCCATGCGGTAGCGATACCCAGCCTCGCTCGGCGACAGCGTCATGCTGAGCTTGCGAAGCATCTGGCGTGTAGCAGATATTACGTTGGCCGGAATTGTACTGCTGCGTGCCAGATCCTTCATGGCCTAAAGGCCGTTCAGGATGACGCCGGCGCAGATTTCAAACTGTGCCCGCGCGTAGAAGTGCACGGGGCGACTTGCAGAGGCTGTAGCGTTTATAATTGCCAAGCTATGAAAATCGCCAAGCCATTCTTACTTGCCATCGGATTGTGTTCGTTCTTCGCCCTGTCGATCGCAGCAGCTGCCAAGACTACGGTCGAACTGAAAGACGCGCAGGGCAAGAGCGTGGGAACGGCGGTGCTATGGAGCAAGGGAGCATCGTCGGGCGTGTCCATAGAGCTCAAACTGCACGACCTTCCGCCCGGGGTGCACGCTTTGCACTTTCACCAGAAGGCGCAATGCGACGCGCCGGATTTCAAATCGGCCGGCCCGCACTTTAATCCCGAGGGAAAGAAGCATGGCCTGGAGAATCCCGAAGGCCACCACGCCGGGGACATGAACAACTTCACCGTAAACGCCAAGGGCAAAGCCAAGTACAAAGTGGTGAACAAGGACGTAACTCTGGGCGACGACAGCCACTCCCTGTTCGGCAACGGCGGCACGGCGCTGGTGATTCATGCCAAGGCGGATGACATGAAGTCCGACCCGGCCGGAAACGCGGGTGACCGCATTGCCTGCGGCGTAATCACGAAATAGCCGGGATAACACAGTTTGAACAGGATATGCACAGTTAACGGGCCCCAGAATACAGTGAAAACCCTATAGACCCTGTAGTTTCGCTCCCGCGTTGCAGGGTCGAGTGCCTTGGCTGTCGCGCGTGCTTTCACTGCTTTTTGAGGGTGATTTCGACCCGCCGGTTTTTCTGCCTTCCGTCTGGATCGTCGCTGCCGTCGGGCTTGGTGTTCGGAGCCACGGGTTTGGTGTCGCCAAAGCCCTGCGTATTTATCTAATTTGACGCGCCACGTGCCACCAGCCACGCCTTCACGGAAGTGGCGCGAGCCGTTCGGAAAGCCTCTGGTTATATTCCTTGCCGCCTTTGCCGTCGGTGTGGCCGCCAATGGTGCACCGGTAGGCTGGATAAGACTGCATCACAGTCACTACCTTGAGCAGGCTCAGAATAGCCACGGGTCTTTAAGGTCCACCGTCCGGGGTCCAACATCCGAGGTCCGAGGTCCGAGGCCCGACGTCCGGGCCCTCAGTCATAGCTTCCCTCCACCTGCCACTGTCCGCTGAGCAAATCGCGGACCAGGCGATAGAGCGTGATGCCGGTTGCTTCCTGTAACGCGATGTCCCACTCGTCGCGGGCCCATCCTTCCTGCTCCCACCAGTCTCCAGAGGTGCGCCAGGGACCGGCGGCCCAGAGGATTTCCCCACAAATCTCCTTGCGCCTGGGACAAGCCATGCGCGCAGGCCTGCCTTCCTGCAGGGTCACGGTGGCGTGCAAGGGTGGGCGGAAGATACGCATCGCGGTCACCGCGACTTCATTTTGTTTTTGAGATTCCCCGAATTTGTCATTCCGGGATGCCTTGGGATTGTGAGCCGTCTGCTCCGGCCTCTGATCCGGGGCAAAATGTTGTATCCGGAATGCTTCTGGACGGTGTGTGTCCAGCAGTTGCAGTGACCCCACTTTATTTTGACCAACAATTCCCGCAATCCTCGCCAATGTGAGTTCGAGTTTTTCCGGCTCCGGAGAAGGAGGCAGGAACAAACCACTCTGCGCTGCCCGCGGCCGCACCGGCTCCGCCGATAAATGGATCTTCACGATGGGAGCGCCGGGCGGGTGTGCATTCAAATCAAGCTGCAGCAGCTTGAGGAAAACTTTGGGGTCCAGCAGGGGAACAGGCAGGCGCAGGGCGCGGTGGAAACTTTGTCGAGCTTGCGCTTGACCCGGACGGGCGGGGGCGCCCGTCCCCACGTGTTCTCGGGTGCTGCATTCCAGGGTCAGGTCCAGGTTTAACTCCTGAGTGGCTAATGCCCGCGCGCCCAGGCGGACGCACAGCTGTTCCAGCAAACGACTCAGCAGAAACGCCAGCGGTTCGAGCAGCACCAGTGGATATTCCAGTTCGATCGCCTCTTCGAAAACCAGCGGCGGCTCGACTGGAACCAGCGATCGGGAACTGCAGCCACGCGCCAATTGTTGCAGGCGAATGCCTTCCTGGCCCAGACGCTCGCTCAGCGCGACTTCAGGCAGCGCGGCCAGAGCGCGAAGATTTCGGATGCCCCAGCGCTCAAGTACGTCCAGGGCTTGGAGATCGTGTCCTCCGGTAAACAACACTTCCAGGGGAAGATTGCCCAACTGCTCGGCCTCTCTTCCTTCAGGAATCACGATCACACCGGAAGAGCCGAGAGCCGCGAGTACGGCCGTGTCCGGGTTGGAAGCCACGGCAACATTGGCTTCGAGGCCAAGATCGGAAGCACGGCGCGCTACATCCCGCGCGATTTTTGGCAGCGAACCGAAAAGCGGCTCCAGGCCGGCGAGATCGAGAAGGACGGTGTCACAACCCGCATCTTCCACACGCGGCGAAAATGACTGGGCACAGTCGAGCAAGGCCGCGTGGGCGGCGGCTTCCTGTAATAAAGATCGTGGACGCAGTACAAGATCAGAGCAGGCTTCCACCTGAAGTTTCGTCATTCCCGGCGAAACGCTGGCGTGGCGCGCCTTTTCGTTCAAAGCAAAAATCGTTTGCAGCGGCGCTTTGCCTTCAAGCACGGCCAAAGCTTGTGAGCGCAAGCCAGGTTCGGTGCGCAGCAGGGCCTCGACCGGAAAGTCAGGAACGTAGATGCAGGCGAAAGCAGTCATCAGTCATCAGTCGTCGGTCGTCAGAGAAAAGCTATCAGCACTCAGCTTGTAGCGCCGGCGTCCCGCCGGCTGTCACGAGGGGCGTCTCGCCCTCGCAGCAAAAAGCAAGATGCAACCGGCAACGCCTGTCCGAGCGCAATCGAAGGTGCTGCCGTGGGACTACGCAATCCGCACCGCTTTTGTGGCGAAAACCGCGGTGACGGATTGTGTCGGTTTTCTCTGCATGCGCGAACGCAGCAGCTCTCCTTCAACGCGCAATCCATCCAGAAGTTGCACGTGGGCCAGCGAAAGTTCGCTTTTAACTGAAAGCTGAGAGCTGATAGCTGAAAGCTGTTTCCCGGTCCGCAGCCTGATCAGCAGAGAAGCGCAAGTCAGAGCGCAGGGCGCCTGGGCCACCACCAATAGCACCGTGGCAGTGGGTTCGACGGCACGCTGAAAGCGAAACCAGGAAGCCAGTGGAATCCGCCGCGCGGCCGCGTCCGGCACATCGCCGAGATCAATGGCCACCAGGCCAAAGCCCCCACTTTGCAAAAGCAGATCAGTAACTCGCAGCGCCTGCTCGAGAGACCGGACCTCGGGCGTCGGACGTCGGACTTCAGACATCGGACTTCGGGCCTCGGACCTGGGGTTCCGCACTTCGAATTTCGTTCCTGGGGTCTGAGGGCTGACGCCCGAGGTCTGAGGTCCGGCGCCCGGCGCCCGCCCGCAGCGTATCCACAGCAATCTTTCCAGCTCAACTCCCGCTGCTGCAGCCGAGACCGCATCGAGCGCGTCCGTGGTGTCCACCAGGGCACAGACTTCCTGGCGCCGGGTAGCTGCTGCCAGGGCAGCCAGCAACACGCTGGTGCGTCCGGAAGAGGCTGGTCCACAAATCTCGCTCAAACATCCCCGTGGAAGCCCGCCGGCAAGCTCATCAAGCTCGCGAATTCCGCTGGAGACCATCTCCGGCGTAGGCCGTACCTCCAGCCGCGATGCCGCCGTCACCCCCGCCAGCTTGGGCATTGCCGCCAGCCGTTGTAAAACCAGCGTCGGTTCCTTCTTTGCAGTAAAGACAACCGCGCCGCCCGCCGGGGCGTAAAAGAGTGGGGAGGACATTAAGGACCTCAATTTCAGGGAAACGCCGGGGCGGCTGGCCGAGGCTGCAAATCGCACTTTCGCTTTTTATTCTCTAAACGAAATTAGCTCCAGGAGGGGAATATTGTCAAGAGATAAGGTGATTGCCTGGCAGGCGACAACGTAGCGCCGCCGCCCCGCCGGCTTTCTGGCTGACGTCCCCGCCCGCCCATCGGGCCGGCCAGAGGCCGGCGCTACCCAGGACGGCCTTGCCTGTTTTGCTTTGTTATAATGACTGCCTCCGGCGGCGCTATCGTCTAGGGGTTAGGACGGAAGATTCTCAATCTTCAAACACGGGTTCGATTCCCGTTAGCGCTACCAATCAATTCGACCACTTGCCGTCGTTCTCCGCCGGGCTGTGACGTGAATTGTGACATTGATTCCGATTCCGTCTCTCGATAGCTTCTCGAATGGAATTCGTCTCTGGGTGTTGATACTTCATGGCCGTCTTGACGTCGGCATGACCCGCCACCTTCATCAAGGCTGCCAGGTTTCCGGTTTCTTCAAGCGCGTAGGTGCAGAAAGTGTGACGGGCGGAGTACAGGACCACATCGTCACCCAATCCAGCCTTGCCGCGTGCATCCAGGAACAGCTTTTCAACCGTCTCGATGTGGCCGGATCGTGAACGCTTGGACGGGAATACCCAGCCCTCCGAACGATCTGCGACTCGCACCATCAGAGCTTTCATCACCCGCTCGCTCATGGGAACGAAACGGCGCGAGTTTCTGGTTTTGCCAAAGGGGACAAAGATGGTGTTTCGCTGCCAGTCGATGTGCTCAATAGACATTCTGAACACCTCGGCGGGTCGCATTCCTCCGTCCTGCATGATCATGATCACATCCCGCAGCGGCTGATCGGCAACCGAAAGCAGTTTGGCTTCGGTTTCAGGGTTCATGAGCTGGGAACGTCCCACTTCCTTTGCCAGATGAATCTTGGGAGTCCGGGTGATGACTTTCCATTCCACAGCCTTGCTCAGCATCCGATGGAGCGTGCGGAGCGCATTGTTGACGGCGGAAGGTGATCCGGGAAAGTTTGCCGCCCAGGCTTCGTCGGAAGTGATGCGGTTGACCTTCATATGTATGAGCCGGGTGCGGCGAATCATGCCCCAACCGACTCGGTAGTAGCGCCGGGTTCCGTGCGTAAGGTGGCTGGATTCAAGCCACGCCAGAAAGCGGGGCGCAAAATCACTCAGCAAGGGAGAGCGGGAAATTACCGGCGGACTCTAGTTCTATCTTCGATGCTGACGCGCACCGTCAGGATGTGCTCGGAAATCGCATGATGGTTCTTCGGGGAAGGGGGCGTGCTCGGACGCAATCATCAGTTTGTGAAACAAGGAATTCGTCCAGAACTGCCCTGGGACCGATTGGGTGGTCTACATGTCCAGAGTTCGGGAATCGCCTGGGAATGGCTCTGGTGGCGGTGTAAATGGAGACACCGAGCCGATCCCCTGCCACACTCTCAGCGTGCACCTGGCTAACACATCCCAGGCGGTCCGCTTACCCTCGTGGCTTGCCCGCCGGCCCGTTGCTCCACGTCCACCTTTGCGTGGTGATCCCTCGCTTCCGCCACGCGGCAGATTGGGAGCCGGATATCCGGCGGTGCGGCCTCTCTTGGTCTCCAGAAACAAGCTAGCACTCGGAGACTAAGAGAAGATTGAGTTCTTTTCTGTGGAAACACTTCGGAGACTCACTCAGATGTGGAAGTGCGTCTTAATCAGTGTTTATGCGGGTGTCCTAATAGGCTAGCAACCAAAATCGGAAGCCCTCAAACCCAGACTGAACTTTTCCCTCTCCAGCAGCTGGTTCAGCCGCCGATAGAAAGGATGACTCGGAGCCGAAGCGATTTCCGTATGCGCGACCCAGAAATCTTCTTGCCGCTCCCGCTGCTTGCGTGTGCCCATTGCCATGCGCGCATTCTACGAACGATCGCTGTGGATCACGAAATCTTTTTCGTCAAGGAATCGAGACTTGCACCACAGGCTGTTAAGCACTATCACCATCACCGATGAGGACGTCCTGCGCCGGTTCGAAGACGCAGCGTCGGAGCTGACGTGGGAGCAAGCGCTCCTTTTTGTTGGCCTGGAAAACGGCCTAGTCGACGAGGACGGGCGCCCTGTCAATCAGTGGGTTCGTCGCCTCGTGGCTCGTGGCCGCAAAGCCCACAGCCGCGCTCGTCGAATGTGGAACCGCGACCGCCGTTTCGAACAAAGCTGAGGGCGCGATTCTTAGCCACTCCAGAACGGCTTGTAGGAAGGTCGGGATGACCGAGAAAGAAACTCTCGTCACAGTTAAGTTCGTCCCATCCGTTCCTCACTTCAGTCCGACAAACGCCATCGAGCTCCAGCCTAGGTAGTCACTACTAACATGACTTTGCACGGCACGCAAAGTCACTTTGGTTGAGGGGCCGCGGTGGCTGAATTACGCGTTCGCAATAAAGCCCATCAGCGCGTAGAAAGAAGCCACCGGGTGGCGGCATCACTTGTTGGCGAGCTGGCCCTTTAGCAGTTCTTCGAGATACTTTGCCAGTTGGGAAACGTCGAGTTTGCCCTCATCCCAAGCTTGATCGGCGCTACGCAGTGCAGCATATAAGGCGCTCGGTCCTCGCGAATGCGTTCGGGAACTATTTTCCTACCCGGAAGCAATTTGCCATGTTTCATGCAGATCAAGTAGTAGCACGCCGCCCTGGCTGTTCTTCCGTTGCCCTCGACGAATGGATGAATCCAGTTCAATCTCCACAGAGCGTAAGCCGCCAGCCAGGTCGGATGGTCAACCAACGTCCAGTTTTCGTGAATGAGCGAAAAGGACCGATCCATCAAATCCGGGACATTCTTGAAATGCGGAGGAATGTGGCGCCCAACGAGAATCGGCTCCTCACGGTATCTTCCCCGAACTGAGCTATATTGGCGACGGCTGCATAGTTTAAGGCCCATAATGTGTATTTGTTGAAGGATTCGATGCCTTTTTCTAGCGCGATCTCGACGCAATTCGAGAGCAGGTCGTATTGCCGCAGTAGATTTTGTTCTTGAATCCTCGTATACAGGGCAGGATTATCTTTTTCTCGAACGGACATGGCAGAGGAGATGTGGCCCGCGTCGTGGGCGGGCCATGCAAAAAATGTTTACGACCGCAACCGTATGTGCTCAGATGTATGCCGCACACTGTCCTTGGTTATATTCTTAGCGTCGGCTGGGGCATTGCCAAAAGCGAAGCTGATCCGCTGTTCGTGCAGGTCCTCCTCAGTCACTGTGGTTTGAGCCGCCGCTTTCAAAAGTTCTACGAGTTCGGGATCGGGTTTGATGTCGCCAAAGAACTGTTTCCTGTCTGCCATAACGTTCCCCTTTTCACCTTTTGTTCGGCTGGTTTTCCGAATGGGCTCGGATAGGCATGATACCCTTTAAGCTTGCTCTGTCAATATTTTAGTACATGTACCCTGTGGATTAAAAGGGTTCACCTTTCCCGACACGATCCGCGTGGAGTCCCAACAGACCAAGGAAGGCAACTCGCTGCTGCGCTATCTGTGGACCGAAGCGACGATGCATGCCGTGGGGAAAGACCCGGAGCTGAAACCTGGCAACAGGCACAGGCTGCGAGGCCACAACGGGTAGAGTCTCTGTTGAGTCCGATTTACTGAAGCGCCCTACCAGGGAATATCGAATCGCCCAGACGCCCGCAGACCCCCGAAACACAGGCTTATGTTCTTTTCTGCGGCGCTGTTTTTTTGTGACGTGATTGTGACGTAGAGTTTCAACCGCTACTGCTAAGTGCCAACTCTATCAACGTTGGCTGTCGAGCCTTCCGTGCGGGCGAAATTAGGTTAAGTCTTTCATTTCAACAACGTTGCCGAATGCCAACTAAAGATTCTCAATCTTCAAACACGGGTTCGATTCCCGTTAGCGCTACCAGCTATCATCCGCTAAGACCCGCTAAATCAGCGGGTTTTGTTTTTGCCTGGAAAGGGTGATGGCATCGGCTAACGGTCCTTCGCGGGTACGGTGGTACACAAAATGGTACACAGTCCTTCCGGTTCCCCCCTTCCCGCCATGGCATGCAGCCCTTCCGATTCGAGTCGTCCAAAATTGGACATTCTGCGGAAGCTGACGCTGGGTACGATTAAGGTTGTCCAACCCTCAGGGGTCCGCCAAACGCAATGACCGATTTCCGTCTCTTCGACTTGGAAAAAATTGAAAAAAAGCGAGCCAGAAACCCAAATTTCGCTCAGTGAGGGGTTGTGAGTGTAAAAGTGTAAACGCCTGTTTTCGCCAACTGACAAGACCGCCTCTCACAGCTACAATTGCGCCGTCAGGGGGACACTCCGGCCTATTCCAAACTTTGGCCCAAGAAGTGATGCGCGTGGAGGATGACATGGAGACAAGAGGATTCGTTCGCATGCTTCTGGGGGCCGTGGTTTTCGTGCTCCTCAACCATATCGGTGTTTGTCACGCTCAGGAGGCGGCTAAATCGGACAACGCCCTCTACCAGGCTTACGTCGTTGCGCCCTCGTATGAGTACGAACTGTCTGGCCGAAAAGACCGGGTCAAGGGCTATGTCGTTAGGCTCGATGCGCCAGAGCGGCTGACCTCGCCGGGATTGGTGATTCTCGTCAGTGGCCTTGCGCCGGGGGAAGGTTATGCGACCGTCAACGGTCACAAGTACGATCTTCCCGGCCAGATGGGAGAGACGACTGGACCGGCCCGGGACACTGGAAAGAATCAGCCCGGCAAAGAAGGTTGGTATTCCTTTACGAGTGGAGACGACATTACAGGTAAGATCGTGATACCTCTCAGTCCCGCCCACCTGCAAGCCGGTATCAATGAAATCGAGTTCTTCAAGAGCCCCGATGCTGGTGGGTACGAGGTGATCGACCTGCGCTTGGAATCCGTCCCCCAGACTGTCCCCACGCTGATCGGCCAGACCTATCACCTTCTGGGCAGAGGAAGGTCCGCCACGATTCGCGACTTCGACTTTATTTTCAACTACAGAAGTGAAAAGAAGCGTTCGCTCGAAGGCATCCCGGCATGGGCGCGTCGCGGAAAGGTAAATTTCTATCGGGCGGGAATCGATTGGGGCCATCTTGACCGCATGTTCGAGATGTTCAAAGAAGCGCACATTAATTTGGTCGCGACCCACGTGCCCAGCGACACGTCAAGCGAAGAATATCGTCGCGTGAAGGCCTTCATCGACCGCTGCCACGCCAACAATATCCGCGTGACGGCGTTCAATTCCCTGGGAGGGCTCGGCGTTCGCGATGTGCTGATGCACCCCGAAAAACGAAGTTGGATCAGCCGGGATGAATACGGCAACCTGAGATGGCGCGCGCCGGATAACAGCTTCTCCGCCGACTTGCAGAATGAGGACTACCGGCGCAACGCGTTACAACAAGCCGGGGTCGCAATAGACGCCGGGGTCGATGAACTCTATTACGACTGGTCCATCGGGGGGACCGGCGACGTCATTCACTTTTTGGACGAAGTTCGTCAACTTGCTGCAAGCAAGGGAAAGAATATTTCGATCTTTGGCAACTGCAAAGGCAACATCCTGGTGGATGAGGTTGCGGACCTGATTAAGAGCGAAGGCACTAGTGAAGCAGGAGTCTGGGACGGCAAATGGGTACACAACATCGCCCAAGCCAGGTTCTATTACGCCTCCGGTTACGGTGTGAAGTCATACGAGAGCAAATACGAGGGGGCCGACCCAGGTGTTCCCAATCCCGGCGCACACGATGTGCGCGATGGGATGAAGGTCGGGTGGAGAAAGCCGATCGCCGAGGCGTCGGCGTTTCAGTCCCATTTCGCAATCGCCGAAGCCGGCGAGAAAATGCTTCACGGCTGGATCATGCACGACAACCCGATCGCGGTTCAGACATGGGCAGACATCAGCCGTTACTTCAGCTTCCTGTCAGACCACCAGGATCTCTACACGGGCGTCGCTTGCGTCAGCAAGATCGCGGTGGTCTCCCCGCCGCACATTCCGAGCTTCGAGGTCTCGCTGAAACGCGACAATCTCTACAACGCGCTGGCTGAGACGAACGTGATGTACGACGTTGTTCTCTTGCACCGCTTAACGCCCGAACTGCTTTCGCCTTACAAGGCGATCGTCATTCCCAACATCCCGTATATGGATACCGACCAGATCGCGGCTATCCGTACATACAAGAAGAACGGTGGGAAGATCTACACCATCGGAAGTAATCGGGAACTGCGGGGACTGGCTGATGTGCAATCACCGGCATCGATACTGGACGACGCACAGAATGAGCCAAGCCGCCAGGAACTGCTGGCCAAAATCAACGAACTGTCCGGCGAGCAGGTGATTACGATTCCCGGAACCAATTACGTTGCCGCCAACGTGGTCAAGAAAACGGATAGTGAGCGGGTCATATTGCATTTCGTCAATTACCACACCCCGATCAAGGATGTCCGGGTGAGTGTGAACCTGGACGGGGTGGTCAGGCAGATCGACAGTAAGCGGATTCAGCTTTTCTCGCCGGACGGGGAGGCAGCGAATATCGAGGTCGCCTCGGTGCACGGAACCCGTGTCGAGTTCGTTCTGCCGGAGCTGGATGTGTACGACGTGGTCGCAATCAACTGATCGGGTAAGGACGTGTAGTAGTCAGACTTTGTCCTGCCGCCTCCGGTGCATTAGGCCCTCCTTGGCAGGTGTCATTTGGAGCCGCATCTGGGTCGTTGGCAGGCCCGCCTGCCGACGGCATCTTCCATACTTGCCACTCGCCGCTGCGATCTGATGCGAAATAGATCCAGCGCCCGTCTCGCGACCAGCTGGGCACGACGTCGGTCGACGCCTCATTGGTTAGGTTACGAAGCGAGCCACCCCGAGAATCCATGGCGAAGATGTCTGCATTGCCAGGAGCGCGAGAATCGAAGGCAATCTGCTGTCCGTCGGGCGACCAGCGTGGAGTTCCCGTCACAGAGTTGAGGTGCGTCAGTTGAACGAGGTTGCTTCCTTCGCTTCGGCACTCCCACACTTCATAAGCACCACTGCGGGTGGACTCGAAGACAATCCTGCTCCCGTCTGGCGAGAACTGAGGACCGCTTTCGATTGTCGTGGAAGACAGGAACCGCTCGGCGGGAACCAATGAAGGCAATGAGCCGAGTTTTCGCTTCCAGATATTGAGATTTGTAACCTGGCGCGCGTACACCAATCGATTCCCGCGAATCGAAGGTTCGGTGCCCTCCTGACCGAATTGCAACCGTTCGGGCTCGCCCCCATGCCGGGAGATCTTCCAAAGCCAACCTGACGTCGCCAACCAACCAGCCCTTCCGAAGACAATATTGCGGCCGTCCGGGGTCCAGGCCAGGCCCCATCCGAATTGCGAACCAGTGATGAGACGTCGCTCCTCTCCTCCTGGAGCGGGCTTTAGGAAAATGGAGACCTTGAGCGGGTGGGGTGCTGGCTACACTGAGAAGAAGGCGAGGAGAGAGGTCATGGATTTTCCGGGTTAGGTCGCGGACTTATCGGGAGATGCGGGTCGCGGTTTTGCATGACTCGGTTGCCGAAAAGCCCGATGTGGGCGGGCTTTTTGGCGGAGAGGGTGAAGGAGAAGAGGGCGAAGCACGCCATTCGGTTGGCGGTATTGGATTGCGGACGCGCCGAGTACTGAGCTGGTCTCTGGTCAGGGGGTTAGTGGAACACTGTAATGGGAGGCAATGACCTGCCACCCAGCCGGTGATTTAACCCAGACGTCCGTCAGGCGATCACGATACTCATACGGCTTGCCCTTCGAGGTCCCACTCTCGTGATAAGCACCGGTCACGACAGCCACGTTTCCATGGACCCGGACCCTGAGGTCCGATAGCTCGGCCACTTCCACGCGCACCGAAGCGTCAGCGCTGTGGCTGATATACCCCAACTTGCCGTAGGTACTGCCGTCCTCGACCGTGATGACGAACTCCTCCGCAAGAAGCGAGGACAAGATGCCTACGTCGCGCTGTTTGTATGCCTCCGTCCATTTCTTTTCAAGCGCGACGACTTTGTTGGTGTCGGCGGATCTCTGTTGCGCGTTTGCGAGAAGCGGCAGGCCAGACAAGAAGAGGATGACGAACTGGGAAAGGCGTCGAGCCCGCATGAGCTCTTGTCGCACAGTTTGAGCCCGGTGCCAAGTCGCTTGGGGGTGACGTTCGACGAGCAAAAAGAAAGAGAGCGGGACCTTGTCCCGCTCTCTGGTAATCAAGAATACTGTGCAAGGAGCATTTCGGCCTCGCGTTCCAGGTCGGAGGCAAGCCACTCCTCCATTTCTTCGGGTGTTGGCTCGGTTTTGCCCTCGATCATTCCGGCAATGATTTCGTCCATCAGGTAGGCCGGAATGTCCTGGAAGTAATACTTCGGAAGGTTTGACATAGAGTTAATAAACCCAGCCTTAGTGTTTAGCCGTGGGGTCGGGCTGGCGACTCGCCACACTTCAGGGGAACGAGCGGGGTTCCCCGCCGGGTCAAGGTGGAGCGCCGGAGGCAGAAACAATAAAGTAGCCCGCCGTAGGCGGGCTTTGGGAAATACGGACCTTGAGCGGGTGGGGTGCTGGCTACCCTGGGAAGAAGGCGAGGAGATGGGTATCGAATTTTGTGTGATTGGGTCGCGAGTTTTTCGTGAGGTCTGGGTCGCGGATTTTGCGTGATGGTGTTGCCAAAAAGCCCGATGTGGTCGGGCTTTTTGTCTGGAAACAGTCGTGGGAGTTCCTCAGCCCGAAACAAAAAAACCTGGGTAGCACAATGAGGCGCGATTAACGTGCCGAAGCACAGGTACGCTGCGGGCCTTTCATCCTCGAACCCGCTATTCCCTTCGTGCTTACCCAGGGCGACAAAATCGTACGCCTGAGACTCGTCGCGCGTCAAGACGCTTTTCAAAAAACGCTTTTCAAAAAAGGACCGGGGTGAGCGGCCTTAGTGGGTTCGGGCGATTGGCTCTAATTACTTCAGCTGGCGCAGTTTCCGATTGACCTCGTCCACGTGGAACGCCTCGGGGTCGAAAACCGTCCCCGATCCATTCCAGGTATTCGTCATGCTGCGGATGATTTAGGTTATGGATCGCCTCCAGCAAGCTCTGGTAACCGAGTGCTCCGCCTACGTCTTCGGGTGGACAAGCGCGGGCGCCCGCAAGGCAAACCGGATACCGCACCCTGCCTCCGGGGAAAGAATGTCTTCGACGAGGAGCTCGTGCTGCCACCCGTCGCCGAAATCGTACTCGTAAATAAACCGCGAGGCTTGACCCGAGACGACATCGCTGAGCCTGTTGTTTGCGCCCGTCGATCATCTTGCGCAGAACCACGTCGCCCTCATCGGGCATCTCGTATTGCGCGCCCCGGATGAGGAACCGGTGGAGGTGGGTGTTCGTCCAACCCATGACGGTTTGCAGAATGCGGTGGAGTTTGGCGAGGGTGATGTCGCTTTTTACCTGTAACTGACGCCAGATGGGTTTGTGTGCGCCGCGAAGGATGACCTTGAGCTGGTAAATCTGAACTGGTTCTGCGGTTTTGCTGGGCATGGCGGTTTCGGGCAGTTTCGGTGCGTGTTAGAAATACCAGGACGCAGATCTCTCATGAGATGGACGTCTCGAATTCTGCGTGGTCGCGTGGCGGGGTTTTGGCTTGGGGATGCGGAATCTTGAGTTGGGAGTTGTTGGGGAGCTGGGAGTTGAGTTGGGAGCTGGGAGTTAGGAGCTGGGAGTTTGGGCGGAGCCTGGGCAAATAAGAAGGCGGCCGATATAGCTCGGCCGCGTGTGAAGTGGCGTTGATGTTGGAGGGGTACCGTCGAGCTGGTTGACCGCGACGCCCCTCAGGACTCTTTCGCGCAGGCATTCTCCGCCCGCAGAGAGGGGTAGGCAATGGCACGAAAGTGCCTGTTCTTCGTGCAATGCGCGCGGGACGCGGATTCTGCGAGATTGGGTCGTGGGTTGTGCGTGGACGGGAGATGGGTTTTCGGTAATGCTTCTATATATAGAAGCGACACCTGCCTTTGGCCTGATTTCTAACTCCCTCCTCCCCTCCTATTGTCGCGATTCTTTTTCCTGCCATCGTATTCGGAGTCTTTTTCTCGACCCAATACCTACGTCGTGTAAGGGCGAATAAGTGAGTAACGGAAGGAAGTCGGCGTTCTCAAAAAGATTCCAACGTCGCACCAGACTGCCAGCTTACGAAAAAACAGTCCCCTGGCGGGGGGCTGTTTTTGTTTCTTGATACTTCTGCGAGGGGAGAGCCGCCCAGGTGGGCGGCTTTTCTTTTCGCCGTGGGTTGGTCGTGAGACTAACTGCTAGAGCTTGATGGTGAGGGGTTCGGTGAGTTTGAAGCTGAGGGTGGACTCGGCAGGTAGGACAATCTCCTTCTCTCCGGTGTAGGCCGCTCCCGCGGTTCCTGCACCTGCACCCAATGCTGCACCGATGAGGGCGCCTTTGCCGCCACCGGCTAGACCGCCGATGAGGGCCCCACCCCCAGCGCCGCCACCGATAAAGGTCGCGGTACGTTTGCCCTTGCCCTTGAGGGAGCGGCTGACTGAACTTGTTTGGACGTCGTAGCTGTCTTTGTTTAGCGTGACGGTCTCCAGGACTAGCCGTAGTACGGCGGCGCCTTTAAAGCGGCCCTGCGGCACGGCTTCAACGACTCTGCCTAGTGCCTCAGCTCCCTTGGGAAGCACGACTTTGCCGCCTGACTCAACTGGCGTTGCAATCGTTGCATTGAAATGGTCGCCGGTGTTGCTCGCCTTCGACCCCACGGTGCTTCCGAGCCGCACGGTGATGACGGTACCTGCCGGGAGCGTCACTTCTTTGGGGCCGAAGAAACTGGCTGATTTGCTGGGAGGAGTGCTCGAGTCTGAGCTTTCCTCTGCCGGTTTGCTGGAGCAGCCGGTCGAGATGGCGGCCCACAGAAATAGGAACAATGAAGCGAATATCACCAGATGCCGATGCACGATACCTCCTGCTAAGGAATCTTGATCGTAGCGTGAGCGGCGACTAGATTGAGGGAGGAAGGTTCAAAGCGGGTGACGGAAGTAACCGGGTCGAAAATGGCGGCGCGTGTCCCGACGGCGCTGTCGCGTTTCTTTGGAGGCACGATGTGGATTGAAAGGATTTCTGCTGTGACTTTTCGGGTTTTGAATATGAAGGCTTCCGTGCAGTTCTATGGAGGTGTCTTGGGCATGGAGATTGTTTTCGGAGGGGAAGATGCGTTTTTCTCTTCGCTTCGCGCCAAGGACGGCAGCGCCCCTATCCTTAATCTAGAGCAAGGTCATTCGGTTCCTGGTTGGGGCCGGATGATTTTCTACGTGGCGGACGTGGATGCGTTCTGGGAGTACCTGCGGGGAAAAGGATTTAATCCAGAGAGTCCGCGAGATGCGTCATGGGGCGAGCGGTATTTCCACATGCCAGATCCGGATGGCCACGAGTTGTCGTTTGCTCGCCCGCTACAGTGAACCGCGCTATGATGGCAGGCATTTCGCCGCGCTGGAGACTTCTATGATCGAGCTTGAATCTGTCCGGATGAAATTTCCCGAAGACACCAACATCATTGTCGGTCAGACACACTTCATCAAGACTGCGGAGGACATGTACGAGGCGGTGGTGAATACCGTGCCACAAGCCAAGTTTGGGCTGGCGTTCAACGAGGCCTCCGGCCCATGCCTGACCCGAGCAGAGGGCAATGATGATGAGCTGCGGAACGCCGCCATTGCCAACGCCCTGGCTGTGGGCGCCGGGCACGTATTCGTTCTCATCCTGCGTAACGCGTATCCCATAAACCTGCTGAATGTGGTGCAGAACATCCCCGAGGTCTGTTCAATTTTTTGCGCGACCGCCAACCCGGTGGAAGTGATCGTTGCGAGAACGGAACAGGGACGCGGTGTAATGGGCGTCATTGACGGCAGCTCGCCGAAGGGGATCGAAGGTCCGGCGGAGATCAGCGCGCGGAAAGAGTTTCTCCGGAAGATTGGGTACAAACGATAAGAATAAGGGAGTCGCAGGACTCCACTTACTATTACTATTGCCGGAAGGAGGGGTTATGACGTATTTCAAGGTTCGGTTGGAGATCTGGTGTGATGGGAATCCGGCGGAGAGTGACTTGGAAGAGACCGCTCGGCACATCCTCGCGGGCGAGGCCATTTGTACCAGTCGCGAAGTTGTTACCGTCGTAGATCGCCCGCAGGATATTCAAAATGATGCGGCCATGGCTTTTTTTGGCGGATCAGAAGGTGACGCCGACGAGAGCCAGGGGTAGGCCCGTACATGCAAAATGCCCCGGAGCGTGTCCGGGGCCTGCCTCACTCGCATAAAAAAGTCCCCGAGGAGGACGGGGCCAGGTTGCTTTGGGCACAGGTAGTATTAGGCGGCGATGAAGCGGACCTTCTTTTCCGTGAGTTCTGTTTCTGCTTGGAGCCAGTCGTCGAGATCGTGGCCGTCTTCCCGGCCGCGTGACTCATACAGTTCGTAGGCGCGTAAGCGAATCTGCACTTCGAGCTCCTGCGGTTCTTTGGTCACGGTGGCTGGCGATTTCTTAGGGTGATCTGGATTTATGGGGAGACTCCTTTCGGATGGAACATATGCCCGGTGAAAGAATGGAGTCAATTACCTTATCCACGCCGCCATCGGGGTTAGGGAAAAGAGAAAAGCTGCGGCATGGGTTACGCTCTAGCCATCAGCTCTTGCGAGAGAGCCGACAACGTGGATGCGTGCACCACCGCAGCCCCTGATGTAATCACCGCTTTCGCGGTTCCAAACCCCAGCTGCTCCTCACAGAGTCAGTCGGTTTTTTCGGGTTTGGTGGCTTGACAAGTTGCCTCGCCAAGCGGATCACCCGGCCTACTTCAGATCAGTCCAATCTTACTTAAACCAACCTTTTCAGCCGTCGACAGTTTGCAGACTATTCCTCCCGGTTCGGGATTGCAGTGACGGGGATCACAATTCGCATATTTTTTGTATTAGTCTGTGGAAAACTTAACATCGCGATTACACTCACAACCCCTCGGGCCGATCCCGCCCAAGCGGGATTGTTGGTGTAAACGCCTGATTTCGTCAATCATCGTGCGCGGTCAGATGAAAATCGGCCTTGATTCACATCTGCGAGTTCCGGAGATTCTGACCCTCCGCATTCCGGAACCACAACATCGGGAAACCAGTGCAAGTCGCCACCTTAGTGTGGAAGCCCGAGATCAAGCGAAAGGCGGGGGTTGCAGCATAGTGCACCAGTGCACCGTAGCCCGGCTTAGAAACGCAAAGGGCGACCCCGAGAGATCGCCCTTGCACCTACAAACCGTAATCGTTCCTTTTGGCCTCTACTTCTTCCGCTCTACTACCCACTCGCAATGCGAGTCGCCACGGACCATATTCTTGGTAAGTCTGAAAGTAAAATTTGGGTTTAAACTTCCGACAGCTCCAGCACCCCATGCTTGATGCCCTGCGCCGCAAGTATCAAAGTCGACGCCTTGCTCCTTCCATCTCTTGTGCCAAGGACACTGAGTAGTCTTTCCCACACATCTGTCTTTGGTAGATTCAACAATTTCGAACACAAACTCCGGCCCCATTGAACTTTGAGCAAGGAGATGTGTAATCCCCTCGACATCACTGGCGCTCTCAGTGGGTAATCCGAGGGTATCGGCAAATTCCTTCGCTCCCTTTCCTGCTTCATACCAGAGCGGCCCATTGAACTCCTCAAATTTCTTCTGTCCTACAGCCTGCTTTAAGGCGTCAGAAATTGCAATGTATGCCCCGGTCAATCCTTTCGTTGCAATCTCCCACCTCATTTTCTCCGGAATCGCTTCAATCGTGTTAGCCATCGAGACCATCCCCTTTCTTAAGTTGTTGATGTGTCAGTACAAGGCCCCACAGAACTCAAGGCGAGCAGCGCCTACTCCGAGCGACGTTCTGCCTGAGTTCTTGCGAAACACCCACGATCTGCCCGTCAGCTACTTTAGTGTGATTTCACGTGTGAGGACACTGGTTATGACACGTGCATTTTGCACGCGCTTGTCGATTACCTGTTGCTCCTTGCCCTTGTCGCCATACTGCTTCATACGGAGATCAAGAACTTTTTGTGCTAGGCCGTCGAGGGCTGCGAAGTTCTTATAACCGAGGCTGAAGCCAATATCCCAGTCATCCGCGTTCGCCTTCGTTGTGTTGAGGAAGATGTTGTAGCTTTCAATCAGCCCCGCCTTCTTTTGCGCCTCCCAGATCGGCTTGATGTTAGTTTTCAGGTCGTCCATGAACGCGTTGAAATGTCCGGGCAATATCTGGACCAAGGTGACACGAGTGACTCCTCCCTCAGTGTATTGGTCTTGTGCGACTGCCGAGGCGACCGACATCAAGGAGAGACAGAGTGCCGCAACGGCGAACTGAATAGGCTGTTTCATACCGATTCACCTCCGTGAATTGATGCGGCAGGAGTCTAGCGGAATGTTTGGGTGACGTAAAGACGATAAAAAGTGCAGGCCCTACGGCAACACGGTGACGGGTTCATGCGGGAAAAGCCTAACGGGCATCCACCGTGGGCTTTCGACACCTGACGGGATATTTCGGCCGATGGCTTTGCGGTGTGATGTTCGACGTGGAGAGATAGACTTAGGGATCGGGCGTGGCAGCGGACATGGACAGGAAAATCGAAGTATTCACAGGCGACATTACAAAATTACGGGTGGACGCAATCGTCAACGCGGCGAATAGCTCTCTGCTGGGGGGAGGCGGCGTGGACGGCGCGATTCACCGGGCGGCTGGACCTGACCTCCTTGAGGAGTGTCGTCTGCTGGGTGGCTGCAGAACTGGCGATGCTAAAGCGACCAAAGGCTACAAGCTAACGGCGTGGTACGTCGTTCACACCGTTGGACCTGTATGGCGAGGCGGAAATGCCGGTGAGGATGACTTGCTGGCTTCCTGTTACCGCAGGTCTCTGGAAGTCGCCACTGAGCTAAACGTCAAAAGCATCGCATTCCCAGCTATCAGCACTGGCATCTACCGTTTCCCTCCGCATCGTGCGGCCAAGATTGCCGTGGGCGAAATACTGGGCCATACCGGAGGAATTGAACGGGTGATCTTTGCTTGCTTTGATGCCGCGACCGCTGACATCTACCGAGGCCTTTTGACAGGCTAGACCGCCCGAGGGAACGATTCGACAACATTTTGGGGAGCCATGTTCCCTCGAATGCTCTTTACCGCTTTAACTCTCACTCCGATTGCATCCCAGCCGCCGTGAGGTAATTCCTGGCGAGTTTGAGGAATTGCGTACAGGAAAGGCGTGAAAGCACAGGAGCCCCTACCCGCACGCGCAAATCCTCACACACGGCAAGAGTTACCTCCAAAGAGCGCTGGGGGGCTAGGACTCCGATTACTCGTGGACCAGGTAGGTCCCGCTTGCGGCAAACATCGTGTCGCTGACCTTCTTGGCGTAGGTAACTTTGTGCTCGTACGTGCCGTTTTTAGCCGGGTTCATGAAATCATACCGGACGCAGCCTTCGCCTTTTTGCGCGACGAGTTGCGCCTGCGGCGTTCTCAACGGCTTGCCGCAGTGCCGCTGTTCCACCATCGACTCTCAGAGTACGGGCCTACGTGTCGGCATAGTAGAAAAAGTTACTTGACGTCGGCCCCGCGGAATGGATAATGAAACGGTTTAATAAGGCTTCTTTTGCCGTGCTCGCACGGGCCCTTGACCCGGCCCGAATGAAGTGATCATTGGAGGCCGTCATGCGTAAACCTTCCGCGTCGTCATCGTGCTTGGTGGTTCTGATTTGCCTGGCGCTCGGGCTGCCGGCCCTGCTTTTCGGCCAAGCCTACTTCGGAACAGTCAGCGGCGAATTGACGGATGCCACCGGGGCCGTGGTGCAGGGTGCCAGCGTCGTCCTGTACCGATCAGCAAAAAGGATTCTCGTTTAACACGACCTCCGATAGTAGCGGACGATATCTGTTTCGCTCGATCCCGCCGGGAGTGTATACGATTTCAGCGGAAGCGAAAGGTTTCGACAAGGCGGCACAGCGCCAGCGTTCAAAGTCGACATCAATCAGAACGTCACGGCGAACCTGAGCCTGAAGGTCGCTGGCACCAGCCAGACCGTCGAGGTGGAGGCGCAAGCCCAGGCCATTCAGACCGAGGATGCCGAGACGGGTCAGTCGGTCAATCGCAGGTTCATCAACGACCTGCCGTTGATTGACCGAACGTGATCGCTGCTGACCGTCGCTGGCGCCCGGCGTCACCGAAATGGATGACCAATGCGACGCTACCTGCACGGGCACGAATTTTGTTTCCAACGGCAGCCGCGGATCGACCGTCCGACATTCTGACCGATGGCGCTTCGGTCACGAACTCTGAGCCCAACGGCGGCATCACGGCGGCGACCTATGTTCCGTCGCCGGAAGCGATCGAAGAATTCAAGGTGGAGCAGACGAACTTCAGCGCCGAATATGGATTTTCCGGAGCGTCAGTGGTCAACATGATCACGCGCTCGGGCACGAACAAGTTTCATGGCAGCGTGTACGACTTCTTCCGCGATGACAGCCTCGATGCGAACAACTGGTTCACCAATCGGGCCGGCGCAGCCCATTCCGCCGCTGCGCCGCAACAATTACGGCGTCACCATCGGCGGCCCGATCATCAAGAACAAAACCTTCTTCTTCTTGACTATGACGGCTTGCGCTCTTCGAGGTTGAGCACGGCGTCCGGGGCAGTTCCTACAGACCTCATGCGGGCGGGTGATTTCGGCGAGGTATGTGCGGCGCAGGGAGGAACGTTCGACAGCACTGGCCTTTGCAGCGTGGCCGCCGGCCAGATCTGGGATCCGTACTCGGGCCACTTATGACGCCGGCGCTGGCGGGGCCGTGCGCAGCACATTCATTCCCTTTAACAACATCGCGAACTACACCAGTCCCGGGCAGTCCGAATCTTCCTGCGAGTCTGCAACCCGCTCCCGGTGTCCCAGGCAATCTGATCGATCCCGTGGCGCAGAAGATGATGGGCCTGTTTCCCGAGCCCAATTTTTCTGGAGAGACATCTACCAGAACTTTTTGGCTCCGGCTCAAACCACAGTTACAACGACCAGTTCGATATCAAGGTCGACCATCGCTTCAACGAAAAGAACCTGATGAGCGTGAAGTTCTCGTATCAATACAGCCACGGCATGGGCCTTGACTGTTTCAAGAACTTCACCGATCCCTGTCAGGGCGGTCCCGGTTGGACCAATGCCCACCTGTTTGCCATCAATGACACTCACACGTTTAGTCCAAGCCTGTTGCTGAACGTAACCCTCGGGTTTACCCGCGGGGTATGGCACATCGACGCCTACAACCCTCACGGCGTTACCGATCCGCTCGGCACATCTGGGATTCCCCTCGTACTTGCAGAGCAACGGATTCAAGGGGGTGCCAGCGATCTTTATCGATCAGTACCCGAGTGCTGGTTATGCCAACATCGGCACCGATCCTTACGGAAACTACCGGCTGGGCCAGGACACCGGACAACTTTCGACCACGCTCGACAAGGTGCACGGCACGCACGAGATCAAGTTTGGATTTGACGGCCGGATCCACCAGATCAACTACATCCAGACCAACGCCCCCGTTGGCTTCTTCACCTTCAATGCAGACGGTTCCGATGCCTGCCCCGGCAGGGATTCGGACGCGCTGCGGCGGCGACTCCATGGCCAGTTTCATGATGGGCCAGCTTACCCAGGACTGTGGCGGAAATAATTGTGGCTCGTACTTATGAAATCCAGTCCCGGCCCGCCACCACAAACTACCAATACGGCTTCTTCGCGCAGGACAACTGGAAGGTCAATCCCAAACTGACTTTGAATCTGGGCTTGCGCTATGACGTTACTTTGCCGCGCACCGATCGCTACAACCGGCAGAACTGGTTTGATCCGAACGTGCACGAGCCCCTTGAATGGCGGCAACCTCACCTACACTGATCCTGTCACCGACCAGCCGGTAACTGTTCCACTGAATGGCGGCGAAGTTTTTGTCATCTCCAAGCCAACGCACAAACTACGTGACGGACTGGAGCAATTTCCAACCACGCTTCGGGCTTTGCCTACCAATTTGTTCCGAATACGGTGCTGCGGGGAGGATACGGGATTTACTACGGGCAGTCGCGGTCGGGCGTCACGGGCGTCGTTCCCTATGGGTCCCGGGGATTCAACCAATACACCAACGTGATCACCACCTATCAGAACGATGGCGCCACACCTTACTTGCACTTGAGCAATCCGTTCCCCAACGGATTGATTCAACCCGCGGGGAATTCGCTCGGCCTGATGAACGATGTGGGATTCGGCGCAAATGGCCCGCTGCGCACCGCTGCGGCGAACCGGACTCCCAACGAGCAGAGCTGGAGCCTCGGGTTCGAGCGCGAACTGCCCGGCAATATCGTGATCAACGCCGAATACATCGGAAAGAAAGGAACGCATCTTCCATTCAGCGGCTACAACCAGCTCAACCACCTGGGGCCGTGGGTGGAGAGTCTGCCGATCACGGGTCCTGATCCGACACGAACCAGCCTGCCAAATCATCACTATCGACTTGCCTCAATAGCTTCGTAGATCAATCCCTTCGCTGCGAATCATCACCGACCCAAACAGCACTCTGTCCAGCCCGCAAGTTCAGTACTCGCAGTTGTTGCTTCCCTATCCGCAGTTCACTGGGGTTGCTACGGAACCTTTTCTCGTTGCCAATTCCATTTATCACGGGCTGCAGTTGCTGGCCGAGAAGCGGTACTCGAACGGCTTGCAGTTCCTGGTGACCTACACTTGGTCGAAATCGATTGACGACTCGTCCCAGGCCGATGACAACGTGACTTGGCTGGGCAGCTTCTCCAGTCTGCAGGATCCCAATAAGCCGCGGCTGGAGCGCAGCCTCTCCACTTTCGACATTCCGCATGTCGTTCAGTTCAGCTACAGCTACGATCTGCCGTTTGGGCGCGGTCGGGCCTTGCTCGGCAACATGCCGCGCTGGGTCGGACTGATCGTTGGCGGATGGAAGACGAACGGCATCTGGCGCATCGCCGATGGACGGCCGCTGACCTTCACCGTTGCAGACGGTAATTCTCTGCCGACCTATGGCAGCAGCGACCCAACATCGTGGGGACGCCCAAGCGCAATCATGGGACGGATTGGGTGGACCACTACTTTGTGGATAACAACGTTTTCCAGCGTCCGGCCGATTTCACGCTGGGCAATGCTCCGCGCGCGCTTGGGAAGCCTCCGCAGTCCCGTGGTCGTTCACCAGCCAATCTGTCTTTGGGAAAGCAGTTCTCGATTCGCGAGGAGATGAACCTTGAGTTTCGCATCGAGGCGCAAAATGCGTTCAACCATCCCGTGTTTGGCACGCCGGATACTTCGGTGGACGATGAAAACTTCGGGAAGATCACCGTACACATCGGTTGGACCGCGCGAGATGCAGTTGGCGGTGAAGTTCAACTTCTAACGCGATGGTCTGCTCTCTTTGCCAGGGTGGGAGCGTCGAAGCTTAAGATGGTGGGTCCTCCAGGATTTGAACCTGGGACCTATGGATTGGAAGTGAGAAGGCCACTGCGGCGCTTCGACCCCTCCATTAACCGCGGGTTGGCTACCAGCACCTCGTGCCCCAACTCGGTGATCACGTCCTGTACCCAGGCCGAGTGAGTTCCTACTTCGATGACTACCCGCGCCCTCGTGAACCCCCGGAAGAACTCCCCGACATCTTCCTGCGTCGTCCGCAACTGTCCTTCGGCCAGCGTTTCTCCCTCCAAACCAAGAATGCAGTACTGACTCCTGCGGTCTCCCAGATCCACTCCCACCGTCAGACGATCTCGATTGGGGCCAACTGTGTTTCCCCTACGATTTTCTTTTGCGCTCGTCGACACCGCCGGCCCATCCAGCTTTCCCGTCAACTTCCCCAGGACTTCCGCGAGTACTTCTTTCGCATCTCGCTGCACCGGACCTCGCGCTTTCGTCCGCTTCATGGTTGGTTCACTCCGCTGCGAAGACTTGCTATGCTTCTTCAAGGTCGATCTCCTTTTTCATGTGATTGCACGTTGAGTGCGTTGATCACCGCTAGCTTAACGCCATCCGTGATCGGGGATCGACCTTCTCATCCCATCTGTTATCAACAGTTACTGCTCCGAGCGTCCCATTTCGCGACGGAGCTCTCGTAGCAATTCTTCTCGCCTTTCCGAGCCCAGTTCGCGTTCCAGTTCCTCGAGAGCTAATGCGACAACATGGTAGTGATGAAGTCCGGCGTACTCCGGGTTAGAAGTAATCTCTAACCAGATCTTGTGTAACAGTTCAACATCGCTGGGGCGCAGTCGAGGCTCATGCGGCCCGAGTGGGTATTCATGCCCGACACCATTTGGGCTAATGACCTCCAGCACGAGGCGTGGTTTAGGCTGCGGAAGTCGCTCCCATGCATCTCCTGTGAGCTTCGCTTGTTCATCCGTACTCAGTATTGTGGACAAACCGGAGACCAATCGCGAAGAGTCTAGTCGCTGGGCGGTCATCATAGTGGCATCGAAAACATTGGTTCCAGGCGCAACCAATAGAGATACGTGTTTGCCTTCTTTCTCAGCCAGCGTCACAACTCTCGAGAAAAGCTCTTGTTCGTAGGTGTCAAAAACGTCTTTGGCCTCGTAAGTCGTGCTGCCACTGAATGAATGGAGACGTGGGGAGAGTCTGACGCTGAGGACAACAATATCCTGAAGGGTGGTGTCCGTTCGGACCAAAACTTTCTGCAAGTGATGGAGTCGATTCGGATGTCGGACTGTCACAAGAATATTTCCAGGGCGAACACCGACTAAGCCGTAATCAAGCTCCGGATTGTCGAACACCCGAAACTGTTCCAGAGCTTCTGCCTCTCCGGCCTGCTCACGCCTGGCGTAACGTTCGGAGACCGTGAGGATTCCATAAAAAATGCCGCTGAAGCTAACTCCAGCAATGGTTGCCTCTTGCTTCGTCAGCAGGTTGGCGATCGCGATGAGGAAGAGAAGCATGGTGATCAGTCCCAAGCCGATCGGAATTTCGCGTCCGGCAATCCTGAAATTGCCGGGAACTTTCCACTCCCGGTTCTCCGGATGCGTGTAGCGCAACACCAGAACTGCGAGGCCGTTAAACGCGAAACTCCAGATAACGCCAAATGCATACAATGCGGCTAACAGATAGAAATTCCCGCGGCTACCAACGATGGTTGCGATTTGCAGCAGAACGATGAGGTTGATAGTCCGATAACTCGTGCCGTATTTTGGGTGGGGGCGTTGAAACCAGGATGTGAGCACTCGGCTTTCGCTCAGGCGGTTCAGAACACCATTTGCGCCCAAAATCGCAGTATTGGCAGCCCCAGAAAGGATCAGCACTCCTACCAGCACCACAAACGCGTGAAACACTAACTTCGCCGGGGTCGGGCCGACCAGATACATAGCCAGTCCCCCGATGAGGTTGGCGAAGAAATTTGGCCGCACCGCATCCGGTATGATCATCACTGCCAGAAACGAAACGAATGAGGTAAAGACCAGACTGTAGACGAAGATCACCAAACCGGCCCGCTTCAAGTTCAGGAGCTTTGGACTTTGGATCTCTCGGTTGACTTGGGCTAGGGTTTCCTCGCCGCTCATGGCAAGTACGGAATGCCCCATCCCCACCAGCAGCACTATCCAAGTGAGTTGGCTTAACGAGCTTCCCGTAAGCCAGCCGAGAAACTCGTGATCCAGCTTCATGTTGTGAAGGCTGGGGAAGGGCGGGGGGTGAATGCCGATCTTGGCGAGAGTGGCCAGAGACCAGACAATGAGGATGACAACCATTACGGTGGTAATCTTCATGATCCACAGGGCTTTGTCGCTGGACTCATGGATGCCCTGCCGGTTCTTCCACCAAAAATAGAGAACCGCCAAGATCCCGAAGGCGGCTGCAAAGTAGTTTTCGTTAAAATGAACCGGGTGTTTCAGATAGTGCGCCACCTCCTCGATGAACCCCGCCAGATATTCGCCTGCTGTTACGGCGCTGATTGGGCCGGTAAGAATGTAGTCGAACAGGAGGGCCGAAACTGACAATTTGGCGAGGGTGCTCCCCATAGCTTGTCTCACGACGCGGTACACCCCCCCTCGCACGAACATGCTGCTAGCCTCTATGTAGATCGCACGAACGGCATAGCTGAAAAGCATGACTGCGAGAATGAACCAAGGCGCGCTCTTTCCAATTACCTTTTCCGCATCTCCTCCCGCGTAGTACGCAGATGATGCCAAGTCGGAAAGCACAATTGCCGCGGCACGCCAGAAGGAAATGAAGCTTAGCATCACCGTCGTGGCGATGAACACCGGCACTCGAGGGCGTATTGTCTGCCGAGCAGACATCAAAACTCCACATTAGTCGCCGTATCGTGCCATTTCTCTGGCTTTCGGCACGGCTTGGCTAGCCGGGGGCATCTTCCGTGTCCTTCCGCTCACAACCGAAGGAACCGAAGGGTACGCTCGGCCCGAATTGCGGGCCGTCGCACGGTGGGTTCATTCTGGGCCGCGAACGGTCAAGACGGGGCAGCTGGCCTTGCAGACTATCTCGTAGGCCTTAGCCCAAGTCGTCTCGCCTCTGGAACCCTCTTCAACATGGCGCAGCCCCAGCACAATCAGGTTCGCTTTCCATATAGCTGCAGTCTGCAGGATCTTTTCAGGTGCTGAACCGAACTCGACGAAGAACACGGGTGCTGATGGCAGACGTACGTCCGATGAAATCAACGTGCGAAGCCGCTTCAGACGTTCGTCTCTTGTCCTTTCTCTTGCGTCACCGGATACTTCACTGGGATCTGTTACCACATGTAGAAGGCCAAGGGAAGAATGCAGATCTTGCGCGAGCCTTAGCGCATATCTCACCGCCCATAGAGAGTGGGGAGCAAAGCCGGTTGCTGTAAGTATGTGCTCCGGGGCCATTTCCGGGTCTTGGTTTGCAATGGTAGGCCCGACGGTGAGTACAGGGCATGGGGCCTGACGGAAAATGCTCTGCGCAACGGACCCTAAGACAAATTTCCGAACTCCGGTCCGGCCACGGGTGCCAACGACGACGAGGTCGATTCCGTGCTCGATGATGAGGCGCGACAGGACTGTCCAAATATCGCCGGATCTTACGAGTAATTCGTGTCGGATACCGTCTAGGCGATGGGCAATCAACTGATCCGTCATCTCGGTCTGCCCGGCGCGCCACCCGTCCATAAGGGCTGCTTCGGCCTGTGAGCCAACCACGTGGGTCACAAACAGCTTCGAGGCGTGACGGCGCGCAATTGAGGTGGCATACAGAACTGCCATCTTTGAGGAGGACGAGAAGTCAGTCGCGACAAGGACGTTGTCGAGCTTCAGCTGCCAATTCGGTTTGTGTTCTAGCATGTAGAGAGCGCCAGTATAGCGCCACGCCCGACGTTTCCCGAGATTTCTGAACCCCATCAGATGGAGTGCCCGTAATCGTTCGCTGTCGGGGCACCCATACGATCTTTTGTCGCAGAAATCAAACTTTTATCCGTGTAGCTTTCTTAAATGCAAAAGAGAAAACCAAGAAAACTTTTTTGCGTTGGTTCTCAAGAGGCTTATTTGGAACAAGAGATGCTTGTCAGTAACTCATCTAAGTCTTGTCGGTAGGAATGCATTCCGGCGCACAAATATTGACTACCTACGGATTGACTACGGTGTGGCGGGAGGCGTGCCACAAGTGTGGGAGATCAACACTGCCGGTGCTGGAGCCGGTAAAACAGCTGCTCAAGAGATGGCTGGCCTGAGCACCCCCACCCCGGGTCTCGGCCATTCATACTGTCCATCCCAACGCCCCTCTGCAAACTATGAGTCAGTGTCAAACACCTTCGCAAGGTGCGAATTTTGGTTCCGTGAGCCAGCCTTGAAATGGTGCCTATCTCCCTGAAAGTGCATGTTTTTAGCAATATGTGACCTGGGACGGCCTCGTCACGGCCCCAATTCTGTTCCGAAAGAGTCAAATGGCGTAATAAGCAATCCTTTTTGTGCAAATCTCTTCACCCTGGTTGGGCGAGTGTAGGCGGGTCGCATGATTCCATGACGTTCCCGGTTTGGAAGCCGGCGTGCACTTTAGGTAATCGCCAATGCGCTTTTCCTCCCCCCGAGCTTGAAATCACAGATTCCATTGAGGAGCACTTGAAAGACACCAGCGTCAGCGTGGTTCGTCATCGTCATTCGCGGTACAGCCGGAAGCACGCCAGGACCAAGTTCCTGGTGGCGCTCTTATTTGCGGCAACGGCAGCTATTACCTGGCAGTTTGCTCGGCAACAGCCGACTTCGATCTTGTCTTACTCATCTCATAAACCCACTTCGATTGGCGTGAACCAAACTAGCCCGACCGGGTTGACGACTCAGCACTATGCTGCTTTCATCGCGAGTCGGCCGAGCCGTCCGGCGTACCTGTATTCGGTGATTCCTGGCGGAGTAGCGAGTGTCGAAGAACTGCGGCAGGCCATGGCGCACGATCCAGTGGTGGCGCGGGAATTCTCGGGATTTGATTTTCAGCGGGCCCACCTGTTGCAGGTTTCGGAAAAGCAGTCGATGCATGTCGCCTATCGATTGGGCGACAAAGTGTACTGGACCCGGAAGAAGGTGGCGCTGCATCCCGGCGAAACGCTTATCAGTGACGGGAAGATTGTGGCCCGCACACGCTGCGGAAATCGCGTCGCCATGGCCCCTCTCGGTCCGCCGGCGATGGTGGAACCGGTAGACTCAGACTTCAATCAGCCCCTTTTCTCCAACGAAATGGTGTCGCACGAAGTCGAGCCTCAGCCCGATGCATATGCGTCGGCGCTACCGGCAGGGGCCACTCCACTGCAACCTGCCAATCGCGGGCGCATGGTTCCATTTTTCTTCCTGCCGTTCTTCGGTTTGCCCGGCGGCTCGTCCCACACGCCCTTGGCGGTTGCTCCTGAACCCGGCACGATCCTGCTGCTTTCTACCGGGCTAGTGGGAGTGTACTGGAAGGCCCGAAAGTCGAGGCGCAAGCGATAAGTGCGAACCCTCGGGTCGGCCATGCTTAGTGTTTCCAATCCCAGTCTCCTG
This sequence comes from Terriglobia bacterium, assembly GCA_963779255.1. Lineage (GTDB taxonomy): Bacteria > Acidobacteriota > Terriglobia > Terriglobales > Acidobacteriaceae > JAIQFF01. The sequence goes on along the minus strand of CAVZXU010000025.1, from coordinate 16,546 downwards.
AAAACCTTTTTCCCGAAACCTGTTTTCCGGAAAACCGGTTTCCTGAAAACCAGCGCCCTGGTTTACGCTCAAGGCGTAACCCTCTTTCTTTTGGCCGCCTGGCTGTACGCCCCGCTTGCGCTCGGCCTGGCAAGCCAGTGGTGGCACGACCCGAACTACACTCATGGTTTCTTTGTTCCGGCATTCTCCCTGTTCTTGCTTTGGGAGAGGCGCGCCAAATTGGCAGCGCTCCGCCGCCAGCCGGCCTGGTCGGGTCTGGTGATTCTATTGTTTGCCTTGTTGGCATTGGTGCTGAGCAAGATCAATTCAGGCTTCTTTCTGTACCGCATATCGTGCCTACTTTTTATCACTGGCCTGGTTGTCTTTATGGCCGGATGGAAACACCTGGCAGCGATTTCGTTTCCGCTGGCATTTCTCATCCTGATGATCCCCTCCTCGACACTGTTGGGGCAGATCACCCTTCCGCTTCAGATTGTTGCCTCCAAGACCGCGAGTTTCCTGCTGATGCTGGTGGGAATTCCGGCGGTGCGGGAGGGCAACATCATTCTTCTTCCCACAGCGCAGCTGGAGGTGGCGGAGGCATGCAGTGGAATCCGATCGCTGTTCTCGCTGATTACGCTTACGGTCATCTACGGGTATCTGGCGGAAGCGAAAATTAGCGTGCGGGTACTGCTGGTTTTGATCGCGGTCCCAATTTCAGTCCTGGCCAATGCGCTGCGGATCGCCATTACCGGGGTGGTGGTGGAATACTGGGGCATTGAGGGCGCGCAAGGAACGCTCCACCTGCTTTCAGGATGGCTTATCTTTGCCGGCTCGCTGGCGCTTGTTTTCCTGCTTCACCGTTTGTCTCAGGCATTGTTTCTTAGCAAGCACAAAGCGGGAGTGCGGGAGGAATACGCATGATCTCCTGGAACGCGCGTTTCGCAACCGTCGCTTTGCTGTTGGCCGGGACCGCGTTGTTTCTGCAGGCCCGGGCGCGCAGTGAATTTGTTTTGCCCCGGACCGAGCTGGCCTCGTTTCCAGTGAAATTGCAGAACTGGGTGGGGACTGACGTTTTCCTTGACGACGAGAGTCTGAAGACTCTTCGCCCGGGAGATTTTCTGCAGCGAACGTACCGGGACGAGACGGGCGCCACAGGTTACGTCGATCTGTACGTGGCGTATCTCCAGAATCAGCACGCGCTGTTCCACCACCTGCCGCAGGATTGTCTGGAAGGTTCCGGCTGGTCGCCGGTAGAGTCAGGAACAACCACGCTTGCGTTTCCCGGCGAGGCCCCTTTCCCGGCCAATCGCTACCTTATTGCCAAAGGCGACGATCGCCAGCTCGTTCTGTTCTGGTATTCGGCCCGCGGCCGCCGGGTAGCCAGCGAAGACTGGATGAATGTTTACCTGGCGCTCGACTCGCTGCGTTCGAATCGGACCGACAATGCGCTGATTCGAATGAACACCGAGTTACAGCCCGGGGAAAAGCCAGCGGAAGCCGAGCGACGGCTGCTTTCCTTTGCCGGGCTGGTAAGTCCGCTGCTTAAGAACTACATTCCACTGTGACCGCCGAAGCGCGGGGCCCCGAAACCACGTAGGCCCGACGCCCTCCTTCGACTTCGCTCAGGACCCGGTTGGGCGAGCCAAGGCTCGCCCAGGCTTCTGCGCGGCCGAGGAAAAACCAGCCGGACTTGCCCGTCCGGGCGGGTGGGGGCACCCGCCCCTACGCGGCTCCCCCAGTTAATTGCTCCCTTTCAGATATTTATCGAACCACTCGACCGAGCGCCGGATCGAATCGATCTGATTCTCCCGTTTTTCGAAGCCGTGACCTTCGTTGGCGTAGTAGTGCGCCTCCACGGTTTTGCCGTCTTTCTTCAGCAGCTCGACGACCTGTTCCGCCTCTTCCTTGGGAACGCGGGGATCGTTCTCCCCTTGCAGGACCAGCAATGGCGCCTTCGCGTGGTGGAGGTAAGTGATGGGAGAAGCTGCATCGTAGATGGCGCGATCTTTCACGGGATCGCCCAGCAGGCTCTTCTCATACTCCTGCAGCATCGCGTCTTCATGCTGCAGCATGGTCATCCAGTTGATGATGCCGAAGAGCTCCACGCTCGCAGCCCAGACGTCTGGAGACCGGCCGATGGCCATCAGCGTCATGAATCCTCCGTACGAGCCGCCGGTGATTCCAATCTTTTTCGGATTGACGTAACCGGTGGCTTCGAGGAATTTGGCGGCATAAACCTCATCCTGGAGATCGCCGCCGCCCAGGTCCTGGTAGTTGGCTTTTTGAAAGTCGATGCCGTAGCCGGTCGAGCCGCGCACGTTGGGAGCAATGCAGATGTATCCCCGGGAAACGTAGGCTGCGATCCGCGGGCTCCAGTAATCCTGAGACTGTCCAGTCGGCCCACCGTGGGGCAGGACCAGCGCGGGGTTCGAGCTGTCGCGCTTGAGGTTAAACGGGACCCACAGCAATGCGCTGATGGTTTTTCCGTCGAACGATTTGTAGCTGACGATCTGCGAGGGCGGCCGCGGGGCGGAGTTGAGGCTGGCAATGACGGAATAGGTGAGCTGTCGGGGCTTCCGCGAGGCCAAGTCGTAAACCCAGAAGTCCGCCGGCTCGACCGAACTCTCGTGCGACAACAGCAAGCGGTCCCCGGAAGACGAAAACGAGGTTGGGAAAGCGGCAAAGCCGTTCACGCCACCCGCGATGGGAATTTTCTCAGACTTTGTCGTGGCCGTGTCTCCGAGATATACATCCGAGCGGCCGTCGGCATTGATCGCGTAGGTAAAGCGCTTGCCGTCGGGCGAGAAGTCACCCGCAGAGGCCTCCCATTTGGTGTCCGTGACCCAGGTGATTTTCTTGCTTCCTATATCCAGGAGAGCGACGTTCTGGTAGCCGCTCCTGGCGTTGGATGTGATCAAAAGCGTCCGCCCATCCTTGGATACGGAAGATGCCGTGTTGAGCGCCTTACCCTGATGCGGGGTCAAATTCGTCACGTTTCCGCTCGCAACATCGATGGCGTAGATATCGGCATCGGTGAAGCTGACTTCCAAGCGGTTGGCGTACAGCGTCTTTCCGTCAGGGCTCCAGGCCACCGATTGCCACAGGTGGTTCGGCGTACTTTCGTGAGTAAGCAGCGTCACCTTGCGCGTGGCCCAATCCATCAAGGCAATGTTGTAAACCGTGGCTTCCTTGGGCTTGTGGTTCAGGGCGACGGTTTTGCCGTCGGGCGACCAGCGCGGGTTCTCTTCGCGAATCTCGGGAGTGTTGGTAAGGTTGGTTACTTCGCCGCCCTCGCTCGGAACCGCGAAGATGTCCCAGAGTTCGTTGCCGGCTGTGTCCTGCTGAAAGAGGATCCACTTGCCGTCAGGAGACCAGGTTTCGCTGTATTGCCGGTCGTCCGACTGCGCCAACTGAATCGGCCATCCGCCGTTAGCCTTCACCTTCCACAAATTTGATCGCCCGGATATGTCGGTGGTGAAGACGATCTCATTGCCGTCGGGCGACCAGGATGCGCTGGAGACAGAACGCGTGAAATAGAGGTCGTCAATCGGAATGGGACGGGCATTTGGATTGGAGGCCGAGACGATTGTTTTGGCGTCGGTGATTGTCCTCGTATCCGGGCCTGAGGACTGGGCCACCGTGAGAGCGCACACAAACAGAAGGAAGAGAGGAGAACGGGTGCTCCGCAGAGATTTCATTCCGACCTCATTAGAAAGTGATTTAGTGCAGATGGTCGTGTGTAATCCGCGGTCGAAATTGTACACCGTGGGAGCATGCCTAATAGTCGGGCGCGATATCCAGGTAAACGGAGCTATTTGGCTTTGGGTTTGACCGTCTCGACGATGCCGCTGCCTTCACGAATCGTGAGTATCTGGTTGGCCTTCACTTGAGTGAAGCGTTCGATCTTCTGTGTCGTCGGCCACCTCACTTCGATGACATCCACGGTTTGGGCCTTGCCCAGGCCGAAGTGAAGGCGCAGATCGCACTGCGACATCACGCTGGAGCCGCTGTGGACTTCATCCATCTGGGTATGGTTGCCGGTCACCACGCGCACCCGGGCGCCGATGGCGGTGCGATTGCATTTGGTGCCGATCAGCTTGATCTTGATCCAATTCTGCAGGTTGCCACCGTCGTTGCGCAGCAGCGACGGTAAGTCATTCATGTTCAAAATGACTGCGTCGATGTCGCCATCGTTATCGTAGTCGCCGAAAGCGGCGCCACGGCTGGAGAAGAGCTCGGTGATGCCCGGGCCGGATTCAGATGAGACGTCTTTGAATCGCCCATTGCCCAGATTCTTGTACAGCAGGCGCGGGTTCTTGAACGTCTGCCCGATATCGTGGCCTTCAATCTCCGGGTAGACGTGTCCATTGATCTGCATGAGGTCGGGCCAGCCATCGTTGTCGTAGTCGAGGAAGCCGCAGCCCCAGGCGACGTAGCGGTTGTTGATTCCAATACCGGATGAAAATGTTACGTCGGTGAAGGTCCCGTCGCCGTTGTTGTGATAAAGGTTGCAAGTGTCGTCGGCGAAGTTGGTTTTGAAAATGTCGAACCAGCCGTCGCAGTCATAGTCGCCGACTGCCACCCCCATGCCGGCCTGCTCGTGGCCATTGTCGCTGTAAGCGCATCCCGCGAGGACGGCGATATCGGTGAAAGTGCCGTCGTGGTTGTTGCGGAACAGCATGCTGGGTTGCGAGTCCACCGCCACGTAAATGTCCGGCCAGCCGTCGTTATCAAAATCATAAGAGACGGCGGTGATGGAATAGCGCGGGCCGGGCTTCAGAATGCCCGATTTCTCGCTAGACGTCGGTGAAAGTTCCGTCACCATTGTTGTGATACAGCACGTTAGTGTCGCCGGGCAGGCCGCGGGGGCCGCACATCACGGGGATGCCCTTCCACTGGCACAGGGGATCGTTGGCGGAAGGGGCTTTCGCCGGATCGAGTCTGATGTAGTTGCAGACGAAGAGGTCGAGGCGCCCGTCGCGGTCGTAATCGAGCCAGGTGCAGCCGGCCCCCCAGCGGTATTGCTCGTCGTAAACCCCCGCCTTGCGCGTGACGTCGGTAAAAGTCCCATCGCCGTTGTTGTGGAACAGGATGTTGTGTCCCCAGAAGCAGCAGAACAGATCGTCCCAGCCGTCGTTGTTATAGTCGCCGACGCAGATGCCGGTCTGCCAGCCGGTGCGCCCCAGGCCAGATTTTTCCGTGACGTCGGTGAAGGTGCCGTCGCGATTGTTTTTGTAGAGATGCGAAGTTGGCGCCTTGCCCGGCGGCCAGTTGGCGTCGAGGCGCGTGCCGTTGGTGAGATAAATGTCCAGCCAGCCGTCGTTGTCGTAATCGAAGAAGGCCAGGCCGCTGCCTTTGGCTTCGATGATGTAGCGTTTGTGATCGACTGCGCCCCAGACGTTGGGAGCGTTCAAACCGGCTTCGCGAGCCACGTCAACGAAAGTGACTGGGGAAGCCGGCGGAGTCGGCGGCGGTTCGCCTGGAGGCGGAATTCCTCCACTTCCAGAGTGGCGTAGTCAGCGCGTCCAGCAGCGTGCTGCCGAGGACGATGAGCGGAGGAACCCAGGAATTGGCGTCGCGGCAGATTCATAAAGGCATCGTCAGTCGTCAGTCTTCAGTCTTCAGAAAAGCGGCCTCAATGACGACTGACGACCGCCGACTGAAGACTTCATCATTTGCTCGGCACCTTCGGGAATTTGCGCGGCACGATTCCTGTGCCTTCTTTGACGGCGATGATCTGATCGATTGGAACATTCGTCAGCCGATCGACCTGTCCGCTCGGCCACGTAATTTCCAGCGAATCGATCTTTGTGCGTTTGCCCAGTCCGAACTGGATTCGCGGGTCGCTGGCCGACATGTAACTCATGCCACCCTTGGCCTGTTCCACGTGAATAAAGCCTTCGGACGGTCAGCTTCAGAGAAGCGCCGACGCCGTCGCGGTTGGAACTTCGTCCCGATCAACAGTACTTCCAGCCAGTGGTTGGCATTCCCGCCATCGTTGCGCAGGAGCGAGGGATAATCGCCGCGGTTGTTGGTGGCGATGTCGATGTCGCCGTCATTGTCGAAGTCGGCGGTTGCCAGGCCGCGTCCGGCGATGGGCCGTATGAAGTCGGGGCCCAAAGACTCCGACGCCTTTTCCAACTTACCTTTGCCCAGGTTCCGGAACATCAGCAGCGGCTCTTTGTAGGAGACTTCGCCGTGGTAGAGCTGGATGTTGTCCAGCATGGCGCCGTTCAATTGCAGAATGTCGGGCCAACCATCGTTGTCGTAGTCCAGAAACTTCACGGCCACGCCGCTCAGCAGGACGGCCTTGTTTCCAATGCCGGAGCGGAAGGTCTCGTCAGTGAAAGTCCCGTCGTGGTTATTGTGGTAGAGGCGATTCAATTCGAAATCGAGGTGGGTGACGTAGACGTCCTGCCAGCCGTCGCCGTCAACGTCAGCGGCGTCAATGCCCATTCCGGCCTCGTAACGCCCGTCCTCGCTCGCTGCCATGCCGGAGATCAGCGACACGTCCTCGAAAGTTCCGTTGTGCTTGTTGATAAACAGAAAATTTGGCCAGGTATCGTTGGCGATGGCGATGTCGGTCCAGCCGTCGTTGTTGAAGTCGGCCAGAACCACGCCCATTCCCTTGGATTCGGGCTTGCCCACGCCGGACGCGTCGCTCACGTCGGTGAAAGTGCCGTCATGATTGTTGTGGTAGAGCTTGGTCCTCTGTCCTTTGTAGTTTCCGGGATGGCAGTAGGAACGGTAGCCGGGCCGGCGCTCGCCGCACCACAGATTGTTCTTCGGCGACCATTCGATGTAGTTGGTGACCACCAGGTCGAGCCATCCATCTTTGTCGTAGTCAAACCATCCCGCGCTGGTCGGACCATCCACCTTTATCTGCCGACTCCGGCCTTGGCGGTGACGTCGGTAAAAGTTCCGTTGCCGTTGTTGTGATAAAGGATGGCGCTGCCGTAGCCGGTCACGTAGAGGTCGGGATAGCCGTCGTTGTCGAAATCTGCCGACGGCAACCCCTTGCCCGTAGTGTCCCTCACCTGCCACGCCGGCCTTTTCCGTGACGTCAGTAAAAGTTCCGTCGCCGTTGTTGTGATAAAGCGCGGAGCGCAGCGGCTGCGGTGGCTTGTAGATATCGGTAGCCGCCGATTGCACGAAATACAGATCCATCAGCCCGTCCTGATCGTAGTCGAGCCAGCCACGCCGGTGCCCATGGTTTCCAGGTAATACTTCTCGTCGGTGTGCCGTGCCATCCTGAAGGAAAGTGATTCCGGCGGCTTGTCGAACGTCGGTGTAACGGACGGTCACGCGGTCGTGCTTGCTGTTTTCGGAGGCTTGGCCTGCGAAGGCCATCGTGGCGAAGACCGTTCCGATATCGCGATCAGCGCCAGGATTACGCGGCCACCAGCTCCGAACCAGATTCCTTGCTCGTTTTCGATTTCTCCCGCAGTCTGCGTCTGGTTTCCGCCTGGGCTCTTAGAGGGTCCGGTCAGCCAGCAGACAGCGCCAGCTGAAGTAATTGCTGCCGGGCAGCCATCGACATGGGTTCCTGCGCGGAAGAAGACTTGGCCGGGGCCCGGACAGCACTTCTTCAATCCGATTCACATCCAGGCCGCCGGCGCTGCTGCCCTTGAAACGGTTCAGCACTTCGCGGGCCTTGTCGATTTGTCCAGTCTGGTAGTAAAAAACGCCGAGCGTGGAGTAGCTTCCCGGCCACTCCGGCAGCAGATCAACGGCGCGTTCCAGTGTTCGGCGGCTTGTACAGTGTTGCCTTCGAGCACCGAGACAATTCCCAAGCCCCAGAGGATTTTGCCGGAGCCTGGAATTCGGGTCATGCCTTTTTGTAGCGTCTGCTTTGGCGCCGCCGACATCGTTTTCACGTAGCTCGACCAGAGTGAGCGAGAGATAATTCTGATCGTTGTCGGGATTTCTGCGCAATCGCATCGCGGAAGATTTCGGCGGCCCGAGCAGTCTCTCCCAGATGAGCGTGAATGTCTCCGAGTAGGGCCAGGAAGGCCGTCGTCCTGCTGACCTGTGGCCGAAACTTGCTGGGCAGCTTCGAGTGCCTGGCGTAAGCGCCCTTTCGGAAGTAAGCATCGGCCAGGTCGAATTTTATGTCGTCGGAGTCGGGATTGGCGCGCAACGCCGTCTGGAAGTGCTGGATGGCGTCGTCGTACAAGTGGAAGCGGGCGAGCAGCACGCCTACTCCGGTCTGCGTGCGATAGTCGCCCGAGCTCAACTGGTCAAGTTGCGCGATCGTAGTGCGGGCTTCCTCGACCTTTCCCAGTTTCAGATACGCTTCCGCCAGCAGGTAAAGGTCTTGCGGGCGGTCCGGATGCTTCTGGATCTGAGCCGTCAGTTCGGTCAGATCCAGTTGCGTGCGCTCCTGAGGCGCAAGGTTGGAGCGGTTATCCAGATAATCGAAAAGATGCTGATAAGGATACGGACCCGCTGACGCGTCTTTGGAAAGGGTCTGAAATACATTCAAGTCCCGCTGCGCCGCCTCCGTCTGATGGAGGCTTCGCTCGACCATGGCGAGCTTGTAATATCCGGCCGCAGGATCGCGGCTGACCTTCACATATCTTCGCAGCAGCGTCGCCGCCTCCTCAAATTTCTTATCGGCGATTCGCAGGTTCGCCAACTCCAGCAGCGCGTCGGAGAAGTCTGGATTCGAGCGGAGCGCAGCCTGGAAGAGTCGTTCCGCGGCGGCCTGGTTTCCCTGCCGTCCCTCGATGTATCCCATGTTGAAGAGGCAGGAAGGGTTGTGCGGATCCAGTTTGAGCCCCTGCTCGAAATATTTCTTGGCTTCATCGAAGCGTCCCAGATGCCGGTAGGAGAGTCCCATAAAGACGTAGGAGCGCGCTGACGGGTCCAGTTCAATCAGCTACTTGAACTCGTCGATGGCCTTTTCGGTCTTTCCCGGACATGAAATAGCTCTCGCCCAGAGCGGCGTGCAGATCGGCCCGCTTCGGGGCGATTTTCACGCCGGATTCGAGGAGCGGAATCGCATCCTCAAAATAATTCTGCGTCATGCTGACCCGGGCCAGCAGAAAGATGACATCAGTATTTTCCGGCGCCAGCTTGTGGGCGCGCACCAGGAAATCCAGGGCATCCACTGACTTTGGTCTGTTCGGAATAGACCTGCGCCATCAGGTAAAGAGTTTCAGGTGAATCGGGCTTCAGTTTCAGTGCCCGGCTCAAAACCAGTTCCGCTTTCGTGTACTCGGCGCTCTGCAGATAGACCTGCCCGAGGTTATAGAGAATCTCAAAAGTTTCCGGCTGCAGGGCGTTGGCCTTCTCCAGTTCCAGTTGAGCCGCCGGGTACTGCTTTGCTCCCGCCAGCAACACACCCAGAGTGAAGTGCAGTTGAACGTCATCTCTCTTCGTGGCGGAAAGTTCCCGCGCCAGCCTCAGACCTTCGGCCGTATGTCCGGCTTGAAAGTAGGCGCGGACAAGGTTGAAACGAGTCGCCACGTCTGCCGGGCGCACCCGTTGGAAGTGAGGAATGGCCTCGGCCGGCAAACGGCGGGCCATCAGGACCAGGCCGAGATTGTAGTTGGCCTCGCGGTTGCCGGGATCAACCCGCAAGACCTGGCCAAACTCTTTTTCCGCCAGGTCAAATTTCTCCTGAGCGACGTAAACGTTCCCTAGGTTGTTATGAGTCCGAGCGGAATCGGGATCGAGCTTCAGCGCATGCTGAAACGCTTCCAGAGCGTTGTCATAGTCTTTCTCGCTGCCGTATGCGATTCCCAGCAAGTTGTAACCTTCCACGCTGGAGGGATTGAGCTTGAGTTGCTCCTCAATTTTCACTTTTGCTTCGGCGACAGATCCCTGGCGCAGCAGGGTCTCAGCCTCAAGGAAAGGCGATGGGGCTTTCGAAACTGGCCGGGCGGCGCTCCGGACGGGAGGGGATTGCTGCGCCGCCGACCCTGCACCAAAAAAGGAAACGATCGCGAGCGCGAAGATGAGGCCCAGTCCAGGCCTGCGGCGCGCGTTGCTGCGTGAATGCTGAAATGAGGCGCCGATGACCATCTCCCGGTGTTTCTCCGCGGGCACTTTGAGACAGGTGCCAAAAGCTCAATGTAGCATTTCCAGCGCCTGCTGGGCCATCTTGTGCTGCGGCTGTTGGCGCAGCAGGGCGAGCAATACTTCTCTGGCCTTTTCCTTGTCATTCAAAATGACGTAAAGGCGGGCCAGATTCATGTAGGCCTGGTCGAAATTGGGGGCCGCCTGAATGCACGTCTTGAATCTTTGCTCCGCTTCCGGATAACGCTGTTCACGAACAAAGAGCACGCCCAGGTTGTTGAGCGCGTCGGGATAGTCCGGGCGCACGCTCACGGCCCGTTCGAGATACTGCTGGGCACTCTGGGTCTGGTCTTGGCGGGCGTAGAGCATTCCCAGGTTGTAGTTGACCTCGGGGTCGTCGGGTTCAATTTCGTGAGCGCGGTTCAGAAACTTCTCCGCTTCCGCCAGGTTGCCCTGACGCCGGTACAGGTTGCCAAGGTTCAGCAACGCGATAGCGTAGGTTGGCCGCTGTTCTAACGACTGCTGGAAGTTGCGAACCGCCTCGTCCACCTGATTTTCATTCGCGGCAATCATTCCGAGATTGTTCCAGGCCTCGGGATACTCCGGACGCAGCTTTACCGCCTGTTCCAGATATTTGCGCGCGTCGGGAAAGGCGTTTCTCCTGAGATACAGCGTCCCCAGGTTGTAAAAGGCTTCGGGACGGTCGGGCTTGGCGGCGATGACCTGCTTGAAGGACGCTTCCGCCTGCTTGAGATATCCGTGCTGAAAAAAGGAAACGCCGTAAGTAAAGTCGTTGCGCTGGAACGCGCTCAGGAAAAGCGTCCCGGCGAACGGCAGGGCCCTTCGCACCCCATCGGCTGAGTTGCTCGGGACCGATTTCACATCAGCCAGCAGCCGCTCCGCAGTCACCGGCCCCTGGTACACCTTGACGATCATGCCTTCCTTATTAAGGAGAAACGATGTGGGCAGGCCGAGGTCGCGGCGGCGGTCGAACAGGTAGCGATAAACAATGTTATAGACGCCTGCTATGTCCTGCGTGGCGAGCAGTGTGGGGAAGGAGAAGCCTTCCTGGGCCACGAATGTTTGCACGGTCCGCACATCGCGGGGATCGTCCACGTTGATGCCAACGATGCGAGGGCCGCCAGAAGCAAGGGATGATCTACCCTGGCGGAAAAGGCGCATCTGTTCTCTGCATGGCCGGGAGGCGGTGGAGCAAAAACTAAGCAGGAGGAAGTTGCCGCGGAACGACAGCAGGTCCCACGTCTTACCCTCCAGGTCAGGCAACGAAAAGTCCGGTGCGCTCAAGGGCTCGATCAGCCAGGTCTCAACCGACGATGGCAGAGGTTGCAACTTCTGGAGTTCGCCAGCATGCGCATAGGAAGGAGGCGATACCGCAAAGGGCTTCGCCACAAGGTCATTCGAGCCTTCCTCAATTTCGATGCGGCGGTTTACCGGCAAGCTCGCAAAGGTCTGCGTGAGACCGCTGGGCCAGCGAACCGTGGCGCGGACAGGGCCCTCGACTTCCCCCAATCCAAAGAAGATCTCCTTGGTGTACTGGGACAAAAATCCGGAGCCTGCCTGGAGGTATCTTGTCTGGCGGAGTGCTCCGGCTTCGACCGTGACCGCACTGCCGATCGCATCGCGATTGCTTTTTTGTCCGCGCAAGCGGAATGCGATGGAGTGGCCAATATCTTTCATGGCGTTGCGCAGCACCCGCAGTTGCGGCGCGGTCCGATTCTTGAGGATGACTTCCAATCGTCCGTCGTGGTCGAGGTCGGCAAGGACAAAGGAGCGGCTGTCGTCGGGAAAGTCCATACCAACTGCGCCGGAGACGTCAGAAAACGTGCCGTCACGGTTGTTGGCGTAAAAAACATTTCTCTCGGGGCCGGCCCAGGAAGAATCCGAGCGGATCATTTCGTTGATCGCGTTCCATCCCTGCTCGTAACTGGACGACGGGTTCGAATTCTGCGGCGAATTTCCCACCACCTGCCGCCAGAAGAAGCTGGAGAGATCGCGAGGGTCGGGCCCGGAAATATAGCCGTTGGCGATGTACAGGTCGGGGTAGCCATCGTGGTCGAAATCCCAGGCGTCGGAGGACCAGGCCCAGCGGCCCATCTCGGCTCCCACCTGTTCGCTTATGTTTTGAAATTTTCCGTTGCCCTGATTGCGATAGAGGGAATTGCCGCGGGCGTGTCTGCGGTAAAGGGCGCGGATGTTCTCGGGATCTTTCTCATGGAAGATCTCTTGTTCTGAAACCCGGTGGCCGGCAGCGGACCACATGTTGGCCACGTAGATGTCCTGGTTCCCGTCGTTGTCGAAATCGCACCAGCACGCGCTCATGCCGGCGCCCACGTCGTCAACGCCTGCCTCAGACGAGATGGTAGCGAAGGTCCCATTTCCGTTGTTGCGGTAGAGATTGCTGCGCCCGAAGTCATTGGCCACATAGAGGTCGGGTGTCCCGTCAGAATTGAGATCGCCCCAGGCGCAGGCGAAACTGTAGCGGTCGTTATCCACGTTCAGTTCCGCAGCCTGAGTCCGATCGCTGAAGGTTGCGTTACCTTCGTTGTGCAGCAGAAAGTTTGGCGGTCCATTGCGCGCGTCGAAGTAAGGGACGGGATAGTGATACTGGTCCAGCCCCGCGTAATAGCTGTACAGACAGAAGTAGATGTCGAGAAGACCGTCGCGATCGTAGTCCGCGACGGCGGCATGGGTGAACGTTCCCTGCGGAGGCTGGGCAAACTTGAAGGCGTCGGGCTTAAGCGAGAATTTCCCGTTCCCCTGGTTCAGGAACAGCAACGGGCCGCCGCCGCAAACTACCAGAAGGTCCTGAACTCCCTTGTTTCGGAAATCGGCGAACAAAGCGCAGGCCGTGTCATCGAGCACGCCGACTCCCGATGCTTCAGTCACATCCTCGAAGCTGCCATCCCCGCGATTGCGATAGAGGCGGTTGGGAAGTCCCGCGGGCTGGCACACGTAGAGGTCGTCAAATCCATCGTTGTCGAAATCTCCCATGGCCAGGCCATTGTTGCCGTAAACGTCGATCCCGGACGCCCCGTCGAGCACGGTGCGCCAGTGATCAACACCGCGAAGCATCTGATCTCTGTATGAAGCAGTCTGGCCGAGGGCCTGGGCCGTGACGTCAATGAAAATCGGTTCGCGGGCGCGAGCCAGGGTCTCTTCGGTCGCCTGCCAGCGCAACACGCGCCAGCCCTGAGCTTCATCGCGCGACCAGCGAGTCAGCCATTGTCCCACGCGTTGCTCGCGCGCGGCGTCCTTGCGAGTGCCGACCAGGTCATAACGAATGTCGATATCGAACATCGACGAGGAGCCCGCGATTTCCCTGATCCCAACGATTTCGAATTCCGCCGTCTCCACTCGCCACATCGGGGCCAGATAGTTTTCCATCTCGCGCAGAAATCGCTCGCGGCCGGAGATGACATCCCTCGCGAAACGTCTGCGGAAGACCTCGATGCCGTTGCCTGAACGCTGCACGACTTCTCGAGTCGGAAGGAGAGCAGCGGCCTCGATAGAGGCATCGAGGAATTTCGTCAGGACGGCGAGCGCGGGTGGCGCCGTCCTGAGCTCTGTGCTCCATTGCTTGAGCAGTGGCATGATTTCAGACGCGTACTTCTCGGTGAGGTACTCGTCCGCGCCCGGAACAACTTGCAGCAGAACATCATCGAGCGCGGACTTCGCGGGATAGCGAGGAGTCAGACGGAAATCAGAGAAGGGGAATGAAGAGGAGCGGGCCCTGGACGTTTCGGAGAGCGGCAGCCGGAGAGGCGCTGTCTGAAAGGGCGCCGGAAGAAAGAGTACAGGCGCCCACCGTATTCCTCTTAAGAAGGTTCGACGTGAAAACAATGTGGTCTTCGTCTTTGTGACGCGCCATCCTCAAGTGTCCCCGCCATGATGGCCCACCGAAGCGCATGTTAGCATCCGCGGCGAAGTTAATCCAAACTAGGGGGGCGCCGGAAAATGTCCCCTTTGCCTTCTTTGCGGTTTAAGGCTTTTTATTTCTGGCAAGATCAAAGATCACTACCGCAAAGGCGCAAAGGGCGCGCAAAGTTCGCGAAGAAACCCTGAATTGAGGCCCTACGGAGAGACCGATTCGAGCTTCGCGGGTCGGCAGCTATAGCAAGATTTTGGGGTCTCGCGCAACCCGGGAAACCCCGAATTGGGCAAGACGCGGAGGATAGTACAAAGGTACTAGTTTATTCTTGACAAGTTCTCCAAACCTGTTCTAAGGTTGTCCCGTTTCGCTAATGTACACGTTTACATGTTAGGACGCACAAGACACAGTTCGTTTGCATCCGGCCCTGGAAGGTCACCAAACAAAGAGTTTAAGAGGAGAACCTCGACCATGAGAGCCAATCAATATCCTCTGCTGCGCTGGTTCAGTTCGCTTTGCTGCATCGCGCTTGCCTGTGTGTGTTTCCTGCTGACTGCCACGCAACCCGGATTGGCCCAGGTGGACCAGGGGGCGGTCACCGGTCTGGTAACGGATTCTAGCGGCGCGGTCGTGGGCAACGCGCAGGTCACTCTGACCAATTTAGACAACGGCCTGGTGCTGCAAACCGCCACCAGCAGCAGCGGGGAATTTACTTTCTCGCCGGTCAGGATCGGAAACTACAGTATTTCCGCCACCGCCCCAGGCTTCTCCACGACTTCTCAGAAGGATCTGAAAGTCAGCGTGCAGCAGCGCCTGTTGGTGAACCTGCAACTGAAGCCAGGTTCCACCAGTGAGACGGTTGAAGTGAGCGCCACGGTCCCGTTGATGCAGACCGAGGACGCTTCGGTCGGGCAGGTTGTGGACAGCCACACCATCAACAACATGGCCCTGAACGGCCGGAATTTCACCTTCCTGGCCCAGCTCGCCGCCGGCGTGAACTCTCCGCAGGCGGACACCCGCGGTAACGCGGCCACCGGCGCTTTCGCGGCCAACGGCAACCGGCCCGCACAGAACAACTACATGCTGGATGGCATTGACAACAATTCCGACACTGTGGACTTCCTGAACGGAACCAACTATGTGGTGCTTCCCCCGCTGGAAGCGATCCAGGAGTTCAAGGTGCAGACTTCCGGCTTCAGCGCCGAGTTCGGCCGCTCTGGCGCCGCCGTGCTCAACGCCACTATCAAGTCGGGCACCAACGAGCTTCCACGGCGCGGCCTGGGAGTATCTCCGCAACGACAAGCTCGATGCTGCAGACTGGTTTGAAAATTTCCACAACGTGCCCAAGGGCGAACTTCGCCAGAACCAGTTCGGCGTTTCCCTCGGCGGGCCGATTATCAAGAATAAAGTCTTTTCTTCGGCGACTACGAAGGACTGCGCCGGCTTCAAGGCACCATTCTGAGCGGGTCTGTCCCCACCGTCCTGGAGCGAAACGGTATTAATGGCCTCGGCGCTGACCCAACGCTTGCAGATTTCTCCGACTTGATCACCGGTCAAAACGGTAGCTCGAAACTGACGCATTAGGCCGGACCAGTCCCGCTAGGAACCATTCTTGATCCTGCAACCACCCGGCCAGTCACGCTCGGCGTGGTCGATCCGCTCTCAGGCCGGGTCGCGACCAGCACAGGCTTTGTCCGAGACCCCATTAACACCAACTGCGCCCCAGCACCGCGGCATACAGTCTCGCGCAACTGCACCCTGAATCAGCTACCGCTCAACCGGCTGGATCCGAACGCCATTAAGTTGTTTAATCTCTATCCCCTGCCAACGAACAACGGCACTCTCTTTTCGAATTACGGGAACTCTCCCTAGCTGGATGAGCACCGCAACTCGTTTGATACCCGGTTGACCTCAACTTCAGCGAAAAGAACCAGTTGTTCTACCGCTTCAGCTACGTGGACGATCCCCAGTTCATCCCCGGAATTTTCGGTGGCGTGGCTGACGGCGGGGGTTTCCAGCAGGGCAACCAGACCGCGCTTGCTCAACAGAGCGCATTGGCTTGGACCCACGTATTTTCCCCGACCATGGTGAACGTGGCCCGCGCCGGTCTCAACTATTTGCACACTACGCGCGTTTCGCCCTCCGCCAATGATCTTAGCGACATCCCCGCCAGTTCGGCATCCAGGGTATTCCGCAGGAGCACGAGAATGGCGGCTTGCCCGCCTTCGGTATCAATGGACTGTCAACTCTGGGCAGCAATGCGTTCCTGCCCTCCGATGAAGTCACTTCCACTTTCCAGGTGACAGACGACTTCACCAAAATTTACGGCAAACACACCTTTAAAATGGGTTTTGAGTGGCAACATGTGAAGTTCTCGACCCTCCAGCCACCGTGGTCCCGCGGCGAGTTCGACTACGGCAGCGTTTACACGGACGTTCCCAACGTGCGCAACGGCAATACCGGACGTGCGCAGTTCCTGCTTTCTCCCACTGCAACCAGGGTGGCGGGTGGAATTGATAACGTGGGAGGCGCCTCTACCGGCGCGGGCAACAACAGCCTGTACGTCTCCAACATCTCTTTAACTGACAACGGGAAAAATTACTACGGCAGCTACTTCAACGATGATTGGAAGGTCACGCCCAAGCTGACGGT